>NZ_JAHRIB010000148.1 GCF_019090165.1 Streptomyces sp. BV286
ACCCCGACCCCCGTAACCCGCAGAAACTGCTCCCGCACCTCCCGGTACCGCAGCAGCTCCGCCGCCACGGGGTCGAGCACCCGGGCCCGGCCGCACCCCGAGGCGGCCTCCCGCAACCGGCGCTCCGCCTCCAGCCCGTACCGTCGCGCGGGTCCGCTCGCCGCCAGTTTGCAGGCCCACTCGACGCCCGGGCCGCCCACGATGCCGACGACCATCAGCAGCACGGGCACGCCGAGGTTCGGCGACATGAACCCGATGACCTGCCCCAGCAGCCACAGCCCGCCCACGACTTGGAGGATGGTCATGGCCGCCTGTGCGAGGACGGCGACCGGCCACCATCCGGGCCGCGGCGGCCGCCCGACGGGAGTCCCGGCCCGTACCGCCAGTTCGTCCAAGGCCTCGGACAGCCCCTGCGACCCACGTACGGCCGCCTCCCGCACCGCCTGCGCCCAGGGCGCGGGCAGTCCGCCGGCCGCCTGCTCGGCGACCGTGCGCACCGCCTGCTCGACGCGCTGCCGCGCCGTGGCCTCCTCGTCGGCCTGTGCCCGTACCGAGAGGCGTCCGGTCGGTGGTTCGCGCCGGTCCTGGTGCCAGCGCCACAGCCGTAGCCAGGGCGTGCCGCACGCGCGGTTGGCGTTGCGGCGCCACGCGCGTTCGGCCGCCTCGCCCGCCGCCGTGGCGCCGACCGCGTCGGCGAGACGGTCGGCGAACTCGTCGCGCGCCTCCTCGCTGAGCCCCGCCGTCCGCCGGTTCGCGTAGACGGGCCACAGGCGCACCGCGGCCGCGTCCACGTCGGCGGAGATCCGGCGGGCCGCGGCGCCCCGTTCGGCCACGAAATGGCCGAGCACCTCGCGCAGTTCACCGATGCCGTCGCCGGTGAGCGCGGACAGCGCAAGGACGGTCGCGCCCGGCTCGCCGTACTCGCCGAGGGCGATCCCGTCCTCGTCGAGCAGCCGCCGCAGGTCGTCGAGGACCTGGTCGGCGGCTTCTCCGGGCAGCCGGTCGATCTGGTTGAGGACCACGAAGGTGACCTCCGCGTGTCCCGCCATGGGCCGCAGATAGCGCTCATGAAGTACGGCGTCGGCGTACTTCTCCGGGTCGACGACCCAGATGACGGCGTCCACGAGAGCGAGGATCCGGTCGACGTGTTCGCGGTGCTGGACGGCCGCCGAGTCGTGGTCGGGCAGGTCCACCAGGACGAGCCCGCGCAACTGTGCCTCGGCCTCCGCGCTCTGCAGGGGCCGACGGCGCAGCCGGCCGGGAATGCCGAGTCGGTCGATGAGGCCGGCCGCGCCGTCGCTCCAACTGCAGGCGATGGGGGCGGCGGTGGTCGGCCTGCGTACCCCGGTCTCCGAGATGGCCACTCCGGCGAGCGCGTTGAAGAGCTGCGACTTGCCGCTTCCGGTGGCTCCGGCGATGGCGACGACGGTGTGCTGCCCCGAGAGCCTGCGCCGCGCCGCTGCCTCGTCCAGAACCTGTCCCGCCTCGGCGAGGGTCCGGCTGTCGAGCCGCGTGCGGGAGAGCCCCACCAGTTCGCGCAGGGCGTCGAGGCGGGACCTCAGCGGCCCGTCGTACGCGAGGGGGGTCACCACGGGCGGTCTGTTGTCCACGACGGTCTCCTGTACGGGCCTGGTCTGTCCCTCGGCCGTGGCGGTCACACGGCGTGCGATCAGCCCGTCGTCCCAGGCGCCCGCCGACTCAGCGGCGTCGGCGTCGTCCGCGCCGCCCGTGCCGTCGGCGGCAGCGACCCGCTCGGAGTCGTCACGGTCCCCCGGGCGCCTGCTCCCCGAATCACCACTCTCCTTGCGGGCGGCCTTCCTGCCGGGCCTGTCAGGCCTATCAGGGTCCTTCTTGCGGGCGCTTCTCCGGTCGGTCACGGGATCGTCCTCCACGCGCGCGTGCCCACGGCCCGAACGCTTCCCGTCCCAGCGCTTCTCACCCCGGCGCTCTTCGCTCACACGTTCCCGACCCACGCCCTCCTGGCCCGAGCCCTCCTGTGCCGTGCGCTGATGACCTGAGCGCTGCTGACCCGAGCACTCCTGGTCAGGACGCCCTTCCTCCGGGCGCCCCTCGCCCTCCCGCCCCTCGTCGTCGTCTCCCGGCTGGTCGGCGTGATCCGTGTGGTCCGTGACGGCGGTCACCGCGGTCACCTCTCCTTCTGCAGTACGGACAGCGCGGCGATGAGTTCGGCCTGGGGTTCCGGATGTACGTCGAGGGCGTCGAGCGGGGCGAGCCGCCGCTCCCGTTCGTCGTGCAGCGTCCTGTCGAGGTAGTCGGTGAGCAGCCGGCCGCCCTTGTCGCGCAGCCGCAGCGCACCGTGGGCACCGATCCGCTCGGCGAGCCCTTCGCCCGCGGACCGCGCCCGCCGGCCGCCCAGGAGCGCGGTGGCGACCAGCGCGGCCACCACCTCGGGATCCGGTGCGACGCTCTTCTCCAGGGCGCGCACCTCCTCCTCCGCGTACTCCTCGAGGATCCGCCGCCAGCGCCGTACGGCCAGCCCGATGCGGTGCTCAGCGCTCTCCAGCACCGGATCCCGGTCCGTCAGCCCCGGGGCCGACGCGGCGGGTTCGCGCCGCCACGCCTCGTCGATGCGCTCGTCGGCCGCGGTGACGGCGCACAGCAGGAGTGCGGCCAGGCTCTCGACGAGCGCGTCGAGCAGTTCACCGGCGGTGCAGTCCAGCGGGTAGCTGCGCCACCGCTTGAGCGCACCCCCGGCGAGGACGGCCCCGGCCTGCAGGCGGCCCCGCAGACGCGTGTACTCGCTGTCGTACGCCCCGTCGACGGCCGCGGTGAGCCGCAGCGCGGCGGCGTACTGGGCGGCGGAGGCGCTGGCGAGTTCGGGCATCCGTGACTTCAGCGAGTCGAGCACTCCGTAGGCCGTGCGGGCCATCGCCTGATGCCGGGAGCCCGGATCCTGCACCTGCTGGGCGAGCCAGGCCCGCAGGGGCGCCACGGCGGTGGCCGGAAGCAGCCCCCCACCCCAGGCGGATTCGGGCAGTTCGGGCACGGTGAAGCGGGGTACCTCGCCGAGCCCCGCCTTGGCGAGCAGCGCGCCGTACTGGCGGGAGACCTCGGACACCACCTGGTGGGGCACCCGGTCGAGCACGGTGACGAGGGTGGCGTCGTGCTCCTTGGCGGTACGCAGCAGATGCCAGGGCACCGCGTCGGCGTACCGTGCCGCCGTGGTGACCATGACCCAGATGTCGGCCGCGCAGATGAGTTCGGCGGCGAGCACCCGGTTGTCGGCCACCAAGGAGTCGATGTCGGGCGCGTCGAGGAGCGCGAGCCCGCGCGGGAGGGTGTCGGCCGTCTCGATCCGCAGCACGCGC
Organism: Streptomyces sp. BV286; assembly: GCF_019090165.1. Taxonomy (GTDB): domain Bacteria; phylum Actinomycetota; class Actinomycetes; order Streptomycetales; family Streptomycetaceae; genus Streptomyces. The sequence goes on from NZ_JAHRIB010000148.1 coordinate 3,330, forward strand.
GTGTCGTCCTCACCCGGCAGCAGCGGATCGTCACCGGCGTCCTGTTGGGGCACCCACACGCGCGTGAGGTCGGGCAGTACGCGCATCCCGCTGAACCAGTGATGGTCCTCGGGATGGCAGACGAGCACCGGCGTACGCGTCGTGGGCCGAAGCACCCCGGCCTCACTGACCCGCCGCCCCACAAGGGAGTTGACCAGCGTCGACTTGCCGGCTCCGGTCGATCCTCCGATCACGGCGAGCAGGGGTGCTTCGGGTTCCCTCAAGCGGGGCACGAGATAGTCGTCGAGTTGCGCGAGCAGTTCGTCGCGGTTGGCACGCGCGCGTGGAGCCCCCGCCAGGGGCAGCGGGAAGCGTGCGGCGGCGACACGGTCGCGCAGGGCGGAGAGTGCGTCGAGCAGCTGGGGCCGTACGTCCAAGGTCACCACATGCGAAGAATGCCCAATTTTGGAGGCTTTCTAAAGCATATGGGCATGTCTGCGCGCCGACAGGACACACGGGGCGGAAGGGACGACTGGGGCGCAGGCATAACGAGTGCACAACACCCGGGGCGTGAGACGCCAAAAGCGATGCACGATTCGCACCTGCCTGCGATTATCAGGACCGCTTCACTGAACCTCCACATTGAGCCACGGAGGCGAAGCGCCAGGCAAAGGGACCCAGGAGCTCTATCCTTGTCCCCGGCACGGCACAGCCCCGCCCACATCCGGGCACCAGCACCACAGGCCACCACACCCGGCCCCCGTAGCTCAGTGGATAGAGCAGGCGCCTTCTAAGCGCTTGGCCGCAGGTTCGAGTCCTGCCGGGGGCGCCTCTCCCCGCCCTCCCTCCGGGAGGGCTTTTTTGCTGCCCCGCGCCGACGGGCCCGGCGTCCTGGGGGCCGGGCGACGCCACTAGCCTGTGGCCATGAGCGCAGTGGGGGACGTGGTCGACGGGCGGTTCGAGCTGATCGGACGGCTCGGGAGCGGAGGCATGGGGACGGTGTGGCGGGCGCGCGACGGCGTGCTGCACCGGGAGGTCGCCCTCAAGGCCGTACGGCAGGACGCGGCGGCCTCCGAAGCCGTCCGAGAGCGGGTCCTGCGCGAGGCGCGGGCCCTCGCCCGGGTCAGCCACCCGAACGTGGTGATGATCCATCACATCGTCGACGACGACCCGCACCCGTGGCTCGTGATGGAACTCGTGGAAGGCGTCTCGCTCCAGGAGCGGCTCGACGCCGGTCCGCTGCCCCCCACGGAGGCCGCCCGCCTGGGCCGGCAGGTGCTCGCCGCGCTGCGCGCCGCCGACGCGTCCGGAGTCCAGCACCGGGACGTCAAACCCGCCAACATCCTGCTGCGTGCCGACGGCTCCGCCGTGCTCACCGACTTCGGTATCGCGGCGCTCCAGGGTTCGACCGCGCTGACGGCCACCGGCGAACTCATCGGCTCCCCCGAGTACATCGCCCCCGAACGGATCCGCGGCAACAACGACGATCCGGCGTCCGACCTCTGGTCCCTGGGTCTCGTCCTGTACGTGTGCGTGGAGGGCGTCAGTCCGCTGCGCCGCGGGACGGCCCTGACCACGCTGGCCGCCGTGCTCGACGAGGCCGTGCCCCCGCCGGTGCGCTCCGGCCCGCTGTCGCCCGTACTCGAGGCCCTGCTCGTACGCGATCCGGCGGCCCGGCCCGACGCGGCCCGGCTGGACGCGATGCTGGCCCAGGTCGAGTCGGGTACGGCGCCGAAGTGGTCGGCGCCGACGGCGACTGCCACGCTGCCGCCCCCTCCGACGGGCCCGACGGCTCCGACGCGCATCCTCGACGTACCCCCCGAGTCGGGCGGCTCCGTACCGTCCGAGTCGGGTGGCTCCGTGCCCGCCGAGCCGGTCGGCGCCCTCACGGTGCCCGTCCGGAGTCACCGCCCGCCCAGACCCTGGAGGCGTGCGGCGCTCGCCGCCGCTGCCGCCGTCACCGTCGTCGCCCTCGCGGCGGCCGCGACCACCCTGTACCTCAACCTGCGCGATCCGGGCGCCAAGCACAGCGACGCCGCGGGAGGCGGCGCGTCGAAGTCCGCCGCCTCGCCCTCGCAATCCGAGAAACGGACATCGGAGCCCGCGGACGCGCCGACGCCGTCCACGACACCCACCCCGACACCGTCGCAGCCGCAGGGCTCCGCCACCCAGGGCTGGATCGCCCAGCTCTTCTCCGAACCGGTCGCCTCCGGCACCGCTGTCCGGGACCAACGGCTCGCCGTTGTCCGGCAGACCGTCCCCGAGGCCGTCTACCTCCGCAGCGACGACTACGCGTCCCTCCGCCCCGGTTACTGGGTCGTCTACGCCCCGGGCCCCTTCACCGACGGCCGCGCCGCCCTGACCTTCTGCGACAGCCGCGGCAGGACCACACCGACCAGCTGCACCGGCCGATACCTGAGCACGAGCGCCGACGACTACGGCTTCCAGTGCCGCCCCCCGGCCGCCGCCGCGACGGGCCGCTGCACCCGCCCGTGACACGGTCCGGCAACTCGCCGCTCAGCCCCTGCGCCTGCGCCTGCCCGTGCCCGTGACGGCATCAGGGAAAGGGACCGTCCCGCCCCGTGAGGTCCCCTCACCCCGGGCCGCCGGTCGGCTCAGGCGGCCTCGTCCGCCCTCCGGTACACCCCGTCGCTGCGGCGCAGATGATGCTGGTCCACCAAACTCCGGCGCAGCGTCACATGGTCGGTCTGTCCGCCCTCGCACCAGCCGCGCAGCTTCTCGTTCACCTCGGGCTCGCTGTAGTCGGCGCCCGGCCGGAACGTCTCCTCGGCAATGTGCCGCAGGACGATCAGCTTGCGGTTCCACCGGGCGGGCAGCCGCGTCAGCCGACCGTCGCGCACGAAGGTCCGCAAGATCGCCTTTTCCGCGTCGCGGGCCGATCCGGCCTCCGTACGAGCCGTACCGGTCATGGGGGCACCCCTTCCTCCTGGGCAGGTGCCCGCCTCGTACGAACACCGCGGGGATGCTATGCGGAGGGGCACCGGGGCCTCATCCGGTTTTCCCGTCCCGGCCGGACACTCTCCGCATCCGGTTCTCGGTCTCTCGGCCGAAGACCCCTTCAACTCATATGACTTATCACCCCATATGAAGCAGCTTGGTGGATGATGCGCCGCCGAGCACCGTTACCCGCCGTGAGCCTTCGCGTTGAAAGGGCAGTGCGGTCGCGTTCATGCTGCCGCGCTCACCGATTCGAAGGAGAGAACGTGATGTCTCGCATCGCGAAGGCAGCCGGTGTCGCGCTCGGCACCAGTGCCGTTGTCATCAGTGGCGCCGGCCTGGCCATGGCCGACGCGGACGCCGCGGGCAAGGCCGTCGGCTCGCCCGGCGTCCTGTCGGGCAACGTCATCCAGGTCCCGGTCAACGTGCCGGTCAACGTCTGCGGCAACACCGTGAACGTCATCGGCCTGCTGAACCCGGCGTTCGGCAACAAGTGCGCGAACCTCGACGACGGCCCCAAGGGCTACGGCCGCTGAGCCACCGCACCCACGTGAAGGCCCCCGGCGACAGAACACCGCCGGGGGCCTTCACGTGCCCGGACCATCTCCCGCTCCGGCGCCTCACACGTACCGGTAGATCCGGCTGTGGTCCTCCATCTCGTCCGGCGTCACACCCCAGGGCGGCATCTCCTCGTGCCGCGCCACGATCCGTCCGTGCTGCAGGTCGCCCAGCTCTGGCGGCGACTTGGGCAGATACCGCGCGCCCTGGTGCCGCTTCTGCCAGCGCGTCCAGAGCAGGTCGACGAACGAGTGGTGCAGCCAGAAGACGGGGTCGTTGACCGAGGCCCCGCCGAGCATGTGTCCGCCGACCCAGCGGTGGACCCGGTTGTGGTTGCGCCAGGCGTCGTTGCCCCGTCCGGTCCCCCACCCTTCGAGCCTGTTGCGAAAGCCCCGGCCCGACGTGGAGTCCCAGGGCGCCACGTCGTACACGGGGTCCTTGAGGGCCCGGGCGAGTTCGGCGGCGGTGGGCAGGGCGAGCGGGTCGTGGGGCCGGCCCAGGTCACGCATGAGGTAGTCGCCGTCGGTCATCGACTCCTTGACGACCCACTTCTTGTGCCGGCGGGCGAACGGCCCGGTCGTCACCTGACGGTCGGACCGCCGCCCGTTGCCCCCGAGCAGGTCCTCCTGCCACAGCGAGGCGGCGGGTGTGCGGTCCTTCGTCCAGTCCCAGTACGGCACGGACACCCCGGCGTCCACCCGGCGCAGCGCCCGCTCCAGGTCGAGCAGGAACCGCCGGTGCCAGGGCAGGAAGGAGGGCGCCATGTGGGCCGCACGCAGCCCGCCCTCGCCGTCCGACACGTAGTGGTCGATGTGCATGCGGACGAACTCGTCGTACTCACCGGTGCGTTTGATCTCCAGGAACGCTCCGACGAGCCTGCGCTTCTCCGTACGCGTCAGCGCGCTCACGTTCTTACGCGTGTACGCCATGCCCGTGCTCCTCCCCCCGCCCCGCCTCCGCGGCGGGCTCGCGCAGCCGCAGTGTGCCGCCCAGTTCGTCCACGGCCGCGCGGGCGGCGGCCAGCGGTGTCGGGTACGACTGGTAGTGGTCGACCATCGTCAGATAGCCGCCGTCGGCCCGCCGCATGAGATGCAGCGGCCGCTCGTCCACCGTGACCCGCCACGGCACGGCCTGCGCCGCACGCGCGGCCCCGGCCGTGCGCACGCCGTCCGCCGCGTCCTTGAACCCGCGGATGCGGCGCCCGCGGTACATCTCGTCGAACCCGGCGGCGGACTCCGCCTCGAACTCGGCCGCCTCCCCCGGCGGGCCACCGGCCGGCCCGCCGGGTACGTACGGCTCCGCGCGTGACGGCCTCGACGCCGCGACGAGCGGTGCCAGAGCCGCCGTCACAGCCGCGGCGAGCACCCCTCTCAGGACGTCCCGCCGCGTGCCCTCAACCCCTCTCACCCGCACTTCTCCACCCCCTCCATCACCATCCGTACGGGTTTCGCGTCGCCTACAGCCCGGGCGCGAGGCCCAGGTTCGCCCCCGGTGCCGCCTGAAGGACCGGAGCGAGGATGCCGACCTCGGGCAGCTTCGGGTCCGGGAGGCCGAGCTTGTCCGGGCGCGGCGCGCTCAGCGGCGCGTCGAGCGAGGCACCGGGCGTCAGGGCGCGCAGGTCGGAGGTGGGGGTGCTGGCGGCGAGGTGGTCGAAGGTGTCCCCGAGCACCCGCGGCAGCGGCGTACGCAGATCGAGCGAGGGCAGCTGGCCGCTGACCGGCAGTTGCGGGACGGCCCGGTCCGGCAGCAGCCGGCCTTCGACGTACCGCGGCCCGTCGGGGCTGCCCGGCATGAGCAGCGGCACGGTCCCACCGATCCTGGGCATCTCCATGTTCAGGGAGTTCTCCACGCCTTCCAGCGGTACGGCGACCGGGACCCCGTCGGCCGCGACGGCGGGCGTCGCGACGGCGGCCGCCACACAGGTGACGACGGCGGCAAGAGTTCCTCGGGTGGTGGACTTCATCTCAGGCACGGGCCTTTCGGGATTCGGGGGGTGCGTCCGAAACGGGTAACGACCCGGCGAACAGGATCAGGTCAAAATTCCCCCGGTGGATGCAATCTTCAGCTCGTCCAGAAGTCCCACCAACGCGTCAACACGAGCATGCCGATCACCCCCAGGTGCAATACCGGCAGGACCCAGGTGAATTCGGCGAGGAAGATCCGCACCCGGGGTGACGCGGGCAGGAATTCATTTCGTACGTTGAACGACGTCACGTACCAGAACATGACGACGGTGGCGATCCACGCCAGGCAGCACCACAGGCACAGCGAGTTGATCCGGTACAGCGACTCGTACTGGAGCCAGGTCACGAAGCCGACGCCGAACAGCGTGCCCGCGTCGAAGGTCAGCCAGTACCAGCGCGGGAACACCGCACCGGCGAGCAGACTCACGCCGACGCAGATCACGATGGCGTACGCGACCAGACCGAGCATCGGGTTGGGGAACCCGAAGACGGAGGCCTGGTCGCTCTTCATGATGTTGCCGCAGGAGACGACCGGGTTCAGGCTGCAGCCCGGCGTGAAGTCCGGGTCCTCCAGCAGCTTGAACTTGTCGATGGTGATGACCCAGGAGGCCAGCAGTCCGGCCGCGCCCGTGATCACCAGCAGAAGGGCGAACGCCCGGCCGGCACCCGCGGTGCGCATCGTCAGCCGCGCAGACTGCGGGCCGGAACGAGGGCGTGCGCCGCGTTGTTCAGGGTCTCCTCGTCACCGGCGAAGGCGGCCAGGGCCTCCGGCGCGACGGGCTTGCCCGGCTCGGCCTCGGGCCACGGGCGGGTGGTGAACAGGAGGTAGGCGTAACCGCGTTCACCGACCGCGGCGAGCCACTCCGGCGGTGCGGTGCACTGGGCGTTGAGGTGCGCCATGGTGACGACGGCCTGCCCGGCCTCGACGAGGAGGACGACGGGGAAGCTCGGCTGCCGGGTGCCGTCGACGATCTCGTCGCCGATGGGCAGGCCGTTGCGGGTCAGCAGCTGCTCGACGGCGGCCGTGGAGCCTTCGGGGCCGCCCTTGCCGTCACCGAGGGAGTAGGCGAGCAGGAAGGGCATGTCCCCGTCGGGGTGTTCGCCGCTCCACGCCATGACGACGAGGGTGCCGAGGTCCGCGGCGTTAAAGGGACGCGTTTCGCTTGAGGTTGAGGTCACCGCGGAACCGTATCGACGTGCCGGAATACGTCCGCTCCCTTTCTCACCCGCCCGGGGGATTTCCGTCCGGGTCTCCACACGAACGAGGGACGGTGTCGAACGGGCGGGAAGATCATTCGGAACACGGCGAATAGTCGGAGAACAACACGAAGGGCCGGTCCGCGTGATGCGTGACCGGCCCTTCGCCTCTTCCGAAGTCACTTCTGCAGAGGAAGTCCACCCAGGAGACCCGTGGGCCCGCCCGCCTCGTTCAGGGTCTCCGTCGCGCCCTTGACGGTGCTGAGCACGGAGTCCTCGTTCTCGGTGTCGAGAGCCCTGGACTGCGACTGCAGGGGCATGGCGTCCACCGGCTCGTTGGTGAGCGCGCCGAGGGCCGACTCGAGACCGCCGTTGAGGCTCGTGGGCGTGAGGTCGGCGGCAAAGGCGGGCGCGGCGACACCAGCGATGACCAGGGACCCGGCAACGACAGCGGCGGCCTTCAGGGACTTCATCGTGTTCCTTTCTTCGGTGACTCGCGTCACCAGAGGGAATTGTCAGTGCTCAGACCTCGTGCGTGCCTGCTCTCGCACTGCTTCCTGCCCAACGATCCCCGCTCGGGACGGAAACCCCGTACGCCGAAAATTCCTGGAACCCACCCGATTGAAGGGGGTGTCTCATCGTCAAATGGGATCCCTCATATGACATCCCTGAAAGATTGTGCAAAAAGACGTGGGAACAGCCGTCGGGCCGGCCCGGGTGACGGGCCGGCCCGACGGGCGGGACGGCGACTGCTTCGCCTCAGCCACCGCTCCCGGCTCCGGGAGGGCAGCGGTCGTGGGCCGCTCAGGACGGCAGCGGAAGCCCGCCCGCGGGCAGCTTGGGCAGCGCGGGCAGACCCGGCAGGCTCGGTGCGGGCAGGCCGCCGCCCAGCACCACGGCGGCGACGAAGTTGACGAGCCCCGTCACGACCGCCGTCGCGGCCGCTCCCACAGCGGCGACATCGCCGCTGGTGGCCGCCTTGACGAGGGAATCGACCGCGCCCTGAAGCGCCTTGAGCGCGTCGGCCTTGAGGTCGAGCGGGACCTGCGCGGCCACGCGGTCGGCGGCCTCCGGCATCGGGAGCCCGGGGGCGGCGGGAAGCGCCGGCAGGACCGCGGGCGGAGCGACCGGCAGGGCCGGCACGGCGGGCGCGTTCGGAAGGGCGGGCGCGTTCGGGACGGCGGGGGCCGAGGGGACGGCCGGCTCGGCCGGCGTCTTCACCGGCGGGGCCACGGGAGCGGCCGGAGCCGCCGCGGTGACCTTGGCGATGGCGTCCTTCACCGCGTCCGCGAGCTTGGCCGCGTCGGCGGCGGGGAGTTGGCCGTTGTCGGCCTTGAGCACGGCGTCGAGCAGGTCGGTGACCGGCTTCAGCACCCCCCCGACGTCACCGAGGCTCTTCACCTGCGCCAGCAGAGCGTCCGCTCCGGGCACCGGCGCCTGGGCCGCTATGGGGCGGGCGTCACTCGTCGAGCCGTGGTCGGCGGCCACGGCGACGGGGCCGGTGATCCCCAGCAGGAGCGTGGCACAGAGCGCGGAGGTCGCGATACGCCGTGCGGGCAGAGCACGCATGGAGGGTCCTTTCGATGGTGCGTCGGGTCTTGTGATCACCGTGTAATCGGTGACCGCCGCCTGCAACCGATCGGCCGCGCACGACAGCGGCCCGCACCCGCCGTCATGACCGTTGTCCCTGGTGAGGCGCCATGCCCGGGCCCGCCAGGGGTACTTGCAGCCCTTCCCTCCATTCGGGGCAACGCAGACCGGCCGCCCTCCCGTGCGGGAGGACGGCCGGTCAGGGACGGCGTTGCGACGTCAGTCGTTCACGCACTCGTTGCCGAACGCCGGGTTCAGCAGCGCGATGACGTTCACGGTGTTGCCGCAGACGTTGACCGGCACGTGGACGGGGACCTGGAGAAGGTTGCCCGACAGGACGCCCGGGGAGTGGGCGGTGGCGCCGTGCGCGTCACTGTCGGCGGCGGCGACACCGGCGGTGCCCGCCATGGCGGCGGCGGCAACGGAAGTAAGGACCAGGCCCTTCGCGATACGCGACATGGAGAAGTGCTCCTTGGGATCTAAACAACAGCCGTGCGGGGTGCCCGGCTCTGGAATCAACGCGCGGCACGGGCGCGGGTTGTGCCTCCAAAAGAGTGACGCTTCGAGCCGTTACCGGAAGCGGGCTCGGGGGTTATCCCGGGGTATGCACACCATTCCGACACACTTGGCGGGTTTCACCGATAAATACGGATAGCGGCTACAGTTGCGTTCCTCCTCAGGCCGCTTGAAACAGACGGGGCGTCATGACGGCACTCATGTGACGTCCGCATCTCGTCCGTCCGTCCGCAGGGTCAGAACCTCTTCCGCCGAAATTCCCCCCGAAAGGGCAACGCCGGTCATGCGCAATTCCCTGGGTCTTCTGCTGCGCCGTGGGATGGTGGGTGCCTTTTCCCTCGCCTCGCTGTGGTCGCCGGTCGGTCCGGCGGCGGCCGCCCCTGCCCCTCCGGGCACGCCGGCCGCCGCCGAGGCGCAGAGCCTCCCGTTCACGCAGCGGTACCGCGCGCTCCGGCACGGCGGGATCGTCCGGGCCGCCAATTCGTCGATCACCTGCCGCGGGCCCGTCGTGCGCACGGCGGTGTCCTGTCCGGCCGCCCGCGCGGGCAGGGCGGTCGCGAACGACGCCTTCGACATGTTCTACATCGACGTCGACAGCGACCCGAACACCTACAACTCCAGCCGTGCCGAGGTCCGCCTACCGGCCGGCGCCCGGGTCTCGTACGCGCGGCTGTACTGGGGCGGCAACCTCCGGGTCGGTGAGCAGAAGCCGCCCAAGGACAACGGTCGCGTACTGATCGCCGAGCCCGGCGGCCAGTACCAGGAGGTCCTCGCGGACACCCTCGTCGGACACCGGGCGGCTCGGGGCGCGGACGCCTTCCAGGCCTCGGCGGACGTCACCCCCCTGGTGCGGTCGAGCGGCGCGGGCGCGTACACCGTGGCGCAGGTCAACGTGGCCATGGGGCGCTCGGCGGCCGGTGCGTGGGGCGGGTGGACGCTGATGGTGGCGTACGAGAAGAAGTCCGAGCCGCTGCGGCATCTGGCGATCTGGGACGGCTTCGACCCGCTGGGCCGGGGCGGCGACCGGACCGTCCGGATGCGCGGTGTGAAGTTCCCCGAAGGAGCCGCGGGACGCATGGGGTTCGTCGCCTACAACGGCGACCGCGGGCGGACCGGCGACTCGCTCACCGTGTCGGACGGGCGGGGCCGGGCGGTTCCCCTCACCGACGGCGCCAACCCCCGGGACGACGTACTGAACTCGACGATCAGCGAGCCCAGCGGGACGGCTCCCGGGCGGACGCCCGCGTATCCGAACACGCTCGGGTACGACTCCGACGTCCTCGACCTCCGCGAGGGCCTGCGGCGCGGCGGGGACCGGCTGGACTTCCGGCTGGTGTCGCGGCGGGACGCGGCCTGGGCCGGCGCGCTGTTCGTCGCCGTCGACGCGAAGCGCTGATGCCCTTCCCCTCTGCTCCCCTCTGCCCGAGTTCCCCCCGCGCTCCCTCCGAGCGCCACCCGTGAGCGAGGAAAGCCCGCATGCAACTGTCTTCGACCGGCCCCCGGCCACGGGTCCTGCACGTCTCCCAGCCCGTCGACGGCGGGGTGGCCCGGGTGGTCACGGACCTGGCGCGGTCCCAGCTGGCGGCCGGGGCGGAGGTCACCGTCGTCTGTCCGGCGGCCGGCGGCCTCGCCGCGGCGGCCGAGGCACTGGGCTCCGGTGTTCGGCACTGGCACGCGACCCGCTCACCGGGACCGTGGCTCGCGCAGGAGGTACGCGCTCTGCGGCAGATCGTGCGGGAGGTGCGCCCCGACGTGGTGCACGCGCACAGCGCCAAGGCCGGGCTCGCGGCGCGGCTCGCCGTGCGCGGGCAGGTGCCCACCGTGTTCCAGCCGCACGCCTGGTCGTTCGAGGCCGTCGGCGGGATCACCGGGATGGTCGCGCTCAACTGGGAACGGCTGGGGGCGCGTTGGGCGTCGCGGGTCGTGTGCGTCAGTGAGGCCGAGCGGCGCACCGGGCAGCGGTCCGGGGTCCGGGGGCGGTGGAGCGTCATCCCCAACGGGATCGACCTCACAGGTTTTCATCCGGCGCCGGTCGACACCGTACGCGCCGCGATTCCGCTCCTCGAAGGGGTCGATCCGGCGGCGCCTCTCGTGGTCTGCGTCGGGCGGCTGTGCCGGCAGAAGGGGCAGGACGTCCTCCTGGAGGCGTGGCGCGAGGTGACCCGGCGGGTGCCCGACGCGCGGCTCGTGCTGGTGGGGGACGGACCGGACGCGCGGGCGCTGCGGGCCGCGGCTCCCGCGTCCGTGCTGTTCGCCGGGGCCGTCACCGATGCCGTGCCCTGGTACCAGGCCGCCGATCTGGTGGTCCTGCCGTCCCGTTGGGAGGGCATGGCGCTGGCGCCGCTGGAGGCCATGGCCTGCGGGCGGCCCGTCGTGATCACCGACGTCGACGGGGCACGCGAGAGCCTGCCGCCGGGCCAGGGGCCGCGCTGTCTCGTGCCGTCCGAACGGCCGGACGCGCTGGCCGCGGCCGTCGCCGAGCTGCTCCTCGACCCGCTGCTGCGCGAGTCGCTCGGCCATCAGGGACGCCGGCACGTAACGACCACGCACGACGTCCGGCGCACGGCCGCGGCCGTCGCCGACGTGTACCGCGAACTGATCGGCACCTGGCCGACGGGACGGAACACGGGCGTGGACCACACCGAGTGCAGGGAGTCCATCCACACGTGACTGCGGAAAGTACCGTTCCCTCCCCCGGCGGCCGGCCGCGGGTGACGGACCACGGATTCTCGCCCGTCTCGGTCATCCCACCGCGCGAGGCCGCCGGCGGCTTCAGGTTCCCCAGCGGCCGGCGGCCCTTCGTACGGCGGGCCTCACGGCTGCCGCTGCCCGCCGTGGACGCCGTCGCCGCGCTGGCCGGCGGCTGCCTGGCGCTGCCCCGGCCCCATCCGCTCCCGCTCGCGCTGCTGGTGCTCGCGGTGCTGCTGCTGAACGCGCACGCGTCGCTGTACCGGGCCGCGCCCGTACCCGCCGTCCTGGACGAACTGCCCGCCGTCTGCGGCCGGATCGCGGTGAGCTGGTGTGCGCTGGCGGCGCTGCTCGCGGCGTACTCCCCGGAGCACGCGCTGTCCGCCCGCACCCTGGTCCTCGGCTGCGCCGTGCAGTCGCTGGTGAGCTGCGCGGGCCGCGGTCTCGTGCACGGACGGCGGCGCCGGGCACTGCTGCGGCGCCCGCGTGCCGCCCTGGTCGTCGGCCGCGCCGCGGTCGCGCAGCGGGTGGCGGCCGCCTTCCTGCGGCACCCGGCGTGCGGGGTACGGCCGGTGGGTGTCGTCGCCGACGAGTCGGGCGGCGGTGAGGGACTGCCCGTGCTGACCACCGGTGAGGAGGTCCAGCGGGCTTTCATCCAGAACGGCGTGCAGGACGTGCTCGTCGTCGGACCCGTGGCGCGTGTCGAACAGGGGCCGCTGCTGCGGGCGTTGGTCGAGTCGGGCTGCGCCGTGTGGGAGGTGGACGCGGACTCGCCGGCGTACGAGAGGACGGACCGGCTCGCCGGGTTCGCCTGTCGGAGGCTGCCCGTCGGGCGGCGGTACGGGAGCGCCGGGAAGCGGCTGCTGGACGTACTGGTGTCCGGCGCCCTGCTGCTGATGGTCAGTCCGGTGCTGCTGGTGTGCGCGGTCGTGCTGCGGGCCACCGACGGGCCCGGTGTGGTGTTCCGGCAGCAGCGGATCGGCAAGGACGGGCAGCCGTTCACCCTGCTGAAGTTCCGTACGCACCGGCCGGTCGACGCGCACGAGGCCGCGACCCGTTGGAGCGTGGCGAACGAACACGAGATGGGCTGGTTCTGCCGCTTCCTGCGGCGGACCTCGCTGGACGAGCTGCTCCAGCTGTGGAACGTCCTGTGGGGCGACATGAGCCTGGTCGGTCCGCGGCCCGAACGGCCGTTCTTCGTCGGCCAGTTCAGCCAGACGTACCCCGGTTACGCGTCCCGCCACCGGATGCGGACGGGGATCACCGGGCTCGCCCAGATCCACGGGCTGCGCGGCGACACCTCGATCGAGGACCGCTGCCGGTTCGACAACGCGTACATCGACAACTGGTCGCTCTGGCAGGACATCTGCATCCTGCTGCGCACCGCGGTCTCGCTCGTGCGTCCGACGGGGAGCTGAGCGCGGTGACCCAGGTCCTGCCCGCCCCGCCTCTCACCGCCGCCGTGGTGTCGGCTCCCCGCCGTTTCCTTCCCGTGCTGCCCGTGATCGCCCTCGTCGCCATGCTGGCGCTGCCGGTCTCCGGGGACGGCGGCGGCACCGTCGCCGACGCCGTGTCCGGGCTGGTCGTGCTGTGCTGCGCGGTACGTCTCGTACGCGGCCGGCGGCGCCCCCTGTCCCGTACCGCCGCCGTCGTGCTCGGGCTGCCGGTCGTCGGGATCGCGCTCGCGACGGCCGGGGCGGCCTCGCCGGGGGCGGGGGCCGCGGGGCTCGTGCGCTATCTGCAGGTCTTCGTGCTGGTGCCGGCCGCGGTGATGCTGCTGGTCCGCGACCGCCGTGACGCGCGGCTCATCGCCTGGTCCCTGGTCGGGCTGGCGCTGTGGCAGGGCGCGATCGGGGTCCACCAGTACGCGACCGGGACCGGTGCCTCGTACATGGGCGAGGAGATCCGCGCCGTGGGCACCTTCGGGCCGACGGACATCATGGGCATGGCGGCCGTGGTGTCGTTCGGGCTGGTGTGCGCGCTCGGTCTCGCGCTCGGGTCCGGGCCCGCGAGGCAGCGGACCGCGGCGGTGGTGTGCGCGCTGGCGCTGCTGCTGCCGCTCGCGCTGTCGTTCAGCCGCGGGGCGTGGATCGCGACGGCCGTGACGTGCGGGGTGCAGCTCGCGCTCGCCGGGATGCGGCGGGCGGTGAAGGTGTTCGCGGCGGTGACGGCGGCCGCGGTGGTGCTCGTGGGCGGGCTCGGTGTGGGCACCGCGATGCTCCAGGAGCGGATCAGCAGCATCACGCAGGTCGCGGACGCGCCGGACCAGTCGGTGACCGACCGGTACACGATGTGGGCGGCGGCCGTCGACATGTGGCGCGACCAGCCGCTGACCGGGGTGGGACTGAAGGGCTTCCCGGACCATCGTGACGGGCACGCCTCGCTCGCGTTGTCCTCGGGCAGTGACACGGACGGGGCGGGCGCCGGGTTCCACCGTCAGCCGCTCCTGTCCCCGCACAACATGTACCTGCTGGTGCTCAGCGAGCAGGGGCTGCTGGGGCTGCTCGCGCTCGCCGGAAGCTGGCTGGCGCTGCTGGTCTGCGGGCTCCGCGGGCTCTTTCACGCTCGGCGCTCAGGGGCCGGACTCGACTGCGCGCTGGTCGCGTGCGGGCTGCTGATCTGGCAGCTGGTCGACTTCGCGTACGCCGACATCGGGGGCCCCTCGACCGTGCTGACCGCGGTGGTCCTCGGCCTCGCCGCCTGGTGGGCGCTGTCCCCCGAGGGGGCCGGGGAACGATGACGGTGACGCCTTCCCGGGCGGAGGGTGAGGGAACGGCGGCTCGGCCGGGCCGTCGTGGGACGGGGGCCGCGGCCGGGGAACACGGCGGGGCCGCCGGGACCGCGGGCCACGGCGACACGACGACCGGGACGGGGACGGCGTGGCACGCGAGCGGGTCCGCGGGGCTCGCCGGTCGCGGTGGCACTGGGACCAGGGGCGGGATCAGGGGCGGGGACGGGAACGGGGACGGGGACGGAGTGCAACTGCCCGGTGCCCGCGCCGCGTCGGCCGACGGCACACCGGGCGACGCCCCGCTCGCCGAGCCCTGGGCCGAGCCCTCGCCCGAGGTCGCGCCCACCCCCACCGCGCCTTCCGGCACTGCACCTTCCGGCACCGCGGCTTCCGGCACCGCACCTTCCGTCGCCGGACACGCCGCCGACACGCCTGCCGAGGTCGCGCCGCCCACCCGCAAGTTCCTTGCCAAGGCGACGCTCGTCACCGCTGTCCTGTCCATCGCGGGCGCGCTGCTCGGCCTGGGCCGGGACCAGGCGCTCGCGCATCTCTTCGGCGCGGGCACCGAGACGGACGCCTTCCTGGTGGCGTGGACCGTGCCGGAGGTCGCGGCGACGCTGCTGATCGAGGACGGGATGGCCTTCGTGCTGGTCCCGGCGTTCAGCCTGGCCGTGGCCCGGCGGGCCCGCGGGGCCGGCGGGGACCCCGTGCGCGCGCTCATCGCCTCCACGCTGCCGCGCCTCGCGCTGGCCCTGGTGGGGGCTTCCGCGCTGCTGATGGCCGGGGCGCCGTACCTGGTGGCGGGGCTCGCGCCGGGGCTCCCCGACCCCGGGCTCGCCGTCGACTGCACCCGGCTGACGGCGACCTGCGTCCTGAGCTTCGGGCTCGCCGGCTACTGCAGCGCGGCACTGCGCGCCCACCGGCGGTTCCTGGCGCCCGCCGCCATCTACGTCGCCTACAACACCGGCATCATCACGGCGATGTTCGTCCTCGGCGGCCGCTGGGGCGTGCGGTCGGCCGCCGCCGGCGTCGCGGTGGGCGGCTGTCTGATGGTGGCGGCGCAGACGCCCGCCCTCGCACGGCAGCTCTTCGGGCGCCGCCGGACGGCCACGGTCGAGGACGGCACCGGGCAGGCCCCGGAAGCCGTCGGCACCACCGCGCAGACCCCGGGGCCACGCGGCGTCACCGCGACAGCCTCGGGGCGACTCGACGTCACAGTGGCAGTCGCGGCGTCCGCGGCGGCCTCCGGGCAGGTCGGCGGCGCCCCGGACGCACCAGGGCCGCTGCCCACCGCGGTGAAGGCCTCCGGACCGCTCGGCGCCCCCGCCGAACGCCCGGTGCCGAAGCGGCCCGGCGAACGGGCGGCGGGACGCGCGGCGCGGCGGGCGGCGAAGCGGTCCGCCCGGCGTGCGGCGAAGCAGTCCGTGACGCACACCGTGGAGCTCGCCCTCATCACCCCGGTCCTGCTGTTCGCGCTCTGCCGTCAGTCACAGGTCCTCATCGAGCGCTACCTCGCCTCGAACCTCCCCTCCGGGGCCATCTCGCACCTGAACTACGCGCAGAAGGTGGCCCAGATCCCCATGACCCTCTCGCTGATGCTGTGCACCGTCACCTTCCCGGTGCTGGCGCAGGCGCTCGCCGAGGGCGACACCGAGCGGGCCCGCACCCGCGTGGAGCGCGACGCCGCGGTCGCCGCGTGCATGGTGCTGCTGGGCGCGGCGGCCGTCTTCGCCTGCGCGCCGCAGATCATCCAACTCCTCTTCCAGCGCGGCGCCTTCACCGCCCAGGACACCGCGGCGACGGCCACCGTCATGCGGGTGTACTCGGTCGGGCTGCTCGGCCACACGCTGGTGGGCGCGCTCGTCCGGACGTACTTCTCGGCCGGCCGGCCCACCTGGTACCCGCTGGCGGCGATGACCGCGGGCATCGTCGCCACCTCGTGGATCGGTGCCGCGACCGTCGGCACCTGGGGTGTGTGCGGGATCGCCGCCGCCAACGCGATCGGCATCACCGTCACGGCGGCACTGCTGCTGTCCGGCATGAACGAGCGGCGCAGCGTGCGGATCCGGACCCGCCGGGTCGTCCACGAACTCACCAAGCCGGTCCGCGCGGCCGTCTGCGCGGCCGTGGCGGGTGCCCTCGTCGCGAGCCGCTTCGACCCGCCCGAACTCGCCCTGCTCACCGGGGGTGCGACCGTCACCGTCGTCTACGTCCTGCTGCTGAGGCTGCTCGACGTCCAGGCCGTCGCACCCGCCTTCCGTACCGCCCTCCGTTCCGTCACCCGAAGGCTGCCGCATGCCCGTTTCCGCTGACACGACCGACCCCACCCGCACCGGCCCACGCCCGGCCGGTCCTCTCTGGGTGGCGATGTACCACTCGGTGGGCGACTGCTCGGACGATCCGTACCGCATCACGGTCTCGCCCGACCGACTCGACCGGCAGCTCGGCTGGCTGCACCGCCGGGGCCTGCGCGGGGTGAGCATGGCGGACCTTCTCGCGGCCCGCGCCCGGGGCGAGGGGCGAGGCCTCGTGGGGCTCACCTTCGACGACGGCTACGAGGACTTCACCGACAACGCCCTCCCGGTGCTGCGGCGCCGGGGCTTCGGCGCCACCGTGTTCGTCCTGCCGGGCAGGCTGGGCGGTACGAACGAATGGGACCCGCTCGGTCCCCGCAAGCCGCTCCTCACCGCCGACGGCATCCGCCGGCTCGCGGACACCGAGGGCATCGAGGTCGCCTCGCACGGCCTCACCCACGTCGACCTCACCCTGGCCGACGACGCACTGCTTGGCGCGGAGGTCGGGGGCAGCCGCGCCCTGCTCACCGAGCTGACGGGCCGTGAGGTGCGGGGCCTGTGCTATCCGTACGGGACCGTCGACCAGCGGGTCGCCGACGCCGTACGGGCCGCCGGGTACGACTACGCGTGCGCCATCGACCCCGGCCCGCTCACCGGCACGTTCGCGCTCCCGCGCGTCCACATCGGTGAGAACGACACCTCCTGGCGGCTGCTGCTGAAGTACCGCCTCAACCGGCTGCGCCGACGCCCCACGCCGTCGGCCGACGCGGCGGAGGCGTCCCGGTGAAGGCCCTGCACGTGATCACCGGGCTCGGTGTCGGCGGGGCCGAGCAGCAACTGCGCCTGCTGGTGCGGAACCTGCCGGTCGCATGCGACGTGGTGACCCTCACCAACCCGGGCGCGGTCGCCGAGGGCCTCACCGCGGACGGCGTGCGCGTCGTCCACCTCGGCATGGAGGGCAACCGCGACCTGTCGGCGCTCCCCCGCCTCGTCCGCCTGATCCGCGGCGGCCGGTACGACCTCGTCCACACCCATCTCTACCGGGCCTGCGTGTACGGCAGGATCGCCGCGCGCCTCGCCGGGGTGAAGGCCGTGGTGGCCACCGAGCACTCGCTCGGCGACTCGCAGATGGAGGGCCGCCGGCTCACCGCGGGCGTCCGGGCGCTCTATCTGGCCAGTGAGCGCCTCGGCCGCTCGACGGTCGCGGTCTCGCCGACGGTCGCGGAACGGCTGCGCCGCTGGGGCGTGCCCGGACCGCGCATCGAGGTCGTGCCGAACGGCATCGACGTGGCCCGCTTCCGCTTCGACCCCGAGCAGCGCGAGAGCACCCGCCGGCGGCTGGGGCTGCCGCAGGGTGCGTACGTCGTCGGGGGTGTCGGACGGCTGACGGCCGGCAAGCGCTTCGAGGTGCTCGTCCGGGCGCTGGCCGAACTCCCGGACGACGTCTGGCTGTTGCTGGTCGGCGGGGGCCCGCAGGAGAACGTGCTGCGGCGCGCGGCGCAGCACATGGGGGTCGCCGACCGGGTGCTGTTCACGGGCGAACGCCCGAACGGCCCCACGGGATCCGGCGACGGGCCCGCCGGGCTGGATCTGCCGTCGCTGACAGGAGCCATGGACGTCCTCGCCTCGCCCTGCGCGGAGGAGGCCTTCGGGCTCGCCGTCGTGGAGGCCCTGGCGGCGGGCCTGCCGGTGCTCTACGTCTCCTGCCCGGCCGTCGACGACCTGCCCCCGGACGCGGCGCCGTTCGCACGGCGGGTGCAGGGCGGCGCCGACTCGTTCGTACGGGCTCTGCGGCAGGTCCGTGCGGCGGGTCCCGGGCCGCGCTCCGCGCCGGACGCCGCCCACCACTACAGCATCGCCCGCAGTGCCGACCGGCTCATGGACATCTACACGGCCGCAACCCTGGGAGTGACTTCCTCATGACCGACAACCCCAACCGTTCGACCGGGCGGCCGGGAACGGCACTGGCCCGTGCCAGGACGCTGCCCCCGTGGTCCCTGCTCGCCGCGGGAGCCCTCCTCGGCGGCACGCTCGGCGGCGCGTACGGCGTCCTGAAGACACCGCAGTACAGCGCCACGAGCTACGTCATCGCCGTCCCCACGAAGCAGTCCGACCCGGCGGCGGCGCTCGGCTTCGCGCAGGCCTACGGGCGCGTCGCGACGCAGCTCGCGGTGCTCGGGGACGCGCAGGTGTGGGCGGGCGTTCCGGTGTCGACCCTGCGCGAGAGCGTGCAGACCGCGACCTCGCCGGACGCCCCGATGGTCGCCGTGACCGCCACGTCCGCCCGCCCCGACCTCGCCGCGGACATCGCCAACGCCGTGTCGCGCTCGCTGACCCGGCACGCGAACGACTCCGAGGACAGCACCCATGTGGAGCTGCTGCAGTTCTCCCGGGCGATGAGGCCCACCGAGGCGTCCTCGGCGTCGGCGACGGTGACCGGCCTGGTCGGCGCGAGCGCCGGCGGACTGCTCGGCGGGCTCGCGCTGCTGGTCCGGCCGCGCCGCGCCCCGGACCCCTCGCCCACGGCCTCGGTGCCGGGCCCCGCCACCGCCGCCGACGTCCACGGGCAGCTGTGAGCGCCGCCGCCTGGCGGACGGAACTGTGCACGGACGAAGAGGAGTTCGGCCGGATCGCCGAGGAGTGGGGGCTGCTGTACCGGCGGTGCGGCGCGGCGACGCCGTTCCAGAGCCATGCCTGGCTGCACTCGTGGTGGCTCTCGTACGGCACCCCCGGCCGGCTCCGCCTGGTGCTCGTCCGCGACGGCGGTGACCTGGTGGCCGCCGCCCCGCTGATGCTCGTACGGCAGCCGTGGCCGGCCCTCGTGCCGCTGGGCGGGTCGATCTCCGACTTCGGGGACGTGCTGATCGAGGACGGCGAACGCGGTGACCGCGCGGCGGCCGCCCTCGCCGACGGGCTGGCCGCGGCCGCCCGCACCGCGCTGATCGACTTCCGCGAGGTGCGGCCCGGCGGCGCGGTGGAGCGGGTGTACGCGAGCTGGCGCGGGCCCCGGCGGCAGGTGCGGGACTCCCTGTGTCTGGAGCTGCCCGCCGTGCCGATGGACGACCTGATCGGACGACTCACGACGGCCAAGGCGCAGCAACGGGCCCGCGCCAAACTGCGCAAGCTGACCTCGCTGGGCATCGAACGCCGTGCCGTACGCCCCGACGAGGTGGCCGGGGCGCTGCGCCGGCTGCTGGAGCTGCACCGCCTCCAGTGGCAGGGCCGCAAGGTGACCTCGGAGCATCTGCAGGAGCGGTTCGCCGAGCACCTGGTCCGCTCGGTGGGGCCGATGGTCCGTGCCGGGGACGCGGTGGTGACCGAGTTCCGGGTGGACGACACCGTGCTGGCCGTCGATCTGACGCTCCTGTCACGGCAGTTGGCGGGCGGCTACCTGTACGGGGCGCATCCTCAGTTGCGGGAGCGCAAGGCGGACGTGGCGACGATGCTGCTGCACGCCTGCGCCCAGCACACCGAGGCGGGCGGGCGCCGGGTCCTGAGCCTGCTGCGCGGCAACGAGCCCTACAAGCACCACTGGCGCCCCCAGCCGGTCGTCAACCAGCGTTTCCTGCTGGCCCGGCGGCGGACGGCACCGCTGATGTCCGCGGCCGTCTGTGACGTCGCCGCCCGCAGCCGGGGCAAGAAGCTGCTCGACCGGTTCCACAGCTGGAGGGAACGCGGTGGCGGCAGGCCGTGACCGACCTGCCGCCGTCTCGCGGTCAGCGGTTGCGCGACCACCAGTCGAACCGCAGGCAGAGCTTCCCGCCGAGCCAGTACTCGACCCAGTCACCGAGCTCGATCGGCGAGCAGTTCGGCGGCTGTACGGGTGTCGGCTTCGGCACCGGGGCCGGCTCCGTCGGCTTGGGTGCCGGCTCGGTGGGCTTGGGTGTCGGGTCGGTCGGCTTGGGCACCGGGGTCGGATCGGTGCGGCCGAAGAGCACGGACCGGTAGATCTCGGAGGCCCTCGGGTTGTCCTCGCACTGCCACACGCCGTGCGGGCAGTAGTCGGTGAGTGTGTTGTAGAGCGGCTTGTGCTCGTCCAGCCATGCGAGCATGCGCTTCATGTACGTCGCGTTGTCGCCGTTGCGGAACAGCCCCCATTCCGGATAGGAAATCGGCTTTCCGTGCGACTTCGCGAAGTCGATGTGCGCCTGGAGTCCATAGGGCTCGGACACCGCTTCGTCGAATGACTGTCCACGCGGCTGGTCGTACGAATCCATGCCGATGATGTCGACCGTGTCGTCACCCGGATAGCACTGGGTCCAGGGAATGGCGTCCCGGCCGCGGTTCGGTGTGAAGTCGAACCGGAATTTCTGTCCCGGCACCGCCCGCATGGCGGTGACGATCCTGTTCCAGTATGTCTTCCAGGCCTCCGGGTCCGGCCCGCAGCGATGGGTGTACGTGATGCCGTTCATTTCCCAGCCGAGCACGATGACGGTGTCGGGCACCCGCAGTTCGACGAGCCGCTCGGCCAGCTTGCGGAAGTGGTGGTCGAACTCCCCGGCCGCGCCGCGCCGCAGCAGGCTGCGGACCTCCCGGTCGGAGACGCCCTCCTCGTTGCGCTCCATCATGGGGACGTTGAGGACGAACAGCCGGTCGGCCTGCTGCCGCCGCCAGTCCGCCCAGACGTCGAGGAACCCGGGCAGGCCCTCGATGTTGCTCCAGCGGTCGCCCGGCAGATACGTGTGCGCGACGCGCAGCTCGGTCCCGCCCAGCCAGTTGCTCAGCTGGGCGATCCGGGCCACTCCGCGCGGCCCGTAGTCCAGGTAGGCGCCGAAGGCCGGCCTCTCGGGCTCCTTCGGCGGCGCGGGCTGCGGGGTCGTCTGTCCGGGAGCGGCGGGCACGGCCGACTGCCCCGGCAGCCCGGGCCGGTCCTGAGCCGGGTTGCGGACCGGGCTCTGGAGCTGGGGTCGTACCGGCGCCATCGGTGCCACGACACCTGTCGGCGGCGGGACCGGCGGGTCCTGTGCCCTCGCGCCCGCGGCGTACCCCGTCCCGGGCGCGAGGGCGGCCGAGGCGATGAGTCCGGCGGTGAGTGAGGCGGCGACGCATGCCAGCCGTCTGGTTCGGTTCCGTTGCAGTGGGGCCATGTCCGCTCCTCGCGCTTCATTTCCACCGTCCACTGACACTCAGTCACATAAATGTGAATTGCGCCAACCGAGGCCGAGCGCCGGAGAAATGCCCCATCACCCGCACGGGTGAGAAATCCGAAGAGACCTCAAGGAAATATGCCCATGCCGCCCTTCGACATCCGCGTTCCCGCCGTACTTCTGCGGATCGACCGGAATCCCTTTCACCACGGCACGCTCGGAGCCGTACGTTCCCTCGGCCGGGCCGGAATCGACGTGCACCTGGTCGCCGACTCCGCCGGAAGTCCGGTGCGCGGATCCCGATTCGTGTGCCGGATGCATCCGCCGCCCGCCGCCGACGCCACGGCCGCCGACATCGCCCTGGTGTTGCGCCGAGTGGCCGCGCGGGTGGCCCGTCCCGCCGTGCTGATCCCAATGGATGACGCGAGCGCCGTCGCGGTGGACCGGATGCGGGACCGACTCGCGCCCCGCTATCTGCTGCCCCCCGCTCCCCGAGGCCTCCCGGAGCGGGTCGCGGACAAGGCCGAACTGGCCGCCGTGTGCGCGTCCGCGGGCGTCCCGCACCCACCGACGCTGGTGGTGGACGGTCCCGCGCAGGCGGCCGCGGCTGCCCGGCGGCTCGGGCTGCCGGTGGTGGCGAAGTGGAGCCGCCCCTGGCTGCTGCCCGCCGGTTCGGGCCTGCGCAGCACGGCGGTGCTGCGCTCCGCGCAGGAGGCGCAGGCCCTGTGCCGGCGGGCCGAGGAGGCGGGCAGCAGGCTGCTGCTCCAGGCGTTCCTGCCGCCGGGGCCGGACCGGGACTGGTTCTTCCACGGGTACGTGGACCGGTCCGGGACGGTGTGCGGCGGCGGGCCGGGCCGCAAGCAGCGTGCCTGGCCACGCGCCGCGGGCCTGACCGCCGTCGGCCGCTGGACGCCGAACCCGGCCGTGCAGTCCCTGGCCGAACGGCTGACCTCGGCGCTCGGCTACCGCGGCATCTTCGACCTGGACTTCCGCCGCGACGGCTCGACCGGCGCGTACCACCTGCTCGACTTCAATCCGCGGCCCGGCGCGCAGTTCCGGCTGTTCGCCGACGGCGCGGGGCTCGACGTGGTGCGGGCCCTGCACCTGGACCTGACCCACCGTCCGCGGCCGGCACCCGTCCCGCTGCCGGGCCGGACCTTCGTGGTGGAGAACTACGCGCCGCTCACGGCCGCCTTCCGGGGCGGGGCCGAGCGGGCCTGGCACGCCCGGGACGACCTCGCGCCCGGCGCCGCCCTGTGGGCGCTGTGGTCCCGCCACGCGGCCCGGCGCCTGCTGGACCGCGTCCGCGGGGCGGCCTCCGCACCGGCGTACGGCACGCGTGTCGTACGGCAGACGACACGCCACGACACGAACCCCCTGTCCGACGACGAGAAAGCGAACAGCCGCTGATGTACGACCTGCTGGTGGTGGGGGCCGGCCCCTACGGCCTGTCCATCGCCTCCCACGCCGCCGCGGCCGGCCTGAGCCTGCGCGTGTTCGGCCGGCCCATGGCGTCCTGGCGGGACCACATGCCCCGCGGCATGTTCCTCAAGTCCGAGCCATGGGCGTCGGACCTCTCGGACCCGGAGGGCCGCCTGCGCCTGGCCGCCTACTGCGCGGAGCAGGGCACGCAGGCGCGGCACGGTGAGCCCATTCCGGTCGACGTGTTCGCCTCGTACGGACTGTGGTTCGCGCAGCATGCGGTCCCGGAGGTGGACGAGCGCACGATCACGCTGGTCCGGCCCTGCCTGGGCGGCTTCGAGGCGGTCACCGCGGACGGCGCGACCGTCCGCGCGAGGACGGTCGCGCTGGCGGTCGGTGTCCTGCCCTTCACCGAAGTACCCGTTGCCTTCCGGGAGTTGGGACCCGAGTACGTCTCCCACAGCAGCGACCACGGTGACCTGGACCGCTTCCTCGGCAAGGACGTCACCGTCGTCGGCGGCGGCCAGGCAGCCCTGGAGACGGCGGCCCTGCTCGCCGAACAGGGCACCCGCGTGAGGGTCGTGGTCCGGTCCCCCGGGCTCGCCTGGAACGACGTGCCGCCTCCCTGGGAGCGCCCCTGGTGGCAATCGGCCCGCGCCCCGCACACCGGGCTGGGCTGCGGCTGGCGCAACTGGCTCTACGCGGAACGCCCCGGGGCCTTCCGCCGTCTCCCGGAACCCACCCGCGCCCGGATCGCCGCCACCGCCCTGGGCCCCGCGGGCGCCTGGTGGATCCGCGACCGGGTCGAGCGGTCCGTCGACCTGCTGCTGGGCCACGAGGTCGCGGCGGCGTACGCGTCCCGGGGCGGCGTGCGCCTCGAAATGCTGGGCAGTGCGGGTCAGTTGACGTCCCTCGACACCGAACACGTCATCGCCGCCACGGGGTTCAGGGCGACCCGGGAGCGCCTGGGACTGCTGACGGAGGACGTACGCGAGGGTCTGGCCGCGTCACCCGACGGATCCCCTCACGTGGGGCGGGAGTTCGAGTCGTCCTGGCCGGGCCTCTTCATGGCGGGCCTGGTCACGGCAGCCGGTTTCGGCCCGGCCATGCGTTTCGTGCACGGCGCCTCGTTCACGGCCCGGACCCTCGTACGAGGAGTGCGGCGCCGGCTCCGTACGGGGCCTGCCCGGCTGCCCGTGCCCGGCGCGCGGGAGCGGCGCGGGGTGCTGGGGGCGGCGGGTCGCTGACGGCGCGGGTGCCGGGCGCGTGGCGTCCGGCACCCGGCGCGTCACCACCGACGGGACGCGGCCCGGCCTCGTCGGTACAGGACCGCTCCGCCGAGCAGCAGGCCCGCACCGGCGGCCGAAGCCGCGAGCAGCCCCTCGCTGCCGGTGCGCGGCAGTTCCGGCCTGGTCCCCGGCCCCGGAGGGGTCGTGGACGGAGGCGTCGTCACGGGCGGACCGGTGACGGGCGGACCCGTGGTGGGCGGGACCGTCGTCGGGGGCACCGTGGTGGGGGGCACCGTCGGCGGTGTGGTGGTCGGCGGCTTCGTGGGCGGCGTGGTCGGGGGCTTGGTCGGCGGAGTGTCGTCGTCGCCGTAGCCCTTCGGCCCGCCATCGTCGCCGTACCCCTTCGGCCCACCGTCGTCGCCACCGCCGTAGCCGTGGCCACCGCCGTGGCCATGTCCGTCGCCACCGCCGTGGCCATGTCCGGGACCACCGCCGTGGCCGTGGCCATTGCCGTTGCCGCCGTGGTGCCCGCACTTGTTGCCGAACGACGGGTTCAGCAGGGCGACCGCGTCGGCGGTGTTCCCGCACGCGTTCACCGGCACGTCCACCGGCACCTCGGCGTTGTTGCCCGAGCCGACGCCGGGCGACCCGTGGGTGGCGCCGTGCGTGGAGGAGCCGCCACCGTGGCGCCCCGGCCCACCGTGGTGACCGGATCCGTGGTGACCCGAGCCGCCACCGTGGTCCGAGCCGTATCCACGGTCCGAGCCGTACCCGTGGCCCGAGCCACCGCCGTGGCCCGAGCCGTACCCGTGGTCCGATCCGTGTCCTTGGTCCGAGCCGTGGCTGGCCGGGGCTGCGTGGCGGGGCGCGTCAGGCTTCCTGTGCTTGCCCGAAGGGGTGGCGCAGGAGTTGCCGAACGACGGGTTGAGGCCGGCTGCCACGTTCGCGGAGTTGCCGCACGCGTTCACCGGGACGCTCACCGGTGCCTGCACGTTGTTGCCGGACAGCACGCCGGGCGAGTCCGCTGCGACCCCGTTCGCGTTCGTGTCGGCGAACGCCTGGGAGCCGTACAGGGACAAGATGCTCGTCGCGGCAGCGGCCGCGACCATTCCCTTGCTCAGGGTCTGTCGCAATCTCGTTGTCTTCTCTGCTCGTAGAAGTGGGAAAGCCGGCCTTGGCACCGGAAGGCGGTCCAAGGCCGGCGTGACGCAGCCGGTCGGCTGGTGCGTTACGACGTCAGTCGTTGACGCACTCGTTGCCGAACGCCGGGTTCAGCAGGCCGATCACGTTGATCGAGTTGCCGCACACGTTGACGGGGATGTGGACGGGAACCTGGATCACGTTGCCGGAGAGGACACCGGGCGAGCCCACGGCCGCACCCTCGGCCTCGGCGTCGGCGAAGGCCGGGGCGGCCATGCCCATGGCCATGATCGCGCCGGCGATGACGACGGCACTCTTCTTGTGCTTCACGTACTTCCCTTTCTCTGCGGTCATGCCCTGTGACGGTCGAAACCGGACGAGCCCACCCTGAACGGCTCGCACCATGACCTGCGGGCTGTAGAACGAGGAGAAGGCGGTCGAAGAAACTACAGAAAGTGCGGCTCTCCGTTAATTCACCCGAACGCCCGGCGCGCAATCGACGGCCCCGGACACCCCCGGCGCGATATGGAAAGAAGAAACAGCAGAGAAGCAAAGCAGAAAATAGTGTCAAACAGCCCGGGTCACCCCGCCGCGCACGGCGGCGGGGTGACCCGGGCGTTCTTTGCGACGGTCGGTCAGCTGCCGCTGGCGCCGTTGCCCGAGAGCACCGGGATGTTGTCCAGGATGTGCGAGATCGGCTCGTCGCCCTTGGCCTGCGTGGAGTTCTCGGCGCACTGCTGGTTCTGCGGGGCCGACAGGACCGGCACGTCCTGCAGAACGGTGACCGGCACCAGGATGCCCACGAGCGAAGCGGCGTTGACCTTGGCAGGCAGGCCGACACAGAGCTTGTTGAGCGAGCCCTGCACGAGCTGACCCTGGGGGCTCATGTCGCCGTGGGTCTTGGCATTGCCGTACACCTGCTCGGCGTGGTTGCCGTTGGCGGTGGTGACGCCCTCGTCGTTGCCGATGGCAAGCGCCTGGGGGGCTGCCGCCGCCGAGACGCCGACGACAGAAGCGGCGACCGCCGCCGTGGCCATTGCCTTCTTGAGCATTTATCCGGTTCCTTTCCTGGCAGACACGCGTGTTCCTGCTCCCGCATCAACCACAGGCGCCACGATTGGTTTCGAGATGTCACCCGGTTGGCCCGTTCGGCGATCCGCGATTAACGGAAACCCTCGCGCGCATGTGTCGTACAAACGGGATCCTCAAATGGGCCATCGGAGTGAATCGGAGCAACTATGCGGGCCGGGCGCAGTTGTCCAGGTCGCTCCGGTGGACGGGGTTACTCCAGAAGGGACCAGCAAGTGATCAAGAAGGTTATGGCTGCCGCGGCGGTCGCCGCTTCCGTCGCCGGTGTTTCGGCTGCCGCCGCGCCCCAGGCGATGGCGATCGGCAACGACGGTGGCGTCACCACCGCCAATGGCAACCACGCCGCGCAGATCTACGGCAACCAGGCGACGTACGGCAACATGAGCCCGCAGATGGCGCTCATCCAGGGCTCGCTGAACAAGCCCTGCATCGGCCTGCCGGCCAAGGCCAACCTGGCCTCGCTCGTCGGCCTGGTGCCCGTCACGGTCGCCCAGGACGTGCCGATCCTGTCGGCCCCGCAGAACCAGCAGTGCACCGAGAACTCCACGCAGGCCAAGGGCGACGAGCCCCTCTCGCACATCCTCAGCAACATCCCGGTGCTCTCGGGCAACGGTGCCAGCGGCAGCTGATCTGCCGTACCACCCAGCGGGCCGCCGGCCTTCCCGGCGGCCCGCTGCCCCTGTCACGTCGACGGCGGCGCGTCAGCTCCGGTCCCGAGGAAAGCCTGTGGGCCAATCGGGGCAAACCCCGCAACCGCACCGTCCACCGCTCTGTTGATGAATATGCGGCTCCGTTGGGGGCCACTCTCCGAAAGGGAACGAACATGAAGAAGCTGATGGCGACCGCGGCCATTGCCGCCTCTGTCGCCGGTCTGTCGGCCGCCGCCGCGCCCCAGGCGCTGGCCATCGGCAACGACGACGGCGTCACCACCGCCAACGGCAACGGCTCCGTCCAGAAGTACGGCAACCAGGCCACGCACGGCAAGATGAGCCCCCAGCTCTCCCTCGTGCAGGGCTCGCTGAACAAGCCGTGTGTGGGCCTGCCGGTCAAGGCCAACCTGGCCTCGCTCGTCGGCGTCGTGCCGGTCACCGTCCTGCAGGACGTGCCGATCCTGTCGGCCCCGCAGAACCAGCAGTGCACCGAGAACTCCACGCAGGCCAAGGGCGACGAGCCCCTGTCGCACATCCTGGACAACATCCCGGTGCTCTCGGGCAACGGCGCCAGCAACAGCTGATCGTTCACCGTCTCCGCGGACAGCGGGTCACCCCTCGTGGGTGGCCCGCTGTTCCCGTGTCCGCGCCGAATCCGCGTACAGCTCCCGGATGTCCCGCTCGTACGCCGCGGTCACCGCGTGGCGCTTGACCTTCAGGGACGGGGTGAGCATGCCGTTGTCCTCGGTGAACTCACCCTCCACCAGGGCGAACTCGCGGATCGACTCGGCGCGGGACACGGCCTGGTTCGCGTAGTCCACGACCTTCTGGACGTCGGCGCGCATCCGCGGGTCGTGGACGAGGTCGGACAGCGGGGTGTCGGCCGGCATCCCGCGGACGTACAGCCAGTGGGTGAGGTCCTCCCGGTCCAGGGTGATCAGGGCGGCGATGTAGGGGCGGTTGTCGCCGACGACGACGCACTGGCCGACCGGGGGCCTGCTGCGCAGGCGGTCCTCCAGGACGGACGGGGAGACGTTCTTGCCGCCCGAGGTGACGAGGATGTCCTTCTTCCGGCCGGTGATGGTGAGGTAGCCGTCCTCGTCGAGGGAGCCCAGGTCGCCGGTCGCGAACCACTCGTCGGTCAGGACGGCGTCCGTGGCGGCCGGGTCGTTCCAGTACGCGCCGAAGACGATGCCGCCCTTGATGAGCACCTCGCCGTCGTCGGCGATACGGACGGCGGTGCCCGGCACGGGGAGGCCGACCGTGCCGGGGCGGGGCCGCAGGGGCGGGACGATCGTCGCGGCCGCGGTGGTCTCGGTGAGGCCGTAGCCCTCGTAGACGATGATTCCGGCGGCGTAGAAGAAGAGGCTGAGGTCGCGGTCGAGCGGGGAGCCGCCGCTGATGGCGTAGCGGGTGCGGCCGCCGATCTCCTTGCGTATGCGGCGGTAGACCAGCAGGTCGTACAGGGCCCAGGCGGCGAGGAGACCGGGGCCGGGGCCCTTGCCGCGGTCCAGGAACCTGTCGAGGTGGCGCTCCGCGAAGCGGACACCGACGCGGTGGGCACGGTCGAAGGAGGCGCCGCGGCCCATCCGCTCGGCGGTGGCGCGGCCGGTGCCGTGGATCTTCTCGAAGAGGTAGGGCACGCCGACCAGGAAGGTCGGCCGGAACTCCCTGAGCGCCGGGCGGAGTTCGTCGGGCTTGATGCTCGGGAAGTGGCCCAGTTCGATACGGGCCATCAGACAGGAGATCTGGAGGGTGCGGCCCAGGATGTGGGCGAGGGGCAGGAAGAGGAGGGTCGAGGCGAGCTGGCCGGTGACCTCCTTGAAGATGGGGTGGAGGAGCTCGACGGTGTTCGCGGCCTCGGCGTGCAGGTTGGCGTGGGTGACGACGCAGCCCTTGGGCTTGCCGGTGGTGCCGGAGGTGTAGCAGATCGTCGCGACGGTGTCGGGGGTCAGGGCGCCGCGGCGCTCGGTGACCTCCTCGTCTGCGATGTCGCGCCCCAGGGCGGTCAGTTCGGGGACGGCCCCGCCGTCGAGCTGCCAGATGCGGGGGCGTTCGGAGTGGCCGGCTGTGCCCTTCGTGACCGCCGCCGCGTTCTCCGCGGTCTCCACCACGACGAAACGGGCGGCGGAGTCGCGGACGATCCACTCGATCTGGTCTGGCGAGGACGTGGGATAGACGGGGACGGACAGTCCGCCCGCTGCCCAGATCGCGAAGTCGAGCAGCGTCCACTCGTAGCGGGTGCGGGACATGACCGCGACGCGGCCGCCCGGTTCGAGGCCCGCCGCGATCAGTCCCTTGGCGACAGCGGTGACTTCGCGGGCGAAGGCGGCGGCGGTCACCGGCTGCCAGGCGCCGCGCTCACGGCGGCGGACGACCACGGCGTCGGGGGCCTCGGCCGCGTTGGTGAAGGGCAGGTCGGCGGTGCTGCCCGTGGTGGGCCTCGGTGCGAGGGCGGGCATACGTGCCTCGCGGACCACTCCTCGGTCGTCCCTGGTGACCTCGACCTGGGCGCGGTCGGCCAGGTCGGTGCGTTTCTTCGCCTGTTTGAGGTCCTTGCGCATGCCCATGAAGGCTCCCGGTGGCGGCTCGCGTTGAGGGTGACGCCTACTTACTTCAGAGTCAACTTACTCATGCGTAGGGGAATTTCAACAGGCTCGGGGAATTTGGCCCCGCCGCCGTTCGGCCCACCTGTGGCGTTGGTCGCGCCGTTCCCCGCGGGCCTGTTGGGTGGGGGCGGCTGGAGTTGGCTGTCGTGTGCGGGTGCGTGGGGGCTGGTCGCGCAGTTCCCCGCGCCCCTATCAGGGGCGCCCCGGGCGGGGTCGGCTGTTCTGTGCGGGTGCGTGGGGGTTGAGCGCGCCGTTCCCCGCGCCCCTGACGGGCGGGCCTGGGGGGCCGGGGTCAGTTGGTGATCGTTGTTGCCTGGTTGATGGATTCGGCCAGTTGGCGGGTTGTCCTGGAGTCTGTGGTGGTGGCCAGCCTGTCCGCGCGTCGGGCCAGGTCGCGTAGGGGCGGTGTGCCGGGCAGGGCGTTCGGCCGGCCGTCGACGGAGCGCAGCACGTCGGCGAAGTACGCGGCGACGACCGTGGCCTGGAGGCCGCTCCGCGCGGTCCCCGTGCTCCACAGGGGCCGGTCGAGCGACTCGGCCTCGACCTGGCCCGTCTCCTCGTACGGGACACGGGTCCTCGGGTCGAGCCACCGCACGGTCGCCGTGGCGACATGCCCGGTCGCGCCGGGCTTGGTGCGCACCGCGTACAGAGCCGTCACGGTGTGGCCGGGCCCCACCTCGCCGCCGTCCACGCGGTCGTCGCGGAAGTCCTCGTCGGCGACCTGACGGTTGTCGTAGCCGATGAGCCGGAACTGCTCGACGGTCCGCGGGTCGAAGGCGACCTGCGCCTTGGCGTCCCGGGCCGTGAGGTCGATGTTCCGGGGAAGCTCGTCGCAGAAGACCGTACGGGCCTCCTCCGTGCTCGACACGTACGTGGTGTGGCCGTCGCCCTTGTCTGCGAGGCGCTCCATGAGGGCGTCGCCGTAGTCGCTGCCCACGCCGACCCCGAAGAGGGTGATGCCGTGCTTGCGGCGGGCGTCCGCGATGCGGTCGAGGATGGCGTCGGCGTCCGTCTCGCCGTCGTTGGCGAGGGCGTCGGAGAGCAGGACGACCCGGTTGGTGGCGCCCTCGCGCAGGCCGTCCACCGCCGTGCGGTAACCCGTGCTGACGCCCGCGCCGAGGTTCGTCGACAGGGTGGGCTCCAGGGTGTCGATCGCGTCGTGGACGCGGTCGCGGCGGTCGCCCAGGCGGGTCATCGGCAGGATGGTCTCCGCCTCGTCACTGAAGGTGACGAGCGCGACCGCGTCGTCGTCGCGCAGCCGGTCCGTCATCACGCCCAGGGAGTCCTTGACCAGGTCGAGCCGGCCCGGTTCGGCCATGGAACCGGAGACGTCGATGACGAAGGTGAGGGCGGCGGGCGGGCGTTCGCCGCTGTCCTGGGGCTCACGGGTGGCGAGGCCGACCCTGACGAGCCGCCAGTCCTGGCTGTTCTCGCCGAAGGTGTCGTACGCGTCGTCGTTGTTGTACGGGTCGTCGTTGTACGGGTTGTCCTTGTACGGGTCGTCTTCGTACGCGTTCTCTTCGTACGCGTTGCCTTCGTACGCGTTGCCTTCGTACGGGTCGTCCGTGTCTTCCCTGGGTTTCGGGTTGTTCGGGTCGTACACGGGGTCCCGGGTGGTGTTCGGGCGGGCGCCGTCCATCGTGACCGTGAAGCCGTTGCCCTCGGGGCGCTCGTAGTTCTGGCGGAGGCTGTTGATGAACTCCTCGGGGCGGATCGTCGACGGGGCGGGCCGCCGGCCGTCCTCCAGGGTGCGGCGCGCGTAGCCGTACGAGGCTGTGTCGACGTCCAGGGCGAAGGTGGAGAGGTAGTCCGCCGGGGGCGCGCTCTCGCGGAACTCGCCCTTCTCGCCCTCGTCGCCGCCCGCGGTCGGCAGGGCGGGGGCCGGGGCCGGGAAGCCGTCCTTCTCGCGCGCCTCGGTGCCTCCGTGGTCCCGCGAACTGTCGTTGTTCCCGCCGCTGCACGCGGTGAGCAGGAGTCCGGCGGTGACGCTCACGGCCACGAGCGCGCCGCGTGCGCGCCGCCGCCGTCCCCGGGTGTGCGGCCGCTGTTCCTGGTGCCGTTCGGTGCGCCTCATGTGCGTCCCCTCGGTGCCCTCTGTGAGCCGTCGTATGTGACTGTGACGGCGGAGGCGGCCGGAAGGAGCGGCCCAAGGTGTTGCGGATGAATCTCGATGCGGCCACGGTGGGCGGCCCTCGAGACCGGTGGGTGATCCTCCGGAGACCTGAAGGTGTCCGGAGGATCCACACCGGTGGTGCCGGGCCTGCCCGGGACGGGGTCTAGGACACGATGTCCTTGCGGGCGAAACCGCGGAAGGCCAGGGCGAACAGCACCACCGCGTACGTCAGGGAGACCGCCGTGCCCTGGATCATCCCGCCCCACTCGGGGCGGGGCTGAACGGCGTCGGCCCAGGCGAACTGCCAGTGCGCGGGCAGGAAGTGGCGCCAGTCGCCGAGGGCGGTGACCGCGTCCAGCACGTTCCCCACGATGGTCAGGCCGACCGCGCCTCCCACCGCGCCCAGCGGCGCGTCGGTCTTCGTCGACAGCCAGAACGCGAGGCCCGCGGTGACCAGTTGGGACGCGAAGATGAACGCGATCACGACCACCAGACGCTGCGCCGCGGTGCCCGCGGACAGGGCGCCGCCGGTGGGGATCTCCAGCGGGCCCCAGCCGTACGCGACCGAGCCCACCACCAGAGCGACGACCGGCAGCAGCACCATCGCGGCGAGGCTGAGGCCGAGCGCGACCACGAGCTTCGACCACAGGAGCCGGGCCCTCGGCACCGGGGCGGCGAGGAGGTAGCGCAGGGACGACCAGCTCGCCTCCGAGGCGATGGTGTCGCCGCAGAACAGCGCCACGGGGATGACCAGCAGGAAGCCCGCGGAGACGAAGAGGTTCGTCGCGGCGAAGTTGGCGCCCGACGCCGTGGCCGTGTCCATGAGGGTGACCCGGCCCTCGCGCCCGTCCGGCTGGCCGCCGATGGCGAACGCCACGGCCAGGACGAAGGGCAGGGCGGCGAGGACCGCCCCCATGACCAGCGTTCGGCGCCGCTTCAACTGGCGCATCAGCTCGACCCGCAGCGGC
This sequence comes from Streptomyces sp. BV286, assembly GCF_019090165.1. GTDB lineage: Bacteria > Actinomycetota > Actinomycetes > Streptomycetales > Streptomycetaceae > Streptomyces. Next base: position 36,112 of record NZ_JAHRIB010000148.1, read on the forward strand.
AGTGTCCGCCCGGCCCGGTAGCCGTCCGCCACTTCGGCACGCTCGACAAGTGTGCTCACGCGGAGCCTCCGATCAGGGTCAGGAACGCGTCCTCCAGGCGACGATGGGGACCGAGGGAGGCCACCGGCACTTCGAGCCGGACCAGCTCGACGAGCAGCCGGGCGGCTGCCGCGGAGCCGTCGGTGACCGCTGCGGGGTCCGCCTCGTCCACCGGGCCGGACACGGGCGCGGTCGCGGTCGCGGTCGCGGTGAGCACACCGACGGCGGCCCGTCCGCCGGACCCGTCGGGGCCGTCGCCCACACCCGTCTCGGCGCGCGTGCCCTCGGCGGCAGCGGCGGCGGGGCCGTCGGAGCCGGCCGCCGCGGCATCCCGCGCCGTCAGCCGTATCAGCAGTCCGTCGTCCGTCCGCACCGCCGACTCGACGCCGGGCAGTGCCGCCACCTTCTCCACCAGCGGGTCCGCGATGTCGGCCGCGAGGCCCACGAGGAGGGTGTCGCCGGAGCCGACGATCTCGCTGACCGGGCCCGCCTGGACCAGCCGGCCCCGGTCCATGACGACCAGGTGCGTACAGGTCTGCTCGACCTCGGCGAGGAGGTGGCTGGACACGATGACCGTGCGGCCCGCCTCCGCGTAACGGATCATGACCTCGCGCATCTCACGGATCTGTGGCGGGTCGAGGCCGTTCGTCGGCTCGTCGAGGATCAGCAGGTCCGGGAGGCCGAGCATGGCCTGGGCGATGGCGAGGCGCTGCCGCATGCCCTGGGAGTACGTGCGGACCGCGCGGGACAGCGCGTCACCCAGGCCCGCGATCTCCAGTGCCTCGTCCAGGTGGGCGTCCTCGGAGGGACGCCCGGTGGCCTGCCAGTACAGCTCCAGGTTCTCGCGGCCGGAGAGGTGCGGGAGGAAGCCCGCGCCCTCCACGAACGCGCCGACCCGGGACAGGACGGGGGCGCCAGGCCTGATCGCGTGCCCGAAGACGCGGATCTCGCCGGCGTCGGGCTTGATGAGGCCCATGAGCATGCGCAGCGTGGTGGTCTTGCCCGCGCCGTTCGGCCCGAGCAGGCCGAGCACCTGGCCCTTCTCCACCCGGAACGACAGGTCCCGTACCGCGTACCGGTCCGCCGACTTCGCGTACCGCTTGCTCAGGTCCGTGATCTGGAGGGGGACTTCGGCGAGCGCCTCATCGGGCGGGACCGCGGTGGTCCGGCGGCGGCCCGTCACCAGCAGGGCCAGGGCGAGCAGCGCGCCGGAGAGCGGCAGCCACCACACCCAGGCGGGCAGGGACGCGGCCCCGGTCGTCACACCGGGCGCGGTCGGCACGGCGAGGTCGCTCTTCAGGGAGACCGTGTACTCGGCCGGTGCCGTCGGCGACGCGTAGCCGAGGTCGGTCGAGGCGAGGACCAGACGCAGCCGGTGGCCCTCCTGCACCTCGTGGTCGATGGCGGGCAGGGTGAGCCGGACGTCCTTGCCGCTCTCGCCGGTCGCGATCCGGACCGGGGTGACCAGCTGGGACGGCAGGACCTGCTGCCTGCCGCCGGGACCGACGTCGTACACCTTGGCGAAGAGCACGGCCTCGCCGGTCGTCGACTTCACGTTCACCGTGACGGTGGGCGAGCCGGTGATCCGCAGGTCCCCGGTCACGGCCTTCGACTCGAACCGCGCGAACTGGCCGGGGAAGTCGAGCGACACGCCGACGCCGAGCGAGGACAGCTGGGAGAGGCCGCCGGAACTGCCGAGCCCGGGGAGGGCCGAGACGCCGGGCGGGCTGGCGCCCGCGGGGTTGGAGAACTCCTGCTCACGCCCGCTCAGCGCCACCCGCCGGTCGCCGCTCGACAGCCCGGGGTAGGTGTCCCCGCTCGCGCCCCTCAACTGGGCGGCGCCGTCGGTCGAGTCGATGCCTCCGGTGCGCGTGACCCGGAACGCGGGTCCCGTGTCGGCGTTCTTGTCGTCCTTCAGGTAGCGGTCGAACCAGGAGGCCACGCGCGCCTGTACGCGGTCCGTCTCCATGTCGCCGCCGTCGTGCCCGCCGGCGATCCAGTCGACGTCCACCGGGGCGCCGTTGGCCCTGACGGCCTTGGCGATCGCGTCGGCCTGGCCGAGCGGGAAGAGGGAGTCGGTCTGGCCCTGCATGATGAGTGTGGGCACCTTGATGCGGTCGCCGACGGCGGAGGGGCTGCGCTCCTCCAGCAGCTTCACGGCCTCGGCATCCGGCTTCCCGGACTCGGCGACCCGCTCGTACATCTCGCACAGCTGCTTCTCGAACGTGTCGCACCCACCGCCGGAGTTGATGAACATCCCGGCCCAGAGCTTCTTGAAGACGCCGTTCGGGAACAGCGCGTCCGCGAGGTTCCAGTACGTGATCGACGGGGCGACGGCGTCCACCCGCTGGTCGTGACCGGCCGCGAGCAGCGAGACCGCGCCGCCGTACGAGGCGCCGGTGACGCCGACCCGGGGGTCTCCGCTCTTGTCGAGCTCGACCTCGGGGCGCTCGGCGAGCCAGTCGATCAGGCGGGAGACGTCGGCGACCTCGCCCTTCGGGTCGTTCAGCCCGATCTTGCCCGTGGACCTGCCGAAGCTGCGCGACGACCACGTCAGTACCGCGTACCCGTCGCGGGCGAGGTCCTCCGCCTGGGCCCGTACGTCCTTCTTGCTGCCGCCGAAGCCGTGCGTCAGCAGGACGGCCGGCCGTCGGCCCGAAGGTCCGGCGGTGAAGTACGACGTGTCGATTCTCACCCCGTCGGCCGTGGGGAGAACCCGGTCGGTGCGGTGCACCGCGGGTGCCTCGTCGGAGGCGGCCGCGGTCCACGTCCCGGCGCCGGCGAGCACCACGACGACGGCCGCGGCGGCGATCCACCGTCGCGGCCCTCGTCGTAGTGCGGGCATTCGAAGATCCATGCCCCAACGGTACGGGCCGCCACGGACAACCGGTGCAGCCGTCCGGCGGATCCCGGGGGCATCCCAGAGGACTACGGGTACCCTGCCGCGTACCGCGGGCGCGGTACGCGGCAGGAGAGTTCGGGCGCCTCCACCGGTGCCCTGTGCGGGCCCGTCGTGGCGCGCCCCTCGGTTCCCCTGGTGCCTCTCCGCGCGCCCGCCGGGGCGCGGACGTCGGGAAGAGCGTCGGGCCGCCCGGGATCCGGACGGCCCGACGCCACGCGAGGGTGCTCAGTGGTTGCGCGGGAACCCGAGGTCCACGCCCGCCGGGGCGTCGGCGGGGTCCGGCCAGCGGGTCGTGACGACCTTGCCGCGGGTGTAGAAGTGCGTGCCGTCGTTGCCGTAGATGTGGTGGTCCCCGAAGAGGGAGTCCTTCCAGCCACCGAAGGAGTGGTAGCCCACCGGGACGGGGATCGGCACGTTCACGCCGACCATGCCCGCCTCGATCTCCAGTTGGAAGCGGCGGGCGGCGCCGCCGTCCCGGGTGAAGATCGCGGTGCCGTTGCCGAAGGGCGAGGCGTTGATGAGGGCCACCCCCTCGTCGTACGTGTCGACGCGCAGCACGCACAGCACCGGACCGAAGATCTCGTCCTTGTACGCGTCCGAGTCCGTCGGCACGCGGTCGAGCAGCGAGAGCCCGATCCAGTGGCCGTCCTCGAAGCCCTCGACGGTGTGACCGGTGCCGTCGAGGACGACCTCGGAGCCCTGGGCGGCCGCGCCCGTCACGTACGAGGCGACCTTGTCGCGGTGGGCCGCGGTGATCAGCGGGCCCATCTCGGATGCCGGGTCGTTGCCCGGACCGATCTTGATCTTCTCGGCGCGCTCGCGGATCTTCTCGACCAGCTCGTCACCGATCGCACCGACCGCGACGACGGCCGAGATGGCCATGCAGCGCTCGCCGGCCGAGCCGTAGGCCGCGGAGACGGCCGCGTCCGCCGCCGCGTCCAGGTCGGCGTCCGGGAGGACCAGCATGTGGTTCTTGGCGCCGCCGAGGGCCTGCACGCGCTTGCCGTTGGCGGAGGCGGTGGTGTGGATGTGGCGGGCGATCGGGGTCGAGCCGACGAAGGACACCGCCTTGACGTCCGGGTGCTCCAGGAGGCGGTCGACGGCCACCTTGTCGCCGTTGACGACGTTGAGGACGCCGTCCGGCAGGCCTGCCTCCGCGAGGAGCTCGGCGAGCCTGAGGGCGGCCGACGGGTCCTTCTCGCTCGGCTTGAGCACGAACGTGTTGCCGCACGCGACGGCCAGCGGGAACATCCACATCGGCACCATCGCCGGGAAGTTGAACGGCGTGATGCCGGCGACGACACCGAGGGGCTGGCGGATCGAGGCCACGTCGACCCGGGAGGCCACCTCGGTCGACAGCTCGCCCTTCAGCTGCACGGTGAGCCCGCACGCCAGGTCGACGATCTCCAGGCCGCGCGCGACCTCGCCGAGCGCGTCCGAGTGGACCTTGCCGTGCTCGGCGGTGATCAGCTCGGCGATCTCGTCGCGGTGGGCGTCGAGCAGCGCGCGGAACTTGAAGAGGATCGTGGACCGCTTGGCGAGCGAGGAGGTGCCCCAGGTCGCGTAGGCGTCCTTCGCGGCGGCGACCGCGGCGTCGACCTCCTCGGCGCTCGCCAGGGCGACCTTCGTGGTCACGGCGCCGGTCGCGGGGTCGGTGACCGGCCCGTACGAACCCGACGCGCCTTCGACGGTCTTGCCGCCGATCCAGTGGTTGACGATCTTCGTCATGACCAAGAACTCCTTCACAGATGGCGGCGTCGGGTGGAGACGTGCCGTTCGTACAGCTCACGTGCCTTGACCGCCGACGACCGGGTCGCGGTCTCGGCCACAGGAACATCCCACCAGGCCTGGGCCGGGGGCGCGCCCGACACTCTGTCTGCCGTTTCGGTCTCCACGTAGACACATGTGGGAGTGTCGGCGGCCCGTGCCTCGGCGAGGGCGGCCCGCAGGTCGCGGACGGTCTTCGCGCGCAGCACCCGCATGCCGAGGCTGGCGGCGTTGGCGGCCAGGTCGACGGGCAGCGGCCGCCCCGTGTACGCGCCGTCCTCGGAGCGGTGGCGGTAGGCGGTGGCGAACCGCTCGCCGCCGACCGTCTCGGAGAGGCCGCCGATGGACGCGTACCCGTGGTTCTGCAGGATCACGACCTTGATCGCGATGCCCTCCTGCACGGCGGTGACGATCTCCGTCGGCATCATCAGGTACGTACCGTCACCGACCAGCGCCCACACGGGGCGCTCGGGCGCGGCGAGCCGTACGCCGATCGCGGCCGGGATCTCGTACCCCATGCAGGAGTAGCCGTACTCGACGTGGTACTGGTCCCGGGACCGGGTGCGCCAGAGTTTATGCAGGTCGCCGGGGAGTGAGCCGGCGGCGTTGATGAGGATGTCGTCCCCGGTGACGATCTCGTCGAGCAGGCCGAGGACCTGGGGCTGGGTGGGCCGTATGTCCAGGTCCTCCGCCTCGTAGGTGGCGTCGACGCGGTACTCCCAGCGCTCCTTGTCGTCGGTGTACTCGGTGACGTACGCGGGTTCGGCGCGGTGGCCGCGCGAGGCGAGGGCCTCCGTGAGGGCCTCCAGGGCCGTGCGGGCGTCCGCGACCAGCGGCTGCCCGGAGAGCTTGTGGCCGTCGAAGGACGCGATGTTGACGTTCAGGAAGCGGACGCCCTGGGCGGCGAAGAGGGTGCCGGAGGCGGTGGTGAAGTCGGTGTAGCGGGTGCCGACGCCGATCACCAGGTCGGCGGTGCGGGCCAGTTCGCAGGCGGTCGCCGTGCCGGTGTGACCGATGCCGCCGACGTCCGCCGGGTGGTCCCAGTTCAGCGACCCCTTGCCGGCCTGCGTGGAGGCGACCGGGATACGGGTGAGGTCGGCGAACCTCCTGAGCGCGTCCTCGGCCTCGCTGTGGTGGACGCCGCCGCCCGCGACGACCAGGGGGCGCCGGGCCTCCCGTACGGCCCGTACGGCGGCGGCCAGTTCCGCCGGGTCGGCGGCCGGGCGGCGCACGGCCCAGACGCGCTCGGCGAAGAACTCCTCGGGCCAGTCGAAGGCCTCCGTCTGCACGTCCTGCGGCAGCGCGAGGGTGACGGCGCCCGTCTCGACCGGGTCGGTCAGCACACGCATCGCCTGGAGGGCGGCCGGGATCAGCGCCTCGGGGCGGGTGATCCGGTCGAAGTACCTCGACACCGGGCGCAGACAGTCGTTGACCGACACGTCGCCCGCGTACGGGACTTCGAGCTGCTGGAGGACCGGGTCGGCGGGGCGGGTCGCGAAGACGTCGCCGGGCAGGAGCAGCACCGGCAGGCGGTTGACGGTGGCGAGGGCGGCTCCGGTGACCAGGTTGGTGGCGCCGGGGCCGATGGAGGTCGTGACGGCCTGCACGGAGAGGCGGTTGCACTGGCGTGCGTAGCCGACCGCCGCGTGCACCATGGACTGCTCGTTGCGGCCCTGGAGGAACGGCATGCCCGAGGTTCCGGAAGGCCCTCCCCCGGGAGGTGTTCCCCCGGAGCCGGAGGACACCGTGCCGTACTCGAGGAGTGCCTGGCCGATCCCGGCGACGTTGCCGTGCCCGAAGATGCCCCAGGTGGCGTCGACCAGGCGGCGCCTCACTCCGTCGCGTTCCGAGTACTGGGCGGTGAGGAACCGCACCAGTGCCTGCGCGACCGTCAGCCTTGTCGTCGTTGACGTCGGCTCTGTCATCGGTAGCCCTCTGCGCTCTCTACGTGTCCGGGGTGGAAGCAGATCCGCCACGACATACGTCTACGCGGGCCCGAACGTCTCTACGGCCCGCCCGCCGATCGGCCGGGCCGCCCTGCCGCGGCCGGCCCCGAC
>NZ_JAHRIB010000149.1 GCF_019090165.1 Streptomyces sp. BV286
GATTTTTGGCACGCTGTTGAGTTCTCAAGGAACGGACGCTTCCTTCGTACTCACCCTCTCGGGCTTTCCTCCGGGCGCTTCCCTTCGTGTTCCCAAACTCTATCAGTGAATTTCCGTCCCTCTGACCACCGCTCTGCGGACATGCAGAACGAGACCCGAGATGGGATCTGACAAGTTGGGTGCTGCCAGACAAGGAGCGTGCAGTCGCATCGCTCAGCCCCAGGCAGGAGTACGACAGTACATGGGGCCCCGGAGCGGGCGCAAATCGTTTGCGCTGTGCGCTACGACCCCCAACCGGGTCCTCTGGCGCGGAACCGTCACTTCATATGACTTACGCTGCTCAACAGTGCGCCGTCCGGGACAGGCAGTGACGGCCCATATGAATCACCGCCCCTGGGAGGCTTCCCATGACCACCGTGACGTCCCCTCTTGCAGGACGCACCATCGGACTCGCAGCTGTACCCGACCCGGTCTTCTCCGGGGCCATGGTGGGCCCCGGCACCGCGATCGACCCCGTTCGGGAGGCGTCCGAAGCCGTTGCCCCCATCGACGGCGTTGTTGTCTCCCTCCACCCGCACGCCTTCGTCGTGGTCGACGACCAGGGTCACGGAGTGCTGACGCACCTGGGTATCGACACCGTTCAGCTCAACGGCGAGGGCTTCGAGTTGCTCGTCAACAAGGGCGACTCCGTGACGCGAGGTCAGGCCGTGGTGCGTTGGGACCCGGCTGCCGTGGAAGCGAGCGGCAAGTCCCCCATCTGTCCCGTCGTGGCACTCGAGGCCACAGCCGAGGCCCTCTCGGACGTCAGCGTGGACGGCGACGTGAAGGCCGGCGACGCTCTCTTCAGCTGGCACTGATCCCATCGCCGTCAGTGACGGCAGGCACAGCACAACATCTCGGCGGCAGGGCCCGCCGCTCTATCGGAGACGGGTGACATGGAGACAACGCTGCGAGGCGTCGGCGTGAGCCACGGTGTGGCGATCGGCGAGGTTCGGCATATGGGAACGGCGGTACTCGAGCCGCCTGCCAAGCAGATACCGACTCAGGACGCGGAGCGCGAGCAGGGGCGTGCCCGCAAGGCCGTCGAGGCCGTGGCGGCCGACCTTATGGCCCGCGGCAATCTGGCGGGCGGCGAGGCCCAGGCGGTTCTCGAGGCCCAGGCCATGATGGCCCAGGACCCCGAGCTCATGGCCGATGTCGAGCGGCGTATCGCGGTCGGCAGCACGGCGGAGCGCGGCGTGTACGACGCGTTCGCCGCGTATCGCGCTCTTCTCGCGAACGCCGGTGAGTACCTGGCGGGGCGCGTGGCGGACCTCGACGACGTGCGGAACCGTATCGTCGCCCGGCTGCTCGGCGTTCCGATGCCGGGTGTTCCCGACAGTGACGAGCCGTACGTCCTCATCGCCCGTGATCTCGCGCCGGCCGACACGGCTCTGCTGGACCCGACGCTGGTCCTCGGTTTTGTCACCGAGGAGGGCGGGCCGACCAGCCACAGCGCGATCCTGGCGCGAGCTCTCGGCGTACCGGCCGTAGTGGCGCTCCCCGGAGCCGGTGAATTGGCCGAAGGCACGATGATCGCCGTGGACGGCAGCACCGGCGAGATCTTCGTGAACCCGAGCGCGGAGAAGAAGGCCGAGATGGAGGCTGCGGCGGCTGCGCGCAAGGCGGCGCTCGCGGGGTCGACCGGGCCCGGTGCGACGTCCGACGGTCACAAGGTTCCGCTGCTCGCCAACATCGGCGGTCCCGCGGACGTTCCGGCTGCGGTGGAGGCCGGTGCCGAGGGCGTGGGTCTGTTCCGTACCGAGTTCCTCTTCCTCGACGACAGCAAGAACGCGCCGTCGGAGGAGAAGCAGGTCGAGGCGTACCGGCAGGTGCTTGAGGCCTTCCCCGAGGGGCGGGTCGTGGTGCGGGTGCTCGACGCGGGCGCCGACAAGCCGCTGGAGTTCCTGACGCCGGCCGACGAACCGAACCCGGCGCTGGGCGTACGCGGTCTGCGGTCCCTCCTCGACCACCCCGACGTGCTGCGTACGCAGTTGACGGCGCTGGCGAAGGCTTCCGAAAGCCTGCCCGTCTACCTCGACGTCATGGCGCCGATGGTCGCGGACCGTGCGGACGCCAAGGCGTTCGCCGACGCGTGCCGTGCCGCGGGCCTGCAGGCGAAGTTCGGTGCCATGGTCGAGATTCCGTCGGCCGCCCTGCGGGCGCGGTCGATCCTGCAGGAGGTCGAGTTCCTGTCGCTGGGGACCAACGACCTCGCGCAGTACACCTTCGCCGCCGACCGCCAGGTGGGCGCTGTGTCCCGGCTCCAGGATCCGTGGCAGCCCGCGCTGCTCGACCTGGTCGCGCTGTCCGCCGAAGCGGCCGGAGCCGAGGGCAAGAGCTGTGGCGTCTGTGGCGAGGCAGCTTCGGACCCGCTGCTGGCATGTGTGCTGACCGGTCTCGGCGTCACCTCTCTCTCCATGGGCGCGGCGTCGATTCCCTACGTCCGCGCGACGCTGGCCAAGTACACGCTGGCGCAGTGCGAGCGGGCCGCGGCGGCCGCTCGTGCCTGCGACAGCGCCGAGGAGGCGCGCACGGCGGCTCAGGCGGTTCTGTCCGGCGAGTAGTGGCGGGTACCGCGCGCTCGTCGGCGCGCGGTGCCTGTGGTCGAGGGGCGCTCCACCGAAGGGTGGGGCGCCCCTCGTGTGTTCAGTGGGTGTGGGCGGTCGTGTGCCCGTCGTCACCCAGATCCGGTGGTGCGCAGTAGTCGACGCCCGACTCCGGGGAGACGAGGTCGCCGGACTCGACGTCCGTGCAGTAGGCGTCGAAGACTTCTCCGGCGGTGAGTGCTTCGAGCCCTTCGCCCCGCAGGCGCCAGCCGAAGACCCGGTCGGTCGCCTGGGGTGTGCTGGTGCGCATGACGAGGCCGCCTGCGCTGCGGGTGGCGATGCCGAGGGCGAGGACGGTGGTGAATTCGAGGGCCTCGGCCTCGTCGAGATGCGGCGTCCCGTGCTGGTCGTCGTCGGTGCGGAGGACGGCGACGAGCGTCTCGGGCTCTGTGGAGACGCTGCAGACAAGGTGCCGTTCGCCCGGGCCCGTGGCCTCGAGGATGCGGACGACCAGGTCCGAGGCCCGTACGAACGCCGCTCGGCCGATGTCCTCGCCGCAGGAGGCGCAGCTGCCGATCCGGGACAGGAGCGTGGTCGCGTACTCCCAGGTGGCCTGGCGGACGGCTTCGTCGACGAGGTGGGGGACGAGGTCGTCGAGGGCCTGGCCCTCGTAGGGAACGGTCGCGCCTGTGGCGGCGAGCTCCGCCGTGAAGCGGGTGCGGCTGGACGCGGTGTCGGCGTCCAGGTCGTGCTCGGCGCAGAACTGGGCGTACTCCTCGGGGTCGAAGAGTGCCACGGTGGTGTGGCCGCCCTCCGACGCGAGGGTCCGGAGCAGGGTCTCCACCTGTTGGAGATAGCTCGCGTGGTCGTCGAAGGCGAAGGTGCGGTAGCGCCGCCGCATCGCCGTGAAGTCCTGTTCGTCGGTCAGCAGGCCGATTGTTCCGGCGATTTCGCGGCGCAGGACGCGTCGCATGGTCCGGTGCTGGGTGTGCGCCATCTTTCCCCCTGTGCGCAGTGATCAATGCTCACTCACCGTAACCGTCGCCACTGACAATGCCCTCGCGGCTTGTGGCGCATGTATGGAGATTGATCTAAATGCGCAGGTCAGAGGCGTGTCTGCTGTCTGGCTGCGTAAGGGCGCCGACCTCGGACGGTGACGTCGTCGCGGGGATGCGTCCGAGGCTGTCGGCGGGGTGGTCAGGCGCGTTCGTGAGCCAGTTTCTCGTAGAAGCGGAGCAGGTCGAGGTTGTCGACGGAACCGGGGTTGACCGCCTTTTCGAGGGACGTGCCCTGGAGGAGGCGTTTGACCGGGACCTCGATGCGCTTGCCGGTCAGGGTGTGGGGCACGCCGGGGACCTCGATGACCTCGTCGGGGATGTGGCGCGGTGAGAGATGGTCCCGGATGGTCTGCTTGATGCGGCCGAGGAGCGCCTCGTCGAGCACGGCTCCTGGAACGAGGTGGACGAAGAGAGGCATCCAGTAGCCGCCGTCGGGCTGTTCGATGCCGATGACAAGGGATTCGCGGATCTCCGGGAGGCGCTCGACCGCTTCGTAGATGTCGGCCGAACCCATGCGTACGCCCTGGCGGTTGAGCGTGGAGTCCGAGCGGCCGTGGATGACGACGGAGCCGCGGGAGGTGACGGTGATCCAGTCACCGTGGCGCCACACTCCGGGGTACGTGTCGAAGTAGCTGTCGTGGTAGCGGCTGCCGTCGGGGTCGTTCCAGAAGCGGATCGGCATGGACGGCATGGGGTTGGTGACGACGAGCTCGCCGACCTCGTCGGTGAGGGGTTCGCCGTTCGGGTCCCAGGACTGGAGGTCGGTGCCGAGGCCCGGGGCCTGCAGTTCACCGATGTGCACGGGGAGGGTGGGGACGGCTCCCGCGAAGCAGGAGCACACGTCGGTGCCACCGCTGACGGAGGCGATCCACAGGTCGTCGCGCACCTCGTCGTGCAGCCAGCGGAATCCGTCGGGCGGCAGGGGCGAGCCGGTGGTCGCGACGCACTGGACCTTGGAGAGGTCGAAGTCGCGGGAGGGGTGTACGCCCGCCTTGCGGCAGGCCATGACGTACGCCGCCGAGGTGCCGTACAGGGTGGCGCCGGTGCGTTCGGCGATGCGCCACTGGGCGCCGATGTCGGGATGGCCGGGGCTGCCGTCGTACAGGACGATCGTGGTGCCCGTCAGGAGGCCTGAGACGAGGAAGTTCCACATCATCCAGCCGGTGGACGTGTACCAGAAGAAGCGGTCCTCGGGTCCCAGGTCGCAGTGCAGACCGAGCTGTTTGAGGTGCTCGACGAGGATGCCGCCCTGGGACTGGACGATGGCCTTGGGGAGACCGGTCGTGCCGGAGGAGTAGAGCACCCACAGGGGGTGGTCGAAAGGCACCTCTTCATAGAGGGGCATTACGTCCGTGGAGGTGAGGGCGGACCATTCCAGGGCGCCTTCGGGGGGCTCGGTACCGAGGAGCGGGATATGGACGACGGCGCGCAGGGTGGGCAGTTCGCGGCGCAGTTCGGCGACGGTGTCCCGGCGGTCGTGTTCCTTGCCTCCGTAGCGGTAGCCGTCCACCGTGAAGAGGACGACGGGCTCGACCTGCTGGAAACGGTCGAGGACGCTGCGTGCGCCGAAGTCCGGGGCGCAGGACGTCCACACTCCGCCCACGGCGGCGGTGGCGAGGAGGGCGACGACGGCCTGGGGGACGTTCGGGAGGTATCCGCTGACGCGGTCTCCCGGCCGTACGCCGAGGGAGCGGAGTTCCGCGGCCAGGGAGCCGACCTGCCGGCGCAGTTCGGACCAGCTGACCGGGATCGGTTCGTGGGTTTCGTCGACATACAGGAGGGCCGGTTCGTCCGCTCGGGTGTCGGCCGCTCGCAGGGCGTGCTCGGCGTAGTTGACGGTGGCTCCGGGGAACCACTGGGCTCCGGGCATGGAGCGGTCGGCCAGCACGCGCGCGTAGGGGGCGGTGAACCGTACGTCGAACCACTGGGTGACGGCTTCCCAGAACGTGTCCAGTTCGTCCACGGACCAGCGGTGCAGGGCGGCGTAGCCGCCGTCGGCGGGGGCTCCGTGGTGCTCGGCCGCCCAGGTCTGGAATCGGGTGATCTGCGCCCGGTCGATGCGTTCCCTGTCGGGCTGCCAGAGCGGCGAGGGGTTCGATGAGGTCATGGGGCGGCTCCCGGACTGCGCGCGTCGTGTGCGTGTACCGCGCACGTGCTGGGGTGTGCGCGTCACGCGGCTGAGACGGACGATGCCATGTGATCGACTTCCGCACCAGGGCGGGCGCCACATAGTCCGGCTCGTGAAGATGTGGTCCAACCATGGGTGAACGGAAGTTGAACGACCCGCTGAACGGCCCCTCGGAATGGCAGGCTGAACAGCATGGACGGTCGTGACCTGGTGCGTTCGGTGAAGGCAGTCGGTTCGGCGGGGGCGGCCCAGGGCTGGCTCACCGTGCGGGCCGCGTGGCGCAGGAGGCGTACCGACGCCTCGGGGCTGCCGGCGCGCGGCGCCGAGCGTGCGCGGGTTCCGGGGGCCGTGCTGTCCGTGGAGTCCGCGCCCGGCGGCGGAGTCGTCCGGTTCGCCCGGTCGCGGCTGCGGATAGCCGTCGCGGTCAACGGGGCCGTCTTCTGGGGCTGGGACGGGGCGGAGCCCGGGCCTTCGTACGCGCTCGCGGGTGAGGCTCCCGAACCGGACCCGCGAGCCGTCCTGGAGCCGGACAAGGACGGTGCGTGGCGGGTCGTGGCGGAGCGGATGACGGTGGTCGTGTCCCGGCACGGCGCCGTGGAGGTGCTCACGCCGGGCGGGGTGAGCCTGCGGCGCGATCTGCCGCCGCGCTGGTGGGAGCCGGTCGGCGGTGGGCAGGCGCGCTGGATGCAGCGGTCCGAAGTGGCCGCGGACGCGCGGTTCTTCGGTCTCGGTGGGCGTGCGTCGGGGCCCCGGCTGCGCGACGGGACGTACCGGCTGTGGAACACCGACCCCGGACGTGCCTTCGGTCCCGGTGACGACCCGCTGTACCTGACCATGCCGGTGCAGATGGTGGTGGCCGACGCGGCCACGCACCTCGTGTTCCACGACAGCGCCTGGGACGGCTCCGTGACCCTGCGCGAGGGCGAGGAGGGCGCCGGGTCCGGGCACGACCGGGCCGGGACGAGCGAACTGCGCATGGACGGCGGCCCACTGCGCTGCTGGGTGATGGTGGGTACTCCCGCGCGCGTGCTGCAGACCTGGGCGTCGCTGACGGGTGCCGCCGCGCTGCCGCCGGCCTGGGCGCTGGGGCACCACCACTCGCGGCGCTTCGGGAACGAGCAGGAGGTGCGGCGGATCGTGGGCGGGTACCACGAGCGTGGGCTGCCGCTGGACGCCGTGCACCTCGGCATCGACCACCTCGACGCACAGCGCGTGTTCACGGTCGACCAGGACCGATTCCCGAAGTTGCCGGTGCTCGCGGAGGAGTTGCGCCGGGACGGGATCCGGCTGGTGTCGAGCGTGGAACCGGCGGTCAGGGCCGAACCGGGATACGCCGTGTACGACAGCGGGGGCGCCGAGGACGTGTTCGTGCGGGACCCCGCCGGGCAGGTGGTGCGCGGAGTCGTCCGTCCCGGCGAGGTGGTCCATCCGGACTTCACGCGCGCGCGTACGCGCCGTTGGTGGGGCGGGCTCTACGAGGAGCGGCTCTCTCACGGGTTCGCCGGCTTCTGGCACGACATGAACGAACCGGTGTCCCTCACGGCCTTCGGCGAGGCCACGCTGCCCCGTTCGGCGCGGCACGACCTGGAGGGCCGCGGGGGCGACCACCGTGAGGCACACAACGTGTACGCGCTCGGCATGACCCGTGCGGCCTACGAAGGGCTGCGGGAACTGGCACCCCAGGAGCGGCCGTTCCTCTTCTCTCGCTCCGGGTGGGCCGGAATGCAGCGCTACGGGGGGACCTGGTCCGGTGAGGTCGCCACGGGGTGGCCCGGCCTGCGGGCGTCCCTGTCGCTGGTGGTCGGTCTCGGTCTCTGTGGAGTGCCGTACTCGGGGCCCGACGTGGGCGGCTCCGGCGGGAGCCCCTCCCCCGAGATGTATCTCCGGTGGCTTCAGCTGAGCGCCTATCTGCCGCTCTTCCGTACCCACGTGGGCCTTCGTGCGGAGCGGGGGGAACCGTGGGAGTTCGGTGACGAGATCCTCGGGCACGCGCGCGTGGCGCTCGTCGAGCGGCGCCGGCTTCTGCCGTACTTCATGACGCTGGCGCATCTGGCACGGCGGACGGGTGCGCCGTATGTGCGGCCGATGTGGTGGAACGCCCCGGAGGACAGGGCGCTGCGCGACTGCGAGGACGCCTTCATGCTCGGCGACTGCCTGCTGGTGGCGCCGGTCCTGGATCCCGGTGCCGACCGGCGGGCCGTGCAGCTGCCCCGGGGCCGCTGGTACGACGCGGTGACCGAGAAGGCGTACGAGGGGCCGGCGCAGGTACTGATCGACGCCCCTCTGTCGCGGATTCCGGTGCTGGTCCGTGCGGGCGCCGTCCTGCCCGTACGCGGCGACGACGGGGCCGTGGAGCTGGAGGTGTGGGCGCCCGCCCGCGGGAGGACCGGGGGCGGGCTGGTGGTCGCCGACCGCGGGGACGGCTGGGAGGAGCCGGAGATCGAGCGCTATGTGACGCGTCGGACCGGTAAGCGCGTGGTCGTGGTGCGGGACGGGGAGGACGGCCCGGGTGAGCCGTCGCTTCCCGTACGGGTGCGGGGACTGGGTGCCTGATCGCGGGGCACCGGAGGGGCTCGTCGGCGCCGGAGGGGCTCGTCGGTTTCCGGGGCCGCCGACGGGCTCTCACCGGGCCCTGGGAGCCGTCAGACGTACCTGCCCTCGAACCACGCCCGGACCGCCACGGTGTGCAGCGGAAAGGCGAGTTCGGCCGCTCCCCGCAGCAGGTGCCAGCCCTCCGTCTCGTCCATCGCGACAGACGGCGGGAGGTCGGTCGCGGGGCGCTCCGGGAGAGCCCCGAAGAGCAGCAGGTGACCGTCGGGTGAGCTCAGGGCGTCGACGAGCCGTACGTCGCGGCTCGCCGCGGCGATGCCCGTCTCCTCCTTGAGCTCACGGACGACGGCCTGCCGCCAGTCCTCCCTGTGGTCGATGAACCCTCCGGGCAGGGCGACGCCCCCGCGCGCGGGGGCGATGGTTCGGGTGATGACGACCAGGGCCGCGCCCTTCGTGTCGTACACGGGCTGCAGGGCCACCGCGACCGGCAAGGGGTTGCGGTAGGCCGTACGACCGCAGGAGGCGCAGGCACGGGGCCAGCCGGAGACGCCAGCTCCGTAGGGCGCGCCGCAGCTCGAACAGTGGGAGTCCGGCGCGGAGTTGGCGGAGGGGATCTGGGTTGGAGACACGCCCGGGACTGTATCCGATCATCACAAGGGTGTTTTCGCGGGCCGTCTCAGTGGGACGTGACGAGGGATTTCGCCGACACGGGGAAGTCGAAGTACGTGTCGGGGTAGGCCTCGGGCTTGAAGGTGAAGTGCCACCACTCCTCGGCCAGGTTCACGAGGCCGAGGCCTTCGAGGGTGTCCTTCAGGAGGAGTCTGTTGGCGCGCTGCTGCCCTTGGACGCGCGGGTCGAGCGTGTGCGACAGGGTGTCGAAGCAGTCGTAACCCGTGCCCATGTCCACGGAGTTGTCCGGGAAACGCTCCTGCTGGGGCGCGAAGCAGTGCACGAGGGGCTCTCCGGGGACGTACGGCCGGGTGGGCTTCGCCGGGAGCTTCACGAGTGTGAGGTCCATGGTCGAGCCGCGGCTGTGACCGGACTTCTCGGCGATGTAGCCGTCCTCGAACAGGCGGGTCTTGTCGACGTTCGGGTAGAACTCGCCCTTCATGGTCTGGTCGTCGAGGTCCTCGGCCCAGCGCACGAAGTGGTCCACGGCGCGCTGGGGCCGGTAGCAGTCGTACACCTTCAGGGAGTAGCCCTGGCGCAGCAGTCGTTGCTGGGCCGTGTGGAGGGCTTCGGCGGCGGGCCTCGTGAGGATGCAGAGCGGCTGCCGGTAGCCGTCGATGCGCTCGCCCACGAAGTTGTGCGGCGTGAAGTAGCGCATTTCCTGGATGATCGTGCGGTCCACTGATCTCAGGGACACGAAGTCCTCGGGGGCCTTCGGCTCGGGCGTCGCCGTGGCGGTCGCGGAGGCTGCGGTGACGGTCAGCAGGGCGGCGAGCGAGGTGACGAGGCCGCGTACCGCCGTGGAGAGTCGGGTCATGACCCCTGCGTCTATCAGGTGAAGGTTCCCCGAGGGAAGTGATCGGATACGGTCCGCGCCCGATTCGGCCGACCCGGCCGGGCTTCGGGAGAGCGCCGGGCGGGGCCCGGTGGCGAGGGACGGCCGGAACCACCCCCGTGGGCCCCGGCCGTCCCTACCGATACTCCGACGCTCAGGAGACCTGAGCGGTTCTCGGTGGCGCACTTCGGCGCACTGCCCAATCGGCGTGGCCCGTGGCAGACTTCTGACGTTCCGTCAGATCCACTGCCGTGGAGGGGCCTTGTCACGCACTCGTACACCCGTGGTCACCGGCTGGTTCACCGGCGAGGGGGACGGCTTCCGGCTCCTCGGCACACGGTGCTCGGCCTGCGCGTCCGTGTTCTTCCCCCGGGAGGACGTCTTCTGCCGCAACCCGGGCTGTCCGGGCGGTGAGCTGGAGGAGGTGCCGCTGTCGAGGCGCGGCCGCATCTGGTCCTACACCGACAGCCGGTACCGGCCGCCGTCACCGTATGTGTCCGATCCGGAACTCGAATGGCGGCCCTACGCGTTGATCGCAGTGGAACTGCGGCCCGAGCGCCTGGTGGTGCTCGGACAGACGGTCCCCGGGATCTCCGTCGCCGATTTGACGGTGGGCATGGAGGTGGAGGTCGTCCCCGGCGTGCTGAGCGAGGACGCGGAGACGACCTGGACGACCTGGCACTGGCGGCCGACGGGGGTGACGGCATGACGGACGACGTGGCGGTGCTCGGCGCGGGCATGCACCCCTGGGGCAAATGGGGGCGGGGATTCGCCGAGTACGGGACGGTGGCCGCACGCGCGGCGCTGTCCGACGCGGGGGTCGACTGGCGGGAGATCGGCTCGATCGTCGGCGCGGACACCGTCCGTGGCGGCTATCCGGGGTATGTGGCAGGAGCGACGTTCGCCAGGGCTCTGGGCTGGCAGGGAGCCAGGGTCACGAGCGTGTACGCGGCGTGCGCGTCGGGGGCGCAGGCCGTCGGCGCGGCACGGGCACAGATCCTCGCGGGCCTCGCGGACGTGGTCCTGGTGGTGGGTGCGGACGCGGCGCCGAAGGGGTTCTTCCGGCCCGCGGGCGGGGACAGGGCCGACGATCCCGACTGGTTGCGGTTCCGCGTCCTGGGGGCGACGAACCCGACGTACTTCGGGCTGTACGCGCGCCGGCGGATGGCCTTCCACGGAGACACCCTGGAGGACTTCGCACAGGTCAAGGTGAAGAATGCGGCCATGGGGGCACTGAACCCGAACGCCCGCTACCGCAAGCGGGTCACGGCCGAGGAGGTCGCCGAGTCGGCCGTGGTGGCCGATCCGCTGCGGCTGCTCGACATCTGCGCCACCTCGGACGGCGGGGCGGCGCTGGTGCTGTCCAGCATGGAGTTCGCCCGCCGGCACGGGGTGGCGGCACCGGTGCGGATCCGCGCGGTGTCCACGGTGACACCGCGCTACCCCAACACCGTGCTGGACCTGCCCGACATCGCGACGGACTCCGCGGTCGCGGCGCAGCCCCCGGCCGCCACGTTCCGCGAGTCGATCGCGCGGGCCGCCTACGAGGAGGCGGGCATCGGCCCGGAGGACCTCTCGTTCGCCGAGGTCTACGACCTGTCCACAGCCCTGGAGTTGCAGTGGTACGAGGACCTGGGGCTGTGCGGCGAAGGAGAGGCGGCCAAGCTCCTGCGGGAGGGTGCCACGGCGCTGGGCGGGCGCATACCCGTCAACGTGAGCGGCGGGCTCTCCTCCTTCGGAGAGGCCGTCCCCGCGCAGGCCATCGCCCAGGTCTGCGAGCTCACGTGGCAGTTGCGGGGTGCGGCGGGCGACCGGCAGATCGCGGGCGCCCGGGTGGGAGTCACCGCGAACCAGGGGCTGTTCGGGCACGGATCGTCGGTGATCGCCGTCAGATGACGTGCCGGGCCGTCCACGAAGGGCTCCGTGCACTCTGTGTGATCGGCCGGGAATCGTGCGTGAACAGCTCGTGAACTGCCCTTGGGCGTGATCGCAGAGGGCCATCATGCTGCCGTGCCCTCCTGGACGGATACTCTCCGCTTCGCCTTCCAGCCCGTCGTCAACCTCACGACCGGAGGGGTCGTGGCGCTGGAGATACTCGCCCGTCCCGAGTCCGGCGACGTGCTCGCGCAGGCCCGCCGGGACCCCGAACTCGACGGCCTGCTGGCCGCGTCGGCGATCCGGTCGGCGGCCCGTCAGGAGACGTTGCTGCCGCTGCACGTCAACGTGTTCGCCGGGACCCTCGCCGATCTCGGTCGCCTGGCGGCGCTGCGGGACGCGGTGCGCGGGGCCGGGCGCCTGCCGTGGGAGGTGACGGTCGACGTCGGTCCGCCCTTCACCCATGTGCCGCATCGGGCGCTGGTCGAGTCGGTGACGGCGTTGCGGGACGAGGGCTTCCGGATCTGCGCGGACGGCATCGGTGACGGGGACGTGCCCCTGCGCGTACTGGCGGACCTGGCACCCGACCTGGTGAAACTGGACGCGTCGCTGCTGTCACGGCCGGCGGTGGTACGGGCCATGCGGACCCTGAGCGAGCAGCTCGGCGCGCTGCTGTCCGTCGAGGGCGTGGAGACCGAGTCGCAGTGCGCGGCGGCGCTGTCGGCGGGTGCACAGCTCGCGCAGGGCGATCTGTTCGGGCCTCCCGCCCGCAGACCGGCTGCGGATGTCCACGTGCCGGTCCTCTCCCCCGTCCCCACGCTCGCACGGCCCGACGGTCCGCCCGTACGGCAGTTCGTACGGGCTGCCGCGCTGCTGCCCGCCGACGTGTCCGCGGGGCGGGTGCGGGCGTTGCTGACGGGCTCGCCGGACGTGTCCGGGGTGGTGCTCGTGGACCGGGCCGGGGTGCCGGTGCGGTCGGTGCACCGTTCGCGGTTCCTGCTGTCGATGTCGGGGCGCTACGGGCATGCCCTGTACGCCGATCGTCCGGCTGCCCGGCTCGGCGATCCGCCGCGCACGGTCGGCGTCGACGCCACCGCGTGGGAGGTCCTCGACGTGGTGGCGGACGGGGAGCGGGACCGCACGTCGGACGACGTGGCCGTCGTCGACCGGCACGGGCGGTGTGTGGGCGTCGTACGGCTGGCGGATCTCGTACGGGCGCTGTCGGAGAGCCGTGTCGAGGAGGCGGCCGGGCTCAATCCGCTGACGCGGCTGCCCGGTTCGGACGCCATCACCGAGGAGGTGGACCGCAGGATCGCCGAGGGCCGGCTGTTCGCGCTGAGTTGGCTGGACGTCGACGGATTCAAGCAGGTCAACGACAGTGCCGGGTTCGCCGCGGGCGACGAACTGATCCGAGCGGTGGGGCGGGCGCTGCAGGCGGCCGCGGCCGGGGACACCCGTGTGGGGCACATCGGCGGTGACGACTTCCTGGTCCTGGCGGATCCGGCAGGGCTCGATGCGCTGGCCGGGTCGGTGCTCGACACACCCTGGTCGGCGGGAGGGCCGGCCGTCACCCTGTCCCTCGCGACCGTGCTGTGCGCCCCGGGGAGCGTGACCGACCACCGCCAGGCGGCCGCGTGTCTGGCCCCCCTCAAGAAGGCCGCGAAGTCGCTTCGGGGCGCGAGCTGGGTGCTGGGCCGAGCGGGAGCGCCGGGGCACGAGATCCGACGCGGGTCGGGGGCCGCGCCCGAGCCGGCCGGAAGCCGGGCGTAGAGCCCGGACGGCCCTGAGGGTCCTCACGGCACCGGGTCGGCCGGTGGCCGCTCACGGCCTGCCGAAGGTGCGGGCCCGAACCGTTCTCGCCCGCGACCTTGACGCTCCCACAGTGCCGGTGAACACTTCCGGGTGTCAGTCGGCATCGCCGCATTCCGGCGTATTCAGGCACTGCGCCGCGGGCTCTCGTCCGCGCCAACGGGCCATCTCCCAGGGGCGGTTCGACTGCGACGGCACGCTCGTCACGGACGCCGGGCGGGGCGCGGGTTCTCCCTGCCTTCCGGCTGAAGTAGCCATGGGAACGCACCCTGCACGGTGGACCGGGGCGAACCGCTCCGGGCTTGGGCCTAGGAGCCGCCATGAGCAACGGAGACATCTTCGTCGGTGAGGTCATCGGCACAGCGATTCTGATCCTCTTCGGCGCCGGAGTGGTCGCCGCCGTCGTACTCAACTACTCCAAGGCGAAGGACGCCGGCTGGGTCGTCATCGCGTTCGGCTGGGGCTTCGGCGTGCTGGCCGGGGCCTACACCGCCGCCCCGCTGTCCGGCGGACACCTCAACCCGGCCGTGACGGTCGGCATCGCCATCGACACCGGGGACTGGGACAAGGTCCACCTCTACGTGGCCGGGCAGATGGTCGGCGCCTTCCTGGGCGCGGTGCTGTGCTGGCTGGTCTACTTCGCGCAGTTCCAGGCCAATGCCGAGGAGGAGATCGCGCAGCCGACGCTCGGGATCTTCTCCACCGCGCCCGCGATCCGCAACACCGTGGCGAACCTCGTCACGGAGATCATCGCGACGATCGCGCTGGTCCTGCCGATCCTCGCCTTCGGTCTGACCGAGGGGCTCGGCGAGTCCGGCACCGCGATCCTGATCGTCTCGTTCCTGGTGGTAGGCATCGGCCTGTCCCTCGGCGGCCCGACGGGGTACGCCATCAACCCGGCCCGTGACCTGGGTCCGCGCATCGCCCACGCGATCCTGCCGATCCCCAACAAGGGTGGATCGGACTGGAGTTACTCGTGGATCCCGGTGGTGGGGCCGCTGATCGGCGCGGTGCTGGCCGGGCTCATCTTCAACGTGGCCTTCTAACGCGGCCTTCCGCAGAACCCGACGAAGGGGACGTCATGACGGACAAGTTCGTCGCCGCAATCGACCAGGGCACCACGTCCAGCCGCTGCATCGTCTTCAACCACGACGGCGCGATCGTCGCCGTCGACCAGCGTGAGCACCGCCAGATCTTTCCCAAGCCCGGCTGGGTGGAGCACGACGCCACCGAGATCTGGTCGAAGGTGCAGGCGGTGGTCGCGGGTGCGCTCGCGAAGGCCGGGCTTCGCGCCGACCAGCTCAGCGCGCTGGGCATCACCAACCAGCGCGAGACGACGGTCCTGTGGGACCGCGCCACGGGCAAGCCCGTCCACAACGCGATCGTCTGGCAGGACACCCGTACCTCCGCTCTCTGCAACGAACTCGGCGGCTCGGACGGCCAGGACCGCTTCCGCGAGCAGACCGGACTGCCGCTGGCCAGCTACTTCTCGGGACCCAAGGCGGCCTGGCTGCTCGACAACGTGCCGGGACTGCGGGCCCGGGCCGAGCGCGGCGAGATCGCCTTCGGCACGATCGACTCCTGGCTGATCTGGAACCTCACCGGCGGCACCGACGGCGGCAAGCACGTCACCGACGTGACCAACGCCGGGCGCACCATGCTGATGAACCTCGAATCGCTCCAGTGGGACGCGTCCATCCTCTCCGCGATGAACGTCCCGGAAGCGGTCCTCCCCGAGATCAGGTCCTCGTCCGAGGTGTACGGAACGGCCGTGGGCCAACTCGCCGGAGTTCCGGTGGCGTCCGCGCTGGGCGACCAGCAGGCGGCGGTGTTCGGACAGGCCTGCTATGACGTGGGCACGGCCAAGAACACGTACGGGACGGGCAGCTTCCTGCTGCTCAACACCGGGAACAGGCCCGTGCCTTCGAAGAACGGCCTGCTGACGACCATGGGGTACAAGATCGGCACCGAGGCGCCCGTCTACTGCCTGGAGGGCTCGATCGCGATCACCGGTGCGCTGGTGCAGTGGTTCCGCGACCAGCTCGGCATCATCCGTACCGCCGACGAGATCGAGACCCTGGCGGCGAGCGTCGACGACAACGGCGGTGCGTACATCGTGCCCGCGTTCTCGGGGCTGTACGCGCCGTACTGGCGCTCCGACGCCCGGGGAGTCGTCACCGGTCTGACCAGGTACGTCACGAAGGGGCATCTCGCGCGGGCCGTCCTGGAGGCGACGAGCTGGCAGACGCGCGAGGTGGTGGACGCCATGTTCCAGGACTCCGGGGTGCAGATCACGACCCTGAAGGTGGACGGCGGCATGACCAAGAACAACCTCCTCATGCAGCACCAGGCGGACGTGCTGGACGTGCCGGTGATCCGTCCGAAGGTCTCGGAGACGACCTGCCTGGGAGCGGCGTACGCGGCCGGCCTGGCGACCGGGGTGTGGAACGACCTCGACGAGCTGAAGTCGCACTGGCAGAAGGACGTCGAGTGGACGCCCTCCATGGAGGCGCCGGCCCGCGACCGGGAGTACCACAACTGGCGCAAGGCGGTGGAGAAGAGCTTCGGCTGGCACGAGGACGCCCCGAGCTGAGCCGCGCCGTCGTGCTCCACGCGCGCGTGCCGCCCTTGTAGCGCGTCGCGCGCGTGGGGCCCTGACGGCGCACGCCTCGCAGGTGCGGTCCGTGTGCCGTGCCTGAGGCTGCGGCCCGTACCCCTGTCGGCGGGGGTACGGGCCGCGCTCGTGCCGTGCGGGGCGGCCGCCTTCGGGCCGGGGCTGCCCTGCCGCGGCCGCGTGTCTCAGGAGGTGACGGCCTGGCGGCGGTCGGCGGCGTACGCCATCGCGTGCTTGACGACCTCGATGAGGACTTCCTTGACCGACTCCCGGCCGCGCGCGTCGCACAGGACCACGGGGACCCCGGGGTCGAGGTCGAGGGCCTGGCGGACGTCGTCGACCGGGTAACGGGGTGCGCCCTCGAAGCAGTTGACGCCCACCACGAAGGGTATGGAACGCCGCTCGAAGTAGTCGACGGCGGCGAAGCAGTCCTCCAGACGGCGGGTGTCGGCGAGCACGACGGCACCCAGGGCCCCGGTCGCGAGCTCGTCCCACAGGAACCAGAAGCGGTCCTGGCCGGGCGTCCCGAAGACGTACAGGACAAGGTCCTCGCGGAGCGTGATGCGGCCGAAGTCCATGGCGACCGTGGTGGTGTGCTTGCCTTCCACACCGCTCGTGTCGTCGATGGGACGGCCCGCCTCGGTCAGCAGCTCCTCGGTGCGCAGCGGCTTGATCTCGCTGACGGCGCCGACCATGGTGGTCTTGCCCACGCCGAAGCCGCCCGCCACGAGGATCTTGAGGGTGACGGGCTCGATCGGGGCCTTGCCGCGTTCAGTGCGCCCGAAGATCATCGGTCTCTTCTCCTGCTTCAGTGGTGTCACGTGCTTCGGTGGTGCCGCGTGCTTCGGAGACGTCGCATGCTACGGCGGTCTCGTGCGCTTCGGCCGTGTCGTGCGGTGGCGGGCCGTACCCGCCACCGCCGGGTGTCTCGATGACCAGGACGTCGCCGGGCACGACCGACGCCGTGCCGCTCCCGGCGAGTTCGGTGACCGTGCCGTCCGCGTGCTCCACACGGTTGGCGCCCAGTGCCCCCGGCTCGCCGCCGCCCATGCCGCAGGGCGGGACCCTGCGGTGCTGCGGGAGCGTGGAGACGGTCGTAGTACTGGTAGCGCGCTCGTTGCCGAAGGTGACGTTGTTCGTGGTGCCGGAGCCTTCGGCCGGTACCCGCAGAGCACCTGGGAGGGGGCCTGCGAGGGCGTCCGGATCGGGGGCGCGCAGGACGGTGCCGTCGGCGGCCATGCGTTCGTCGGCCTCGATGACGCGTTCGTGGAGCAGCGCGGGGAGTTCGATCTCGCGGGCGAAGATCTGCGGTCGGTTCCGGTGGTCTATGCGCAGCGCGTCGCGAATGCCCGGCGTGACGACGAGGAGCGTGCGTTCGCCGGTGCGTTCCAGGAGGGCGTTCGCGGCGACGGTGGTGCCCATGCGGACGGGTTCGACCGGTGGACCCTTGCGGTGTTCCGGCTCCGGAGTGAGGAATGTGCGGATGAGCAGCCGGCCGTCGGGGCGCTGCGCGACGACATCCGTGAAGGTGTCGCCGCGGTCGGCCCAGAACTGCCAGCCCCTCACATCTGTCTCCCCGATGTCGCGCTGCTTCGACTGTGGGCCCGAAACGCCGGTCGACGATCGGTCGGATCATATCGGCGCCGGCGGTCCCGGCGACCGCTGCCCGGCCGCCCGGCTCGCGGGTGCGACGACGCCCGGCGTCGGTACCGACGGGCGGTTCGTCCACCTGCCGGAGACGGCCACGGAAGCGCTGCGGATGCCCCGTCGCCCAGGCCTCCGGGCCCGTCGCCCCGGTCGACGAGCCCGGAGGCCGGGGCCGGCCGGGCCTCCGGTTCACAGGGCCCGGAGGCCGCTGATCACGTCTCGCAGGATGCTCTCGTCCGGCAGCTCGGCCGGGGGTACCGGACGCGTCACATGGACCAGCTCGTCGGCCACGAGGTCGCCGATGAGGACGCGTACGACCCCGATGGGCAGGTCGAGTTCGGCGGCGAGTTCGGCGACCGACTGGGGGGTGTCACGGCAGAGTCCGACGATGTCCACGTGTTCCGGGGACAGGGAGTGGTCCGCCTCCGGGTCGTCGGCGTGCTGTTGCGCCACCACCACCGCGATGAGGTCGAGGCGGTGCTGCCCCACGCTGGTGGTACGGCCGCGCGTCATGGCATACGGACGGACCACCGGTCCGGCCTCGTCGTCGAACCAGTGGGACATCCCCTGACCGTCTCCGCTCATGCCCTCTCACTACCCGCCCGAGGACAGTTCGGTGCGCGGGGCCGCCGCGAGATGTGCGCCGACCCGCTTCACCAGCAGGGTCATCTCGTACGCGACCTGCCCGACGTCGGAATCGGCGTCCGAGAGGACGGCGAGGCAGCTGCCGTCGCCCGCCGCCGTGACGAACAGGAAGGCCTCGTCGAGTTCGACGACCGTCTGCCGGACACTGCCCGCCTCGAAGTGGCGGCCGACGCCCTTGGCGAGGCTGTG
The DNA here is from genome assembly GCF_019090165.1 of Streptomyces sp. BV286. GTDB lineage: Bacteria > Actinomycetota > Actinomycetes > Streptomycetales > Streptomycetaceae > Streptomyces. The sequence continues at coordinate 18,608 of NZ_JAHRIB010000149.1, forward strand.
GAATCCGGAGGCGACGGCGGCCAGATGTTCGCTGTCCTCCCGTGTCAGGTCACTGGAGACCCCCGTGGGGAGACCGTCTCCGGAGAGCACGAGTGCCTTGCGGATGCTGGCGACACGCGCCACCAGGTCGTCGAGGAGCCAGTTGAGTTCCCCCGTCGCCGTGCTGGTCGTGGTGTGGCCGGGGGCCTTCGGTGCGGTCATCGACCGTCTCCCTTAGTCGTTCCTGGTGCTGTGCCGTCCTGGGCCTCGTCGCCCGCGGCGTTCTCCACGCGACCGCGCTGCCAGCCGCGCTGGAGCGAGGCCATCCGGCTGCGTACCTCGTCGGCGTCGCGCTCCGTGGGGTCCGTCGTGCGGGCCGCGTCGCGCGCGGCGCGGCGGTCGGGCCCGTCCTTCAACTGGGGTGCGAGATTGGCCTGCCGAACCCGGCGGGGCAGCGCGCCCGTGCCACCCGCACCCGGGGCGGCGGGGCGGGAGCCTCCGCTGTCTGCGGGGGAACCGGGACGGGTACCCCCCGGTTCGATTCCGCGACGCGATCCGCGCTGCGGCAGGACAGGGGCTTCGCCGCCGTCCCCGGCTCGCGGTCCGCGCACGGGCGCTCTGCCGGGCTCGGCGGCCCGGCCTGTCGGCGCGATGCGCTCACCGTCCCGGTCGCTGTCACGATCCGCGGCCGGGCGGAGTTCGCGGTCCGCCGGTCCGCTGCCCGCGGGCCAGTCGTCGGACGGCCCCCGGCGGGCGGCGCGCGAGTCCCCGGCCTCACGGCGTGCGGGCCCACGCCTCGCGCCCCTCGACCGCTTCGGCAGCTCTTCGAGCACGCCGGAGCGCTCGGCTGTCTCCTGGGCCGACTGGGGCAGCTCCGTGACCTCGCCCGTGTCGGCCCGGTCCGTCGCCTCGTCGCGTCGCGGTTTGGTCTGCGTCACGGGGCGCCCGTGCGAGCTGACGAGCTTGGGAGCACGTCGGTGCGGCAGCGGCAGCGGGCCGCCGGACCGGTCTTCGTCGTCGGCGGAGCGCGACGGCTCTCGCACCTCGTCCCCCGGCACCCCGGCGATGGAACGGCGGGGGCGGAAGATGCCGCCCCGCTCGCCGTCCTCGTCGTCGAAGGCACCCGGGAAGCCTTCGAGGGCGTCCAGGCCGACGGGCGCCTCCAGTTCGACCGGTCCGTCGAGAAGCGATGGCGAAAGACCCGGCAGCGTGACCGGCACCTGGGACAACGCCGCCTTGCGGTCCTCGTCGCCCTCGATGTCCGAGCGCTTCGGGGACAGCGCCCGGTCGAGCCGGAACCCCACACCGTTGGTGTCGGGCACGTCGTCCGAGAGCAGTGCGTCCGGCACGAAGACCACGGCGGTCGTCCCGCCGTACGGGGAGGGCTGCAGGGAGACGCGTACGTTCTGCCGCTGGGCGAGCCGGCTGACCACGAAGAGACCGAGCCGGTCGGTGTCCGAGAGCTCGAACTCGGGAGTCTCGGCCAGCCGGAGGTTGGCGTCGAGGAGCGCATCGGCGGCCATACCGAGTCCGCGGTCGTGGATCTCCAGTGTGAAGCCGTTGGCGACGCGCTCACCGAGCACCTGTACCGCGGTGTGGGGCGGCGAGAACACCGTGGCGTTCTCCAGGAGTTCGGCCACCAGGTGGGTGAGGTCGGCGACGGCGGAGCCGGTGACGGCCATCCTCGGCAGCCGCCGCACCTCGATGCGCTCGTAGTCCTCGACCTCGGCGACGGCGGCGCGTACGACGTCCATCAGCTGAACGGGTTTGCGCCACTGCCGGGAGGGGGCCGCGCCGGAGAGGATCACCAGGCCTTCGGCGTGCCGGCGCATACGGGTCGTCAGGTGGTCGAGACGGAAGAGGTCGGCGAGTTCGTCGGTGTCCTCGGTCCTGCGCTCCATGGTGTCCAGCAGGGTGAGCTGCTTGTGCAGCAGGACCTGGCTGCGGCGGGCGAGGTTCACGAAGACCTCGGAGACTCCGCTGCGCAGTTCGGACTGCTTGACCGCCGCCTCGACGGCCGACCGCTGGAGGATGTTGAGTGCCTGGCTGACCTCGCCGATCTCGTTCTTCTCGTACTCCAGGCGCGGCACTTCGGTCTCGACGTCGACCTGTTCGCCCGCGGAGAGGCGGCGCATCACGCTGGGCAGCCGGACCCCGGCCGTCTCGTGGGCCTCCTGGCGGAGCCGGCGCAGGTCCCTGATGAGGCCGCGGCCGATGCGTACGGACATGAAGAGTGAGACCAGCAGCGCGGCGAGGCCGAGCACACCGGCGACGGCGGCCTTGACGATGACGCCGACCGCGACGGGGCGGACCCGGTCCTGGAAGCGGTCGCCCGCCTGGGTGTCGAGTCGGTCGAGGCCGTCGAGGACCTCGTTCGCGAGGCCGTCCCAGCTCTTGGCGGTGACGCCGCGGGGGGCGGTGCCCGGCGTGGAGGCGAGGACGGACTGCTCGGCCACGCGCAGGGGCGCGGTGGAGGCGTTCTTCCAGTAGCGGTCGTACCGTGCGCGCTCCGTGGAGGGCAACTGCGGCAGGTTGATGTCGTACATGAGCGTGCGCTGGGCGATGAGGTCGGAGATGTCGCGGGCCTCGTCGCGGGTGACGCGGCCGACGACGAGCGCGGAACCGAGTAGGGCGTCCTCACGCGCGAGCAGCTCACGGGCGCGCGACATGTTGACGAGGGCGCGGCTCTGCTTGTCCACGTCCACGTTGTCGAGGACCTGGAGGTTGGCCAGGAGGATGTAGCAGGGGTCCACCAGACGGTTGTAGAGGTGGAGGGCCGCGTCGCGGCCGACGGTGCCGTCCTCGACGGTCTGGCGCAGCGACCCGATGCCGTCGAAGGCGTCAAGGATCGCGGCGAGGCGCTCGGTGGCGTCGGCGCTCATCTCGTCGCGTACGTCCGCGTCCTTGGCGTTCCTGCGGATCTTCGACACGACCTCGTCGGTGGCGGTCCGGGTACGGCGCAGGTCTGCGAGGGCGTCGGACGCCCGGGGGTCCGCGAGGTAGACGAGGGTCTGGCGGCGCTCGTCCTGGAGCACGCTGATGACATCCTCGGTGGGATACCCGATCTCCTGGACGACGAACGTGGTGTCGAACAGGTGGTTGACCTCGCGTCCCGTGAGCACGGTGGCGAAGCCCCAGATCCCGGTCAGCGAAACCAGCGGCACGAGAAGCAGCGCCACGATCTTCCGGCGGATGGACTTCCCGCGAAAGCGCATGGCCTCCCCCAGCTCGACCCCCGCAGGCCGGGGGCACACATGTACGTCAACAAACGGCGTGAGCCTACTACCGACACACAGGTATCTCGAAGACCTGTCCGGGCCGTCTCGGTCCGCGTCGGGAACAAGACATCCGCAGTTGTCCGTTCATTGGGGGAGATTGCCTCCCCGAATCCGACACGGGACACCGGGTGCAATTCAGTCCGTACAGCAGATCACTTGGCCGAAATTTTTCGATCGCCGGGAATCTTCGGCTTACGTCGATCGTCTTTCTGTATGGAAGTTGGGGCGGAATCGGCTGCGGGTGCCGTAGGCCGCGCCGAGGCGGCGTAAAGCAGCGCAAGCCGGGCAGCCAATGGGGAGCCGGAGTCTCGTGACACCGGAGCGAGCGGCTGTCAGGCGGTGGGGAGTGACAAGTTGATGGGCACGGCGGAGCGGTACGGGGCACCTGGGACGGGCGTCGCGACGACCGCGGAGGTGGAGCGGGAGCCACGGGCACCCGCGCGGGACAGTCCGGCCGAGATCCCGGCCGACATCTCAGCGATGGAGATCCCGGCGAGGACGGAGCGTGAACCGGCGGTCGAGGCGGAGGCGGTGACCGCGAAGGCGGTGACGGCGGAGGCGGTGACGGCGGAGGCGGAGCCCGTCGCGAAGGCCGCGGCCGCGCCCTCGCCCGGGAGTGACAGACAGTTCGCCGCGGAGGCGGCGGCGGAACAGCGGGAGTACTACCGGCCGTTGTGGGTGGAAGTGCCCACGACCCGGCGTCGGCTGCCCGATCCCGTGCGTACGTCCGCGGTGCGGGCCGTCATCATCATCGCGGTCACCCTGATCCAGGCGATGGTCGCCTTCCTGTGCACGCTGGCCGGTTCATGGCTCGCGTTCCCCATGGTGCTGAGCAGCGTGGCGAGCACGGTGGTGGCCACGTGGGGTGCGCTGGACGTCTGGGTGACACGCCAGGTGTGGAACCAGCGCAACGGCGTGGTGTCGGAGCCGAGCAGCACGGCCCGCGCCCTGCGGCGCGAGCGTCGCAAGGCCCGGCGTCAGGAGCGGACGGCGGAGCGGGCCAAGGAGCGGATACGCCGACGGGGCGGCAGCGCGGGGCAGTTGTCGCACTCCTAGCAGTCGTCTCGATGCGGCCTTCTCGCAGGAGTCCACTCCTGGTGACCCTGCGAGAAGGCCAGGAGCGGGAGCCGGCTCCGTACGGAGCCGGCCGGGGACGCTCCGAGACGGTGCGCACCGACGGGACGGCTGAAGTGGCGCTCTTTCACGGGCACTCAGAGGCGCTGCCCCGGGCGGCGACAGGCCCGAGCGAGGGCAGGCGAGGGCGACGCACACGCGGCCTTCGCCTGCCTCGCCTGCCTCTCCCGGAGGCTGCTACGGACCCGTTCAGGAAGCCGTCGCCTCCATCGCGCCCGCCCCGCGACCGAGTTCACGCCGGGCCCGCATGAACGGGCGGGGACGGTCCACGGAAAGCACCGCGGCCGTCCGGCCGTCGCGCTCGTACAGGGCGAGGAAACCGTCCTCCCCCGGCTCTCCGTCGGTGACCGTGCCCTCCGCGATGCGGACGGTGTCGGTGTCGAGCCGCCGTCCGGCGAACTGGATCCGCGCGCCGTACTGGTCGGACCAGAAGTAGGGCAGCGGGCGTACGGTCTCCGCGGTGTGCCCCGCGAGGAGGTTGCGCACGGCGATCCGGGGCTGCTCGGTGGCGCTGGTCCAGTGTTCGGCGCGGGTTCCGCCCACACGGGCGACGTCACCGACGGCGACCACCTGGGGCAGGGCCGTCACGCAGCCGTCGTCGCACAGCACGCCGTCGTGCAGCGCCAGTGTCGAGCCCGCCAGCCAGCCGGTGTTGGGGGTCGCCCCGACGCCCACGATCACGACATCGGCAGGAAGGAGACGGCCGTCGGACAGTTCCACGCCGGTGACCGCGACGGTGCCGCGCAGTCCGGCGACGCCCGTACCGGTGACCAGGCCGACGCCGCCACGACGGTGCAGCGCGGCGCACAAGGGCGCCATCTCCGCGCCGAGTTGGGGCACCAGCGGCAGCGACGCCGCTTCGACGACGGTGACGTCGTGGCCGAGTCCGGCGCACGAGGACGCGGTCTCGGCGCCGATGAAGCCTCCGCCGATGACGACGACCCGGCGGGCGCCTGCGCTCAGTTCGGTCCGCAGGGTGCGGGCGTCGTCGAGGGTACGCAGAGTGTGGACGCCGGCGAGTTCGCAGCCGGGGAGCCGGCGTGCCGAGGCTCCTGTGGCGATGACGACGCCGTCGCTGGAGATGGTGCGGCCATCGTCCAGAAGGACGGTGCGGCCGCGGGCGTCGAGGCCCCGGGCGCGGATTCCGAGCAGCCACTGCGCGTCGAGCTCGGCGCTCTCCTCGGCGTCGCTGAGGGCGAGCCCCTCCTCGGTGGTCCGGCCGGTGAGGAAGTCCTTGGAGAGGGGCGGACGGTCGTACGGCTGGTGCGGCTCGTCCCCGACGATGACCAGCCGACCGTCGAATCCCTGGGCGCGCAGTTCCCTGGCCGCGTACAGCCCCGACAAGGAGGCGCCGACGACGGTGACGGTCCTCATGCGCCGGACCTCTTCCAGGGAGGGGGTGCCGAGCGGGCGCTTCCCACAACGGCCTTCGCGGGAGGGGACGCGGGCGTCCCGCCACCCGGCCCGGGGGAGCCCGTGGGAAGGTGGGGTCCGGGGGCACGCGCTGTCGCGCCCCCCGAGTAAGGGATCGTCATGCCGCCGTACCCTCCTCGGCTGCCACGTGGACGTGGATGACACCGTCGTCGACGGTCACTCGGTGGGTGCGGACGGCACGCCGCGCGGGGAGGCACGTCGGCTGCCCCGAGCGGAGATCGAATGAGGCGGCGTGCAGCGGGCATTCGACCAGGCAGCCCTCCAGCCACCCCTCCGAGAGAGACGCGTCCTGATGGGTGCAGGTGTCGTCGATGGCGTACAGCTCGCCGTCGGCGTTGAAGACGGCGATGGGCGGCATGGTGTCGACACGGACGGATTCGCCCGCGGGGAGGTCAGCAAAGCGGCAGACGGGAATCATGGGCCCCCCTCTCGGTCCGGGACCCACGGTCCTGGACCTCTCAGGTCCGGTCTGGTCCGAGACCTTCCCGGTCAAGGACTCTTCGGTAACATGATGTTTCGTATGGCGCACGAGGGAGCGCTATGCGCAACAGAATCCGCGCGGGATGCCCGCCGCGTCAAGGGCTTCCGGCAGATGCGGCTCAAACCGAGCCGCCAGGTGGTGAGAGTCGAGCTATGACCCGCACGCAGAAGCAGGCTGACCGTACAGAGGAGACATCCGAGAAGCAGGGCAGAGGCGCGGGGAGCGCGGTCCAGTCGGTGGACCGCGCGGTGAGCGTGCTGGAGATCCTGGCCCGGCTCGGCGAGGCGGGCGTCACCGAGATCGCCGACGAGCTCGAGGTGCACAAGTCCACGGCCTTCCGCCTCCTCGGAGTGCTGGAGAACCGGGGCCTGGTCGCCCAGGCCAAGGACCGCGGGAAGTACTTCCTGGGTGCGGGGGTGCTACGCCTGGCGGGGGCGGCGGCAGTACGCCTGGACATCTCGCAGGAGGGGGTGCCCGTCTGCCGGGAGCTCGCGGACGAGCTGGGTGAGACCGTCAACATCGCGGTGCTCGACGACAACGCGGCGGTCAACATCATGCAGGCCCGCGGCGCGGCGTCCGTCACCGCGCAGAACTGGCTGGGCAGACGCACCCCGCTCCACTCCACGTCCAGCGGCAAGGTGCTGCTGGCCCACCTGCCGCCGACGCTCCGCGAAGGGCTGCTGGCCAGGGCTCTCCCCCGTTTCACCGAGCGCACGATCACCGGCACGGCCGCGCTGCGTGCCGAGCTGGAGGCCGTGGTCGAGCAGGGTTACGCGTTCGCCCTGGAGGAGCTGGAGCTGGGCCTTGCCGCCACGGCCGCGCCGGTGCGCGCCCACGACGGCAAGGTGATCGGCGCGATCAGCGTCTCGGGCCCGGTGTACCGGCTGGATCCGGACCGTCTGCCGGAGCTGGCCAAGCGCACGGTCGCAGCCGCGGCCGACCTGTCGCGCCGGATGGGATACGGCTTCTGACGGAAGCGGGAGCGGACGCGGACCGGAGACACGGACCGGGCGGCTGACGGGACCGGGAAACACGAGCGCGGGGCCAGGAACACCTGGCCCCGCGCTTTCGTGTGTCGGGCGGATTTCGTGCCGCCCGTTCCTTTTGCCAAGGGTTAACCCGTACCTCTTGACGACCGCCCGACGGATTCCCACTATGTTCCTCATCGCGCAACCCATAGTGCACTGCGCAACAGCAGAGGAGCTAGGTCGTGCCACATGAGGTCCGTGCCGTAGTCGCTGTGAAGAAGGGCGCACCCGTCGAGGTGCGGACGATCGTCGTGCCCGACCCCGGTCCGGGCGAGGTACTCGTCGCCGTGCAGGCCTGCGGGGTCTGCCACACGGATCTGCACTACCGGGAGGGAGCCATCAACGACGACTTCCCGTTCCTGCTGGGCCATGAGGCGGCCGGCACGATCGAGGCGGTCGGCGAGGGCGTCACCGACCTCGCGGCCGGCGACTACGTGGTCCTCGCCTGGCGGGCCCCCTGCGGTTCCTGCCGCTCCTGTCGCCGCGGCCGCCCGTGGTACTGCTTCGACTCGCGCAACGCCTCCCAGCCGATGACCCTGCTGGACGGCACGCCGCTCAGCAACGCGCTCGGCATCGGCGCCTTCGCCGAGAAGACCCTGGTCGCGGCGGGCCAGGCGGTGAAGATCGACCCGGCGGCCCGCCCCGAGGCCGCGGGCCTGATCGGCTGCGGAGTGATGGCCGGCTACGGCGCCGCCGTGAACACCGGCAACGTCGGCCGCGGTGACACGGTCGCCGTCATCGGCTGCGGCGGCGTCGGCAACGCGGCCATCGCGGGGGCCTGTCTCAACGGCGCCATGAAGGTCATCGCCGTCGACATCGATGACAAGAAGCTCGACCAGGCGGAGCGGTTCGGCGCCACCCACACGGTCAACTCCCGTGGCACCGACCCGGTCGAGGCCGTCCGCGCGCTCACCGACGGCTTCGGCGTGGACATCGCCATCGACGCGGTGGGCCGGCCGGAGACCTTCAAACAGGCCTTCTACATGCGTGATCACGCGGGCCTGCTGGTCCAGGTCGGTGTCCCGTCCCCGGATATGAAGGTCGAGCTCCCGCTGATCGACGTGTTCTCCCGCGGCGGCGCGATCAAGTCGTCCTGGTACGGCGACTGCCTGCCCAGCCGTGACTTCCCGTTCCTCATCGACCAGTATCTGTACGGCCTGCTGGACCTCAACGCCTTCGTCACGGAGACCATCGCCCTGGACCAGGTCGAGGAGGCCTTCGCCAAGATGCACCGCGGCGAGGTGCTGCGCTCGGTGGTGGTCCTGTGAGCACGGGGACCGTACGCGTCGAGCGTGTCGTCACCTCCGGCACGTTCAGTCTCGACGGCGAGACGTTCGACGTCGACAACAACGTCTGGCTGGTCGGCGACGACGAGGAGGTACTGATCGTCGACGCCGCGCACGACGCCCGCACCATCCGCGAGGCCGTCGCGGACCGCAGGGTGACGGCGATCGTGTGCACCCACGCGCACGACGACCACATCGACGCTGCGGCCGAACTGGCCGAGCTCACCGGCGCTCCGGTGCTCCTGCACCCGGACGACCTCGAACTGTGGTCCGCCACGCACCCCGGCCGCACACCGGACGGCGAGCTCAAGGACGGACAACGCATCGCCGTCGCGGGCATCGAGCTCCAGGTGATCCACAACCCCGGCCACACCTGGGGCAGCTGCTCGCTGTACGCCACGTTCCTCGACGCGGTCTTCACCGGGGACACCCTCTTCCACGGCGGGCCCGGCGCCACCGGCCGCTCCTACTCCGACCGGCCGACCATCGAGGCCTCCATCCGCGACCGGCTCCTCACACTGCCCGGCGACACGGACGTCCACACCGGACACGGCGACGACACCACGATCGCCGCCGAACGCCCCAACGTCCCCGCTCCCTGAGCGCGTTCACCCCCGCCACGACAACCCCCACCACGACAAGGAGGGGCATGTCCAGCACGCCCGAAACGATTCCCCGCGTGGTCATCGTGGGCGCCGGAATCGTCGGCTGTTCCCTCGCCGACGAACTCACCGCCCGCGGCTGGACCGACGTCACCGTCCTCGAACAGGGACCGCTGCCCGCTCCCGGTGGCTCCACGTCGCACGCGCCCGGCCTGGTCTTCCAGACGAACCCGTCGAAGACCCTCACCGAGTTCGCCCGGTACACGGTCGAGAAGTTCAACTCCCTCGAGGTGGGCGGGGTCTCCTGCTTCGACCCGGTCGGCGGCCTTGAACTCGCGACGACTCCCGAGCGGCTCACAGAGCTGCACCGCCGGGCCGGATACGCCGCTTCCTGGGGCATCCGCGGCGAGGTCGTGAGCGCGGCCCGGTGCAAGGAACTGTGGCCGCTCATCGACGAGTCGATGGTCCTCGGCGGCTTCCACACGCCCGACGACGGCCTGGCCCGCGCCCTGCTCGCGTCCCGCGCCCAGCTGGAACGGGCCGGGGCCCGCGGTGCCCGCTTCCTGGACCGGCACACCGTCACCGGGATCGAACAGGAGGGCGGCAGGGTCACCGCCGTCGTCACCGACCGGGGCACCTTCCCCGCCGACCACGTGGTCTCGGCGGCCGGCTTCTGGGGCCCGGTCATCGGCCGCATGGCCGGCATCGACGTACCCCTGCAACCACTCGCCCACCAGTACGCGCGGACGAAGCCCCTGCCCGAGCTGGCCGAAGCCACCGTCGAGGCGTCGAAGCCCATCCTCCGCTTCCAGGACCGCGACCTCTACTTCCGCGAGCACACCGACCGCCTCGGCATCGGCAGCTACGCCCACAAGCCGCTCCCCGTCGACCCGTTCGCCGTCCTCCCCTACGACGAGGCGCGCGCGAACGACCTGGAGATGCCCTCCTCGTTCCCGTTCACCGAGGAGGACTGGGCGCCGAGCTGGGACGACTGCCGCCGGCTGATGCCCTCGCTGCGCGAGGCCGAGATCGAGGAGGGCTTCAACGGCGTCTTCTCCTTCACGCCCGACGGCATGCCGGTCCTCGGCGAATCCCGCGCACTGCGGGGCTTCTGGCTGGCCGAAGCCGTGTGGGTGACCCACTCGGCCGGTGTCGCGAGGGCCGTGGCCGAGTGGATGGTCGACGGCCGCCCCGGGACCGACATCCACGAATGCGACCTCACGCGCTTCGAGGACGCCCAGCGCTCCCCCTCGTACGTCAGGGACCGCGGCTCGCAGCAGTTCGTCGAGGTGTACGACGTCCTGCACCCCCTCCAGCCGATGGAGCAACCGCGGCCGCTGCGGGTCAGCCCCTTCTACGCCCGTCAGCAGGAGCTCGGCGCGCACTTCCTGGAGGGCGGTGGCTGGGAGCGGCCGCACTGGTACGAGGCGAACGCCCCGCTCGTCGACGCCCTCGGCCCGCTTCCCGAGCGCGATGCCTGGTCGGCGCGGTACTGGTCGCCCGTCGCGGCGGCGGAGGCAAGGGCGACCCGCGAGAAGGTCGCGCTCTACGACATGACGCCCCTGCGCCGTCTGGAGGTCACCGGCCCCGGGGCCCTCGACTTCCTGCACGGCATGACCACCAACAACCTCCGCAAGAAGCCCGGCGCCGTCACGTACACCCTGCTCCTGGACGAGACGGGCGGTATACGGTCCGACCTCACCGTCGCGCGCCTCGGTCCCGACCGCTTCCAGGTGGGCGCCAACTCCCCGGCGGACCTGGACTGGTTGACCAGGCACGCCCCCGAGGGCGTACACATCCGGGACATCACATCCGGCACCTGCTGCATCGGCGTCTGGGGTCCGCTGGCCCGGGACCTCGTCCAGCCGCTGACCCGGGACGACTTCTCGCACGAGGGCTTCGGCTTCTTCCGCGCCAAGGAGACGCACCTCGGCCATGTCCCCGTCACCGCGATGCGGCTGAGCTACGTCGGCGAGCTGGGCTGGGAGCTCTACACCAGCGCCGACCTGGGACTCCGCCTCTGGGACACCCTCTGGGAGGCGGGACGGGAACACGGCGTGATCGCGGCCGGGCGCTCGGCCTTCAACAGCCTGCGTCTGGAGAAGGGCTACCGCGCCTGGGGCACCGACATGACCGACGAGCACGACCCGTACGAGGCGGGGGTCGGTTTCGCCGTCCGCCTGGACAAGGGGGACTTCACGGGAAGGCGGGCGCTGGAGGCCCGGGGCGAGCCACGGCGTCGGCTCACGCCGCTTCTTCTGGACGATCCGGCGTCCGTCGTCCTCGGCAAGGAGCCGGTCTACGTCGACGGCTCCCCCGCGGGTCACGTCACCAGCGCGTCGTACGGGTACACGCTGGGCCGGTGCGTCGCGTACGCCTGGCTGCCCGTGCTCCCCACCGGGGCGAGCGTGCACGTGGAGTACTTCGGCGAGAAGGTGCCCGCGACCGTCGCCGAGGAACCGCTCTTCGACCCGAAGATGACCCGCATTCGCCGTTGACCGCTGCGCGTTCGGTGGTGACCAGACGCGCGAGCCGGTGGGGGCCGGCCGCGCGGTCCCCCGCGCCCCTCGGTGACGGGGCGCCGACGAGCAGGCACATCACCCTCACGAGTTCTGGAGGTCCCCTGTGTCCCCTACCTACGACGTGATCGTCATCGGTCTCGGTGGAATGGGCAGCGCCGCCGCCCACCACCTGTCCTCGCGCGGCGTGCGGGTGCTCGGCCTGGAGAAGTTCGGGCCGGTCCACAACCGCGGCTCCAGTCACGGTGGTTCACGGGTCACCCGCCAGTCCTACTTCGAGGACCCCGCGTACGTCCCGCTGCTGCTGCGTGCGTACGAGCTGTACGAGGACGTGGAGCGGTCCACCGGCCGGGACATCGCGACCCTGTGCGGCGGTGTGATGGTCGGCCCGCCCGACTCGCTGACCGTCTCCGGCTCGCTGCGCTCGGCCACCCAGTGGGACCTGCCGCACGAGATGCTGGACGCGGCGGAGATCCGCCGTCGCTTCCCGACGCTCAACCCCAGGGACGACGAGGTCGCTCTCTACGAGAAGAAGGCCGGCTTCGTCCGCCCCGAGAACATGGTCGCGGCCCACCTCCAGCTCGCCACCCGCCAGGGCGCCGAACTGCACTTCGACGAACCGATGACGCGCTGGGAGCCGTACCGGGACGGCGTACGCGTCCACACGGCCGAGAACACGTACACGGCGGGCCGGCTGGTGATCTGTCCGGGCGCGTGGGCGCCGCAGCTGCTCACCGACCTCGGGGTGCCGTTCACCATCGAGCGGCAGGTCATGTACTGGTTCCAGCCCGAGGGCGGGGTCCAGCCCTTCCTGCCCGGGAACCACCCCATCTACGTCTGGGAGGACGCGGACGGCGTCCAGGTGTACGGCTTCCCCGCCATCGACGGTCCGGAGCTCGGCGCCAAGGTCGCCTTCTTCCGCAAGGGCGTCGAGTGCACCCCCGAAACCATCGACCGGACGGTCCACGAGGACGAGATCCAGGCCATGGCGGGCCACATGTCCCGCTGCATCCCGGATCTGCCCGGCACCTTCCTCAAGGCCGCCACCTGCATGTACTCCAACACCCCCGATGAGCACTTCGTCATCGCCCGGCATCCCGCACATCCCGACTCCGTGACCGTGGCCTGCGGGTTCTCCGGCCATGGCTTCAAGTTCGTGCCGATCGTCGGCGAGATCCTCGCCGATCTGGCGCTCACGGGCACCACCGGTCACCCGATCGGCCTGTTCGACCCCCACCGCCTCGCCGCCGCGCCCGCCTGAGGAGCACGCACGTGACGACGACCCCCGTCTCCCCCTCCACCGCCTCCGCCCAGCCGTCCCCGAGCCTGGTCACCACGCTGCCGGGGCACTACTACACCGATCCGGAGATCTTCCGGCAGGAGCAGGAACGTCTCTTCGAGTCGATGTGGTTCTGTGCGGTCCGCAGCGCCGACCTGGCCAAACCCGGCGCGTTCCGAACCGTCCAGGTGGGCCGCGAGAACGTCCTGCTCACCCGGTCCCGCACCGGTGAGCTGCGCGCCTTCCTCAACGTCTGCCGGCACCGGGGGGCCCGGCTGTGCACGGAGGAGTCGGGCGAACTCCGGCGCAACCTCCAGTGCCCGTACCACGCCTGGACGTACGACCTCGACGGCAGGCTGATCGCCGCTCCGAACCTGGTCAGGATGCCGGACGTCGACCGCACCGAGTACGGCCTGGTCGGGGTCGCGCTGCGGGAGTGGCTCGGGTACGCCTGGGTGTGCCTGGCCGACGAGCCGCCGTCCTTCGAGGAGACGGTGACGGGCGCGGCCGTGGAGCGCCTCGGGAACACGGCGGCCATCGAGCACTACGGCACCGAGAGCCTCGCGCTGGGCAAACGGATCGTGTACGACGTGAAGGCGAACTGGAAGCTGATCGTCGAGAACTTCATGGAGTGCTACCACTGCGCCACCATCCACCCCGAACTCACGGACGTGCTGCCGGAGTTCGCGGACGGATACGCCGCCCAGTACTACGTGGGCCACGGCGCCGAGTTCGGTGAGGAGATCAAGGGCTTCACGGTCGACGGCAGCGAGGGTTTCGCCAGGCTGCCCGAGGTCGCGGAGGATCAGGACCGCCGTTACTATGCGATAACGGTCAAACCCACCGTGTTCATCAATCTCGTCCCCGACCATGTCATCCTGCACCGCATGTTCCCCCTCGCCGAGGACCGGACGATCGTGGAGTGCGACTGGCTCTACGCACCCGAGGTCGTCGAGTCGGGCGCCGACGTGTCGAAGTCCGTGGAACTCTTCCACCGGGTCAACACCCAGGACTTCGAGGCCTGCGAGCGTACGCAGCCCGCGATGGCGTCCCGCGCCTACCGAGGGGGCGGGGTGCTGGTGCCCACCGAGCACCACATCGGGATCTTTCACGAGTGGCTCATCGGCATGCTGGGAGGCATGGATGCCTGATCTCTACATCGGCGGCACGTGGACGGCTGCGCGGGAGAAGGGGACCCGCGAGATCCGCTGTCCGGCCGACGGTTCGCTCGTCGCCGTCGTGGACGAGGCGGGCGGCCTGGACACGGCCGACGCGATCGCGGCCGCGCGCCGCGCCTTCGACGAGGGCCCCTGGCCGCGGACACCGGCGAACGAGCGCGGCGACCTGCTGCTCCGGGTCGCCGACCTGCTCGCCCGCGACAAGGACGTGCTCGCCCGCGCCGAGTCCCTCGACACCGGCAAACGCCTGGTGGAGAGCGAGTACGACATCGACGACATCGAGAACTGCTTCCGCTACTTCGGCCGACTCGTCGCGAGTGAGGCCGGCCGAGTGGTGGAGACGGGCACGGAGGGCGTCGACAGCCGGGTCGTGCACGAACCGGTCGGAGTCTGTGCGCTGATCACGCCGTGGAACTATCCGCTGCTCCAGACGGCCTGGAAGGTCGCCCCCGCGCTGGCGGCGGGCAACACCTTCGTCCTCAAGCCGAGCGAACTGACCCCGCACACGGCGATCCATCTGATGCGGCTCCTGGAGGAGGCCGGGCTCCCGGCCGGCGTGGCCAACCTGGTCCTCGGCGCCGGCCCCGAGGCCGGCGCTCCGCTGGGCGACCATCCGGACGTGGACCTCGTCTCCTTCACCGGCGGCCTGCAGACGGGACGCAGACTCATGGCCGCGGCGGCCGGGACGGTGAAGAAGGTCGCTCTGGAACTGGGCGGCAAGAACCCGAACATCGTCTTCGCCGACGCGGACTTCGAGACGGCCGTCGACATGGCGTTGACGGCCGTCTTTCTGCATTCCGGGCAGGTCTGCTCGGCCGGGGCGCGGCTCCTGGTCGAGGACTCGCTGCACGACCGGTTCGTCGACGAGGTCGTCAGCAGGGCCCGGCGGATCAGGCTGGGCGGACCGTTCGACGAGCGGGCGCAGACCGGGCCGCTGATCTCCGCCGCGCACCGGTCGAAGGTCGAGGCGTACGTCGCCCAGGGGCTGGCGGAGGGAGCGGTCCTGCGCTGCGGGGGAGAGCGCCCGGCCGATCCTCCGCATCCGGACGGCTTCTACTACCCGCCGACCGTCCTCGACGAGTGCTCCGGGCGGATGTCCGTCGTCCAGGAGGAGTCCTTCGGGCCGGTGCTGACCGTGGAGCGGTTCGCCGACGAGGCGGAGGCGGTGCGGCTGGCCAACGACACGATCTACGGCCTGGCGGGCGGGATCTTCACCTCCGACGAGGCCAAGGCACAGCGGGTCGCGTCCGCGCTGCGGATCGGCACCATCTGGATCAACGACTACCACCCGTACGTCCCGCAGGCCGAGTGGGGCGGTTACAAGCAGTCCGGGTTCGGGCGGGAACTCGGACCGGCCGGTCTCGCCGAGTACCGCGAGACCAAGCACATCTGGCGCACGACGAACCCCAGCCCTCAGGGCTGGTTCTCGTGACCCACCGCAGGAAATCGCAAGAAATCGACGCTCCCCATGGTCGGAACCGGCCGCACCCCCCGTAAGATCCAGCCTTCTTCACCCGAAGATCCAGCACCCGCGCACCACCGACCCCGCACGAGCCGCACTCCCCTCCCGCCCGGGAGAACTCCCCCTTCCCAGGAGGCGCTCATGACCACCACCGCTCAACCACCTGAGAAACACAGTAACGACGACTCGGAACTCAACGAGTTCGGCTACAAGCCCGAGCTGAAGCGCACGCTCGGCAACTTCCACACCTTCGCCGCCGGCATCAGCTACATCTCCATCCTCACCGGCACCTTCCAGCTCTTCTACTTCGGATACGGCAGCGGCGGGCCCGCCTACTGGTGGTCCTGGCCGATGGTCTTCGTCGGCCAGTTCATGGTCGCGCTGTGCTTCGCCGAACTCGCCGCCCGCTACCCGGTGGCCGGTTCCGTCTACAACTGGTCCAAGAAGGTGGGCAATCCACACATAGGCTGGCTGGCCGGCTGGACGATGCTGATCGCCTCGATCGTGTCGATCGCTGCCGTGGCCCTTGCGTATCAGCTGACCCTTCCGCAGATCTCCTCCGCGTTCCAGTTCGTGGGCGACGGCACGGGCAAGTACGACGTCGCCACCAACGCCGTGCTGCTGGCCGCCGTACTCATCGTCTTCACCACGCTGGTGAACGCCCTCGGTGTGAAGCTGATGGCCAGGATCAACACGGCGGGTGTCTTCATCGAGCTCGTCGCGACGGTCGTACTGATCGTGCTGTTCGCCGTGCACATCACCCGTGGACCGCAGGTCGTGCTGGAGACGAACGGCACGGGAGCGGGTCAGCCCGGCGGCTACCTCGGCGCGTTCCTGGTCGCGTCGCTGGCGTCCGCGTACGTGATGTACGGCTTCGACACGGCCGCCTCGCTCGGCGAGGAGTCCCTCGACCCGTCCCGCAACGCGCCGCGCGCCATCATCCGCGCCATCGTCGCCTCGTTCATCCTCGGCGGCCTCATCCTGATCCTCGCGCTGATGAGCGTGTCCAGCCTGAAGGGCGATCGGCTGTCCACGGACGGCCTGCAGTACATCGTCCTCAACGTCCTCGGGGAGGACGCGGGCAAGGCCATGCTGTGGTGCGTGTTCATCGCGGTCACCGTCTGCGCGCTGGCCGTGCACACGGCGGCGATCCGGCTGGCGTTCGCGATGTCCCGCGACAACAACCTGCCCGCCTCCGCCAAGCTGGCCAAGGTCCATCCGCGCTTCCAGACCCCGATCCTGCCCGCGGTGATCATCGGCATCCTGGCGCTGGCGATCCTGGTGGTCAACATCCGCCAGCCGCAGATCTTCACCGTGGTCACCAGTATCGGCATCATCCTGATCTATCTCGCGTATCTGCTGGTCACCGGGCCCATGCTGGTGGCCAGGCTGCGCGGCAACTGGCAGCCCGCGGGCGACGGCAAGTTCTCCCTCGGCCGATGGGGGCTGCCCGTCAACATCGTCGCCGTGCTGTGGGGCACGGCCATGATGCTCAACCTGATCTGGCCGCGCGCCGCGGTCTACAACGCCGCGGCCCCGTACCACTGGTACCTGCGCTGGGGCGCCGTCCTGTTCGTCGGCATCGTGATGGGCGGCGGCTTCGCCTACTACTGGTTCGTGCAGCGCCACCGCACCGGAGTGCTCGCGGAGCACCAGTACAAGGCCGCGGACGACACTCCCCTGCCGCCCTCCTCCCCCGCGGCCACCCCGACGGCCGACTGACCGCACCGATCCGGAAGCAGAACGACGCAAGGACTCCAAGGAGGTCAACCCCCGATGAACGAGGACGAGTTCGACTATGTCGTGGTCGGCGGCGGCACGGCGGGCAACGTGGTCGCGGCGCGGCTCTCCGAGGATCCGAGCGTCACCGTGTGCGTCCTGGAGGCGGGTCCCAGCGACGTCGGCGACGACGACGTCATGAAGCTGGAACGCTGGATGGGGCTGCTGGAGTCGGGCTACGACTGGGACTACCCGGTCGAGCCGCAGGCCAGCGGCAACAGTTTCATGCGGCACGCCCGCGCCAGGGTGCTCGGCGGCTGTTCGTCGCACAACTCCTGTATCGCCTTCTGGGCACCGGCGGAGGACCTCGACGACTGGGCCGCCGCGGGCTGTACGGGGTGGAGCTCGTCCGAACTCCTGCCGCTCTACCGGCGGTTGGAGAACAACGACGCGCCCGGCGAGCACCACGGCCGCACCGGCCCGGTGAAGCTGCGCACGCTGAAGAGTGACGACCCCTGCGGCACCGCCCTGTTGGAGGCCTGCGCCCAGGCGGGCATTCCGACGACCCCGTTCAACACGGGCAGGACGGTGATCCGGGGCGCCGGCTGGTTCCAGATCAACTCCGACGAGAACAACATCAGGCAGTCGTCGTCCGTCGCGTATCTGCACCCGATCCTCGGCAGGCGTCCGAACCTCGACGTACGGACCGGGGTGCGGGCCAAAAAGCTGGTGCTCGACGGGCGGCGCTGTGTGGGCGCCGAGTACCTGGACCCGGACCTGATCCACACCCGGACGGTCCGGGCCAGGCGCGAGGTGATCGTGTCCTGCGGCTCGATCGACAGCGCGAAGCTGCTGATGCTGTCCGGCATCGGGCCCGCCGAGCACCTGCGTGAGGTGGGCGTCGACGTGGTGGTGGACTCGCGCGGCGTGGGCGAGAACCTCCAGGACCACCCCGAGGGCGTCATCATGTGGGACGCGAAGCAGCCCATGCCGACCGTCTCCAGCCAGTGGTGGGAGGCGGGCATCTTCTACGACACCGAGCCCGGCCTGGACCGGCCGGACCTGATGTTCCACTACGGGTCGGTGCCCTTCGACATGAACACGGCCCGGTGGGGCTATCCGACCTCCGAGAACGCGTTCTGTCTCACGCCGAACGTCACCCGCGCGAAGTCACGCGGCACGGTGCGGCTGCGGACACGCGACTACCGGGACAAACCCAGGGTCGATCCGCGGTACTTCACGCACGAGCACGACGCGCGCGTGATGACGTACGGGCTGAAGCTGGCCCGTCGCATCGCGGAGCAGCCCGCGCTGAGCGGCTGGGCGGGGGCGGAGCTGGCCCCCGGGCCGGACGTCAGGACGGACGACGAGCTGCTCGACTACATCCACAAGACCCACAACACCGTCTACCACCCGTCCTGCACGGTGAAGATGGGCGCGGACGACGACGCCTCGGCGCCGCTCGACGCGCGGTTGCGGGTCAAGGGCATCGACGGGCTGCGGGTCGCCGACGGATCCGTCATGCCGAACCTCGTCACCGTCAATCCGTGCATCACGACGATGATGATCGGCGAGAAGTGCGCGGACCTCCTCAAAGAGGATGCGGACAGCGCCTTGTAGAGGGGGCGGGGAACCGCGCGACCAGCCACGAACGGCCCGCAGTCCCCTGCCCCGCGGTTACGGAACGCTCGGCGCGGGCCGCTTGTACATACGGGTCGCCGTGATCTCCGTGTGGGACGCCTCCCCTGCCGGGGTCTCCTTCGGGAGGCCCGGGCGGAGGTGTTCCTCCACGCTGATGTACTTCAGGCCCGCCCGCAGGTCGGCGTCGTTGCGCAGGCGGATGACCAGCGGGAACTCCGCCAGCGCCGTGGTGTCGAACAGGCCGGTGGTGTAGAGGAGCTGCACACCCAGCGCGTCGGAGACGGCCCGCTGCAGCTCCAGCAGGTACGTGGCGTTGGCGCGCCCGATGGGGTTGTCCAGGAACAGCGTGCCGGCGTGGCGGTGCTTGTCCCGCCCCCGGTCGTTCGAGCGCAGGGCCGCCATCGTGCAGTACAGCGCGATCGCGGCGGTGAGCAGCTGGCCGCCGGAGAACACGTCGCCCATCTGCCCGACGGGGACGCGCTCGGCGCGCAGTACGGCGTCGGGCTTGAGGATCTCGACCGCGACGCCCTTCGGCTGGAGGGCCGCTGCGACGCCTCGCAGCAGCAGGGACATTCCGTCGCGGCGCAGGTCGGAGTTCTTCCTGACCGCCGCCCTGGTCGCCTCGTCGACGACCTCGCCGAGCCGCTCGGCGAGCGTGGCCTGGTCGGGCTCCTCGAAGCGGATGCGGAGGAACTCCTGGCCGGACCACTCCCCCAGTCCCTCGGGGAGACGGGACAGCCGCTGGGCCGACCGCAGGGTGGCGAGTGAGGACTCGACCAGCCCGCGCAGCCGGTCCACGATCGAGTCGCGGTTGCGCTCCAGCTGCTCCAACTCGTCGGTGAGGACCCGAAGCCGGGGCGCGAAGGCGTCCGCCCACTTCTGCGCGTGCTCCGGCAGCGCGGACGCGGGCAGCTCCCGGATCTGCTGACGCGCGGGGGTGCGCACCTGTTCGTAGCGCGTGGAGTTGGCATGCCGTACGAGGATGTCGCCGGCCTCGCGCACGGCCGACTCGGCGGCGGAGAGGTCGGCCGCGCAGCCCCGCAGGGAGCGGCGCGTCTCGGCGGCGGACTGCCTGGCCTCCTCGATCGTGCCGGGGTGGGGCTCGGTGTCCTCCTGCTCGTCGTCCGAGTGCTCCCTGAGGAGGTCCCGGAGCAGGGCGGCCGTCTCGTCGAAGCCGCCTGCCGCGTCCTCGGCGGCACGGTGGGCGTCCAGCAGCTCGGTGTGCGCCGCGCGTGCCTGGCCCAACGCCTCGGTGCGGGAGGCCAGTTCGCCGGTGGCGGTACGCAGCAGGCTCTGTGCGTGCTCGGCGTCGCGCGGAATCAGGTCGTCCGGCAGCTCGGTGTGTGCCTCGGCGTCCTCGGGCGCGTGCCGCTCGGCCTCGCCCCGCAGCCGGCCCAGGTGTTCGCTCGCGGTCGACATGCGCGTCTCGAGGAGCTGGACCAGCTCCTCGGCGCGGGCCGCGGCGGCCTGCCGGGACGGGCCGTCGGAGCCGTCGGTGGACTCCAGGAGCTGGGCCGCGCGCGTGCGGACCTTGTTGGTCAGCCGGTTCAGCTCCGTGAGCGCCGTGCTCTCGTCGCTCTCGGCCCGGGCCTGCTCGGCGCGCAGGTCGGCGCCGACCCCGACCTTCTCGTACAGCTGGGAGGCGGCCCGGTAGGCCTCGCGCAGGGCCGGCAGCGACGACTTCGCGGTGCCCGGGTCCGCTTCCGGTACGTCGTCGGGGGCGCCCGCGATCTCCGCGCGCTCGGCGCGCAGCGCACGGGCCGTGCGGCGGGCGTCGTCGGCTGCCCGCTGGGCGCCGCGCCGGTCCTCGTCGGCGGCGCGGGCGCGCTCCAGACAGGACTGGGCGCGGGCCTCCGACTCGGCTGCGTCGTCGGCGAGTTCCCGCAGTTTGACCTGCCAGCCGGCGCGCTCGCGCAGCCGGAAGGCGAGTCCTGCGAGCGCATCCGCGGCGCGTCGGGCCCGCTGTGCGGCCTCCTGCCGCTCGTCCCGCACGAGGGCCGCCTCGGCCGCCGCCTCGTCGGCCTCGGTGCGGACGGTGCGCGCCTCGGCGAGCTCGGCCTCGGCCTCCTCGGCGAACGTGCGCGCGTCGCGGGCCGCCGTGGCGAGCTCGGTGAGGCGCCCCGCCGGGCAGCCCGTCCGCCAGGAGGCGAGCCGCGCGGACAGCTCCCTGTCCTTGGCGAGCCGGGCCGCCGACGCGCGGATCTCGTCGTCCCGCCCCGCCGCGCGCGTGCGCAGCGCCTGCCGCTCCTCGTCGGCGGCGTGCTCGTCGTGCATGGCAGGGTTCGGCGGGACGAGGAAGACGTCGCCCTCGCCCGCGCCGGGGGCCGGGGTCGGGGCGAGCAGCGCGGCGGCCGTACCCACGGCGACGGCGGAGCGCGGGAGCAACGCGGCGTCGGTGAGTGCTTCCCGGGCCCGCGCGTGCGTGGCGGGGTCCGTGATGATCACGCCGTCGACCAGCTCGGGCCGCGCGGCCAGGACGCGGGCGTGGTCGACGGGATCGACGGCCTGCGCGAGGTAGCGCCAGCCGGGCAGGGCGGGGATGCCGTGCTCGCCCAGGTACTCCACGGTGGCGAGTACGTCGGGGCCGGGCGGCAGCAGTCCGCCGTCGCCGAGGGCACCGAGGATCCGGGCGTCGTCGGCCGCGGCGGTCCGCAGGTCGAAGAGCTGCCGCTCGGCGGAGGCGACCGTGTCGTCGAGGAGCCGGCGGAGCTCGTCGGCGTAGTGGTCGAGCTCCGTGGCGGTGAGGGGGCCGTCGGCCGCGGAGGCGTCCGGGCCTCCTGCCGGGGCGCCGGTGCCGCCGGAACCGTCCTGCGGGGCGGCGTGCCGGGGCTGCGGCAGCGCGGGACGCCCGGCAGTCCCCGAAGCGCCGACGGCCCCGGGCAGGCTCAGAAGCTCGGCCAGGCGCTCCTCCTCCGCCAGCGCCTGCGCGGTGCGCCGCTCCGCGTCGTACGCGCGCTCGGCCGCCGTGGCGGCGTCGGCGGCGCGGGCCGCGGTGAGCTCGGCGCGGGACTCGGCCGAGGCGGCTTCGCGGGCCTGGTCCGTGGTGCGGCGAGACGCCTCGCGGGCGGTGTCCCAGGCGGCGACGGCGGTCTTCTCGGCATCGCTGGCGGCGAGCGCGGCGCGGGCCGGATCGGCGTCCGGGGCGGTGTCGTCGAGCCAGCCGGCCCGCACCGCCTCGGCGGTCTCCTGCTCGACCTCGCCGAGGCGCTGGCGCAGATGCCCGACCTCGCTGCGGGCACGCTGCGCCTCGGTGGCGGCCGACGTCGAGTCCCGGTGGGCGGCCTCACCGACCTCCTGCAGCGTGGCGGACCGCTCCTCCTCCTCGTTGGCGACCGACTCGGCCCCTTCGGCGGCCGCATGCAGGGCCCGCACGAGATCGGCGGCGGCCCGGGCACGTGCGGCGAGGGCGGGCGCGGCGTCCCGCTCGGCCTCCAGGATCGCGGCGGCCACGCGCGCGGAACGGTCGGCGGCGGCGCGGTGCCGCAGGACGGCTTCGGCCGCCTGCCAGGCAGAGTGCAGGGTGCGCGCCTCGGCGAGTTCCCGCTTCTGCGCGGCCGCTCCCTTCTCCGCCCCGGCGAGCGCCAACGAGGCGTGCCGGTATGCCAGTTCGGCGGCGATCAGCGCGCTGCGCCCCCGGGAACCCTCGGCCTCGGTGACCCGGCGGGCGGCGGTGGTGACCTGCTGGGCGAGGTCACCGGTGCGTCCCCGCTCCAGCACGGCGCGTGCGGAGAGCCGCCGGGCCAGTGTGCGCGTACGCCGCTCGGCGGCCGCGTGGACCTCGCGGGCCCGGGAGCGGGCTCCGGCCGCCTCGACGATCCGTCCGAGGAGGTCGGCGGATCCGGCGGTGAACTCCCGTTCGGCGATCAGCTCGGCCCGTCGTCCCAGTTTGTTGCCGAAGCCGCCCACCAGGTCGGCGAGGCCGTCGGTGTCCCGGGTGTCGGTGACCGCACGCAGCAGCAGGTCGGTGAAGTCGGAGTCCTTCTTGACGGCGAAGAGGCCGGCGGCCTCGCCCTCGTCGGCGTTCATCTCGCGCTGGTAGCGGAAGAGTTCCGGGTCGAGGCCCAGGTCGCCGAGGTGTTCGATCCAGCGGTCGTGGATCTCCTCCCAGTGCACTTCGAGGTGCGGGTACGCCTTGCCCGCCTCGGTGAGCGCGTCCCGGAAGCCCTTCATGGTGCGCCGCCGCCCCTGCGCGCCCGAGACGCCCTCGACGGGCGGCCGCACGGAGGTGGCCTCGGCGACCGGCAGGTTGTCCAGGCTCAGCCCGGGGCCGGGCCGGAAGGAGTACCAGGCCTCGGCGAACTTCCGCGGGTCGTTGGAGACCTGGCGCCCCCGCCACTCGCTGACCTTGCCGACCACGACGCACTCGCCGGTCAGCGTGTGCTGCCACTCCAGCGCCACGTGCCCGCAGTCGTCCGCGAGCAGGAACTTGCGCAGCACACCGGAGCTGGCTCCGCCCAGGGTGTTGCGGTGCCCGGGCAGCATCACCGAGAAGATCAGTTTGAGCAGGACGGACTTGCCGCCGCCGTTCTCCAGGAAGAGCACGCCGGCGGGGGCGGGGCGACGCGGCGGCCCGACGGGCTCCTCCTCGAAGAACTCCGCCTGCGTGGGAGCGGGGTCGGGCACGAGCCCGCCGACACCCCGAAGGTCCAGCACGGTGTCGGCGTAGCGCGCACCGGCAGGCCCGATGGAGTAGAGGCGGACCCGGGACAGCTCGTACATGGCGGCGGACTCTCGTAGTCGTATGGGGAGTTGAGGCGGTCGGTGGTGCGGTCGGATGGTCGGTTACGAGTGGAACGGCAGCCCGGCGTCGGCGGCCAGCTCCAGGTCGTCGGTGTCCTGCGCGGGCAGCAGGGTGGCGGTGCCGTCGGTCACGGGCACGACGCCCAGCTCCAGCAGCTCGGCGAGGGCGGCGCTGCCCGCCATGTCCCGCACCTGGAGCTGATAACGAGCCGTCGTCCGGTAGGTCCCCCCGGCATCGTCCCCGGTGCGCTGCAGGAACCCGGAGTCGGTGAGGAAGGCGACCGCCTTGCCGATGATGCCGGTGGTCGAACCGGCCAGTCTGCGCGCGTCCTTGGTGGCGCCGGCGGAGCTGCGCCGCGCCCAGATCCGCCAGGCGGACTCGAGTCCGGGCGCGTCCGTCGCCGGGTCGGTGTTCTCCCCCTGCTCCTCGGCCCGCTCCTCCAGGCGGCGGCAGGCCTGTCGGACGAACGCGTCGACGCCGTTGACCGACACCCGCCCGATGTACCCGTCGTCCGCGAGGTCCTCCGGCCTCGGGAAGGCCATGGCGGCGACCGCGAGATGGGCGAGCCCGTGCAGGAAGCGGTCGCCCGAGTCGGCGGACGTCCGGCGCGCGTAGTCACCCATGCGGACGGCGAACACCGAGTCCTCGGCGGCGGTCACCGCCATTCCGGCCCTCGGGGACACTTCCAGCACGACGAGTCCGAGCCCGGTGGCCACGGCGTCGGCGAGCCGGGCGAAGGCCGGGTCCTCGCGATAGCGCCGCAGCAGCTCCGCGTACTCCTGGTCCCGCGCGGGCTGCACCTTGGGCTGCAGCCCGAAGGCCACGAGCCGCGCGGCATCGGCGGTGTCCGCGGGAGTGACGGCGGAGGAGGCGGCCGGCGCGGCGGCCGCCTCCGGCTCACTCCACTCGACGTGCTCGGTCACGACTGCTGCAACTCCTTCAACTGGACGGCGGGACGGGGGACGAGCGCCCTCGCAGGGGCACGCGTGTGGGCGCGGGGAACGGTGCGACGAACTGCGGACGGTCCGCGGCCGGGCGCCGGCCGGTGCGGCGTCACGCCGCCTCCGTCCGGCCGGCGGCCATGCCCGCTGCGTCCAGGAGAGCCATGCCGACGATGAGATCCGCTCCGCCGAACTCGGGGTCGTCCAGCTCGGTTCCGTCGTCCACGGCGAACAACAGCCTCTCCTCACCCTGCCGGTAGGCGGTGCCGACCGGCGGGCTGGCGGCGTGCACCGCCAGCAGGGCGACCAGATACGGCAGTTCGGGGTCCCGCCGCCGGGCGTCCGCGAGCAGCCCGGAGAGCCGGCGTGGCGCGTCGGCCGGCAGGTCGAGCAACTCCATGGCGACGGCGAGCTGCTCCTCGCTGAACCGGCTGTCGTCCGGCGTGGCGATCAGGTCCGGTTCGGGCATCTCGGCGCCCAGGTGCTCCCGCTCCACGGGAGGCGTCAGCAGCAGGTCGACGAGATCCCCGACCCGGACGGACGCGGAGGTCCGAAGGCCCGTCCCGCGCGCGAAGAAGGCGTCGGTCACCCGCAGCGCCTGCTCCACGGGCAGCGGCAGCACGGGGGCGACCAGATGGCCGTAGAGGTCTATCCCGGAGGTCGTCATCGGGGTGGCGAAGGCCTGCCGGTCCTGCTCGGCGCGGAACAGCGGCCCGGCCTCCAAAAGCCGGGACTGCAGCTGCGTGTGGCGCCGGATGCAGTCCTTGACGATGTCGACGAGCTCGGCGGCACGGCGCTTCTGCTCGGGGTCCTCCGACTCGTCCCGCGCCTTGCGGATGTTGGTGAGGATCGCGTTCTCGTGGCGGTAGCGGTCGGCCACGTGGTCGAGGGCCTCGGCGATCATGTCGGGCACGGTCTGCAGCCAGTCCACCGCCCGGACGTTGCGCCGGGTCGCGTCGAGGGCCCTGCGGAGCGTCTCGGAGTACTGCACGGTCCGGTAGCGGGCCTGCTCGGCGGCGAGTTGGGCGTCCGCGAGGCGGCCCCGGCTGATCAGTACCTCCAGCTTGACCTCGGCGGCGATCTGCGCGCTGGTGACGTCGGTGTCGAGGGCGCCCACGAGAACGTTGACCGCCTCGTCCGTCGTACGCAGGTACACGACCCCTCCGTAGCCGGGCACCTCCTCGATCAGCTTGAAGTCGTAGTCGCGGCGCACGTACGAGCCGTCGGGCGCGAACGTGCCGTACACGGCGCGGAAGCCGCGGTCGACGCTGCCGACGTTGATCAGGTTCTCCAGGACCCAGCGCGCGACGCGTTCGTGCTCGGTGACGGGTCGGCGCGGGGCCTGGGCGGCGATGCGCGGGATGAGCCTGGCCACTATCTGGTCGTGGTCGGCGCCGGTGTCGAAGTCCATGTTCAGTGTGACGAGGTCGATGGCGGCGAGGGCGACCTCCGCCATTCCGTAGACCGTGTACTCACCCGCGAGGTTCGCCTTGCGTACGTCCAGGTCGTGCAGGGGGGCGGTGCAGGCGAGCGCGCGCAGCCGCCGCGCCAGGCCCTCGTCGGCGGCCGGGCCCAATGCGGGTCGCGGCCCCGCGCTGAGCTGGGGCGGAACGCTGTCCGTCGATGCAGGCGAAGTCACGGTGCACAGACTAGGTCCTCGGTCTGACAACGGCACAAAGCGCTCCGCCGGGGCCGCTGTGCCACTTCGGGCCGTTTGCCGGGTGCGGGCGGATTGTTACTGGTCGCGCAGTTCCGCGCGGCCCGTCGGGTGCGCTCCGGCCGGAGCGTCACCGGCGAGGCACGTCCCCGCTCAGAGTTCTTCCGACACCCGTCGGCCGTAGACCTCCACGACCCTTTTGAGTGAGTCGTCGAGGTAGACCCCGAGCAGGTTCTCCGCCTCCGCACGGTCCCCGTCCTGAAGGGCCCGCAGTATCCGGTCGTTGCGGGCGAGGTACGGCGCGTGCAGGCGCCGCGGGTCGTCCACCAGGTGGAAGGCGAGCCGCAGTTCGGCGAAGACGCTGCGCATCAGCTCGTCGGTGCGGGCGCTGCCGGCGAGCGCGACCAGTTCCCGGTGGAAGTGGATGTTGGCCGTGCCCAGGCCTTTCCAGTCACCTTCACGGGTCGCCCGCTGACCGTCCGCGACCGCCCTGGCGAGACCGTCCACCGCGTACGGCGGCTCGCCGAGGCCGCGCACCACCGCGCATTCGACGAGCCTGCGGGTGCGGTAGATGTCCTCGACGTCCTCGACCGTCAGGACCCGTACGAACACACCCCGGTTGAGCTGGTGGACCAGCAGCCGTTCGTGTGTGAGCAGGCGGAACGCCTCGCGCAGCGTGTTGCGCGAGACGCCGAGCGCGTTGCCGATGGTGTCCTCCGACAGGCGGGTGCCGGGCGGGAAGTAGCCCTCGGCGATCCGGCTCCTGAGGATGTCCGAGACCCGCTCGGCGGTGCTGGTGCGGCCCAGCAGCGCGCGGTCGTCCGCCAGTCCGTTCAGTTCGGCCACGCCCGAATTCAATCGCAGATACCAGAACGAAACAACATGGGTATTGAGGGATCGTTCAACGATCCTCTACCTTACTCATCAGGCACCGGCTTCTCGCCCCGGATCCGACGGCTTCCGCACGCCGCAACTCCGCACCGGCCAACACATATCGGCACACAACGGCAAGCAAGCGTTCGCGTACGGCACGGCTCAGCCCCGAAGCACCCTCCCCCTCCTCGTCTGTGAGGTGCCCATGAGCACGACCCCTCCACCGCAGGCCCTGCCCACCGAGACGCACCCCGGAGCGGGTGAACCCGCCGACGAGGGCGCGTTCGCCTGGCTGCGGGCCCTCGGGCCGCGCGGCCGCCGCGCCTTCGGCGGCGCGTTCGGCGGCTATGCCCTGGACTCGTACGACTACTTCACGCTGCCGCTGAGCATGGTGGCCCTGTCGGCGTACTTCGGTCTCAACAGCGGCCAGACCGGGCTGTTCACGACCGTCACGCTCGTCGTGTCCGCGATCGGCGGTGCCGGCGCGGGAGTCATCGCCGACCGGATCGGACGCGTCAAGGCGCTGATGATCACTGTCATCACGTACGCGGTCTTCACCGTGGCCTGCGGTTTCGCGCCCAACTACGAGACCCTGCTGGTCTTCCGCGCCCTGCAGGGACTCGGCTTCGGCGGCGAGTGGGCGGTCGGCGCGATCCTGGTCGCCGAGTACGCGAGCCCCAAGCACCGCGGCCGCACGCTCGGCGCGATCCAGAGTTCCTGGGCCGTGGGCTGGGGGCTCGCGGTGGTGGTCTACACACTGGTCTTCCAGTTCCTCAGCGACGACCTGGCCTGGCGCGTGATGTTCTGGACCGGGGCGCTGCCGGCCCTGCTGGTCATCTGGGTGCGCCGCAACGTGAAGGACGCGCCGGAGGCCGCCGAGCGCCGCAAGAAGAGCCCCGAGAAGGGTTCCTTCGCCGCGATCTTCAAGCCGGGCACGGCCGCGGCACCCGGACTGCTGAAGACGACGGTCTTCGCGGTGCTGCTCTCCACGGGCGTCCAGGGCGGCTACTACACGCTGGCCACCTGGGTCCCGACGTACCTGAAGACGGACCGCGGACTGTCCGTCGTCGGCACCGGCGGCTACCTGGCGTTCCTGATCTCGGGGGCCTTCATCGGCTACCTGACCGGCGGCTATCTCACCGACAAGCTGGGCCGCAAGCGCAACATCCTGCTGTTCGCGATCCTCTCGGCCGTCTGCATCCTGGCCTACGCGAACATCCCCAGCGGCGCCAACACCCTCGTCCTCGTGCTCGGTTTCCCGCTCGGGTTCTGCATGTCGGCGATCTTCAGCGGCTTCGGCTCGTTCCTGAGCGAGCTCTACCCGACGGCCGTACGCGGCACGGGGCAGGGATTCACGTACAACACGGGCCGTGCCGTCGGCGCGGTCTTCCCCACTCTGGTCGGCTTTCTCGCCGACAGTTGGGGCGTGGGCGGTGCGCTGGTCTTCGGCGCGATCGGATACGGCCTCGCGGCACTGGCCCTGATCGGTCTGCCCGAGACCCGTGGGAAGGAGCTCCTGTGAACCGCACGCAGCACCGCCCGGCCGGCCTTCTCGACGACCACGCGCACGCGTGGAGCCCGGCAGAGGCACGCTCCCTGTTCCGTACGGGCGTCTCGGGCCCCACCGCGGGCTTCGCGGGCGGCCACACCCAGGCGAACCTGATATCGGTGCCGGCCGACTGGGCGTACGACATGCTCTTGTTCTGTCAGCGCAACCCGAAGCCCTGTCCGGTGCTCGACGTCACCGACGCCGGCTCCTGGACGACCGTCCTGGCCGCCGACGCCGACCTGCGCACCGATCTGCCGCGCTACCGGGTGTGGGAGCACGGCGAGCTGGTGGCGGAGCCCACGGACGTGGTGGCGCACTGGCGCGACGACCTCGTGTCGTTCCTCATCGGGTGCAGCTTCACCTTCGAGTGGGCGCTGACCGAGGCCGGCGTGCCGATGCGTCACATCGAGCAGGGGCGCAACGTCTCCATGTACGTGACCAACCGCCGGTGCCGTCCCGCCGGGCGGCTGCACGGCCCCATGGTGGTGTCCATGCGTCCCGTGCCACCCGAGCGCCTGTCCGTGGCGATCCGGGAGACCAGCCTCCTGCCCGCGGTGCACGGCAGTCCCGTGTACTGCGGCGACCCGGGCGCTCTCGGCATCGAGGATCTCGGCCGCCCCGACTTCGGCGATCCGGTGGACGCCGAACCGGACGACATCCCGGTGTTCTGGGCCTGCGGTGTGACGCCGCAGGCCGCGGTGATGGCCTCGCGTCCGCCGTTCGCGATCACCCACGCGCCGGGCCAGATGTTCATCACCGACTCCCGCGACGAGCAGTACCGCGTCGCCTGACCCGAGGAACGAGCACTCCATGACCCCGATCGACCTCAACGCCGATCTCGGCGAGGGCTTCGGCCGCTGGCGGCTGACCGACGACGAGCAGCTGCTGTCCGTCGTCACCAGCGCCAACGTGGCCTGCGGGTTCCACGCCGGGGACGCCTCCACCATGCGGCGGGTGTGCGAACTGGCGGCCGGGCGCGGCGTGCGGATCGGTGCCCAGGTCTCCTACCGGGACCTGGCGGGTTTCGGGCGGCGCGCGATGGACGTGCCGTCCGACGAGCTGGCGGCCGAGGTGGCCTACCAGATCGGCGCCCTGGAGGTGTTCGCGCGCGCGGCGGGCGCACGCGTGGCGTACGTCAAACCGCACGGCGCGCTCTACAACCGGGTCGTGCACGACGAGGAGCAGGCCGGGGCCGTCGTGCAGGGCGTGCTGCTCGCCGGTGCCGCACTCCCGGTGCTCGGGCTGCCCGGTTCCCGGTTCCTCGACGTGGCCGGCCGGGCGGGACTCCCGGTCGTCACCGAGGCGTTCGCGGACCGCGCGTACACCGACGAGGGCACGCTCGTGCCACGTGGCCGGGACGGTGCGGTGATCACCGAGCCCGGCGCCGTCGTGGAACGCTCGGTGGGGCTCGCGCGTTCTGGTGTCGTCACGTCCCTGTCGGGGCGCGACATCGCGGTGCGGGCCCGCTCCTTGTGCCTGCACGGCGACACGCCCGGCGCGGTGGACCTGGCCCGCCGGGTCCGCGCCCGGCTGGAGGAGTCGGGTGTCCCCGTGGAGGCGTTCGTATGAGGGCACTGCCGGTCGGTGACCGTGCCCTGCTCGTCGAAGTGTCCTCGGACGAGGAGGCGCAGGCCCTGCACGCCGAGCTGCTCCGCCGCCGCGCGGAGGGCTCCCTCTCCGTGCGGGAGATCGTTCCCGCCGCCCGTACGGTTCTCCTCGACGGCCTCGACGAGCCAGCCCGGCTGGCCGCGCAGTTGTCCGTGGCGCGGCTGCCGCCCGTCCCCCCGCCCGCGAAGGAGACCGTGGAGATCCCCGTGCGCTACGACGGCCCCGACCTCGCGGACGTCGCCTCGCGGTGGGGCGTGTCCCCGGACGAGGTGGCGCGGATCCACGCGTCGGCCGAGTTCCGGGTGGCCTTCTGCGGGTTCGCTCCCGGCTTCGGCTATCTCACCGGGCTGCCGGACCGGTACGACGTGCCCCGGCACGCGACACCCCGTACGACCGTCCCCGCGGGTTCCGTGGGGCTGGCGGGCCCGTACACGGGCGTGTACCCGCGCTCCTCGCCGGGCGGCTGGCGGCTGATCGGCACGACGGACGCCGTGCTGTGGGACCACGCGCGCGTGCCGGCCGCGCTGCTGTCGCCGGGCACACCGGTCCGCTTCGTCCCGGTGGACTCCTGATGACCGACCGCGCACTCGCCGTCGTACGGGCCGGGGCGCTGACCACCGTGCAGGACCGGGGGCGCCCGGGCCACGCGCACCTCGGCGTACCGCGCTCCGGCGCGCTGGACGCGCCCGCCGCCGCGCTGGTGAACCGGCTCGTGGGCAACGCGCCCGGCGCCGCCGTTCTGGAGACGACGCTCAACGGGTGCGACCTACGGCCGCGTTCGACGGTCACCGTGGCCGTGGGAGGTGCCCCGTGTCCCGTGTCCGTGGACGGGCGCCCGGCCGCCTGGGGAGCGCCGGTGCGCGTGCCCGCCGGGGCCCTGCTCTCGGTGGGGACGGCGGTCTCCGGAGTACGCGCCTACGTGGGCGTTTCGGGCGGGGTGGCCGTCGAGCCGGTGCTCGGCAGCCGGTCGACGGACCTGCTGTCGGGTCTGGGTCCGCCGCCCCTGGTGGACGGGGCGATACTCCCTCTGGGGCGGCCGACCGGCCACTACGCGCGCGTGGACGTCGCCGCACAGCCGGCTCCACCGGCCGAGCTCGTCCTGCGGGTGATGCTCGGCCCGCGCGACGACTGGTTCACGGCAGCCGCCGTGCGCGTCTTCACCACCCACGTCTACCGGGTGTCGTCGGCGAGCAACCGCATCGGTCTGCGCACGGAAGGGCCCGGGCTGGAGCGGGCCACCAGCGGCGAACTGCCCAGCGAGGGCATGGTCCTCGGCGCGGTGCAGGTGCCCCCGGACGGCAGGCCCGTGGTGTTCCTGGCGGACCACCCGACCACCGGGGGCTATCCGGTGATCGCGGTCGTCCACCCCGGCGACCTCCCCGCCACGGCCCAGGCCGCGCCGGGCACACCGGTGCGCTTCGTGCCGGTACGGCGCACAAGCCCCTGACCACCCCCGACGAGGCGCGCAAGGAGCCGTGCGCCGTCGGCGGGGCGCGGGAAACCGCGCGGCTCCCAGGGGCGATCGCGTGCCCGGCCCGGACGGACCCGCAACAGGCCGACGCGGCCGGGCGGGCTCACGCGGCGTCCGGCTGTTCGCCGGTCGCCGTCAGCGCGGCCAGCGCCGACGCCACCGCGTGCGTCGCGACGAGGTCGAGGCGGGCGCTGGTCCCCCGGGCCCGATGGCGGACTTCCGAGGCGGCCAGGGTGAGGAGCTGGGGCAGCAGGTCGGTGCACCGGCGGGCCACCCACCCGGTTCCGGCGGTGGCCAGCCACCGCAGGCTCGCCGCCCGGGTGGGTTCGGGAAAGTCGGGCTCGGGGGACGGCACCGGCCCTGTGGCATGCCCCGTCCGCGCGAGCAGCGCGTGGAAGTGGAGGGCGAGCTGCCGGTGCCCGCGCTCCCCCGGGTGCAGCCGGTCCGCGCTCCACATCGCGCGGTCGGCGACCCACTCGCCCGCCGCCGCGTGCAGATGCACCGCGCCGTACCGCTCGGACAGCGCGTGCACGACCGCGTTCACGGCCCGCTGCCGCCGCGCGAGCGGCCGGGCCAGCGCTCCCGGCAGCCCCAGCATCGCCCCGGGGTCGGGCAGACAGGCGGTGAGGAGCACGGCGCCCTGTGCGGTGAACGCCGCGTACACCTCGTCGAGCCGCTCGGCCACGGCGCGGATGTCGAAGGTGCACCGCAGGGTGTCGTTCACACCGATGACCACCGACGCGATGTCCGGCAGCCCGGCCAGCGCCGCCGGTGTCTGGCGTTCCAGGACGTCGCGCGTCTGGGCGCCGCTGACCGCGTGGTTGACGAACTCGACCGGCGAATCCGGCGGCGTGAGGCCGGCCGCGAGCAGTGCGGCCCAGCCGCGCCACGCCTCGCCCACGGGGTCGCCCACCCCTTCCGTCAGGGAGTCGCCCAGGGCCGCGAACCGGAGGGGTCTCATGCGACGCCCTCCCGCGCCCGCGGCACGGGGCGGACGACCGCGGGCAGGTCGGGCCGCCCCACGCGGACGGGCGCGTCGTGCGCGGTGAGGAACGCCTCCACGGCGGCCGGCCAGCCGAAACAGGCGGCACGCGCGCGTGCCGCCTCCCGCCGCTCGTTCTCGGGCCGGTCCAGAAGCTTCCGGATCGCGATGCCGAAGGCCGCTCCGGTGTCCGCCGCGGTGACTCCGGCGGACCCGACGACCTCCGGGAGGGCGGAGGAGGCACTGGCGACGACGGGCGTGCCGCAGGCCATCGCCTCCAGGGCGGCGAGCCCGAAGGTCTCGGCGGGCCCGGGTGCCAGACACACGTCGGCGGAGGCCTGCAGACCACCGAGGAGCGCGGGGTCGGCGACATGCCCGAGGAAGGTGACCGGCAGCCGCCGCTCGCGCGCCCGCTGTTCGAGCCGGGCCCGCAGCGGCCCGTCACCGGCCACCATGAGCACCGCGCGCTGTCCGCTCCGCAGCAGCGCCTCCAGCGCGTCCAGTGCCGTGCCCGGCCGCTTCTCGACGGACAGCCTGGAACACATCACCAGCAGCGTCTCGTCCACGCGTGCGTACCGGGCACGGAGCCCCGCGTCCCGCAGCGCCGGGTGGCGGCCTTCCAGATCGACGCCCAGAGGGGCGCGTACGACGTTGCGGGCGCCGATGCGGACGAACTCGCGCTCCGCGAACTCCGTGGTGCACACGACGCGCGCGTAGTGGTGCGCGGTACGGAGGTTGAGGGCGTCGGAGGTCCGCCGGGCCAGGCCCGGCGGCATGCCCCAGGTGCGCAGCACCCCGTCGGCGGTCTCGTGGGAGACCATCACGGCGGGCACCCGGGCCCGCCGCGCCCAGACGCCGGTCCAGCGCAGCGTCGTACGGTCGGAGACCTCCAGGCGGTCGGGCGCGAGCTTTTCCAGGAGGTCTGCCACGCGCCGCCTGTCGGTGAGGACGCGGTAGCCGCCGGTGCCCGGCAGCAGCGGGCCCGGCAGGGTGATGATCCGACCCTGTCCGGTCTCGCGGTCCGAGGCACGCTCGCCGGGCACCACCAGTACGGGCCGGTGCCCCGCCGCCCGGTAGCCGGTGCCCAGTTCGCGCAGCGCGGTCCGCAGGCCCCCGGAGGCGGGGGCGACGAAGTTGGCGAGCCGGACGATGCGCAGGGACCCGTTCATGCGGCCACCACCGCCCGGCCGGCGAGGACGTCCGTGTAGTGCCCGATGAGCTGGTCCCCGACGGCGGCCCAGGTGCGGCCCTCGACGGTGCGCCGCGCCTCGGCGCCGTACGCGGCCCGCCGGGCCGGGTCGGCGGCGAGCGACCAGACGGCGTCGCGCACGGCGGCCCCGTCGCGCGGCGCGACCAGCAGTCCGGTGCGCCCGTGCGCCACCAGGTCGAGCGGTCCGCCCACGGCAGGGGCGACGACGGGCACGCCGCTCGCCATCGCCTCCTGGACGGTCTGGCAGAAGGTCTCGAACGGTCCGGTGTGCGCGAAGACGTCCAGCGAGGCGAAGATCCGGGCGAGTTCGTCGCCGGTGCGGCGTCCCAGGAAGACGGCCCCGGGGAGTGCCTGGGTCAGGCTCGGACGGCTGGGCCCGTCTCCCACGACGACCACGCGGACACCGTCCAGGCCGCAGACCCCGGCGAGGAGTTCGACCTTCTTCTCGGGGGCGAGCCGGCCCACGTAGCCGACGATCAGCTCGCCGTTCGGGGCGAGTTCACGGCGCAGCGCCTCGTCCCGGTGTTCCGGCCGGAAACGGACGGTGTCGACGCCGCGCGGCCACAGCCGTACGCGGGGCACCCCGTGGGTCTCCAGGTCGTGCCGGGCGGCGCTGGACGGGGCGAGGGTGCGGTGGGCGGCGGTGTGGACGGAGCGGATACGGCGCCAGGCGGTGGCCTCGCCCGCGCCCATGTAGGTGCGGGCGTAGCCGGCGAGGTCGGTCTGGTAGACGGCCACGGCGGGAACGCCGAGGCGGGCCGCGGCGGCCATGCCGCGGACGCCGAGGACGAAGGGGCTGGCCAGGTGGACGATGTCGGCGCGGTGTTCGGTGATCGCGGCGGCGACGCGTCGGCTGGGGAGGGCGACGCGGACCTGGGGGTAGCCGGGGAGCGGCAGGGAGGGGATCCGGACGACGGGGCACGGAGCGAGGGCGTCGGGTCCGCTGCCCACGGCCGTGGCCGGGGCGACCACGACGGGGGCGTGACCGCGCTCGACGAGGTGTCGGGCGGTCTGGAGGGCGCAGTGGGCCACGCC
The DNA here is from genome assembly GCF_019090165.1 of Streptomyces sp. BV286. Lineage (GTDB taxonomy): Bacteria > Actinomycetota > Actinomycetes > Streptomycetales > Streptomycetaceae > Streptomyces. Next base: position 53,695 of record NZ_JAHRIB010000149.1, read on the forward strand.
GTTCACGTCGGGGGGAAAGGACTCGGTCACGATGACGACACGCATACGGCTGTTGTCGTCGCGCTGGACGTGGACGCGTCAACGTGGATCTTTCCGGCCGAGGAACGTCCCGTGAGCGTTGCGCTCCGCACGGCCCGGCATCACGGGCCGGTCACGCTCCGGCGTCCGGGCCCGTACCTGCGGGATACGGGCCGGCGACGGAACCCTCACACGCGGTGTCTCGCACGCCGGTCGCACCCGGCGCTCTTCCCGGCTGTCCCGGACGCGTCACACGGCGGACGCGTCCGGTCCGATGCGGCTGCGCACCGCGGTCTGTACCTCGGCCTCCTCGGCCGGGTCGGCGGCGAGCCGCCGGAGCTGGTCGACCACTCGGGCGTCACCGGTCTCGGCGTGCCGGGCGGCCACTTCACGGGTGGTCTCCTCGCAGTCCCAGAGGCACTCGACGGCGAAGCCGGCGGCGAAGGAGGGGTCGGTGGCGGCCAGCGCGCGAGCCGCCCGCCCGCGCAGATGGGACGAGGCGGTCTCGCGGTAGACGTGCCGCAGGACGGGGGCCGCGCCCGCGATCCCGAGGCGTCCGGCGCCGTCGACCAGCGTCCACAGGGTCTGCGCGTCCGGCCCTTCTCCCCGCACGGCTTCGCGCAGGGCGCCCAGGACGAGCTCGCTGTCCTGGGCGCCGCCCCGGCACGCGAGGACTCGGCCTGCGGCTTCTCCCAGGGCGTCGGGCCGGTGGGCCCAGCCGCGGGCCCGTTCCACCGCGGCCACGCTCCGCATCCGCTCGAAGGCGTCCACGGCGGCGTCGACGACGAGTCGTGATCCCGAGGCCTGTGCGGCCTCGACCAGATCCAGTGCGTCGGGATCGTGGCTGTCGGCGAGGTAGCGCAGGGCGGTGCACCGGGCGCCGTCGTCGCCGGTGCGGGCGGCCTCGACGATCTCGGGTCGGTCCTCGGGTCCGGCGACGGCGGTGAGACACCGCGCCGCCGGCACATGGAGGGCGGCTCCGCGCTCGATGCCCTGCTGGGCCCATTCGAAGACGGCCCGGACGCTCCATCCGGGGCGGGGCCCGGGTGGTCGCATCTGTTGCTGCCACCGGTCGAAGGAACCGGCTTCCCGGGCGGCACGCACCCGGGGGCCGACGGATGCGCGGGGATCGTCGGCCCACAGCCGCCAGGGCCGGGGTTCGAAGGAGTCCCGTACGACCGCCGCCAGTTCGGCCTCGCCCTCGGGATCGGCGGGGAACCGGGCGAGCACGGGGGCCGCGAGGGCTCGCAGGCCCGCGTCGTCGTCGCGCAACGCCAGTTCGTCGAGGGCCCAGGCCCAGTTGGCGCCGCAGGCGGCGTACCGCCGCAGCATCTCGAGGGCGTCCTGCCGACCGTACGAGGCGAGGTGGCCGAGGACGGCGAGCGCGAGGCCCGTGCGTGACTCGTCCGTGTCGAGGACGTCCGCCGCGTCGAACAGGTGCGCGGCGATCTCGTCGAGACCGCCGCCCAGATCGAGGTAGAGGCGGGCGTAGTAGAGGGAGCGGTTCTCCACCTGCCAGTCGTGGCGGGGGTCGCTCAGCACGCAGTGGTTGAGCGCCGCGAGCGCTTCGGCACGCGGTGCCGTGAGCGCGTGCAGCGTGCCGTCGCCGCGGCCCCTCTGAAGCAGGCCGAGCAGCGTACCGCTGGGCGCTATGACCGGATCGAACATGGGAAACAGCCTCACATCAAGCGTCGACGCAACCGGGATCCTGATTCACCTGGCCGCGTGACAACACGTCGGGGCGCCCGCCGTTTCCTGCTTGCTGTAGACCATCTTCCTCTGCCTCTCGTCGGTGGCCCGTGCGGGCCGCATCACGGTCCGCGCGGTGCGGCAACACCTGCCCAGCCATCACGTCCGTGAATCACGACGTCATGATGACCCAGCGGTTCTCGCTGCCGCGACCGCATTTCCGGCGGCCCCGTACCGCCTCCCCCAAAAATGATGTTTCGCCTGGTCAAGGCGGATGGTTCAGTGTGTACCGAACAGCTCGAGCAGTTCGATCTTGGCGAACATACGAGCCGTGTCCTCGGCGGAGGGTGTCCCCGCCGCGGGGTCCGCGCCCGCGTCCAGGAGGACACGGATCACCGCGTCCTCGCCCTTGAAGACGGCTCCGGCGAGCGGAGTCTGACCCCGGTCGTTGATGCGGTCCGCCTCGGCGCCGCGCTCGAGGAGGGCGCGTACGGCGTCGGCGTGGCCGTGATAGGCGGCCAGCATCACGAGGGAGTCGCCGCGGTCGTTGGTGAGGTTGGCCGGGACACCCGCGTCGACGTACGCGACGAGCGCCTCGGTCTGCCCCCGCCGGGCCAGATCGAAGATCTTGGTCGCCAGCTCCACGACCTCGGGGTCGGGGGCTTCACTCATCGGCGGGACCGCCTCTCACTGCGAAAACTGCGACGACGAACGGGACTGCGGGAACGTACGGCTGCCAGCGGTGCGACCGTACGAGTGAATCGCCAGCGTACTGGCTCCGCGCGCACATGACCGGGCCCGGCCGAGGCAAAGATCACCACGAATCCGGCAAACCGCCGAGAGGCCGCCCGCAAGGCCTTACAGGACAGGGCCATAGAGGTGAAATAAGCGGAATTTCACCCAGTTGCACCTTTAATCGTATGGATACATGCTGTGAGCCTGGAAGTACTCATGGTGACTGTCCCCATCGACCAGGAGAACTCTCATGATCCTGTCCATCTCAGGTGTGGTCCTGCTCGGCATCATCGTCTTCCTCTTCTTCCGGAAGGACGGCCTCAAGGCCTCGCACGCGCTGGTCTGCGCCCTCTTCGGGTTCTACCTCGCGGGTACGGCCATCGCGCCGAGCATCACGGCCGGCGGCGCGAGCCTGGCCGGGATGCTCAGCGGGATCAAGTTCTGACGCCCACCCTGTTCGCACGCACCTCCAGGAGACAGCAGTGGCCCGGCGCCCCCTCCCCCGCATTCTGAGTACCGGCAGCGCGCAGATCGCCCGCAGCCGGGACCTGGCCCGGACGGCCGCCGACAGCGCCACCGACGTCCTCCACCCACTGATCACGATCAGTCGTGGACTGCGCCGGCTGGCGGCCGCCGGACGGCGCAGGTGGGCGGACACCCCCAAGGACCGGCGCGGTCCACTGCTGTTCCTGGTGGCCTCGGTCGTCCTGGTCGTGGCCCTCATCCCGTACGGACCGCTGCTCGCCGTCATCACCCTGATGGCGGCGGCCGCGTGGCAGGGCAAGGACCGCACTCCGCCCGGACCCACCGGGCCGGACGAGGCGCAGGGCAAGCGCCTGGAGTCCCTCTACGAAGCACTCGTGCCGTACTTCTCCGTCCCCGAGGACCCGGCCCCGCTCTACGCCCACGGCGGCGAGTGGGGCAAGGCCTTCGAGTCGTACGAGTTCGACGACACCGGGCGCGTCTCACACCTGTCCATCCGCTACCCCGCCTACTTCACGGACGGGGAGGCGGGCTCCCGGGCCCGTATCGAGCAGCTGCTGCACGCCAAGTCGGGCCGCGGCCGGGAGTACCGCTTCGCGTGGGACGAGGAGGGCAACCAGCTCACGGTCGCCGTGCTGCCGCCGCTCCCCACCGACGTCGCCGCCCAGCGGTTCGTCACGGCCCCGGGAGAGACCCTCCTCGGCTTCACCGACCCGGCCGGCGTCCAGCGCACGCTTCCGCTCACGTCCGGCGAGGAGCGGCGGGACGTCCCTCCGGTGATCTGGCGCACCGGTGCCCGCTCGACCGAGCCGCATCTGCTCGCGGTCGGCGGGCCCGGCAGCGGCACGACCACTCTTCTGCGCTCGATCGCCCTGCAGGCCCTCCAGCACGGAGACGTGCTGGTCGTCGAGGGCGTCGGCACGGGCGAGTTCGCCTGCCTGACGGGGCGCGACGGCGTCCTGGGGGTCGAGTGCGGCCTGGCGGGCGCGCTGACCGGCCTCGAATGGGCGGCGCACGAGACGGAACGCCGTCTCATCGCCGCGAACCGCGCCCGGCAGTCGGGCCAGGCTCCGCCGGAGGACACGAAGCGTCCGCTGTGGCTCCTCCTGGACCGCCCGACCGCGCTCGGCCACCTCGCGGCGGCCGACGGCCGGAGGGATCCGCTGGACCTGCTCCAGGTGCCGCTGCGCCACGGCCGCGCGGCAGGTGTGACGGTCGTGGTGGCCGAGCAGTTCGACGCTCTCGACTCGCTCGGCGACGCGGTACGGGGGCACACGCGCGCGCGTGTCGTACTCGGTCCGGCATCGGCGGGTCAGCTCGAAGCGGTGCTCGGGTCGCCGCCGCACACGACTCCCACGCCCGACGTGCCGCCCGGCCGCGGGTACGCCCGGCTGGGTGCGGGCCCGGTCCACCGCCTCCAGGTACCGGCGACCCCGGACCCGTACGACGAGGCGACCAGCGAGACCCACCGCCGGGCGGTGCTCGGCCTGCTGCCGCCGCTCACCACTCCGGTGGACGCGGCGGCCGCGCCCCCGGCCGCCGCGGACCCGGTGCAGGGAAGCCTCGCGGACGAGACACCGCAGAGCCCCGTGCGCGTCACGGCGTCCGGCCCCGTGGGCATCCCCGCGGAGGGCTGAGCCCCGGCGCCAACGGGGACCGGAGGGACCCGGCCACGAGCCGGGCCGCGAGGCCCGCACCCCACGGACGACGCCCGGATCACACGCCACCGACTGAGGCACCGGGGCGTGGGACGCGCGGCATCACGCCACGAACGTGCGCGGTGTCTCGGTTCCTCCGTTCGCGCCCTTCTCGACCAGCCGGGCCGCCGCCGCCAGCCGCGCCGCGGCCTCGTCGGCGACCGCCCCGCCGACCGTGAAGGGCAGGCGCACGTACCCCTCGAAGGCACCGTCCACGCCGAAACGGGGCCCTGACGGCACCCGTACGCCCACACGCTCGCCGACCTCGGCCAGCCGCGAGCCGGACAGGCCCCCCGTACGCACCCACAGGGTGAGACCGCCGCTCGGCACGTCGAACTCCCAGCCGGGAAGCTCCCGGCGCAGGGCCGCCACCAGGGCGTCCCGGTTCTCGCGGGCCTGGAGGCGCCGCACGTCCACGGCCTGCTCCCAGCCGCCGGTGCTCAGCAGCCAGTTCACCGCGAGCTGCTCCAGGACGGGGGTGCCGAGGTCGGCGTAGGCGCGCGCCGCGACCAGGCTGCGGATCACGTCGGGCGCGGCGCGGACCCAGCCGATCCGCATGCCGGCCCAGAAGGCCTTGCTGGCCGAACCGACCGTGACGACCGTCGACCCGGCCGGGTCGAATCCGCAGACGGGGCGCGGCAGTGCGAGCCCTTCGTCGAGATGCAGTTCGCTCATGGTCTCGTCGACGACCAGTACGGTGCCGGCCGACCGCGCGGCGTCGACGAGCCGGCGCCGCTGGTCCTCGTCGGCGAGCGCACCGGTCGGGTTGTGGAAGTCGGCGACGACGTAGGCGAGGCGGGGCGCCGCGTCACGCAGCACCTGCCGCCAGCGGTCCATGTCCCAGCCGGCGAGCCCCTCGGCCATGGCGACGGGCACCAGACGGGCCCCGGCCTCGCGCATCAGCTGAAGGATGTTGGCGTACGAGGGCGACTCGACCGCGATGCGCTCCCCTCGCCCGGAGAAGAGGTGACAGATGGCGTCGATGGCACCCATGGCTCCGGTGGTCACCATGATCTGCTCGGGCATGGTCGGGATGCCGCGCGCGGTGTACCGCTCGGCGAGCGTCTCGCGCAGCGCGGGCAGCCCCGCCGGGTAGTCGCCGTGCGTGTGGGCGTACGGCGGCAGTTCCTCCAGAGCGCCCTGGACGGCCCGGGTGAGCCAGGGTTCGGGTGCGGGCAGGGCCGCGCAGCCGAGGTCGATCATGGAGCCGAGGGCCTCGGGCGGCAGGGGTTCGAGGCCGCGGGCGGGCAGTGGGTTCCCGGCCGGTACGGCGGTCCAGCTGCCCGCTCCCCTGCGGGACTCCAGGAACCCTTCGGCGCGCAGCGCTTCGTAGGCGGCGGCCACCGTCGTGCGGCTCACGGACAGGGAGAGGGCCAGTTCGCGCTCGGCGGGCAGTCGCGCGGCGACGGGCACCCGGCCTTCGAGGACGAGCAGCCGGACACCGTCGGCGAGGGCACGATAGGCCGGCGGACGGCGCGCGCCGGGGCCCGCCGGGCGCTCCTGCTGGGAGTTGAGCAGCCGGGCGAGCTGAGCGGCTCCCACCGCCGAGGTCCACTGCGCCATGATTTCAGTCCACCTTCCCCGAATTGGCCATGGAAGAGGCCTCTTCTCACGCCACAGAGTGTCATGAGTCGGTCCACTACCACCACCAGGGAGCACTCCTTGTCCACTCCAGCGCCGGGGCGCCTCACCCGCAGACTGCTTCAGCTGTACGTGGGTCTGGCGCTGTACGGCGCGAGCGTGGCCCTCCTCGTGGAGGGGGACCTGGGTCTGGCTCCGTGGAGCGTCCTGGACCAGGGCCTCGCCGAGCTGACCGGGCTGACCATCGGTGTCGTCTCGATCATCGTGGGCGCCGCGGTTCTCCTGCTGTGGATCCCGTTGCGCCAGCGCCCGGGGCTCGGGACGGTCTCCAACGTCTTCGTGGTCGGTATCGCGATGGACGGCACCCTCGCCCTGCTCCCGGACGTGCACGCCCTCGGGATCCGTGTCCCCCTGCTGGTGGCCGGCATCCTGCTCAACGGGGTGGCGACGGGCCTCTACATAGCGGCCCGTTTCGGTCCGGGTCCGCGCGACGGCCTGATGACGGGCCTCCACCGGCGCACCGGCCGGTCGATCCGCCTGGTGCGCACGGCCCTGGAGGTGGCGGTGGTCGCCACGGGCTTCGCCCTGGGCGGCACGGTCGGTGTGGGAACAGTCCTGTACGCGGTGGCCATCGGCCCGCTGGCCCAGCTCTTCCTGCGGGTGTTCGCCGTCCCGCAGGCATCACCGGACGGCAGCACGGTCGTTGCCGGCGGGTCGTCACAGGGGGCGATACTGCGCGGGTGACCTCGCGCATACGCCACCCCTACCTCGACCATCCCGGCCCCATCGCGTTCGCCCACCGGGGCGGAGCCGCCGACGGCCTGGAGAACACCGTGACCCAGTTCCGCCGCGCGGTCGAGGCCGGCTACCGGTACATCGAGACCGATGTGCACGCCACGAGGGACGGACGACTCGTCGCCTTCCACGACTCGACGCTGGACCGGGTGACCGACGGGGCGGGCCGGATAGCGGACCTCCCCTGGGACGACGTGCGCCACGCGCGCGTGGCGGGCGCCGAACCGGTCCCCCTCTTCGAGGAACTGCTGGAGACCTTCCCCGGGGTCCGCTGGAACGTCGACGTCAAGGCGGAGCCCGCGCTGCGCCCGCTCCTCGACCTGATCGGTCGCACGGATTCCTGGGACCGTGTCTGTGTCGGCTCCTTCTCCGAGGCGAGGGTCGCCCGCGCCCAGCACCTGGCCGGCCCCCGCCTGGCCACCTCGTACGGCACCCGGGGCGTACTGGGGCTGCGCCTGAGGTCGTGGGGCGTACCCGCCGCGCTGCGCCGCTCGGCGGTCTGTGCCCAGGTTCCCGAGGCCCAGTCGGGCGTCCCCGTGGTCGACCGCCGCTTCGTGCGCGCCGCCCACGCGCGCGGGCTGCAGGTCCACGTGTGGACGGTCAACGAGGCCGAGCGGATGCACCGGCTCCTGGACCTGGGAGCCGATGGCATCATGACCGATCACATCGAGACACTGCGCGGGGTCCTGAAGGACCGTGGCACCTGGGTCTGACGGCCCGGCGCACCGCGCGGCGTCCGCGTACGGGGACAAGACGGGGAAGCGAGGGCACGGATGGGCACCGACACCGTGCGGGAACGGGCGGCGGACGGAGCCGCCGAACGGCGGCGCGAACAACGCGGCTGGTACTTCTACGACTGGGCCTGCTCCGTCTACTCGACGAGCGTGCTCACCGTGTTCCTCGGTCCGTATCTGACATCGATCGCCAAGGCCGCCGCGGACGCGGAGGGCTTCGTCCACCCGCTGGGCGTTCCCCTGCGCGCCGGATCCTTCTTCGCCTACTGCGTGTCCGCCTCGGTGATCCTGTCGATCTTCGTGATGCCGCTCGCGGGCGCTGCGGCCGACCGGACGGGCCGCAAGAAGCCGCTCCTCGCGACCGCCGCCTACCTGGGGGCAGCCGCCACCACCGGCATGTTCTTCCTGAACGGCGACCGCTACCTGCTGGGCGGTCTCCTGCTGATCGTGGCCAACGCCTCCCTGGCCGTGTCGATGGTGCTCTACAACTCCTATCTGCCGCAGATCGCGCCGTCCGAGGAGCGCGACGCCGTCTCCTCCAGGGGCTGGGCCTTCGGCTACGCGGCGGGCTCGCTGGTCCTCGTGGTGAACCTGGTCCTCTACACCGCCCACGCCGACTTCGGCCTCTCGGAGGCGATGGCGGTCCGGATCTGCCTGGCCTCGGCGGGCATCTGGTGGGGCGCCTTCACCCTCATCCCGCTCAAGCGGCTGCGCGACCGCCGCACGTCGGCCGCTCCGGGCTCGTCCACCGTGTCCGGGCACGGCTGGCGGCAGCTGGCGGCCACCGTGCGCGACATGCGACGGCAGCCTCTGACGCTCGCCTTCCTCCTCGCGTACCTCGTCTACAACGACGGCATCCAGACGGTCATCTCGCAGGCCTCCGTGTACGGCTCGGAGGAACTGGGACTCGACCAGTCGACACTGATCGTCGCCGTGCTGCTGGTCCAGCTGCTCGCGGTGGCCGGCGCCCTCGGGATGGGCCGGCTGGCCCGGACGTACGGAGCCAAACGGACCATTCTCGGCTCGCTGGTCGCCTGGACCCTCACCCTGGGCGCCGGATACTTCCTGCCGGCCGGAGCACCCCTCTGGTTCTTCGTGCTCGCCGCCGGCATCGGACTCGTCCTCGGCGGCAGCCAGGCGCTGTCCCGGTCCCTGTTCTCGCACCTGGTGCCGCCCGGCAAGGAGGCCGAGTACTTCTCGGCGTACGAGATGAGCGACCGCGGCATGAGCTGGCTGGGCCCGCTCCTGTTCGGCCTGACGTACCAGCTGACCGGAAGTTATCGGGACGCGATCATCTCGCTCGTGGCCTTCTTCGTGCTGGGATTCGCGCTGCTCGCGAGGGTTCCGGTGCGCCAGGCGGTGCGCGACGCGGGCAATCCCGTTCCCGCGAGGATTTAGCACTCGGGGCCAAAGGCCGGTAGTGTACGCGTTTGGCCTGCCAGGCGTACCGTTACTGCGCGTCAAAGATGCCGCAACGCTGGGTGACATCTACTGTCAGATGTGACAAACCGGGCGCAGGTGGGTACAACAAGGGGCGGCTACGACGGCGACGCATGACCCTGAACGGGAATCTTTACCGCCGACCGGACGTTGACCGGATGACGACGACAGCGACACCTGTCCTGTGGGCGACAAGCCCGGGAGGCACGATTCATGAGTGAGCGAGCTCTTCGCGGCACGCGCCTCGTGGTGACCAGCTACGAGACGGACCGCGGCATCGACCTGGCTCCACGCCAGGCCGTTGAGTACGCATGCGAGAAGGGCCATCGATTCGAGATGCCCTTCTCGGTGGAGGCGGAGATCCCGCCGGAGTGGGAGTGCAAGGTCTGCGGGGCCCAAGCACTCCTGGTGGACGGTGACGGCCCTGAAGAGAAGAAGGCCAAGCCCGCCCGTACGCATTGGGACATGCTCATGGAGCGGCGTACGCGGGAGGAGCTCGAAGAGGTCCTCGAAGAGCGCTTGGCCGTGCTTCGATCCGGAGCCATGAACATCGCGGTCCACCCTCGGGACAGCCGCAAGTCCGCGTAACCCCTCCGGGGGTTGGGCGGCATAGATCGCACGCACGCGACCGCGGGCGCCGTACTTGTGAGTACGGTTCCTGCGGTTTTGTGCGTCCCGATACCGGTCTGGATGCTGGTGGTTGCCTGGCGGGGCAGGTCCGGCTGCCCGCTTTCGTGGGGGCGGGTCCGTCGTGGTCCATTGCCGATGTCCACTGCCGATCGCCGATCGCGCAGGTCCGGTCCTCGAACGGTCCCTGGCCGCTGTGGCCCCTCCGGCGGCGTCTCGGCTCACCGGCGGCGTTCGGCATCCGCGGTAGCGTGCGGGCGTCTCCGAACCGGACGGGCGGGGCCGGGGGCCGAGCCCCCGGCGCAGGTCCTGCCTCAGCCGGTCAGCGGCGGCCGTGACCCCGCGTCCTCCTGGTACCCCCGCGGCTCGGCGTCCCGGATGACCTCGCCCTGGACGACCTTGCCGTCGGGACGGTGGATACGGGCCTGCTGGAAGGCATCCCCGAGGCCGCCGGAGGAGACCTCACGCATCTTGCGCTCGAACGTACGCTCCGCGTAGCGGCCGAGAGCCTTCTGGACCGGCGGGACCAGCAGGAGCAGGCCGAGCGCGTCGGAGATCAGGCCCGGCAGCATCAGCAGGAGGCCGCCGAGCATCATCAGGCCGTTGCCCTCGGAATTGGTCCGGCCTTCGGGCAGCACGCCGCTCTGCTGCTGTTGCAGCGCCTCACTCAGCGCGCGGAAGGCCCGGCGCCCGGCGCGCTTGATGACCACGGAGCCGAGGACGAAGCCGGCGACCAGCAGCAGGAAGACCGCGAGGCCACTCGCCGCGCCCGCCACCACCATCAGCAGCCAGATTTCCAGCACGAGCCACGCGGCGATGCCCAGCGGCAGGAACCTGAGCACCTTGGAGCGGCGGGGCCGGGATGAGGGGGGCGGGGTCGAAGCGCCAGTCGTCATACGTCCAGTGTGCCTGGCTCAGGCTCAGTACGGCATAAGCGGGTGGTCAGAGCCGCCCGCGCGACGGAATCCCGCTTCAGGGCTTCAGGGCTTGAGGCGCCCGAGGACACGCCCCGCGCGCTCCCCCACACCCCAGGTGGTGACCCGCCACAGCGCCTCCACCAGGATGTCGCGGCTCATCTTGGAGTCGCCGAGCTCACGCTCGACGAACGTGATGGGCACCTCGACCACGTGGAAGCCTGCTTTGACGGCCCGGCGGGCCAGGTCGACCTGGAAGCAGTAGCCCTGCGAGGAGACCTCGCCGAGTCCGAGGCCCTCCAGGGTCTCGCGCCTGAAGGCCCGGTAGCCGCCCGTGACATCACGGATCGGCACGTCCAGCAGGACGCGCGAGTACAGGCTTCCCCCGCGCGAGAGGAACTCGCGGGACTTGGGCCAGTTCACCACCCGGCCGCCCGGCACCCAGCGGGAGCCGAGCGCGAGGTCGGCGCCCTTCAGCGCGGTCAGCAGCCGGGGCAGTTCCTCGGGCTGGTGCGAGCCGTCGGCGTCCATCTCGACCAGGACGCCGTACCCGTGCTCCAGGCCCCAGCGGAATCCCGCGAGGTAGGCGGCGCCGAGGCCCTCCTTGCCCTTGCGGTGCATCACGTGGACGTGATCGTCCTCGACGGTCAGTTCGTCGGCGAGCTTTCCCGTGCCGTCGGGGCTGTTGTCGTCGGCGATCAGGACGTGCGCCGCGGGGACGGCCGCCCGTACTCGGCCGACGATCGCCTTGATGTTCTCCGCCTCGTTGAAGGTCGGGATGATCACCAGGGTCGTACCGAGCGGACCGAACCGTCGTTCACCGCCGTCGTTCACAGCTTCCCCTTAAGACTTCCGTGCGAGAGGGGCTCCACCATAGCGAGCGCCGCTCTTCACGCCGGTTAGGCGCCGACTCGAAAGTCCCGCGAAGGGGTGGTACTGCGGATCGGGGCCCGGCGCCCTTCGGGCCGACCTGGGACCCGCTGGCTGCGGGTCGACCGAAAGCCGTTGTCTACTGAGCGTCCGGGCCCCACCCGGGTCACACCATCCGGCCGGAACGTTCCCTCGCCCCGTGGCGCGGGCGCTGGGCCTGGCTCCCAGTGGCGGTGCGCCGGTGCGGCACACCACCCCTGACCCAACTGCGCTGCGGCGACTGCGCGGAAGTTCACCGGTCGGACGTCCGGTGGTGGACCCGGCCGAACCTACCGGCCACCTGCCGCTCGCTGTCAACAGCCGTTTGAGCTGCTGCTTTTCCGTCAAATGCCTGGTCAGCGCGGAGGATACGCAGGTCGCACGACAGGCCGGCGGGCCATGATCGGCACCGCGCCACCCCGGGACATCACTCGTCCGGCCGTACGAATACGGTTCGGCCGTCCACCACGGTGCGCAGGCAGACGGGCAGGCGCGCTCCGGGTGTCAGGTCGGGCAGTCCCGGCGTGCCGGAGCGGGGGTCCGTCGACCAGCGGGCGACCCGGTCGTCCGGGGCCTGGACCAGCAGTTCGCCGGTACGCCACACGGCGTAGTCCGCGGGCGCGCCGGGTACCAGGACCCCCGCGTCGTCCCGTCCGACCGCCCGCCAGCCGCCCCGCGTGTGCGCCGTGAAGGCGGCGCGCACGGACACCCGGTGCTCGGGGGTCCGGTGGAAGGCCGCGGCGCGGACGGTGCCCCACGGGTCGAGCGGGGTGACAGGGCTGTCGGATCCGAAGGCGAGCGGGACTCCGGCCCGCAGCAACGCGGCGAAGGGGTTGAGCGTGCGGGCCCGTTCGGCGCCCAGGCGCTGGACGTACATGCCGTCCTCGCCGCCCCACAGTGCGTCGAAGGCCGGCTGGACGGAGGCGGTGAGGCCGAGGTCGGCGAAGCCGGCGATCGTCTCGGGTGTGAGCATCTCGGCGTGCTCGACGCGGTGCCGGGCGGCGCGCACCCGGGCCACGCCTACCTTCTCGGCGGCGGCGCGCATGCCTTCGACCACGGAGGTCACGGCGGCGTCCCCGATCGCGTGGAAGCCCGCCTGGAGCCCCGCCTCGGTGCACGCCACGACATGGGCGGCGACAGCGGCGGTGTCCAGGTACGCGGTACCGCTGTGACCGGCGTCGGTGTAGGGCCGGTGCAGGCAGGCCGTGTGCGAGCCGAGGGCGCCGTCCACGAAGAGGTCGCCCGCGGCGCCCGCCGCTCCGAGCTCGCGGGCCCGGGTGACGTCCTGTTCGGCCCAGTAGCCGATGACACGGGGTCCGGGCTCCTCGGCGGCGAGCCGGAGCAGACCGGTGAAGTCGTCCTCGGAGGAGATCTCCGGGCCCGCGCACTCGTGCACGGAGCCGATGCCGAGCGAGGCGGCGTGCCGGAGGGCGGCGCGCTGGGCCTCCGTGCGCTGTGTCGGCGTCACGGCTGCGAACGCGGCGGCGCGTACGGCGTGGTGGGCGTCGCGGGTGAGCGGCTCGCCGTCCGTGAATCCGGCCGCCCCGCGTACGCCGGGTGCCATGTCCAGCAGGGCGGTGGTGGCGACGGCCGAGTGGACGTCGATGCGGCTGAGGTAGAGCGGGCGGCCACCGGCGGCCTCGTCGAGCTCGTCACGCCGCGGGGGCCGCCGCTCGGGCCAGCGGGCGGCGTCCCAGCCGTGACCGAGGAGTACCCGGTCGGCGGGACGGGAGGCCGCGAAGTCCCGTACGCGGGCCATGGCGTCGGCGAGGGTGCGGGCGCCGGAGAGGTCGAGGCCGGTGAGGGCCAGGCCGGTGGCCGTGGTGTGCACGTGCGCGTCCGTGAACGCCGGGGTGACGAGCGCCCCTTCGAGGTCCACCACCTCGTCGACGCCGTCCGAGAACGCGTCGGCGGCGCCCTCCGAACCGACCCAGGCGACCTGCCCGCGTTCCACGACCATCGCGGTGGCGAACGGGTCGGCGGGGCTGTGGACCTCCCCGCCGCGCAGCAGCACGGTCCGCGCTCCGGAGGAACGGTCGTCCTCGGTCCTGGGGGCGTGCGGGTCCGAAAGCGTGCCCGGCGCGGCGTGGTGCGGCTCGGGATCGGCGGTGCTGTCACTCATGGGGAACAGTCTCACCCCTGTGGGGGCGGCCTCGTGCGCGGGGCCCCGTGGAGGAGGGAGCAGCGGTCCTCAGATCCTCGGTGGCCGTGCCTCGTACGGTGTCGAGAGGACCACCGTCGTCCGGGTGGACACCCCTGCCAGCGTGCGCAGGCGCGCGAGGAGTTCCTCCAGCTCGTGCGGTGTCGAGACGCGGACCTTGAGGATGTAGTTCTCGTCGCCGGCGACGCTGTGGCAGGCCTCGATCTCCGGAACGCCGGCCAGTCGCTCGGCGATGTCGTCCGGGGCGCTGGGGTCGAACGGTTTCACCGAGATGAAGGCCGTCATCGGCAGTCCCACGGCCTCGGGGTCGACGACCGCGGCATAGCCGCGGATGACGCCGCGCTGCTCCAGTCGGCGTACCCGCTGGTGCACGGCCGATGTGGACAGGCCCGTGGCCTTGCCCAGGTCGGTGTAGCTCATCCGCCCGTCTTCGACGAGCAGCTGCACGATGTGGCGGTCCAGCTCCTCCATGGCGGAGAACCTACAGTGCCCTTGATCCCCCCGGATACTCAGCGGCGCAGGTCATACCCGGTTCGTGATGTGTAATGGGTGCGCGGGCGGGACGGGCGGGGGGACAAACCCGCCGGGTCGGGCACCTGCGGGCGGCATGTGACGAACGCCACATGGCGTCGCCGGCTTCCGTGATGTTCTCGTGATTACCGCAGAGACGGGACGGGAAGTGCTTGCTGTGGCCGAGGTCGCAGTGCCTTTTCGGCCCACCCGAGGGGGAGTAGCCCATGCAGAGTCTGAAGCGCCTTGGCCGCACCGCGCCCAAGCGGCAGCAGTCGGTCGTCGAGCCCGAGCCGGAGGGCGTCGAACCGGACGCCCTGGACGGCGAGGAACTCGACGCGTACGACACCTTCGAGATGTACCGGGTGATCTGCCCGGACTGCGCTCAGCCCATCGCGCTCCTGGCGGACGAGGAGAGCCTGCCGGAGCACGCGCTCTGCGCGTCGCCGTGGAACCCGTTCGGGCTGACGGTCTGCGCCGGTACGGGCCGCGCGGCGGCCGAGGCACGGCCCGCCGACGAGACGATGGAGGTTCAGGAGCAGGACACCGCCCTGCTGTTGACGCTCCCTCAGGGACTCGACTGGCGTACCCAGCCCTTCTCGCACGTCGGTGGCCCCGGTTCGCGCCCCATGCGGGTGCCGGTGATGCGCGACCAGGCCGCCTGAGCGGTCCGCGGCCCGGTCCCCGCCGAGAGGCTCTCAGTCCCCGTAACTGCCCTGCACCATGGCTCGCAGGCTGTCGTGGTGCAGGATCAGTGTGTCCGGATCCGCCGGGACGGACGCCTCGCCGAAGTGCACCTGCCGGTAGGCGACCCGCAGCATGACGACGGCGTGCCGCAGGGCTGCGTACAGGATGTGGAAGTCCATGTCCCGCGGTGTGTGGCCGGTCAGTTCGGCGTAGCGCGCCTCCACCCGGTCGCGGCGCAGGAAGCCGGGCAGCCCGCGCTGCCCGAAGCTCACCGTGAGGTCCTGGAAGAAGCGGTGCAGGTAGATCATCCAGCCGAGGTCGACCTCGCGCGGTGCCAGTGCCGCCATCTCCCAGTCGAGGACGGCGGCGGGTTCGAAGCCGTCGTAGATGACATTGCCGATGCGTGCGTCGCCCCAGCTCAGGACGGCCGCGCCCTCGTCGCGCGGCCACAGTGCGTCGAGCCGCGCGAAGGCGTCCTCGATGAGGGGCGAGCGTGACAGTCCGTCAACCACCCATGCGTAGTAGGCGCGTTGGCCGTCGACGTGGTCGCGCAGGGGACTTCCGGTGCCGGGCGTCCTGAGGAATTCGGCTTCGCCCACCGGGACCTGGTCGTGGAGGCGGGCGAGGAGGCCCACCGAGGCCGCCTCCAGCCGCTCGCGCTCGGCGTCGCTCGCCGCGTGCAGCCAGTTCCCCTCGTACGTGTAGGGCATGACGTCCGGCGGCACACGGCCCTCGACGCGCTCCATCACGAAGAAGGGCGCCCCGAGCGGCTCCGGGTCCTCCTCCAGCCACAGCACGCGCGGCACCGGGACGTCCGTGCGGTCGGCCACCAGCCGCAGGGTGCGGTACTGACGCGGCAGGTCGTAGACCGGGAAGACGGTGTACGCGGCCGGGTCCGCCGCGAGCCTCAACGCGCAGGCCCGGACGGGTGGTTCGGGGTGCTCGATGTCGAAGAGCAGGGTCTCGCTGGACAGTCCGTTGGACGCGGGGACCCGGACGTCCACCGCCGTGGCACCGGGCAGACGTCCGGTGAGCCAGCAGGTCAGCCGACGGGCGAGTTCCTGAGGGTCGCGGGTGGTCGTACGCGGACGGGGTGCTGTCGCCATGTCGTCACTCCCTCAGGGCGCGACCGAGTCGAACCCGGTGAACCCGCTCGGGTCGTGCCGCCCGAACGAGCCGTGCTCGAAGATCCCGTGGCCGGTGCGCCCGTCGAGGGTGAAGCGGGCCGCGTGGTCGGTCACGCCGTAGGCGGCCACCCCGAGGGCGGCCGGGTCGGAGAGGTCGTACGTACGGCGGTCGGTCCAGCCCCTGCCCTGCCAGGTGCCGTGCTGCCAGTCGTCGGCGGGCGGGTATCCCGCGCCGACGGCGAGCGGGGAGGAGGCCAGGATCTCCACGCCCAGTTCGAGCGGCTTGCGGGGGTCACCGAGGTGGACGGTCGCGCGCTCCGGGTGGCGGGTACCGCTCCGGTAGGTGATCTCGGCCCGGGGCCAGCCGAGTTGGTGGTCCCGGTGCCCGGGGCGTACGAGTGTCGCGTCGTTGAGCGTCCGGTAGCCGTCGGCGTCCTCCTGGGTGACGACCATCAGGAACTGGTCGTCGAACCGGACGGGGCACCACAGCCAGTGGAAGCCCTCGGTGCGGTGCTCCTCGGCCAGCCGGCCGCCCTCCTCCCCGGGGAGGGGCCGCGTCCCCCAACTGCGGTCACGGGTCGCCGTCCAGCCGTCGCCGGACAACCGCGTCTCCTTGCCCGCGACCCGGAACCAGCCGTCGCAGCGGCCCGCCTGGACGAAGCGTCTGCCCTCCAACGTGAGCCGGGCACCCCGGCGTTGGAGGTGGTGCGGCTCCCACAGCGCGGGAAAGTCCGCGGACCAGTTGATCTCGTACGACAGTCCGTCCGGGTCGTCGGGGTCGGCGGCGCAGCTCAGGACGAAGTCCCGCAAAGGGCGTTCGACGAGGATGCGGAGGGGGCCGACGGCCATCCGCATCCGGGTGTCGTCGTCCAGCGCGTCCGAGGCGCGCACGGCGTGCAGGGTGTCCCCGACGCGCAGGGTGGCGTACGCGTCGATGACGCCCATGTTCGGGTACACCCCGAGCCCCAGGACGAGCAGGGCGCGCCCCTGGTGGTCGAAGACATGGAAGATGCAGCGGTCGTAGGCGTTCCGGTCCCCCGTCGCCACATGCTTCATCGAGAGGGGGACCTGGTGCACGGGGTACTCGTCGAGGGCTACGGGACGGTCGTCGGGCATCGGCTGCCTCCCGGGTGCGCTGCGAGGGCGCCGCGCGGAGGGTTCCGGCAGCCCCCGGCAGCGGAGTTGACGGTACGTCAGATGCCTTCAGGGGGCCAGAGCCCTGGCCCGCCCCGGGCTTCGCCCTCCAGTGGGCTCCCTCGCCCGGCCCCCGTATGGGCCCGCCCGTGAACGCACAGGCGAATTCGGGAGTCGGTGACCTGTCCGCCCCGGGACGCGTTGCCCCGGTATGACCTCCACCTACGCAGAGACAGGCCGGCGCCGCGGGTTTCTTCTTCCCATCGCAGAATCGGTTCCCCAGGAGCCACAGTGGACACGGGTGACTCATGAGTCACAGGAGCCCCACGCAGCCCACGCGCCCCACCAGCCCGTGGACCCTCCCATCTACCGGGCCATGATCCGCGCCTGGGCCGACCGCGGCCGGACCCTGCCGGGGCGCCACGACCCCGAGTGGGCCAGGCTCGTGGCTCCCGCGGCGATGTACGGGTACGGGAGGTTCAGCGCGACTCGGGACCCGCGAGGTGACGGGCGATGACCATCCGCTGGATCTGATTGGTCCCCTCGACGATCTGCAGCACCTTGGCCTCGCGCATGTACCGCTCGACGGGGAAGTCCGTGGTGTAGCCGTAACCGCCGAGCACCTGGACGGCGTCCACGGTGACCTGCATCGCGGTGTCGGTGCAGAACAGCTTCGCCATGGCCGCCTGCCGGGCGAAGGGCCGTCCCGCGTCGCGCAGCCGGGCCGCCGTGAGGTACAGCGAGCGGCCGGCCTCGATCCGGGTCGCCATGTCCGCGAGCATGAAGCGCAGGCCCTGGAAGTCCGCGATCGGCCGCCCGAACTGCTCGCGCCCGCCCGCGTAGGCGACGGCCTCGTCCAGGGCCGCCTGGGCGACGCCTATGGCGCATGCCGCGATACCGAGCCGTCCCGAGTCCAGCGCGGACAGGGCGATCGCGAAGCCCTGCCCCTCTTCGCCGATACGCCGGTCGTCGGGGATCCGCACCGCGTCGAAGTGGACCTGGGCGGTGGGTGAGCCCTTCATGCCCATCTTCTTCTCGGGCACCGCGGCGCTCAGCCCCTCGGCGTCACCGGGCACCAGGAACGCCGTGATGCCCCGCGCGCCCTCGCCGCCGGTCCTCGCGAGCACCGTGCAGAAGTCGGCGACCCCGCCGTGGGTGATCCAGGCCTTGGTCCCCGTGATCACCCAGTCCTCACCGTCCCGCACGGCCTTCGTGCGCAGGCTGGCGGCGTCCGAGCCGGACGACGGCTCCGAGAGGCAGTAGGCGCCCAGAAGGCCGCCGCCGAGCATCTTCGGGAGGTGCTCGGCCCGCTGCTCCTTGGTGCCGTAGTTGGCGAGGGCGTGACAGGCGAGCGAGTGCACGCTGACCCCGAGGCCCACGGTGAGGCGGGCGGCGGCGAGCTCTTCGAGCACCTGGAGGTAGACCTCGTACGGCTGCTCCCCGCCGCCGTACTCGCCGTCGTAGGGAAGGCCGAGCAGTCCCGACTCCGAAAGAAGGGTGAAGGTCTCACGCGGGAAGCGTCCGGCGTCCTCCTCCTCGGCCGCCTTCGGGGCGATCTCACGCTGCGCGATGTCGCGGACGAGCGAGATCAGATCCCGGGCCTCGTCCGTGGGCAGTTGACGGTCCACCGGCTGCGGGGCGCGGTCAGGCATGTCGACGCTCTCCTCCCTGTCGGGCACATCGGCGAAGCACACCTGGGTGGGGCGGCCCGCCGGGTCTCACTGGGCACCGACGATGCTTGCGCCTCCGGGTCGCGGGAGCGGCTGATCAGCGGCTGTGCGCTGTGAGTATGCCCGATCGGAGGCATCGAGTCACCAGTTAACGACCGCTTACTCAAGAGTAGAGGCCGGCTCACCAAATTGGTCCGAACCATTGACCGACTGGTCTAGTCCTCCTACTGTTTCGCTCCAACGCCTCACCGCGTTCATGCCAATCGGCGTTTGTTCCCCTCTCCCCCACGAGGAGACACGATGCTCACCTCGCTCCGCCCCCGCGTCCGGTTCCGGGCGCTCCTGTCCACCGTCTGTTGCGCCGTCCTCGGCGCCGGACTGCTCGCCGGCGCGGGTACGGCCACCGCGGCCACCGCGCCCGACCGGGCCCCCGCCCCCGCGGCGGCCGGCTCCAAGGTCGTCGGATACTTCACCGAATGGGGCACCTACGACCGGAAGTACCTGGTCAAGAACATCCAGACGTCCGGCTCCGCTGCCAGGCTGACGCACATCAACTACGCCTTCGGCAACGTCACCGGCGGCAAGTGCGCGATGGGCGACAACTACGCGGCCACCGAGCGGACCCACACCGCGGCCGAGTCGGTCGACGGGGTCGCGGACACCTGGGACCAGCCGCTGCGCGGCAACTTCAACCAGTTGCGCGAACTGAAGAAGAAGAACCCGAACCTCAGGGTCCTGTGGTCCTTCGGCGGCTGGACCTGGTCCGGCGGCTTCACGGAGGCGGCCAGGAACCCGGCGGCCTTCGCCCAGTCCTGCTACGACCTGGTCGAGAACTCCAAGTGGGCGGACGTCTTCGACGGGATCGACATCGACTGGGAGTACCCGAACACGTGCGGTCTCACCTGTGACACCAGCGGGAGGGCCGCGTACAAGAACCTGATGTCGGCCGTCCGCGCCCGGTTCGGCGGCTCCGCACTGGTCACCTCGGCGATCCCCGCCGACGCCACGGCCGGCGGCAAGCTCGACGCGGCGGACTACGCGGGCGCCGCACAGTACGTCAACTGGTACAACCCGATGACGTACGACTTCTTCGGCGCCTGGGACGCGACCGGCCCGACGGCGCCGCACTCGCCGCTGAACTCCTACACCGGGATTCCGAAGGCGGGCAACCACACCTCCGCGACGATCGCCAAGCTCAAGGGCATGGGGGTCCCCGCCTCGAAGATGCTGCTCGGCATCGGCTTCTACGGACGCGGCTGGACCGGAGTCACCCAGGCGGCACCCGGCGGCACGGCGACCGGCCCGGCGGCGGGAACGTACGAGCAGGGCATCGACGACTACAAGGTGCTCAGGACCAAGTGCCCTGCCACCGGCACGGTGGGCGGCACCGCGTACGCCAAGTGCGGTAACAACTGGTGGAGTTACGACACCCCGTCGACCATCGCGGGGAAGATGAACTACAAGAACGCGCAGGGCCTGGGAGGCACGTTCTTCTGGGAGCTGAGCGGCGACACGTCGAACGGTGAACTGATCAAGGCGATCAACTAGCTTCACCAGTGCGGGATTTGGGGGCGGGGGCCGGTCGACCGGCTCCCGCCCTCTGTCAGGTGTCCCGGCGGGCGGCCCGCGGAGCCGGGTACGAGGCGTCGAGTTCCTCGACGGCGCGCATCGTGCCGCCGAGCGTCTTCACCAGCAGCTCGCGCATCAGGTCACGCGGGACGCCGTAGTGGTCGATCCAGTCGAGGGTGGACCCCTCCACACTGCACAGCCAGCCGAGCAACGCCATCCGGGGCAGCGGGGCCACCTTCCGCCGCCCGTACGCCCCTTCGGCGATGGTCTCCACGATGGCTTCCCGCACTCTCTCCCGGATTGCGTGCACCTCGGCGTCGAAGCCGACTCCGCCGCTGATGATCGTGCGGTACGCCGCCTGGTTGTGTTCGGCATAGCGCAGATAGCCGTCGATGGTGCGGTGCACCCGTTCCTCGGGGGGCAGTTCGAGTCCGCCGGCCGCCCGGGAGATCAGCTCGGCCACCGAGTCCTGGACGATGGCCAGGTAGTAGCCGCGCTTGGACCGGAAGTAGTAGTAGATCAATCCCTTGGCGACATGCGCCTGTTTGGCGATGTCGTCCATCGACAGCGCGTCGTAGGACGTGTCGGCGAACAACTTCCGCCCGATGACGATGAGTTCGGCACGGCGCGCTGAGGAACGGTCGGTGCCGCGGGCTCCGGGGCGGTCGGCACCACCCTGAGGGCTGTTACTCAAATCCGGACCTGGTCTCCAACTGCGAGCGGGACCTCCGCAGTATGGCAGAGCCGCATCACCAGGCTGTTCGACTGCCTTCGACGGGCGTCAGAGGAGACCGAGCTGCGTCACGAACATCGCCAGCACCAGCACGAAGGTCCAGCCCATGACGTGTTCGAGGATCTTCGGCCCGTTGTCCTCGGGTCCGCCCGTGCGGGTACGGACTCGTCCGGCGGTGGCAGAGGTCGTGGTCATGGCGGCTCGCTCACGGTCGTCTTTCGGTGGACTCCCCCCACCGGTGTGTCCACCTTGCCACCGGATCGGGCTTTTGCGGGGGAGAGCTTGGTCACGCGCGGCGGGCCGTGTGGCGCGCACCACAAGGCGGCCGAAGGGCGGCCCCTCCCTACGCGAGGAGCCGCCCCTGGCCGTACCGAACGGGTCGTGATCAGCGACTGGTGGTGTTCAGCGGACGCCCACCTCCGCGAGGGCCCTGCGCTGGCGGGCCGTGGGACTGGCCGGGAAGTAGAGGTAGCAGACCCCGCCGGTACCGGAGACGACCTTCCCGGCGGCGTTGTACCGCTTCGTACGGAGCCAGATGTTCTCCCACTCGCGCCGCCGGTAGACACGCCGCACCGAGTCGTTGTCGGGCGACGCGGGGTCGTTGGCGATCACGTCCCCGTCGGCGGTGAAACCGACGACCGTCATCAGATGCCCCGAGGTCCCGTACCCCGCGCCCGTCAGCTCGGTCGCGAGGAACGACTGGGACGTTATGGCCGGGACACCGGCGGCGATCAGCGTCTCCAGGTCGGTGAGCGAGCCGAGCCGCGTCACCACGCCCTGGAGGTCCTTGTACGTCGCGGCGTACGCGGCGTTGAAGGGCCAGTTACCGCAGCCGGCGTACTGGTGGTCGAAGGTGAACCGGGCGGCGTGACACACCTGCGGGTCCGCGAACTCGGGGTTGACCCAGGCCAGGTCCTGCGCCGAGGGCTTCCGCCCCCAGTACTCGATGATCATCTGGGAGGAGGTGGGGCTGCACCAGGCCTCGCCGCCGTTGTCGTACTCGGGGTACTGGCCCTTGTGGATCTCCTGCGAGTAGCGCGGCACGCGCAGTTCCCGCGCGAGAGCGGGCGCCGACGCCGGGACGGTGAAGCGGTCCGGGACGTCGGATCCCATCGCGCCGAGCCGCCACACGGTCGGCGTCACCTTGCTCCCCGGCTTGCGGTACAGGGTCAGCCGCAGCCGGTACGACACCAGGCGCAGCCCCGAGGCCGCGTCGTCGATGGAGAAGGTGTCCGTCCAGACGCTGCTCCTGCCGTCGCTCTGGTCGTCCACCGAGGTCCGTTTGAGATCCTGGTCACCGGCCGCCCAGCGGCCCATCACGTACCAGGGGGTGTCCGTGCCGTCGGAGTACGTGCCCCGCAGCTCGATCTGCAGCCAGGTGCCGGCCGGGGTCCGCGCGTTCCAGGACGGGATGACCTCGGTGGACGGGACGCCGAGGCGGTGGACGGGTGAGGTCCAGCGCGCGTACTCCCAGGTGCTCGTCGTACCCGTGTGCGGGTCCGTGTGGTCGAGGCGCCCCGCGGGCGTCCGGATCTCCAGGCCCGGACGGGCGCCCGCCACGGCACGGGTCCCCTCGTCGGTGCCTTCGAGCCAGTCCTTGTGCGAGAGCCAGGCGCGGTTGTCCACGAGTGCGGAGGGTGCTTTCGACGAGGCGGTGGCCGGTGCCTTCGCCGTGCGGGCCGTCGGCTCCGCGGCGGCCGCCGGGCTCGCCGCTCCGGCGGCGGCCGCGGCCACCGCCGCGGCCAGAACGTTTCTGCGGGACGGCTGTTCGGCTCTGGTCATGGACGGGTGACCCCCTGGGTGTACGGAACGGGCTGGGCGTGTGCGCGGGCGTGCGCCCACTATGGAACGCGATCAGCGCTTCTGCCAGCACTTCAAGCGTCGCGGCGCCGACCAATATTGGTCAGGACCACTGGCACGCTCCGGGCCGCCCGCGGCCACCGCGCGAGGCCCCGCACACCCCGGGCACAGGACCGGAACCTTCCTCCCATTCACCCCGTACCGGGCTCGGTAGGGTGTTCCACCGGATCACGTACACACCCCTCCGCACCCCGGGACCCCTCATCCGCCTTCACACCCTCGCCCCTCTGCTGCACCGGCTGCCGCCCTCCTGCGGCCCGGTCCGGCTGGTCGGCGTGGACGGCCACGCGGGCTCCGGCAAGACCACGTTCGCGGACCGTCTGGCCGGAGCGCTGGACGGCGCCCCCGTACTGCACCTGGACGACATCGCCACGCACGAGGAGCTCTTCGCGTGGACCGGGCGGCTGCTCCGGGAGGTCGTCGGGCCGCTGGGCCGCGGTGAGACGGCGCACTACCGCCCGTACGACTGGCAGCTGCGCGACTTCGGGCCGGACCGCACCCTGCCGCCCGCGCCCGTGGTCCTCGTCGAGGGGGTGGGCGCGGGCCGCCGCGCGCTGCGGCCGCATCTGGCGGGACTGCTGTGGATGGAGCTGCCCCATGAGGACGCCTGGGCGCGCGGACGCCGACGGGACGGTTCGGCACAGAGCGACTTCTGGGCGGGGTGGGTTCCCGCCGAGCGCCGGCACTTCGCCGAGGACCCTTCAGAGCCGTTCGCCGACCTGCTGGTACGGCAGTGTTCAGACGGATACGAGGTGCTCCCGGGACCTGCGGAGACGCCGGTGAGGGCACTGGCCGTCACCGACCGTGACGGCCCTGCGTCTATGTGCTGAACTCGTGAAGAGGCCTGTCCGAGAAGTTGCCTGAGTCCTCCAACTCGGCTTGACCGAGGGGCCGTACAGGTCTTACGTTCTCAATGAGCGGCCTTCCGAGGACGCCCCGCAGACGCGAAGCCCCCGGTTGTTCCCCCGTGATCGGGGGCTTCGTTCTGCCTTCAGGACCTTTTCGGACGCTCCGAGGCGCAATTCGTTCACGCTCAGTGACCGTCCTGAGTGCGCCCCGTCCGCTCCCACCTCGAAGAACCCGTCGTGCGGCACCCTTCGGCCCGGTGCTCCCCCGCAGGTACGATGCCTCTTGGTGCGACCTTCGGACGGCTGCTCTCCGCACCACGCGCAACTCCCGTCCGCGGCACAGCGGTTCGACGAAGACTGCCGACGGGCACCGGCCCGCCCGGCGATCAACGGGGGCACGGTTTGTGGGGGACGTGATGGACTTCGGCATGCAGGGCCCCGAGGCCCCGGCCGACCTCGCCTGGCTGCGGGGTGTGGACGCCTACACGATGGGGGCCTATCCGCAGGCGGAGGAGGAGTTCCGCGCCGCGGTCCGGATGGATCCGGGAATGGCGGACGGCTGGCTCGGGCTGCACGCGCTGCGCATCGACACGACGACCGCGCTGCTGCGGATGTTCCGGCACCGCGACCGCTTCGGGGAGCAGCGCACCCGCCACCGGCGCACGCTCAACTCCTGGTACTGGCTGGGCTGGTGGGTGCAGCCGGTCCTGGAGTCGCCGCGCGACCTGCTGCTCGCGCACTCCTCGCACTGGCTCGACGGACGTCATGTCCCGGAGCTGGACCGGGCGTTGGCGAGTCTGCCCCCGGTGGACACGGATCCGCAGGTGCGGTTCCTGCACGCCTGCCGGGCCTATCTCGTCAAGGACTGGGAGCA
This sequence comes from Streptomyces sp. BV286, assembly GCF_019090165.1. Classification (GTDB taxonomy): domain Bacteria; phylum Actinomycetota; class Actinomycetes; order Streptomycetales; family Streptomycetaceae; genus Streptomyces. The sequence continues at coordinate 78,490 of NZ_JAHRIB010000149.1, forward strand.
GTTGGTCCGGCACACGGATCCGCTGATCGACGATCCGATGCTGGGCATCGAGGCCGGCCTGTTCGGTGGCATGGCCCGCGTGCGCCTGGAGATGTTCGGACAGGCCGAGCCGCTGCTGTCGTCGGCGCTGATGCGCTGCCGCAGCGAGCAGCCCCAGCGCAAGGAACTGCGGTACTGGCTGGCGCGGGCGCACGAGGGCACGGGCCGCTCCGCCGCGGCTCTCCCCCTCTACCGGGCGGTCCACCGGGTCGATCCGGCGTTCATGGACACCTCGGCCCGGCTCGCCGCGATCTCCGAGGGCGACGGGTACGACGACACGGCCGACCTCGCGGCGATCACGCTGACCGGGGCCGGGCAGGACATGCTGGACGGCCCCGACGGCGTGGAACCGCTGTTCGGCGCCGAGGGCCGTGACCTGAAGCTGTCGGAGCCCGAGCTGCCGCCGACCGGTGGGCTGCCCTCCCCGCCGGACCGGGTCCGCGAGAAGGCCATCGTGCCGGTGCTGCCACCGCATCTGCCGACCGGTCCCACCGACCCCGCACTGCTCGAGGAGGCGCTCTCCGAACTGGAGCGCATGGTCGGTCTCGAACCGGTGAAACGCCAGGTGAAGGCGCTCTCGGCACAGCTGAACATGGCCCGGTTGCGCGCCGGTCAGGGTTTGCCGGTCCAGCCTCCGAAGCGGCATTTCGTGTTCTCCGGGCCCTCCGGCACCGGCAAGACCACCGTGGCCCGCATTCTCGGCCGGGTCTTCTACGCGCTCGGCCTGCTCGGCGGCGACCACCTCGTCGAGGCCCAGCGCGCCGACCTGGTCGGCGAGTACCTCGGCCAGACCGCCGTGAAGGCCAACGAACTGATCGACTCCGCGATCGGCGGAGTGCTGTTCGTCGACGAGGCCTACTCGCTCTCCAACTCGGGCTACGGCAAGGGCGACGCGTACGGGGACGAGGCCCTCCAGGTCCTGCTGAAGCGCGCCGAGGACAACCGCGACCACCTGGTGGTCATACTGGCCGGCTATCCGGAGGGCATGGACCGCCTGCTGGCCGCCAACCCCGGTCTCTCGTCCCGCTTCACGACCCGCGTCGACTTCCCCTCGTACCGCCCGCTCGAACTCACCTCCATCGGCGAGGTGCTGGCCGCCGAGAACGGCGACGTGTGGGACGAGGAGGCCCTCGACGAGCTGCGCTCCATCAGCGGGCACGTGGTGGACCAGGGCTGGATCGACGAGCTCGGCAACGGACGGTTCCTGCGCACGCTCTACGAGAAGAGCTGCGCCTACCGCGACCTGCGGCTGTCGGGCTACCCGGGCAGCCTGAGCCGTGACGACCTGTCGACGCTGCGGCTGGCGGACCTGATGCAGGCGTACGGAGAGGTGCTGTCGGGGCGGGGCCCCCAGGATCCCTCGGGCGTGTAGGTGCGGGTGCGCCCACGAGCTCGGCAGCCTGAGGTCGTCCCGCGTGAGCGGCACCGTCGTGGCTTGTCGCGCGGTTCCCCGCACCCCTGAAAGCGCCACAGCAGGCCCCGCACCCCCGTACGAAGGGGCGCGGGGCCTGCTGCGTCAGCTGGCCAGCGCCTGCTCCGCCGCCTCCGGGGCCGGGCCCGGTGTCTCCTTGCGCGGCTCGCCCACCCGGGTCGCCGGAGCCTGCCGGTGGGCGGGGTCGCGGACCTCGCCCACCAACAGCTCCAGCACGTCCTCCAGGGCGACCAGGCCGAGCACCCGCCCGGACGCGTCGGCGACCTGCGCGAGATGCGTCGCCGCCCGGCGCATCACCGTCAGGGCGTCGTCCAGCGGAAGCTCGGCGCTGAGGGTGGTCATCGGGCGCCAGACCTGCTGCGGTACGGCCCGCTCGGACTCCTCCAGATCGAGGACGTCCTTCACGTGCAGGTACCCCATGAAGGCGCCGTTCTCCGCGACCACCGGGAAACGCGAGTACCCGGTGCGGGCGGTGAGCGCGACGACCTGGCCCGGGGTGACCGAGGGGCCCACGCTCACCAGCGACTCGCGGTCCAGGAGCACGTCCGTGACCGGGCGGGAGCCCAGCTCCAGGGCGTCCTCCAGGCGCTCCTGCTCCCCCGGGTCGAGAAGACCGGCCTGACCGGCGTCCTCGACGAGCCGGTTGAGCTGCTCGCTGGTGAAGACCGCCTCGACCTCGTCCCTGGGCTCGACGTGGAAGAGCCTCAGGATGACGCGGGCGCAGGCGCCGAGGCCCACGGTGACCGGCTTGCACAGCCGGGCGAAGGCGACCAGGCCGGGGCTGAGCCACAGCGCGGTCTTCTCGGGGGCGGCCATCGCCAGATTCTTCGGCAGCATCTCGCCGACCACCAGGTGGAGGAAGACGACCGCGGCGAGGGCTATGACGTACCCGAGCGGGTGGATCATGCCCTCCGGCAGGTGCACGGCGTGGAAGACCGGCTCCAGGAGGTGCGCCACGGTGGGTTCGGCGACCGCGCCGAGCGTCAGCGAGCAGACGGTGATGCCGAACTGCGCGGCGGCCATCATCTGCGGCAGGTTCTCCAGGCCGTACATGACCTGCCGGGCCCGTGCGGTGCCGAGCGGTTCGATCTGGCTGCGCCGGACGGAGACCAGTGCGAACTCGGCGCCGACGAAGAATCCGTTGGCGAGCACGAGCAGACCGGCGAACAGGAGTTGGAGCACGCTCATCGGACGGCCTCCACCGCGGGGACGGGAGCGGAGACGGACCCGGCGTCGGCGGTCCTGACGAGCCGGACCCGCTCGGCCCGGTAGTGCCCGACCTGGCGCACCGAAAGACGCCAGCCGGGCAGTTCGGCCCGGTCGCCGGGAGCGGGGATCCGGCCGAGCAGGTCGGCGACGAGGCCGGCGACCGTCTCGTACGGGCCCTCGGGGACGTCCAGGCCGATGCGCTGGAGGATGTCGACGCGGCAGCTGCCGTCGGCGTCCCAGGCGGGCCGGCCGTCCTCGGCCGGCGCCGCGGCGAGCTCGGGCGGTTCGTTGAGCACGTCGTCGTGCTCGTCGCGGACCTCGCCGACGAGTTCCTCGACGATGTCCTCCAGGGTGACGACTCCGGCGGTGCCGCCGTACTCGTCGACGACGACGGCGATGGGCTGCTCCTTGCGCAGGCGTTCCAGGAGCGGCTGCACGGGCAGCGTCTCCGGGACGAGCAGCGGGGCCTGGGCGATCCTCGTGACGGGCGTGCGCAGCCGGTCGCGCGAGGGCACGGCGAGGGCGTCCTTCAGATGCGCCATGCCGACGATCTCGTCGATCCGCTCCCGGTAGACGGGGAAGCGGGAGAGGCCGGTGGCGCGGGTGAGGTTGACGACGTCCTCCGCGGTCGCGGAGGACTGGAGGGCGCTGACCCTCACCCGCGGGGTCATGACGTGCTGTGCGGTGAGGTCGGCCAGCGAGAGCGTACGGACGAACAGGTCTGCGGTGTCCTGCTCCAGGGCGCCGGCCCGGGCCGAGTGCCGGGCCAGGGACACGAGCTCGCCGGGGGTGCGGGCGGAGGCCAGCTCCGCGGTGGGCTCGACCCCCAGGGTGCGGACGAGCCGGTTGGCGACGGAGTTCAGCCCCGAGATCACCGGCCGGAACACGGTCGAGAAGGCGTGCTGCGGGCCCGCGACGAACCGCGCGACCTGCATGGGCTTGGACACCGCCCAGTTCTTGGGTACGAGTTCGCCGATCACCATCTGCACGGCCGAGGCGAGCAGCATGCCGACGACCACGGCGACGCCGGACACGGCTCCGCCGGGGATGCCGACCGCGGTGATGGGTCCGTTCAGCAGCTCGGCGAGCGCCGGTTCGGCGAGCATGCCGACCACCAGTGAGGTGATGGTGATGCCGAGCTGGGTGCCGGAGAGCTGGAAGGACAGCTCCTTGAGCGAGTTGACGACCGTACGGGCCCGTCGGTCGCCCTCGGCCGCGGCCTTCTCGGCCTCGGGGCGCTCCACCGTGACGAGGCCGAATTCGGCCGCCACGAAGAAGCCGTTGGCGAGAATCAGGAGAAATGCCGCCCCGAGGAGCAGCAGGGGGATGGTCATGCCGCCGCCTCGATGTGCCGGGAGGGGGCGGCGCAGGTACTACAGGACGATCCGTCCATCGCTGGAGGGAGTCACTCCTCGAATAGCAGGGGGCCGCTGAGTTCCGGGGGGAAGGTCAGCGGCGGAGGCGCAACGAAAACGCCTCCGCCAACAGGTTAATCAAGACAGGGCCCCGTACGGCAGGGTGGAAGGCCGGGAGTCAGGCGTGATGTTCGTCGTGCTGCCCGGCGTCGTCGCCGGGCGAGCGGGCCTCGGCGAGGGCGCGCAGCGTACGGGCGTCGCTGATCGCGCGCTGTTTGGCGATGCCCGGCTGGATGCCGAGCGCGGGCAGGCTGGTGCCGTCGCTGAGGTTCAGGAAGACCCAGGGGTCCCCCGGGCGCAGGTTGACCTGCAGGATCTCCGCCCAGGCCAGCCGCCGCCGGCTGGCGATGTTGACGACGGTGACGCCGGATTCGTCGGCGACGACTTTCGGCCGCGACAGCAGCGCGAGTACGCCGAAGAGCAGGGCGGCGGTGAAGACGAAGCTGAGCCGCTCCCCCGGGCCGAGCTTTTCGAGCAGCAGCGCGACCGTGGAGATGACCACGAAGATCGCGGCACCGGCGGTCAGCAGCACGGCACGGGTACGGCCCGGCCGGAAGGTGACGGGGAGAGCGGGCAGCTCTGGTGCGTCCGACATGGCGAAGGTGTTCCTCAGAGGCGGCAGGCGTGGATGGCCGTGGTCAGGATGGCCCGCGCGCCGATGTCGTACAGGTCGTCCATGATCCGCTGGGCTTCCTTGCTCGGGACCATGGCGCGTACGGCGACCCAGCCCTCGTTGTGGAGCGGCGAGACGGTCGGCGACTCCAGGCCGGGAGTGAGGGCGACGGCCTTCTCCAGCTGCTCGACGCGGCAGTCGTAGTCCATCATCACGTAGGTCCGTGCGACGAGGACGCCCTGGAGGCGGCGCAGGAACTGCTGGACCTTGGGCTCTGTCTCCTCGGTGACCTCCGCGCCGGTGCGGCGGATGACGACGGCCTCGGACTTCATGATCGGCTCGCCGAAGACCTCGAGGCCCGCGTTGCGCAGCGAGGTGCCGGTCTCGACGACGTCCGCGATGACCTCGGCGACGCCGAGCTCGATGGCCGTCTCAACGGCGCCGTCGAGGTGCACGACGGACGCGTCGACGCCCTTGTCGGCGAGGTACTTGTCGACGATGCCCTCGTACGAGGTGGCGACGGTCTTGCCGGCCAGGTCCTCGACGCTCCCGGCGGTGCCGGGCTTGGTGGCGAAGCGGAAGGTGGAGCGGGCGAAGCCGAGCGGCAGGATCTCCTCCGCGTCGGCGGCGGAGTCGATGAGCAGGTCGCGGCCGGTGATGCCGATGTCGAGGCGGCCGGAGGAGACGTAGATCGCGATGTCGCGGGGGCGGAGGTAGAAGAACTCGACCTCGTTCTCCGGGTCGACGATCCTGAGCTCCTTGGCCTCCCGGCGCTGCTGGTAGCCGGCCTCATGCAGCATCTCCCCCGCGGGGCCTGACAGGGAACCCTTGTTGGGGACGGCGATGCGCAGCATGAGGTCGGCTTCCTTCGTTCGTGCGGGTGCGGGAGTCGGGGCGAGGGGCTCGGGGCCGAAGAGGCTCAGAGGTGGGCGTACACGTCGTCCAGGGAGATGCCGCGGGCGACCATCATCACCTGGACGTGGTAGAGCAGTTGCGAGATCTCCTCGGCGGCTGCTTCCTTGCCCTCGTACTCTGCGGCCATCCAGACCTCGGCGGCCTCTTCGACGACCTTCTTGCCGATGGCATGGACCCCCTTGCCGACCAGCTCCGCGGTGCGGGAGGTGGCGGGGTCGCCGTTGGCTGCCTTGTGCTGGAGCTCGGTGAAGAGCTCCTCGAAAGTCTTCTTGGACATGGTGGTCCTCACCCTACGCGCTCGGGGGCCCGCGTCAGCGCCAGGGTTCGGATACTGAACGGAGGGTGGCCGCGGTCGCCACGGCCGCCGTCACCGCCTCGTGCCCCTTGTCCTCGTTCGAGCCCTCGATGCCCGCGCGGTCCAGGGCCTGCTCCTCGGTGTCACAGGTCAGCACGCCGAAGCCGATGGGGACCCCGGTGTCGATGGAGACCTGGGTGAGGCCCTGGGTGACTCCCTGGCACACGTACTCGAAGTGGGGTGTGCCACCGCGGATGACGACGCCGAGCGCGACGATCGCGTCGTAGCCGCGGCCCGCGAGGACCTTCGCGACGACCGGCAGTTCGAAGCTGCCGGGGACCCTCAGGAGGGTCGGCTCGTCGATTCCCAGCTCGTGCAGGGCGCGCAGGGCGCCGTCGACGAGTCCGTCCATCACCTTCGTGTGCCACTGTGCCGCGATGACGGCGACCCGCAGGTCACCGCAGTTGCGTACGGACAGTTCGGGTGCGCCCTTGCCGCTCACGTGTCTCCTCGTGCTCTGAGTTACTGGTTGCCGCAGGCGGACACGGTGGTCGTGTCCAGCCAGGGCAGGTCGTGCCCCATCCGGTCCCGCTTGGTGCGCAGGTAGTGGAGGTTGTGCTCGCCCGCCTGTACGGGCATCGGCTCGCGGTCGGTGACCTTGAGGCCGTGGCGGACGAGCGCGTCGGTCTTGTCGGGGTTGTTGGTCATCAGCCGCAGGCTGCGGACGCCGAGGTCCTCCAGGATCTGCGCGCCGGCAGCGTAGTCGCGGGCGTCGGCGGGCAGGCCGAGTTCGAGGTTGGCGTCGAGGGTGTCGCGGCCGCGCTCCTGGAGCTCGTACGCGCGCAGCTTGGACAGGAGCCCGATGCCACGTCCCTCGTGACCGCGGAGGTAGACGACGACGCCGCGGCCCTCCGCCTGGATGCGCTGCAGGGACGCTTCGAGCTGGGGGCCGCAGTCGCAGCGCAGCGAGTGGAAGACGTCGCCGGTGAGGCATTCGGAGTGGACGCGCACGAGGACGTCGTCGCCGTCGCCGATCTCGCCGTGGACGAGGGCGACGTGCTCGACGCCGTCGACGGTGGAGCGGTAGCCGTAGGCCGTGAACTCGCCGAAGGCGGTGGGCAGATGGGTTTTGGCCTCGCGCCGGACCGTGGGTTCGGCGGTGCGGCGGTAGGCGATCAGGTCCTCGATGGAGATGATCGTCAGCCCGTGCTTGCGGGCGAACGGGATCAGCTCGGGCAGGCGCAGCATCCGCCCGTCCTCGCCGGCGATCTCCACGATGGCGCCGGCCGGCCGCAGGCCCGCGAGCCGGGCGAGGTCGACGGCGGCCTCGGTGTGGCCGTTGCGGACGAGTACGCCGCCGGGCTTGGCGCGCAGCGGGAAGATGTGACCGGGGCGGACGAAGTCGGCCGCCGCGGCCTGGCCGCCGGCGAGGAGCTGGAGCGTGGTGGCACGGTCGGCGGCGGAGATGCCGGTGGTCACGCCGTGGGCGGGGCCGGCGTCGACGGAGACCGTGAAGGCGGTACGCATCGACTCGGTGTTGTTCTCGACCATCTGCGGGAGCTGGAGGCGGTCGAGCTCGTCGCCCTCCATGGGCGCGCAGATCAGACCCCGGCACTCGCTCATCATGAAGGCGATGATCTCGGGGGTCGCCTTCTCGGCGGCGATGACGAGGTCGCCCTCGTTCTCCCGGTCCTCGTCGTCGACGACCACGACCGGGCGGCCCGCGGCGATGTCCGCGACGGCCTTCTCGACCGGGTCGAGAGCGAAGTCCGAGGTGTCCTGATCATGCCCGGTGCTGTACCAGACAGGTGCGCTTGTCATGCCGGGACTCCTTCCAGGGAGGGCTGCCCGGCCTTGCGGGAGCGCAGCCACCAGTCGCGCATGCCCCACAGGACGAGCGCGCCGTAGATGATGTAGACGAAGCCGGAGAAGGCGAAGCCGTTGGCGAAGTTGAGCGGCACGCCCACCAGGTCGACGAGCAGCCAGGCGAACCAGAACTCGACCATGCCGCGCGCCTGGGCGTACATCGCGACGATGGTGCCGACGAAGATGTACGCGTCGGGCCAGGGGTCCCAGGAGAGCGACGGGTACGCCGTGAAGAGGCTCCCGACCGCGAGGGTGCCGACGGCGGCGCCCCCGAGCAGGTAGCCGCGCTCGCGCCAGGTCGCGAACCGGACGGCGATGGAGCCGTCCTGGGCGGTGCCCCGGCCGCGGTTCCACTGCCAGTAGCCCCACACGGCGACGGCCATGACGACCAGCTGCTTGCCCGCGCTGCCCGAGAGGTGGGCGGTGGCGAAGGCCGCGAGGAGGATGGCTCCGGACAGGAACTGGACGGGCCAGGTCCAGATGGAGCGGCGCCACCCGAGGGCGAGGCCGATCAGCCCGATCACGTTGCCGATCATGTCGGCCCACCTGATGTGCTGGCCGAAGAGCGTGAACGCCTCGGAGTTCAGCCAGTTCACGAGGTCGCTCCCTGGATGCCGGGCAGGCCGGCCGTCTGTTGTCCCCGCGGGCCGAGCAGGCGCTCGACGTACTTGGCGATCACGTCGACCTCGAGGTTGACCGGGTCGCCGGGCTGCTTGCGGCCCAGCGTGGTGAGGTCGAGGGTGGTCGGGATGAGGCTGACGGTGAAGAAGTCGGGCCCGGCGTCGACGACGGTCAGGCTGATGCCGTCGACGGTGATGGAGCCCTTCTCGACCACGTAGCGCGAGAGGTCCGCGGGCAGCGAGATCTTCACGATCTCCCAGTGCTCGGACGGCTTGCGCTCGAGGACCTCGCCCGTGCCGTCCACGTGGCCCTGCACGATGTGCCCGCCGAGGCGCTCACCCACGGCCATGGGCCGTTCGAGGTTGACGCGGGAGCCGACGGTGAGGGCGCCGAGGCTGGAGCGGTTCAGGGTCTCCGCCATCACGTCGGCGGTGAACTCGCCGTCCTCGTGGTCGACGACGGTCAGACAGACGCCGTTGACGGCGATGGAGTCCCCGTGACGTGCACCTTCGGTGACCACGGGGCCACGGAGCCGGAAACGGGAGGCGTCGCCGAGGTTCTCGACGGCGGTGACTTCACCCAGCTCTTCGACGATTCCGGTGAACACTTCCCGGGTCCTCCTGCCTCATAGGGCACGGACTCCGGGGCCTGTCGATGACGACAGCTGTGAGCGGACGAGGACACCGGGGGCGACGCCGCGTAGGACGTGCCCGTGGGACACGTCGAAACAGACGGCGGCGCGCACGAATGCCCGCCCGCCGCGCACTGCCTCCCATCCGGACTTTAACCGTCGGTCCAGGAATTTCACCTGGTCAACCGGCCGCTGGAAGCGACCGGGTCGCGGACTGTAACCGCCGGTTCGGACTTTCACCGACCCCGGAGTGCGCTGCTTCTGGTACAGACTCAGTGTGCCACGCCTGATCGACGCCCATGCGGGTGAATGCTGTGGGGTGGCTCACAAGGTGTACGGATGGACTTCACGGGACACTCGTGACGCGTCAAGTTCCCCGCGAACGAGGCGTCTTGGTACTGGTCCATACCTATTGACGGAGTGGTCTAGTCCTCTCTAGGGTCTGCGTTCACCGACGCCTCTTCGGGTCCGCGTTCGCCGGCCCGCCCCCAGATCGACCCGGCGGCGGTGACGGAGGCCCTTGCCCCGCCGCCGGGTCTCCGTTCCGGAAACGGGCGCGGACGCAGGTCCACGCCCCGGTCACCTCTCCGGAGGCGCGAACAGCTCGTCCTGGGCCCCGTCACGCGCCATCAGCAGCGCCCCGCGCAGGACGGCGCCGCCCCCCAGGGCGCCGGCCCGCACCTCCGTGGGCAGCGGCGACATCCGGCCGAGCCGGTCCCGCACCCGGGTGGCGAGCACCTCGCCGCCGGCCCGCCCGATCTCCCCCGCGAGGACCACACATCCGGGGTCCAGCACGGCGATCACCGACGCGGCGCCCAGGGTGACGCGGTCGGCGAGCACGTCGAGGAATCCCGAGGCGGCGTCGGACACCGGTCCGGCGACCGGGCCCGAGGCCCGCGACACCGCCTCCCGCACCAACGACGCCGCATGCGGTTCATGGGAGGCGACGGCCGTCACGACGCCATGGCGGCGCGCCAGTTCGGCGATCGCGGTGGCGCCCGCCAGGGAGTGGAAGCCGCCGTCGCAGCCCGTCGCTGACGGCAGTCCGTCCGTACCCGGCACCGGCAGGAAGCCGATCTCGCCGGTGCCGCCCGAGGCGCCCCGGCGCAGCACGCCGTCCAGGACCACGGCGGCGCCGATGCCGTGGCCGAGCCAGAGCAGCACGAAGGTGTCCCGGTCACGGGCGGCCCCGTCGCGCTGCTCGGCCAGGGCCGCGAGGTTGGTCTCGTTCTCGACGAGGACGCGGGCCGAGAGCCGCTCCTGGAGGGCGGCGGCGAGCCTGCGGTGCCATTCGGGCAGCCCGGAGGAGTCGCGGAGTTCACCGGTGGCGGGGTCGATCAGGCCGGGGGCACCGATGCCGACGGTGTGCAGCCGCTCGACGCCTGCCTCCTTGGCCGTGCGTTCGACCAGCGCGACCGCCTGCTCGACGGCGGGCCCGGTGTCCGTCTCGTAGGCGATCGGCACCGACGCCTCGGCCAGCACCGAGCCCAGCAGATCCGCGACGACCACGGCCACGCCCTCGGTGCGGACGTCGAGGGCCGCCAGGTGCGCCCGGTCGGCGACGATGCCGTACAGGCGGGCGTTCGGGCCGCGCCGCTGCTCGCCCGACTCCCCCACCACGCCGATCAGTCCGGCGGCGGCGAGCCGTTCCACGAGGTCGGCGACCGAGGGCCGGGACAGGCCGGTGAGCTGCTTCAACCGGCCTGCCGTCAAAGGGCCTTCCTGCTGGAGGAGACGCAGGGCGAGCCGGTCGTTGATGGCCCGGGCGGTGCTCGGAGATGCGGGCATGCCGGGATCCTTCCAGATCAGGGGCGGCCGGGCGGCGGGGCCCAATACCGCCTATCTATCAGGCAGGCTGCCTGATAGTTTACGGCGGCGGCTGACGGAAAGAGGGCAGGGAGGGGCCGGAAGCATGAGCGCAGTGGTCTACGAGGAGCGCGACGTGAAGCGCTCCCGGTACGCCGTCTCGGCGGTGTTCGCCGTGCACGGGGCCGTCGCCGGTTCGTTCGCGACGCGCGTTCCGTGGATCCAGGACCATGCGTCGGTGAGCGCGGGTCAGCTCGGCCTCGCGCTCGCCTTCCCCGCGATCGGCGCGTCCGTGGCGATGCCGCTCGCGGGCAGCGTCAGCCACCGCTTCGGCGCCCGCACAGCCCTGCGCGGACTCATGGCGCTGTGGACACTCGCACTCGTACTCCCGTCGCTCGCGCCGAACCTGCTCACCCTGTGTCTGGCCCTGTTCGTCTACGGGGCGACGGCGGGCATGGCGGACGTGGCGATGAACGCCCTGGGTGTCGAGGTGGAGAACCGGCTGGACAAGTCGATCATGTCCGGGCTGCACGGCATGTGGAGCGCGGGCGCCCTGATCGGCTCGGCCGCCGGCACGCTCGCCGCGCACCTGGGCTCGGACGCCCGGCTGCACCACGCGCTCGCGGCGGTGACGCTCACTCTCGTCGGTCTGGCCGCCTGTCAGGGCGTACTGGACCTGCGCGCCACCGAGGACGAGGAACCGCCCCCGCGTTTCGCGCTGCCTCCGAGGTCGGCCCTGCTCATCGGCGCGATCGGCTTCTGCGCGGTGTTCGCGGAGGGCGCGAGTCTGGACTGGTCGGCGGTCTATCTGCGGGACGTCCTCGGCAGTTCCGCGGGACTCGCCGCCGCATCCACGACCGGATTCACGCTCACCATGGCCCTCGCGCGCTTCGCCGGTGACGCGGTGGTGGACAGGTTCGGCCCGGTCCGCACCGTCCGGGTCAGCGGCGTGCTCGCCACCCTCGGCGGCGTGCTCGTCGTCGTGGCGGACAACGCCGCCGTGGCCATGACCGGCTTCGCGCTGCTGGGCCTCGGTATCGCCGTGGTCGTGCCGCTCTGCTTCGCCGCGGCCGGCCGCAGCGGCCCCAACCCGGCCCAGGCCATCGCGGGCGTCGCCACCATCACGTACACCTCGGGCCTGATCGCGCCCTCCGCGATCGGTACCGTCGCCGACGCGACGAGCCTGGTGACGTCGTTCGTCCTGGTGACCGTCCTGGCCTTCGGACTCGCCGCGTTCGCGGGCGTCCTGCGTGCCAGCGGCCGCCGGACGGGCGAAGCGGTCACCGTCACCGACGCGAAGGTCCCCGGCCCCAGGACCTGAACCGCCTCCCGCTCCCGTTCCGGCTCCGGCCTACCATGGCGCTGATCTTCACATACGGAATCACCGGTACAGAGAAAGCGAAGACCCACCATGGACCTCGGCGTGCGCTGGAAGCTGCACGGTGACGGGCGGACGCCCGCTCCTGGGGCGGTCGTCCGCCCCGACGAACGGCTCTCGTGGCCCCGGACCGCCGGCCTCGGCGCCCAGCATGTCGTGGCCATGTTCGGGGCGTCGTTCGTCGCGCCGGTCCTGATGGGCCTCGACCCGAACCTCGCGATCATGATGTCGGGTGTCGCGACGGTGATCTTCCTGCTCGCGACCCGCGGCCGGGTGCCCAGCTATCTGGGCTGTTCGCTGTCCTTCGTGGGCGTCGCCGCGGTGATCCGCGCGCAGGGCGGCACCAGCGCGACCGTGACCGGTGCCGTGTTCGTCGTGGGCGTCGCCCTGTTCCTGGTCGGCCTCGCGGTGCAGCGCTTCGGGGCGCGGATCATCCACGCCGCGATGCCGCCCGTCGTCACGGGCGCCGTCGTCATGCTGATCGGTTTCAACCTGGCGCCGGTCACCGCCGCCACCTACTGGCCGCAGGACCAGTGGACGGCTCTCCTGGTGATGCTGTGCACCGGGCTGGCCGTGGTGTGCCTGCGCGGATTCTGGTCACGGATCGCGATCTTCCTCGGGCTGGTCTTCGGGTACGGGATCTCGTGGGTCTTCGACCGCGTCTTCGGGCGGATCCACTCGCTCGACGCGAGCGGCAGACTCGTCGACCACTGGCGGCTCGACCTCTCCGGTGTGGGGAAGGCCGACTGGATCGGGCTGCCCGCCTTCCACGGCCCGTCGTTCGAGTGGTCGGCGATCCTCGTCGCACTGCCCGTCGTCATCGCGCTGGTCGCCGAGAACGCGGGCCATGTGAAGGCAGTCGGCGAGATGACCGGTGACTCGCTGGACGACAGGCTGGGCACCGCGATCTCCGCGGACGGTGTCGGCTCGATGCTCTCCACGGCCGTGGGCGGCCCACCCAACACGACGTACTCCGAGAACATCGGCGTCATGGCGGCGACCCGCGTCTACTCGACGGCCGCCTACTGGGCCGCCGCCGGCTTCGCCCTGCTCTTCGGCCTCTGCCCGAAGTTCGGCGCGGTCGTGGCCGCCATTCCGGGCGGCGTACTCGGCGGGATCACCGTCATCCTGTACGGCATGATCGGCCTGCTGGGCGCGCAGATCTGGCTCAACGCCGGGGTGGACCTGCGCAATCCGCTGAATCTGGTGCCGGCCGCGGCGGGCATCATCATCGGCGTCGGCAACGTCACGATGGAGTTCACCGACACCTTCTCGCTGAGTGGCATCGCACTCGGCACGGTGGTGGTCATCACCGGCTACCACGCGCTGCGGGCGCTGGCCCCCGCGCACCTCAAGGCGCAGGAACCGCTGCTCGACGAGGGCACGTCCTCGTACAGCTCCGAGGCCGGGGCGGAGAGCGGGACGGAGCCGGAGAGCGGGTCAGGCACCGGCCCCGGCTCGGCGGGGGGTCAGCGCGCCAAGTCGTAGGCGTAGTCGGGCGTGAACGTCCCCGGTGCGCCCTTGCAGCCGTCGGACTCGCCCGGCAGCTTCACCCACAGGTAGGCGTCGATCCGTGCCTCTCCGGTCCTCAGGGTCGGCGCCTGGCCGAGCTTGCGGCCCGAGGGGTCGCACCACTCGCCGTCGGCCGGGGCGCCGTTGCCGTTGCGGCTGGTGTCGATGACGGCGCCCAGGCCCGCGGGGCCGCCGAGCGCGTCGAGGGTCCGGCGGACGTACGCGACCTCGTCGCCCGTGCGGTTGAAGTTGGAGACGTTGCTGAAGATCCCGTCCGAGGAGGCGGCGGACGCGGCGCCGGCCCTGCGCAGCAGCCCGGCCTGCTTCTGGGGCGAGTTCCAGTCGGAGTGCCCGGCGTCGTAGTAGACACGCGCCTTCGGGTTCGCCGCCTTCAGAACGCGGCCCGCGCGGGCCAGCGAGGCGAAGCGGGCGGACCGTTCGCCCTCGGAGAGGCAGTCGGACTGGGCGATCGCGTCGGGCTCCAGGATCACGACGACCTCCCCGGAGCCGAGGCCCGCCGCGAACTTCTGGATCCACCCGTCGTACGCGCCGAGGTCGGGCGCCCCGCCCTGGGAGGCCCCGCCGCAGTCGCGGTTCGATATCGCGTACGGGACGACGACGGGGACGCTGCCCCTCGCCGAGCCGGCCGAGGTGACCGCCCTGACGCGGGAGGTGATGTTCGACGGCGTGTAGTCCGCGAACCAGACCGCGGCGGGACGGTCGGCGATCCGGGACTCGATGACCGGGCGGCGCGGATCGTCACGGTTGGCCCGGACCCAGTCCAGGACCTGGGAATCGGGATGGCTGTACAGCTGCACCGACACGGGCTCGGACCTCGGCTTCGTCGACGCGGACCTGGAGGGCTTCGGACTCGGCCGCGCCGTGGACCGCGAGGGCGACGGCGACGGGGAGGCGGACGTCCTCGAGGGTGAGGGCGTCGGCACGGCGGGCAGCGGCTGCAGCAGCGGTGAGCTGGTCACCTCGGGGCGTGCCTCGTCGGATCCACGGCCGTCGTCCAGCGCGGACATCATTCCCGTCACGGTCCCCACCGCGACGACGGCGGATGCCACCGCCACCATGGCGCCGCGCCGGGCAGCGCGACCGCGCTCCGCTCTCCGTGCGGCCAGGCGCTCGGCACGTCGGCCTGACACGTGGTGCTCCCCCCTCCACCGGGTCCCGCGTGTTCCCCCGTTCTGGGGAAGCGCTCGGCCCGGCGGCCCTGGGCACAGCCTAGGCCTGGCACCCTGCCCCCATGGTGCGGTTGGAACGCTTCGGGCAGGACACGGCTCGCGTGCACGGCGTCGACGCGGTCGTGCACCGGATGCGCGCGCTCGGTGCGGGCTGGCCGGAGCGGGACGGTGTCGCGGTCTTCAACCGTGTGTACCTCGCCGTCACCGAGGAGGTCGACAGGCGCCTGGAATCGGGGCACTTCACCGACGCGGAAGCCGCGATCACCCTGGACGTACGCTTCGCGGAGCGCTATCTGAGGGCCGTCGAGGCGGTCGCGGACGAGCGCCGGCCGCCCGCCTGCTGGCGGCCGTTGTTCCAGCTGAGGGGCCATCCCGGAGTACGTCCGCTGCAGTTCGCCCTCGCGGGCATCAATGCGCACATCGGGCACGACCTGGCGCTCGCGGTGGTGGACACCTGTCGTACGCTCGGCTGCGAACCGGACGAGCTGGAGGACGACTTCGACCGCGTGGGCGACGTCCTCGTCTCGCTGGAGGAGCGCATCCGCGAGGATCTGATGCCGGGCCCGGACCTCCTCCAGATCGCCGACCCGCTGACCCATCTGCTGGGCGCCTGGAGCCTGGAGCGGGCCCGGGACGCTGCCTGGTCGGCCGCCCGCGCCGTCTGGGCGCTGCGCGAACTCCCCGACCTGGCCGAGGAGTTCGTCGAGCGCCTCGACACGGGGGTGGGGCTGGTCGGCCGCTGTCTCCTCACCCCGCTGAGCGCTCCGCCGCCGGCCTGGTGATCAGTCCTCCGGCAGTTCCACCGGGGCGATCTCGTCGTAGACGTCACCGGGCCCGGGGTTGGCCGGGTCGGTCCCGCCGCCGAAGTGGTGCATGACGCCCCACACGGCGTTGAGCGCGGTCTGTACGGCACCCTCCGCCCAGCCGGCCGTCCAGGAGATGTCGTCGCCCGCGAGGAAGATGCCCCGCTTGTCCTCGGGCAGCCGGTCCTGCATGAAGTGCGTGAACAGGCGCCGCTGGTAGCGGTAGTGGCCGGGCAGGTTGGCCTTGAACGCGCCCATGAAGTACGGCTCGTTCTCCCAGGACACGGTGACCGGGCTGCCGATGATGTGCTTCCTGATGTCGACGTTCGGGTAGATCTCGCCGAGCGACTTCAGCATGACCTCCATCCGCTCGTTCGCGGACAGCGGCAGCCACTTCAGGCTGTCGTCGCACCACGTGTAGGACAGGCAGATGACGGCGGGCTGATCCGGACCGTTGTCCAGGAGGTACGTACCCCGCGTCATACGGTCCGTGAGCGTCATCGACATGACGTCCCGCCCCGTCTCCTCGTCCTTGTCGAGCCAGAACGGCCGGTCGACCGGCACGAACAGCTTCGAGCTCTCCATGTAGTGGGTCCGCTCGATGGCGGTCCAGTGGTCGATCGGGAACAGTGCGTCGTCGCAGGCGACCTTGGAGAGCAGCATCCAGGACTGGGCGGTGAAGATCGCCGCCCGGTACGTACGGATGTCGCCGGAGGCGTCGGTGACGGTGATCCGGTTGCCCGCGGTGCGGTTCAGGCGGGTCACGGCGGGCCGGGGCTCACCGTCGTGGAGCGTGGCCAGCGACGTCCCGTACGCCCAGTGCACGATCTTCTGCGGCTCACGCTCCCACAGGCGCAGCGGGAGCTGCTGGCTGCCGCCGACGATGCCCCGGTGGTGGTCGTCGGCCTCGGTGTAGACGACGCGCAGGATCTCCAGGATGGAGTTCGGGAAGTCGGTGTCCCAGCCGCCCGTGCCGAAGCCGACCTGGCCGAAGATCTCGCGGTGCCGGAAGGACTTGAAGGACTCGGAGTCGCAGAGGAAGCCGTAGAAGGTCTGGTTGTCGAGCTTCTCGACGAGCTTCGCCCAGATCTCGCGGATGCGGGGCACGTCGCGCTCGCGCATCGCCTGGTTCATGTCGGAGAAGTCGGCGCCCTCCTCCAGGCAGGCGTTCCAGGCCTTCGCCACGTCCCGGTAGACCTGTGGCAGGTCGTCGGCCGTCTCGGCGTAGTGGGACTCGCCCTTGAGGTCGACGACGGTCGAGGGCGTGGCCTCGGAGAGGGGGTTGGGGAACGGCTCGGTCCGCAGGCCCACCAGGTCGATGTAGTGCTGGAGCGCCGTGGAGGACGGCGGGAAGCGCATCGCGCCCATCTCGGCGGTGAGGGAGGGGTCGCACCCGTCGAAGCCCACCGTCCGCAGCCGTCCGCCGATCTTGTCGGCCTCGTACACGACGGGCTTGAGGCCCATCTTCATCAGCTCGTACGCGGCCACGATGCCCGAGAGGCCGCCGCCGATGACGGCCACCTCGGTGCCGAGCTCGGTCGCCGGTATCTGGCCGAGGCCCGCGGGGTGCGCGAGGAAGTCGTCGTACGCGTACGGGAAGTCCGGGCCGAACATGGTGATCGGCGGCTGCGCGTCGGTGTGCGGGACGGCGGGGGGCACCGTGGACGTCATGGGGTACGGACTCCTTGCGGGGAAAGCTGGGGCGAGGCTGGTGGTCTGGTGGGGGTGTCAGACGAGGGACCCGTAGAGGCCGGGGCGGCGGTCCTTCAGATACGGGTTCGTCTCCCGGGAGGCGGCGAGGAAGGCGGGGTCCACCTCGCCGAGGACGAGTTCCTCCGCGCGGCCCGCGCGGGCGCGGGCGCCGCCGTCGGGGCCGGCCAGGGTCGAGAGCCCGACGAACTCGAACTCCCCTTCCGTACCGACCCGGTTGACGTACGCGACGTACATCTGGTTCTCGAAGGCGCGCACCGGGACGACGGACTCGGCGACGAACTGGAAGGGGTGCATCTGGGCCGTCGGCACCACGAGGAGGTCGGTGCCGCCCAGGGCGTGCGCGCGGACGTTCTCCGGGAACTCCACGTCGTAGCAGACCATGAGGCCGACCCGGAGGCCGTCCAGGTCGGCCTGGACGACCGGCTCGTCGCCAGGAGTGAACCACTTCTGCTCGAAGCAGCCGAAGAGGTGGGTCTTGCGGTAGTTCGCCAGGCGCGTGCCGTCGCAGGAGATCAGCTGGACCGAGTTGAAGACCGACTCCGAGGACCGCTCCGGGTAGCCGTAGACGACGGCCACGCCGTGCCGGCCGGCGATCTCCGCGACCGCGTCCGCGGAGTCCCCGTCGGCGGGCTCGGCGAGCCGGTGCACGTCGGCGCCGATCGCGTAGCCGGTGAGGAACATCTCCGGGGTGATCAGCAGCCCGGCGCCCGCGGCGGCGGCCCGGCCCGCGGCCTCGTCGAGGACCCTGAGGTTCTCGGCGACGGAGCCGGGTCGGCCGGAGCTCTGGAGCAGGGCGGTGCGCATGCGTGTTCCTCACCGGGACGGAAGGGAGTGGGAGCCGGGCGGACGGCCGGAGGGACAAGGCCGGTCGGCCGGGCCGGAAAGGCGGGCCAGATAGACGGTACGGGCGACGGGTTCGGGCGGACAAGAAGGAGCCGTTGCGTGCCGGTGGACGAATCGTTGCGTCCACCGGCGGTCCGGCGGCGATTCGTTGCGCGCCCCCCGGTATGAGGGCCAGTCCTCCCCTGGGCGCAGGTCACCGACGTGCTCCCCGCCGGGTGGCGGAGGTGCGGTGCAGCCCCCGGCGCGATGTGGCGCGGCGGCGGCGCCGGAACAGTGGGTCCTGTCCGCAGCACCCGCCGAAAGGACTGTCATGAACCGTCGAAGCACCGCGACGAGCCTCCGTACGAGGATCACCCCGACCCGCCGGACGAAGGGCGCCGTGCTGGGTGCGGCCCTGCTCGTCACCACCGGGCTGGCGGGGTCCGCCATCGCGTCGGAGAGCGCGCCGGAGCCCGCGTCCGAGACCGTGCGCGAGGCCGCCGTGGCGTCGGGCACCCCGCGCGGGACCGCCCCTTCCGGCTCGTCCGGCCGGTCGCCGCGCGAGGCCGCCGCGCTCACCGGCAGCGCGAAGCTGTACCGGTCGGCCGGCGACGACATCACGTTCTCCTTCGACGCGCACCTGGCGGCCGAGGACACCGCCGATCCGCTGAAGGCGACGGGCACCTTCGAATGGAGCCACTACGCCGGCGGCAAGGGTGCCTGGGCGAAGGCCGAGGTGGACTGCCTGATCACCGGCGGCAAGGTGGCGGTCGTCTCCGGTGTCGTCACCGACTCCGACCTGCCCGGCGCGAAGGGCAAGCGGGTCGGCATCACCGTCCACGACACCGGAGGGCAGGACCGGCTCGGCTACAGCTGGGCCTCCACGGGCAGTCCCGTCGAGACCGAGGGACTGCCCAAGTGCGTCGGCTCGGCGCCCTTCGAGAAGGTCAGGAAGGGCACCGGCGACTTCACGGTCGTGCCGTGGCGTCCGAAGCTCTGACCGCCTTCCTCCCGGTGGCCACGATCAGCGCCGTCAGGAGGTAGGGCGCCGCCGACAGCGCGAAGGCCGCGCCGTGCGTGGCCGCCGATCCGACCACGGCATAGGCGCCGTACACGGCGATGGTGGCCAGGTCGGTGCCCACCCCGGCCACCGAGGTCAGGGTGGCGCGGCCGGTTCCTTCGATCCGCTCCTGGAGCCGGGCGTCGGCCAGGACGCTCGCCAGCTGGAATCCGCAGAAGGCCAGGGCCACCAGGCCGATACCGGCCGGGGTCCGCACCCCCGCGCCCACGGCGAGCGCCAGGGCCGAACCGGCCAGGATCGCCGCGAACCCGCCCTTGCCCAGCCGCTCTCCCGCGCCGGCCAGCAGCCCGCCGACCGTCGCACCCGCCCAGATCAGCAACAGCCAGTGCGGTACGGAGTTCTCCGTGACTCCCGTGTCGCGGACGAGCAGGGGCGTGTACTCGTCGAGCGCGCCCCATACAGCGGTGACGGCCGGGACGAGCAGCAGGGCGGCGCGGACGGACCGGTCCTCGCGGGCCTCGGCGAGCCCGGCCCGCAGCGAGCGGGCCCATCCCTCGCCGGGTCCGGCCGCGGGGGCCGGTTCCCGGTGCTCGGTGAACCGGGCCGCGGTGACCGCGGTCAGCAGACAGGCCAGCACGCTGGCGAGTCCGACGGCCGGGTAGCCGCCGAACGCGAAGACCGGGCCGGCCAGACCCAGCGCCGCGATCACGGCCACGAGTCCCGCGGCGCGGGCCCGGCCCATGATCCGTCCGTAGCGGTCGGCGGCGCCGAGCCGGTCGAGCTCCTCGTACACCAGCGCCTCCAGCGCGCCGGAGCCGAGCGCCCCCTTGGCTCCCCAGAGGACGAAGCCGAGGGCGAACGCCCAGTAGGACGGGACGAGCACCCAGAGCGTGAAGCCCGCGGCGGTGAGCAGCGGCCCGAACCACAGGAGCGCACGGCGGGACACGGCGTCGGCCCAGGCCCCCGAGGGGATCTCCAGGAGTACACCGGTCAGCGACCAGAGGGCGAAGAGCGAGGAGATCTGCCAGACCGTGAGCCCGTTGTCGGCGAACAGCAGGGCGTACACGGGGTAGAGCAGAACGAAGTCGTCGAGGAACGCGTAGCCGTACAGCGTGGCCGTCAGCCGCCGGACGGAGGTGTCGGGCACGCGCGCGGGTGAGAGTGTCATGAGGCCTTCCCGAAGGGACCGCGAAGAGATGTCGGACGCCGGAGATACGGCGCCCGAGGCGGCCCTCGGGAGGCACGGCTGATGGATCAATGTCGCCAGGTCATACCCCGATGCTAGACCCGCCCCTCCGCCCCGGCCCAGCGATTTACGCCTCCCCCACACCCACCCCGAAAAGGGGCGCGAGGAACGGCGCGACCAGCCCAGACCGACCCGCATTCGCCCTACACCCCGGGCACTCACCCACCCTCAGGGGCGCGGGGAACTGCGCGATCAGCCCAGGCCGGCGGCCACGCGACACACCACCCCGAACACCCACCCACCCAGGGGCGCGGGGAACGGCGCGACCAGCCCCCACCCACCCGCACACGACACACCATCCCGAACACCCACCCACCCCCAGGGGCGCGGGGAACTGCGCAACAAGCCCCACCGACCCGCGGAGCGCTACGTGGGGGACCCGGAAGAAAACCTCCGCAGCAACGGCGAAAGCACCAGCACGGACTTCGTCCGTTCCACGAACGGCTCCCCGGCGATCCGCTCCAGCACCCGCTCGAAGTGCCGCATGTCGGAGGCGAAGACCTGCACGACGGCGTCGGCCTCCCCGGTGACGGTGGACGCGGCCACGACCTCCTGGTACCGCTCCAGCCCTCGCTGGATGGTCTCGGGCGAGGTGTTCCGGCGGCAGTAGATCTCGACGAACCCCTCGGTCTCCCATCCGAGCGCCGCCGGGTCCACCCGCACCGTGAACCCGGTGATGGCCCCGCTGGCCCGCAGCCGGTCCACCCGCCGCTTCACGGCGGGCGCGGAGAGCCCGACCTCCTGTCCGATGTCGGCGAAGGAGCGCCGGGCGTCCTCGGCAAGGGCGTGGACGATGCGTTCGTCGAGATTGTTCAGCACTGCGGGTGGATCACTTCTCTTCGGAGACCGCTGGGAACCGCCGGGCCCCGCGAGGACCCGCTCAGCCGACCGGCCCGGTCGCGAGACGTGAGCGCCGGTAGCCGTAACTGAAGTAGAACACGAGCCCGACAGCCATCCAGACGCCGAAGACCACCCAGGTCACGGTGTCGAGGCTGCCCATCATCCACACGCAGAACCCGAAGCCCAGCGCGGGCATCAACGGCGACAGCGGCACCCGGAACGTGCGCGGCATCTCGGGCCGTGTCCGCCGCAGCACCACGACGGCCACATTGACCAGCGCGAAGGCGAAGAGCGTGCCGATGCTGGTCGCGTCGGCGAGCTGCCCGAGCGGGATCGCGGCGGCGAGTACGCCACAGAACAGGGACACGATGACCGTGTTGACGCGCGGGGTCCCGGTCTTCGGGTGGACGCGGGAGAAGACCTTGGGGACGAGTCCGTCGCGGGACATGGCGAAGAGGATGCGGGTCTGCCCGTAGAGGACGGTCAGCACGACGCTCGCGATGGCGATCACGGCGCCGGCCGCCAGTAGCGTGCCCCAGACGGCGTCACCGGTGACGTCCTTCATGATCCCGGCGAGGGCGGCCTCGGAGCCGGTGAACCGCTGCCAGGGCTTGGCGCCGACGGCGACGGCCGCGACGAGCACGTACAGGGCCGTCACGATGATCAGGGAGAGCATGATCGCGCGGGGCAGGTCGCGCTGGGCGTTCTTCGCCTCCTCGCCCGCGGTGGAGGCCGCGTCGAACCCGATGTACGAGAAGAAGAGGGTCGCCCCGGCGGCACTGACGCCGGCCATGCCGAGCGGCATGAAGTTCTCGTAGTTGCCGGAGCGGAAGCCCTGGATGCCGATCGCGCAGAACAGCAGCAGTGCGGCGATCTTGACGACGACCATGACGGTGTTGGCGCGTGCGGACTCCCGGGCGCCGCCGAGCAGGAACGCCATGGCGAGCAGTACGACGATCAGCGCGGGCAGGTTGAAGATCCCGCCGTCGCCGGGCGGGGCGGAGAGCGCGTCCGGGATGGTGACGCCGATCGTGCCGTCGAGGAGCTCGTTCAGGTACTCGCCCCAGCCGACGGCGACGGCCGCGACGGAGACGCCGTACTCCAGGACGAGGCACCAGCCGCAGATCCAGGCGACGAGTTCGCCCATGGTTGCGTACGCGTACGAGTACGAGGATCCGGCGACCGGGATGGTGCCCGCGAGCTCGGCGTACGAGAGGGCCGAGAAGAGTGCCGTGAGTCCGGCTATCACGAAGGAGACGGTGACGGCCGGGCCGGCCTTCGGGACGGCCTCGCCGAGCACCACGAAGATGCCGGTGCCGAGCGTGGCACCGATGCTGATCATCGTCAGCTGCCACAGGCCGAGGGAGCGGCGCAGGCTGCCGCCCTCCCCCTGGCCGCCCTCGGCGACCAGGCTCTCCACGGGCTTGCGGCGCATCAGACGCGCGCCGGGGCCCGGAGGCGCGGGGGTGGGGTGACTGCGGGACTGCGGGGGTGCGCCGTGGTCGAGCACGCGGCTGGCTCCTTCATCGCTGCCGGTGAGGGCGGCGCGGCCCCACGGCAGCCCTGAGGAGGGACCACCGTGCACGGGGTCCCCGCCACACTACGTTCAGCGCACGACTCTATGAGTCCTGGCTTTCCGGCCGTAATGCAGCAACCTTGCGCGTGTCCGCAGGATCGTTGCGTTCATCGGGGGCAGCCGGGCGATCGTTGCGCGGGGCCTTTCGACCGTTGCGCGAAACGAGCACGCCGAGGCCGGAGTCGCAGGCCGCAGTCGCAGACGGCGAGGTGCGCGTGCTGCCCGCTCAGAGGCCGTCGGGCCGCCCGGCGATCGCTCGCGCCTCGGCCACGTCACCCGCGTCGAAGCCCAGCTGTCCGGGCTGTCCGTGGGCGGCCGCCTGCTCGTCGATCCACCGGTTGTGGGCCTCCCACGCGGCCTGCTTGCTGGTCCCGAGGGCCGCTCCGATCTGCGACCAGGAGGCCCCGGCCGCACGGGCCGCGCGCACGCTGAGCTGACGGCCGTACGCCGCCTTTCGGGCCACCACCTCGCTGAGGGCGAGCAGTTCCAGCAGTTCGCCCCGCCCGAGGGCCTCCTCGTCGCTGCCCGCTCCCGCCAGTGACTCCCGGACCCTCAGCTCGTCGAGACGGGCCACGGCGGTCAGCAGCGTGTACTGCGGCTCGGTGCTCTGCGGTGTCGTCATGACCCCAGCGTCCCGTCAGGCAGACTTGACGTCAAGACGCCCTGACGACAAGGTGGCCTGACGTCACGCCTGCAGGGCATCAAGGCGTTTGACCATGAAGACACAGGGATCGGCGCACTCGCGGCGCTCGCCGTCGACGTCGAGGTACGCCCAGCGGTCGACGTACGTCACGACGGGCCGGTAGCCGAGCCGTGCGTAGAGCGCCGCGGCCCGCGGGTTGTCGTCACCGACACCGAGTCCCATGAGCCCGGTTCCGCGCGCGACGGCCAGTTCCTCGGCGGCCCGCACGAGCGCCCCGCCGATACCCCGTGAGCGCAGCGTCGCGGGCCAGACGAACAGTCCGTTGATCTCGGGGCAGCCCGGCCGCGCGGCGCGCACCTCGGTGGCCGCGCAACCGGTCCAGCGGACCTCCGCGTGACCGACGGGCCGGCCGTCGAGCCAGGGGATCAGATACGTGCTCCCGCCCGCTTCCTGCCGCGCGAACCGCGCCCCATGGCTCCCGTCCACGCTGTGCGAGGGCATGAACCGCTCCAGGACCGCGACGTCCTCGGCCCGGCAGGCATCGATCCGCATCCGCATCCGCCCGACCTTAGCGACAACCGGACGCGGGGCGGCCCCTGTTGTCCCGCGTCACGGGGCAACAGGGGCCGCACGAAAGAGAGTCGGGCTCAGCCCCAGCTGGCGTGCAGCGGCTTGCCCTCCGCGTAGCCGGCCGCGCTCTGGATGCCCACGACGGCCCTCTGCGTGAACTCCTCCAGGGAGTTGGCACCCGCGTAGGTGCACGAGGAGCGCACGCCCGCGATGATCGAGTCGACCAGGTCCTCGACGCCGGGCCGGGACGGGTCCAGGAACATCCGGGAGGTCGAGATGCCCTCCTCGAACAGCGCCTTGCGGGCCCGGTCGTACGCCGATTCCTCCGACGTCCGGTTGCGTACCGCACGCGCGGACGCCATGCCGAACGACTCCTTGTAGAGGCGGCCGTCGGCGTCCTGCTGGAGGTCGCCCGGCGACTCGTAGGTCCCGGCGAACCACGAGCCGACCATGACGTTCGAGGCGCCCGCGGCCAGTGCCATGGCGACGTCGCGCGGGTGCCGCACACCACCGTCGGCCCACACGTGCTTGCCGTACTTCTTCGCCTCGGCGGCGCACTCCAGGACCGCCGAGAACTGCGGGCGGCCCACACCGGTCATCATGCGCGTGGTGCACATGGCGCCCGGTCCGACACCGACCTTGATGATGTCCGCGCCGGCCTCGATCAGGTCGCGTACGCCCTCGGCGGCGACGATGTTGCCCGCGACGACCGGCACCTGCGGGTCGAGTCCGCGGACGGCACGGACCGCGGCGATCATCGACTCCTGATGACCGTGGGCGGTGTCCACGACGAGCGTGTCGACGCCCGCGGCGAGCAGCTGCTTGGCCTTGCCCGCGACGTCGCCGTTGATCCCGACGGCGGCCGCGATGCGCAGCCGACCGTCCGCGTCGGTCGCCGGCGTGTAGAGAGTGGCGCGCAGGGCGCCCTTGCGGGTGAGGATGCCGGCGAGCCTGCCGTCCTTGTCCACGGCAGGGGCGTAGCGGCGGTTGGCGTGGTCGAGCCTGCCGAAGGCCTCGCCGGGCTCGATGTCCGCGTCGAGCAGCAGCAGGTCCTTCGACATGACCTCGGACAGCTGGGTGAAGCGGTCGACGCCGCTGAGGTCGGCGTCGGTGACGACACCGACCGGCCTGCCGTCCCCGTCCACCACGACGCCGGCGTTGTGGGCGCGCTTGGGCAGCAGGGACAGCGCGTCGGCGACGGTCTGGTGCGGGGCGAGGATGATCGGGGTGTCCAGGACGAGGTGACGGCTCTTGACCCAGGACACGACCTCGGTGACGACCTCGATCGGGATGTCCTGCGGGATGACGACGAGCCCGCCCCGGCGGGCCATGGTCTCGGCCATGCGGCGGCCCGCGATCGCCGTCATGTTGGCGACCACCAGCGGGATCGTGGTGCCGGTGCCGTCCGGCGAAGCCAGGTCGACGCCCTGCCGCGAGCCGACCGCGGAACGGCTCGGCACCATGAAGACGTCGTCGTACGTCAGGTCGTACGCGGGCTGGATGTCGTTGAGGAAACGCACGTGCTGCACATCCCAGTCGATCAGAGGTGGCCCCCGAACAGGACAGCCCGGGGGAAGAGCACGTACCTCATTGTCCCATGTCGACGGGTTCGCACGCTCCGGGCCGATCGTCCAGGCCGGTCGGCGGCCTACTGGTGGGATCCTCCAAGGGCCAGCGCCACGGTGAGCGCCGGCACGAGGTCCGCCGCCCCGGCGAACACGTCCTCGGCGACCTCCCACTCCTCGGGCCGCGTCCGCGCGTACGCCCGCCAGCCGGTGACGACGACGAGCAGTCCGCCCTCGCCGGCGGCCTCGGGCCACACGGACGGGTCGGTGAGGCTGTCGGCGAGCGCGTCCCAGTTCCGTCCGAACCAGTCCGGCAGGCCCAGGGCGCTCACGCAACGCTCCATGAGGCCAGCCTTGTCCGTGACACCGTCGAGGTCCAGCGTGACCACGTGGCGGCCCGGCACGTCGTCCGTCATCTCAGCACCGCCCTGAACGAGTCGTAGTGATCATCGGTGTAGTAGACCTCGCCGCCCCGCCCGGTGACAACGCGCCGGGCTCCGCGGTCCCGCTCGCCGGGTGTCCATACCGTGTACTCGTGGTAGTGGCCGTGCTCGCGCCGCGGCAGCTCGCGCTCGCGGTTGCCGAAGACGGCGCCGTCCCTGGCGTACGGGAAAGGGCCGCCCTCGTCGATAAGGGTGAGCGTCCGGCGGGCCTCGGCGGGCAGGTCGGACTCCCTGACGGTCTCCGTCCCGGCGGCCCAGGCGGGGACCGAGGCCGGTGCGGCCGTCCCGGTGCCCGTCGACGAGCAGCCGGCCGTCAGGACGGCCAGACAGATCAGCAGCCCGGACAGCAGACGGGGGACGGACCGGAGCAGCATGTCGCCGATGCTGCCACAGCCGTCCCCGCGAGGCGTGCTGTCGAACCGCCGGCCGGACCGGCTGGAGGATCACATGCCGTCGGGGTCCGCCCGGTCGAGGGCGGGACGGGGTGTCGGACCCGCCGTCATCAGGGCGTCCGCGGCGGCCGTGTCGGTCACCAGGCTGGTGACGAGGCCGGACCGCAGCACCGCGTCGATGGCGGCCGCCTTGCGCTGTCCGCCGGCGATCGCGACGACCTCGGGGATCCGCCGAAGCCGGTCGGCCTCGACGGTGATGCACCGCTCCCCCAGGTCCCGGCCGACACGACGGCCCTCGGAGTCGAAGAGGTGCGCGGACATCTCCGCGGCCACACCGAGGGTGGCGTAGTGGGCGCGCTCCTCCTCGGTGAGCATGTCGTGCACCGTGGAGATGCCCGCCTCCCAGGAGCCGATCGACACGCAGGCGACGGTGACCTTGTCGAAGTACTCGAAGGCGCGGGCGATGCCTGTCTGGCTGCGCAGCGCGGCCGCGGTGGCCACGTCCGGCAGCAGCATCGGCGCGTAGATGGGGTGGGCGTCGCCGCCGGAGACCTGGGCGGCCCGGCGGACGGCCTCGACCGAGCCGCGCTCGGCCGTCCCGGCGTCGTACACACCCGTCAGCTGCACCACCGTGCACGGCGGCAGCCGGTCGAGCGCGGCCGCCATGTGGATGGTGGAACGGCCCCAGGCGAGGCCGAGCACATCGCCTTCGGCGACCAGCTCGCCGAGCAGGTCGGCGGCCACCTCGCCGAGGTTCTCCGGGTCGGGTGACTCCTCGGCCTCGGCCGGGGACTCGACGACGACGGCGTGCCGCAGGCCGTAGCGGGCACGCAGCGCGTCCGAGCGCTCCGCGTCCAGCTCGGCGGGGACACGGATCTCGATCCGCACGAGATCACGTTCGAGGGCGGTCTCCAGGACCCGGGCCACCTTGAAGCGGCTGACGCCGAACTCCTCGGCGATCTGGATCTTGGATTTGCCCTCCAGGTAGAAGCGACGGGCCATGGCCGCCGCCTGCACCAGCTCAGCGGGTCCCATCCGCATGGCCGACCGGCCCGCCGACATACCCGACACGGCGTTCTCCTCACTGCTGTTCACACTCTGGATTCGCCGTTCATCCTTGCAGATGCGGCGTACTTGATCAGCCCTGAGGGGCGGCGTTCATGTTCCCTTGGCTCAGTGGCCGCATGCCCATGCTGCCTGGGCCGTCGCCTCCTCCGCCTGCGTGCGCAATGCACGTACCGCCTGGGCGGGGTCGTCCGCCCCGTACACCGCGGACCCCGCGACGAAGACGTCGGCGCCCGCCTCCGCGCAACGCTCGATGGTGGAGGCCGAGACACCGCCGTCGACCTGCAGCCACAGTTCGAGGCCGTGCTTGTTGATCAACTCGCGGGTGCGGCGGATCTTCGGCAGCATGATGTCGAGAAAGGCCTGGCCTCCGAAGCCGGGCTCGACGGTCATGATCAGCAGCATGTCGAGCTCGGGAAGCAGGTCCTCGTACGGCTCGATGGGAGTCGCGGGCCGCAGGGCCATGGAGGCCCGGGCGCCCTTGGCCCGGATCTCGCGGGCGAGCCGCACGGGTGCGGCGGCCGCCTCGACGTGGAAGGTGACGGAACCGGCACCCGCTTCTACGTACTGGGGCGCCCACCGATCGGCGTCCTCGATCATCAGATGGCAGTCCAGCGGCGTGTCCGTCGCCCGCGCCAAGGACTCTACGACCGGCACACCTAGCGTGAGGTTCGGGACGAAATGGTTGTCCATCACGTCGACATGCAGCCAGTCGGCCCCTTCCACCGCCCTTGCCTCCTCGGCAAGGCGGGCGAAGTCGGCGGACAGGATGCTGGGGTTGATCTGCGCGGCCATGCCACAAGCCTGCCATGCCCGGCGCCGGTTGCCCTCCTCGGTCCCCGACCCGGACCAGTCGGTACGTACCAACTCCGCCGAGTGACTGCACCTGCCGGACGGCGCGTGCCATCCTTGGCGGCCCACCAGCTCCACACACGGCTACGGGGGTGGCCATGACGGACGCGCAGGGGAACCAAGGACAGCAGGGGCAGCAGGGGCAGGGCCGGCGCGGTATCGGCTGGCTGGTCTGCGGCCGGCGGTCCAAGTGGCTGGTCGTGGGACTGTGGCTGGTGCTGCTGGTCCTGACGGCGCCCTTCGCCCAGAAACTCACCGACGCCCAGGACAACGACGCGGCCTCCTGGCTGCCCGGTTCCGCCGAGTCCACCCAAGTCCTGCAGATCTCCGAGGACTTCAGGCCGGAGCAGATCCCCGCGATCGTCGTGTACGCCCGTGCGGAAGGCCTCACGGCACAGGACCGGGATCGGATCGCCGAGGACGTACGGGAGCTCAAGGAACTGCGTGCGCACGGCATCCGCGGCGCGGAGACCCGTGGCCCCGTCTACGACCGGCAGACGGACCCACGGGCGGCCCAGGTCCTGGTGCCGATCACGATGGACGAGAAGGGCTGGGAGCAGATCGGGCCCGCGGTCGACTCGATCCGTGCGGACGTCGGCGAGGGCGGGGACGGGCTCGCCGTGCACATCACGGGCCCGGGCGGCACCTCAGCGGACTTCTCCGAGGCCTTCGAGGGCATCGACTCCACGCTGCTGTTCTCGGCGATGATCGTCGTCATCGTGATGCTGCTGCTGACCTACCGCAGTCCGACCCTGCTGCTGGTGCCGCTGCTCGGCGTGGTCGCGGCGCTGTTCACCGCGCAGGCGCTGATCTACCTGTTCGCGGAGCACGCGGGGCTGACCGTCAACGGCCAGAGCGCGGGCATTCTGACGGTCCTCGTCTTCGGCGCGGGGACGGACTACGCCCTGCTCCTGGTGGCCCGCTACCGGGAGGAACTGCGCCGCCACGAGGACCGCCACGAGGCCATGGCGCTCGCCCTGCACCGGGCGGGCCCCGCGGTGCTCGCCTCCGGCGCCACCGTCGTCCTGAGCATGCTGGTGCTGCTCGCCGCCGAGATGAACTCGACGCGCGGTCTCGGCCCGGTCGCCGCGATCGGTGTCGCGGTGGCGCTGATCGCGATGCTGACGCTCTTCCCGGCCCTGCTGGTGATCTGCGGCCGCTGGATCTTCTGGCCGGTGATCCCGCACCTCGGCTCCCCGGACCCCACCGAGCGCGGTGTCTGGGCCCGGATGGGCCGCCGCATCTCGCTTCGCCCGCGCATGATCTGGGCCGTCACGGCGGCGGTCCTCGCGCTGCTGTCGCTGGGCCTCATCCAACTGCGCGCGGAGGGCATCAGCAACGCCGACGCCTTCACCGGCGAACCCGACTCGATCGTCGGCCAGGAGGTGTCCGCGCAGTACTTCCCCGCGGGCAGCGGCGATCCGCTCGTCATCGTCAGCAACCGCGCCCAGGCCGAGGAGGTCGGCCGGGCGGTCGCGGACACCCGAGGAGTCGTACCGGAATCCCTCGGCCTGCCACCGGGCACGAAACCCGAGTTCGAGGGCAAGGTCCTCTTCGAGGCCACGATGACCGACCCGGCGGACAGCGAGGCCGCGAAACAGACGGTCGAGCGGGTACGGGACGCCGTCCACGACGTGCCGGACGCGGACGCGCAGGTCGGCGGCGGTACGGCGTCACTGCTGGACATGGACGAGGCGACGACCCACGACAACATCCTGATCATCCCGCTGGTGCTGGTCGTGGTGCTGCTGATCCTCTGTGTCCTGCTCCGCGCCCTGATCGCCCCGCTGCTGCTGATCGGCACGGTGGTGCTGTCCTTCGCCGCCGCACTGGGCATCAGCGCGCTCGCGTTCCGGTACGTCTTCGACTACGCGGGCGAGTCGACGGACTTCCCGCTGTTCGTCTTCGTCTTCCTGGTGGCTCTGGGCATCGACTACAACATCTTCCTGACCACCCGGATCCGCGAGGAGGCAGCCGGCCAGGGCACCCGCAAGGGGGTGGTGACGGGCCTCTCCACCACCGGCGCGGTCATCACCTCGGCGGGCCTGGTGCTCGCGGGCACGTTCGCGGCCCTGGCGACCCTCCCGATGGTCGCCTTCGCCGAACTCGGCTTCGCGGTGGCCCTGGGCGTACTGATCGACACGTTCATCGTGCGCTCGGTCCTCGTGACGTCCCTGTTCCTGGACGTGGGACCGAAGATCTGGTGGCCCCACCGGCTGGCGCACGAGGACGGCGCCGGGGGCGGGACCACGACACGGCCGCCGGCCGCCCCGGCAGCCGGGACGGGTGCGTCGGAACCGGCCTCGCCGGGTGGCCCCGCGGAGTGACTCCGATCCGCGCGCCCGGAGAGGTCAGCCCGTCCGGCGGATCAGCGCCAGGTACATCGCGTCCGTGCCGTGCAGGTGCGGCCACAACTGGACGTCCGGCCCGTCGCCCAGGGCCGGGACACCCTCGAACAGCGGCCGGGCGTCGAGGAGTTCGGCGTCGTGCTGCTTGAGTACGTCGTTGACCACGGCCCGGGTCTCGGCGAGGTGCGGCGAGCAGGTGGCGTAGCCGACGACACCGCCGACCCGCACCGAGTCGAGCGCCGTGCGCAACAGCCCCCGCTGCAGCGGGGCGAAGCCGTCCAGGTCGTCGGGCCGGCGCCGCCAGCGGGCCTCCGGACGCCGGCGCAGCGCACCGAGCCCTGTGCAGGGCACGTCCATCAGGACGCGGTCGAAGGTCCCGGCCCGCCACGGCGGCCGCGTCCCGTCGGCGGCGATGACCTGGTACGGCCCGGGGTTCCCGGCGAGTGCCTTCGCGACCAGCCCGGCCCGATGCGGCTGCTTCTCGGAGGCGAGCAGCACGGCCCCGCGCTCGGCGGCGAGCCCGGCGAGCATGGCCGCCTTGCCGCCCGGCCCGGCGCATCCGTCGAGCCATGCCTTGTCCGGCCCGTCGAGCGGCGCGTTGGCGAGGGCGAGGGCCACCAGCTGGCTGCCCTCGTCCTGAACGCCCACCCGTCCTTCGCGTACGGCCTCGATGGCACCGGGCTCGCCGCCCTCGGACAGCCGCACGGCGTACGGCGACCAGCGTCCCGGCAGCGCGTTCTCCTCGCCGAGCACGCCGAGGATCTCGTCGGCGGTGGAGCGTCCGGGCCGGGCGACCAGGGTCACCTCGGGCCGCTCGTTGTCGGCCTCCAGCAGGTCCTCGATGCCGGCGCGTCCGCCGCCGAGCGAGTCCCACAGCGCCGAGACGACCCAGCGCGGATGCGAGTGGACGACGGCGAGATGATCCTCGGGGTCCTCGTCGTAGGGCGGCGCGACCTTCTCGATCCAGCCGTCCAGATCGTGCTGCGCGATCTTCCGCAGCACGGCGTTGACGAACTTCGCCCGCCCGTCCCCGAGCACGACCCTCGCGAGGTCGACGGACGCGGACACGGCGGCGTGCGTCGGGATCCGCGTCCCGAGCAGCTGGTGCGCGCCCAGGCTCAGCACATCGAGCACCGGCGGGTCGACCTCGCGGAGCGGCCGGTCCACGCAGGCCGCGATGACGGCGTCGTAGGTGCCCTGCCGGCGCAGCGTCCCGTACACCAGCTCCGTCGCCAGTGCCGCGTCCCGCCCGTCGAAGTCGCCCTTCTCCCGGGCCTTCCGCAGCAGGGGCGGCAGGACGAGATTCGCGTACGCGTCCCTCTCGTCCACGGCCCGCAGCGCCTCGAAGGCGAGCATCCGTACGGGGTCCTTCTGCGGACGGCGGTAGGGCTTGCGCTGCTGGCGGGGCCGAGGGGACTGCTCGTTCACGTAAAGGTGCTCCGGCTCGTGGAAGAGATACCGCCCCAGCGTACGTCGCCCGCCCACCCCACGAGCACGCCCTCCACGTCTTCGAAGACGAACGGCGCAGCCCAGGACAGGCGCGGGGAACGGCGCAGGCTCTTGCGGGGCAGGGAACGGCGCAGTCCTTCAAGGGGCGCGGGGAACGGCGCGACCAACCCCCAACGACCCGCGCATGACGTCACACCGGCCCCCGGCAGGCGACGGCCCGCCACTAGAGCGCCCCGCCACCCCCCACAACCTCGCCGGAGGCGATCCGTACGCCCCGGGCCCAGTCCCCCGCCCGCATCGGCTTCTTGCCCTGTGCCTGCACCCACAACAGCTCGACGGCGTACGACCCGGTACCGACGTACACGTTGTTCTTCCCGACCGCCAACGCCCCCGGCGCCAGATCCGTCCGCTCGGGCACCGGCACGACCTGGATCAGCTTGAGCCGCTCGGCGCGGAAGACGGTCCACGCGCCGGGCGCGGGCGTACAGCCGCGTACGACCCGGTCGACCCGCAGCGCCGGCGCCGCCCAGTCCACCTGGGCGTCCTCAACGGTGATCTTCGGCGCCAGAGTGATGCCGTCCACCGGCTGCGGCACGGCCTTCAGGGTGCCGTCCTCGATCCCGTCCATGGTCGCCGCGAGCAGCCCGGACCCGGCGAAGGCGAGCCGCGTCAGCAGGTCCCCGCTGGTGTCGGTGGGCCGCACCTCCTCGGTGACGGTCCCGTAGACGGGCCCGGAGTCGAGCCCTTCCTCAATGAGGAAGGTGGAGGCACCGGTGATCTCGTCCCCGGCCATGACCGCGTGTTGCACGGGCGCCGCCCCGCGCCAGGCGGGAAGCAGGGAGAAGTGCAGGTTGACCCAGCCGTGGGCGGGGATGTCGAGCGCGACCCGGGGCAGCAGCGCGCCGTAGGCCACGACGGGGCAGCAGTCCGGGGCGATCTCCCTCAGCCGCGCGAGGAAGGCCTCGTCCCGTGGCCGCGGCGGCTTCAGCACCTCGATCCCGACGTCCTCGGCGCGCTGAGCCACAGGGCTCGCGACCAGCCTGCGTCCCCGCCCGGCCGGCGCGTCGGGCCGCGTGACGACGGCGGCCACCTCGTGCCGCCCGGAGGCGATCAGGGCGTCCAGTGCGGGAACGGCGACTTCGGGGGTACCGGCGAAGACGAGCTTCATGGGTGACAGTCGGCCTCTCGGGCGGATTCACAACGGGCAGCGCACCAGTCTATGGGGCGCCGGGCCGGTGGACCCCTGCGCCCGCGGGACCGTGCCGGACGGCAACGCACGACGACGGCCGGGCGTCCTGTGCCCGCCGCCCGGGTCCTCCCCGGGGGGCGGCGGACGACGGCACCGAACGTCCCGCCGAGGCCGCCGCACGGCCCGTGAGGCATGGCAAAAGCCCTTGTCAGGGGTGTACGGAGGCGAGCGCTCGTCCGCCCGCCGGGGGCGTACGCATATGCCCCCACGCCCCTGCTGCGTGACCACTCACCCCGAAACGCGTTGGTCAAGAAAGAGTTGACCAAAACGGGCCGCAATCGCGGCCCGGTCCTTTTCAACGCCGGTTCGAGAGGCTTGTTCATGGCCGACCACGCAACCCACGACGCCCAGGCTCGGGCCAGCCTGCACTTGCTGGTGCGGGACATCGAGCGGGTCCGCCGGCAGGTGGACGCACTGCGCACGCTGACCGCCCAGTTGGGCAACGTCTACCGCCCGCGCCGCTCCGGACCCTCCACGGGTTTCGTCGTCTACGGACGCGCCCCCGCCCCGACCGTCCGCCTCGCCCAGGAGCTGCGGGACAGCGTCGAGACCCTGGTCACGGCCGCCGTGGACTTCGACCGCTCGCTGGGCTTCTCGTGGGACGCGGTGGGCTCGGCTCTCGGGGTCACGAAGCAGGCGGTGCACCGCCGTTACGGAGCCCGTCGAGCGACCGCGCAGGCCGCCGCCGAGGCGGAGCGCGCGACCGAGCCGTCCGGATCCCGCGCAGTCGCCGTCAACACCGGCATGCCCACGGTCCCCGCCGCCCGTTCCATGCCCATGCCCCTGCCGACCCAGCCGACGGCGGGCAGCCCCACCCTCCGCGAGGAGGTCAGGCCGAGCGCCTTCCCGGGCCCACGCAACGGCTGACGCGCACACCTGTCCGTACTGAGCACTCCCTGGCTGCCCCCGACCGAGTTCGGGGGCAGACCTGTACGCCCGACCGGCAGCCGGTCACAGTTCCCCGCCTGAGACGTCCTGCCGGGTTGCCCGGGCGGTCACCCGATGTCGGGCGGGTCGATCCGGATCCGTACCGCATCGCTTCCCCCGCTGCCGGCGCTCCCGCCACGCGCCATCCGGGCCGCCTGCGCGCTCTTCAGGGCCGACGCCAGTGCGGCGCCCTTCCCCGGTGGCACCCGGATCAGGGCCCGCTCCCATGGCTCCCCCGTCGGCGGCGCCCCCGGCCGCCGCGGCCGTCCCGGATCGGCCGAAGGCATCGGGACAGGGCCCAACACCTCTGCCTCACCGGGCAGTTCGACCGCGGCGAGAAACCCGGCGAGCGCCTCCGCGGTCCCGGCCACCGATGCCATCCGCGACACCGGCGGGAAACCCAGCTCGGCCCGCTCGGCCAGTTCACGGACGGCGTGCCCGACCGGATCCCACCGCACCAGCGCCTGCACGGGCCGCAGCGTCGGCTCGGCGACGACCACCACGGTCCCGCCGTCCCGCTGGCCCCGCACCAGGGCCGCCGCCTCGATCCACCGCCGCAGCGCGTCCTCCGCGGCCCTGAGGTCGGGCCGCCCCAGCATCGCCCAGCCGTCGAGCAGCAGAGCAGCCGCGTAGCCGCCCTCGGCGACGGGCTCCGCGCCCGGCGTACTGACGACGAGCGCCGGCGATCCCGGCACCGTGTCCAGCACCTGCTCGCGCCCCGACGTCCGTACGGGCACCGCGGGAAATGCGCGCCCCAGCTCCTCGGCGGTCCGCCGCGCCCCCACGACCTGCGCCCGCAGCCTGAACCCGCCGCACTCGGGGCAGTGCCAGCCGCCTTCGTCACGCCCGCACCACCCGCACCGCAGGCCCCCGGCGTCCTGACCTTCCAGCGGCCCCGCGCAGTGCCGGCACCGCGCGGGCGCCCGGCACTGCGCACAGGCCATCCGCGGCACGTAACCGCGCCGGGGCACCTGCACCAGCACGGGCCCCTGCTTCAGCCCCTCGCGGACGGCCTGCCAGGCGAGGCTGGGCAGCCGGGCGGCCCGGGCGGCCTCGTCCCGCGCGAGGTCCCCGTCCCCGACGGTCCGTACGAGCGGGGCCGCCGCCCGTACCGTCTCCCGCTCGGCGACGATCGGGGCCGCCCAGCCGCTCTCCACGAGCTGGGCGGCCTCGACGGTGCAGCTCCGACTGCCCAGCAGGAAAGCGCACTTGTCGTGGGCAGCCCGCAGCAGCAGCACTTCCCGCGTGTGCGGCTGTGGCGCGTGCAGTTCGCTGTGGCTGCCGTCCCCGTCGTCCCAGACGGCCACCAGCCCCAGATCCCGGACGGGCGCGAACATGGCGGCCCTGGTCCCCACCACGGCCCGTACGGAGCCCCGCCGCACGGCCAGCCACTGCCGGTACCGCTTCTCCGGCCCGGCCTCGGCGGTGAGCACGGCATGCCGGCTCTCCCCCAGCACCGACGTCAGCGCGGCGTCGACCCGGCTGACGGCCCGCCCGTCCGGCACGACGACGAGCGCGCCGCGCCCCGATGCGAGCGTCGCCGCCACGGCCCGGGCCAGCTCCTCGGCCCAGCCGGGGCCCGGCAGGGCGTTCCAGACCGCTCGGGGCGCCCCGCCGCCCGCCAGTGACTCGATGAAGGCCGCCCCGCGCGCGTACCTGGACCAGGTGCCCGCCGCGGGCACCTCAGGCGCGGGCAGTGGCTCGGGCGACGGTTTCCCCTCGGCCCGGGCGTTGCGCGGCGGGACGGCCAGCTGCAGCACATCGGCCAGACTCCCGGCATACCGATCGGCGACGGCTCGCGCGAGGCCGAGAGACTCCTCGCTCAACACGGGCTCGGGCGAGACGACCTGGGCGAGCGCCGCGAGTGGCCCCGGATAGTCGGACTCGGCCAGCCGCTCGACGAGGAACCCGTCGATCAGTCCGCCGCCCTCGCGCCGCCCCTCCCGCACCCGGTGCCGCCCGGCGCCGAACCGCACCCGCACCCGCACTCCCGGCTGCGCGTCGGCGTCGAGCTCCTCGGGGACGGCGTAGTCGAAGTAGCGGTCGAGATGCAGCACGCCCTTGTCGACGAGCACCCGCGCGACGGGCAGTTCCTTCGCGACCGCCGCGCCGCGCCAGGTCCGCGGCTTGGCCCGCGGCGCCTTGCGCACCGCGTCCCGGATCAGCGCAAGCTGCTCGGGCGGCGCCCCCTCGGCCCCGCCGCCCGCCTGCCCGTCCGTGCTGCTCACAGCTGCATTCCTACCAGACCGCACTGACACCGCCGCCCGCCCGGGATCAGTCCGGCAGCCCTTCGTGAACCACCTTCTCCGCACGCACCGTGCGCACTCCACGGAGTACGCGCGGCCGGCGCACCGGGCGGCCCTCGGCGTACGGAGCTGCACGGCTGACGGGTCGGCCGATCCGGTGGCCCCGCGGCGTGAAACACCGAGGCCCGGCACCCCGAGGGGTGCCGGGCCTCGCAGAGTGCGGCGGTACTAGAGCCCCGCGGCCTTCCGCAGTGCGTCCACCCGGTCGGTCCGCTCCCAGGTGAACTCGGGCAGCGCACGCCCGAAGTGGCCGTACGCGGCGGTCTGCGCGTAGATCGGCCGCAGCAGGTCGAGGTCGCGGATGATCGCGGCCGGGCGGAGGTCGAAGACCTCGGAGATGGCCGCCTCGATCTTCTCCGCGTCGACCTTGGCGGTACCGAAGGTCTCGACGAACAGACCGACGGGCTCGGCCTTGCCGATCGCGTACGCGACCTGGACCTCGCAGCGGGTGGCGAGGCCCGCCGCCACGACGTTCTTGGCGACCCAGCGCATGGCGTACGCGGCGGAGCGGTCGACCTTGGACGGGTCCTTGCCGGAGAAGGCGCCGCCGCCGTGGCGGGCCATGCCGCCGTACGTGTCGATGATGATCTTGCGGCCGGTGAGGCCGGCGTCGCCCATGGGGCCGCCGATCTCGAAGCGGCCGGTCGGGTTCACCAGGAGGCGGTAGCCCTCGGTCTCCAGCTTGATGCCGTCGTCCAGGAGGGCCTTCAGCTCGGGCTCCACCACGAACTCGCGGATGTCGGGCGCGAGCAGCGAGTCCAGGTCGATGTCCGACGCGTGCTGCGAGGAGACGACGACCGTGTCCAGGCGGACCGCCTTGTCGCCGTCGTACTCGATGGTGACCTGGGTTTTGCCGTCGGGGCGCAGGTACGGGATCGTCCCGTTCTTGCGGACGTCGGACAGGCGGCGCGAGAGGCGGTGCGCGAGGTGGATCGGGAGCGGCATGAGCTCCGGGGTCTCGTCCGTCGCGTAGCCGAACATCAGGCCCTGGTCGCCGGCACCCTGCTTGTCGAGCTCGTCGTCCTCGTCACCCGCGGCGGCACCCGCGACCCGCTTCTCGTACGCCGTGTCGACGCCCTGCGCGATGTCGGGGGACTGGGCGCCGATCGACACGGACACGCCGCAGGACGCTCCGTCGAAGCCCTTCTTCGAGGAGTCGTAGCCGATCTCGAGGATCTTGTCGCGCACGAGCTGCGCGATCGGTGCGTAGGCCTTGGTCGTGACCTCGCCGGCCACGTGCACGAGGCCGGTCGTGATCAGGGTCTCGACGGCGACCCGAGACGTCGGGTCCTCGCGCAGGAGTGCGTCGAGGATGGTGTCGCTGATCTGGTCAGCGATCTTGTCGGGGTGACCCTCGGTCACGGACTCCGAGGTGAACAGGCGACGGGACACAACGCTCCCTGGGGTTGCAGCGGCTGCTGGCTGATCATTGGCGGACGGCCGGGAGCTGCGCCCGGCGTCGTCCGAGAACAGTTTATCGGTCGCGCTCCGCCACGGGGCCACTGTCTCGCCTCTCGGAAGCGCTGTGACCTGCGGCACGGGCATTCTGCGACACGATGAACCGTCTCCGCCAGGTTCCCACACCCTTGTGCGCCGGTTTCAAGGGGTCTTGTGGAGCGAATGAGACGTTCACGCGAAGCGGCGCGCCACGAGGTCCCACACGGTTTCGGCCAGTGCTTCCTTGGGCCCGTGGGGCACGGGGGTCTCGCTTCCGTCGGCGCCCAGCACGACCGCTTCGTTGTCCTCGGAGCCGAACGTCCTGCGCTCCCCGACCTCGTTGACGACGAGGAGGTCGCAGCCCTTGCGGCGGAGCTTCGTCCGGCCGTTGGCCAGGACGTCGTCGGTCTCGGCGGCGAATCCGACGACCACCTGGCCCGAGCGGGCACGCTCCGCCGAGATCTCCGCGAGGATGTCCGGATTACGAACGAGAACGATGGGCTCCGGTTCCCGGCCGTCCTTCTTCTTGATCTTTCCCGCCGCGTATGCAGCAGGCCGGAAGTCGGCCACCGCCGCGGCCATCACCACGGCGTCGGCGTCCGGGGCCGCCTTGAGCACGGCCTCGCGCAACTGCACGGCGGTCCCGACCTGGATGACGTCGACGCCCGCGGGATCCGGCAGCTGGGTGTTCGCGGCGATCAGCGTGACCCGGGCGCCCCGGGCCGCGGCGGTGCGCGCGAGGGCGTACCCCTGCTTCCCGGAGGAACGGTTACCGAGGAAGCGGACCGGGTCGAGCGGCTCACGCGTGCCGCCCGCGCTGACGACGACGTGCCGGCCGGCGAGGTCCGGCTCGGCCGCCCCCCGGGCGAGCACCCGGCGGCAGGTCTCGAAGATCTCCGACGGGTCCGGCAGACGCCCCTTGCCGGTGTCCACTCCGGTCAGGCGCCCCACGGCGGGGTCGATGACGACGGCGCCGCGGCGGCGCAGCGTCGCCACGTTCTCCTGGGTGGCCGGGTGTTCCCACATCTCGGTG
The DNA here is from genome assembly GCF_019090165.1 of Streptomyces sp. BV286. Taxonomy (GTDB): domain Bacteria; phylum Actinomycetota; class Actinomycetes; order Streptomycetales; family Streptomycetaceae; genus Streptomyces. The sequence goes on from NZ_JAHRIB010000149.1 coordinate 117,712, forward strand.
TGCATGGCGGGCGCGAAGACGACCGGACAGCGGGCGGTGAGCAGGGTGTTCGTGAGGAGGTCGTCGGCCAGGCCGTGGGCCGCCTTCGCCAGCATGTCGGCGGTGGCGGGAGCGACGACCACCAGGTCGGCGGCCTGCCCGATGCGCACGTGCGGCACCTCGTGCACGTCCGACCAGACCTCGGTCGAGACGGGATGGCCCGAGAGGGCGGACCAGGTCGCGGCGCCGACGAAGTGCAGCGCGGACTCGGTCGGCACGACGCGCACGTCGTGCCCCGACTCGGTCAGCCGGCGCAGCAGCTCGCACGCCTTGTAGGCGGCGATGCCGCCGCTGACCCCCAGGACTACCTTCGGCTTGTCCACGTCTCTCCCCGGACCTCGGAAAACGTACGCCTCCATCACACACCACAGGCCCGGCAGTCGTACTGCCGGGCCTGTGGATGAACGAACCGCAAGCTGAAAATACTACTGAGCAGGGCCCTCGATGGCCTCCGACGTCAGCAGACCCGCGTTGATCTCGCGCAGGGCGATGGAGAGCGGCTTCTCGTGGACGTGCGTGTCGACGAGGGGACCGACGTACTCGAGGAGACCTTCACCGAGCTGCGAGTAGTACGCGTTGATCTGGCGGGCACGCTTGGCCGCGTAGATCACGAGGCTGTACTTCGAGTCGGTTGCCTCGAGGAGCTCGTCGATCGGAGGGTTGATGATGCCCTCGGGCGCGGTGATGGAAGAGGACACGCTCTGCCTTCCGAAAGGTGGAAATTGACCTTAAAGGTGACCTGAAAGATCAAACAACTTCCGTCAAGGCTAGCAGCTCACGGGCCACGTCCTTGACAGAGGTGTTGACCAGGGTCTCGTCGAACTCCGGCTCGGCCGCCAGTTCGATCTTGGCGGCCTCCAGCCGGCGCTCGATCACCTCGGGCGGCTCGGTGCCCCGCCCGGTGAGCCGGCGCACGAGCTCCTCCCAGGAGGGAGGTGCCAGGAACACCAGCAGGGCGTCCGACATGGACTCACGGACCTGCCGGGCTCCCTGGAGGTCGATCTCCAGGAGGACCGGCTCGCCGGACTCCAGCCGTTCGAGCACGGCCGTGCGCGGAGTCCCGTAGCGGTTGCCCGCGAACTCCGCCCATTCGAGCAGCTCGCCGTTGGCGATCAGCTTGTCCATCTCCTCGTCACTGACGAAGAAGTAGTGGACGCCGTGCTTCTCCCCGGGGCGTGGCTTGCGGGTCGTCGCCGACACCGAGAGCCAGACCTCGGGGTGTTCCTTGCGCATATGGGCGACGACCGTGCTCTTGCCGACCCCTGAGGGGCCGGAGAGCACGGTCAGCCGCGGACGTACGTCCGGGGGTACGGGGGTCGTCCCCCGGGGTGTTGCAGCCATGCAGCGATTATCCAGGTTCTCGGGGGTGCCCGAGAACGTCAGGCGGCGCCGCCGCCGAACTCGCGCTCCAAGGAGGCGATCTGATTGGAGCCGAGACCCCGCACACGGCGACTTTCGGAGATCCCGAGTCGTTCCATGATCTGCTTGGCGCGGACCTTGCCCACGCCCGGCAGGGACTCGAGGAGAGCGGAGACCTTCATCTTGCCGATGACATCGTTCTCCTGACCCTGCTTGATGACCTCGTGAAGGGAGGCGCCGGAGTGCTTGAGTCGATTCTTGACCTCGGCCCGCTCCCGGCGAGCCGCGGCGGCCTTTTCGAGCGCGGCTGCGCGCTGTTCAGGGGTAAGGGGCGGAAGAGCCACGCCTACGTCACCTCGGATGTCGAACTGTCGGATACGGACCGGTGAGGAACCTAGTCGCCCCACACCTGGGGAGCAACGAGCAACGCTCTTGCCCGTTCTCCCCCGCTCTACGGAGAGCGCGGGGGTGCTCCCACTCGTCGGAGACTAGCGGGCAAGTCCGCCGGAGTCAGCGAGAACAGCGGAAAAGTCCTGGTCAGCCTCCATCGAGTCCGACATTTACGACAAAACGGCCCGGATTTGAGGATGTATTCAGACGCGGGACGCTCCGAGGACTCCTGCCCAGAGCGTTACGCAGTCCCGACCGCCGCCCTGATCTCCTCCGCGAAGACATCCGATGACGCGCGTAGCGCGGCGATGTCGGGTCCGTGACGCAGAACACCCCGGCTGACGTTCGGCACCACCTGGCGCACCGCCGCGCCGAAGACCCGCGGAAGGTCGGCCGGGGTCGCCCCCTGGGCGCCGATCCCGGGGGCGAGGAGCGGTCCGTTGATGTCCAGGTCGTAGGAGGACAGATCGCCGAGCGTGGCGCCGACGACCGCGCCGAAGGAGCCCATCGGGTCCTCGCCCGCGTTCTCCTCGGCGAGATGGGCCAGCATCGTCGCGCCCACGTTCCGCAGGGCGGTGTCCTCGGGGCGTACCGCGTGCTGCACCTCGGCGCCCTCCGGGTTGGAGGTGAGGGCGAGCACGAACAGACCGGAGCCGCTCGCCCGCGCGAGCTCGACCGCCGGCTTCAGCGACCCGTATCCGAGGTACGGCGAGACGGTCAGCGCGTCCGAGAAGAGCGGGGAGCCCTTCTCGAGGAAGGCGGCGGCGTAGGCCGCCATGGTGGAGCCGATGTCACCGCGCTTGGCGTCCATGACGACCAATGCCCCGGCCGCGCGCGCCTCCTCGACCGACTTCTCCAGCACGGCCACGCCGCGCGACCCGAAGCGCTCGAAGAACGCGCTCTGCGGCTTCAGTACGGCGACCCGGTCCGCCAGTGCCTCGACGACGGTGCGGCTGAAGCGCTCCAGGCCCGCGATGTCGTCGTTCAGGCCCCAGTCCGCGAGCAGGGAGGCGTGCGGGTCGATGCCGACGCACAGCGGCCCCCGCTCGTCCATGGCACGGCGCAGCCGCGCTCCGAATGACCCGGTCATACCGTCGTCCTCCTTACGTCGGCGCCGACCGCGTCGGCGAGGGTGGCGTACGGGCTGGTGCGCAGGCGGGCGGCGAGGCCCTTGTGGATCGCGCGGCCCCAGAACGGGCCCTCGTAGACGAACGCGCTGTAGCCCTGGACGAGCGTGGCGCCGGCCAGGATGCGCTGCCAGGCGTCCTCGGCGTTCTCGATCCCGCCGACGCCCACGAGGGTGATCCTGTCCCCCACGCGCGCGTAGAGGCGCCGCAGCACCTCCAGGGAGCGCGCTTTCAGGGGGGCGCCCGAGAGCCCGCCGGTCTCCTCGACCAGGTCGGGGCCGGATTCCAGACCGAGTCCCTCGCGCGCGATGGTGGTGTTCGTGGCGATGATCCCGTCCAGGCCGAGCTCGACGGCGAGGTCGGCCACGGCGTCGACGTCCTCGTCGGCGAGGTCGGGCGCGATCTTCACGAGCAGCGGCACGCGGCGCGTGGTCACGGTCCGGTCGGCGGCCTCGCGGACGGCGGTCAGCAGGGGGCGCAGCGACTCGGTGGCCTGGAGGTTGCGCAGGCCGGGCGTGTTCGGGGAGCTGACGTTGACCACGAGGTAGTCGGCGTGCGCGGCCAGCCGTTCGGTGGACTTCACGTAGTCGGCGGCGGCCTCGGCCTCCGGGACGACCTTGGTCTTGCCGATGTTGACGCCCAAGACCGTCCTGAAGACGGGCGTACGGGCCGCCAGGCGCCCGGCCACGGCCTCGGAACCCTCGTTGTTGAAGCCCATGCGGTTGATCAGCGCGCGGTCCGGCACGAGGCGGAACAGCCGCTTCCTGGGGTTGCCGGGCTGCGGCTCCCCCGTGACCGTGCCGATCTCGACGTGGTCGAAGCCGAGCATCGACATCCCGTCGATGGCCACGGCGTTCTTGTCGAAGCCCGCCGCGAGCCCGAAGGGACCGTGCATGCGCAGCCCGAACGCCTCGGTGCGCAGCTCCTTGTGCCGGGGCGCGAGCACGGCGGCGACGAAGGTCCGCAGGACGGGCACGCGGACGGCGAGCCGGATCCAGCGGAAGGCCAGGTGGTGGGCCTGCTCCGGGTCCATCCGCTGGAAGACGAGCCGGAAGAAGAGCTTGTACATGGTCGCTTTCCTGTGAAGAGGCTGGTCGCCCAGTGCCCCGAAGGGGCGCGGGGAACTGCGCGACCAGCCACGGCGTACCCGCGGGCGAGGCTCCGCAGCGAGCGGAGAGCTCAGTGGCGGGCCGCGGTCAGATGCTCGGCGTGTTCCTGCAGCGAACGCACGCCCACGTCGCCGTGGTTGAGCGCGTCGATGCCCTGGACGGCGGCGGCGAGCGCCTGGACCGTCGTCAGGCACGGCACGGACCGGGCGACGGCCGCGGTACGGATGTCGTAGCCGTCGAGGCGGCCGCCGGTGCCGTACGGCGTGTTGACGATGAGGTCGACCTCGCCCTCGTGGATGAGCTGGACGATCGTCTTCTCGCCGTTGGGGCCCTCGCCCTCGGACTGCTTGCGCACGACGACGGCGTTGATGCCGTTGCGCCTGAGCACCTCGGCCGTGCCGGAGGTGGCGAGCAGTTCGAAGCCGTGGGCGACGAGTTCACGCGCCGGGAAGATCATCGAGCGCTTGTCGCGGTTGGCGACGGAGATGAAGGCGCGGCCCTTGGTCGGCAGCGGACCGTAGGCGCCGGCCTGGGACTTGGCGTAGGCCGTGCCGAACACCGAGTCGATGCCCATGACCTCACCGGTGGAGCGCATCTCCGGGCCGAGGATCGTGTCGACGCCGCGGCCGTGGATGTCGCGGAAGCGCGACCACGGCATGACGGCCTCCTTGACGGAGATCGGCGCGTCCAGCGGCAGTTCCCCGCCGTCGCCGACGGCGGGCAGCAGGCCTTCCGCGCGCAGTTCGGCGACGGTCGCGCCCAGCGAGATCCGGGCGGCGGCCTTGGCGAGCGGCACCGCGGTCGCCTTCGAGGTGAAGGGGACGGTGCGTGAGGCGCGCGGGTTGGCTTCGAGGACGTACAGGATGTCGCCGGCCATCGCGAACTGGATGTTGATCAGTCCGCGCACGCCGACACCCTTGGCGATGGCCTCCGTCGAGGCCCGCAGCCGCTTGATGTCGAAGCCGCCGAGCGTGATCGGGGGCAGCGCGCAGGCCGAGTCGCCGGAGTGGATGCCGGCCTCCTCGATGTGCTCCATGACCCCGCCGAGGTACAGCTCGTGGCCGTCGTACAGCGCGTCCACGTCGATCTCGATCGCGTCGTCCAGGAAGCGGTCGACCAGGACCGGCCGGGACGGGCTGATCTCGGTGGACTCGGCGATGTACGAGGACAGCCGTGCCTCGTCGTACACGATCTCCATGCCGCGCCCGCCGAGGACGTACGAGGGCCGGACGAGGACGGGGTAGCCGATCTCGTCCGCGATGGCCTTGGCCCCGGCGAAGGTGGTGGCGGTGCCGTGCTTGGGCGCGGGCAGCCCGGCCTCCGCGAGCACCTGGCCGAAGGCGCCGCGGTCCTCGGCGGCGTGGATCGCCTCGGGCGGCGTGCCCACGACCGGGACGCCGTTGTCCTTGAGCGCCTGGGAGAGGCCCAGCGGGGTCTGTCCGCCGAGCTGGACGATCACGCCCGCGATCGGGCCGGCGAGCGTCTCCGCGTGGACGATCTCCAGCACGTCCTCCAGCGTGAGCGGCTCGAAGTACAGCCGGTCGGAGGTGTCGTAGTCCGTGGAGACGGTCTCGGGGTTGCAGTTGACCATCACGGTCTCGTAGCCCGCGTCGCTCAGCGCGAAGGAGGCGTGGACGCAGGAGTAGTCGAACTCGATGCCCTGGCCGATGCGGTTGGGGCCGGAGCCGAGGATGATCACCGCGGGCTTCTCGCGGGCCGCGACCTCGGTCTCCTCGTCGTACGAGGAGTAGAAGTACGGCGTCTTCGCCGCGAACTCGGCGGCGCAGGTGTCGACCGTCTTGTAGACCGGGCGTACGCCCAGCGCGTGCCGCACCTCGCGGACGACGTCCTCGCGCAGCCCGCGGATCTCGCCGATCTGGGCGTCGGAGAAACCGTGGCGCTTGGCCTCGGCGAGCAGCTCCGGGTCCAGCTTGTCGGCGGCGGCCAGCCCGTCCGCGAGCTCCTTGATCAGGAACAGCTGGTCCACGAACCACGGGTCGATCTTCGTCGCCTCGAAGACCTCCTCGGGCGTGGCGCCCGCGCGGATGGCCTGCATCACGGAATTGATGCGCCCGTCGGTCGGCCGGATGGCCTCGGCCAGCAGTTCGGCCTTGTCGCCGGGCTCGCCGACGAACGTGAACTGACTGCCCTTCTTCTCCAGCGAGCGCAGCGCCTTCTGCAGCGCCTCGGTGAAGTTCCGGCCGATCGCCATGGCCTCGCCGACCGACTTCATGGTCGTGGTGAGGGTCGAGTCGGCCGAGGGGAACTTCTCGAAGGCGAACCGCGGAGCCTTGACGACCACGTAGTCAAGCGTGGGCTCGAAGGAGGCCGGGGTCTTCTCCGTGATGTCGTTCGGGATCTCGTCGAGGGTGTAGCCGACGGCCAGCTTGGCGGCGATCTTGGCGATCGGGAAGCCGGTCGCCTTCGACGCGAGGGCCGAGGAGCGGGACACCCGCGGGTTCATCTCGATGACGATGATGCGGCCGTCGTCCGGGTTGACCGCGAACTGGATGTTGCAGCCGCCGGTGTCGACCCCCACCTCGCGGATGATCGCGATGCCGATGTCGCGCAGGCGCTGGTACTCGCGGTCGGTCAGCGTCATCGAGGGCGCCACGGTGATCGAGTCGCCGGTGTGGACGCCCATCGGGTCGAAGTTCTCGATGGAGCAGACGACCACGACGTTGTCGTTCTTGTCGCGCATCAGCTCCAGCTCGTACTCCTTCCAGCCGAGGATGGACTCCTCCAGGAGCACCTCGGTGGTCGGCGAGAGCGTGAGGCCCTGGCCGGCGATGCGGCGCAGTTCCTCCTCGTCGTGCGCGAAGCCGGAACCGGCGCCGCCCATGGTGAAGGAGGGGCGGACGACGACCGGGTAGCCGCCGAGCGTCTCGACGCCCGCGATGACGTCGTCCATGGAGTGGCAGATGACCGAGCGGGCGGACTCGCCGTGACCGATCTTCGCGCGGACGGCCTCGACGACGCCCTTGAAGAGGTCGCGGTCCTCGCCCTTGTTGATCGCCTCGACGTTGGCGCCGATCAGCTCGACGCCGTACTTCTCCAGCACACCCTGCTCGTGCATGGAGATGGCGGTGTTGAGGGCCGTCTGGCCGCCCAGGGTGGGCAGCAGCGCGTCGGGCCGCTCCTTGGCGATGATCTTCTCGACGAACTCCGGGGTGATCGGCTCGACGTACGTGGCGTCGGCGATCTCCGGGTCGGTCATGATCGTCGCCGGGTTGGAGTTGACGAGGACGACCCGCAGACCCTCGGCCTTGAGGACGCGGCAGGCCTGGGTGCCGGAGTAGTCGAACTCGGCGGCCTGGCCGATGACGATCGGGCCGGAGCCGATGACCAGGACGGACTGGATATCGGAGCGCTTAGGCACGCTGGCCCTCCATCGGGACGGTGTTCATCAAAGACGTGAAGCGGTCGAACAGGTAGGCGGCGTCGTGCGGGCCCGCTGCCGCCTCGGGGTGGTACTGGACGCTGAACGCGGGCTGGTCGAGCAGCTGCAGCCCCTCGACGACCTGGTCGTTCAGGCAGACGTGGCTGACCTCGGCCCGCCCGTAGGGGGTCTCGGAGACCTTGTCGAGCGGCGCGTCGACGGCGAAGCCGTGGTTGTGCGCGGTGACCTCGACCTTGCCGGTCGTACGGTCCTGCACGGGCTGGTTGATGCCCCGGTGCCCGTACTTGAGCTTGTAGGTGCCGAAGCCGAGGGCGCGGCCGAGGATCTGGTTGCCGAAGCAGATGCCGAACAGGGGCGTCTTCCGCTCCAGCACGGCCCGCATCAGGGCGACCGGGTGCTCGGCCTGCTCCGGGTCGCCGGGGCCGTTGGAGAAGAACACGCCGTCCGGGGCGACCGCGTAGATCTCCTCGACGGTCGCGGTGGCGGGCAGCACGTGCACCTCGATGCCGCGCTCGGCCATGCGGTGCGGGGTCATGCCCTTGATGCCGAGGTCCACGGCGGCGACGGTGTACTTCTTCTCGCCGATCGCGGGGACGACGTACGCCTCCTCGGTGGCCACCTCCTCGTAGAGGTTGGCGCCCTTCATCTCGGGGGCCCGGCGCACCTCGGCCAGCATGGTGGCGTCGTCGGGCAGGCTCTCGCCGGAGAAGATGCCGACGCGCATGGCGCCTCGCTCACGCAGGTGGCGGGTGAGCGCGCGGGTGTCGATGCCGCTGATGCCGACGACTCCCTGCGCGGCCAGCTCGTCGTCCAGCGTGCGCCGGGAGCGCCAGCTGGACGGCACGCGCGCGGGGTCGCGTACGACGTATCCGGAGACCCAGATCTTCCGGGACTCCATGTCCTCGTCGTTGATGCCGGTGTTGCCGACGTGCGGGGCGGTCATCACGACGACCTGCCGGTGGTACGACGGGTCGGTGAGGGTCTCCTGGTAGCCGGTCATCCCGGTGGAGAACACCGCCTCCCCGAACGTCACCCCCACGGCCCCGTAGGCACGGCCGCGGAAGGTCCGGCCGTCCTCCAGGACGAGTACGGCGGGAGCCGCCTTCTGCCTCTGCGAGGCGGTCCCCTCAATGGAGGTCGTCATCGTGCGCCTTCCGTGTCGCTGCTCTTGTCGATCATGTGGTTCAGGGTGTCGACCCATTCGTTGTGCTCGGCCGCGCGGTCGGAGCGGAACCCGGAGTCGATCAGCCGGTCGCCGTGTTCCCAGGTGACGACGAGCAGACCGCCCTCGGTGAGGACCTTGCCCGCGATGCCCTTGTCGAGCCGGGCCTCGCGCAGCCGCTCGGCCGGGACGAAGAAGTCGGCCGCTCCGGGCCGTACGACGTCCAGTCCCGCGTCCGTCAGTGTCACCTCGACCCGGCTGCGGGTGCCCAGGCCGTGCGCCACGATGCGGTCGAGCCACTGACCGGCGGTCGTCGAACCGTGGTAGCGGCCGCTCATCGACAGCACCGTCAGTCTGGCGTCGCCGGGCTCTTCCGGCGCGGTGGGCAGCTCGGGCAGGTCGCCCTGTAGCGTGCCGCGCCACTTCCAGCCCTCGCGCATCAGCCAGTAGACGAGCGCGACGAACAGGACGAGGCCGACGAGCCAGCCGATCCGGGCGGCCCAGTCGGTCACTTCCGCGGACTTCTGTTCGGCTGCGAGGCCGGTTGCGATCTCCGCTGCAAGGGGGGTGAGTGATGTCACGCGAGCTTCCCGTCGACGAGCGTGGCCCTGCCCCGCAGCCACGTGTGCGTGACACGGCCCGGCAGCTCACGACCCTCGTACGGAGTGTTGCGGCTGCGCGATGCGAAGCCCGCGGGGTCCACCTCACCACGGTATGCCGTGTCGACCAGCGTGAGGTTGGCGGGCTCACCTGCCGAGACGGGACGGCCGTGCCCCTGCGTGCGGCCGATCTCGGCGGGCTTGCGGGACATGCGGTCCGCCACACCGGCCCAGTCGAGCAGCCCGGTCTCGACCATCGTCTGCTGCACGACGGAGAGCGCGGTCTCCAGGCCCACCATGCCCATGGCGGCGGCGGCCCACTCGCAGTCCTTGTCCTCGTGCGGGTGGGGGGCGTGGTCGGTGGCGACGATGTCGATCGTGCCGTCGGCGAGCGCCTCGCGCAGGGCCAGCACGTCGCGCTCGGTGCGCAGCGGCGGGTTGACCTTGTAGACGGGGTTGTACGAGCGCACCAGCTCCTCGGTGAGGAGCAGGTGGTGCGGGGTGACCTCGGCGGTGACGTCGATGCCGCGCGACTTGGCCCACCGCACGATCTCGACGGAGCCCGCGGTCGACAGGTGGCAGATGTGGACGCGGGAGCCGACGTGCTCCGCGAGCAGCACGTCCCGGGCGATGATCGATTCCTCGGCCACCGCGGGCCAGCCGCCGAGCCCGAGTTCCGCGGAGACGATGCCCTCGTTCATCTGGGCGCCCTCGGTGAGGCGGGGCTCCTGCGCGTGCTGGGCGACGACGCCGCCGAAGGCCTTCACGTACTCCAGCGCGCGTCGCATGATCACGGCGTCGTCGACGCACTTGCCGTCGTCGGAGAAGACGGTGACACCGGCGGCCGACTCGTGCATCGCGCCCAGTTCGGCGAGCTTCTTGCCCTCCAGGCCGACGGTGACGGCGCCGATGGGCTGCACGTCGCAGTAGCCGTGCTCCTGCCCGAGCCGGTAGACCTGCTCGACGACGCCGGCGGTGTCGGCGACCGGGAAGGTGTTGGCCATGGCGAACACGGCCGTGTAGCCGCCGCTCGCTGCGGCGCGCGTGCCGGTCAGGACCGTCTCGGAGTCCTCGCGGCCGGGCTCGCGCAGATGGGTGTGCAGGTCGACGAGTCCCGGCAGGAGCACCTTGCCGTCGGCCTCGACGACCTCGGCGCCCTCCGCCGGGAGACCCGTACCGACCTCGGCGACCGTGTCGCCGTCGATCAGGACGTCCTGCGGCTCGCCACCGAGCACCCGCGCACCACGAATAAGGATCTTGCCCATGAGTCTTACTTCTCCTCGGTACGGGTGTGGGTGACGGCGGGTTCGTTGCCGCCGAGCAGCAGATAGAGCACGGCCATCCGGATGGAGACGCCGTTGGTGACCTGCTCGACGACGGTGCAGCGGTCGGAGTCGGCGACCTCGGCGGTGATCTCCATACCGCGGACCATCGGGCCGGGGTGCATCACGATGGCGTGCTCGGGCATCCGCGCCATGCGGTCGCCGTCGAGCCCGTAGCGCCGCGAGTACTCGCGCTCGGTGGGGAAGAACGCCGCGTTCATCCGCTCGCGCTGGACCCGCAGCAGCATCACCGCGTCGGACTTGGACAGCGTGCTGTCGAGGTCGTACGAGACCTCGCAGGGCCAGGTCTCGACACCCACGGGGACCAGGGTCGGCGGGGCCACGAGGGTGACCTCGGCGCCGAGGGTGTGGAGCAGGTCCACGTTCGAGCGGGCCACACGGCTGTGCAGGATGTCGCCGACCAGCGTGATGCGCTTGCCGGCCAGGTCCTGGCCGAGGCCCGCGTCCCGGCCGACGAGCCGGCGCCGCATCGTGAAGGCGTCCAGCAGCGCCTGGGTGGGGTGCTGGTGGGTGCCGTCCCCGGCGTTGATGACGGCGGCGTCGATCCAGCCGGAGGTCGCGAGGCGGTACGGGGCTCCGGAGGCGCCGTGCCGGATGACGACGGCGTCGACGCCCATCGCCTCCAGGGTCTGGGCGGTGTCCTTCAGGGACTCGCCCTTGGAGACGCTGGACCCCTTGGCGGTGAAGTTGATGACGTCGGCGGAGAGGCGCTTCTCGGCGGCCTCGAAGGAGATCCGGGTCCGGGTCGAATCCTCGAAGAAGAGGTTGACGACGGTGCGGCCGCGCAGGGTCGGCAGTTTCTTGATCGGCCGGTCGGCGACCCGGGCCATCTCCTCGGCGGTGTCGAGGATCAGGACGGCGTCGTCGCGGGTGAGGTCGGCGGCCGAGATGAGATGACGCTGCATCTTTCAGGCTCCGTAAGGCAGTTCAGGTCGGGAAGCGGGCGCCCGGGGTGTGCCCTGGAGGCACGGCCGGGCAGGCGGGGGGGCGCGCGTGGACGCGGCGTACGGCGGGGCCGTACGGCCGGGTGCTACTGCTGCCCGCCCGGGGCGGTCTGCTTCACACCGAGCAGCACGGTGTCGCGACCGTCCTCCTCGGCGAGCTGGACCTTGACCGTCTCCCGCAACGACGTGGGGAGGTTCTTGCCGACGTAGTCGGCGCGGATCGGGAGTTCGCGGTGACCGCGGTCGACGAGGACCGCGAGCTGCACGGCGCGCGGGCGGCCGATGTCGTTCAGCGCGTCGAGGGCGGCGCGGATGGTACGGCCGGAGAAGAGCACGTCGTCGACGAGGACGACCAGCCGGCCGTCGATCCCGTCACCGGGGATGTCGGTACGGGCCAGCGCGCGCGGCGGATGCATGCGCAGGTCGTCGCGGTACATGGTGATGTCGAGGGAGCCGACCGGGATCGTGCGGCCGGTGATCTCCTGGAGCTTGGCGGCGAGCCGCCGGCCCAGGAAGACGCCCCGGGTCGGGATGCCGAGGAGCACCACGTCGTCGGCGCCCTTGGCGCGCTCGACGATCTCGTGGGCGATGCGGGTCAGGACCCGGGCGATGTCGGGTGCTTCCAGTACGGGCCGCGCATCGGACTCGTACTGCTGCTTCTGCTGATCAGTGTCCATACGAAACGGACCCCCTTCTCCGCCTCACGGGACGGATCATTAAAGGACGTCGGAATTGCGCCATCAACGGTACCAGCCCGGCAATGCCCCTGATCACCACCCTCGTCCCGGCCGTCACCCCCTTGCGCGGGGAGGCCGGTCCGGACCATTCGGCTTGACGAGGCAGAGTCACGCTGCGTAACCTCACAGTGAGTCACCAGCCGCGCGGCCGAGCCGCACGTCGACACCGTGTCCGGGGAGCCATATGTCCAGCGAATACGCCAAACAGCTCGGGGCCAAGCTCCGCGCCATCCGTACCCAGCAGGGCCTTTCCCTCCACGGCGTCGAGGAGAAGTCCCAGGGCCGCTGGAAGGCGGTCGTGGTCGGTTCGTACGAGCGCGGCGACCGCGCCGTGACCGTACAGCGTCTCGCGGAGCTGGCGGACTTCTACGGCGTGCCCGTGCAGGAGCTGCTGCCGGGCACCACGCCGGGCGGAGCGGCCGAGCCGCCGCCGAAGCTGGTGCTGGACCTGGAGCGGCTGGCCCACGTGCCGGCCGAGAAGGCAGGTCCCCTGCAGCGCTACGCGGCGACGATCCAGTCCCAGCGCGGCGACTACAACGGCAAGGTGCTGTCGATCCGCCAGGACGACCTGCGCACACTCGCCGTCATCTACGACCAGTCGCCCTCGACGCTCACCGAGCAGCTGATCAGCTGGGGCGTCCTGGACGCGGACGCGCGCCGCGCGGTCTCCCACGACGAGGGCTGACCCGCACCAGCACTGAGAAGAAACGTGCCGCCGGGGTGGCCGGAACCAAGTGGTTCCGGCCACCCCGGCGGCTTTCTGCGGGCCTGCGAGCCCTCGGAGGCACAGGGACGCCGGAGGGCCCCCAGCGTGAGGCTGGGGGCCCTCCGGCGTCTCTATGGTGCGTGCCCGCGCCCGAGGGCGCGGGGACCTGCGCGTACCGGCCCGGGACGATCCGCGCGTCACTTCGGAGCGCGCGGAGCGCCGAGGGTCAGACGTCGTCCCGGCGCAGCGAGGACTTGAGCTCCTTGAAGCGGCCGAGCAGGCCGTTCACGAAGGCGGGCGACTCGTCCGTGGAGAACTCCTTGGCGAGCTGCACCGCCTCGTCGAGCACGACCGCGTCCGGGGTCTCGTCCACCCAGATCAGTTCGTAGGCACCGAGGCGCAGGATGTTGCGGTCGACGACCGGCATCCTGTCGAGCGTCCAGTCGACGGCGTACTGCGAGATGAGCTCGTCGATGCGCTTCGCGTAGGTCGCGTAGCCCTCGACCAGCTGCATCGTGTACTCGCTCACCGGCGGCTGCCGGGTGTCGGACCGGGAGTGCCGGATCCAGTCCCCGAGGACCGTCTGGACGTCCACGCCGCGCTGGTCACCCTCGAAGAGGATCTGGAAGGCGCGCTTGCGGGCCGTATTGCGGGCAGCCACGGTTAGCTGTTCACCCGGCCGAGGTAGTCGCTCGTGCGGGTGTCGACCTTGATCTTCTCGCCGGTGGTGATGAAGAGCGGCACGTTGATCTGGTGGCCGGTCTCCAGGATGGCGGGCTTGGTGCCGCCCGTGGAGCGGTCGCCCTGGACACCGGGCTCGGTCTCCTGGACGACGAGCTCGACGGCGGCCGGCAGCTCGACGAAGAGCACCTCGCCCTCGTGCTGCGCCACGGTGGCCGTGAAGCCCTCGATCAGGAAGTTGGCGGCGTCGCCGACAGCCTTGCGGTCGACCATGAGCTGGTCGTAGGTCTGCATGTCCATGAAGACGAAGTACTCGCCGTCCATGTACGAGAACTGCATGTCGCGCTTGTCGACAGTGGCCGTCTCGACCTTGACGCCGGCGTTGAACGTCTTGTCGACGACCTTGCCGGAAAGCACGTTCTTCAGCTTGGTGCGCACGAAGGCCGGGCCCTTGCCGGGCTTGACGTGCTGGAACTCGACGACGGACCAGAGCTGGCCCCCGTCGAGCTTGAGCACCAGGCCGTTCTTGAGGTCGTTCGTGGAAGCCACGGTTGCGGAATCTCCTGGACTGACGTGGACGACCCCGGTGGCACGCGCACGGCTCGAAGCTAGAGCGCGAGCAGTTCCTTGGTCGTGATGGTGAGTAGCTCGGGTCCGCCGTCCGCCTCGGGGCGCACGACGAGCGTGTCATCGATCCGGACGCCGCCCCGTCCCGGGAGGTGGACCCCCGGTTCGACGGTGACCGGCACGCAAGCGTCCAGTTTACCCATGGCCGCGGGGGCCAACTGCGGGTCCTCGTCGATTTCGAGCCCCACGCCGTGTCCGGTACACGGAGGGAGGCCCTCCGTGTACCCCGCGGAGTCCAGTACCTGGCGGGCCGCGCGGTCCACGTCACGGTAGGCGGCGCCGGGCACCAGGGCCTCCCGGCCGGCCCGCTGGGATGCGAAGACGAGGTCGTACAGCTCGATCTGCCAGTCGGCGGGCGAGGTGCCGATGACGAAGGTACGGCCGATCTCACCGCGGTATCCGCGGTAGGTCGCTCCGAGGCAGACGGAGAGAAAATCTCCTTCCTCGACCCGGCGGTCGGTGGGCCGGTGGCCGCGGCGCCCGGAGTTCGGTCCCGTGCCGACCGAGGTCCGGAAGGCCGGGCCGTCGGCTCCGTGGTCGACCAGGCGGCGTTCCAGCTCCAGCGCGAGATGCCGTTCGGTGCGGCCGACCAGGATCGACTCGAGGAGTTCCCCCAGGGCCTGGTCCGCGATCTCGGCGCCGATGCGCAGGCAGGAGATCTCCTCCTCGCCCTTGATCACGCGCTGCTGTTCGACGGCTCCGCCGAGGTCGCCGAGGCGCAGCCGGGGTGCCACCGAGACGATCGCCCGGTGCCGGCCCACGGTCAGATGGTGTTCCTCCACGGCGAGGGACTCGGCCCCCTGGGCCGCGGCGAGATCCGCGGCCGCGACGGCGGGGTCACCCCCGGGGCTCGGCAGCGCGTGGATCCGCAGGCCCTCGTCCGGACGGCCCTGCCCGGCCGGGGTCTCGGGGGGAGCCCCGTACACGAGCAGGTCCTCGGTCTTGCCCAGCAGGAGAACGGCGTCGTGCGGGGTCGCGCCCGTGAGATATCGGACGTTGGCGGGGCGGGAGATCAGCGCCGCGACGCTGCCGCTCGCGTTGCAGCGTTCCCGTAGCCGCGCTCGGCGGGCCTCGTACACCTCGGACATGGGACGAGCGTAGGAGCTGTGTCCGGGGAGCGCCGGTCGAGTGGGGCCGAGTGGGCGGGAGCCGAACGGAGGACGAGGGTCCGGCCGAAGGCTGTTCGCCGGGGCGGGGGCTGCGGGTCTGCGGGGGCTCGTCGCGCGGTCCCCGGTCCCTGGCGGGCCGGGCTCAGCTCCCCCGAGAGTTCCCTACCACTGGGGCGGGCTTGCGATGGACCGCGCCAGTACGTCGTCCAGGACCCGGGCCGTCTGCGGTACGTCGAGCTGGGAGTTGTCGATGATCGGCAGGCCCGACCCGTACCAGCCGGCCATCCTGCCGTGGATGCGGGCCACTTCCTCGTCGGTGAGACGGCGGTTTCCGGAGCGCTCGGCGTTGCGCTCCAGGACTATCTCCAGGCCCGGCAGGAGGACGACCGGCAGCAGGCCGGGCCCGACGTGCCGCTTCCAGCCGCCGAGGCCCACGACGGGCCGGTCGGGGAAGACGGCGTCGTCGAGGATGCAGGAGATGTTGTTGGCCAGGAAGTTACGGGCGGCGAAGCCGCAGGTGCGGCGGGCGAGACGGTACTGCGCCTCCGAGCTGTCGTTCCACCCGGACTGCGGGTCGGCGAAACCCGAGCGCACCCATTCCCGCACGTCGTCCAGGCTGATGTGCGCGGTGGGCACCCGGCGGTGGTCCGCCCAGTACTTGGCGACGCTGGTCTTGCCCGCGCCCGCGGGCCCGATGAGCAGCACGGCGAGCGTCGTGGACGTCGGGTCGGGAGTGCCGGTCGCGGGCGGCGCGCTCGGCATCGGGACGGGGCCGCCCGGCGGCAGCTGCACGTGGCCCGTGGTGTCCGGCGTCGGCGGTGCGGGAGCGTGGTGCGGGATCGTGTGGTGCGGCGCGGGCGGATGGCCCGGCGGGTGCGGGGCGGCGGGGCCGGTCGGCGCTCCGGCGAACCCGGGCGGCGGACCCGCGGGCGGGTTCACCGGCGCCGGTCCCGGGTGCGGGCCCGCGTGGGTACCCGGGTGGTGCGGTCCCGTGTGTGGTGCGGCCCCGGACCAGCCGGCGGCCGGTCCGTGCCCCTGCTGGTGGGGCGGCGGCAGCGGAGGCCCCACTGCGTGCTGCATCCGGTGCCACTCCGTCTCGTACAGGCAATGGGCGCTGGCAGCGAGGCACCAGCCCCGCTCCCCTACCGAACGGTACCGTCCCCGGGCGCCGTTTGGTGAACGGCCGGGGACGGCCCGAAGTGCCCGTCCACGTAAGGCGAATCGCCCCAAGTGTCGCCCGCGGCGGCTATTCGCCCACTTCGCCGTAGGCGGCGAGAAGGACCGCCGGGTCGGGGCCCTCCAGGACGGTGGGCTTGGCCAGGCCGTCCAGAACGATGAAGCGGAGCAGGTTGCCGCGGGACTTCTTGTCGACCTTCATGGTCTCCAGGAGCTTGGGCCACTGGTCGTAGCGGTAGGCCAGCGGCAGCCCGACGGACTCCAGGATCGTACGGTGCCGGTCCGCGGTCGCGTCGTCCAACCGCCCGGCCAGACGGCCCAGTTCGGCCGCGAAGTGCATGCCGACCGCCACCGCGGCGCCGTGCCGCCACTGGTAGCGCTCGTTCTTCTCGATGGCGTGGGCGAGGGTGTGTCCGTAGTTGAGGATCTCCCGCAGCCCGGCCTCCTTCAGGTCGGAGGAGACGACCTCGGCCTTGACCTTGATGGAGCGCTCGATGAGCTCGGCGGTGTGCGGCCCGGCGGGGGTACGGGCGCCCTGCGGGTCGGCCTCGATGAGTTCGAGGATCTCGGGGTCGGCGATGAAACCGGCCTTGATGATCTCGGCGAGCCCCGACACGAAGTCGTTGACCGGCAGAGAGTCCAGGGCGGCCAGGTCGCACAGCACGCCGGCCGGCGGGTGGAAGGCGCCGACGAGGTTCTTGCCCTCGGCGGTGTTGATGCCGGTCTTGCCGCCGACCGCGGCGTCCACCATGGCCAGCACGGTCGTCGGCACGGCGATCCAGCGCACCCCGCGCAGCCAGGTCGCGGCGACGAACCCGGCCAGGTCGGTGGTGGCGCCGCCGCCGACGCCGACGATCACGTCGCTGCGGGTGAAGCCGGACTGCCCGAGCGCCTTCCAGCAGTAGGCGGCGACCTCGGCGGTCTTGGCCTCCTCCGCGTTGGGCACCTGGATGGCCACGGCCTCGAAGCCCTGACCGGCGAGGTCCGCGCGCAGCGCGTCACCGGTCTCGGCGAGCGCCTCGGGGTGGATCACCGCGACCCGCTGGGCCCGCTCCCCCACCAACGCGCCCAGCTCTCCGAGCAGTTGGCGGCCGACCAGGACCTCGTACGGCTCGCTGCCCGCCGTGCCGCCGACGTGGATCCGCGTCACTGCCTCGCTCATGCTTCCTTCAACTCCAGTGCGTCGAGGACCGCTTGGGTGACCTCGTCGGGGGTACGGCCGTCGGTCGCCACCACCGCGCCGGCGACCTCGCTGTACAGGTGACGGCGGGCGTCCATCAGCTCACGCCACTGCCGGCGCGGGTTGACCGCCAGCAGCGGCCGGGCCGCGTTGAGTCCCGTGCGCTGCACGGCTTCCTCGACGTCCATCGAGAGATACACGACGGGATGCCCGGCGAGCAGCGCCCGGGTGTCCGCGTCGAGGACGGAGCCGCCGCCCAGCGCCAGGACGCCGTCGTGTTCCGCCAGGGCCCGGCGCACGGCCTGCTTCTCGAGTGCGCGGAAGGCCGGTTCGCCCTCGTCCACGAAGATGTCCGCGATGGTGCGGCCCTGCTCGGCCACGATGTCCTCGTCGGTGTCCCGGTAGCGGCAGCCCAGCCGCTGCGCGAGGAGCGCCCCCACCGTGGACTTGCCGACTCCCATCGGGCCGACCAGCACCACTGTGGGACCGCTCATCGCACGACCAGGTTCTCGAGGTACGACTCGACGTTGCGCCGGGTCTCCGGCACGCTGTCCCCGCCGAACTTCTCCGCGACCGCGTCCGCCAGGACCAGCGCGACCATCGCCTCGGCGACGATCCCCGCCGCCGGCACCGCGCACACGTCCGAGCGCTGGTGGTGCGCCTTGGTCGCCTCGCCGGTCGCCACGTCGATGGTCGCCAGCGCCCGCGGAACCGTGGCGATGGGCTTCATCGCCGCCCGTACGCGCAGCAGTTCGCCCGTCGTCAGACCGCCCTCGGTGCCACCGGAGCGGCCCGAGGTGCGCCGGATGCCCTCGTCGGTGTGGACGATCTCGTCGTGGGCCTTGGAGCCGGGCACCCGCGCGAGGTCGAAGCCGTCTCCGACCTCCACGCCCTTGATCGCCTGAATGCCCATCAGCGCCGCCGCCAGCCGGGCGTCGAGGCGCCGGTCCCAGTGCACGTGCGAGCCGAGCCCCACCGGCACGCCGTACGCCAGGACCTCGACCACACCACCGAGGGTGTCGCCGTCCTTGTGGGCCTGGTCGATCTCCGCGACCATCGCCTTCGAGGCGTCCGCGTCCAGGCAGCGCACCGGATCCGCGTCCAGCCTCTCGACGTCGGCGGGGGTCGGCAGGACGCCGTAGGGGGCCTTCGCCGCGGCCAGCTCCACCACGTGCGAGACGACCTCGATGCCGGCGGTCTCCTTCAGGTACGAACGGGCCACCGCACCCAGCGCCACCCGCGCCGCGGTCTCCCGGGCGGACGCCCGCTCCAGGATCGGCCGCGCCTCGTCGAACCCGTACTTCTGCATACCGGCGAGGTCGGCGTGACCGGGCCGCGGCCGCGTCAGCGGGGCGTTGCGCGCCAGCTCACCCAGGACCTGCGGGTCCACCGGGTCGGCCGCCATCACCTGCTCCCACTTGGGCCACTCGGTGTTGCCCACCATCACCGCGACCGGCGAGCCCAGCGTCAGACCGTGACGCACGCCGCCCAGGAAGGTGACCTCGTCCCGCTCGAACTTCATCCGCGCACCGCGCCCGTAGCCCAGGCGTCGCCGGGCCAGGTGATCCGCCACCATGTCGGTGGTGATCGGCACGCCGGCGGGAAGACCCTCCAGCGTCGCCACAAGTGCGGGTCCGTGGGACTCCCCCGCGGTCAGCCAGCGCAACCTGCTCAACGGATCTCCTCATACTCGCGACCTGGTACTGCGTCCTGCCTGTGCGTACACGCGTCCTCGCGTACGGCGACGGCGTGGCCGGGTGCGCGGCCCGGCCCGCCACCGTCGATCCTCCCACGTCCGGGCCCCCTGCTCGGCCTCAGGTCCACCAGGCGGACGCCTGTCCGGTCATACCGTGGTGTCGTCCTGCCGGGCCCGCGGGGCGTAGGCGCCCAGGTAGTCGGCGCCGCGGCCCTGCCCGTACTGTGCCGCCGCGTGGACGGGCTGCCCGGAGCGCACCGCCCGCCGGTACGCGAGCCTGCGCTTCACCTTGAGGGCCCAGTACGCGAGGACGGCGAGCACCACGAGCCCGAGCCCGGCGCTCTTCGCCCAGTCCGGCAGGAACCCGAACACCGCCTGGAAGATCTCCGACTTCCAGGATGCCTGTGTCACGTGCATGGATCAGTCCCCCGATTCCCCCCGACGCCGCCCCCTGCGGAATCGAAAACCGGATCCTAGCGGGCCGTCCTACCGGGCCGCGAGGGCTTTCTCGCCCGCCGTCCGCATGGCGTCGAGCGGGGCCGGAGCAAGGCCCGTCATCTGCTCGACCTGGAGGACCGCCTGGTGCACCAGCAGGTCGAGGCCGCTGACGACGGCGCCTCCGTAGGCGGACCAGCGGGCCGCGAGGTCGGTCGGCCACGGTTCGTACAGGACGTCGAAGAGGGTGGCGGGCCGCCCGGGGACGGACGAGGCGAGCGCGTCGGTGGCGCCCGCCGGAGTGGTCGCGATCACCAGCGGGGCGGTCAGTGCCCGCTCGGCGTCCGCCCAGTCCGCCGTACGCACCTCGATGTCGAGCCGTTCGCCCCACTGCCGCATCTCGGCGGCGCGCGCCGCACTGCGGACGTAGACGACGACCTCGCCCGTGCAGATCCGGGCGAGTGCGGCCAGCGCGGAGGAGGCGGTGGCGCCCGCTCCGAGGATCGCCGCGGAGTCCACCTGCTCGATGCCCCGCTCGCGCAGGGCGGCGACGATCCCGGGGATGTCGGTGTTGTCGCCGGTACGGCGTCCGTCCTCCGTGAACACCACCGTGTTCACCGCCTCGACGGAGGAGGCGGTCTCACTGATCTCGTCGAGCAGCGGAATCACCGCACGCTTCAACGGCATGGTCAGCGAGAGCCCGGCCCACTCGGGACCGAGCTTCTCCAGGAATGCGGGCAGCGTCGTCTCGTCGACCTCGAAACGGTCGTACGACCAGCCGGCCAGGCCCAGTTCCCCGTAAGCGGCGCCGTGCAGCACCGGGGAAAGGGAATGGGCGATCGGAGAGCCGAGAACGGCGGCTCGGCACCGCCGGTCCCCGTCAGTCCTTGTTACGCCGTTCATTGAATTTCTGCACCAGCTTCTCGTGCTCGGGCAAGGTCTTGGTGAAGTCGGTCTTCTTGCCGTCGATGGAGATGAAGAACATCCACGCACCGCCGTCCGGATTCACGGCCGCCTTGAGCGCGTCATTGCCCGGATTTCCGATGGGACCCGGCGGAAGACCCTTGTAGAAGTACGTGTTGTACGGGTCGTCGTAGTTCCGGATCTCGGCGACCGAGATGTCGATCTTGCTCTGACCCTTGAGGTAGTTGTACGTCGAGTCGAACTCGAGCTTCTGGTTGGTGACGTCGTTCGTCGACTTCAGACGGTTGTAGACGACGGCTGCCATCTTCTTGAAGTCGTCGTGCGTGATGCCCTCGGCCTGGACGAGGCTCGCCACGGTGATGACCTGCAGCGGGCTCTCCAGATCGAGCTCCTCCGCCTTCGCCTCCAGGTCGTACTTCGCGTACTCCCGCTTGGCCTGCGACACCATGTCCTTCAGGACCGCCTCGGGCTTCATGCCCTTGGCGGCGGGATAGGTCGCCGGGTAGAGGAATCCTTCCAGCGGATCCTTGATGTCGCTGTTGTCGTCCGCCCAGTTGGGAAGTCCGAGACTCTTGTACTTCTTCTCGGCGACCTTCTTGGTACTGCCCTTGGAAAGTCCCAGCTGCTTGTCGATCGCCTCGTACACCGTGACGTTGCGCTGCCCCTCCCTGACGACCAGATTGTTCTGGCTCTTGGGATCGAGCATCAGCGCGACAGCGCTTTCTGCGGACATCTCCTTCTTCAGCAGATAGGAGCCCGACTGGATCTTGTCGCCGTTCGAGTTCTGCGACTGGGCCGCCACGAAGGCGTCCACGCTCTTCACGACACCCGCGGCCTTCAGCTTCTGGCCGATCACAGATCCGAAGGCACCCTTGGGAATCACCACGGTCACCTGCTCGCCCGTGCCGTCCCCCGCGAAGTCGGGCGCCGTACCGAAACGACTTTGGTAGAACTGGTAGCCGAAATAGCCGACTCCACCGATCACCGAGGTGAAGACGAGCGTCACGACCAGGCAGGCGCAACCGCTCCGGCGTTTCGTCTCGCCTTTGCTCTTGCCTTTGCTGCCCTTGCCGCTCTTGCCGCCTTTGCCGCGCCGCCGGCTCTGCGGGTCGTCATCGGTGTCGGGATCGTCATCGTCGTCACCGGCGCCCGCGAAGAAGGCGTGCTCGCCCTGGTCCGGCCCCGGGTCCCAGTCCGTCCGCTGCGGTTCCGGCTCCGCGCGGCGCCGGCTCGGCGGTTCCGGCGGCGGATACGCGTCAGGGGTGCCGTAGTAGTCGGGCTGCTGACCGCCGTATGCCGCAGGCTGACCGCCATAGGGGTCGTTCGGGTCGCCGCCGTACGGCACCTGGTGCTGCTGCTGGTACTGCTGCCCCGTGTCCCAGCCACCGTTGTGGTACTGCTGACCGTTCTGGTCGTACTGCTGGCCGCCCTGGTCGGGGTAGCCCTGCCCGCCCTGGCCGTTGTACTGCTGCGGCGGCTGGCCCCCGTACTGCTGCTGCTCCTGGACGTAGTGCTGCTGCTGACCCTGGGCGTACTGCTGCTGACTCTGGTCGTAGCCACCGGGCTGCTGGCCCGTGCCCCAGTCGCCGTACTGCTGCTGCGGCTGCTCCGGATAGTGCTGCGGCTGGCCGCCGTAGGGGGACTGGGCCGCGTGGGCCTCCTGTCCTCCCCATCCGCCGTCCCCGTACAACGGGTCCTCGGGATGCCACGGTTCGGAGCCCGGGCCCCGGCCATACTCAGTCATCGATCCCCTAGAGCCGCGAGGCGGCGGTCGCATGGTGGCTGTGGCTCGGCTCCCGTCCGCCTCTCTCTTGTGCGGAGGCTATTCGAACACCTCCGCATCGCGCGGAACGTTACCGTACCGCGATCAGATGACCACTTCGACGCCCTCGCCCGGAGATGTGCCTGACGCCCGTTCGGACTCCAGTGCCTGCTGGAGGATGATCACGGCCGCTGCCTGGTCGATGACCGATCTGCCCTTCTTGGACTTCACGCCCGAGGCGCGCAGTCCCTGACTGGCCGTCACTGTGGTCATCCTCTCGTCCACGAGCCGCACCGGAACGGGTGCGATACCCCGGGCGAGGACCTGGGCGAAGGCACGGACCTTGACGGCGGCCGGTCCCTCGCCCCCCTTGAGGGAACGAGGGAGCCCGACGACGACCTCGATCGGTTCGTACTCCTCGACGAGTTGCCCGAGCCGCCGGTGGGCGGCGGGGACATCACGTCCCGGCACGGTCTCCACCGGGGTGGCGAGGATCCCGTCGGGGTCGCACGAGGCGACCCCGATCCGGGCGTCCCCGACGTCGATGGCGAGACGGCGGCCGCGGCGCATGACCCGCTCGCCGTCGTTCACTTGGCGGTCTCGGCCACAAGGCGCTCGACGGCGTCGGTGGCCTCACCGATGGCGGCCGGGTTCTGACCGCCGCCCTGGGCGACGTCCGGCTTGCCGCCACCGCCGCCGCCGAGGGTCTTGGCGGCCGTACGCACCAGGTCACCGGCCTTGAGGCCACGCTCGCGGGCGGCCTCGTTCGTGGCGATGACCGTCAGGGGCTTGCCGTTGACCGCGGTGAACAGGGCGACCACGGCGGCCCGTCCGCCCTGGATGCGGCCGCGGACGTCGAGGACCAGCCTGCGCAGGTCGTCGGCGGTCGTGCCGTCCGGGACCTGGCCGGTGACCAGGGCGACGCCGTTCACGTCCTTGGCGGAGCCGGCGAGACCGGCGGCGGCCTGGAGGACCTTCTCCGCACGGAACTTCTCGATCTCCTTCTCGGCGTCCTTCAGCTTGCCGAGCATGGCCGAGACCTTCTCCGGAAGCTCCTCCGGACGTCCCTTGATCAGCTCCTGGAGCTGGGCGACGACCGTGTGCTCACGGGCAAGGAAGTTGTAGGCGTCGACACCGACGAGGGCCTCGATACGACGGACACCGGAACCGATCGACGACTCGCCGAGCAGCTTCACCAGGCCCAGCTGGGCGGTGTTGTGCACGTGCGTACCGCCGCACAGCTCCTTGGAGAAGTCGCCGATGGTGACGACCCGCACGCGCTCGCCGTACTTCTCGCCGAACTCGGCGATGGCGCCCTGCTTCTTGGCCTCGTCGATGCTGAGGATCTCCGCGTGCACGTCCAGGTCGCGGGCGAGCACCTCGTTGATCTTCTGCTCGACGTCCGTCATCACGGCCGTGGGCACGGCGGCCGGGGAGCCGAAGTCGAAGCGGAAACGGCCGGGCTGGTTCTCGGAACCGGCCTGGGCGGCCGTCGGGCCGAGAGCGTCACGCAGGGCCTGGTGCGTGAGGTGCGTGGCCGAGTGGGCGCGGGCGATGGCCGTGCGGCGGCGCACGTCGATGACGGCCTGGGCCTTGGCCCCGACGGTGACCTCGCCGACCTGGACGACACCCTTGTGGACGTACACCCCGGGGACCGGCTTCTGGCAGTCGCGGACCTCGATCACGGCGCCGGTGTCGATCCTGATACGGCCGGTGTCGCCGATCTGGCCGCCGCCCTCGGCGTAGAACGGGGTGCGGTCGAGGACGATCTCGACCTCGTCGCCCTCGGTGGCGGCCGGCGAGGAGGCACCGTCGACGAGGATGCCGACGACCGTGGACTCGCCCTCGATGTTCGTGTAGCCGATGAAGTCGGTCTCACCGGCGGCGTCGGCGATCTCACGGTAGGCGCCCATGTCGGCGTGGCCGGTCTTCTTGGCCTTGGCGTCGGCCTTGGCGCGCTCCCGCTGCTCCTTCATCAGGCGCCGGAAGCCGTCCTCGTCCACGGAGAGGCCCTGTTCGGCGGCCATCTCCAGGGTGAGGTCGATCGGGAAACCCCAGGTGTCGTGGAGCAGGAAGGCCTTGTCGCCGGACAGGACCTGGCCGCCGGCGGCCTTGGTCTCCGTGACGGCGGTGTCGAGGATGTTCGTGCCGCCCTTGAGGGCCTTGAGGAAGGCGGCCTCCTCGGCAAGGGCCACGGTCTCGATGCGCTTGCGGTCGGTGACGAGCTCCGGGTACTGCTGCCCCATCATCTCGATCACGACGTCGACCAGGTCCTTGACCACCAGGCCGGTGGCGCCGAGCAGGCGCATGTTGCGGATGGCGCGGCGCATGATGCGGCGCAGCACGTAGCCGCGGCCCTCGTTGCCCGGGGAGACGCCGTCGCCGATGAGCATCACGGACGTCCGCATGTGGTCGGTGACCACGCGCAGCGAGACGTCGGAGTCCTTGCCGGCGCCGTACTCGACACCGGTCAGCTCGGTGGCCTTCCTGATGACGGCCATGGAGGTGTCGATCTCGTACAGGTTCTGCACGCCCTGCAGGATCATGGCGAGGCGTTCCAGGCCGAGGCCGGTGTCGATGTTCTGGCTCGGCAGGTCGCCGAGGATCTCGAAGTCCTCCTTCGAGGTGCCCTCGCCTCGCTCGTACTGCATGAAGACGAGGTTCCAGATCTCCACGTACCGCTCGTCGTTGACGGCGGGGCCGCCCTCGACGCCGAACTCGGGGCCGCGGTCGTAGTTGATCTCGGAACACGGGCCGCAGGGGCCCGGGACGCCCATGGACCAGTAGTTGTCCTTCTTGCCGAGACGCTGGATGCGCTCCTTGGGGACGCCGACGACCTCGTGCCAGATGCGCTCGGCCTCGTCGTCCTCCAGGTAGACGGTGATCCAGAGCTTCTCCGGCTCCAGGCCGTAACCGCCCTTGTCCTGAGGGCTGGTGAGCAGCTCCCAGGCGTACTTGATGGCGCCTTCCTTGAAGTAGTCGCCGAAGGAGAAGTTGCCGCACATCTGGAAGAACGTGCCGTGCCGGGTGGTCTTGCCGACCTCTTCGATGTCCGGCGTGCGGACACACTTCTGGACGCTGGTGGCGCGGTCGAACGGCGGCTTGACCTCACCCAGGAAGTAGGGCTTGAACGGCACCATGCCGGCCGGGACCAGGAGCAGAGTCGGGTCGTCCGCGATGAGCGACGCCGAAGGGACGACGGTGTGACCGCGCTCCTCGAAGAAGCTCAACCAGCGGCGACGAATCTCGGCCGACTCCATCAGTGGTCCTCATTCCGGTTGTACGAGTACGTCGACCTCTCGACGTACGTCGGGTTCTTGCTGTACTTCGGGTCGTTGCTGTTCTCGATGGCGGCGACGCGGCGCGGGGAGGGCAGTTCGGGATCGGTGTTCAGGCCGAGGGCCTCGCCGAGTTCCGCTTCGCGCTGGGCCATTCCGTCGCGGACGTCGAGCGCGAAGTCCTTGAGACGGTGACCCGCCGCGATCGCCTTGTCGGCGGCCTGGGCCGCGAGACTCTCGGGCGTCAGCTGCCTGATCTTGCGGTTGACCTTGGTGGTGGCCCACACGCCGGCTGCTGCGCCCGCGGTGAACCAGAACGTACGGCGGAACATCGCTGCGTCAGTCCTTCTTCCGCTTTCCCCGTCGCGCCGACGGGACGGTGCGGCCCACGATCACGGTGCGCCGCGCGGGCTTGGTGGGCGTGTCGTCGCCGCGGCCGCCCATGGCCCGGCGCACGCCGTAGCCGAACGCCGCCACCTTCACCAGGGGTCCGCCGAACGTCGAGGCGACGGTCGAGGAGAGCGCCGACGCGTTGGACGTGACCTCCTGGACGTCCGATGCGATCGCGTCGACCCGGTCGATCTGGGTCTGCGCGGAGCGCACGGCCGCGGAGGCGTCCGCGAGGAGCGGGACCGTCTGTTCGGTCACGTCCGCGACGAGCTTGGTGGTCGCCCTGAGCGTCTGGGCCAGCCTCGCGAGTGCCACCGCGAGGAAGGAGACCAGAATCGCCCAGAAGACGGCCACCAGGATCCCGGCCACCTCACCACCGGACACTGCGCACCCGCTCCCTGGATTCGTGCCTCACCATTGAAAAGTCGTCCCCCGAGCCTATCGCGCCGGGGCCGCGGCTCCGTACCGGATTACCGTCCGCCAAAGCCGCGGTCGCGCGCAGCGATTGTACGGAGTGCTTACGGATGAGTACGCTCCGTTGCCCATGCGGCATTCTGAGGGTTCACGGGGTTCCGGTGCGGGAGAGGACGGTCATCGGGCCGGCGGTCTTCCTCTGGAGCTCAACGCGTTCGTGGGCCGCTCGGCCGAACTGACCCTGCTGGACGCGGCCCTCGATGCGAACCGGCTGGTGACGGTGACGGGCGTGGGCGGGGTCGGCAAGTCGCGGCTGGCGGCGCGTGCGGCGGCCCGGGTCCGGCCCCGCGACGGCGTGTGGCGCGTGGAGCTGTCCGCGCTGCGCGAGCCGGAGCTCGTCGAGTACGCGGTCCTGGAGTCGCTGGGTCTGACGGATCACACGTCGCGGCCACCGCGCCGGGTGCTGCTCGAGCACCTCGCGGAGCGTGAACTCCTGCTCGTGATCGACGGGTTCGAGCATCTGGTGGACGCGTGCGCGTCCCTGATCGGTGCGCTGCTGCGGCACGCGGCGGGCCTGCGGGTGCTCGCCGCGGGGCGCAGGCCGCTCGCGCTGGAGGGCGAGCGGGTCCTCCCCCTGGCGCCGCTGACGGAGGAGGACGCGGTGGAGCTGTTCGCGGACCGGGCCGCCGCCGGCACTCCGGGCTTCGCGCTGGACGACGGCAACCGCGCGGACGTGCTCGACCTGTGCCGGCGGCTCGACGGCCTCCCGCTCGCCGTCGAACTGGCCGCGGGACGGCTGCGCGCCCTCTCCCCCGCACAGCTGCTGGCCCGGCTCGACGACCGCTTCCGGCTCCTGACGGGTGGCGGCCGTGACGCGCTGCCGCGCCATCAGACCCTGCGTACGGCGATCGGCTGGAGCCATGAGCTGTGCACACCCGAGGAGCGGCTGATGTGGTCGCGGCTTTCGGTGTTCGCCGGGCCGTTCGACCTGGAGGCCGTCGAGTACGTGTGCGGGGGCGACGGCCTGCATCCCGACAACATCCTCGACGTGCTCGGCGAGCTGCTCGCCCAGTCGGTGGTCACCCGCGAGGACACCCCGGCGGGCGTGCGCTACCGGATGCTGGACACGGTCCGGGCGTACGGCGCGGACTGGCTGGAGGCCACGGACGACGGGGTACGGCTGCGGCGTCGCCATCGGGACTGGTACATGGGGCTCGCGACCTGGTGCGAGCTGGACTGGTTCTCGCCCCGGCAGCGCGAGGTGGCCGCGCGGGTGGAGGCGGAGCTGCCGAATCTGCGCTGTGCCCTGGAGCACTGTCTGAGCGAGCCGGACGGCGGGCATCTCGGCCAGTACCTCGCGGGGACCCTCTGGTTCTACTGGGTGGGCTGCGGCCGGTTGTCGGAGGGACGGCACTGGCTGGAGCGGAGTGTGGGCCTGTCCACGGAGCACGAGCGCTCGCGGCTGAAGGCGCTGTGGGTGCTCGGCTATGTGGCGATCCTGCAGGGCGACGCGGGGCCCGCGTCCGCCGCGCTCGACGAGTGCCGTCAGAAGGCGGAACGCGGCCGGAACGCCACCGCGCTGGCCTACGCCGAGCACCGCACCGGCTGTCTGGCCCTGGTCACCGACGACATGCCCCGCGCGCAGGCACTGCTGCGTTCCGCGCTCGACCGCTATCACGAGATCGGCGAGCTCAACAGCAACGTCCTGATGGCGCAGGTCGAGCTGGCGATGGCGCTGGCCTTTCAGGGAGATCTGCCGGGCGCGGTGCGACTGTGCGAGGAGGTGCGCCGGATCTGCGTGGACCACGGGGAGCGCTGGTCCCTCTCCTACGCGCTGTACGTGCTGGCGTACGCGGCCTGGACCGAGGGTGATCTGCCGCGGGCTCGGCTGCTGTTGACCGAGTGCCTCGACATCAGCCACGTCTTCCACGACCTGCTCGGCACGGTCCTGGCGGTGGAACTGCTCGCGCTGGTCACCGTGGCGGAGGGCGACGCCTTCGAGGCCGCGGTGCTCCAGGGTTCCGCGTCCCGGATGTGGCCGTCGGTGGGTCTTCCGCTGTTCGGCTCCGCCTACTACAACGCCCCGCACGAGCAGTGCGAGGCGACGGCCCGGGCACGGCTGGGCGACGAACGGTACGAGGAGTGCGTGCGGGCGGGGGCGCGGCTCGGCCGTGAGGCCGCGGTGGGCCGGGCGCTGGGGCGTACCCGGCCGCGGCCGCTCGGCGTGCTGCCCGCACCTCGCGGCACTGTCATGCCCCCCGACCTGCGCAAACCCGCCGGCTCACCCACTCGGGAACGCGGGGAGACAGCGGGCTGAGGAGCGGCGCGTCCACGCGGCGGCGTCCACGCACGCGACAGCCCGCCGCTCCCCCGCCGGTGATGGGCGGGCAAGCGACGGGCTGAGGCAGGCGCGAAGCCGGTGGTGCCGTCCGCTGGATCAGCGGGCGTAGTACTCGACGACGAGCTGCTCGTCGCAGATCACCGGGATCTCCTTGCGGTTCGGCTCGCGGTCCAGGCGGAAGGCCAGGGCGCCGAGGTTCACCTGGAGGTAGCGCGGGGTCTCGCCGTCGGGGGCGAAGCCACCGGCACGGGCGACCTCGAACAGCGTCTTGCTGCGGCTGCGCTCGCGGACCATCACGACGTCGTCGGGACGGACACGGAACGACGGCTTGTCGACCTTGCCGCCGTTGACCTCGATGTGGCCGTGGACGACCATCTGGCGGGCCTGGTAGATCGTGCGGGCGATGCCCGAACGCAGAACCAGGGCGTCGAGACGACGCTCCAGCTCGATGACCAGGGCCTCACCGGTCTTGCCCTGCGTCTTGGCGGCACGCTCGTAGGCGCGGACGAGCTGGCGCTCGGACACGTCGTACTGCGCGCGCAGACGCTGCTTCTCCAGCAGACGGACCTTGTAGTCCGAGTTCTGCTTGCGGCCACGACCGTGCTCACCCGGCGGGTAGGGGCGGGCCTCGAAGTACTTGACGGCCTTCGGGGTCAGCGCGATGCCGAGGGCACGCGACTTCTTGACCTTGGGGCGGGACTGGTTCGGCATGAACCAAACACCTCGTGTTTCTGATGTGAATACGGCTTCACCAGGGTTAGGGGAGGTCGCAATCCGCAGCCGGGGAAACCCTGCGGGTCCGGTCGGTCGGACCTGCTGGGCAGCCGCTCCCTGGTCTGGGCACATACGTGCAGCACGCGAGTGGCCCACCGACCGTTTCCCGGGATACGGGAGGGTGGTGGGCTGCCCGCGACACCATCGACGGTGCGCGACGCTCCTGGATTCCCCGCCTTGCGGTGGGGGCTCCGGCTGGATGTCCCGTTCTGGTGGTGTCCGGCTCTCCAGCGACGAGAGACGGACACGGGACGCAGCGCTTCGAGGAGTCTACAGGGTGGTCAGGGCCGTCCTCGACCGAGGTGCTTCCTCGTCCACTCCACCGCGTCCGCGTAGCGCGCCTCGGCGCCGTGCCGGGTCGGGGTGTAGTACTCCCGGTCCTTGAGCTCCTCGGGGGCGTACTGCTGGGCGGCGATGCCTTCGGGCAGGTCGTGCGGATACACGTACCCCTGTGCGTGGCCGAGCTTGGCCGCGCCCTTGTAGTGGCCGTCGCGCAGATGCATCGGTACGGGGCCCGCGTGGCCCTTGCGCACGTCCTCCATGGCTGCGCCGATCGCCGTCGTGGCCGCGTTCGACTTCGGGGCCAGGGCGAGGGCGATGGTGGCGTGGCTGAGGGTGAGCGCGGCCTCGGGGAAGCCGATCATGGCGACGGCCTGGGCGGCCGCGACGGCCGTGGGCAGTGCGGTCGGATCAGCGAGGCCGATGTCCTCGCTGGCGGAGATCATCAGCCGGCGGGCGATGAAGCGGGGGTCCTCGCCCGCCTCGATCATCCGGGCCAGGTAGTGCAGCGCGGCGTCGACGTCCGAGCCACGGATCGACTTGATCAGGGCGCTGGCCACGTCGTAGTGCTGGTCGCCGTCGCGGTCGTACTTCACCGCGGCGCGGTCGACGGTCTCCTCCAGGGTCTGGAGGGTGATCTCCGGCTCGCCCTTGTCGAGCGCGGACCCGGCCGCGGCCTCCAGCGCGGTCAGCGCGCGGCGGGCGTCACCGCCGGCGATCCGCAGCAGGTGCTCCTCGGTGTCCTCGGGGAGCGTGACGGCGTCCTTGAGGCCGCGCTCGTCGGCGAGGGCCCGGCGGAGCAGTCCGCGCAGGTCGTCGTCCGTGAGCGGTTCGAGGGTCAGGAGCAGCGAGCGGGACAGCAGCGGGGAGATCACCGAGAAGTACGGGTTCTCGGTGGTCGCGGCGATCAGCGTCACCCAGCGGTTCTCGACGGCCGGGAGCAGGGAGTCCTGCTGGGCCTTGCTGAAGCGGTGGATCTCGTCGAGGAAGAGGAGGGTCTCCTTGCCGAAGCCTCCGGCGGCGCGGCGGGCGCCCTCGATGACCGCGCGGACCTCCTTGACGCCGGCGGTGATCGCGGAGAGCTCCACGAAGCGCTTGTCGGTGGCCTTGGAGACCACGTACGCCAGGGTCGTCTTGCCGGTCCCCGGCGGTCCCCAGAGGATGACCGAGGACTGGCCCGCCGGGCCTCCGCCGTCGCCGACCAGTCTGCGCAGGGGTGAGCCCGGCTTCAGCAGATGCTGCTGGCCCACGACTTCGTCGAGGACGCGCGGGCGCATCCGTACGGCCAGGGGGCTGCTGGACGGGTCCTTCTCCTGGCGTTCTTCGGCTGCGGCGGTAAACAGGTCGGGCTCCACGTCGTCGACCCTATGTCACGCCACTGACAGCGCGGCCCGGCCCTTGGCGCGCAAGGGACGAGCCGGTCCCGTCAGCTGGTCCAGAAGTCCCACCAGCGGGTCAGGACCAGCATGCCGATGATCCCGATGTGCATGACCGGCAGCACCCAGGCGAACTCGCCGAGGAACCCCTTCAGCCAGGCGGGCGCGGGCAGGAGACCGCTCTGGACGTTGTGCGAGGTCACGGACCAGAACATGATGATCGTCGCGGCCCAGGCCAGGCAGCACCACAGGCACAGCGAGTTGATGTTGTACAGCGACTGGTACTGGAGCCAGGTCACGAAGCCGACGCCGAACAGCGTGCCCGCGTTGAAGGTCAGCCAGTACCAGCGCGGGAAGGTGGCCCGGCCGAGCAGGCTCATGCCGACACCGATCACGATGCCGTAGGCGACGAGGCCCATCATCGGGTTGGGGAACCCGAAGACGGAGGCCTGGTCGCTCTTCATGATGTTGCCGCAGGAGACGACCGGGTTCAGGCTGCAGCCCGGCGTGAAGTTCGGGTCCTCCAGCAGCTTGAACTTGTCGATGGTGATGACCCAGGAGGCCAGCAGTCCGGCCGCGCCCGTGATCACCAGCAGAAGGGCGAGGGCACGACCGCCGCCCACGGTGCGTGGGGCTGTGGCGGCCACCTGGTCGGTGGAGGCGCCTTCCCTGACTGTCGTCTTGCTCATCACGCCGTTTCCGTAGCTCGAGAGGACCATCCGGGCAGGGTCATTGTGCCGCACACGCGCGTGTGTCCACCGTTCGATGGACATAAGGAAGTACGTGCGGTCGTCCCGGAACGCCCGCTCCGGCGGGACGCTCGTCGGCATCGTCCGGCAGGGGGAATCGGCACCCGCGAGGTTGACGGTGGGCGAGACCGTGCGGCATTTCGCGCGCTACTGGTCGCGGACGGGCTCGGCCTTCCAGTCCGCCCGAGACGTGAGGCTTCCCGTTCGGGGCGGAGTCCCCGAACGGGAAGGAGAAGGGGAAGGGCGACGGGCGAACCACGCCCCCGGCCCCGGTCCCGGCCCCCGTCTCAGCTCAGCCGGGACTCCAGCTCGGCCACGATCTCGTTCACGCCGACCGCCACCTGCTCGCCCGACTCCATGTCCTTCAGCTGCACGACGCCCTCGGCGAGGTCACGCTCACCGGCGACGACCGTGTAGCGGGCGCCACTGCGGTTGGCGTTCTTCATGGCGCCCTTGAGCCCCTTCGCGCCGTACGAGAAGTCCGCCGCGACCCCGTTCCTGCGCAACTCGCTCACCACACCGAACAGCACGCGCCGCGCCTCGTCCCCGAGCGGCACCGCGAACACGCTGGTGGACGCGGGCAGCGCGAGCGTCACACCCTCGGCCTCCAGCGCGAGAACCGTACGGTCGACGCCCAGGGCCCAGCCGACGGACGGCAGAGCGGGGCCGCCGATCATCTCGGACAGACCGTCGTACCGTCCGCCACCGCCCACCGCGGACTGCGATCCCAGACCGTCGTGCACGAACTCGAAGGTGGTGCGGGTGTAGTAGTCCAGCCCTCGGACCAGCCTCGCGTCGTCCTCGAAGGGGACGCCCGCGGCCGTGATCAGCTCGCGCACCTCCTCGTGGTACGCCTTGCACGCGTCGCAGAGGTAGTCCCGCAGGAGCGGGGCGCCCACGAGCTGCTTCTGGACGTCGTCCCGCTTGTCGTCGAGGACCCGCAGGGGGTTGATGTCGGCGCGGCGCAGGGTCTCCTCGTCCAGGTCCAGGCCCCGCAGGAAGTCCTGGAGCGCGGCCCGGTAGACGGGACGGCACTCCTTGTCGCCGAGCGAGTTGAGGAGGATCCGGAAGGTGCGCAGCCCGAGTGAGCGGTACGCCTGGTCGGCCAGGATGATCAACTCGGCGTCCAGGGCCGGGTCCTCGGCACCGATCGCCTCGGCGCCGACCTGGGAGAAGTGCCTGTACCGGCCCTTCTGGGGGCGCTCGTAGCGGTAGTACGAGCCCGAGTACCAGAGCTTGACGGGGAGGTTGCCCGCCTTGTGGAGGTTGGCCTCCAGGGCGGCCCGCAGCACGGACGCCGTGCCCTCGGGGCGCAGCGCCAGCCTGTCGCCGCCCTTGGTCTCGAAGGCGTACATCTCCTTGGTCACGATGTCGGTGGACTCACCGACGCCGCGCGCGAACAGCTCGACGCTCTCGAAACCGGGCGTCTCGATGTATCCGTAACCCGAGTTCCGCAGCGGGGCGGCGATCGCCTCACGCACCGCGAGGTACTTCGCGCTGTCCGGCGGAATCAGGTCGTACGTGCCCTTGGGGGCCTTGAAGGTACTCAACGGAAGTCTCTCGTCACATTCCTCGTCGAGGAGCGGAGGAAGGGTCCGCTCCCGGGCCGGCCGCCGCCACCTGCCGCAAGTACGGGTTGGTGGCGCGCTCCTGGCCGATGGTCGTCTGGGGGCCGTGGCCGGACAGCACCACGGTCGAGTCGTCGAGCGGCAGGCACACACGGGCCAGCGAGCCGAGCATCTCGTCCATGTCACCGCCGGGCAGGTCGGTGCGTCCGATGGAGCCGGCGAAGAGCAGATCCCCGGAGAAGAACACGGACGGGATCTCCGTGTTCTCGGGCATCCGGAACGTCACCGACCCCTTCGTATGGCCGGGCGCGTGCGCGACCGAGAAGTCGAGTCCGGCCAGCTTCAGCGCGGCGCCGTCCGTCAGCTCCAACACGTCGTCCGGTTCGCCGACCGTGATCTCACCCATCAGCGGCATCCCGATCGAGCGGCCGAGCGCCCGCTCCGGGTCGCTCATCATGTACCGGTCCTCGGGGTGGATCCACGCCGGTACGTCATGCGCGCCGCACACCGGGACGACCGAGGCGACATGGTCGAGGTGGCCGTGGGTGAGGACGACGGCGACGGGCTTGAGCCGATGCTTCTGGAGTGCTTCCTCGACTCCCTGGGCGGCCTGGTGGCCCGGGTCGATGATCACGCACTCCTCACCCGCGGCGGGGGCGACCAAGTAACAGTTGGTGCCCCAGGCCCCGGCGGGGAACCCGGCAATGAGCACGTTCGTCCTTCGGTATGTCGTACGGGGAATGGCATCGCTGTGGATCAGAGCCTACCGGCGCTGCCGGAACCACAGCGAACCCATATACGGTACGGGGCACACGCAGGCGGTCGGCTCACAAGACGCACGCGTCCCACCTGACGTACGAGACGCATGAGGAGATAACCCGGTGGTCACCCAGGAACAGCGGCGGCGTCAGCTCGCCCGGGAGAAGTTCTTGCGGCAGCAGCAGCGGCGCACGTCCGCTCGGCGCAAGGCGCACGCTCGTAACGCGGTGATCGCGTCCGTCCTCGGCGTGGTCGTCGTGGGCAGCGTGGTGTCGTACGCGACCGGGGTCTTCAAGCAGGACGACAACAAGTCCGACGCGGCCGCGGAGGCCACCCCGAGCCCCTCCGCGCCCAGCAAGGCTCCGGACCCCTGCGACAAGGCCGCCGCGGGCAAGGTGAAGTCGCTGAGCTACAAGAAGGAGCCGGCGATGACCATCGACAAGTCGGCGGACTACACGATGAAGCTGCAGACGACCTGCGGCGCGATAGACATCGACATGCCGGCCTCGAAGGCCCCGCACACGGTGAACTCATTCAACTTCCTGGTGGGCAAGGGCTACCTGGACCACACCAAGTGCCACCGGCTCACCACGAACGGCATCTACGTCCTCCAGTGCGGTGACCCGAAGGGCACCGGCATGGGCGGCCCCGGCTACACGATTCCGGACGAGAACCTCAAGGACAAGCGCCTCAAGGGCGAGGTGTATCCGGCGGGCACGGTGGCGATGGCCAACCAGTACAACGCGCAGACGAAGGAAGGCCGCAACAGCGGCGGCAGCCAGTTCTTCCTCGTGTACCAGGACAGCCGGTTGCCGGCCAACTACACACCGTTCGGGACTATTTCCGAATCAGGCATGAAGGTGATGAAGAAAATCGCCGGGGCCGGCGAGAGCACTGGCCAGGGCGACGGAGCGCCCAACGCGACGGTCGTGATCGACAAGGCGACCGTGACGAAATCCTGACCTCCAGCAGCGAAATTTCGGTCGCGCGGGATGCGGACAGCCGCCCCGCCGGTCGCCTATGTTGGCCGTGACGAAACTGTGGACGATGCCCGGGGGCAAAGCAGCCCCACGCAGGCATCATGTGGAGGAGGCGCTGTGAGCAGCGACCCGTGGGGCCGCGTCGACGAGACGGGGACCGTGTACGTGCGTACGGCCGACGGCGAGCAGGTCGTCGGTTCCTGGCAGGCCGGGACTCCCGACGAGGCACTGGCCTACTTCGAGCGCAAGTACGAGGGCCTGGTCGTGGAGATCGGCCTCCTCGAGCGGCGGGTGAAGACCACCGACCTGTCGTCGAAGGACGCCCAGGTCGCCATCGGTCACATCCGCGAGCAGGTGGACGCCCACCACGCGGTCGGGGATCTGGACGCGCTGCGCAAGCGGTTGGACAAGCTCGTCGAGACGGTCGACGCACGCCGTGAGGAGCGCAAGGCACAGCGGGCGAAGCAGTCCGACGAGGCCAGGCACTCCAAGGAGGCCCTGGTCACCGAGGCCGAGGAGCTCGCCCAGTCCGACCAGTGGCGGTCCGCCGGTGAGCGGCTGCGCGCGCTGGTGGACACCTGGAAGGGCCTGCCGCGGCTCGACCGGAAGTCCGACGACGAGCTGTGGCACCGCTTCTCGCACGCGCGCTCGGCGTTCTCCAAGCGCCGCAAGGCGCACTTCGCGTCCCTGGACGCGCAGCGCGAGGAGGCCCGCAAGACCAAGGAGAAGCTGGTCGCGGAGGCCGAGTCGCTCTCCGGATCGAGCGACTGGGGCCCGACGGCGGCCCGCTACCGCGAGCTGATGGCGGACTGGAAGGCCGCGGGCCGTGCCCAGCGCGAGCACGAGGACGACCTGTGGAACCGCTTCCGCGGCGCCCAGGACGTGTTCTTCGCGGCTCGCAGCTCGGTCTTCGCCGAGCGGGACGCGGAGCAGACGGAGAACCTGAAGCTCAAGGAGGAGCTGGCCGAGGAGGCCGAGAAGCTCGTCCCCGTGCAGGATCTGAAGGCGGCCCGGGCCGCCTTCCGTTCGATCAACGAGCGCTGGGAGGCCATCGGTCACGTACCGCGTGACGCCCGCCCGAAGGTCGAGGGCCGGATGCACGCGGTGGAGCGGGCTCTCCAGGACTCCGAGGAGACCGAGTGGCGCCGGACGAACCCGGAGGCACGCGCGCGTGCGGAGGGTCTGACCGGTCAGTTGCAGGCTGCCGTGGACAAGCTCCAGGGGCAGATCGAGACGGCTCGCTCCGCGGGGAACAACGCTAAGGCCGACAAGCTTCAGCGGGAGCTCGATGGCCGGCAGGCGCTGTTGGAGCAGGCGCTCAAAGGGCTGCACGAGTTCGGCGGGTAGCTTCCCGCTGTGACGCCCCACTGGACGGTCGGTTGCCGTCTGCGGGTGGAGTGTGGTTCGTCGCGCAGTTTTCCGCGCCCCTTCGGGGGCGCTGCCCGGCACCATGGGAGAGGCCCCCGTACGCACCGTACGGGGGCCTCTCCCGTTGCTGTCCGCTGTGTCAGGCCTCGGAGGGCCTGCGCGCCGACGTCACCCGGTACACGTCGTAGACGCCCTCCACTCCCCTGACCGCCTTCAGGACGTGTCCGAGGTGCTTCGGGTCGCCCATCTCGAAGGTGAAGCGGGAGGTGGCCACCCGGTCGCGGGACGTCTGGACGGCCGCCGACAGGATGTTGACGTGCTGGTCGGACAGGATCCTCGTGACGTCCGACAGGAGCCGGGAACGGTCGAGGGCCTCGACCTGGATGGCGACCAGGAAGACGGACGACTGGGTGGGGGCCCACTCGACCTCGAGGATGCGCTCCGGCTCGCGGGACAGCGAGTCGACGTTGACGCAGTCGGTGCGGTGCACCGACACCCCGCTGCCGCGCGTGACGAAGCCCATGATCGGGTCTCCGGGGACGGGCGTACAACAGCGGGCCAGCTTGACCCACACATCGTCGACGCCCTTGACGACGACACCCGGGTCGGCGTTGGAGCGGCGCTTGCGGCCGCGCGCGGGCGGAATGCTCTCGTCGATCTCCTCGGTGGCGGCCTCCTCACCGCCGAGCGCCTGGACGAGCTTCTGCACGACGCCCTGCGCGGCCACGTGGCCCTCGCCGATCGCCGCGTACAGGGACGAGATGTCGGGGTAGCGCATCTCGTGTGCGAGCGTGACCAGCGAGTCGCCGGTGAGGATGCGCTGGATCGGCAGGTTCTGCTTGCGCATGGCTCGCGCGATGGAGTCCTTGCCCTGCTCGATCGCCTCGTCGCGGCGCTCCTTGGAGAACCAGGCGCGGATCTTGTTGCGGGCGCGGGGCGACTTGACGAAGCCCAGCCAGTCCCGGGACGGTCCGGCGCCGGCCGCCTTGGAGGTGAAGACCTCCACCAGGTCGCCGTTGTCGAGGGTCGACTCGAGCGGTACGAGGCGTCCGTTGACGCGTGCTCCTATCGTGCGGTGGCCCACCTCCGTGTGCACCGCGTAGGAGAAGTCCACGGGCGTGGCGCCGGCCGGCAGCGCTATCACGTCGCCCTTCGGCGTGAAGACGAAGACCTCGTTGCGCGACAGGTCGAAGCGCAGGGACTCCAGGAACTCGCCCGGGTCCTCGGTCTCCTTCTGCCAGTCGAGGAGCTGGCGCAGCCACGCCATGTCGTTGAGGTGGTCGTCCTTGCCGGTGGTCCGCGGCTGGTCGGAGCGCACCTTGGAGGCGCCGGCGACGGCCTCCTGCTTGTACTTCCAGTGGGCGGCGATGCCGTACTCGGCGCGGCGGTGCATGTCGAACGTACGGATCTGGAGTTCGACCGGCTTGCCGTTGGGGCCGATGACCGTCGTGTGCAGCGACTGGTACATGTTGAACTTGGGCATCGCGATGTAGTCCTTGAACCGCCCCGGAACCGGGTTCCAGCGGGCGTGGACGGTGCCCAGTGCCGCGTAGCAGTCGCGGACCGTGTCGACGAGGACGCGGATGCCCACCAGGTCGTAGATCTCCGCGAAGTCACGGCCGCGGACGATCATCTTCTGGTAGACGCTGTAGTAGTGCTTCGGGCGGCCGGTGACGGTCGCCTTGATACGGGCCGCGCGCAGGTCGGACTGGACCTCGTCGGTCACTATGGCCAGGTACTCGTCACGCTTGGGTGCCCGCTCGGCCACCAGCCGGACGATCTCGTCGTACATCTTGGGGTAGAGGATCGCGAAGGCGAGGTCCTCCAGCTCCCACTTGATGGTGTTCATGCCCAGGCGGTGGGCGAGCGGCGCGTAGATCTCCAGGGTCTCGCGCGCCTTCTTCTCCTGCTTCTCGCGCTTGAGATACCGCATGGTGCGCATGTTGTGCAGGCGGTCGGCGAGCTTGATGACCAGGACGCGCGGGTCCTTGGCCATGGCGACGACCATCTTGCGGACGGTCTCGGCCTGCGCGGCCTCGCCGAACTTGACCTTGTCGAGCTTGGTGACGCCGTCGACGAGCAGCGCGACCTGGTCGCCGAAGTCCTTGCGCAGGGTGTCGAGGCCGTACTCCGTGTCCTCGACCGTGTCGTGCAGGAGCCCCGCCATCAGCGTCGCCGGGTCCATGCCCAGCTCGGCGAGGATCGTCGTCACGGCGAGGGGATGCGTGATGTACGGGTCGCCGCTCTTGCGCTTCTGGCCGCGGTGCCAGCGCTCGGCCACCTGGTAGGCGCGCTCGACCTGGCGGAGTGTGGACGTCTCGATCTTCGGGTCGTTGCTGCGCACTATCCGCAGCAGCGGCTCCAGCACCGGGTTGTACGGATTGGACCGCTGCACGCCGAGACGGGCGAGCCGGGCACGCACCCGGTTGGAGGAGCCGCCGGAGCGCGCGGGCTGGCCGGTCGCGGGCCGGGCGGCGGGCGCGGGGGCCTGGCGCTCGGAGGCCGCC
>NZ_JAHRIB010000015.1 GCF_019090165.1 Streptomyces sp. BV286
CCTGACCCAGCCCCGCAACATCACCCGACACCGCCGTCGCATCCAGCCACAACCGCTCCCGCTGGAAGGCGTAGGTGGGCAGCTCCACCCGGGGGTGGGGACCGCCCAGGAGGATCTTCCAGTCCGGGTCTGCGGCACCACGCACGAACAGGCCCGCAAGCGAGCGCAGGAACTGATCCCAGCCACCCTCACCACGACGCAACGTCCCCACCGCGACGACAGCACCGTTCCCGGTGTCGCCGCCGGACTCCACGCCCGTCGCCTCCACCGTCTCCTCAATGCCCATCACCAGCACCGGATGCGCACTCACCTCAACGAACGCACCGAAGCCTTCCTCAGCAAGGCGACGGGTGGCGTCGGCGAACCGCACCGGGCGACGCAGGTTGTCCACCCAGTAGCCGGCCCCCAGGCCGCCGTCTGCGTCTGCGACCCACTCGCCGGTCATCGTCGACAGCATCGGCACCCCACCCGACAGCGGAGTGATCTCCGCAAGGTCGGCCAGAATCCGCTCACGGACCTGTTCCACCTGCTCCGAATGCGACGCGTAATCCACCGGCACCCACTTCACCCACACACCCCGCGCCGACCACACCTCCACACACGCTTCCAAACCCTCACGCGTACCGGAAAGGACCACCGAACGGGGACCGTTCACCGCCGCGATCCCCACACCTTGTACGTCTTCCAACCACAAGGCGACGTCGTCGGCCGGGGCCTGAACCGCGAGCATCCCCCCACCGCCCGCCAGGACTTCACCGATCGCCCTCGACCGCAACGCCACCACC
Source organism: Streptomyces sp. BV286 (assembly GCF_019090165.1). GTDB lineage: Bacteria > Actinomycetota > Actinomycetes > Streptomycetales > Streptomycetaceae > Streptomyces. The sequence goes on from NZ_JAHRIB010000015.1 coordinate 786, forward strand.
CGGGCGCCATCCTGCAGGGACAGCCACCCACCCACCACCGCAGCCGCAATCTCACCCTGCGAATGCCCCACCACCGCATCCGGCTCCACACCCACCGAACGCCACACCTCAGCCAGGG
>NZ_JAHRIB010000150.1 GCF_019090165.1 Streptomyces sp. BV286
GCGTGGCCGCCGAACTGGTTGCGCAGGGCCGCGACCATCTTCATCTGTGGTGAGTCGTCCTGGCGGGACGCGAACCGTGCGAAGAGCGAGGCGGTGATCGCGGGCAGCGGCACGGCGTTGTCGATGGCCGCCTCGACCGTCCAGCGGCCTTCGCCGGAGTCCTGCGCGTACCCGCGCAGCTTCTCCAGGTGCTCGTCCTCGTCCAGGGCGTTGACCGCGAGGTCGAGCAGCCAGGAACGGATGACGGTGCCCTCCTGCCAGGAACGGAAGACCTCGCGCACGTCGGTGACGGAGTCGACGGCCTGCAGGAGCTCCCAGCCCTCGGCGTAGGCCTGCATCATCGCGTACTCGATGCCGTTGTGGACCATCTTGGAGAAGTGGCCGGCGCCCACCTTGCCCGCGTGGACGAAGCCCGCCTCGCCCTCCGGCTTGAGGGCGTCGAAGACGGGCTGGACGCGGGCGATGTGTTCGGCGTCGCCGCCGACCATCAGGGCGTAGCCGTTCTCCAGGCCCCACACACCGCCCGAGACGCCCGCGTCCACGAAGCCGATGCCCTTCGCCGCCAGTTCCCCGGCGTGCTTCTCGTCGTCCGTCCAGCGGGAGTTCCCGCCGTCCACGACCACGTCACCGGGCTGAAGGAGCTCGGCCAGCTCATCGATGGTGGACTGGGTCGCGGCACCCGCCGGAACCATCACCCACACCACCCGCGGCCCCTTGAGCTTGCCCACAAGCTCCTCGAGGCTGTGGACATCGGCGAGGTCCGGGTTGCGGTCGTATCCGATGACGGTGTGACCTGCGCGGCGAATGCGCTCGCGCATGTTGCCGCCCATCTTGCCGAGGCCGATGAGACCGAGCTCCATCAGGTTGTTCCTTCACTAGCGATGTGGCAGGAGGGCACTTTCGTACCTGCGTCCGAGCCTAAACCCGGACGCTCCTGCACACCTGTGGGCATAGCCGCTCAGACGTACGCCCTCACCTGCGGCTCTTCCGTCAGCCGCTGAGCCGCACCGGCATGATCAGGTACTTGTAGGCCTCGTCCGCCTCGGCGTCCAGGGCGGGCTTGCCACTGAGGAGCGCCGGCTTGGTGGACGTCGTGAAGGAGAGCTGGGCGACCGGGGAGTCGATGGCGCTCAGTCCGTCGAGCAGGAACGTCGGGTTGAAGGCGATCGAGACGTCATCGCCCTCCAGCTGCGCGTCGACCCTCTCCACAGCCTGTGCGTCGTCGCTGGAGCCCGCCTCCAGGATGAGCACGCCCTGCTCGAAGCTCAGCCGCACCGGGGTGTTCCGCTCGGCGACCAGGGCCACACGCTTGACGGCCTCCACGAAGGGGGCGGTCTCGATGACGGCGATCGAGTTGAACTCCGTCGGGAACAGCGAGCGGTACTTCGGGAGGTCGCCCTCCAGCAGACGCGTGGTCGTCCGCCTGCCCGCGCCCTCGAAGCCGATCAGGCCCTCGCCCGCTCCGGAGCCGGACAGCGCCAGGATGACGCTGTCGCCGCTCGTGAGGGCCTTGGCGGTGTCCAGGAGCGTCTTGGCGGGCACCAGGGCGACCGCGGACGCCTCCGGGTTCTCCGGCTTCCACAGGAACTCACGGACCGCGAAGCGGTAGCGGTCGGTGGACGCCAGCGTGACCGTGTCGCCCTCGATCTCGATGCGCACGCCGGTGAGGACGGGCAGCGTGTCGTCGCGGCCGGCGGCGATGGCGACCTGGGCGGCTGCGGAGGCGAACACCTCACCGGGGACGGTGCCGGTCGCGGACGGCATCTGCGGCAGCGCCGGGTATTCCTCCACAGGCAGGGTGTGGAGTGTGAACCGCGAGGAACCGCAGACCACGGTCGCCCGTACACCGTCTGTGGAAATCTCCACCGGCCGGTTGGGGAGCGCGCGGCAGATGTCGGCGAGCAGGCGGCCGGAGACGAGCACCGTGCCTTCCTCGTCGATCTCGGCATCCACGGAGACCCGGGCCGAGACCTCGTAGTCGAAGCTGGAGAGGCTCAGCGCGCCCTCCTCGGCCTTCAGAAGGAGGCCGGCGAGCACAGGCGCCGGCGGACGGGCCGGGAGGCTGCGTGCCGCCCAGGCCACTGCCTCCGCGAGTACGTCGCGTTCCACCCGGATCTTCACCGTTGCCGCCTCCGTCTGTTGCCGGCGCTCTCGCCCTGCTTCGCCTTCGTCTTCTGACTCGGTGTCGCTCAGCCCACTGATGGGCAGGACGCCGGGGACCAGTCTGACGCACCGCACTGACAGTCGGCGCCCCTCGGGGTCAAGTCGTTCCGGGCGGCACCCGAGGTGCCGAGCGCGAGTTGTGCACAGCCCCGTCTTCGAAACGATTGCCAGGCTCTCTCTAGTTGTCAGTAGTAGTAGGGGCTGTGGATACCGTGGATAACCCCGTATTCGCAGGTCAGGGTCTGTTTTTTGTCCACTGGCCCTGTGGGCGGAGGCGGTGGATAACAGGCGTCTTCTGTGGACGGGGGAAAGTTCTGCACACCCGATGCACAGGCAGGGGGTAGTTCTCCCCAGCGCCGTCCCCAGCTTTACCCACGTTCCCCACAGCCCAACCCGGCACCTTCGTGTGACGCCTTTCACTCGACACGGTGAGAAGGCGCGTCGCGTTGCCGAACAGTGGACAGCGGTGTGGAGAAGCTGGGGATCGCTGGGGACAACCGGCCCCAGCCTGTGGGCCGCCGGTGGACAACTTTCTGCACAGCCTGTGGATCTTCTCGTCGTCCACAGTCTGTGGAGATCCTTCGTCCACCAATCCACAGGCACCTGAGCTGGGCTGATGTTCTTTCAGCAGTGCACCCTGTGGACACGATCTGGACAACTTCGCGGTCCCCAGGATGTGGACGCGAGAAAGTCCACGAATCTGTGGAGGGCGGCCGTAACCAGCCCTCTATTCGAACAGCTGGTGGCGTTCAGGTAACCCCGAAGCGGCTCCGGACACGGCTCGGGAGGGCTTGCGGAGCGCCTGGGAGGGGTGCCGGGGCCCTCAGACGCAGGTCCTCGTGGGGCGCAGGAGGGCTCTGAGAGCGGCCGAGGGCGCCCTCGGCCGTGTGTGCCGGAGCGGTCGGCGACGCACCAGGGACGCTCGCCCGGCAAAGCGAAAGGCGCCCTCGGGAACGAGTCCCGGGGCGCCTTCGGCGACGTACCGCCGTGGGTGTCAGCCGTTCTTGATGCGGTTCGTGAGTTCGGTGACCTGGTTGTAGATCGAGCGGCGCTCGGCCATCAGCGCGCGGATCTTGCGGTCCGCGTGCATGACGGTCGTGTGGTCGCGGCCGCCGAACTGCGCGCCGATCTTCGGCAGGGAGAGGTCCGTGAGCTCGCGGCAGAGGTACATGGCGATCTGGCGTGCCGTGACGAGGACCCGGCTGCGGGAGGAGCCACACAGGTCGTCCACCGTGAGGCCGAAGTAGTCGGCGGTGGCCGCCATGATGGCCGGCGCGGTGATCTCGGGGGACGAGTCCTCGCCGCCGGGGATCAGGTCCTTGAGGACGATCTCGGTCAGACCGAGATCCACGGGCTGCCGGTTGAGCGACGCGAACGCCGTCACCCGGATCAGCGCGCCCTCCAGCTCGCGGATGTTGCGCGAGATGCGGGACGCGATGAACTCCAGCACCTCCGGCGGGGCGTTCAGCTGCTCCTGCACCGCCTTCTTACGGAGGATCGCGATACGCGTCTCCAGCTCGGGCGGCTGGACATCGGTGATCAGACCCCACTCGAAACGGTTCCGCAGCCGGTCCTCCAGCGTCACCAGCTGCTTCGGCGGCCGGTCGCTGGAGAGCACGATCTGCTTGTTCGCGTTGTGGAGCGTGTTGAAGGTGTGGAAGAACTCCTCCTGCGTCGACTCCTTGTCCGCCAGGAACTGGATGTCGTCCACGAGCAGGATGTCCATCTCGCGGTACCGCTTGCGGAAGCTGTCGCCCTTGCCGTCGCGGATGGAGTTGATGAACTCGTTGGTGAACTCCTCCGAGCTCACGTACCGCACCCGCGTGCCCGGGTAGAGGCTGCGGGCGTAGTGCCCGATCGCGTGCAGCAGGTGCGTCTTGCCGAGGCCGGACTCCCCGTAGATGAAGAGAGGGTTGTACGCCTTCGCGGGCGCCTCGGCGACGGCGACCGCGGCCGCGTGCGCGAAACGGTTCGAGGCGCCGATGACGAAGGTGTCGAAGAGGTACTTCGGGTTCAGGCGCGCCGTGGGCTCGCCGGGGCCCGTCGCCGGAGCCGGCTGTGCGGCCAGCGGGCCCGGGGCGCCGCTGGAGGCGGGCAGCGCCGAGCCGACGGGACCGCCGCGGTGGACGTGCCCCATGCCGGACGGGGACGGCGGCTGCGGGCGCTCGCGGCGGTCCGAGCGCTGGTCGTAGTCGGAGCGCGGCTGGTCGTAGTCCGGCCGCTGCTGTTCGTAGTCGGACCGCTGCTCGTACGGGGACCGGTCCGACTGCTGCTGCCGGTAGTCCCGTGCGGGGGAGGCGTAGGGGTCACGGTCCGGGAAACCGAGCCGCTGCTGCTGCCACCCGTAGTCGTCCTGCGAGGGCCTCGGCCAGCCGCCGGGATCGGGGCGCTGGTAGTCGGGGTACGCGGGGCGGGCCGTCGGGAGCTGGTCCCCGTGGGGCTGCTGCTGGTCGGGGCGGCCCTGGGAGCGGTCGTCCCTGCGGTCGTCCGCCCGGTGCCGGCCATATCCCCGGTAATCGTCTCGGTTCTGCGCGGACGGGCGCTCGGGCTCCTCATAACGCGACGGGGACTGCTGCGCGGGCGGCGCCGAGGGAGCGGAGGGTTCCCCCACGGAGTCGTCGACGGTGATCGCGATACGGATCGGGCGGCCGCACTCGCGGCTCAGCGTCTCACTGACGACCGGCGCCAGGCGCCCTTCGAGGACGCCCTTCGCAAACTCGTTCGGGACGGCGAGCAGTGCGGTGTCCGCCACGAGTGCCAGCGGCTGACAGCGCTTGATCCAGTGCTCGTCCCTGGCCTCCACACCCTGTCCGCGGTCCTCACCGAGAAGTTGCTCCAATACGCGTGGCCACACTGCGGCAAGATCGGCAGGTACGTCAGCCACAGGGCACGCTCTCTCGCGGGTCCCACGAACGTGTGATTCCTGGGACGGATCGGGTTTGGAACTCGGTGGGCGGGTGGGCGAGGCCGCTGGAGCGGCCGGAACGAACGAGATGGAGCGGGGAGAAGGGAGCGAACCGGAGTCCGGCCACGGTAGTCAGGGCGACCCATGCGGTTCAAGTTGTTGTCCCCAGCCTGTGGATAGTGTCTCCCGGACAGCGCTGGTTTGACCGGATGGCGTAGCCGCGCGTACCGTGACCAGGTCGAGTTGTCGATGGCTGCTGCCGCCTGCCTCCGATGGGCACAGATCACGACGAGTGATCGGGAAGCGGTGCACTCGGGCGTAATTACGAGCTACTCGTGGGCGCACGGTGACAGCCAGGACGGCACCCCGCAACTACCGATTTCTTCTGGAGCCCCCGAGTGAGCAAGCGCACCTTCCAGCCGAACAACCGTCGTCGTGCCAAGACCCACGGCTTCCGCCTGCGGATGCGCACCCGTGCCGGTCGAGCGATTCTCGCGAACCGTCGTGGCAAGGGTCGCGCCAGCCTGTCCGCCTGATCATTTACAGGTCATGACGTGCTGCCTACCGAGCATCGGCTGAGGCGGCGCGAGGACTTCGCGACCGCGGTACGCCGAGGACGCCGGGCCGGACGCCCGCTTCTCGTCGTCCATCTACGTAGCGGTGCAACGGACCCGCACGCGCCTGGGGAGAGCGCTCCCCCGACGCGTGCGGGTTTCGTTGTCAGCAAGGCCGTCGGCGGATCCGTCGTACGCAACAAGGTGAAGCGTCGCCTTCGCCATCTGATGCGTGACCGAGTGGCTCTGCTGACCCCCGGTAGCCTGGTAGTCGTACGAGCGCTGCCCGGTGCGGGTGACGCCGACCATGCACAGCTGGCCCGAGACCTGGACGCCGCCCTGGAGCGGCTACTGGGAGGGGGCGCGCGATGAAGTACCCGCTGCTGGCTCTCATCAAGCTGTACCAGTGGACCATCAGCCCGTTGCTCGGGCCGGTGTGCAAGTACTACCCGTCGTGTTCCCGCTACGGGTACCAGGCCATCGACCGTCACGGTGCGATCAAGGGAACGGCACTCACCGCCTGGCGCATCCTGCGGTGCAATCCGTGGTCGCTGGGCGGTGTGGACCATGTCCCGCCGCGCAAGCGTCCGCGGTGGCACGAAATGCTGCGTAACGCCTGGCGTGCACGCAAGGGCGGGAACTCCGCCGCCGAACCGGCCACCGAGGGGCACGGTATGTCCAACCATCCCTCGAGCCCGGCCGCCGAGACCCCGTCCCATGCTCAAGGAGCCTGATTAGTGGACACGATTGCCAGTATTTTCAGCTTCATCACGACACCCGTTTCCTGGGTCATCGTCCAGTTCCACTCGGTGTACGGCGCCATCTTCGGCCCCGACACGGGCTGGGCCTGGGGCTTGTCCATCGTGTCCCTGGTGATCCTGATCCGTATCTGCCTGATCCCGCTCTTCGTGAAGCAGATCAAGGCCACCCGGGCGATGCAGACGCTGCAGCCCGAGATGAAGAAGATCCAGGAGCGCTACAAGAACGACAAGCAGCGCCAGTCCGAAGAGATGATGAAGCTGTACAAGGAGACGGGCACCAACCCGCTCTCCTCGTGCCTTCCCATCCTGGCGCAGTCCCCGTTCTTCTTCGCCCTGTACCACGTGCTCAACAGCATCGCGTCGAACGACACCATCGGCGTGATCAACGACCGGCTGCTGGAGAGCGCGCAGAAGGCGCACATCTTCGGTGCTCCGCTGGCCGCGAAGTTCACGGACAGTGACGCCAAGGTCCAGGCTCTGGGCTCCTCGATCACGGACGTGCGCGTCGTCACGGCGATCATGATCGTCCTGATGTCGTTCTCGCAGTTCTACACGCAGCGTCAGCTGATGACGAAGAACGTCGACACGACGGTGAAGACGCCGTTCATGCAGCAGCAGAAGATGCTGATGTACGTCTTCCCGATCATGTTCGCCGTCTTCGGCATCAACTTTCCCGTCGGTGTCCTTGTCTACTGGCTGACCACCAACGTGTGGACCATGGGCCAGCAGATGTACGTCATCCACAACAACCCGACACCGGGCTCCAAGGCTCAGGCCTCCTACCTGGACCGGCTGCACAAGCGCGTCACGCAGCACGGCAAGACGCGCGGCCGGGGCGAGAAGGCCATCGTCAAGGCCATCGTCGCCAAGGGCCGCGACCGCAACGACTTCGAGCGCAAGTTCATCAACGGTCTGAGCAAGGCGGGCCTGGCGGCGCAGGCCGACGGCACCGTGGTGAAGAGCGAGGCCTCGACCGTGGTCGAGACCGAGGACGGCACGCCGGGCACGGGCGCGGTTCCCAAGCGCCAGCAGCCCAAGCGCCAGAGCAAGTCCCAGCGACAGTCGGGTACGGCGCAGGGCGGTGCCAAGCCGGCGGGCGAGGCCGCACCGAAGACCTCCCTCACCAAGTCCGACGAGCCGCAGGACGCCAAGCCCGGTCCCAAGCCGGCGGGCGGCAAGTCCGCGTCCGGCGGTACCCGCAGCAAGGCCCAGTCAGGACAGCGCAAGGGTCCGCAGCGGCCCAAGTCCCCGTCCAAGAAGTAGAAGGAGTCCATCCCGTGACGGAAGGCACCACCTCCGCTGCCCCTGAGGGTGGCGACACCCTGACCCGCCTGGAGCAGGAGGGCGAGATCGCGGCCGACTACCTCGAGGGTCTGCTGGACATCGCCGACCTCGACGGCGACATCGACATGGATGTCGAGGCCGATCGTGCGGCTGTCTCGATCATCAGTGATTCCCACAGCCGTGACCTGCAGAAGCTGGTCGGCCGAGACGGCGAGGTGCTGGAGGCGCTCCAGGAGCTCACGCGCCTGGCCGTGCACCGGGAGACCGGTGACCGCAGCCGGCTCATGCTGGACATCGCGGGCTATCGCGCGAAGAAGCGCGAGGAGCTCTCCGAGCTGGGCGCGAAGGCCGCGGCCGAGGTCAGGAGCTCCGGCGAGCCGGTGAAGATGCAGGCGATGACCCCCTTCGAGCGCAAGGTGGTGCACGACGCCGTCAAGGCCGCCGGCCTGCGCAGCGAGTCGGAGGGCGAGGAGCCGCAGCGCTTCGTCGTCGTACTGCCCGCCTGATCAAGCACGTCGTACTTCCGGCCCCGTCTGTGTTCGCAGGCGGGGCCGAACTTTGTCAGCCTGATAGTCCCCGATAGTTCCTGATAGTCCTGGAAGTCAGCGCGCAGTGCGCTCAAGCGGTACGGAAGGACGGTTCCCCGTGACGGAGGCAGCGGAGCTCCCCCCTGCGCCCGAGCAGGCCCGGGTGGTATTCGGCGATCGCTTCGCGGACGCGGTTCGTTACGCGGAGCTGCTGGCCGACGCGGGAGTCCAGCGCGGTCTGATCGGACCCCGTGAAGTGCCCCGTCTGTGGGAGCGGCACCTGATGAACTGTGCCGTGCTCTCCGAGGTGGTCCCCGAGAGCGTGACCGTGTGCGATGTGGGGTCCGGTGCCGGGCTGCCCGGCATCCCCCTGGCTCTCGTCCGCCCGGACCTCAAGATCACGCTGCTTGAACCACTCCTGAGGCGCACGAACTTCCTCACCGAGGTTGTCGAGCTTCTCGGGCTCGACCATGTCACCGTCGTGCGTGGGCGAGCCGAGGAGGTCCTCGGCAAGCTGCCGCCTGTTCACGTGGTGACCGCTCGGGCCGTGGCTCCGCTGGACCGCCTCGCGGCCTGGGGCGTCCCGCTGTTGCGTCCGTACGGAGAGATGCTCCTCCTCAAGGGCGACACCGCGGAGGAAGAGGTCAAGGCTGCCGGAGCCGCTCTGAGCAAGCTCGGTGCCGTGGACACCTCTGTGCTGCACGTCGGCGAGGGCATCGTGGAACCGCTGGCCACCGTGGTGCGGGTGGAGGTCGGTGAGAGTCCCGGTGGCGTCCGCTTCGCGGCCAAGCGGGCTAAGGCGGCGCGTACCGGACGGACCAGGAAGCGTCGCTGACGGCGGGCCGGCGGAAGCGGAGGGTTCTCGGCGCGTGCTGTCGAGCGGGGAAGCCGTTCACTGATCCGTCCTGACGACGAGACGTACTCCACACAAGCTGCCAAAACTATGCATGCCGGAGTGTCGCGCCGTGACGGCTTCGCGGGCTGTGCATCGTGTTTCACGTGAAACGTCGCTCACTGCTGCATGGCATCATCGGCCGCGGACGCGCCGCGGCCGAACCCCGCGACCGTAACCCTCTGGGATCCCTGGGATCCTTCGGAAAAAGACCCTCTCCTCGCGACAGCACGTCCCCCGGAGAGGGCACGGAGTTGTCCACAGAGGTGGATTTCTCCACAGAAGCACGGGCCTCGCTGGTTCACGACCCCGAAGACATGGGAGGCTCTGTTCATTGCGAGCCTGAAGTCGAGGAGAGTGAATCCTTGCGGTCCAACGCCAACATCGCGGGACCGATGACCGATCCGGTCCCCGGTCCCCGAACCGAATCGATGGGGGAGGATGTTTCACGTGAAACACCGCCCCCGATGGACGACACTCCCATCGGTCGTGCTGCCCAGCTGGCGGTAGAGGCTCTAGGCCGAGCCGGCGAGGGCCTGCCACGGCCTGAGCAGACCCGCGTCATGGTGGTCGCCAACCAGAAGGGCGGGGTCGGTAAGACCACGACCACGGTCAACCTTGCTGCCTCTCTCGCGCTGCACGGTGGTCGTGTTTTGGTGGTCGACCTGGACCCTCAGGGGAACGCCTCCACAGCGCTGGGCATCGATCACCACGCCGAAGTCCCTTCCATCTACGACGTGCTGATCGACAGCAAGCCGCTCTCCGAGGTCGTTCAGCCGGTTCCCGATGTCGAGGGACTCTTCTGTGCGCCGGCCACGATCGATCTCGCCGGTGCGGAGATCGAGCTGGTCTCCCTGGTCGCCCGCGAGAGTCGGCTGGAACGGGCGATTCAGGCGTACGAGCAGCCGCTGGACTACATCCTGATCGACTGCCCTCCCTCGCTGGGACTGCTGACCGTGAACGCACTCGTCGCGGGTGCCGAAGTCCTCATTCCGATCCAGTGCGAGTACTACGCCCTGGAGGGCCTGGGCCAGCTACTGCGTAACGTCGACCTCGTGCGGGGGCACCTCAACCCCGACCTGCACGTGTCGACGATCCTGCTCACCATGTACGACGGCAGGACGCGTCTCGCGTCACAGGTCGCCGACGAGGTGCGCAGTCACTTCGGTGAAGAGGTACTGCGGACGAGCATTCCGCGCTCGGTCCGTATCTCGGAAGCCCCCAGCTACGGACAGACGGTGCTGACCTACGACCCGGGGTCGAGTGGCGCCCTGTCCTATCTTGAGGCGGCGCGGGAGATCGCGTTGCGCGGAGCCGGCGTGGCCTACGACGCGCAGCATGCCCACATGGGCGCACACAACGAACAGAGCATGGTGGAGGGGATCCAGTGAGCGAGCGACGGAGGGGGTTGGGTCGTGGTCTCGGCGCACTGATCCCCGCTGCACCGACAGGGGAGAAGGCAGCACCACCGGCGATGGGTGGGGCATCCACGTCACCGGGAGCCGTACCCGTACTGACCGCGGAGCGTGGGGTGGCGGCGGCCAAGGTGGCCACACTCCCGCCGCCCCACGTTTCACCTGAATCGGACCAGCCGAGCGTGTTCGGAGAGGCTCCCGCGGCACCCGTGGGGGCGCACTTCGCCGAGCTGCCTCTCGACTCCATCACGCCGAACCCGCGCCAGCCGCGAGAGGTGTTCGACGAGGACGCTCTCGCTGAACTCGTCACCTCCATCAAGGAGGTCGGGCTCCTCCAGCCGGTCGTCGTACGGCAGACCGGTGCGGGGCGCTACGAGCTCATCATGGGCGAGCGGCGCTGGCGGGCGTGCCGTGAAGCGGGGCTCGAGGCCATTCCGGCGATCGTGCGGGCCACTGACGACGAGAAGCTCCTCCTGGACGCCCTGCTGGAGAACCTTCACCGTGCCCAGCTGAACCCTCTGGAAGAAGCTGCCGCCTACGATCAGCTGCTCCAGGACTTCAACTGCACGCATGATCAGCTGGCGGACCGGATCGGCCGATCGCGCCCTCAGGTCTCCAACACCCTGCGTCTGCTGAAGCTCTCGCCGTCGGTTCAGCGTCGAGTCGCCGCAGGCGTGCTCTCCGCCGGGCACGCGCGGGCGCTGCTCTCCGTCGCTGACTCGGAGGAGCAGGACCGGCTGGCTCACCGGATCGTGGCCGAGGGACTCTCGGTGCGGGCCGTCGAGGAGATCGTCACCCTCATGGGTTCGCGGCCGCAGTCGGCTCCGCGTTCCAAGGGTCCGCGGGCCGGCGCTCTGCTCTCCCCGGCGTTGAGCGACCTTGCGACGCGTCTCTCGGATCGCTTCGAGACCCGGGTGAAGGTCGACCTCGGCCAGAAGAAGGGAAAGATCACCGTCGAGTTCGCCTCGATGGAAGACCTAGAACGGATTCTCGGCTCGCTCGCGCCAGGTGAAGGACCGGTTCTGCAGAACAGTCTCCTGGACGACGAGTCCGAAGAGACGGAGTCCTGAGCGTCGGTCGGCCGGTCGAATCCGACCGCAGACCAGTAGAGCGGGCCGAATTCCGGTGCACACCGGGACACGGCCCGCTCTTTGCTTTCGGACGGTATCGATGGAATCGCATCGTGGATACGATGCGTTCGGATATGGCGCATTCACCTGGCAGCACCTTCTGTGGGGAGGCGGGGCCATGCGAACGGTGAGCCGCACAGGGCTGGTGAGCGCGGGCTTGGGGCTCGGGGCGGTCGGCGGGTTCGTCGGCAGCCTGCTCAGGGAACGGAGCGCTCTGACAGCCGCTCGCGACGCCGCGGGCGAAGGAAGCGAGGAACTGCCTTCATGGGGCGTCGGCTCGTACCGCTCACGCTGGACAACCTTCAGGACCTTCCCCAGCGCTGTCGTGCGTGTGTCTTCTGGGAGTTGGACCCAGTCAGGGGCCAGGCCGCGGTAAAGGCAGGCACGCCCGACCTCGAGAAGGAAGCGTGGATCTCCGCCGTTCTGCTGGAGTGGGGATCCTGCGGCCGGGTCGTCTACGTGGACGACGTACCAGTGGGCTTCGTGCTGTACGCACCGCCTGCTTACGTGCCACGTTCGACGGCCTTCTCCACGAGCCCGGTCTCACCCGACGCGGTCCAGTTGATGACAGCGTTCATCATGCCGGGCTTCCAGGGGCAGGGGCTCGGGCGCGTGATGGTCCAGACGGTGGCCAAGGATCTACTGCGGCGGGGCTTCAAGGCCATCGAGGCCTTCGGTGACGCCAGGTGGAAGGAGCCGGCCTGCGTTCTGCCCGCCGACCATCTGCTGGCGGTGGGATTCAAGACCGTCCGGCCGCACCCGACGTACCCACGACTGCGCCTGGAGCTGCGGACAACGCTCTCCTGGAAGGAAGACGTGGAGATGGCGCTCGACCGGCTGCTGGGAGCCGTACAGAAGGAACCAGCGCTGCGTCCGCTGTGAATCCGCGTGCTGCCCTATAGAGGAGCCGCCCACTCGATTGCTCTGCGCCTACATGCGGATGGGCCAACCCATGAGGGTTGGCCCATCTGTGTTTCACGTGAAACATCGTCACTCGCAAGCGACGGTTTGCCGAATCAGTCGGCGATGAAGTCTTCGAGGTCTCGCACGATCGCGGCCTTCGGCTTCGCACCCACGATGGTCTTGGCGACCTCGCCACCCTGGTAGACGTTCAGGGTCGGGATGGACATGACGCCGTACTTGGCGGCCGTTCCCGGGTTCTCGTCGATGTTGAGCTTGACGATCTCGATCTTGTCGCCGTACTCGGCGGCGATCGCCTCGAGCGACGGCGCGATCTGGCGGCACGGTCCGCACCAGGCGGCCCAGAAGTCCACCAGTACGGGCTTGTCGCTCTTGAGTACGTCCTGCTCGAAAGAGTCGTCGGTCACGTGCTTCAGGGTGCCGGCCACGGCGGGCTCCTTAACTGGTTGGTGCGGTGAGGCGGACGGGAGGGTCAGACGGTGGTCTTCTCGGGTTCTGCCGGCTCGCCGTCCGCGAGCGCGGACAGGAAGCGCTCGGCGTCGAGGGCGGCGGAGCAACCGGTGCCGGCGGCGGTGATCGCCTGGCGGTAGGTGTGGTCGACGACGTCGCCGGCGCCGAAGACACCTGTCAGGTTCGTCCGGGTCGAGGGGGCCTCGACCTTGAGGTAACCCTCCTCGTCCAGGTCGAGCTGGCCCTTGAAGAGCTCGGTGCGCGGGTCGTGGCCGATCGCGATGAACAGGCCGGTGACGGGCAGCTCGGACGTCTCACCGGTCTTGAGGTTGCGCAGCTGCAGACCGGAGAGCTTCTGGTCGCCCTGGACCTCGGCCACCTCGCTGTCCCAGATGAACTTGATCTTCGGGTCGGCGAAGGCGCGCTCCTGCATCGCCTTGGAGGCGCGCAGCGTGTCGCGCCGGTGGACGATGGTCACCGACTTGGCGAAGCGGGAGAGGAAGGTGGCTTCCTCCATCGCGGTGTCGCCACCGCCGATGACGGCGATGTCCTGGTCCTTGAAGAAGAAGCCGTCACAGGTCGCGCACCAGGAGACGCCGCGACCGGAGAGTGCGTCCTCCTTGGGCAGGCCCAGCTTGCGGTGCTGCGAGCCGGTGGTGATGATGACTGCCTTCGCCCGGTGCACGGTGCCCGCCGTGTCCGTGACGGTCTTGATCTCCCCGCTGAGGTCGACCGTGACGATGTCGTCGGGAACCAGCTCGGCACCGAAGCGCTCGGCCTGCGCCCGCATGTTGTCCATGAGCTCGGGGCCCATGATGCCGTCCTGGAAACCGGGGAAGTTCTCCACGTCGGTCGTGTTCATGAGGGCGCCACCCGCGGTGACGGCTCCTTCGAACACCAGCGGCTTGAGCGATGCACGCGCGGTGTAGAGCGCCGCCGTGTATCCGGCGGGCCCGGAGCCGATGATGATCACGTTACGGACGTCGCTCACGGCTTGGTTCCTCGTCTCTGGGGACTGCTTCTACGACCGGGGGAGCCTCTCTCAGAACTCTCACCCCACCCAACGGATCCTAAGGGGCGCGCATTCCCGCTGTGTCCGGGCACACGAAGACGAGTCGTTGCCAGGGGACAGCGCGGCTTGCGTGAAGTGTGTGACGAAGGCCGTTCGTGGCGGAGTCGGCCCGCTCAGCTGCGCGGGTAGGAGCGCTCCAGCAGGATCTTGCCGGCGGAGATCGACGGCTTGTTCACACAGGCCGAGTCGACGACATACGCCGTGACCTGTGTGACGTCGGTGGCGGCGGGCAGCACTACGAGATAGGCCTCGGTGCCGCCGTAGGAGCCTTCCTTGACAGCGATCGGTGCGACGTCGCGGTCGATCCCCTGCTTGATGCAGTCGGGCACGGAATCCGTGGGCTCGGTGAGGATGCTCGGGCCCTCAGCCGATTCGGTGCCACGGGGGCGGGAGCTGCGAGGACCTCCGTCCTTCTTCTCCCCTGTGGTGGCATCCGCGAGGAGATCCTTGACCTGGTTCTCCAGCTTCTTCCCGGCGAAGCTCTGCGCGGAGTCGCTCTGCTTCGGGGAGGCTGTCGCGGAGTCGTTCTCCGCGCTGTCGCTCCCCATGGACTGGATCAGGAGGCCACCGAGCCCCAGGGCGGCCGCAGTGAACATGGCACCCAGGACGACGCTCCTGCGACGGCCCCGGCGGGCCCGGCTCATGCGACCGGGTCCGGTGGCCGCTCGGGAATGTCCAGCGGGACGGTCCGCCACCGTCGGTGTTTCACGTGAAACATGCCCGTCGGCGTGAATGTCGTCGTGCTCGATGTCGGACGTGGCACGGGAGGCGCTGACGGACGACGGGAGTGAGCCTGCGGCGTCAGCCTTGGGCGCCTTGGCGTCCAGCAGGGCTTCTGCGGCGAGAGCGGCGTCGATGCGTCCAGCGACGTCATCAGGCATGCGCGGTGGGCCCGGCAGTGTGCCGAGCATGCCGCGGATCTCTTCCAGGGAGTCGTACACGTCGGCACAGAGCACGCAGGCGTCCAGGTGACGTCGCACGTCCGCCGTACGGGAAGGCGGCAGCAGGCCTTCGGTGAGGTCGGAGATCTCCGCGACCTCCGGGTGCCCGGCCGTGTCGGTCGTTGATGTCACGCTCGCCCACCTCCGCCCTTCACAGCAGCTGAGTCGCTTGGTCCGACATGTGGTCCCGCTGCGGGTGGGACGGATGTCCCCTGCGTGCGGTTCCTTCCCTCGCCCGACTTCTTGCTCGCTCTGTCGCTCCCGCTGTCGGTGCGCAGGTGCTTGAGGAGGGGGAGGAGTCTGGCTCTTCCCCGTGCACAGCGGCTCTTGACCGTGCCGGTCGGCACATCGAGCAGGCTGGCGGCCTCCGCCACCGGGTAGCCCTGCATGTCCACCAGAACGAGTGCGGCCCGTTGATCGTGAGGCAGGGTGCCCAGCGCTTCCAGCAGCTCACGGTGCAGATCGTTGCGCTCGGCCGGGGCGGAGGCCGACTCGTGCGGTTCCAGGAGCTGCTCGAGGCGCTCTGTGTCATCCACGGGGGAGGTCTTCCGGGACGCGGCCTTGCGGGCGCGGTCCAGGCAGGCGTTCACCGTGATCCGGTGCAGCCAGGTTGTGACGGCCGACTGGCCGCGGAAGGTGTGGGCGGCCCGGTAGGCGGACACGAGGGCGTCCTGGACGGCGTCAGCGGCTTCCTCGCGGTCACCCAGCGTCCGCAGCGCCACGGCCCACAGCCGGTCACGGTGACGCCGCACGAGCTCGCCGAAGGCATCGGGATCACCCTCGACGTGACGGGAGAGGAGGTCCTGATCGCTCGCTTCGCTGAATCCGGCGTCGTCCGCCATCGAACCCCCTCCCCCTCGGTGAGTGCTCAGCCGGTGAACTTCACGTCGGTGACAGCCTGCTTGTACCCGGCGTCACTGAACTGGTCGCCGGGCGCGTACGGCAGCGCAGTGAACCACACCAGCACGTACTGGGTCTTCACTTTCTTGTCGACCTTCACCTTTGCGGTGGTACCGCTCGTGGTCAGGGTCCCGATCTTCTGCATGGAGCTCAGCGACGTCGACGAGCTCATCGAGTCCGTCGCGTACAGCGTGACCGTGGTGTGGTCACCGGCGAACCGGAGCCCTATCGAGGCGGCTGAGAGCTCCCGCTTCGAGCCCAGGTCGTAGACGATGCCGACGCCCGGCTTGTAGGCCGGGTTCATCGCCGGGCCGTCGAGGAAGCTCTTGCTCCGCCAGTACGTCGAACTGTCGCCGTCGTACGTCTTGGCCACATCCCCCGGCGCCTGCGCCGAACCCTTCGCCACGTACTCCTCGGCGCCCTCGATGGAGATCGTCTTGGCCGGCTTCGCCGCCGCGCCGCCCTTGTCGTTGTCCTCCGTCGTCTGGGTGTTGCCCGTCTCGTCGGACTTCCCGTGGTCCATGAGCGCGTCCGCGAGCTGCCAACTGCCGAGCCCCAGTGCGGCGATCAGAAGCGCGGACACGGTCCACTTGAGCGCCTTGCCCGTGCGGGTCTGCAGAGGGGGAAGCGGTGCCGGTACCGGCTGGGTCGCTCCCGGATGGGCCGCGGGACGACCGTAGTTGCCCTGCTGGTACGTCGTGCGCTGGTACTCGGGCGGCGCCGTGAACGCCGGCTCCGGAGGCCGGATGCGGGGCATCTCACCGACTGCCTTCACCAGTTCCTCCGGCGTGGTGCACGCAGGCTCCTGGCGCGACGCGGTGGCGCCGTCGTTGGCGAGCGCGCGCATGGCCAGTTCCGACAGACCCCGGTGCACACCTGCCCGTACCTGGTCGGGTGCGATGAGGCCGACGCCCTTGGGCAGCCCGGAGAGGCCGTATGCGTCGTCCTCGTACGGCCAGCGCTGGGTGAGCGCGGCGTACAGCAGTGCGCCGATCGCCTCCGTGTCCCTGCGCTGCGGGGTGTCGGAACTGATGCCGCGCAGAGCGGCGTTCACCGCGAGGCCGCGGATGCGCCACTGGCCGGACGAGGTGCGCAGCACGGCGCCGGGGGTCAGCTTCAGATGAGCCAGCCCTTCGCGATGTGCGGCAGCCATCGCCTGGGACACCTGGCTGACCATCTGGTACGCCTCGTGCACCTCCAGCGGCCCGGCGGCCAGAAGCGCCGTCAGCTCCGTGGCGTCCGGCAGCCATTCGTGCACCACGTAGACGAGGTCGTTCTCCTCGACCGCGTCCAGGACCTGGACGAACCGCGGATCGCCCAGCAGGGCCGACGAACGGGCCGCCGCCAGGACGGAGCGCGCTCGTGGATGGTCGGCGGGCAGCAGGTGCACACCGACGGCTCGGCGGAGTTTCTCATCCACCGCACGCCAACTGCTGAAACCGTCCAGACGGGTGACGCACTCCTCCAGCCGATAGCGTCTGGCGAGTTTGTGACCGCTGTGCAACTCGGGCGGTGAGGTCCTGCCAGGGCTCTCGTTCGCCCCGCTCCCCTGTTCCTCTTCGCTCTCCGAGCTGTCCGTGTCCCGCTCCCGGTTCTGGGCCACCCCGTCGGCCGTGGACTGGTCCGCCTTCGCGGTCAGCGGCTCATCGCCACTGTTGTCTGCCACGTCGACGGCAGCCGTGCTCCGTTCCGCCACCGTCGTCCCTGCCTCCCCATCCGTTGCACGCCGTCCGACGCCAAAGCCAATTGTGCCCACAGTCCGTCCCTCTGCACGACACGCGGTCGCGGACGATGGTTGTGCGCCTACCCCGCTCTCAGCGCCCAAGGCGCCCGCGGACCATGCCGACCATTCCGTTCAGCTCCTCGATGCGCATCCGCCGCGCCGCGACGTAGAAGACACCGAGCAGTACGACACCACCGCCGAGCAGGGAGGCGAACGAGCCGCCGACGCCCTGGCCCAGCGTGTGGCCGATTCCGTAGCAGGCCGCGCCGGCGAGCAGCGCGGCCGGCACCGCGGCGATCGCGAGCCGCGCGTACGTACGCAGGACGCGGCCCCCGTCCAGGTCGCCGCCCAGGCGCTTGCTCAGGCGGCTCCATGCGACCCCGACGCCGGTCGCGTAGGCGAGACCGTACGACGCGGCCATGCCCGCCACCGCCCAACGCGGGGGGAGCAGGAAGAAGCAGAGCGCCGAGGCCCCGGCGTTGACGGCGGCCACGATGACCGTGTTGTAGAAGGGGGTTCGGGTGTCCTCGTACGCGTAGAAGGCGCGGAGCACCACGTACTGCACGGAGTACGGGATCAGGCCGAGGCCGAAGGCCATCAGCATGTAGCCCATGTTCGTGGCCTCGGTGGTGCCGGAGGCACCGAACATCAGCGTGCACATCGGGATGCCGAGGGCGACGAAGCCGAAGGAGATCGGCACGATCGCCACGGCCGTCGTGCGCAGGCCCTGGGAGATGTCGTCGCGGACCGCTCCGCTGTCGCCCTCGTGGGCCGAGCGCGAGAGCCGAGGCAACAGGGCGGCCATCAAGGAGACCGTGATGATGGCCTGCGGGAGACCCCAGATGAGCTGCGCGTTGGCGTAGGCGGCGAAGCCGGTACCGTCGACCGGTGAGTCGCTGCCCGCCGCGGTGGACAGCTGGGTCACGACGATCGCGCCCGCCTGGTTGGCGAGGACGAAGAGCACGGTCCACTTCGCGAGTTTCGCGGACTTGCCGAGGCCGTGGCCCTTCCAGTCGAAGCGCAGCCGCAGCCGGAATCCGGTCTCGCGCAGGTACGGGATCATCGCGAGGGCCTGGACGACGAGGCCGAGCAGAACGCCGATGCCGAGCAGCCGCTCGCCTTCCGGCGGGATGGTCGTCACCTTCATGCCGGAACTTGCCGCGGTGCCGTACACCCAGATGAACAGTCCGAGCGTCACGATGATGACGATGTTGTTGAGGACCGGGGTCCACATCATCGCGCCGAACTTTCCGCGAGCGTTGAGGATCTGGCCCATCACCACGTGAATGCCCATGAAGAAGATCGTGGGCAGGAAGTAGCGGGCGAAGGTGACAGCGACGTCGTTGGCCGGTGCCTCGCTCGCGATAGGTGCCGACAGCATGCGGATCAGGAAGGGCGCGGCGAGGACCGCGAGCGCGGTGAGTGCGCCGAGAACCATGACGACGAGGGTCAGCAGCCGGTTGGCAAAGGCCTCGCCGCCGTCGTCGTCGTCCTTCATGGCACGCACCAGCTGCGGTACGAAGACCGAGTTGAGGCCGCCACCGATGGTCAGGATGTAGATCATCGTCGGCAGTTGGTACGCGACCTGGAAGGTGTCACCGAGGGTGCCGACGCCCAGAGCCGCGACGATCAGGGCGGAGCGGATGAAGCCGGTGAGGCGGGACACCATGGTGCCGGCCGCCATCACCGCGCTCGACTTCAACAGACCTGAAGCGCGGCCCCCGGACTTCTTCGCGGGGGCGGGCGCGGGCGCCGAAGGGGCCGCGGCGGCCGGAGCCGGTTCCGCTGCAGGCGAGGGCACGCTGGGCGGGCCGGAGGGCGGATGGACACCGCCCTGCTGCTGGTCCCGGAAGAGATGAGCGAACGCGTCCGGCTCGTGGCGCTCCTCGCCGGCCTGGGTCACCAGATCGTCCACACCCACGAACTGCGTCGTACGCGGGTCGTCCCCGTACGGCAGGTACTGAGTGGGGCCCTCCGGCTCGGGAGCCGGAGTCTGGGCCCACACGCGGGGATCGGGGGCGTACGGGGACTGGGGCGGCTGGGCGTAGAGCGGTGGCTGCGGCTGGTACGTGCCGGGCGGGGGCGGGGGATGCGCGGCGCGGTCGTAGAGGGCCTCGGCGACGGGGTCCTGGGCGGACAGGTCCTGCGCCCGGTAGGGATCCTGGGCGTAGGCGTCCTGCAGGTACACGTCGGCCGGGGGCTGCGGAGGCACCTCGCCGGGCTCCGGCGGGCCCTGCGGCGGGTCGTCGGGGTAGCCGGAGCTCCCCGCGCCCTGACCGCGGTCACCGTCGTACGGCGCGTTCATGGTTACCCCACCTCATCGTCCCCGGGCCCACCGGCCACGACATCGCTCAACGGTCCACTCTCTCACCCGTCCCGGACGGGTCGGTGATTTCCGGTGCGGTGTCCGGTGAAGGGTCACTCGGGTGCTCCGGGTCATGCGCGCCCGACTCGGCGGCGGTCGTCTTCTCTCGACCGTTCCCCGCGTCGGCACCGGCCTCCGCGTCGTCGGCGGGGGCGGGCTCCGTCTCGTCGTCCCCGGGGCCGTTCTCCGCTTCCTGCGCGGCCTGGCGGGCGGCTTCCCGCTTGCGCTGCGTGTACATCCGGAATCCGGCGAGCACGAGCAGCAGGACTCCGCCGGCGATGACCAGCATGACAGTGGCCGTGATCTCGGTGACCTTCACGTCGAAGGTCACTTCGGGTCCGTAGGCCTGGCCGTCCTTCGTGAACAGCTGGGCGACCACCTCGGCCCGGCCGTTGGCGTGGGCGTTCGTGGTGAACTTCACGGACTGGCTGTGTCCGCCGGAGACCGCGACCGGCCGCTCCTGGTAGGAGCCGTCACCGATGCTGAGGCGGCTCGGCTGCGTGGACGTCAGACGCAGCACCAGGTGGTCGACGTCCTGGACGAGGTTGTTCTGCACGGTGACGGGGATCGTGGCGCTGCGGCCCGAGAGCTTCGCGTCGGACTTCTGGATCAGCCCGACGCCCTCGGTGAGCCCGACGAGGTACTGCTCGACACCGTTGCGGTACGTCGCCGCTTCGGCGGACCGTCCGCGCCAGGACGTGGACATCGCCCGGTCCATGGCCCGCCCGAACGGGGTGACCACACGGGACTTGTCCGAGAGGATCACCTGGAAGCTGTCGAGCTTCTTCTGCGTGCCCTCGATCTGCTCGAAGGCGGACTGCGGCAGAGCCTGCCTGCGCAGCGAGGAGGGATAGGCGGAGGCCGACGGGATCCGGGTGGTGGCGCCCGCGTCCGGCTTTGCCTTGGTGGCCGCTGACAGGTCTGCGGACTGCGACCAGTTCCCCTCCTCGAGGGCGGTCAGTGCCTGCGCCATCGTCTGGGCCTGGCTGGCGGTCGGCATGCGCTGCGGGGCCACGACGACGCTGCGCTGCTTGTCGGGGGCCTGGCGGGTGAGCATCAGGCTCTGGGCGAGGAAGCGCTGCACGGCGAGTGTGGAGTTGCCGGCCACCGTCATGTCGCCCTGGAACGCCGTCGACAGCCGGGCGTCCGTGACCACCGCGGTGGTGCCGCCGCCGATCGGCCGGGCCGCCGAGGGCGTGTACGGAAGCGCGCCGGTCTCCTCCAGGCTGTCGCTGCGGGAGAGGACCGTGTCGGCGCCGGCCGAGGTCGCGACCTTGACGATCGACGGGTCGATCGCGCCGTTGACAGGCCAGGCGTAGTCCGTGTCGGGCGTCACATGGAGGATGGACTTCACGGTCGTCCCGGCCACGGTGGTGGCGTCCTTGAGGTGGCTCAGCGACCCGGTCACACTCGTGCCGTTGTGAGCCAGTGACGCCAGGTCCGGGTCGGCGAAGGGGAGAGCGACGACTTCCTCGCCCTGGACCGCCTTCTCCAGTTCGTTGAGCCACTGCTTGGCCACAGCCTGGTGCGTGCCGGCCGTGGTGGTGGTGCTCGAGCCGTTGACCTGGACCCGGTAGCTGCGCGTCATCGCGTCTACGGAGGCCAGCAGGTCCGGGTCGACGACCCAGGTGATGTCGAGGTCCTTGCCGAGGCTGAGGAGCTGCTCCAGGCGGCCGCCGGGGGAGATCTCGGCGGCCAGATCGTCGTCGTCCTTGAAGAGCGGGGTCTGCTGCTCGTTCGATCCCGTCTCGGCCGTCATGTGGGAGCCCGAGATCAGCGGCCAGAGGTAGGTCGTCCTGGTCTTCTTGTCCGCGGGCTCCGGCTGCCACGGCAGGAAGGTCCGCTCGATGCCGAGGATCTGGTCGTACGGCGCGGCGGCGGTCCGGCCGGTGAGGGTGACACCCAGCTGGTAGACGCCGTCGGCGCCGAGGTTCAGCTTGTCGACGGGGATGGAGATGCTGAAGGTCTGCGGGACGCCCGGGGTCAGTTTCGCGAACTTCGCCACGTACTTGCCGCCGGCTTCCGTGCCCGTGTACGGGTTGCTCTTCGCGGCGTCGTCGATCGCCGAGCGGCCCTCCAGCTTCGGGCCCACCCGCAGGCCGACGTACGCGTCCGTGACCGCCTGCTTGCCCTTGTTGACGACCCTGCCGGAGACGGTGAGCGTGTCACCGTCGGAGGGCACACGCGGGCTGAGCGAGTCCAGGGAGACGCCGACCGTGCGGGAGCCGGTGACCTCGGCGGGAGCGCTGGACTCCGCCGCGTACGAGGACGGTGACACGGGCAGCTGGAGGAGACCGGCCAGAAGGGGCGCCCCGGCGAGCAGTGCTCCCGTGCGCCGCAGCCAGCGGCGGGCAGGTGAGGGACTGGTCCCCTGGAAGTCTGCCGCCTCGGCCACGCGCTCGCCCGTCCCTCGTCGTCGTCAGTGGTCGTCGGATTGTGCGTCCACGCATGGTAACGATGCGCGCTGAGGGTAAGTGCCGCGGTCCGCTCCACAAGATCAGGAGAAGAGACCGTGCTGCCCCGCTATGTGGGCTTATCTACGACAGTGTGCCCACGGCGAGGGGGGACGTGCCTGTGCACGTTTAATGAAGGCGCCCTCGGACGCCGGGGCCACGTACCCTTTTCTGTTGTGTCGAATGCCAACGAAGACAGTCCCAGTGCGCTGAACCAGGTGCAGAGCCGCGCGGTGAGCGAGCTGCTGCGGGTGTCCCCCGTCGCCGATGACCTCGCCCGCCGATTCCAGGAGGCCGGGTTCTCTCTCGCCCTGGTCGGTGGCTCGGTCCGGGACGCCCTCCTCGGCCGGCTCGGCAACGACCTGGACTTCACGACGGACGCCCGCCCCGAGGACGTACTGAAGATCATGCGGCCCTGGGCCGATTCCCTGTGGGATGTCGGGATCGCCTTCGGCACGGTGGGGGCGCAGAAGGACGCCCGCGTCGGAGACGTGGATCAGAGCTTCCAGATCGAGGTGACGACGTACCGCTCGGAGGCGTACGACCGGACCTCGCGCAAACCCGAGGTGTCCTACGGCGACTCCATCGAGGAAGACCTGGTCCGCCGTGACTTCACGGTGAACGCGATGGCCGTGGCGCTGCCCGAGAAGGTGTTCATCGATCCGCACGGCGGGCTCGACGATCTCGCGGCGCGTGTTCTGCGGACCCCGGGCACTCCTGAATCGTCCTTCTCCGACGATCCGCTGCGGATGATGCGGGCCGCGCGCTTCGGGGCGCAGCTCGACTTCGAGGTGGCGCCGGATGTCGTCGCGGCGATGAAGGCCATGGCCGACCGTATCGAGATCGTCTCGGCCGAGCGCGTGCGTGACGAGTTGAACAAGCTGATCCTCTCCGCTCACCCGCGCAAGGGGCTGACGTTGCTCGTCGACGCGGGACTGGCCGACCGGGTGCTGCCCGAGCTGCCCGCGCTGCGGCTGGAGAGGGACGAGCACCACCGGCACAAGGATGTCTACGACCACACGCTGATCGTCCTGGAGCAGGCCATGGCGCTGGAGGAGGACGGTCCGGACCTCACGCTGCGGCTGGCCGCGCTGCTGCACGACATCGGCAAGCCGCGCACCCGTCGTTTCGAGCAGGACGGGCGGGTCTCCTTCCATCACCACGAGGTGGTGGGGGCCAAGATGACCAAGAAGCGGATGACGGATCTCAAGTACTCCAACGAGCTCGTGAAGGACGTCTCGCGCCTGGTCGAGCTGCACCTGCGCTTCCACGGGTACGGCACCGGAGAGTGGACGGACTCGGCGGTCCGGCGGTACGTCCGTGACGCGGGTCCACTCCTCGACCGCCTCCACAAGCTGACCCGCTCGGACTGCACGACCCGCAACAAGCGCAAGGCCACCGCGCTCTCCCGCGCGTACGACGGCCTGGAGGAGCGCATCGCCCAGCTCCAGGAGCAGGAGGAGCTGGACGCGATCCGGCCCGATCTCGACGGCAACCAGATCATGCAGGTCCTGGGAATCGGTCCCGGCCCTGCGATCGGTCAGGCCTACAAGTTCCTGTTGGAACTGCGTCTGGAGAACGGGCCGATGGAGAACGACGCGGCGGTGTCGGCACTCAAGGAGTGGTGGGCGGAGCAGAGCTGAAAACGCGCCGACGTCATGTTTCACGTGAAACATGACGTCGGCGCGACGGTGCTGGAACGCCGAGGGCCCGTTGTTTCACGTGAAACAACGGGCCCTCGGCGTCAGCAAGCTTCTACTTGGAGGAGTACTCCGACAGGCAGAGGGTGAAGTCGCTGCTGCCGCCGGTCTCGGTGTACTCGGCGAACTTGGTGCGGTCGCAGCCCGAGTCGTCGGTCTTCTTCTGCTCGACCTTGTACGCGGCCTTCGAGTTGCCGCAGTCCACGACCTCGAGCTCCGGGTCGGTGGTGCTGTCCGGGTTGCCGATGCTCATGCAGTCGCCGACCTTGGCGCTCTGGGCATCGTCACGGCTGGCGAACCAGCCGGCGCCGGCGACTATGAGGGCGATGGCCACGATTCCGAAACGCAGGTACTTCTTGAAGCTGCGCTTCGGCGGCTCGGGCGGGACCGGGGCGTACGGAGCGTTGGGCTGCTGCGGGAAGCCCTGCGGAGGCTGCTGCCCGTACGGGTTCCCCTCGGGCGGCTGCCCCTGAGCGAACGGATTCTGGCCCTGGGGCGGCGGAGTGGTCACTTGGGGGTCCCCCTCGAACTAGGAGCGCGTGGCGCGAAATAAGACGGACGTAAGCTACCGGCCCCCACTGACAACTCTGTACCCCAGGGAGTCTCTGTGGCATTGATGTGACACTTACTGGAGCTCAAAGCGGGCCATAGCCGCAGCAACTGCCCCGTAGATAACGGCCACCGTGACCACAAGGGCCACGGAGCGGCCATCAGGAGGCAGCATCAGGGCGGCCACCGCCGCGGCGCCGACGAAGGCGACGTTGAACAGGACGTCGTAAACGGCGAAGATCCGGCCACGGAATTCGTCCTCGACGGACGACTGGACCAACGTGTCGGTGGCGATCTTCGCGCCCTGGGTGGTCAGACCCAGCACGAAGGCCGCGACGAGCAGCGGGACTTCGGCGAACGGGAGGCCCAGCGCCGGCTCCAGAACCGCGGCGGATCCCGCACAGGCGATGATCCAGCCGCCGGGCCCGAGACGGCTTGCTCCCGCCGGGGTCAGCACAGCCGCGGCGAAGAAGCCCGCACCGGAGATACCCAGGGCCAGACCGAGAAGGGCGACCCCGTCGTCGTCCGGGCCGGACGACAAGGCATACCGGCAGAGCATCAGCACCATGACGGTCAGCGCGCCGTAGCAGAACCGCATCAGGGTCATCGCTGTCAGCGCCCAGGCGGCCTCCCGGCGCGGAGGCTCGGCGAGGTGACGTACGCCCGCGGCCAGCCCACGCGCTGTGCCGATCACCGCTGTCCGCAGCCGTGGTCGCACCGACCGGAGGTCGGGTCCGAGCAGTTCCGGAGCCAGGCGCAGCGAGGCGAGCGCGGCGCACCCGTACAGCGCCGCTCCCACGAGAACCACCGCCGCGTCGGAGTCGGAGGCGACGATGCGTACGAGGAGGGCGAGACCGCCGCCGAGGGTCGCGGCGAGCGTTCCGGCCGTGGGCGACAGGGAGTTGGCCATCACCAGGCGCTCCGGGTCGACGACACGGGGCAGGGCGGCGGAGAGGCCCGCCAGCACGAATCTGTTGACGGCTGTCACGCACAGCGCGGACGCGTAGAACAGCCAGTCCGGCACGCCGCTCAGCATCAGGAGGGCCGTCAGGGAGGCGAGCAGCGCCCGCAGCAGGTTCCCGTACAGAAAGACCTGCCGGCGTCGCCAGCGGTCCAGGAGGACGCCCGCGAAGGGGCCGACGAAGGAGTACGGCAGGAGCAGGACCGCCATCGCGGAGGCGATCGCGGCCGCCGAGGTCTGTTTCTCCGGCGAGAAGACGACGTACGTGGCGAGAGCGACCTGGTAGACCCCGTCGGCGCCCTGTGACAGCAGCCGTACGGCAAGCAGACGCCGGAAGTTCCGGAAGCGCAGGAGTACGCGCAGGTCACCCACGACAGCCATGGGTTACAGCCTCGCACAGGGAAAGGGTCCCCGGAGCGATGCCCCGGGGACCCTCAACAGCCGTGCGCAGATTGAGCTTTAGCGCTCGACCTCGCCCTTGATGAACTTCTCGACGTTGGCGTAGGCCTCGTCGTCGAAGTACTGGACCGGCGGGGACTTCATGAAGTAGCTCGACGCGGAGAGGATCGGACCGCCGATGCCGCGGTCCTTGGCGATCTTCGCGGCGCGCAGGGCGTCGATGATGACACCCGCGGAGTTCGGGGAGTCCCAGACCTCGAGCTTGTACTCCAGGTTCAGCGGGACGTCACCGAAGGCGCGGCCCTCGAGGCGCACGTACGCCCACTTGCGGTCGTCGAGCCAGGCCACGTAGTCGGACGGGCCGATGTGGACGTTGTTCTCGCCGAGCTCACGGTCGCGGATCTGCGAGGTGACGGCCTGCGTCTTCGAGATCTTCTTGGACTCCAGGCGGTCGCGCTCCAACATGTTCTTGAAGTCCATGTTGCCGCCGACGTTGAGCTGCATGGTGCGCTCGAGACGGACACCGCGGTCCTCGAACAGCTTCGCCATCACGCGGTGCGTGATGGTGGCGCCGACCTGCGACTTGATGTCGTCACCGACGATCGGGACGCCGGCCTCGGTGAACTTGTCCGCCCACTCCTTGGTGCCGGCGATGAAGACCGGCAGGGCGTTGACGAACGCGACCTTGGCGTCGATGGCGCACTGCGCGTAGAACTTCGCCGCGTCCTCGGAACCGACGGGGAGGTAGCAGACGAGGACGTCGACCGCCTGGTCCTTGAGGACCTTGACGACGTCGACCGGAGCCTCGTCCGACTCCTCGATGGTCTCGCGGTAGTACTTGCCGAGCCCGTCATGGGTGTGGCCGCGCTGGACCGTGACGCCCTTGCTCGGGACGTCGCAGATCTTGATGGTGTTGTTCTCGCTGGCGCCGATGGCGTCCGAGAGGTCGAGGCCGACCTTCTTCGCATCGACGTCGAAGGCGGCGACGAACTCGACGTCACCCACGTGGTAGTCGCCGAACTGGACGTGCATCAGGCCCGGCACCTTGGCCGCCGGGTCGGCGTCCTTGTAGTACTCGACGCCCTGAACCAGCGAGGCGGCGCAGTTGCCCACGCCGACGATGGCTACGCGAACCGAACCCATTCCGGTTGCTCCCTGTGTGTACTTGGTGAAGCCCTGAGCGGACCTCACGTGGCAGTGTCGTCGGACGGATCCGGCCCGAGGTCGCCCCCGGGCCGGGGCAGGCCGCCCGACTCCCCAGATGTCTTGTCCTGCTGAGCGGAGCCGTCAGGCCCGGGACGCTGATGGTCCCGTCCTGCCCGCTCGCTCTCGATGAGCTCGTTCAGCCAGCGCACTTCGCGCTCCACGGACTCCATTCCGTGGCGCTGGAGCTCAAGGGTGTAGTCGTCGAGGCGTTCCCGGGTGCGCGCCAGCGAGGCACGCATCTTCTCCAGGCGCTCCTCGAGACGGCTGCGGCGTCCTTCGAGGACCCGCATCCGTACGTCCCGTGACGTCTGGCCGAAGAAGGCGAAACGAGCGGCGAAATGTTCGTCCTCGTACGCGTCGGGACCCGTCTGCGAGAGCAGGTCCTCGAAGTGTTCCTTACCTTCGGCCGTCAACCGATAGACGATCTTGGCGCGACGCCCTGCGAGTGGTGCCGCGACGGCGTCCTCGGGGGTGCTCCCCGGTTCCTCGATCAACCAGCCGTTGGTGACCAGCGTCTTGAGGCAGGGGTAGAGCGTCCCGTAACTGAACGCACGGAACACACCCAGTGACGTATTGAGGCGTTTGCGCAGCTCATAGCCGTGCATCGGGGACTCGCGCAGAAGGCCGAGGACGGCGAACTCGAGGATCCCGGAACGCCGGCTCATCGTCGCCTCCTCTCTGCCGCGGCCCTGCCGTGACGGTCTTTATGCCGAGCTGATGTATCGACTCGATACATCAGAACGATAGATCGGACCTCGTCGTGCGACAAGAGGGGGCACGGTGAACGGCGTCACATCACCGATTCGTAGGAAGCAAGTTGCCTGATTTGGGGTGAACTTCGGCGCTAGGCGGGTTTTGACGGTGCGTAGTCTGTGCGCCATGCAAACCACCGGGAACCGTGTGACGCCTGGGGACGTCCTTGTCCTTGGTGCAGTACGGATGAATGTAAAAACGACCGCATCCGTACTTCGGGGGGACCGGAAACCAGCCGCCGTTTCCAGGCGCGCTCAGGTGCGCCTGCCCGAGGAGTAATCGTTCGATGAGCGAGCACCGTCGCAAACCGCCGCAGCCGCAGGGCGGCGGACGTGCCGCGGCCCGACGCGGCCAGACAGGGTCGTCCTCCGGCCGCCGTGCGGCACCGCGAGGCGCAACCGAATCTCCTTCCGACTCGTATGACTCGGGGGGTGGGGATCGCCCGTTCGGCAGCCGTGCCGAAGCCCGGCGGGCGACACAGAGAAGCAACAGTGGCGGCGGCCGGCGCAGAGCGGCCGACGGCGCGGGGACCGGCGGCCACGGTGGTGGCGGCCGGCGAGGCGGACCCGGCGGGCCCACCGGCCCCGGACGGGGCCGCGGACGTGGTTCCGCACCGCCGCAGAACCGGATCATCGACTACCCGCGCGCGGGCAGGTACGGGGCGGCGCGATGGGTGCCGTCCTGGAAGCTCGTGACCGGTGTGTTCATCGGCTTCTTCGGCAGCATGATGGCCGTCGCGGGAGTCGCGTACGCGCTGGTGGGCATCCCGGACGTCGCCAAGACGGCGGAGGCGCAGAACAACGTCTACTACTGGGCCGACGGCACACAGATGGTCGCGACCGGTGGTGAGACGAACCGGCAGATCATCGACTACTCCCGGATTCCCAAGGAGATGCGCTACGCCGTCATCTCGGCCGAGAACAAGACGTTCGAGAACGACCGGGGTGTCGACCCCGTCGGCATCGGCCGGGCCCTGTTCAACATGGCCAAGGGCGGTGAGACCCAGGGCGGCTCCACGATCACCCAGCAGTACGTGAAGAACGCGATGCTGGAGGATCAGTCGCAGACGATCTCGCGGAAGTTCAAGGAGCTCTTCGTCTCGATCAAGGTCGGCGCCAATGTCGAGAAGGAAGACATCATGGCCGGCTACCTGAACTCGGCGTACTACGGCCGTGGGGCGTACGGGATCCAGGCCGCCGCGCGGACGTACTTCGACGAGGACGCCGAGGACCTCGACCCGAGCCAGTGCGCCTTCCTGGCAGCGGTGCTCAAGGGAGCCACGTACTACGACCCGGCCGGCGCGGAGTCGATCGACCCGTCCGCCACCCCCGCCGCCAACCGCCAGCGTGCGGAGACCCGGTGGCGCTGGATCCTCGACGAGATGGTCAAGGACGGGCACCTGACGCAGGCGAAGCGGTCCGAGTACCCCGACTTCCCCAAGCTGCAGAACCCGCGTTCGAACGCACAGCTGGGCGGTCAGGTCGGTTATCTCGTCGACCTCGCCAAGGCGTACATCGTCAACAACAGCGAGAAGACCGGGATCACCGAAAAGGATCTTCGCGAGGGCGGCTACGAGATCCACACGACCTTCCAGAAGAAGAAGGTCGAGCAGCTCGAGAACGCGGTGCAGAAGGTCGTCAAGGAGAACATCAACGAGAAGACCCGCCCGAAGACGGACAAACACGTCCAGTTCGGCGGGGCGTCGGTGGACCCGAAGACCGGAGCCATCAGGGCCATCTACGGCGGTGAGGACGCGACCAAGCACTTCACCAACAACGCCGACCAGACCGGTGCCCAGGTCGGTTCGACCTTCAAGCCGTTCGTGCTCGCGGCCGCCATGAAGTGGGGCGTCCTCGACCCCGACCTCGGGCCGAACCAGGCTCAGGACGAGCGGATCAAGGTCTCGCCCAAGAGCCTCTACAGCGGCAAGAACAAGCTCAAGATCCAGGACTACGACGGGTCGGTCTGGACCGACAAGGACGGCAAGGAGTGGCTGCAGCGGAACGACGGCGACGAGTCGTACAACCCGCCCAGCTTCCAGATCGACCTCCGTGAGGCGATGAGGGTCTCCTCGAACTCCGCCTACGTCCAGCTCGGCATGAACGTGGGTCTCGAGAAGGTCAGGGAGTCCGCCCTGGACGCGGGCATCAAGGAAGGCAGCCTGGCCAGCGCCAACTTCCCGTCGTTCTCCATCGGCACCTCCGACCCGAGCGCGATCCGTATGGCCGGCGCGTACGCCACCTTCGCGGAGAGCGGCAAGCAGAACGAGCCGTACTCGGTCGACGAGATCACCAACGAGGAGGGGCAGGTCTTCAGCCACGCGAACGTCGCCAAGTCGAAGCAGGCCTTCACCCCGCTGGTCGCCGACAACATCACCGACGTCCTGAAGACCGTCGTCGACGAGGGCACCGGTACCGCGGCGAAGCTGAACGGCCGACCGGTCGCGGGCAAGACCGGTACGACCGACGGCAACAAGTCCGCCTGGTTCGTCGGCTACACCCCGCAGCTCTCGACCGCCGTCTCCATGTACCGGATGGACGACGACGAGTCCAACAAGAAGCGCGAGTTCCTCGAGATGTACGGAACGGGTGGCCAGGACAAGATCCACGGTGCCTCGTTCCCGGCGGAGATCTGGCACGACTACATGGAGGACGCGCTCAAGGGCTCGAAGGTGGAGCAGTTCCCGACGCCCGAGCCGATCGGCGAGGTCGTCAACGACGTCCCCACCCCGAGCGTGACGCCCACGCCCACGGAGACGGAGGAGGAGAGCGCCACGCCGACTCCCACGCCCACGGAGTCCGAGACCCTTCCCTCGCCCTCCGCGAGTGAGAGCTGCGGCAACTTCGGCGGCTTCGGGTGCGAGGACACCGGGGGGACCAACAACGGCGGGACCGATGCCGGCGGTACGGACGGAGGCGTGACCGCGTCACCCTCACAGTCCGAGGAGGACGGCGACTCCAGAGGCAACGGCAACGGCAACGGTGGTTTGTTCGGAGGCTCGACGGGCTAGCGCCACCAGGGTTTCCCGAACGCGACGTGGTCGCCGGCTCCGGCCGGCGACCACGTCGCGTTTCAGCGGCCGGAGAGGCGGCAGAGGGGCCTTTCTCCCGCTCCGGGCAGGCATGAGCGGCGGACAGCGGGCCGCCTCGGCGGGGGCCCGTCCGGGCCGAGCCGCCCGTCCGGGCGTGTTCCCAGGCGCGTACGGCAGGATGTGCGGCATGCCCAGTGCAGAAACGACGCGCGCGAGCGTGCACGAGCCAGATCTGGTGCGGCCGACCAAGGAGGACCCGGTCGCCGCGACCGGCAGCGAACTGTTCGGCGGCCCCCTCGGGCGCCGTGCGCTGCTCGGGACGTCCTGGTGGACTCCCGTGCGGGTCATCGCACTCATCGCGATCGGCGTGTTCGCCCTCGGCATGGTGCAGAAGCTGCCCTGCTACGACGGTGCCTGGTTCTTCGGCGCCAGCTCGCAGTACACACATGCCTGCTACTCCGACATCCCGCACCTCTACCAGGGACGGGGCTTCGCCGACGGGCTCGTGCCGTACTTCGACAAGCTCGAAGGCGACATGGAGTACCTCGAGTACCCGGTGCTGACCGGCGTGTTCATGGAGGTCGCCGCCTGGCTCACGCCGGGCAGCGGCACCATCCAGCACCAGGAGCAGGTCTACTGGATGGTCAACGCCGGAATGCTGATGGCGTGCGCCGCCGTCATCGCCGTCTGCGTGACCCGCACCCACCGGCGGCGGCCCTGGGACGGCCTGCTGGTCGCCCTGGCACCCGCGTTCGCGCTGACCGCCACCATCAACTGGGACCTGCTGGCGGTCGCTCTGACGGCCGCGGCGATGCTGATGTGGGCTCGGAGCCGCCCCTTCGCCTTCGGCGTGCTGCTGGGGCTCGCCACGGCCGCCAAGCTGTATCCCATGCTGCTGCTGGGGCCGCTGCTGGTCCTGTGCTGGCGCGCGGGCAGATGGCGTGAGTTCGGTACCGCCCTGCTCGGCGCCGTCGGCTCCTGGCTGGTCGTGAACCTTCCGGTCATGCTGCTGGCGCCCGAGGGCTGGTCGAAGTTCTACACGTTC
This sequence comes from Streptomyces sp. BV286, assembly GCF_019090165.1. Lineage (GTDB taxonomy): Bacteria > Actinomycetota > Actinomycetes > Streptomycetales > Streptomycetaceae > Streptomyces. The sequence goes on from NZ_JAHRIB010000150.1 coordinate 32,101, forward strand.
AGCCAGGAACGCGGTGTCGACTTCGGCTCCTTCTGGCTGATCCTCTCCCAGCGCATGGAGACGCCACTCGTCACCGACACCGTCAACACGGTGGCCACGCTGCTGATGCTGGTCTCCTCCGTGGGCGTCGCCGCACTCGCGCTGACCGCTCCGCGCAGGCCCCGCTTCGCCCAGCTGGCGTTCCTGATCGTCGCGGCCTTCATCCTCACCAACAAGGTCTATTCACCGCAGTACGTACTGTGGCTGATTCCCCTGGCCGTGCTGGCCCGCCCGAAGTGGCGGGACTTCCTGATCTGGCAGGCGTGCGAGGTCGCGTACTTCCTCGGGATCTGGATGTACCTCGCGTACACGACCAGCGGCGACGCCCACAAGGGACTGCCGCAGGAGGGGTACCAACTGGCCATCGCCGTCCACCTGCTGGGGACGCTCTACCTGTGCGCGGTGATCGTGCGGGACATCTTCATGCCGGAGCGGGACGTGGTGCGGCGCTCCGGGGACGACGATCCGTCGGGTGGTGTGCTGGACGGAGCGGAGGACGTGTTCGTCCTGGGCGCCGCGGCCCGCCCGCCACGGCACGCCGCGCACTTCGACGGTCCGTACGTGGAGTGGGGCAGCGGCGACGAACCCGGGAAGAATCCGCGTTCGCTCTGAGCGAACAAGGCGTGGTTGAGGTGCGTGAAAGGCCGTACACGGACTCCGTGTACGGCCTTTCACGCGTGTACGGGCGGCCGAGGCGCCGCGTGCGGTCAGCGCTCGACGACGCGGTCGAACTGCGTGGTGGTGTGCCGCAGGTGGGCCACCAGCTCCTCACCGACCTTCGGCTCCGGAGCGTCCGAGGGCACGAAGAGGATCGAGACCTGCATGTGCGGGGGCTCCGCGAACCAGCGCTGCTTGCCGCCCCACACGAAGGGTGAGAGGTTCCGGTTGACCGTGGCGAGGCCGGCCCGGGCGACACCCTTGGCGCGCGGCATGACGCCGTGCAGGGCCTTGGGAGCCTCCAGACCCACTCCGTGCGACGTACCGCCCGCCACGACGACCAGCCAGCCGTCCGAGGCCACCTTCTGCTGGCGGTAGCCGAAGCGGTCGCCCTTGGCGACGGCGGAGACGTCCAGAACGGCTCCGCGGTACTGGGTGGCGTCGTGGTCCCCCAGCCACAGCCGCGTGCCGATACGGGCGCGGAACCGGGTCTGCGGGAACTGCTGCTGCAGCCGGGCGAGCTCCTCGGCCTTGAGGTGGCTGACGAACATGGTGTGCAGCGGCAGGCGTGCCGCGCGCAGCCGGTCCATCCACCCGATGACCTCCTCAACGGCGTCCGAGCCGTCGGTGCGGTCCAGGGGCAGGTGGATCGCGAAGCCCTCGAGCCGCACGTTCTCTATGGCGGCGTGCAGCTGGGGCAGGTCCCGCTCGCTCACCCCGTGCCGCTTCATGGAGGACATGACCTCGATGACGACGCGGGCGCCCACGAGGCCGTAGACGCCGTCGACCGACGACACCGAGCGGATGACGCGGTCGGGCAGCGGGACGGGCTCCTCGCCCCGTCTGAACGGCGTCAGCACCAGCAGGTCGCCGCCGAACCAGTCCTTGATCCGCGCCGCCTCGTAGGTCGTGCCGACGGCCAGGACGTCCGAGCCCAGGCGGGTGGCCTCGTCGGCGAGCCGCTCATGGCCGAAGCCGTAGCCGTTCCCCTTGCAGACGGGCACGAGCCCCGGGAACTGCTCGGACACGTGCTTGTGGTGCGCCCGCCAGCGTGCGGTGTCGACGTAGAGCGTGAGCGCCATGGCCGGACCTGGAACCTTTCTCGTGGCAGCGGTGTATCAGAGGTGTGAAAACGGATTCTGGTGCGTCAGCGGCGCGACATGTAGATGTCGAGCGCCTTGTGGAGCAGTTTGTTGAGCGGGAAGTCCCATTCGCCGAGGTATTCGGCGGCCTGCCCACCGGTACCCACCTTGAACTGGATGAGACCGAAGAGGTGGTCCGTCTCGTCCAGCGAGTCGGAGATGCCGCGCAGGTCGTAGACGGTCGCGCCGAGCGCGTAGGCGTCGCGCAGCATCCGCCACTGCATCGCGTTCGAGGGCCGGACCTCGCGCCCGATGTTGTCGGAGGCGCCGTAGGAGTACCAGACGTGCCCTCCGACGACCAGCATCGTCGCGGCGGACAGGTTCACACCCTCGTGCCGGGCGAAGTACAGCCGCATGCGGTTGGGGTCCTCGGTGTTGAGAGCCGTCCACATGCGCTGGAAGTACGAGAGCGGTCGAGGCCGGAAGTGGTCGCGCAGAGCCGTGATCTCGTAGAGGCGCTGCCACTCCTCGAGGTCCTGATAGCCGCCCTGTACGACCTCGACGCCGGCCTTCTCGGCCTTCTTGATGTTGCGTCGCCAGAGCTGGTTGAAGCCCTTGTGGACGTCTTCCAGCGACCGGTTGGCGAGCGGCACCTGGTAGACGTAGCGGGGCTGTACGTCGCCGAAGCCCGCCCCGCCGTCCTCGCCCTGCTGCCAGCCCATGCGCCGCAGCTTGTCGGCGACCTCGAAGGCGCGCGGCTCGATGAAGTCGGCCTCGATGTCGCGCAGGCGCTTCACGTCCGGGTCCTGGATGCCCCTCTTGATCGAAGTGGCCTCCCAGCGCCGGATGATCACCGGCGGGCCCATCTTCACGGAGAAGGCGCCCTGCTGCTTGAGGTGCGCGAGCATCGGATCCAGCCAGTCGGTCAGATTCGGCGCGAACCAGTTGATGACCGGGCCCTCGGGCAGATAGGCGAGGTAGCGCTTGATCTTGGGCAGCTGGCGGTACAGGACGAGGCCCGCCCCGACCATCTCGCCGGACCTGTTGTCGAACCATCCGAGGCTCTCGGAGCGCCACTCCGCCTTGACGTCTGCCCAGGCGGGGACCTGCATGTGGCTGGCCGCGGGCAGGCTCTGGATGTACGCCAGATGCTGCTCTCGGCTGATGGTCCTCAGGGTCAGGCTCATTCGGGGCGCTCCTCGGGCTGGTGTGTCCCCATGGATACAGGGGCTCCGGCTCTCGCGCCGAAGCCTACTGCGCCCTGCGAGCGCCCCGTCTGGCCGTATGCATCCCGGGCCCCGACCGATACGCGGTCGGGGCACCGCGAGGTGTTGTCCTGCCGGTGGGCCGGGAGTCGGGAGGCCCGGAAGCCGCCTCCGTCCCGGAGCCGCCGTCAGCCGATGACGCCGCCGAAGAGGCCACCGTGTGCCATGCCGAGGAAGAAGCCCAGGGCGGAGGCACCCAGACCCAGGATCAGCCCGAACCGTTCCCGGGTCGTCTCGGAGACGAACTGCCCGTACGCGCCGGTGATGATCCCCACCAGCCCCGCCCACGAACTGAGCAGATGCAGGTCATGGAACATCGCGGACACGAAGGCCGTCACTCCGAGGACCAGCGTCACGGCGAGCAGGGTGTCCTGGAGCGGATGGGGCTTGTGGTCGGTGGCGAAGAGGGAACCGGCGGTGTTCGGTCGCAATGCCTGTGCCATGTGGCACCTCCTGCGGAAGGCGGCGCATCGTAGCGCCATACACACCCGATGTGTACAGATTGACGGTCAGGAGCCCCGGATTTCAACCGGAAGCGGGTGTGCGGGTAGTCTGTACCGTCTGCACCGGTGTCTGCCCAGGCCACGACACGGTCTCCTGCCCAGTTCGCTGAGCAGCGGCCCGATTGTCAGTGGCTGCCGATACCGTTGCTACGCATCACAACCCTCCTGCCACGGAACGACCGTGGCCGCCGAGTCCAAAGGAGGTGGGTTACACATGCGTCACTACGAAGTGATGGTCATCCTCGACCCCGATCTCGAAGAGCGTGCTGTCTCGCCGCTGATCGAGAACTTCCTCTCCGTCGTCCGTGAGGCGAACGGAAAGGTCGAGAAGGTCGACACATGGGGCCGTCGTCGTCTCGCGTACGAGATCAAGAAGAAGCCCGAGGGCATCTACTCGGTCATCGACCTGCAGGCCGAGCCTGCGGTCGTGAAGGAACTCGACCGCCAGATGAACCTGAACGAGTCGGTCCTCCGGACCAAGGTCCTCCGTCCCGAGACCCACTGAGCTTTCCAGCTCAGCTGATCTCGGACACCGAGTAGCAGCAGCACCAAGCAGCCAGCAGCAAACCCGCCGAGAGGTTCCCCCATGGCAGGCGAGACCGTCATCACGGTCGTCGGCAATCTTGTCGACGACCCCGAGCTGCGCTTCACCCCGTCCGGTGCGGCGGTCGCGAAGTTCCGTGTCGCGTCCACTCCCCGCACCTTCGACCGTCAGACCAATGAGTGGAAGGACGGCGAAAGCCTGTTCCTGACCTGCTCGGTCTGGCGTCAGGCGGCGGAGAACGTCGCCGAGTCGCTCCAGCGAGGCATGCGCGTCGTCGTGCAGGGCCGGCTGAAGCAGCGGTCCTACGAGGACCGTGAGGGCGTCAAGCGCACGGTCTACGAACTGGACGTCGAGGAAGTCGGCGCCAGCCTGAAGAACGCCACGGCCAAGGTCACCAAGACCACCGGTCGGGGTGGCCAGGGCGGTTACTCCGGTGGTGGCGGTGGCGGTCAGCAGGGCGGCGGCTGGGGCGGAGGCTCCGGCGGCGGTCAGCAGCAGGGTGGCGGCGCTCCCGCCGAAGATCCCTGGGCGACCAGCGCTCCTGCCGGCGGCAGCGGCAACCAGGCCGGTAGCGGCGGTGGCGGCTGGGGTGGAAACTCCGGCGGTTCCGGCGGCGGCTACTCGGACGAGCCCCCCTTCTAGGCCTCGTGCCGAAGGTGGGCCGTACCCACACTTCTTGATCAAACAGGAGAGACACACATGGCGAAGCCGCCTGTGCGCAAGCCGAAGAAGAAGGTCTGCGCATTCTGCAAGGACAAGGTCACGTACGTGGACTACAAGGACACGAACATGCTGCGGAAGTTCATTTCCGACCGCGGCAAGATCCGTGCCCGCCGCGTGACCGGCAACTGCACGCAGCACCAGCGTGACGTCGCCACGGCTGTGAAGAACAGCCGTGAGATGGCGCTGCTGCCCTACACCTCCACCGCGCGATAAGGGAAGGGTGACCGACAAATGAAGATCATCCTCACCCACGAGGTCTCCGGCCTCGGTGCCGCGGGCGACGTCGTCGACGTCAAGGACGGTTACGCTCGCAACTACCTGATCCCGCGGAACTTCGCTATCCGCTGGACCAAGGGTGGCGAGAAGGACGTCGAGCAGATCCGTCGTGCTCGCAAGATCCACGAGATCGCGACGATCGAGCAGGCCAACGAGATCAAGGCCCGCCTCGAAGGCGTCAAGGTCCGTCTGGCCGTCCGCTCCGGCGACGCCGGTCGTCTCTTCGGTTCCGTCACCCCGGCCGACGTCGCTTCGGCGATCAAGGCTTCCGGTGGCCCCGAGGTCGACAAGCGCCGCATCGAGCTGGGCTCGCCGATCAAGACGCTGGGCGCCCACGAGACGTCCGTGCGTCTGCACCCCGAGGTTGCCGCCAAGGTCAACATCGAGGTTGTCGCAGCCTGACCCCTGCGCTCAGCAGAGCTGAGAGAAGGGCCGCATCCCGCGAGGGTGCGGCCCTTCTTCATGTGGTTCGGGCTCCGTGCGGTTCGCGTCTTGAGGTCCTTTGGTCCTTGCTGAGGCTCGAATCTGCGCGAGGCGTGGAGTGGGAGGTCCCGCTCCGGGGCCGACCGTTTCTCCGTTTCACGTGAAACGGGCCGGAGTCCGGCAGCCGGCAAGGCGACGAAGACCCTTGGTTGGGCGGCTTCTTGTTTCACGTGAAACGGAGAAACCGCCCACCGTTTCACGTGAAACAGTCAGCGTGTAGCGCCGGTCACGATCCAGCGGCCCGAACGGGTGCGCAGCCACAGGGTCAGCATGCGCACGGTCATCATGAGGGTCATCGCGCCCCAGACCGCGGTGAGCCCGCCGCCGAATACAGGTACGAGAAGCGCCACCGGAGCGAAGACCGCCAGAGTGACCAACATGGCCCGTGCGAGATAGGGGCCGTCTCCCGCCCCCATCAGGACGCCGTCGAGGACGAAGACGATGCCGCAGATCGGCTGGGACAGCGCCACCACGAGAAGAGCGGGTAGTGCCGTGTCCTGGACCGACGAGTCGCTGGTGAAGAGCGGGAGGAAGAGCGGGCGGCTTGCGATGACCAGACCTCCGAGTACGACGCCGACGGCGATACCCCACTCGACCATGCGGCGGCATGCCTCGCGGGCTCCTCGGGCGTCGCCCGCCCCCAGATAGCGCCCGATGATGGCTTGCCCCGCGATGGCGATCGCGTCGAGCGCGAAGGCGAGCAGGCTCCACAGCGACAGGATGATCTGGTGGGCTGCGATGTCGGCGTCTCCGAGGCGCGCGGCGACAGCGGTGGCGATCATCAGGATCGCGCGCAGGGAGAGGGTTCGGACGAGGAGAGGTGCTCCGGCCTGGGCACAAGCGCGTATCCCTGCGAGGTCGGGGCGCAGGGACGCTCCGTGCTTGCGCGCCCCGCGGACGACCACATAGAGGTACGCGGCCGCCATACCGAACTGGGCGATGACGGTGCCCCAGGCGGAGCCGGCGATACCGAGATCCGCGCCGTAGACGAGAGCCGCGTTCAGGACGGCGTTGGCGACGAAGCCCGCGATGGCGACATAGAGCGGGGTCCTCGTGTTCTGCAAGCCGCGCAGGACGCCGGTGGCAGCGAGGACGACGAGCATCGCGGGGATGCCGAGCGTCGAGATACGCAGGTACGTGACGGCGTAGGGGGTAGCCGTGTCCGAGGTTCCGAAGAGTTCCACCAGAGCGGGTGCGGTGGGCAGGACGATGGCGATGACGGCGGCACCGAGCAGCAGGGCGAGCCAGATGCCGTCCATCCCCTGACGGATGGCGGCCTGCAGATCTCCCGCGCCGACCCGACGGGCGACGGCGGCCGTGGTGGCGTACGCGAGGAAGACGAAGATGCTGACGGCGGTGGCGAGGAGAGCGGAGGCGACTCCGAGACCGGCGAGTTGAGCTGTGCCGAGATGGCCGACGATGGCGGTGTCGGCCATCAGGAAAAGAGGCTCGGCGATGAGCGCGCCGAAGGCCGGGACAGCCAGCGCGACGATCTCTCGGTCGTGCCGACGCCGGGTGGCCTTGGGGGCCTCGGGAGCCTGTGTCATGCACATCAATCTAATCTTCCACAGGTAAGAGATGCAAGTGTCTCGTGACCCTTACTGGCAAACTCGTGCGACGGGTCGTCACACGCCGTTTCCATAGATCTTGGTCCGACCGGGAAAGTTTTTCTTCTGCACAGCCGGTGGACGGGATAAGTGCAGGTCAAGATGGGTGTGGAAAAGAGGCTGAGTGCTTGTTCACAGGCCTGTCCACCGGGTCGTGCACAGGTTTTGCGGAGTTCTCCACAGCATCGGGGCCGTCGTCCACATGGCCTGTGGATAACCAGATTGGCTGACGGTGCCCGCGGGCCTACCGTGGTGCGGCACCCTCTCCCTCCTCCGTCCTCGGAAACCTCGCAAAACCGACGCGTCAGAACCGGAGTTGGGCGTCTCATTTGTCAGTGTCGTGCCGTAGGAATGAGAGGCACGGCGAGGTCCGCTCAGCGGACGGGAGGAGGTGGCCCGGTGAGTATTTCCGAGCCCTTGGACGATCCGTGGGCCGACAGCGGTCCCAGTGACCGTCTGCCCGCCTCCCGCCAGCGCCGCGACGGGGGCCGGAGCCGGGACGACCAGCACGACCGCGGTTCGGACAACAGTGCCTGGGACGGGGCCGGTTCGTCCTTCGAGCGCGTACCACCGCAGGATCTCGACGCCGAACAGTCCGTTCTCGGCGGCATGTTGCTCTCGAAGGACGCCATCGCCGACGTCGTGGAAGTCCTCAAGGGCCACGACTTCTACCGTCCGGCACACGAGACCGTCTACGGCGCGATCCTCGACCTCTACGCCAAGGGCGAGCCGGCCGACCCGATCACGGTCGCCGCCGAGCTCACCAAGCGCGGCGAGATCACCAAGGTCGGCGGCGCGTCCTATCTGCACACCCTGGTCCAGACGGTCCCGACCGCGGCCAACGCCGAGTACTACGCGGAGATCGTCCACGAGCGCGCCGTCCTGCGCCGCCTGGTCGAGGCGGGCACCCGCATCACGCAAATGGGATACGCGGCCGACGGTGACGTGGACGAGATCGTCAACAGTGCCCAGGCCGAGATCTACGCGGTCACCGAGCAGCGCACGACCGAGGACTATCTGCCGCTCGGCGACATCATGGAGGGCGCCCTCGACGAGATCGAGGCGATCGGCTCGCGCTCGGGGGAGATGACCGGTGTGCCGACCGGCTTCACCGACCTCGACCAGCTCACCAACGGTCTGCATCCCGGGCAGATGATCATCATCGCGGCTCGTCCCGCCATGGGTAAGTCGACGCTGGCGCTCGACTTCGCGCGAGCCTGTTCGATCAAGCACAACATGCCGAGTGTGATCTTCTCGCTCGAAATGGGCCGCAACGAAATCGCCATGCGTCTGCTGTCCGCCGAAGCACGCGTGGCGCTGCATCACATGCGCTCCGGCACGATGACCGACGAGGACTGGACCCGGCTCGCCCGCCGGATGCCCGATGTCTCAGCCGCCCCGCTCTTCATCGACGACTCCCCGAACCTGTCGATGATGGAGATCCGTGCCAAGTGCCGTCGTCTCAAGCAGCGTGCCGACCTGAAGCTCGTCGTCATCGACTACCTGCAACTGATGCAGTCCGGTGGCAAGCGCTCCGAGAGCCGGCAGCAGGAGGTCTCGGACATGTCCCGAAACCTGAAGCTGCTGGCGAAGGAGCTGGAGCTGCCCGTCATCGCGCTGTCCCAGCTGAACCGTGGTCCCGAGCAGCGCACCGACAAGAAGCCGATGGTCTCCGACCTGCGTGAATCCGGGTCCATCGAGCAGGACGCGGACATGGTGATCCTGCTGCACCGTGAGGACGCCTACGAGAAGGAGTCGCCGCGCGCGGGCGAGGCGGACATCATCGTGGGCAAGCACCGTAACGGCCCGACGGCCACGATCACGGTCGCCTTCCAGGGTCACTACTCACGCTTCGTGGACATGGCACAGACCTGACCGCCACCCGGTGACAAATGCGCTCGACGCGAGCCGTCGGGGCAGGTGGACTGGGGTCATGACGACGACATCTGGGGAAGATCTGCTTCCCGCCACGCGCCGGGCCCTGCTGCACAGAATCGCCACCGCCCAGGCGGACGGGCGGGCGCCGTCGTTGGTCGCGGCGGTCGTGCGGGGCGGGGACACGGTGTGGCACGGCTCCCGTACCTCCGTGGACGGGCACGGGCCCGACGAGAACGTTCAGTACCGCATCGGCTCCATCACCAAGACGTTCACCGCGGTCCTGGTGATGAGGCTGCGTGACGAGGGCCTACTCGACCTGGGCGATCCGCTGGAGAAGTATCTTCCGGGCACCGGCGCGGGGGAGGCGACGATTGCCGAACTCCTCGCGCACACAGGCGGCTTGGCCGCGGAGTCTCCCGGCCCCTGGTGGGAACGCACTGCGGGATCGCTGCGTCCTGAACTCGCCGACGTGCTGGGCGAGCACCCGCACCGGCATCCGGTCGGCCGGCGGTTCCACTACTCGAACCCCGGCTACACGTTGCTGGGCGCTCTGGTCGAGGCACTGCGGGACGCCCCGTGGGAGGAGGTCCTGCGGAACGAGGTGCTCGAACCACTGGGGCTGCACAGGACGAGCGGTCAGCCGCAGGCGCCCCACGCGGGTGGCTGGGCCGTACATCCCTGGGCGGACGTGATGCTTCCCGAGCCGACCGAGGATCTCGGCCGGATGGCGCCGGCCGGTCAACTCTGGTCGACGAGCGGCGACTTGGCCCGCTTCGCCGCCTTCCTCGCGAAGGGCGACGACCGGGTACTGGGCACGGATTCCGTACGGGAGATGCGTACGCCCTCCGCTCCGGCCGAAGCGGAGGAGGTGGCAGCAGGTGCCGCGTACGGCCTGGGAATGCAGATCCAGCACCGGGACGGCCGCACCCTCGTGGGGCACGGCGGTTCCCTCCCGGGCTTCCTCGCCGGGCTCATGATCAGTGTCGAGGACGACTTGGCCGTCGTCGTACTCGCCAACTGCACCTCGGGTCCGCCCGTGTCGACGGTGGCAGCCGACCTCGTCCGTATCGTCGCGGAGGCCGAGCCTCGGATTCCCGCGCCGTGGCGGCCGCTGCCCGAAGCCGACCGGTCCGTACTGGAGCTGACCGGACCGTGGTACTGGGGGACGCACGCCTTCGTGCTGCGTCTGACCGCCGGCGGGGATGTCACGCTGGGCCCTCTCGCGGGCACTGGTCGGCGCTCGCGCTTTCGGGCCCGGGCGGACGGGTCCTGGACAGGACTCGACGGCTACTACGCCGGCGAGCTTCTGCGGGCCGTGGAGGGCCCCGACGGGGCGGTGAGCCACCTGGACCTCGGCTCGTTCGTGTTCACGCGCCAGCCGTACGGAGAGGGGGCTCCCGTCCCGGGTGGCGTGGACCCCGAGGGGTGGCGCGGGATCAAGTAGCCGTCGATCGCGGCGCATAGCGGGGTGCATGACGAGGGGCGTCCTGTTTCACGTGAAACAGGACGCCCCTCGTCATGCCGGATGGGATTCGTCGTCGGCGGGACGTGCCTCAGAGCTGCAGCTTGAACCCGACGTGCGATGGCGTGAAGCCCAGACGCTCGTAGAACCGGTGAGCGTCTTTCCGGCTGGCGTCGGAGGTCAGCTGCACCAGCTGGCAGCCTTCGCTCCGGGACCGGTCCACGGCCCACTCGATGAAACGGGTCCCCAGGCCGCTGCCCCGCTCGTCGGCATGCACGCGGACGGCTTCGATGATCGAGCGCGTCGCTCCCATGCGGGCCAGCCCCGGGACGATCGTGAGCTGGAGCGTGCCGACGACGCGTCCCGCGCGCACGGCGACGACCACATGCTGGTTCGGATCTCCGCTGAGGCGTTCCAGGGCGGCCAGATACGGGGTCAGGTCGTCCGGCGACTCGCGCTGCGCGCCCAGTGGGTCGTCGGCGAGCATCGCGACGATCGCGGGGATGTCGTTCGCGAGAGCGGGGCGTATTTCAAGATCTCCCATGGCGGACAGCCTATGCAGCACGCACGCGGCGTCGAAGGCGCCCGTCGTGTGCCCCGCGGGCACGTGCGCCCGTCGCCGGCTTCTTCGCGGGGTGTGTCCGGCGCGGGCCCCGCTCGGCGCCGTCTGCTCCTGCGTCGGTCCGCCTACGCGGGGGTGGGCAGGCTCGCCGACTCCACGACGCGAACCAGTGGGGCCAACTCGGGTTTCGTGGCCGCTTCGTCCAGCGCCTCGCGCAGCGCTGTGTCGTTGGTGGGCCGAGCTTCCTCCAGAAGCTTGAGCCCTGCCTCGCTGACGTTCGTGTAGATGCCCCGACGGTCGGTGGGGCACAGGTAGCGCGCAAGCAGGCCGCGGTCCTCGAGCCGGGTCACCAGCCGAGTGGTGGCGCTCTGGCTGAGGACGACCGCGTCAGCGACCTGCTTCATCTGCAGATGGCCGCCGTCGCCGTCGTGCTGCCGGCTGAGGACGTCGAGGAGCGAGTACTCGCGCACGCTCAGGCCGTGCCGGGTCTGCAGGGCCCGTTCGATGTGCGCCTCGATCCTCCCGTGCAGCAGGGAGAGGGCGCACCAGCCCTGGGCGAGAGCGGTGAGCGCGGGGTCCGTCGCTGTCATGGCAATTCCTCCGTCCCGGAGCGGCTGACACCAGGATAGAGCACAGCTGCAATATCCTGCGCTTGCACTTAACCCGCGTGTGCAACTATTGTGAACGCACGTAAAGCGCTCCTGCAATCTTCTGGAAAGGGTTCTCCCCCATGCCTCTCGCGCTTCTGGCCCTCGCGATCGGGGCCTTCGGAATAGGAACCACCGAGTTCGTGATCATGGGCTTGCTGCCCGAGGTCGCAGGTGACTTCGGTGTCTCCATCCCCACCGCGGGTTTCCTCGTCACGGGCTACGCGCTGGGGGTCATGTTCGGCGCGCCTCTCATGACCGTCCTCGGCACCAAGGTGCCCCGCAAGCGGATGCTGATGCTGCTGATGGGACTGTTCATCGTCGGCAATCTGCTCTCCGCCGTGGCCCCCACGTTCTCCGTCATGCTGATCGGCCGTGTCGTCGCGTCGCTCGCGCACGGGGCCTTCTTCGGCATCGGCTCGGTCGTCGCCGCCGACCTCGTCGCTCCGGACAGGAAGGCCGGCGCCATCGCGATGATGTTCACGGGCCTGACCGTCGCCAACGTCGTCGGCGTGCCGCTGGGCACTCTCATCGGGCAGTCGGCCGGCTGGCGGGTGACCTTCGCGGCCGTCGCCGCACTGGGTGTCCTCGGCCTCGCGGGCATCGCCAAACTGGTGCCCGACATGCCCAGGCCGGAAGGCGTCCGACTGCGTCACGAACTGGCCGCTTTCAAGAACGTCCAGGTCCTGCTCGCCATGCTGATGACGGTCCTCGGCTTCGGCGGAGTATTCGCGGCGATCACCTACATCGCGCCGATGATGACGCATGTCGCCGGATTCGCCGACGGCTCCGTCACCTGGCTGCTCGTGCTCTTCGGCCTCGGCATGGTCGTGGGGAACCTCGTCGGCGGCAGGTTCGCCGACCGCGCCCTGATGCCGATGCTGTACGTCTCGCTGGGCGCTCTCGCAGTCGTACTCGCCCTCTTCACCGTCACGGCGCACAACAAGATCGGTGCGGCCGTGACCATCACGCTGATCGGCGCTCTCGGGTTCGCCTCCGTGCCGCCACTGCAGAAGCGGGTCCTCGACCAGGCGCACGGAGCCCCGACGCTCGCCTCCGCCGTGAACATCGGCGCCTTCAACATGGGCAACGCCCTCTCGGCCTGGCTCGGCGGCCTCGTGATCTCGGCCGGCCTGGGCTACACCGCCCCCAACTGGGTCGGCGCTGTCCTCGCCGCCGCGGCCCTGCTGCTCGCGATCCTCTCGGCCGCCCTGGAGCGCCGAGCCGACTCGGTTGCCCCGCCCGCCGTCGAGGCGGAGCCGGTGCAGTCCTCGAAGCAGCGTGCCCCCGTTCACAACTGAGCCGCCTGCCCGGCCGTCTCGCCCCTGTGCGGGCCCGGCACCCCTGTGGGCCACGCCGGCCGTGCGCGACCGGTCGTGAGCAGGCCGTCCCCGAGTCCGGGTGCGACGCCGACAGGCGGTCGTCCTCCGCACAGCACCACCCCGGCACCTCCCCACAAGGAGAAACCCCTTATGAGCACCACCACCGTTGCCCCGCTGACCATTCAGGACGCCGAGGCTCTCGTCACGGCGGCCCGTCGTGCCGCGGAAGCCGGCGACGCCACGGTCAGTGTCACGGTCCTCGACGCGGGCGGTCACCTGCTCGCCTTCCGACGTGACGACCGCGCGGTGTTGATCTCGGGCGAGACCAGCACGCGCAAGGCCTACACGGCACTGCAGCTCGACACCTCCACCGCGGACCTCGTCGAAGCCGTCCAGCCCGGCGGGCTGTTCCACACCCTGCCGACCGCGCTCGACCGCCCGCTCCTCTTCATCGCGGGCGGTGTCCCGGTCCACCGCGACGGCCGACTGATCGGCGCGATCGGAGTCGGCGGTGGCGCGCCGGAGCAGGACCACGCCGTCGCCACCGCTGCGGTGAAGGCCCTCGCCTGACGAGGTCCGACGCCTCAGGTACCTCAGGCATCTCAGGGAAGTCATGAGCAGCGAACCGCCTGTCCCGTACGGGACAGGCGCTTCGCTGTCGGTCGCTCGGCTCACCCGCCTGCAGCACCGCTCGCAGGCGATCGCACGGAGCAGAGCCGATTTCAGCAGGCAGCCGTCTGCTCAGTCCGTGGCCACCGTCAGCCCGCGGCCACGGTGAGCGGGGCGAATCGCCGCGCCCAGTCGCCGGGTAGCTCTCCGATGCCGTACGTCATGACCGCGTTGAAGCTCGTGGAGGCGAGCCCGCGTTCCTTCACCCAGGCCAGCAACTCCTCATGCCGTACGTCGATGTCGGTGCGCAAGGGACTGTCCGTGTGGGCCGCCAGTGAGGCGATGAGCGCCTTGGCCGTCTGCGTGTCCCTGGCGATCAGCGGGCCGACGACGTGGTTGTCAATGTTGGGCCAGGCAGCCGCGTACCCGGTGATCCGTCCGTCCTCCTCGGCGACACGCAACTGGTCGGCGAAGGCGGGAAGACGCGTGATCATGTGCGTGCGGTCAGTACCGAAGACCTCTTCGTCGAGTCGCAGAATCGCAGGGAGGTCCTCGGCCGTGGCCGGACGTGTGGGGACCTCGGGCTCCGGGCCGCTGGGAGTGAAGTGGCCGCGGACCATCTCGACCCGGCCGACGGCCTTGAAGCCAAGCTCTTCGTAGAGAGGACGCCCGTACGGCGTGGCATGCAGGGTCAGCGGGATGGTCCCCGACTCGGCCATCACATGACGCATGAGTCGGCGCCCGATGCCCTGGCGGGCATGCCGCTCGGAGACGAGCACCATGCCGATGGCTGCCAGATCAGGTTGGTCCTGAGGCCCGTAGGCGGTCACGACGCACGCGGCGACGAGTCCTCCATCGGGGTCGTCGATGCCGTACCCCGTGCAGGCCGCGAGCAGCAGGCCCCACTTGTGTTCCTCACGGGGCCAGCTCCGGTCCTCGGAGAGGTCTGCGCAGGCGGACAGATCGCGAGTCGTCAGCCGGCGGATGGACAAGGAAGCGGTGGAAGGAGTCGACACGCAGGTCAGGCTGTCTGACGGGTGCCCTCGGCGTCCACCGATTTGCGGGCGGCCGTACGGATCCTCTGCCCGCGTCGGGTCAGCCCCCAGGGCTTGAGGATCGAGATGACCGTCATGAAGAGATAGGCGGACAGTGAGACGACCGGGCCGAACAGGACGTCACCGGGGTCAGGCAGGGGCCCGCCGGCCGACACCGCGGTGACCGCTGAGTCGACCCCGGGGCGCAGCGCGAAAGCGGTGGCGGTGAGCGTCGCCAGGGTCAGCCAGAACTTGGTGTGGACCCACCGATGCCGGGCGAGCCCCCAGGGAGTGCCGAGGGACAGCAGCAGTCCGCTCAAGAGCGTGAGAAACGCCAGGGGGAGCAGGAGCCAGTCGGCGAAAATCTTCATGGCGCGGACGGAGGCTTCCGCGGTCTCCGCGGACCCGGTGGTGGCCGCGGTGACGCCCAGAGCGAGCAGCCCCAGCGTGAGCCCGAGCCAGCACGCGGACGCGGCTGCGTGGACGACGAGAGTGGCCCGGCGCGCGGGGCGACTTAGTTTCACGTGAAACACCGTGCCGGGCGGGAGCGTCCCGGACGTCTGCCCATGGGAGTAACTCCACGTACTAGCCTCGGCGTACATGGCGAGACTTCACCTCTTCGATCTGGACGGGACGCTGCTGCACGGCTCGTCGGCGCCTGTGGAAATCTCCCGGCAGCTGGGGCTGGCGGCCGAGGCCGTGGCGCTCGACGAGGCGATCGGGGCGGGGCTCATAGGCCCGCCGGAGTACGCGACGCAGGTGCACGCCCTCTGGGCGGACCTCACCGAGGCTCATGTGGAGGCTGCCTTCACGGGTGCCCCGTGGCTGTCGGGCATCGAGGATGTCTGGACGCGGATCAGGCGGAACGGCGACTACTGCGCTGTTGTCTCGCTCTCGCCCTCGTTCTTCGTGGAGAGGCTGACAGGGTGGGGCGCGCACGCGGCGTACGGATCACGTTTCCCCGCGGTGCCGTTCACCGAGCCGGTGGATCCGGCGGGGCTTCTGAGTTCGGTTGCCAAGGTGCGGATCGCGGACCGGCTCTGCGAGGAGTTCGGGGTGGGGCGTACCGACTGTGTCGCATACGGCGACTCGATGTCGGACAGGGATCTGTTCCAGGTGGTCCCGGTGTCCGTGGCGGTCAATGCGGACCAGCATCTGACGGGCCTCGCCACCCACTCCTACGTGGGGCGGGATCTGCGGGACGCCTATGAACTGGTGTGCGCTGCCCGGTAGCCGACGAGAACGACGGGTCGGTCAGCACCCGGTTCCTGACGTGAGGGAGGCGAATACCTGCGCGGCGCTCAGTGGTCGGTATGGCAGATTCCGGATTCTGCCCGGCCGGGTTCCCACGCCTCCCACCGGGGCGAACACAGAGCAATGCAGCCTAACGGGACAGAGAGATCGAAGACCCGCATTTCCGGTTATGTGACCGGGCGTTGAAGCCGGGTGGGATGCTTCGATGGCGACAATGCGCCCGATGCCACGTTCTCGGTGTGCTCGTCCCAGGGGGACCGGGATTCCGCGGTTCGCAGGGGCCGCGTCGCCGCCGAGGTGGAACGGGAGAAGCAAGGAGTCTGCGAGGGAAGAGGCATCTTCCGATCGAGGAGGTGCGCGTACCGACCGAAAGATGTTCGAGGCGAGGCACTCCATGGACGTTCCGGCCACCACATCGGCCGACAACGCCGTTTCTGGTGGCGGTGGGGACGACTGGTTCACGTCGCGCACACCGCCGGAGCCGCCCGCGGGTGGCGAGCAGGAGACGACCGAGGGGCGGCGCCTGGCCGCGCTGCGTCCCGTCGGCAGGCCGACGCCGGGAGATGGTGACGCGACACGGCGGCGAACGCCCCGGGGTGCCGAGCCCGCACCGAGCGCCGACCGGGCCGAAGCCGGAAGCACGCGCGCGGGAGGCCGCCACGCGGGCTCCCCGGCCGGAGGCTCCACCCGCGCCGGGCCCGGGCCCGCCGACGCCCCCGCCGGGAACCTCGTACGGACCGACGCGCCCGCCACTCCCGACGCCGTCCTCATCCGCCGCACCATGGCCGAGGTGGGGCCCGTGGCCGACAAGGTCACCTCGTACTTCTACGCGTTGCTGTTCGTCCGCCATCCCTACCTGCGTCCGCTGTTCCCCGCCGCGATGGACACCCAGCGGGACCGGCTGCTGAAGGCCCTGCTGACGGCGGCCGAGCACATCGACAACACCGAGGTCCTGGTCGCGTATCTGCAGAACCTCGGCCGCGGCCACCGCAAGTACGGCACTCGCTCCGAGCACTACCCGGCCGTCGGAGAGTGCCTCATCGGCGCGCTCAGCCGGTTCGCCGCGCCGGTCTGGGACAAGGAGACGGAAGCGGCCTGGGTCAGGGCGTACACGACGATCTCGCAGGTCATGATCGATGCCGCCGCGACGGACGAACTGCGCGCCCCGGCCTGGTGGCTGGCCGAGGTGGTCTCGCACGACCTGCGAACCCAGGACATCGCCGTCATCACCGTCCGGCCCGATCAGCCGTACCCCTTCCTCGCAGGGCAGTACACGAGCCTGGAGACCCCCTGGTGGCCGCGTATATGGCGGCACTACTCGTTCGCTTCGGCGCCCCGGTCCGACGGACTGCTGTCGTTCCACGTGAAGGCGGTACCGGCGGGCTGGGTCTCCGGTGCGCTGGTGCACCGGGCCCGCCCCGGCGACACCATCCGGCTGGGTCCGCCCGCGGGCTCCATGACCGTCGACCACACCACCGACAGCGGGCTGCTCTGCCTGGGCGGCGGTACCGGCATCGCACCGATCAAGGCACTGGTCGAGGACGTTGCCGAGTACGGACAAAGGCGCGCCGTGGAGGTCTTCTACGGAGCCCGGACCGATCACGACCTGTACGACCTCGACACCATGCTCCAGCTCCAGCAGAGCCATCCCTGGCTCGCCGTGCGTCCGATAGTCGACCGGCACGCCCATCTTCAGCTGCCCGACGCGGTACGCGACTACGGCCCGTGGAACGAGTACGACGCCTATCTGTCGGGCCCGCCCGGCATGATCCGCAACGGTGTGCACGCGCTCCGCGACATCGGCATCCCGTCGGAGCGGATCCGTCACGACGCGGTGGAAGAACTCGTCGCGACCAGGGCCTGACTCCGGCGGCACGGAGCTCACGGCTCGCCGGCTGCGGGCCCGGCCACGGACGACGGGCACAGGGCCCACGGTGACGCTTCACGGGCCGTGTGTGCCCGATTCGGGGTCCCGGCCCGCAGCCGTGCGTCTCAGCCCAGATCGGGCGCGTGCATCGCCCGTACGCCCTCGATGTTCCCGTCGAGATAGTGCCGCAGTGACAGCGGTACGAGATGGACGGAGGCGATGCCGACGCGGGTGAAGGGGATGCGCACGATCTCGTACTCGCCGCAGGGTTCGTCGATCTCGGGGCCGTGGCGCAGCGAGGGATCCATGGAGCCCAGGCGGCATACGAAGAAGTGCTGGACCTTGACTCCGCTCGCGCCGCCGTCCTCGCCGATGTGCTCGACGGTGTCGACGAAACAGGGCACGACGTCGGTGATCTTGGCGCCGAGCTCCTCGTGCACTTCGCGGTGGAGCGCGTCGACGACGGTCGTGTCCTCCGGCTCGACCCCACCGCCGGGCGTCAGCCAGTAGGGATCGACGCCGGGTTTGGTCCGTTTGATCAGGATCAGGTCATCGCCGTCCAGAAGGACGGCCCGGGCGGTGCGCTTGACCACGGGTCGGACGGTCATGGGAGGAATGTGGCCCGGTTGGTTCCACGTGAAACATCGTGGGGCTGACCAGGGGAAGCATCTTTGTCACGCCCAGTCGGTGGCGGCGCGCAGCAGCCACTCGTGCGCCCGCGCAATATGCGGCATGGCCAGGGTGCCGCTGCGTACCACCACGAAGTACGTGCGAAGCGGAGGCACCGCGGGTTCGGTCAGCGCCACGACGTCTCCCCGCTCCAGGGCCGGTCCGCAGAGATAGCGCGGCAGCACCGCGAGTCCCGCCCCGGTGGTGGCGCAGGCGAGTACCGCGCGCAGGTCGGGGACGATGACGGTGCCCGACGCGGCGGGCAGGGAGTCGAAGACAGAGGCCCAGTAGCGGGTGATGAACGGCAGCGACTCGTGCACCTCCACGACCGGCAGGTTCTCCAGGGCGGGCGCCCCCCTGTGCCGTGCCCTGGCGGAGCCGATACGGGTGGCCCAGCGGGGAGCGGCGACCAGGACAAGCTCCTCGTCGCAGAGCGGAGTCGCGGTGAGCAGAGAACCGCGAGGGCGGGCCGTGCTGATGGCCAGATCGTGATGCCCGGCGGAGAGTCCTTCCAGAGTTTCCTCGGCATTGCCGAAGGAGGCCCGCAGAGCGAAGCCCTGGCCGTCGTCGGCGATCAGCTCGGTGAGTGCGGGCAGCGCGCGCTCAGCGGTGAACTCCGGCGGTCCGGCGAGGTGGAGCGTGCGGATCGAGGAGTCCTCGTCGAGGCCGGTCTCGGTGATCTCCACCAGGGCGTCGAGATGCGGAGCAGCCTTGTGGGCGAGCTCGTCGCCGATGGTGGTGGGGGTCACCCCGCGGGCCTGGCGCAGGAACAAGGGGCGGCCCAGTTGCCGTTCGAGCGTCCGGATCTGTGAAGTGACGGCCGGCTGGGACAGGCCGAGCAGCGCGGCGGCGCGGGTGAAGGAACCGGCCCTGTGCACGGTCACGAAGGTCCGCAGCAGGGCCAAATCCATGGCGTTCCTTCCCTCTCCAGCTCCCCGGAAGCCTTCAACTATAAATAAGTCGATAGGTCTCTGTCGCTACCGTGATTGGACACTGACGCAGAGTCAACTAGCCTTGTTCGCGCGGTTCTTCGCGCGCAGAACCGGGACGGTCCGAGCCACGAGGGGGGAGGCTCGGACCGTCCGCCTTGCGCCACCTGCCTACTGACCGGTCGCTCAGCAGGCGTTCACGTCGCCGACCGGTCCAGAGCCTGCAGGACATCCGCCACCAGGTCCTCGGGGTCCTCGGCACCGACCGAGAAACGGATGAAGCCCTCCGGGACCGCGTCGCCGCCCCAGCGGCCGCGGCGCTCAGCCGTCGACCGCACTCCGCCGAAGCTCGTCGCATCGTCCACCAGCCGCAACGCGTCGAGAAAACGGTCGGCACGCGCGCGCGTGGGCAACGTGAACGACACCACGCATCCGAAGCGCCGCATCTGCTGCGAGGCGATCTTGTGAGAGGGGTCGCCAGGCAGTCCCGGATAACGGACGCCGAGATCCTCGGACCGGTCCCGCAGTGCCTCGGCGATCACCAGCGCGCTCGCGTTCTGCCGTTCCACACGCAGGTGCAGCGTGGCGAGCGAGCGGTGGGCGAGCCATGCCTCCATGGGCCCGGGGATCGCCCCGACGATCTTGCGCCAGCGCCGTACGGAGGCCATCGTCGCGGCGTCGCCACCCGAGACGTACCCCAGCAGGACGTCTCCGTGCCCGGTGAGCTGCTTGGTGCCGCTGGCCACGGAGAAGTCGGCCCCCAGCTCCAGGGGCCGCTGCCCGAGCGGTGTCGCCAGGGTGTTGTCGACCGCGACGAGACAGCCGCGCGCGCGGGCCGCCGCCACCAGCCGCCGCACGTCGCACACGTCGAGCCCCGGGTTCGAGGGGGTCTCGATCCACAGCAGCTTCGCGCCGTCCAGGACGTCGAGCTGGGCGTCACCGCCGGTCGCCGCGGTACGCACCTCGATCCCGTACGCCTCCAACTGTCCGCGTACGAGTGGCAGGACCTGGTAGCCGTCGCTCGGCAGCACGACCGTGTCGCCGGCGCTCAGCTGCGAGAAGAGGACGGCAGAGATGGCGGCCATGCCGGAGGCGAAGACGAGCGTTTCGACGTCGTCCCGCCCGGGCGCCTCCAGCTCGCCGATGGCGCGCTCCAGGTGGGTCCAGGTCGGGTTCTCGTCACGTCCGTAGGTGTACGGGCCGGTGGGATCGCCCGGCAGATGGAAGTGGGCGGCGAAGACCGGGCCCGGCAGGGTCGGCTCGTGCTTGACCGGCTCGGGCAGGCCCGCCCGCACCGCGCGCGTACCGTCGCCCGTTCCCTCGAAGAAATCCGTCATGCCGCCCGTCCCTCCACTTGCTCCCGCACAGCGGCGAGCAGACCGGGGCTCGCCGCCTCCACCATCTCAAGGCACTCCTCGAATCCGCCCATGCCCCCGTAATAGGGATCCGGTACGTCGAGGTCGTCGCCCGCGGCGGGGTCGTACGAGCGCAGCAGCCGGACCTTCTCGGCATCGGCCGGGGTGGGCGCGAGGCGCCGCAGGGCTCTGAGGTGCCCGGCGTCGAGAGCTATCACCAGGTCGAGCCGGGAGAACCAGCCGGTCAGGAACTGGCGGGCCGCGTGGCCGCTTTCGTAGCCGTTCGTCTCCAGCACGGAGACGGTGCGCGGATCGGCGCCGTCACCCTCGTGCCAGCCCCCCGTGCCCGCGCTGTCGACCTCGACCAGGCCGTCGAGCCCGGCCTCGGCCACCCGCGCGCGGAACACGGATTCGGCCATCGGGGAGCGGCAGATGTTGCCGGTGCAGACGAAGCACACGCGATAGGGCATCCGGGTCGCTCAGTCCGTGTCCGGGAGGACGACGTTCAGCGCCCAGGAGACGACCGAGATGATCAGGCCGCCCAGCACGGCGGTCCAGAAGCCCTCGACGTGGAAGCTCAGATCGAGCTTGTCCGCCAGCCACGAGGTGAGCAGCAGCATCAGGGCGTTGACCACCAGCGTGATCAGACCGAGCGTGAGGATGAACAGCGGGAAGGTGAGGACCTGCACGATGGGCTTGACCAGCACGTTCACCAGCCCGAAGACCAGCGCGACCAGGAGCAGGGTGCCGACCTCCTTGCCCGTGCTGTCACCTGTCAGGGTGATCTTGTCGAGCAGCCACACCGCCACTGCCAGAGCGCCCGCGTTGGCGATCGTCTTGACTACGAAATTCTTCATGTGTCTGATCGTGACAGACGAGATCGAACACGAGCAGCGGGGCAAGGGCGGACAAGGGCGATGAAGGCATTCCGGCTGGACGAACTGGAGGCGGAGCGCGCCGCCAACGACGGCGCCTACCTCCAGTTCCTGCGTGAGAAGAACATGTCGGTCGGCCTGTACGCGCTGGACGCGGGCACGCAGGACCCGCAGCAGCCCCACCGCCAGGACGAGGTCTACTTCGTCGTGAGCGGCCGTGCCGCGATCACGGTCGGCATGGAGACGACCCAGGTGGCCCGCGGCAGCGTCGTGTACGTACCCGCGGGAGTGGCTCACAAGTTCCACCACATCAGCGAGGATCTGCGGGTCGTCGTGGTCTTCTCTCCGCCGGAGAGCTGACGTCCGCCTCAGGGTTCCCTAGGGGACCGGTCAGGGGAGGACAAGGGGTGCCAGGCCCCCGCAGGCACCCCTGCCGCACCTAGCATCGAGGACAGGACACGCAGGACCCGTCAGCTTCCGCGAACGGGCACGGACAGCCCTCGGAAACGGGCAGAGAGACAAGGAACAAGGCGATGCAAGAGATCTTCGCGGGGATGCCGTGGTGGATTAAGTGGGTCGCGGTGCCGGTCATCGCCCTGGTCGTGTTCGGCGGCCTGATAGCGAGCATCGTCGGCTTCGTGATCGGCCTGCTCTTCAAGCTGCTGGTCTTCGTGGCACTGGTCGGCGGCCTGATCTACGTCGGGCGGAAGTTCATGTCGAACTCCTCGTCGAGGAGCGACTGGTAGGCGGTGGCGGAAGGGGCAGGCGAATCGCCGCCCCTCGCCGACAGGAGCCGGCCGCGGACGTGCCCGCTCCTCGACGGGGTCATCGGCTCGTGGCGACCGATGGCCCACCTGTGCGGCAACCGCCGCCGGTAACCAGGAATCGACAGTTCCCTCGGGCGGGGGAAGTTTTCGACGCATGCCGTCGGCGATCGGTGGCAGACGGTTAAAGTCCGGAATTCGACGCGGGGTTGATCCCCGCGAGCGGCGTTCCGAACCCTCCCGTGTTACCCCCGCACGGGCGGCCCCCCTCGCGCTTCGGGAGTGACCCTTGGCCACGGTTGACACCGCACCCGCAGGACCGCAGGTTCCCACCCCCGAGCCGCACCCCACGACCCTCATCGGATCGGTCCAGCGCGCGATGCGCCTGCTGGAGTCCGTCGCGCGCCACGAGTACGGGGCGCCCGCGAAGCAGCTGGCCCGTGAGGCCGGGCTCGCCCTCCCCACGGCGTACCACCTGCTGCGCACCCTGGCGCACGAGGGCTATCTGCGCCGCGAGAAGGGGCTGTTCTTCCTCGGCGAGGCGGCCGTGCGCCTGAGCAGCAGCAGTGCCCAGCAGAAACGTCGCAGCACGGTCGCCGACGCGCTGGGGCGGTGGCGCGATTCGATCGGTGTACCCGTGTACTACGCGGTCTACGCCGCCGGTGAGATCGAGGTCCAGTGCGTCGCAGACACCCCGGCCAATCCGGCGGTCGAGGAGTGGGCGGACTTCCGTGAGACAGGGCACGCGCATGCGATCGGCCAGTGTCTGCTGTCCCAGCTCGACGCCGAAACGCGCAGGGACCACCTCGACCGCTACCCCGTTCAGTCCATCACGCCATATACGGTGCGTGACGATCACACCCTGATGCGGCGCCTCGAATCGACGCGACGCATGCAGCCCGTGATCGAGCGTCAGGAGTACGCGCTGGGCACGGTCTGCGCCGCGATCCCCATCACGGTGGGCAGTACAGCGGCCACGATGGCCATCTCCATGCCGTCCCACCAGGCCGACCGGCTGATGCCGGCGGCGCGGCAATTGCAGGGCGAGATCGGCAGGCTGCTGGGCACGCTTTCGCTGTCTATCAGCATCTGAAAACTCACTCCTTGTGATCTGGTGTGTACGTTCAGCAAGATGCCTGCAGTGTCAGGTGGATGATTCCCGGCCAGTCGACGGCAAACGACGGGGTAGGCGATGCGCGAGTCGGTAGTACAGGCAGAGGTCATGATGAGCTTCGTCGTCTCGGAGGAGCTCTCCTTCCGTATCCCGGTGGAGCTGCGTTACGAGACCTGTGATCCCTATGCCGTGCGGCTGACCTTCCACCTGCCCGGTGACGCCCCCGTGACCTGGGCCTTCGGCAGGGAGCTGTTGATCGATGGCGTGGGCCGCCCCTGCGGGGACGGGGACGTGCACATCACGCCCGCCGACGCGGAGGGGTTCGGCGATGTCCTGATCCGGCTTCAGGTGGGGGCCGACCAGGCCCTGTTCCGTTGCGGCACGGCACCCCTGCTGGCGTTCCTCGACCGTACGGACCGGGTGGTTCCGCTGGGGCAGGAGCGCTCGCTCGCCGACTTCGACACCCATCTCGACGAGGCCCTGGACCGCATCCTGGCGGAGGAACAGAGCGCGGGATGACGCGAGGACGGCCCGGCGTGCTGTGACGCCCCCGCGCCGTACGCCGTCGGGTTCAGTGCTTGCGGCGGCGGCCGCTCCCGCGCAGGGGTGCCCTTGAACCGGCCTGCGGCTGTGGTTGCTGTTGTGCCGGGGCTGCGTCGCCCGGGCGGTCCGCCGCGACCACCAGGGCCGCCAGCGCTGTCGTGACAGGCACCGAGGCGACCAGTCCGATCGAGCCGACGAGTGTGCGCACGATCTCCTCGGCCACCAACTCGCTGTTGGCCACCGTTCCCACGCTGCTCTCCGCGATGGAGAACAGCAGCAACAGAGGGAGCGCCGCGCCCGCATAGGCGAGGACGAGCGTGTTGACGACGGAAGCGATGTGGTCGCGGCCGATGCGGATGCCCGCCCGGTACAGCCCTCGCCTGCCCATCGTCGGATCGGCCGCATGCAGCTCCCAGACCGCCGACGTCTGTGTGACGGTGACGTCGTCGAGGACTCCGAGCGAACCGATGATGATTCCCGCGAGCAGCAGACCGCTCATGTCGATGGACGGGTACAGACCGTGGATCAGACCGGTGTTGTCGTCCGTGTTGCCGGTCAGCGCGGCCCAGTCGATGAACAGCGAGCCGAGCAGCCCGATCAGCACCAGGGAGAGCAACGTGCCGAGTACGGCCACCGACGTCCGCGCCGAGAGCCCGTGGCACATGTAGAGCGCGATCAGCATGATGGCGCTCGCCCCGACCACCGCGACGACCAGCGGGTTCGAGCCCTGCAGGATCGCCGGGAGGATGAAGAACGTCAGGATCAGGAAACTGACAGCCAGCGCGATCAGTGCCATGACACCGCGCATCCGGCCCACCACGACCACAGCGAGGGCGAAGATGCCGGCGAGCAGTGTCATCGGGAGCTTGCGGTTCACGTCGGTGACCGAGTACTGAAGCTCCTTGGGGGCGTCGGGCGCGTACGCCACGATCACCTCCTGGTCCTGCTTCAACTGCCGGGAGGAGTCCGGCTGGACGATCTCCGTGAAGGTACGGCCCTTGTCCTTCCCGGTGTCGACCCGGACCGTCGCCTTCTTGCAGGTGCCCGACGCCTGTTGCTGCGCCGAGGAACCCTCGGCCGTCGAGGTGTCACCGGTCGGAGTCTCGCCCGAGGCGTTCACGGACTTGCAGTCGACCTCGTCGACCTTGGTCACCGTGGCCTGCTGGGTCTGCCGGTCGAAGCCGACACCCGTGCGCTCGTGTCCGGGGGCACCGCCGGGCCAGAGCACCACGAGGCCCACGACGACCGCCGCGGCGAAAGGAATCAGCACGGCGGCGATGACCTTGCGCAGGTGCATGGAGACGGGGGCCGCGGGGCCATGGCTGTGCGAGTGACCGTGCCCGCCGCCGGGCGGGCCGTCGTCGCCGCCCCCTCCGGGGCCGTGGGGTCCGTGTCCGGGGCCGCCCCCGTGACCATGGCCGTCGTGGCCGTGTCCGTGGGGGGGTTCGGACGGCGGAAGTGGGGGCTGCTGCGTCGTGGTCACCGACCGATCATCGCAAGAACGCGAGGGGCCCACTGTTCACCGCGCCCATTGTGACGCTAGCGTGGAAGCACCTTTGCACACGCGGGAGCTCGGAGCACCGGGCTGAGAGGGCGCTGACCTCCGTATCCGCGATGTTTCACGTGGAACATCGCCGGGACGGAAAACGCTGCGTCGACCGCCGAACCTGTTACCGGGTAATGCCGGCGTAGGGAGTAGGTCTCATGACCAACAAGGACGTACGCACGCCTGCCTCCAGCCAGACGATCGGGGCACCCGCCCCGGCCGACAGCACCGAGGTGTCCGCTTCGCCCGAGAACGAGGGGGCAGCAGCCCTGCCCGAGAACGGCGAAGGCGGCAAGTCCATCGGCTGGCACAAGGCGTACGTCGAGGGTTCGCGCCCCGACCTGCGGGTGCCGGTCCGCCAGGTGCACCTCACCAACGGGCAGTCGGTCACCCTGTACGACACCTCCGGTCCGTACACGGATCCGGTCGTCGAAACGGACGTACGCAGGGGGCTGGCGCCCCTGCGCGACAACTGGATCATCACGCGCGGCGACACCGAGGAGTATGCGGGCCGTCCCGTGCGTCCCGAGGACGACGGGATCAAGCACACCTCACCGCGCGGAGGCCTGCGCAACCTCGACGCCGTCTTCCCCGGGCGCCCACGCCTGCCCCGCCGGAGCCGTGACGGGCAGCCAGTGACGCAACTCGCGTACGCGAGGCGGGGGGAGGTCACACCGGAGATGGAGTACGTGGCCATCCGGGAGAACGTGTCCCCCGAGGTCGTCCGTGAGGAGATCGCGGCGGGCCGGGCTGTTCTGCCGGCCAACGTCAACCACCCGGAGATCGAGCCGATGATCATCGGTAAGCGGTTCCTGGTGAAGGTCAACGCCAACATCGGCAACTCCGCCGTCACCTCCTCCATCGAGGAGGAGGTCGAGAAGATGACCTGGGCGACGCGCTGGGGCGCCGACACGGTCATGGATCTGTCCACCGGCCGCAACATCCACACCACCAGGGAGTGGGTGCTGCGGAACTCCCCCGTGCCCATCGGCACGGTGCCTCTGTACCAGGCACTGGAGAAGGTCGACGGGCGCGCCGAGGAGCTCACCTGGGAGATCTACAAGGACACGGTCATCGAGCAGGCCGAGCAGGGCGTGGACTACATGACCGTCCACGCCGGGGTGCGTCTGCCGTACGTCCCGCTGACCGCGAACCGCAAGACCGGCATCGTCTCGCGCGGCGGCTCGATCATGGCGGCGTGGTGTCTGGCGCACCACAAGGAGTCGTTCCTGTACGAGCACTTCGAGGAGCTCTGTGAGGTCCTCGCCGCGTACGACGTCACCTACTCGCTCGGCGACGGCCTGCGGCCCGGCTCGATCGCGGATGCCAACGACGCCGCGCAGTTCGCGGAGCTGAAAACGCTCGGGGAACTCAACCGGATCGCGAAGCGGTTCAACGTACAGACCATGATCGAGGGTCCGGGGCACGTCCCGATGCACAAGATCAAGGAGAACATCGATCTTCAGCAGGAGATCTGCGAGGAAGCTCCGTTCTACACGCTGGGCCCGCTGACCACGGACGTCGCGCCGGCGTACGACCACATCACCTCGGGCATCGGTGCCGCGATGATCGCGTGGTGGGGCACTGCGATGCTCTGCTATGTCACGCCCAAGGAGCACCTGGGCCTGCCCAACCGGGACGACGTCAAGACAGGGGTCATCACCTACAAGATCGCGGCTCACGCGGCGGACCTCGCCAAGGGGCATCCGGGCGCGCAGGACTGGGACGACGCCCTGTCGGACGCCCGTTTCGAGTTCCGCTGGGAGGACCAGTTCAACCTGGCCCTGGACCCGGACACGGCCCGGGAGTTCCATGACGAGACGCTCCCGGCCGAGCCGGCCAAGACGGCGCACTTCTGCTCCATGTGCGGGCCGAAGTTCTGCTCGATGAAGATCAGTCACAGCATCAACGAGCAGTTCGGTGGAGACGCGGTCAAGGGAGCTTCGCCCGAAGAGGTAGCCGACGGGATGCTCCAGAAGTCGAAGGAGTTCGCCGCCGCGGGCAATCGGGTCTACCTGCCCATGGCCGACTGAGCAGGGGCGGACGCGCCGGCTGCGTTCGCGGGGCCCCGGTCATGACGGCCGGGGCCTGCCCAGGTACGGGGAGAGTCCGACGGCGGAAGGCATGGACAATCCCAGTGCAGCTCCGCTTTCGCGTTGCCACTGATGAGCGTTCGCGGGCAGGAATGATCAGAGGCAGTCACCTTTGGCCGACCGAACGGTCCTCGTGCTGCGGAGCCGAGGCCCTGGGCAGTGCAATCCAGGACCTCGGTGATCCGGCCCGGTGCCGACGCGCGGATGAGGCCAGTGGTGAGCGAGTGACGCTATTGGTTTTCGAACCACCAGATCAACAGGGAGACTGCTCCGGCCCCAAGAGCCGTGCAAGCTCCCTTGAATACGTTGGCGCCTGCTGAGCGCGCCCACAGCTTCCAGTTCTTTGAGCTGGTCGTGTGCGGTGTGTAGCTCTCCGGGATGGAGTCTGTAGACTCCATGACAGAGCTCCTTTCGGTTTCGCAGACGAGGGTGCTTGGCGAGGGAGTCCGTGACCTGAAGCTTGCCGGCCGGGTCGAGGGCTCCCTTTTGCTGTGTTCATTCTGAACAAGCGCGGTTTCTTTTCGGCCAGCCGTTTGCGCAACGCGGCTGGCCTTTTATTGCTTTTATGATGCATATACCTCCATTTATTGGCATGTGGTGGGCGCCGGTGTGCGTCTTGGCAGCCCTGGCGGCGGCGCCCATACTGATTTGGATGCCGAAATGGCTCGGCATCGCCACTTTTCGTAGGCGAAGACGTGGGGGCTGCATGGAACTCGATGGTGCTGAACTGCAGTGGCGAAAGAGCTCCGCGACTAACGGAGGAAACTGTGTCGAGGTGGCTTTCGCCGATCAAGTGGCCGTGCGGGATTCGCACTACCCCGAGAGGGCGTTATTGGGGTTCAGTGCATATGCCTGGCATTCTTTCCTCGGCGTGGTGAAGGATTCTGGCTCGGAAGCCATTTCCTAGCCACTTCGACTCCGCCGCTACAGCTGTTCCTGTTCTACGGCCAGTGACGTCCCGTAACATGCTCCCCAGCATTTTTCCTGTGTCACTCCTGGCCGAAGAGGAACTCTCGCGTCACCCCAGTGGCAACCCCCCTCTCCACTTCCCAGAAGATGTCGAGATAGTCTGTCGGGCGGCGCTGTGACGTGCGGCCCAAGGCTTTTTCGCTAAGAATTGCCTCGCCCTCCGGGTTCTCCAGGTAGACGACCATCTCGTCCTCGTCGTCAGGGAACTCGAAAAGGGCGTACGGCGATCCGAAGCGTGGGTAGATTCCTGCGCTGAAGGGCACAGTGAATACCGTTACGTTGGTCATTTCATTGATCGTCAGCAGCTTTTCGAACTGCTTGTGCATCGTCTCCAGCGAGCCGACGGTCCTTCGGATCACGGCCTCATCCAGGATGAAGAAGGACTCGGGTCCGTCGGACTGGATGAGGCGGTCCTGGCGCTCCAGGCGGAGCTGGACGAGCTGCTCGGTCTTCTCCGTGCCGAAGTTCAGCCGGTTGAGGACCGTGCGCATGTACTCCTCGGTCTGCAGCAGACCGGGCACCAGGTTGGGTTCGAAGTTCCTGATGATCGACGCGGAGCTTTCGTACCCGAGGTAGGTCTCGAAGTCCTGGGTCACCCAGGCGCGGTACTCGTCCCACCACGGTGGGCGACGCGCGGCCCGTGCCATGTCGGTGAGAGCCTTGACCTGTGCCTGGTCCGTGATCCCGTAGTGCCCCAGCAGCACCCGCACGTCGGTCACCGACACGCCGACGGTGCCGGCCTCGATCCGGATCACCTTTGAGGGTGACCACTCGAGTTGCTCCGCGACCTCCCGTTGCTTCAGCCCCGCGCTCTCCCTCGCCTTCTTCAGGCGATCACGCAGTCGTGCACGCTGGAATCCGGGCTCTTCCTGTGGCACCGAGGTCTCCGTCCTGACGCGGTTGGCGTTGTAGGTCAGTAGGCTAACGGCCTCGAGGCGCTCCGACATGCCGCTCAGGGCTGCTCGGCGGAGTGCGAAGACACTGCCTGCCGATGACCCGACGGCCTGGCCCCTGTCAGCCACGAGGCCTGCGGCCCGCTGACCTAACGCTGCCATCCTGCCTGCCTGGGTGCGAAGTGCATCATGATGGATTGCCACATGGCATATAGCATCCTTCGCTCCCCTGGATAAAACAAGCCCACCTGCGAATCTGTGTAGGTGGGACTATTTATGGTGCTCAATTATCAGAAGGGACCCATTTCTCTTTACGTGATGGTTGGCAACGTAAGAGACGTGGGCAGCCTTGTCTGGCGACATCGCTGAAGGGAATGCAAAAAGAAAAGATCGACGACGGATTTCCGTCGTCGATCAGTCTTGGCAGGCAGGGCCCCTATTCGGGAGCGTGCTCCGGTCCCCCGAAGTCCGGACTGCTGAAGTCCGGGCTCGAGAAACTGGGGCGGGGGCCCGCTGCCGGGCCGCCGTCAGGGCTGCTGAAGCCCGGGCGGTTGTAGCCGAGCTGCGGTATTCGGCTGATCGGCGCCGCAGGCTTGGCGCGCCCGAGGGCCGCCGTGCCCGGGTCCGCGAGCGCATCCCTGAGGAACGGCAGGATGCCGCGCTCCAGGAGGGCGTCGTGCCAGGCGTCCCTGGCCAGGGACGCCTCCTCGCTGCGCTCGCCGTTGGCACCGGCCTGCAGCGAG
Source organism: Streptomyces sp. BV286 (assembly GCF_019090165.1). Lineage (GTDB taxonomy): Bacteria > Actinomycetota > Actinomycetes > Streptomycetales > Streptomycetaceae > Streptomyces. The sequence goes on from NZ_JAHRIB010000150.1 coordinate 62,408, forward strand.
CTGGAGCCGTTGCGCAGGGCGGCGAGCAGTAGACCGACCGCGGCGACCAGGATCGTGGCCGCGGTGATGGCGCCGAAGACCCACCCCGTGGTGAGGAGGGTCTGAGCGATGCCCGGTTCGGGGTCGAGCATCTTCAATATGTAGCCGACGAGCAGGAATATCGCCGCGGCCGTGCCGGCGAGGACGGGTGCGAGCACGGCGACGACCGCGGCGGCACCAGCCCCGGCGGTCTCGGCGACCTCTCCCATGGCGGTGGCGAACCCGACGGCGCCCGTGGCCGGATCCGTGGTGCTGGTGGACCCTTCGCGGACGGGAGGGGTGGACGGCGCCGGTTGGCGCAGTTCCTCGCGGACCTTCACATAGTGCTGGTACTCGGTCGCCGCGGCCGCCGTGATGATCGCGGTGGCGTTGAGCGCCATCGTGCGCAGTTGCTCGGGGTTGAGCCGCTGACCGACAGCGGCGAGTTCCGGACGGTGTGGTGCGGAGCGCAGCGCCTCGTCGAGGATCCGCTCGTACTCTTGGCGGTCCTCGCTCAGCAGGTGCTGCGGAACGCTGTTCATGTGCATCCCCCGATGCTCCGTAGGGCTTGGGGCTCGGCATGCTGACGAGCCGTCGGGCAGAAACGGAGGGGAGCCTGCTACGGATAAGCCGATGGTAGAGCGGCGACGGCACACGGTGACAGGGGGTTTCCAGAAATTGCCCCTGGGTTGCACGTGTCCTCCGTCGGAAGACGCCTGCCCGCTGAACGCTCAGCTATCCAGAGGAAGTTGCTGGACCAGTAGCTTTCCGGCCATGGTCACACCGCCGTCCATGGCGATCGCGAGCTTGTCGGCGTACACGTGCGGTTCGTCGACCACGGGGGTCGACGGGGTGTCGCCGTCCTCCGATCCGACTTCGCCCCGGAGGTACGGAATGGGGCTGTGACCATGGACGATGCGTGAACCGCCGTACGTCTCCAACAGGGAACGCACCGCCTGGGCGCCACCGTCGTCGCGGAACGCGAAGCGCTTGGTGAACTTGCGGAACAGGTCCCAGCACTCGTCCGCGTCGTTGCGCGTGAGGGTCTCGCGGATGGTGTCGTTGACCGCTTCGATGGAGTCGCCGTAGTCGAGATAGGCGGTCGTGTCGGAGTGCACGAGGAGATGCCCGTCCGCCATCTCCATGGCGTCGAGGCGGGCCATCCACTGCAGATGGTGGTCCTCGAGGCGGTCCATGTCGGACTTCTGGCCGCCGTTGAGCAGCCAGGCGGCCTGGAAGGTGGCGGTCCCCGCGCCGGAGTTGACGGGGGTGTCCCCGAACCGCTTGGCGCCGAGGAGGAGCAGCTCGTGGTTGCCCATGAGCGCCTTGCAGTAGCCGCCGGCCGCCGCTGCCTCCGCGGACAGCCGCATCACGAGGTCGATGACGCCGATGCCGTCGGGCCCGCGGTCGGTGAAGTCGCCGAGGAACCACAGACGCGAGGTCCCGGCGGCCCACCGGGCCTCGGCGTCGATGAGCCCCTTCTCACGCAGCGCGGCCACGAGCTCGCCGATGTACCCGTGCACGTCACCGACGACGTACAGCGGCCCCGGCCCTTCGTCGGGCTGAGGGACCTGGACGGCTTCCGGGCCGACCGGCACCTGCACCGTGTCACCGCGGTTGATCACCGGCAGATCGCGCTCCGTCGGGGTGTAGCCCTCCGGCTCCTGGGCCGGGACGCCGCCCTCGCCGTGCGGCGGGGGCCCGGCGTAGGGGCCGGACCGGCCGTACTGCTCCGCGGCCCCGGCGTACGGGGCCGCGCTCTGGTCGTACGGGCCGGCGGACCGGTCGTACGGCGGTGAGGCGGGCGCGTGCGGGCCGGGGGGCTGCGCGTGCGGACCGGCCTCGTGCACGTACGCCGGCACGCGGAAGTCGCGCACCGTCGGCGTCCGCATCTCGGGTCCCTGACCGGCCCCCTGAGTCATCGACCCCTCCACCACCATCGCGCCGCATCTGCACCGCGTCGGACTGCCTGGTCGCAGCGGCCCGCGGTGTCGTCCGCCCATCATAGGAATGCGGATCGCGCCATGTGATGACCCAGGGGTGGTGAATCGGAGCAGAACCCCAGTTCACCGTGCTTTTCTCCCGAATTGGGAGGAGCTTTCCGCGTTGGAGGTCACCCCTGTTCCGGGGACCTCGGTGGGCTGACGGTCGTCCGCGGCGACCGTCGCTCGGAGGACGTGCGCACGATCAGCTCCGTCGGCATGACCTGCTCGACCGGTTGGTCCGATTCGACCCCCTCGATCGCGTCGATGAGGAGCTGGACCACTGCCGTACCGATTCGTCGTGGTTTGAGGGAGAGCGTCGTGACGGGCGGCTCGGTGGTGGCGTAGACGGTGGACTCGCTGCAGCACACGAGAAGCAGGTCGTCCGGTACGCGCAGGCCGTAGCGCCGGGCCGCCGCGAGGAGGTCGGTGCCGTTCGGGTCGAACAGCCCGTAGACGGCGTCGGGCCGGTCGGGCCGGGCGAGCAGCCGGTCGGCCGCGACCGCTCCCGCGCACGGATCATGCGCGGGATAGGCCTCGTACACGGGATCCTGGCCCACACGCTCGCACCAACGCAGGTATGCGGTGGTCGACAGGTGCGTGTAGGTGTCGGTCGTCGTCCCGGTCAGGAGACCGATCCGGCGGGCTCCGGCATCGGCCAGGTGGTCGAGGATTCCCAGGACCGCGGCCTCGTGGTCGTTGTCCACCCAGGCGGTTACCGGCAGGGAGCCGGCCGGGCGGCCGTCCGAGACCACCGGTAACCCCTGGCGGACCAGTTCGCTGACGACCGGGTCCTGGTCGGAGGGGTCGATGACGACCGTCCCGTCCAGGGCCACGTTCGACCACACGTCGTGGCGCGAGGTCGCGGGGAGGATGACCAGGGCGTAGCCCCGGGCGAGCGCGGCCGAGGTGGCGGCTCTGGCCATCTCCGCGAAGTACGCGAACTCCGTGAAGGTGAAGGGTTCGTCCCCGTAGGTCGTCACGGTCAGGCCGATGAGGCCCGACTTGCCGGTACGGAGTGTTCGGGCCGCGGCGGAGGGGCGATAGCCCAGCCGGTCGGCGACCTCGCGGACATGGCGTCTGGTGGCGTCCGGCAGTCGCCCCTTGCCGTTGAGGGCGTCGGACACCGTCGTAATGGAGACTCCGGCGGCCGCGGCCACGTCTCTGATGCCCGCTCGGCCCGGCCGGCTTCCTCGTCGGGAGGTCTCCGACCGGTTCACCTGGTGCTTCCCTGCTGCTGTCATGGCGAGCCGATAGTAGGGCTCATGCGGTGGGGTAGTGCGGACGCATATGCACTCGTTGACAGGCACGTTTCTGCATGGTCAAAAGCACTCAATTGCCTTGGAAGTCAAGGGAGTTGACCGTTTCAACGGCAGGGCGTCACTTGTCCGCGCGCATGAGCCTGCCAAATGAGCCATGTTTCGAAGAGGTCTCAACTCACCTTCACGAGGGATGCGCGCCACGGCGCGAGCCACCGGCGCGGGCGCTGAGGGACGGCGCGCCCCCTCTTTCGTACGCCTTCGTGCGGTGATGCCCGGGAGTGCGTGCGCGGACGCCGGCCGCCGGCCGGACGGTCGGTCCCGGGCCGTACTCAGCGGTGCCGAATCCTCTTAAGGTGAGGAGTATTGGTAGCCGGTGGTGGTGATGAGCCGGAGACGGTCACAAGGAGGACTGCGGTGAGCGAGACGAGCCCGAAGCTGCGAGCCGAGCTGGAAGGTATCCCCACGTACAGGCCGGGGAAGCCCGCGGCGGCCTCGGACGGCCCGGTGGCCTACAAGCTGTCCTCCAACGAGAACCCCTATCCGCCGCTGCCGGGCGTGCTGGAGAGCGTGAGCGCGGCTGCCCGCGCCTTCAACCGCTACCCCGACATGGCGTGCACAGGGCTGATGAACGAGCTGGCGGACCGGTTCGGGGTGCCGCTCGCGCACCTGGCCACGGGCACCGGCTCGGTCGGCGTGGCCCAGCAGCTGGTGCAGGCGACCTCCGGGCCGGGCGACGAGGTGATCTACGCTTGGCGGTCCTTCGAGGCGTACCCGATCATCACCCGCATCAGTGGGGCGACGGCGGTCCAGGTGCCGCTGACGCCGGGGGATGTGCACGACCTCGACGCGATGGCGGACGCGATCACCGACCGGACGCGGCTGATCTTCGTCTGCAACCCCAACAACCCCACGGGCACGGCGGTGCGCCGGGCGGAGCTGGAACGGTTCCTCGACCGGGTGCCGGGCGATGTCCTCGTCGTCCTCGACGAGGCGTACCGGGAGTTCGTGCGCGATGTGGAGGTGCCGGACGGCGTCGAGCTCTACCGGGACCGGCCGAACGTGTGCGTGCTGCGGACGTTCTCCAAGGCGTACGGCCTCGCCGGGCTGCGGGTCGGCTTCGCGATCGCGCACGAGCCGGTGGCGGCGGCGCTGCGCAAGACGGCCGTGCCCTTCGGCGTGAGCCAGCTCGCGCAGGACGCGGCGGTCGCCTCGTTGCGGGCCGAGGACGAGCTGCTGGGCCGGGTCGGGTCGCTGGTGTCCGAGCGTGCGCGGGTGGTCGAGACGTTGCGCGGGCAGGGCTGGACGGTGCCGGACACCCAGGCGAACTTCGTGTGGCTGCGGCTCGGGGAGCGCACCGGCGACTTCGCCGCCGCGTGTGAACGGGCCGGGGTCGTCGTGCGGCCGTTCGCGGGCGAGGGGGTTCGCGTGACGGTGGGCGAGACCGAGGCCAACGACATCCTCCTGAAGACGACGGAGGGGTTCCGCAAGGAGCTCTAGACGAGCCCCGGACCTGAGATCACGGACAACCCCGGGCCCCGGCATCCCGCGCTTCGCGGGGTGTCGGGGCCCGAGTCGTCTGTGGCGTATGCCACTACACCCCTCACATGTCGCTGAGCTGGGCCTTTGCGGGTGGAGTGCCGGAGTCCGCATCCAGGTACCCCCCACCCGTCACCGCTCGAACGAGCATGCGGCATAATTGCTTGTGAATGTGAACGCGTTCACAAGCGAGTCCCAGTTGCTTCCGTTATGTCTGCGACAAGCGGGACAAACTGCCGCTGTTTCTACGGCGATGTAAGGAGATGACGACGTGGAATTGGCTCTGGCGCCGGAAACCGTGGCCCGATGGCAGTTCGGCATCACCACCGTCTACCACTTCCTCTTCGTCCCGCTCACGATCTCGCTCGCCGCGCTCACCGCGGGCCTGCAGACCGCCTGGGTGCGCACGGAGAAGGAGAAGTACCTCAGGGCCACCAAGTTCTGGGGCAAGCTCTTCCTGATCAACATCGCGATGGGCGTCGTCACGGGCATCGTGCAGGAGTTCCAGTTCGGCATGAACTGGTCGGACTACTCGCGCTTCGTCGGTGATGTCTTCGGAGCGCCGCTCGCCTTCGAGGCTCTGATCGCCTTCTTCTTCGAGTCCACCTTCATCGGGCTGTGGATCTTCGGCTGGGACAAGCTGCCGAAGAAGATCCACCTCGCCTGCATATGGATGGTCTCGATCGGCACGCTGCTGTCGGCGTACTTCATTCTCGCGGCCAACTCCTGGATGCAGCACCCCGTCGGGTACCGGATCAACGAGCAGAAGGGCCGGGCCGAACTCACCGACTTCTGGCTGGTCCTCACCCAGAACACCGCGGTCAACCAGGTGTTCCACAGCTTCTCCGCGGCCTTCCTGACGGGAGGCGCCTTCATGGTCGGCATCGCCGCGTTCCACCTGATGCGCAAGAAGCACATCCCGGTGATGCGGACCTCGCTGCGGCTCGGCCTGGTCACCATGGCGGTCGGCGGTCTGCTCACGGCGATCAGCGGGGACACCCTCGGCAAGGTCATGTACGAGCAGCAGCCGATGAAGATGGCCGCGGCCGAGGCGCTGTGGGACGGCGAGAAGCCCGCGCCGTTCTCCGTGTTCGCGTACGGGGACGTCGACGAGGGTCACAACAAGGTGGCCCTGGAGATTCCCGGCCTCCTGTCCTTCCTTGCCCACAGCGACTTCGACTCGTACGTGCCCGGCATCAACGACACCAACAAGGCCGAGCAGGAGAAGTACGGCCCCGGTGACTACAAGCCCATCGTCCCCGTCGCCTACTGGGGCTTCCGCTGGATGATCGGCTTCGGAATGGCGTCCTTCTCGCTGGGCCTGCTGGGGCTGTGGCTCACACGGAAGAGGTTCCTGCTGCCGGCCGCCCACCGGACGGGGGAGGACGAGGTACCGCACCTGGTGCTGCTGAGGAAGCCGCTCGGAGCCGGGCTCACCCGGCTGTACTGGCTCCTGGCGGTCTGGACGATGGGCTTCCCGCTGATCGCCAACTCATGGGGCTGGATCTTCACCGAGATGGGCCGGCAGCCCTGGGTCGTCTACGGCGTGATGCAGACCCGGGACGCGGTCTCCCCCGGCGTGTCGCAGGGCGAGATGATCACCTCGCTCGTCGTCCTCACGACGATCTACGCGATCCTCGCCGTCATCGAGGTCAAGCTGCTCGTGAAGTACGTCAAGGCCGGGCCGCCCGAGCTGACCGAGGCCGACCTCAACCCGCCCACGAAGATCGGCGGCGACCTCCGGGACGCCGACAAGCCGATGGCCTTCTCCTACTAGGCCCAGGGAGCTGCTGAGTCATGGAACTTCACGACGTCTGGTTCGTCCTCATCGCGGTCCTGTGGACCGGCTACTTCTTCCTGGAGGGCTTCGACTTCGGGATCGGTGTCCTCACCAAGCTGCTCGCCCGCAACCGGACCGAGAAGCGGGTGCTGATCAACACCATCGGCCCGGTCTGGGACGGCAACGAGGTGTGGCTGCTCTCGGCGGGAGGTGCGACCTTCGCCGCCTTCCCCGAGTGGTACGCCACGTTGTTCTCCGGCTTCTACCTGCCGCTGCTGCTCATCCTGGTCTGCCTGATCGTGCGCGGAGTCGCCTTCGAGTACCGGGTGAAGCGACCCGAGGAGCAGTGGCAGCGCAACTGGGAGAACGCCATCTTCTGGACCTCGCTGCTCCCGGCGTTCCTGTGGGGCGTGGCGTTCGGCAACATCGTGCGGGGCGTCAAGATCGACCAGGACATGGAGTACGTGGGCACCCTGTGGGACCTGCTCAACCCCTACGCCCTCCTGGGCGGTCTGGTGACGCTGACCCTGTTCACCTTCCACGGGGCGGTGTTCGCGGCACTCAAGACCCTCGGAGACATCCGGGAGCGGGCGCGGAAGCTGGCACTCGGGCTCGGACTGGTGACAGCCGCGCTCGCGGCGGTGTTCCTCCTCTGGACCCAGGTCGAGAGCGGTGACGGTAAGAGCCTGGTCGCTCTGGTCGTGGCCGTGACCGCGCTGGTCGCGGCGATCGGGGCGAACCAGGCAGGGCGTGAGGGCTGGGCGTTCGCCCTGTCCGGCCTCACCATCGTCGCCGCGGTCGCGATGCTGTTCCTGACGCTCTTCCCGAACGTCATGCCGTCCTCGCTCGATGACGAGTGGAGCCTGACGGTCACCAACGCCTCGTCGAGCCCGTACACCCTGAAGATCATGACCTGGGGTGCGGTGATCGCGATGCCGGTGGTCATGCTCTACCAGGGCTGGACGTACTGGGTGTTCCGCAAGCGGATCGGTACCCAGCACATCGCCGAGACCGTGCACTGAGACCGATGAATCCGAGGGCACGTTTCACGTGAAACATGCCCAATGAGAAGAGGGTGTGTTTCACGTGAAACACACCTGCTTGACCCGAGGGTGTGTTTCACGTGAAACCGATCGACCCGCGACTTCTCCGCTACGCCCGCGCCACCCGCTTCTTCCTGATGGCGGTCGTCGGTCTCGGCATCGCGGGGGCGGGACTGGTCGTCGCCCAGGCCATGCTGATCGCCGAGGTGGTGGTCGGAGCCTTCCAGCGTGAACTGTCGGTCGGTGAACTCCGCACGCCACTCGTGCTGTTGGCGGCGGTCGCGGTCGGCAGGGCGCTCGTTTCCTGGCTCACCGAGCTCGCCGCTCACCGGGCGAGCGCGGCGGTCAAGTCGGAGCTGCGCGGGAGGCTGCTGGAGCGAGCCGGCGCGCTCGGACCGGAGTGGCTGAGCGGGCAGCGGACGGGATCACTGATCGCGCTCGCCACCCGTGGCGTGGATGCCCTGGACGACTATTTCTCGCGCTACCTGCCGCAGTTGGGGCTCGCGGTGGTCGTCCCGGTCGCCGTGCTCGCGCGGATTGTCACCGAGGACTGGGTGTCCGCAGCAATCATCGTCGGCACACTGCCGCTCATCCCGATCTTCATGATGCTCATCGGCTGGGTCACGCAGTCCCAGATGGACCGCCAGTGGCGGCTGTTGTCCCGGCTTTCGGGGCATTTCCTGGACGTGGTCGCCGGGCTTCCCACGCTGAAGGTGTTCGGGCGGGCCAAGGCGCAGGCCGACTCCATCCGCCGGATCACCGGGGAGTACCGGCAGGCGACCATGCGGACCCTGCGCATCGCCTTCATCTCGTCCTTCGCGCTGGAGTTGCTTGCCACGATCTCGGTCGCCCTGGTCGCGGTGACCGTCGGGATGCGGCTCGTCCACGGTGACATGGCGCTGTACGACGGGCTGGTCGTGCTCGTTCTCGCTCCCGAGGCGTATCTGCCGCTGCGGCAGGTCGGGGCGCAGTACCACGCGGCGGCAGAGGGGCTGTCGGCCGCCGAGGAGATCTTCGCGGTCCTGGAGACGCCCGTGCCGGCATCCGGGACGGGCGCTGTGCCCTCCTCGGGAGAGTTGAGCTTCGAGGGCGTGACGGTCCGGTACCCCGGCCGGTCGTCCGACGCGGTGTCCGACGTGTCCTTCGAGGTCCGGCCCGGGGAGGCCGTGGCGCTCGTCGGCCCCAGCGGCGTGGGCAAGACGACCCTCCTGAACGTGGCGCTGGGATTCGTCGAACCCACGGCGGGCCGAGTGCGTGTCGGGGGAGTCGATCTCGCGGAAGCCGACATGAAGGAATGGCGTTCGCGGGTCGCGTGGGTGCCGCAGCGGCCTCATCTGTACGCCGCGTCCATCGCCGAGAACGTCCGGCTGGCCCGGCCGGAGGCGGACGACACCGCGGTGCGGCAGGCCTTGTCCGATGCCGGGGCCCTGGAGTTCGTGGACGCGCTGCCCGACGGCGTGCACACACGTCTCGGTGAGGACGGTGCCGGACTGTCCGCCGGGCAGCGCCAACGGCTCGCCCTGGCACGGGCGTTCCTGTCGGATCGGCCGGTGCTGCTCCTGGACGAGCCGACCGCCTCGCTGGACGGGGCGACCGAGGCCGAGGTCGTGGAGGCGGTGCGGCGTCTCGCGGTCGGGCGGACCGTGCTTCTGGTGGTCCACCGGCCGGCCCTGCTGGCCGTGGCGGACCGGGTGGTGCGGTGGGAACCGGCGGCCCCGGACGAGCGACCCGAACGGTCCGCCGACGCGGGGACGACTCACTCCGACGTGGTGGCGGTGGCGCCCGAGCGGCCCGAGGAAGTAGCGCCCTTGCCTCCTCGGAGGGGCGGCGGCGTGCTCACACGCGTACGTGCCATGGCCGGACCCCGGCGCGGACGGCTCGTGCTGGCCCTCCTGCTCGGCAGTCTCGCGCTCGGCAGTGCCGTCGGCCTCATGGCCACCTCGGGCTGGCTGATCTCCAGAGCCTCGCAGCAGCCACCCGTGCTGTATCTGATGGTCGCCGTGACGGCCACGCGGACGTTCGGGATCGGGCGGGCCGTCTTCCGGTACGCCGAGCGGCTGGTGTCGCACGAAGCGGTGCTTCGGATGCTCGCCGACACCAGGGTCGCCGTGTACCGGCGTCTCGAACGGCTGGCGCCCGCGGGACTGCGTACCGCCCGGCGCGGTGATCTGCTCTCGCGGCTCGTCACCGATGTGGACGCGCTGCAGGACTACTGGCTGCGCTGGCTGCTGCCCGCCGCCGCGGCGGCCGTCGTGTCCGCCGGCTCCGTCGGGTTCACGGCATGGCTGCTGCCCGAGGCGGGCGCTGCCCTCGCCGTGGGGCTGCTGGCCGCCGGGGTGGGTGTGCCGTTGCTGACCGGCGCCGTCGCGCGCCGTGCCGAGCACCGGCTGGCTCCGGCCCGCGGAGTGCTGGCGACCCGTGTGGCCGATCTCCTCACCGGAACGGCCGAGTTGACGGTCGCGGGCGCGCTCCCCGCACGTACCGCCGAGGCGCGACGGGCCGACACCGAACTCACCCGCATCGCCTCGCGTGCCGCCACCGCCACCGCGCTCGGCGACGGGCTGATCGCCTTGATCTCGGGTCTCACCGTCACGGCCGCCGCGCTCGCCGGTGCCCAGGCGGTCCTCGACGGACGCCTCAGCGGCGTGACGATGGCCGTCGTCGTCCTCACACCGCTGGCCGCATTCGAGGCCGTGCTGGGGCTCCCCCTGGCGGTCCAGTACCGGCAGCGGGTGCGCAGGAGCGCGGAGCGCGTGTACGAGGTCCTGGACGCGCCCGAGCCCGTACGGGAGCCGGAGCGGCCCGTGAAGGCACCCGAGTCGCCCTTCCCGGTCGTACTGAAGGGCCTGGCCGCTCGCCATGGGGGACAGCGGCGGGACGCGGTCGCCGACGTGGATCTGGTACTTGAGCGCGGGCGTCGGACCGCCGTCGTCGGGCCGTCCGGCTCCGGCAAGACGACGCTGGCGCAGGTGCTGCTGCGCTTCCTGGACGCGCGTGCGGGGACGTACACGCTGGGAGGGGTGGACGCGTACGGCATGGACGGCGACGACGTGCGGCGCCTGGTGGGGCTCTGCGCGCAGGACGCGCACCTCTTCGACAGTTCGGTGCGTGAGAATCTGCTGCTCGCCCGGAAGGACGCGACCGATTCCGCGTTGCGGGACGTGCTGGGCCGGGTGCGGCTGCTCGACTGGGCCGACGGGCTGCCCGACGGGCTCGACACGTTGATCGGGGAGCACGGCGCCCGGTTGTCCGGGGGGCAGCGGCAGCGGTTGGCGCTGGCCCGTGCCCTGCTCGCGGACTTTCCCGTGCTGCTTCTCGACGAGCCCGCGGAGCACCTCGATCTGGCCACCGCCGACGCCCTCACCGCCGACCTGCTGGCCGCGACCGCGGGGCGCACGACGTTGATGATCACGCATCGGCTCGCGGGGCTGGAGGCGGCGGACGAGGTGATCGTCCTGGCCGAGGGGCGTGTCGTGCAGCGGGGAGCGTTCGACGAGCTGGTGCACGCGCGGGGACCGTTGCGGGAGATGGCCGAGCGGGAGAGCCGGACGGAGACGCCCGCCGTCGCACGGTGAGGGCATCCCGAGCAGGATGCCCCGGGAGGGTGCGGTCATCGCTGACGGCGCTCGACTTTCCCGAACAAATGGGACTAACTAGGCTCGGTGCATGTCAGACGAGCCGGGCCCCGGTGCCGCCCCGAATCCGGACGACGTGCCGCGGCTGCTGGAAGCGATGCGGGCGGTGGGAAGCGGGCTGGAACTGCGGTCCTCGCTCGAGCGGATCTGTGAGACAGCGGCGGAGATGGCGGACGCCTGGTACGCGGTGGTCGGGCTGGCGGCAGAGGGCTGGGACGGGCTCGCCGAGCGCGCACGTGAGGACGTCGACGGGGAGAGCATCCGGTGGATCGGGCGCCTGCCGGACGGGCACGAACGACTGCGCCACCCGCCCACGGCCGGATTCCTGGGCGTCCCCATCCGGCTGCGGGGCGAGAGCCTCGGCACCCTCTACCTCGCCGAGAAGCGCGGCGGTGAACCGTTCGGCGAGCACGACCTCGACATGGTGCGCGTACTGGCGCGCGAGGCGGGCATCGCCCTCGGGAACGCGCGACTGTACGAGGCCGCCAAGCAGCGTGAACGCTGGATCGACGGATCCGTGGCCGTCACCACCGCGCTGCTCTCCGGAGGTGACGCCGACGAAGCCCTCCAGGTGGTCGCGGAACAGGCCCGCCGGCTCTCGGACTCCATGGCCGGACTGGTGCTGCTGCCCTCGACGGAAGGGGGTCTGGAGATCGTCGCCGCCGCGTCCGAGCGGCCGTCGAGGGCGCTGGGACTGGTCGTGCCGCCCGAGAACGAGGTGGCGGGCCAAGTCCTCGCGGGGGAAGCCGTGTTCGTCGAGGACGCGGCTGCCGACCCGCGGATGCTCGCCGACCTGGCCCGCGGTTACGGACCCACGATGCTGCTGCCACTGAGGAGCGGCGGCCGCGTCCTGGGCGCACTCGTCATGGCACGGGTGCACGGCGCGCGTCCGTTCACGGAGACCGAGCGCACCCTGGCGACACAGTTCGCCTCGCAGGCCGCGCTCGCGCTGATGATGGCCGAGGCGCAGCGGGACCGGGAGCGCCTCGCCGTGTACGAGGACCGCGACCGGATCGCCCGTGACCTCCACGACCTCGTCATCCAGCGGCTGTTCGCCACCGGGATGCTGCTGGAGAGCGCGCAGCGGCGCTCCGTGCTGCCCGAGGTGCGGCGGGGAGTCGGCAAGGCGGTCGACGAACTCGACGTCACCATCCAGGAGATCCGCACGGCCATCTTCGCGCTCCAGCAAGGGCCGGCGGAATTTCCGACAGGGCTGCGCACCCGCGTACTGCGCGAGATCAACATGGCTGCCGTACCGCTCGGCTTCAAGCCCTCGCACCAGTTCGTCGGTCCCGTCGACACGGCCGTCGGAGAGCTCACGGCCAAGAACCTCATCGCGGCCCTCCGCGAAGCCCTCTCCAACGCCTTCCGGCACGCGGGGGCGTCCCGTATCGACGTCACCGTGGACGCGACCGTACGGCTGCCGGACGAGGAACCCGGCGTGCGCCTGACGGTCGCGGACGACGGGGTCGGCATCCCCGAGGGGGGCCGGCGCAGCGGACTGAAGAACCTCGAACGGCGGGCGGAGTCGCTCGGCGGGAACAGCTGGTACGGGCCGGGCCCCGGGAAGGACGGCGGCGGCACGTCGGTGGTCTGGGAAGCGCCGTTCTGAACCAGACGCGCTACGCGCAGCCGTGCACACCGACCCGCCGAAGTGGGCTCCCGGGGACCCCTGTTCGGCTCAGCGCACTGGTCCATCCGTGACGACCGGTCCCCCAGGTGTACGACTTGAACAGGACCGGACCCGTCCCCGCGCGACACGATCCATGTCATGCGCTCACGCCGTCGCCACCCCCCGCTCGTGCTGGTGCTGCTGTGCGCGACGGCCGTCCTGGTGGCCGGTCCCACGACGGCCACGGGCGATACCGGTGGCTCCGGCGGGGTCGGCGCCGAGGTCGTTCGGCTGTACGAGGAGGCGTCACTGGCGACACAGCAGTACGAGGCCGGCCGCCGCGAGGCGGAGGTGCAGCGGGGCCGGGCACAGCGGCTGGAGCGGCTTCTCGAACGGGAGCGGCAGGACATCGCCGCACTGCACGGGGACCTCGGCCGCATCGCACGGGCCCAGTACCGCACCGGTGGAGGGCTCCCGCACACCGCGCAGATGCTGCTCGCGGAGAGCCCTGAGGAGCTGATGCGCGGGCAGCGGGCCGTCTGGCAGGCGGATCTGGCGCTCAACAACGCGGTCACCAAGAGCCGCCGGGCGGAGAACCGGCTCTCCGCCGACGAGGCCAAGGCGGCGTCGGCCTGGCAGGCGCTGGAACGGCGCAACGGCGAACTCGCCGAGATCAAGCGGGGTATCGAGCGGAGACTGGAGGAGGCCCAGTGGACGCTCCAGGGGCAGGCGGACGCCTCGGTCGCCGCCGGTGCCTGCCGGGGTTCCGTCCGGCTCGACCAGCCGCGGACGGCCTTCACCCAGCCGTGGGTCGCGCCGGTGGAGACGTACGGGCTCTCCGCCGGGTTCGGCAGCGGCGGTGACCGCTGGGCGAGCCGGCACACGGGGCAGGACTTCGCGGTGGACATCGGCACGCCGGTGCGGTCGGTGGGCGAAGGGCGGGTGGTGAAGGTGTCGTGCGGCGGCCCGTTCGGCATCGAGGTCGTGCTGGAACATGCGGGGGGCTACTACACGCAGTACGCCCACCTGGCCGCCGCCACGGTGGACCAGGGGGAGCGGGTGGCCGCGGGGCAGTGGATCGGCCAGGCGGGCACGACCGGCAACTCGACCGGACCTCATCTGCACTTCGAGGTGCGCCTCACACCGCAGTTGGGCTCGGGGGTCGATCCGCGGGAGTGGCTCGCCCGTCGGGGGGTCCAGCTCTAGGGCGTCAGTCCCCGGGGAGGCTGACGGCCGAGCAAGCCGGAGTGCCTTACCGGCGCTCCGCGAGGATCCGTTCGATCACGACCGCCACGCCGTCGTCGGTGTTGGCGGCCGTACGCCCGGACGCGGCGGCGATCACGTCGGGGTGCGCGTTGCCCATCGCGTACGACGTGCCCGCCCAGGTGAGCATCTCCACGTCGTTCGGCATGTCACCGAAGGCGACGACCTCTTCGTGCGAGATACCGCGCTCGGCGCAGCACAGTGCGAGGGTGCTGGCCTTCGAGACGCCGGGCCCGCTGATCTCCAGGAGGGCGCTGGGGCTGGACCGGGTCACGTCGGCCCGGTCACCGATCGCCAGGCGGGCGGTCATGAGGAAGTCGTCCGGAGCGATCTCGTGGTGGTAGGCGAGGATCTTGAGCACCGGCTCGTCGGCACCCGGAGCGTCCGACGCCAGAAGCTTCTCGGCGGGCGCGAGGGCGTCGGGGGCCTCCATGTGCAGCTTCGGGTACGCGGGCTCCTGGTAGAAGCCGTACGTCTGCTCGATGGCGAAGAGGGTGCCCGGAGCGGCGTCGCGCAGCAGCCGCACGGCGTCGAGCGCGTTCTCCCGCGCCAGTTCCCGGACCTTGACGAAGCGGTGGGCGCCGGGTCCGCCGTGCAGATCGACCACCGCGGCGCCGTTCCCACAGATGGCGAGGCCGTGACCGTGGACGTGATCGCTGACGACGTCCATCCAGCGGGCCGGGCGCCCGGTCACGAAGAAGACCTCGATGCCGGCGTCCTCGGCGGCGGCCAGGGCGGCCACCGTGCGCGGTGACACGGACTTGTCGTCGCCCAGCAGGGTGCCGTCGAGATCCGTGGCGATCAGGCGGGGCGGGAGAGGGGAGGCCGGGGTCCCGGGCCGTCGGGTCGCTGAGGTCACGCCGCCATTCTCGCGTACCCGCGTGCACGGTCGTGCGGCGGTCCGCGCAGGTGAGTGACCTGGGCCCTCACCTGCGCGTTCGCAGAGCCGACGACGGCTCTGTGATCTTTCCGAGCCTTGGCCGGAGCGGCAGTCGGGCACGTCGGGCGGTCGGCCGCCCGGGCAGGTGCTCGGGCGGCCGACCGGGGGCGCTGTCCGGACCGGAGTGGTCCGAGCGGGGCGGCCTCGGCCGCCTGTCGGGCGCGTGGGCGGACGGACGTGTCCCGGAGCGGGCGTCAGCCGAGCTGCGCCACCGCTTCCATCGCGATGTGCTCGAAGACCTTCTCGTCCGCCGCGAAGTCGGAGTCCGGGATGGGCCAGTGGATCACGATGTCCGTGAAGCCCAGTTCCATGTGGCGGCCCGCGAAGTCGACGAACGCGTCGAGGGACTCCAGCGGACGGCCGCGGTCCGGGGTGAAGCCGGTGAGCAGGACCTTGTCGAGCTCACGCACATCGCGGCCGGCCGTCTCGCAGGCGCCGCCCAGCTTCTCCACCTGGCCACGAAGGGCGTGGAGCGACTGCTCGGGGGTGCCCGACTCGAAGAGCTTCGGGTCGCCGGTGGTCACCCACGCCTGCCCGTGCGCGGCGGCGAGCTTCAGACCGCGCGGCCCGGTGGCGGCCACCGCGAAGGGCAGACGGGGGCGCTGGACACAGCCGGGGAGGTTGTAGGCCTCGCGCGCCGAGTAGAACGTGCCGTCGTACGACACGGTGTCCTCGGTGAGCAGCCGGTCGAGCAGCGGTACGAATTCGGCGAAGCGGTCGGCCCGCTCGCGCGGTGTCCATGGCTCCTCGTCGCCGCGCAACAGTGTCGTGGCGTCGAAGCCGGAACCGCCCGCGCCGATGCCCAGCGTGAACCGGCCACCTGAGATGTCGTCGAGTGAGACCAGCTCCTTGGCGAGGGTCACCGGGTGCCGGAAGTTCGGTGAGGTCACCAGCGTGCCCAGGCGCAGGCGGTCGGTGGCGCCCGCGGCGGCCGTCAGTGTCGGCACGGCGCCGTACCAGGGGCCCTCCCGGAACGTCCGCCACGACAGATGGTCGTACGTGTAGGCGGTGTGGAACCCGAGCTGCTCGGCGCGCTGCCAGGTGGAACGCCCTCCCTCGTGCCAGCGGAGGTACGGCAGGATCACGGTGCTCAGGCGCAGACTCATGCCTCAGAGCCTAAGCGCAGCCACGGGGCACGCCGAACGGCCGAGGGGCGGGGCCGGGTCCGGCCGGACGACGGGTGGCGGGCGGGCCGAGCGCGCCGAGCGGACAGGTGCACGTGCCGGACGGCCGACGTGGCCGACGCGGCCGGCTCACTGCGGGCGGCCGGTGTGGCTGTTTCGCCCGCGGCCGATGTGACCGGATCACTTGGGGCAGCCGATGTGACCGGATCGCCCGGGGCAGCCGATGTGACCGAGCAGTCCGGGACTGCCGACCGACCGGGCCGCCCAGGCCCCGCCGGACTCGCTGGTTCGGCCGGTCAGTGCGTGGCCGGGAACCGCAGGTAGCCCGGAGGCACCGCGGCCGTGAGCCACACGCCGTTGGCGCTGACCCGGAAGACATGGCCGTCACGGTCCATGGCGCCGGCGTCCACGGAGAGCACGACGGGACGGCCGCGGCGGGCGCCGACGCGGGTCGCCGTCTCGCGGTCGGCCGAGAGATGGACGTCGTGCCGGTTCATGGGCCGCAGGCCCTCGGCGCGGATCGCGTCCAGACTGCGGGCGACGGTGCCGTGGTAGAGGTACGCGGGCGGGGTCGCCGACGGCAGTCCCAGGTCGACCGTCACGGAGTGGCCCTGGCTGGCGCGTATCCGGGTGCCCTCGATCGCGAAGCGCCGCTTGTCGTTGGTGGCCACCACGTGATCGAGCTCGCCGCGGGTGAACCGGAAGCCGTGCGCGGCCGCCGCGGACATCAGCGTGCCGATCTCCACCCAGCCGCCCTCGTCGAGCGTGAGCCCGATCCGCTCGGGCTGGTGGCGCAGATGCTTGGAGAGGTACTTCGACACCTTCACGGTGCGCCGCTCGTCCGTCCCGCCCCGGCGGGTCCCGCTCGCGCTCCCACCGTCCGGGCTCCCACCGCCCGGGCTCACTCCGTTCTCGTCCACACCGTTCTCGTCACTCTCATCGATGTCGCCTTCGTTCATCCAGTCAGATTGCCTGGAGAGACGCTGATCACGCATTTGATTTTGACTTCGAGGTTTGATCCACAGCCAAATGCGTTATCCACAGGGCCAGTTGGGGATTCTGTGGACAACTGGCTGACAGTTCAGGCCGGTTCGTCAACATTGGCCGCCTGCACATGGTTTGCGGCCAGCGCGTCCAACGTCCGTGCCCTGACCTCGCGTTCGGCCGCCAGAGCGATGAACTCGGACGCATGCTCCGCGCCGACAAGCCCTTCCACGGCGGCCATTGTCGTGTCCGGCACCGACACGGTACGTGTCTCCTCCGCACCCGCGGGGGGCTGTTCCGCACCGAGGTGCCGGCGCAGGTGTCGATGCGCGAACAACCGCATGGCCCGCGCCAGTTCGGCGTCCACCGTCTGTCGTGCGAGCGGCCGCAGTCGCCGTACGAGCTCGGCCGCCTCGGCGGCGTCGGTGTCGGTCGGGGGGTGCTCGCCGAGATAGCGGGCGAAGACGTGCTCGGTGGTGAACTCCAGGAAGCGCGAGGCGATGTGCTCGACCTGGCCCCTCAACTCCCTCAGATGGCCCGAGATCGCCGACAGCGGGACGCCCGCCTCGTACAACTCCGCAGCCACCGCCAGCTCTTGAGGGCTGGGGACGAGAAACATGTCCTCCTGTCCCGGTATCCGTTCGAGCACGCCGAGCTCCACCGCGTCGGCCACCGCCGCGTCGTCCGGGTCGCCGCCGAACCGCTCGTCGAGCTCGGTCCGCGAGATACGGACCGCCTCCTCGTCCGTCCACGGCCCGTCGACCTCCGCGACCAGACCGAGCACGCCGCCGAGGCCGCGCCCGGCGTCCCAGGCCTCCAGGAGCTCCTTGATGGAGGCCAGGGTGTAACCACGGTCCAGCAGGTCCGCGATCTGCCGAAGCCGGGCAAGGTGCGTAGGGGAATAGACGTTGGCGCGACCGCGCCGCTCCGGGCGGGGGAGCAGCCCGCGGTCCTGATAGGCGCGGATCGTCCGGACCGTGGCGCCACTGTGGTGCGCCAGGTCCTCGATCCGGTAGGCCACGCCGGCCGGCTCGTCGATCACGGTTCCTGCCCTCCCGGTCCCCGTCGTCCCGAAGTCCCGTCGCTACGCGATCGCCGCCCTGCCGATCGCCCCCACAGCAGCCCGAGCCGCGGGCGACCGCGCCAGATACTCGGCCGCGCGGCGCATCGAGCCCTCCTGCGAGGGATGGTACGAGCGCCGCAGATAGCGCGGCACGGCCGAGCCGAGCTCCTTCCACGTGGGCAGCAGCCCTTTGCGCACCGCCCGGTTGTGCGCCCCGAGCGAATAACGCAACCGCCCCGCGAGCTGGGGGTCGTTGCGTATCAGATAGGCCGCGCCCCACGCCCACATGTACAGCATCACAGGTGCCGTGACCGCCATGCCCGCCACCCGGCGCGCGTACCGCGGCAGGCCCTCACCGCCGCAGTGCTGGTACATGTCGAAGGCGACCGCGCGATGCTCCACCTCCTCGGCGCCGTGCCAGCGCAGCAGGTCGAGCATGACCTCGTCGGACCCGGCGTCGTCCAGTCCCCGGGCGGCCAGCACCCAGTCGCCCAGCACCGCGGTGAACTGCTCTATCGCCGCGATCACCGAGAGCCGGAAGCGCAGCCACTCGCGCTCCGGTATCAGGGCGCCCAGCGGCGGAGTCTCGCCCAGGATCCTCCGGAAGAGGAACTCGACGTGCTTCGTGTACGCGTCCGTGTCCAGCCGCTGCGCCGCCAGGTGGTCCAGCACGTACGCGTGCTGCACGCTGTGCGTCGCCTCCTGGCCCATGAACCCCTTTACGTCCTTGAGGAGTTCGGGGTCGGTGACCAGAGGCAGGCCTTCCTTGAAGACCTTGACGAACCATCGCTCCCCCGCCGGCAGCAGCAGATGCAGCACGTTGATGACGTGGGTCGCGGTCGGCTCGTCCGGTATCCAGTGGAGCGGGGTCTCTTCCCAGTCGAAGGACACCCGTCGGGGTGTGATGGCGTGCTGTTCGGTCACAGCGGTGGCTCCATCCGTGCGATCGCGCGCAGCGCTCCGGGAGTGAAACGGGACATGAGACGGCCGCCGCGCGCCTCCGCCGTCACGGGCACCACGGCCTGGTTGCGGACGACGGCCCGCAGGACCGCCTCGGCGACCTTCTCCGGCGGGTAGTTGCGCAGCCCGTACAGCCGCGCGGACCTCTTCTGGCGTCGCTTCTCCTCTTCGGCGTCGACTCCGGTGAAGCGGGCGGTGGAGGTGATGTTGGTGTTGACGAACCCGGGGCAGATCGCCGACACCCCGATGCCCTGGCCCGCCAGTTCGGCGCGCAGGCACTCGCTGAGCATCAGTACCGCCGCCTTGGAGGTGCTGTAGGCGGGAAGCGCCTTCGACGGCAGGTACGCGGCCGCCGACGCGGTGTTGACGATGTGGCCGCCCTGCCCGCGCTCGGCCATCTGCTTCCCGAAGAGCCGGCAGCCGTGGATCACACCCCACAGATTGACATCGAGGACCTTGCGCCAGTCCTCCACGGAGGTGTCCAGGAAGGAGCCGGACAGTCCGATGCCGGCGTTGTTCACCAGTACGTCGACCACTCCGTACTCTGCGGCGACCTTCGAGGCGAGCTTCTCCATGGCCTGCTCGTCCGAGACGTCGACCGTCTCGGCCCAGGCCTCGGGGGCGCCGATGAGGAGGGACAGTTCGGCGGTGCGCGCCGCGCTCTCCGCGTCCCGGTCGACGGCCACCACACGCGCGCCGGCCTCGGCGAACGCGAAGGCGGTGGCCCGGCCGATGCCGCTGCCCGCGCCGGTGACCAGCACGAGCTGCCCGCCGAAGCGGTCGGCGTGCGGGCCGCTCACCGTCGGTGCGGGACGACCGCTTTCGATGGTGGTCACGAAGTCGGTGATCCAGGCGGCCAGCTGGTCGGGCCGGGTGCGGGGGATCCAGTGCTTCGCCGGGAGGGTGCGGCGCACCAGCTTCGGTGCCCACAGCTCCAGTTCGTCATAGAGCTTCTCCGACAGGAACGCGTCTCCCAGCGGCGTGATGAGCTGCACGGGCGCGTGCGCGTACGCGTCGGTGCGCGGCCTGCGCAGGCGCGGCCGGACGTTGTCCCGGTACAGCCAGGCGCCGTGGGCCGCGTCCGTGGGCAGCGACGGGGTCGGGTAGCCGTCCGCGGGAACCTTCTCCAGCCGCCGCAGGAGTTTGGGCCACTGCTTGCCGAGCGGGCCGCGCCAGGCGAGTTCGGGCAGAACAGGGGTGTGCAGCAGGTACACGTACCAGGACTTGGCGCCCTGGCCGAGCAGTTGACCGACCCTGCGGGGTGTCGGGCGGGACACGCGCTTCTTGATCCAGTGCCCGAAGTGGTCGAGGGACGGCCCGGACATCGACGTGAAGGAGGCGATCCGTCCCTCCGTGCGCTTGACCGTGGTGAACTCCCAGCCCTGCACGGAGCCCCAGTCGTGGCCCACCAGGTGCACCGGCCGGCCCGGGCTGACCGCGTCCACGACCGCCAGGAAGTCGTCCGTCAGCTTCTCCAGGGTGAACCCGCCGCGCAGCGGCCTGGGAGCGGTGGACCTGCCGTGGCCGCGCACGTCGTAGAGCACCACGTGAAAGCGCTCCGCCAGGCGCCCCGCGACCTCGGACCACACCTCCTTGGAGTCCGGATAGCCATGTACGAGCACCACCGTGGGCCGCTTCGGATCGCCCCACTCGGCGACACACAGCTCGATGCCGCCCGTCCGTACCCAGCGCTCGCGCGCACCGTGAAGGGTCACTTGTCCTCCGCCCAGCGCCGCACGTGCGGCAGATCGTCGTCCAGCCAGAACGCGCTCTGCTCGGGGTCCCTGGAGTCGGTGACCACCAGGATCTCCTCGAACTTCGCGCCCGTGCCCCGGAATCCCAGATGCGGCTCGACCGCCCACAGGCCCGGGTGCGGTGGGTGGTCCGAGAAGCGGTACGGCGACCACAGGGGGGACCAGCCGTCGCGGTGGCCGTGGACCGCGTCGGCTGCCAGGCCCTTGAGCGACTGGGTCCCGAAACCGAACAGGCGCGGCGACCAGCGCCGCTGCCGCACGCGGTCGACCTTGTGGGCGATCACGCCGAAGGGGTAGGCCCGATGGCGGTTCGCGTAGCCCTGGCGGGCCATGAGCCGGTCCACGTCCTCGTAGATCTCGCGCAGCGGGCGCCGCTCGCGCACCTCGCGCAGGATCAGCTCGCGGTGCGCCTCCAGGTCGGCGAGCAGCCTGTCCTGCAGCGCGTTCGGTCCCAGCGAGCCGGAGTATCCGATGTCCGCGGTGAAGCCCTTGTGGACCGGCGCCAGGTCGAGGATGAACGGCATGCCCCGCTCCAGCCGCCTGTTCGTGGGGAAGAACTGCAGCGGGATCTTGAAGCCCGCGAACGCCGTGCGGTCCCCGAACCAGGCGAAGGGCAGATGGAACCAGTCCCGGACCCCGCGCTCCCGCAGCCACTCGCGCTGCATGCGGGCCGCCTCGCGCTCGGTCACCCCCGGCTCCAGCCGGGCGGCGACCGCCTCCGCGCAGGCGTACGCGAGCCGCTGCACATCACGGAACCCGCGCAGCTCCGCGGTGAGTTCGCCTGGTGGGGCCACTGCTGAGGTCATGCCACCGTCCGTTCCAAGCCGACTGCCGTACGCGCCCGTAACTTGACACTGATGAATGTGACAATTGTTGGAGGCTGCGTCAAGGGGCGGGCACGCGGCCTGTGGAAAACCGCGTCGCTGGGGACAACCCGGTGACCACGGACGCCGCTCGATGCCGGGCGGCGGCCGCCGGTCGTTCGACCTCAGGGCGACCCCTACGGGCCCGTACGACTGGAGAGTGACGGCGATACAGCTCCCAGGTCTGATGTGTGGTGTGGCCTGCGCCACTACCTTCGAACCGTGACTGTGATCGCGACCGAAAGCCTGAGCAAGCGGTTCCCGAGGGTGACCGCTCTTGACCGGCTCTCCGTGGACGTCGGACCCGGTGTGACCGGACTCGTCGGAGCCAACGGAGCCGGCAAGTCCACACTGATCAAGATCCTGCTGGGTCTGTCCCCCGCCACCGAGGGCCGCGCCGCGGTGCTCGGACTCGATGTCGCCACCAAGGGCGGCGACATCCGTGAGCGCGTCGGATACATGCCCGAGCACGACTGTCTGCCGCCGGACGTCTCGGCCACCGAGTTCGTCGTCCACATGGCGCGCATGTCCGGCCTGCCCCCGGCGGCGGCCCGCGAGCGCACGGCGGACACGCTGCGCCACGTCGGCCTCTACGAGGAGCGGTACCGCCCCATCGGTGGTTACTCGACGGGCATGAAACAGCGCGTGAAACTCGCCCAGGCGCTGGTCCACGACCCCCAGCTGGTCTTCCTCGACGAGCCGACGAACGGCCTCGACCCGGTCGGCCGCGACGAGATGCTCGGCCTGATCCGCCGCATCCACACCGACTTCGGCA
Source organism: Streptomyces sp. BV286 (assembly GCF_019090165.1). Taxonomy (GTDB): domain Bacteria; phylum Actinomycetota; class Actinomycetes; order Streptomycetales; family Streptomycetaceae; genus Streptomyces. The sequence continues at coordinate 85,002 of NZ_JAHRIB010000150.1, forward strand.
TCTCCGTCCTGGTCACCTCGCACCTGCTCGGCGAGCTGGAGCGCACCTGCGACCACGTCGTCGTCATCGACGGCGGCAAGCTCCTGCGGTCCAGCTCCACCACGGACTTCACGCAGAGCACGGCGATCCTCGCGGTCGAGGTCACCGACACGGACGAGCACCCGGACGGCACCGGCGCACTGCGCGACGTGCTGCACGCGCGCGGGATCGACACCCACGACGGCAGCGGGCTCCCGGGCGCGGGCCACATCCTCCTGCTCACCGCGCAGGGCGAGGAGACGTACGACCTCGTCCGGGACGTCGTCGCCGACCTCGGCCTCGGGCTGGTGCGCATGGAGCAGCGCAGGCACCACATCGCGGAGGTCTTCAAGGACAGCGACGAACAGGCGGCCAGGGACGCCCAGGCGCAGCCGGACCCGAAGAACGGCGACGAACAGCGGAAGGAGGCGGTCGGCCATGGCGGTTGAGCAGCCCCAGGCACAGGCCTCGGCTCGCGCGGGCGAGCAGACCAGGATCCACAACATCGGCTACCGCAACTACGACGGCCAACGCCTCGGCCGCGCGTACGCCCGCCGCTCGCTCTACTCGCAGTCCCTGCGCGGCGCCTACGGCCTCGGCCGCTCGGTGAAGTCCAAGGTCCTGCCGATGCTGCTCTTCGTGGTGATGTGCGTCCCCGCGCTGATCATGGTCGCGGTGGCGGTCGCCACCAAGGCGAAGGACCTGCCCGTCGACTACACGCGCTACGCGGTCATCATGCAGGCCGTCATCGGCCTGTACGTCGCCTCGCAGGGACCGCAGGCGGTCTCCCGCGACCTGCGCTTCAAGACCGTCCCGCTGTACTTCTCGCGTCCCATCGAGACCGAGGACTACGTACGCGCCAAGTACGCGGCGCTGGCCTCGGCGCTGTTCATGCTCACCTCCGCGCCGCTGCTCGTCCTGTATGTGGGCGCACTGCTGGCCAAACTCGACTTCGCGGATCAGACCAAGGGATTCGCACAAGGGCTCGTCTCCGTGGCACTGCTTTCCCTGCTCTTCGCCGGCATCGGCCTGGTCATCTCGGCGGTCACCCCGCGGCGCGGCTTCGGCATCGCCGCCGTCATCGCGGTGCTGACCATCTCCTACGGAGCGGTGTCCACCGTCCAGGCCATCGCCTACGACCAGTCCAGCACCGACGCGATCGCCTGGCTCGGGCTCTTCTCGCCCATCACGCTGATCGACGGGGTCCAGACCGCCTTCCTGGGCGCCACGTCCGCCTTCCCCGGCGGCGAGGGCCCCTCCGGGAGCGAGGGTGTGGTCTACCTGCTCGTCGTGCTGGGGCTCGTCGCGGGCTGCTACGGCCTCCTGATGCGCCGCTACCGAAAGGTCGGACTGTGACCGCCCGCCCGTCGTCCGCCACCACCCTTCCAAGGAACGGGCCGCGCCCATGAGCACACTCACCATCGACCACGTCTCACGCTGGTTCGGCAACGTGGTGGCCGTCAACGACATCACGATGACCATCGGCCCGGGCGTCACCGGTCTGCTCGGCCCGAACGGCGCAGGAAAGTCCACCCTCATCAACATGATGGGCGGCTTCCTCGCCCCCTCCACGGGCACCGTCACCCTCGACGGCCGGCCGACCTGGCGCAACGAGGAGATCTACCAGCAGATCGGCATCGTGCCCGAGCGCGAGGCGATGTACGACTTCCTCACGGGACGCGAGTTCGTCGTCGCCAACGCCGAGCTGCACGGCCTCGGCGACAAGGCCGCCCACCGGGCGCTCGCCACGGTCGAGATGGAGTACGCGCAGGACCGCAAGATCTCGACGTACTCCAAAGGCATGCGCCAGCGGGTGAAGATGGCGTCCGCGCTCGTCCACAACCCGTCCCTGCTGCTGCTCGACGAGCCGTTCAACGGCATGGACCCGCGCCAGCGCATGCAGCTGATGGACCTGCTGCGGCGCATGGGCGACGAGGGCCGCACGGTCCTCTTCTCGTCGCACATCCTCGAAGAGGTCGAGCAACTCGCCTCGCACATCGAGGTGATCGTCGCCGGACGGCATGCGGCGAGCGGCGACTTCCGCCGGATCCGCCGTCTGATGACCGACCGGCCGCACCGCTATCTCGTGCGTTCCAGCGACGACCGCGCGCTCGCGGCCGCGCTCATCGCCGACCCGTCGACGTCCGGCATCGAAGTGGACCTCCAGGAGGGCGTGCTGCGCATCCAGGCCGTCGACTTCCCACGCTTCACGGCACTGCTGCCGCGGGTGGCCCGCGACCACGGCATCCGGCTGCTCACGGTCTCGCCGTCCGACGAGTCCCTCGAGTCCGTCTTCTCGTATCTCGTCGCGGCGTAGGAGGCCGAAAAAGATGTACGACCCCACAGTCGCCCGGCTCACCTACCGCGGCCTGCTCGGCCGCCGCAGGGCCCTCATCCTGGGCGCCCTGCCCGTCCTGCTGATCGTCATCTCCGTCGCCGTACGCACCTTCACGGGCGCCGACGACCAGGTCGCCGTGGACGTCCTCGGCGGGTTCGCGCTCGCCACGATGGTGCCCATCATCGGCGTCATCGCCGGCACCGGCGCGATCGGCCCCGAGATCGACGACGGCTCGGTCGTCTACCTGCTTGCCAAGCCGGTCAAGCGCCCCACGATCATCTTCACCAAGCTGATCGTCGCCGTCGCCGTCACCATGGCGTTCTCGGCGGTCCCGACGTTCATCGCCGGGATGATCCTCAACGGCAATGGCCAGCAGATCGCCGTCGCCTACACCGTGGCCGCGCTGGTCGCCTCCATCGCGTACGCCGCGCTCTTCCTGCTGCTCGGCACCATCACGCGGCACGCGGTGGTCTTCGGACTCGTCTACGCCCTCGTGTGGGAGGCACTCTTCGGGACGCTGGTCTCCGGTGCGAAGACGCTCAGCGTCCAGCAGTGGTCGCTCGCGGTGGCCCACAAGGTGTCCGGCGGGGACCTCGTCACCTCGGACGTCAGCCTGACCACCGGCACGGTGCTGCTGGTCGTGGTGACCGTCGCCGCCACGTGGTTCGCGGGTCAGAAGCTGCGGACGCTGACGCTGGCAGGCGAGGAGTAACCGCCACGGGGAGCCCGGACGGCTCCACGCGCGTGTGGACCACGACAACGGCCACGCGCGCGTGGAGCCACTTCTGGTCTTGAGATCGGCTTTACGCGCGTAACGGCACACTGGCCCGAGGGAATGCCGGACGAGGAGGAACGGGGATGGCAGCGAAGGCACCGAGGAGCGAAGGGCAGGGCTCCGGCGAAGGCCGGGGGGAGGCCGGGGAGACCTGGGACGACCTCGTCCTCGACGAGGACTTCATACGGTCCGCCGACACGGCCGAGCCGTCCGCGCGTGCCCGAATGCTCGCGGCCCGCTGGCGCGACGGCGGCCCCGACCCGCAGCCCTGGCGCTCCGACGAGCCGCCCGCGGGGTGGTTCTTCAGCAAGGCGCGACGACGCTGGTGGCGTCGCAGCTAGACCCGCCGCCCACCGGCCCTGACGCCCACCCAGCGGTCTCCGCCCTCGGGCCCCGGCCTCCGCGGTGGTGTTCTCCGCCAGGAGGTTCCGGCCCCCGTCGCGCGCGAACGCCCGCCGGGTGGTCGTTTATTCGGTGGCGTCCAACTTGGCTTACGGGCAGAGTGGTTATGTCCAGATCGCCGGGGTCCAGCCGGCGCCGCAGTCCGGGAGAGGAGCACGACGATGCCCGTCAGAAGCAGTTCGTCGAGCTCCCACCAGGGCAGTCCGCGGACTCCGGAGTAGTTACCCCTCCGTCGAGTCCACCCCGCACGGGGAACTGCCCGGGGCGGCCGCTTCGAGCGCGCACATGCGCGGGCCGCCCACCCGGAGGATTGGCCGAGCGGTAAGGCACCGGCTTGCTAAGCCGTGGTCGGGTTCTGAGCCCGCGCGCGTTCGATCCGCGCATCCTCCGCACGACGTTGTCGCCCTGACAGGGCGGGTTTCAGCGAGGTGCCGCCTCGCGGTGGCAACTTTCTGCCCGCCCTGTCCACTCGACCGCTCCCGTACGCGGGCCGACCGGCCCGCGGGTCCGGCGGCGGGCCACCGCCCGTCGCCGCCCTCCCGGGGAGGCCGCTCGCGGCAGGCGGCGCGGCCCCAGGCCGACGGGGCCTAGCCCAGCAGTCTCTCCAGCACCACGGCGATCCCGTCCTCCTCGTTGGACAGGGTCATCTCGTCGGCCACCGCCTTGAGCTCGTCGTGGGCGTTGGCCATCGCCACGCCGTGTGCCGACCACGCGAACATCGGGATGTCGTTCGGCATGTCACCGAAGGCGATCGTCTCGGCCGCCTTCACGCCCAGGCGACGGGCCGCCAGGGACAGCCCCGTGGCCTTCGACAGACCCAGGGGCAGGATCTCCACGATGCCCTCGCCCGCCATCACGATGCTCACCAGACCGCCGGCCGCCGCCCGCGCAGCGGCCGCCAGTTCGTCGTCGGTGAGGCGGGGGTGCTGGATGTACATCTTCGTCAGGGGCGCGGCCCACAGCTCGGCCACGTCGGTGAACGGGACCGCCTGCAGCAGGCCCTGCACCTGGTAGCCCGGGCCGATCAGGACGTCACCGTCGAGGCCGTCACGGCTCGCTGCGAGGGCCAGCGGGCCGGTCTCCGCCTCGATCTTGGCGAGGGCGAGCCCCGCCAGCTGCCGGTCGAGGGTCACCGAAGTGAGCAGCCGGTGCGCGCCGGCGTCGTACAGCTGGGCGCCCTGACCGCACACCGCGAGGCCCTCGTAGCCGAGTGAGTCGAGGATGTGCCGGGTCCAGGCGACCGCCCGGCCGGTGACGACGAGGTGCGCGGCGCCCGCCACGGTGGCCGCGGCGAGCGCCTCACGCGTGCGCTGCGAGACCGTGTCGTCGGAGCGCAGCAACGTTCCGTCGAGATCGGTCGCAACGAGCTTGTAGGGAAACGCCGGAGCGGATCCGGTCGCTTCGGCTCCCGCCGCTCCCGCGGAGCCCGTCGCTTCGGTCGGTCCGGACGACCCGGTGGTGCCGGTCACTTGGAGATCGGCTCCAGCACCTCACGGCCGCCCAGGTACGGACGCAGCACCTCGGGCACGCGCACCGAGCCGTCGGCCAGCTGGTGGTTCTCCAGGATCGCCACGATCGTGCGCGGCACGGCGCACAGCGTGCCGTTCAATGTCGCGAGCGGCTGCACCTTCTTGCCGTCGCGCATGCGCACCGACAGACGACGGGCCTGGAAGCCGTCGCAGTTGGAGGCCGAGGTGAGCTCGCGGTACTTGCCCTGAGTCGGGATCCACGCCTCGCAGTCGAACTTGCGCGAGGCGGACGCGCCCAGGTCGCCCGAGGCCACGTCGATGACCTGGAACGGCAGTTCGAGGCCGGTCAGCCACTGCTTCTCCCAGTCGAGGAGCCGCTGGTGCTCGTTCTCCGCGTCCTCAGGATTGACGTACGAGAACATCTCGACCTTGTCGAACTGGTGCACGCGGAAGATGCCTCGCGTGTCCTTGCCGTACGTGCCGGCCTCGCGGCGGAAGCACGGCGAGAAGCCCGCGTACCGCAGCGGGAGCTTCTCGGCGTCGAGGATCTCGTCCATGTGGTACGCCGCGAGCGGGACCTCGGAGGTGCCAACCAGGTAGTAGTCGTCCTTCTCCAGGTGGTACACGTTCTCCGCGGCCTGGCCGAGGAAGCCGGTGCCCTCCATGGCGCGCGGGCGGACCAGCGCCGGAGTCAGCATCGGGATGAACCCGGCCTCCGTCGCCTGCGCGATCGCCGCGTTGACGAGGGCGAGCTCAAGGAGCGCGCCGACACCCGTCAGGTAGTAGAAGCGCGAGCCGGACACCTTGGCGCCGCGCTCGACGTCGATGGCGCCCAGTGCCTCGCCGAGCTCCAGGTGGTCCTTGGGCTCGAAGCCCTCGGCGCCGAAGTCGCGGATCGTGCCGTGCGTCTCCAGGACGACGAAGTCCTCCTCGCCGCCGACCGGGACGTCGGGGTGCACGAGGTTGCCGAGCTGGGTCAAAAGACGCTTGGTCTCCTCGTCCGCCTCGTGCTGCTCGGCGTCGGCCGCCTTGACGGCCGACGCGAGCTCGCCCGTCCTCTTCAGCAGCTCGGCCCGCTCGTCGCCGGAGGCCTTGGGGATGAGCTTGCCGAGCGCCTTCTGCTCGGAACGGAGCTCGTCGAAGCGGACGCCGGACGACCTGCGCCGCTCGTCGGCGGAGAGGAGGGCGTCGACGAGCGCGACGTCCTCTCCACGGGCGCGCTGGGAGGCGCGAACACGGTCGGGGTCCTCACGGAGCAGGCGAAGGTCAATCACCCCACAAGGCTACCGGTGCGGGGTTCCGGCACACGACCCGGTATTCCGATCTGCCGCTTCTGCCCCTTTTTGGAGGAATTGCCGATTGGCTCGCATTGCGTCAATAAAGCGGGCCGGGTTCCCTGGAACGGGGCAGGCGCAGTGTGGAGGGTTGACCCGATTTCCTTGCGGGACAAGGGACTTGAGGAGGGGGTTGTCCACAGGAATCCGTGCCCGGGAAAAGTTATCCACAGGCTGTGCGAAAGATCTGTGGACATCGGAAGCGATCATTCCGAAAGCCGCATCCGGGGCAGAGAATTCCCGGGTCAAACCTTCTCTACACCCACGTTCGAGTGGAAATGGTTCGCTCTAAGGGATTGGTCAAGGAAAACGGGTGGACGAAGGGTGACCTGCGGGGCTGTGGACGGAGATGTGGGCTGTAGGCCGATATGTCGACTGAGTCATACTTCGTTGTCGACTTGTCCCCAGGTCGAGAAGCAAGCCTGTGGATAACTCTGTGGACGGAGAAAATCTGCAGGTAGGACCGACTAGAAACGGCCGTCCTGGCAGCGCGCCAGCCAGTCGGCAGCCGCCATGAACTCGCCCTCCGACGTACCGGGCCGAGGCGCGGTCACGTCCTTGGGGTCGACATCGGCCTGCGGATAGGACCCGAGGAACCGCACCTGCGGACAGATCCGCTTGAGCCCCATCAGCGCCTCGCCCACCCGGCGCTCCGAGATGTGCCCCTCCGCGTCGATGGCGAAGCAGTAGTTGCCGATGCCCTCGCCGGTCGGCCGGGACTGCAGCAGCATCAGGTTGACTCCGCGGACGGCGAATTCCTGGAGCAGTTCGAGCAGGGCGCCCGGGTGGTCGTCGCGCTGCCAGATGACCACGGACGTCTTGTCCGCGCCGGTCGGCGCCGCGGGCCGGGCGGGTTTGCCCACCAGGACGAACCGGGTCTGCGCGTTCTCGGCGTCGTGGATGCCCGTCTCCAGGGCCTCCAGGCCGTACCGCGCCGCTGCGAACTCGCCCGCGAAGGCCGCGTCGTAACGCCCCTCCTGCACCAGACGGGCACCGTCCGCGTTGGAGGCAGCCGACTCCCAGATGACGTCCGGGAGGTTGTTCCTCATCCAGTTGCGCACCTGCGGCTGGGCGGCCGGGTGTGCGCTGACCGTCTTGATCTCGGAGAGCTTCGTGCCGGGACGGACCAGCAGCGCGAAGGTGATCGAGAGGAGCACCTCGCGGTAGATCATCAAGGGCTCGCCGACGGCCAGTTCGTCGACCGTGGTGGTGATGCCGCCCTCCACCGAGTTCTCGATCGGGACGAACGCGGCCTCGGCCTCGCCGGCCCGGACCGCGTCGAGCGCGGCGGGGACGGACACCATCGGGATGAGCTGCCGGGTGGCCGACTCGGGAAGAGTCCGCAGGGCCACTTCGGTGAAGGTGCCCTCGGGGCCGAGATACGCGTAGCTGGCTGGCATGGGCTCACCCTAATGGGCCTTGCGCCGCCCGGCTCTCGCTTCCGCTGCTGCCGCCCCGGAGAGCGACTCTCACCCCTCGAGCAACTTCTGTCCCACGTACTCCCCCTTCGCCGCCCCGCCCGGCGCCGCGAACAGCCCGCTCGACTCGTGCCGGATGAACGTGGACAGCGCGTCCCCGCGGTCGAGCTTGCGCTGCACCGGGACGAAGCCGCGCAGCGGGTCCGCCTGCCAGCAGACGAAGAGCAGGCCGGCGTCCGGCACGCCGTCCGTGTCGATGCCGTCATGGAAGGAGAAGGGCCGGCGGAGCATCGCCGCGCCGCCGTTCGCGTCGGGCCGGGTGATCCGGGCGTGCGCGTTGACGGGGACGACCAGTCTGCCGTCGCTGTCGGTCTTCTCCAGGTCCATCGCGGTCGTCTCCGTACCGCCGGACAGCGCCGCCCCGTCGGACTTCCGGCGCCCGATCACGCCTTCCTGGTCCTTGACCGAGAGTTTCTCCCAGTCGTCGAGAAGCATGCGGATACGGCGTACGACCGCGTACGAACCGCCCGCCATCCATGCCGGGTCGCCCGCGTCGGGTACGAAGATCCGCTGGTCGAAGTCGGACTCCGAGGGCTTGGGATTGCGCGTGCCGTCGATCTGGCCCATCAGGTTGCGGGCGGTCATGGGGTGGGTGGTGGCGCCCGGAGAGCGGTTGAAGCCGTTCATCTGCCAGCGCACCCTGGCCGCCCGGCCTGCGTCCTGCTGGATCGCGCGAAGGGCGTGGAAGGCGACGAGGGAGTCGTTCGCGCCGATCTGGACCCACAGATCGCCGTTGCTGCGGGCCTTGTCCAGATGGTCCGAGGAGAAGTCGGGCAGCGGGTCCAGGGCGATCGGGCGCTGCTTCTCCAGTCCCGTACGGGCGAAGAAGCTGTGGCCGAAGCCGAAGGTGACCGTGAGGGACGACGGCCCGGCGTCACGTGCGACGTCCGTGTCCCCGCTCGCGGCCGGCTCGCCCGCCATCAGCCGCTCGGCGGTGGTCGACCAGCGCCGCAGCAGAGCGGCCGCCTCCTTGCGGCCCGAGCCGGCCGTCAGGTCGAAGGCGACGAGATGGCCGCGGGCCTGGAGGGCGGTCGTGATGCCCGGCTGATGTTTCCCGTGAAACATCACCTCGTCCGCGCCGATCGAGCTGAGGAGCGCGGTCCGGTCGGCGGAGGGCGCGGCGGCGTATCCGGCGGCTCCGCCCGCCGCGCCGAGCGCGAGCCCGGTGGCGCCGGCCGTGCCGAGCAGACGCCGCCGGGAGACGACGCCCCTGGAGGCGGGCCGCGGGGGTTCCGGGGAAACGGCCTCCTCAAGAGGCGCCTTTTCGGAACGGGCCTGATCAGAGGGGGAAGCAGCCCTCTTGGGAGGCTCTCCGTCGAAAGAGACGTCCGAAGGGGAGGTCTCCGGAGTGGACTGTTCAGCCATGGTGTCGTTCAGCCGATCTGCGCGTTCTTGTCCACGGTCACCTGGTCGATGTCGGAGGTCCGCACCGTCACCGCGATCTGCCAGTTGCCCGCCATCGGGATCTGCACCCCGCTCGCCGTCCAGTGTCCGGTGGCGATGCGGTCGGGGACCACGGGCAGTGGCCCGATGTCCTGCGCCTCCAGCGTGAAGGCGACCTTGACCTCGGGAATGTCGAAGGCCTTGCCGTTCGGCCGCTGCACGTAGACGTGCATGTCGTTGCCGCCCACGCGGGCCGGGTCGAGCTCGACGCGGGCGATGCCCTTGCCGTCCTCGCCCCCGGCGTCGAACGGCATGTCCAGCGACAGTGCACCGCCGGGCTGCTCCGAGGTGGCGGCGGTGGCGGCCTTGGCCTCCTCCTCCGTGCGCCCCGGTTCGGTGGACGTGAGCACGGTGGTGACGGCCAGCAGGACGATCGCGACGCCCGCCTCGGCGAACACCGAGCGGCGCAGGCCCGAGCGGAGCGGGTCGGCGTCCCGCAGGCGCTTCTCGCGCGTGGTGGCCACGGCGGTTCGCTGCCGGGCCAGCTGAGCGGCCCGCTTGCCGCCCCCGCTGTCAGCGCCTCCGGAAGCCGTCTTCTTCTCGTCCGGGCGGCTCTCGGGCTCCTCGGGCTCCTCCGGCTCCTCGGACTTCCCGGGTTCCGTGGACTGCTTCGACTTCTCGGTCTTCTGCGACGCCGGGGCCCCGACGGACGCCGCGGGGGCCCCGACGGACGCCTTCACGGGCTCCTCGGCGGGTACCTGCGACAGCTGGGCGGTCCAGCGCCGGGAGATCCAGGCGATACCGACGAGGACGACCACCAGCGCGACCTTGATCATCAGCAGCTGCCCGTACCACGTCCCGGTGAGCGCCGACCACGTGCCGACCTGCCGCCACGACTGGTAGATCCCGGTCACGACCAGCACGGCCACACTGCCGAACGCGACGCGCGAGAAGCGGCGTACGACGGACGGTTCGATCGACGGCGCGCGGTAGAGCGCCACCAGGAGCGTCGACAGCCCGCCGAGCCAGACCGCGACGGCGAGCAGGTGGAGTATGTCCGCCGGCATCGCGATGCCGGTCTGGATGCCGGCCGAGGCGTGCTCGGCCATCGCCCACGTCGCGGCGAGACCGGCCGCCACGACGAACCCGCCGATGGCGAGCCCGAAGGTCAGATCGCCCTTCTCCTCCTCGTCGTCGCGCTTCTCGTACGCGCCGAAGAGCACGGCGATGAACAGCGCGGCCGCGGCGAGCAGCAGCAGCCTCGACACCAGGGCGGCGCCCGTCTTGGTCTGCAGCACCTGGCTGAGCAGGGTCAGGTCGAAGATGTCGCCGACCTTCCCCGTGCCGGTGTACGACCCGCGCAGCAGCAGCATGGCGAGCGTGGCCCCGGTCAGGGCGAGCCACCCCGACACCACGAGCCGCTGCACCGCCCGCACGCCGGTGCCCCGCGGCCAGCAGGTCAGCACGAAGGCCGCTCCGCCGACCAGAAGGATGAACCCCGCGTACGAGAGGTAGCGGCCGAAGCCGTAGAGCCCGCCCACGACCCCGCCGCCGGCCTCCTGGTCGGACACCGCGACGGAGGTCTTCGAGGGAGCGCCGATGGAGAAGGTGAAGGCACCGGCGACGGGGTGGCTGTCGGCGGACACCACCTGGTAGGTGACGGTGAACGTGCCGTCGGGCAGGCCGGAGTGCAGCTTCACGGCGTAGGTGGTGCCGCCCAGCCCGGACGTCTTGCCGGTGTCCACGCGCTTGCCCTTGGGATCGAGCACGCGCACCGAGCCGTCGGACATCGCGACCTGCTCGGAGAAGGTCAGCGACACCTGGGAGGGCGCCTCGTCGACCACCGCTCCCTGCTGGGGGTCGCTGCCGGTCAGCGCGGCGTGCGCGGAGACGGGCGCGGCTCCGGCGAGGAGCGCGCCGGTGACGGCGAGGAGCAGCAACAGCAGCGTCCGGACCCGGGGAGCGATGGTCTGACTCAACGGTGGTCCCTCCCTCAGTGGTGCGACGTCGTGGACGGTTGCGTGGACGACTGCGTGGACGAGCCGGTCGCCGCCGACGGCCGGTAGACGGCGGACTTCACCGGCATCTCGACCTTGAGGGGCCCGGACTTCGCGAAGTGCAGCTCCAGGGACACCGTGTCGCCCTCCTTCGGCTTGCGCTTCAGCTTCTCGAACATGAGGTGGTCGCCACCGCTTTCGAGGACGAGCTTGCCGTGGGCCGGGACGTCGAGGTCGTTCACCTCTTCCATCGTCTGTCCGACGGTCCGGTGGATGGTGACCTCGCCGGCGACGTCGCTGGTGACGGAGGAGAGCCTGTCGCCCGCGCCGCCGCCGTTGGCGATGACCAGGAAACCGGCCGCCATGGAGTCCGAGACGGGCTGCGGCATGTAGGCCGAGCCGACCGACAGTTCGCCGTCCGACGGGGCCGGGTCCGAGTCGCCGCAGCCCGCCAGGGCCAGCGAGGCGGCCAGGGCGAGGGCGGTCGCGGTCGCCGTACGAGTCGCGGTCGCCGTACGACGGGTCACGGCTTCTCGCCCTTGATCAGCTCGGGGAGGTCCTTGGTGTAGTCGTCGACGGTGGCGTCCTCGCCGTACAGCACGTAACCGGCGTCGGTCTTCGGGGAGAAGGCGATGACCTGCGTGCCGTGCATCGAGGTGACCTTGCCGTTCTTCTCCTTCTTCGGCGCCTCGATGGAGATGCCGAGCGTCCGGGCGCCCGCCTGGATCGTGTCGAAGGAGCCGGTCAGACCGATGACGTCCGGGTCGATGCCCTTGAGCCACTTGCCGAGCGCGGCGGGGGTGTCCCGCTCCGGGTCGGTGGTGACGAACACGATGCGCAGCGAGTCCTTCTCGGCCTGGGACAGCTTCTTGTCCTGGGCCAGCTGCTTCTCGGCGACAGCGATGTTGTTCATCGTCAGCGGGCAGACGTCCGGGCAGTTGGTGTAGCCGAAGTAGATCAGCGTCGGCTTGCCCTTGGTCGCCTCGCGGAGGTCGTACTTCTTGCCGTGCGTGTCGGTGAGGACGAGGTCCGGCTTCTCGAACGGCTTGTCGAGGACCGTGGCGGCCTTGTCCGAGCCGGCATCCGTGGACACCTCGGCGACAGCGTTGCCACTGTCGCCGTCACCGCTGCCGCAGCCGGAAAGGGTCAGAGCGGCCGCGGCGAACAGAGCGGCCACGGCGTACGTCTTCTTGTGCATAGTGCATTCTCCCGGGGACGCCGCACCCGCATTCCACTGCGTGGGCCCGGATCCCCGGCCGGAGTTCGGCCGGGGATGCCGGTGGGGCGTCCGACGTTGGGTCGGGTCGGACCGGACTTACGCGTTGGTACGCCGACGGCCGGCGAGAACGCCGAACGCCACGCCCGCCACACCGACGACGATTCCCACGACGCCCAGCACACGGGCCGTGGTGTCGCTGCTGTCGCCGGAGGCGGCCTCGGTCGTCGAGGTACTGGCGGCGGCCTTCGCGTCGTCGCCCTTCTCGGTGTCGTCGGAGGCGGCGGCGCCGTGGTGGTCGTCGGTGGCCGCGGAGAGTGCGAGCACCGGAGCCGGCGTCTCGGGCTCCTCCGCGCCCTTCTCCTGGGTCTCGATCCAGCGCACGACCTCCTTGTTGGAGTACGTCTGGATCGCCTTGAACACCAGTTCGTCGGTGTCCTCGGGCAGCGCGCCGATGGAGAGGGGGAACTTCTGGAAGTAGCCGGGCTGGATGCCCTTGCCGTCCGCGGTCCAGGTGACCTTGGTGACGGCCTCGTTGATCTTCTCGCCGTGCAGTTCGAGCGGCTTGTCGAGCTTCGACTTGGTGACCTTGACGTTCCAGCCGTCGACGGCCTGCGGCATCACCGACGCGAGCGGGTGGTCGGCCGGGAAGTTGATCTCCAGCTTGGTCGTCGAGGCCTTGTCGCGCTCGTTCGGCACCTTGAAGTTGACCGTCGCGTAACCGCCCTTGGCGGCCGTGCCCTCGGGCTGCACGCTGACGTGCGCGAACGCGGGGCCGGACAGGACGAGGACGGCGGAGGCGGCGACGACACCGGTCGCGGCGATACGAGAAGCCTTCATACGGGAAACACTCCACTTTCAGCACTGGTGCGGTGAAGAACCGGGGATTGCGCGCGCGAAAGAGCGGGCACGCGCGCGTGCCGCACGACGGCACCCCAGGAGTGATACGTCCGAAGTGGTGCGCGGTGTCAGGCGGCGAGGACGAGAGCCCCGCCGGCCGGTGGACCGCGCCGGACGACCGAGTGCTGAAGAGCGGTCGTCCGCGGAACCGGTGGCTCGTACCGCCACGCGCGCGGGGCGTCCGGTACCGCAGGGCAAGCGCCGGGCAGGCCCGCGCGCAGGGCACGTACGAGTGCCAGGGCTCCGCGCAGGGAGACGAGCGGCCCCTCCGACACTCCGTGGGCCGAGAGCCGCAGGAGGCGCCGCAGGGCGACGTCCCCGCGGCGCAGCAGCCATCCTGCGGCGACGGCGGCGAGAACGTGGCCGAGGAGCATCGACAGCGACGGCAGCAACGACGCCGGTGCTCCGACGGCGGCCGGCACGGCGCCCGTCTGCTCGTGCAGGGCGTGAGCGGTGCCCGCGCTGTTCGTACCGCTGCCGGTGTCGAGCCGTGCGTCGGCGAGGATCCGCTGTGCCTGCGCGGGGCTGAGCGTCGCGACGGACGCGCCGCAGACCAGCCGTGCGGCCCGGGCCACCAGCGAGGTGTCCCCGCCCGTGGTCGCGGCGGTCGCCGTGCCGTGCTGCCCGAGACCGAAGAGCGTGTGCAGCACGGTCTGGCCGGTCGCGAGGAGCACGGTGATGCCCGTCAGCGAGCGCTCCCGCCCGGCGAGCGGCGCCGCGACGGCGAAGACGGCGACGAATCCCGCGACGAGCGACCACAGCGGAACGGTGGCGCAGGAGGCGATGGCATGACCGGCCGCGGCCAGCACGACACAGACCGCGGTGAACACCGAGGCCCTCAGGACCCGGAGATCACCTCCGGTGTGCGTGCGCAGGTGGGGGGCAGTCATGGCGGGCTCATCATCGCACTGGCCCCGTCCGCTCCGTACGGCAGGTCCACAAGATGACGTACGGTCCGGAAGATCATGTTCTGGGCCGAGTCGCACCTCGCCTACACCGGCAGATGGTGCCGGCACATCCCCCGTATGGGCGGCATCACGTCAACAGCACGCTTACACCCGGCCCTCGGCGGCAATACGTAACGGTATGTCGAGCCGCGGCCAGGAGGCTGGAGCATGAGCATCTGGTGGTCCCTCCATCTCCGGCGTGAGGCGGCGAGCGTTCCGCTCGCCCGGCGCCTGCTGATCGGCACGATGGAGTCGGCGGGGGTGGATCCTGACATCTCCTACGACCTCTCCGTCGCGCTGAGCGAGGCCTGCGCCAACGCCGTCGAGCACGGGGGCGACGCGGTCCGCGGCGAGCCCACGGAGGCCTACCGCGTCACGGCGTACCTGGACGGCGAGAAGTGCCGGATCGAAGTGACCGACTCGGGTCCCGGGTTCCCGTCGGGGCGTGGCCGGGTGCCCGTCCGGCCCGCCCGCAGCGACGCGGAGCACGGCCGGGGCCTGTGTCTGATCGAGGAGCTCGCCGACCACGTCCACATCGGCAACAGCCCCGGCAGGGGCGGGGCGGTGGTCAGCTTCGACAAGATGCTCAAGTGGCGCGAGGGCGTACCGCTGCTGGCTGTCTGACGGCGCGGCACTCCCGCCGGCTTCGGCACTTCGGCACTCTCAGGGTGCTCACAGCCTTCCCCCAGGTTCCTGACGGGTGGCCCTCCTAGCGTTTACTCATGACGACGGGAACGCACCAGGACACGAGCATCACGCGGCCGTGCGACGACGCAGGGACACCCCCGGACAGAGCCCCCGGTGACGGCCCGGGCGCCGCTCCGGGCACGTCGGCCTTCTCCACCTCCTCCACAGGCCCCTCGGCGTAGGCGGGCACGTCGATGAGCAGCCGTGAGGACGAGACGCTGGCCCACGCCGCCGTGACCGCACTGACCGGGCAGCTGGCGCTGGCCCCCAAGCCCGGACTGCCCGACCCGCGCGATCTCGGCGCCCGCGCGACCGGGGAGGACCACTGCTCCCTGCGCTGGTCCGCCAAGGCCCTGGCGCCCGGCCTCGCGGCGATGGCGGCGGCGGCCCGCCGCACCGGCTCCGCGACCCCCGGGCTGCGGGCGGAACTCGGGGCGATCGGGCGCTGCACCGAACACTCGGTGGCCCTGGCGGGCGGCGGACATCGCGGCGCGCTGTGGGTACTCGGTCTGCTGGTCGCCGCGGCCGCCCTGGAGCCCGCGGCCACGGGGTGCGACCTGGCGGCGACCGCCAAGCGGATCGCCGCGCACCCCGACCGGGGGGCGCCGCGCAGGCCCTCACGCGGTTCGTCGGTCTCCGCGCAGTTCGGCGCGGCCGGCGCGCGCGGCGAGGCGAGAGCCGGATTCCCGCATGTGCGCAGGGCGTTGGAGGCGCTGGCCACGGCCCGCTCGGCGGGTGCCCCCGAGTCTCAGGCGCGGCTCGACGCCCTGCTGACCGTCATGTCGACGCTCCAGGACACGGAGTTGCTCCACACGGCGGGCCCGCACGGGCTGCGGCGCGTCCAGGCGGGCGCCCGCGGCGTCCTCGAAGCGGGTGGCACGGCCACCGCGGCGGGGCGCGCGGCCCTGACAGCCCTCGACGACGACCTCCACGCGCGCGCGTGGAGCCCCCGCGGCAGCGGTGGGCTGCTGGCGGGGGCCCTGTTCGCGGACTCGCTGCCGGTGCGGGTCAGTTCGCCGGCACGGGCTGCCTGACCCGCGGCGCGACGGGCCCGCCGGCCGTCGCCCACCGCACCGCGGGTCCCATCGCGTACGAGGCCGCCAGCATCAGCCCGCCGAGGAGCAGCCAGCCCGGAGTCCCCCAGCCCACGAGCAGCGCCGTCAGCACGAGCGGGCCGAGGGTCCGCGCCACCGTCACGCCCGTACCGAAGAAGCCCTGGTACTCGCCCACGCGGTCGGCCGGGGCGAGGTCGAAGGACAGCTGCCAGGAGCCCGCCGACTGCTGCATCTCGGCGACGACCTGGAGCACCGCGCCGACCGTCAGCAGGGCCACCGCCACCCAGGGCGAGACCCCGGCCGACAGGGCGAACACCGCGCACGAGGCCAGCATCACGAGCCCCGAACGCCGTACCGCGCGCGTGGCCGACGCCGCGCCCGTCACCCCGCGGGCCATCCGCACCTGGAAGAGCATCACCGCGCCGGTGTTGAGCACGAACAGCGCGGAGACCAGCCACGTCGGGGCCTCGGTCCGCTCGGCGATCCACAGCGGGATGCCCAGGCTCAGCAGCGGCATCCGCAGCAGGAGCACCGTGTTGAGGAGGGTCACGACGGCGTAGGGCCGGTCGTGCAGGACCCCGGGTGTGCCGCCCTTCACGTGCTCCCGAGCGACTCCCGCGCGCGTGTGCGCCGGTTCGACGGCCGGGAGCCGCAGCAGCACGGCCGCGCACAGCAGGAAGCTCGCCGCGTCGAGCGCGAACACCGTGAGGTAGGCCGCCTGTGTCCCGGCGTGCAGTGCGAGCCCGCCGAGTCCCGCTCCGACCGCGAGCCCGGCGTTGAGGGTCGACTGGAGGTGCGCGAGAAGGCCCGTCCGCTCCTGCCGGGACACCAGTCCGGCCAGCAGTGCCTGCCGGGCGGCCGCGAGTCCTGACTGCGCGGTGGCGTACGCGCACGCAGCCAGGACGAACGGCACGAAGCCGCGCACGACGAGGAAGGACGCCACGGCGAAGCTCGTGGCCAGCGCCAGGAGCACCGCGGTGCCGCGCGGTCCGCGCCGGTCGGCGAGACGGCCCAGGGGCACGCCCACCACCGAGCCGACCGCCCACGCGATCGTGAGGCCGAGGCCCACGCGCGCGGGTGCGAGCCCGACGACGTGCGTGAAGTACAGGGCGGAGGTGACGTAGTAGGCACCGTCCCCGACGGAGTTGCTCAACTGGGCCAGCGCCAGGACACGTTGCGGGCCCGCGGGCGGGACCAGACGGCTCGTCCGCGCGGGGGCCTCGGCTGCTGCTGCTCGCTTCCTCATGACTACGACGCTATGGGCGCAGTGGGCTCACATACAGGCCCAATATCGATGCTGTTCTGTGGTCCAATTCCGGCGGGAAAGCTCGCGAGGTCAGACCTCCTCCAGCACCTTGCCCAGCACTTCCAGCGCCTCCGGATAGACCCGCTCCCGAGGCGTCCCGTACCCCACCACGAGCCCCTGCGGTCGGCCGTCGCCCGGCCCGTGCCAGTGCTCACCCAGGCATCCCACCGCGAGCCCCATCTCCGCGGCCCGCGCCAGCGCCGCCCCCTCGTCCGCCACGTCGACCAGCGCGTGCAGCCCCGCGGCGATGCCCCGAACTCCGCGCCGCGCGCCCAGCCGGTCCAGCAGCTGGTCACGGCGACGCCGGTAGCGCAGCCGGCACGCGCGCACGTGCCGGTCGTAGGCGTGGCTGGTGATCAGCTCGGCGAGCGCCAACTGGCCGATGGACTCGGTGTGGTGGTCGCTGTGCAGCTTGGCGTCGGTGACCGCGTCGGCCAGGTGCGGCGGCAGCACCATCCAGCCGAGCCGCAGCGCGGGCCCGAGCGTCTTGGACGCCGTCCCCAGGTAGGCCACCTGCCCCGGAGCCATGCCCTGGAGAGCGCCCACGGGCTGCCGGTCGTAGCGGAACTCCCCGTCGTAGTCGTCCTCCACGATCACGCCTCCACGCGCGCGTGCCCAGTCCGTGAGGGCCCGTCGTCGCTCCGGGTGCAGGGTCACCCCGGTCGGATACTGGTGCGCGGGCGTGACGACGACGGCCGCCGCGTCACCCAACCCCCGCACGCGCACGCCCCGTTCGTCGACCTCCGCGGGAACCACCGCCCCGCCGTTGTGCCGGACCACGTCCCGGTGGAAGGGCAGCCCGGGGTCCTCCATGGCGATCGCGCCACCGTCCAGTACCCGTGTGAGGAGCGCGAGCCCCTGTACGTATCCCGATGTGACGACGATCCGCTCGGGCGGCGCGATCACCCCGCGCGCCCGCCCCAGGTACCCCGACAGGGCCGTCCGCAGTTCGATCCGGCCCCGCGGATCCCCGTAGTCGTACGCCAGGGAGGGCGCGTTCGCGATGGCCCGGCGCAGCGCCCGCAGCCAGGCCGCCGCCGGGAACGTACCGACGTCGGGGCTGCCGGGCCGCAGATCGAAACGGGGCGCACGCGCGCGTGCCGCCGTCCCTGGAGCGGCCGCGCTCGCGGAGGGCAGCGAGGCGACCTGCGTGCCGGCCCCCTGCCGTGCGGTGAGGTACCCCTCGGCGACGAGCTGGTCGTACGCCGCTTTGGCCGTGCCCCGGGAGATCCCGAGCTCGTCCGCGAGCCGCCGGGTCGCCGGCAGCCGTGTCCCGGGGGCCAGCCGCCCGTCCCGCACGGCGTCGCGCAACGCCCGTTCGAGGCCGGCCCGGCGCCCGTCGGCCGCGTCGGGTTCGAGATGGAGGTCGACACCGACACCGGCCCAGAACGAGTCCACCGATCAGTTCCCCTCACGTGCGACGGGCCCCCGCGGGGGCATGGGGCCCGCGCGCCGAGCCGCAGGTCACCCGCGGACGAAAAACGGCCGGGCACCCCACTGGTACCCGGCCATCGGTTTCGTATCAGTCCTTCAGCTCAGTCCTTCAGCGAAGCCATCCACGCCTCGACCTCGTCGGAGCGGCGGGGCAGCCCGTCGGAGAGGTTCCTGTTGCCGTCCTCGGTGACGAGGATGTCGTCCTCGATGCGCACGCCGATGCCGCGGTACTCCTCCGGCACGGTCAGGTCGTCCGCCTGGAAGTACAGCCCCGGCTCGACGGTCAGGCACATGCCCGGCTCCAGCGTGCCGTCCACGTACGTCTCGGTCCGCGCGACCGCGCAGTCGTGGACGTCCATGCCGAGCATGTGACCGGTGCCGTGCAGCGTCCAGCGGCGCTGCAGCCCGAGCTCCAGGACCCGCTCGACCGGGCCCTCGACGAGCCCCCACCCGACGAGCCTCTCGGCCAGCACGCGCTGCGAGGCGTCATGGAAGTCCCGGTACTTGGCGCCCGGCCGCACGGCCGCGATACCGGCCTCCTGGGCCTCGTAGACGGCGTCGTAGATCTTCTTCTGGATCTCGCTGTACGTGCCGTTCACCGGCAGTGTCCGCGTGACGTCGGCCGTGTAGAGCGTGTGGGTCTCCACGCCCGCGTCCAGCAGCAGCAGGTCCCCCGAGCGCACGGGGCCGTCGTTGCGCACCCAGTGCAGGGTGCATGCGTGCGGTCCCGCCGCGCAGATCGAGCCGTAGCCGATGTCGTTGCCCTCGACCCGCGCGCGCAGGAAGAACGTGCCCTCGATGTAGCGCTCGCTGGTCGCCTCGGCGCGGTCCAGGACCCGTACGACGTCCTCGAAGCCGCGCACGGTCGAGTCGACCGCCTTCTGCAGTTCGCCGGCCTCGAACTCGTCCTTGACGAGGCGGGCCTCGGAGAGGAAGACCCGCAGTTCGGCGTCGCGCTCCGCGGTGACCTTGTCGGTGAGCGCGGACTCGACGGCGGCGTCGTGGCCGCGGACGACGCGGACCGGGCCGGTCGCCTCGCGCAGCCTGTCGGGCAGCTCGCGGACGTCCGAGGCCGTAATGCCGTACAGCTGTTCGGCCTCGGTCAGGGAGTGGCGGCGGCCGACCCACAGTTCGCCCTGGCCGGAGAGCCAGAACTCGCCGTTCTCACGGTCGGAGCGCGGCAGCAGGTAGAGCGTGGCCCGGTGGCCGTCCGAGGTGGGCTCCAGCACCAGGACGCCGTCCTCGGTGAGGTTGCCGGTCAGGTACGCGTATTCGACCGAGGCACGGAACGGGTACTCCGTGTCGTTCGAACGGGTCTTCAGGTTGCCCGCGGGGATCACCAGGCGCTCGCCCGGGAAGCGCGCGGAGAGCGCGGCGCGGCGGCGGGCCGTGTGCGCGGCCTGCGGGATCGGCTCCAGGCCGTGCAGCTCCGTGTCGGCCCAGCCGGACTTCATGCTCTCGGCCAGCTCGTCGGACACGCCCGGGTACAGGCCGTTCTTGCGCTGCTTGACGGGCTCTTCTCCGTCCGCCTGGTCGGCGGCCTCTTCAAGCACGGCTTCCGGGGTCTCCGGGTTGAGCGCCTCCGACACGATCTGCCTCCTCGATACGACTCTGGACGCCCTCCATCGTACGGTCGTACGGAAGGACGCCCAGGGCCGGAAGACCTGATGACGTGCGGCTCACCCGCGAGACGTGCGGCTCACTCGAACCGGGCCGCGAGGAGCACCACGTCCTCGTCGCTGTCGGCGTCGGCGAGGCCGTCGGGCAGCACGCTCCGCAGGACGTGGTCGGCGACGGCGCCCGGGTCCGCGCGCAGTGCCCTGGGCACGCTCGCGGCGGCCGCGTGCAGCCGCGAGAAGGCCCGGTCCATGGGATCACCGGTGCGGTGCAGCAGCCCGTCCGTGTACAGCAGAACCGTCTCTCCGGCCTCCGCCTGGAACTCCACGCTCGGCGCCTCCCAGCAGGCGAGCATCCCCAGCGGCGCCGAGACCGACGTCTCCACGTACTCGGTGCGCCGCTCGCCGATCACCAGCGGAGGGCTGTGCCCGGCCCCGGCCAGTGTGATCTTGCGCAGCGCGGGCTCGCAGTACGCGAACAGGGCGGTGGCGGAGCGGGCCGGCTCGGTGAGCCTGAGCAGCAGTTCCAGATCGGACAGGACGGCGACGGGGTCCTCGCCCTCCATCACGGCGTACGCCCGCAGTGAGGCCCTCAGCCGGCCCATCGCCGCGACGGCGCTGGGGCCCGAACCGGTGACGGATCCGACGGCGAGGCCGAGGGCGGCGTCCGGCAGCGGCAGCGCGTCGTACCAGTCGCCGCCGCCGCGCGGACCCGTGCGGTGCCGTGCGGCGAGCTGGACTCCGGAGACGCGGGGCAGCCGGGAGGGGAGCAGCTCCTCCGAGATGGTCGCCATGCACGCGCGCGTGCGCTCCAGTTCCACCAGGCGGGCCAGGTGCTCGGCCGCGTACCCCGTGTAGAGGCCGACCAGGTGGCGCTGCCGTTCGACCGGCTCGGCCGGCTCGTCGTAGAGCCACACGGCGGCGCCCAGCCGGCCGGCCGCCTCCGTGGCCAACGGCAGCGCGTAACTCGCGGCATATCCGAGCCGGGCGGCCACCTCGCGGTGCCGCGGGTCGAGCCCGTCCTCGGAGAGGAGGTCGGGCTGGGCGATCTCGCCCTCGCCCCCGGGGAGCCCGTCGAGGATCTTGCCGTACGACATGGAGCTGCGCGGGACGGTCTCGATGTGGCCCAGATCGGCTCGGGCCAGCCCCAGGCCGATCGTCGTGTCCGGGCCGAGTCCGTCGCCCGGTTCCAGCACCACGAGGCCGCGCCGGGCGCCCACGAGGGCGGCTCCGGCGCGCAGCAGTTCCTGGAGTGCGTCCGCCAGTGAGGCGGTGCGTGCCAGCCGCTCGGTGAGCTCGTGCAGAGTGGTGAGATCCGAGACCCAGCCTGCGAGTCTGTCCTGGAGAACGGCACTGGGCGCGTGGGGCGAAGTGGTCGGTTCGGGACCCGTGGTGGCACGTGTAGGCGCGACAGTGTGTGCGGGTGCCGGAACCGTTGAATCGATTCCGGCCACTTTCGGAAGGTGAGGGGCGTTCATGGTGTCCGGCTTTCCGACCGGTGCGTATTGCTCAATAGCATCGCAAACCCCCATGTCATTCTGCGCCGCTGGCAGTGTCTCCACATGTACACGCACTCGTAAGGGGATGTCCAGCATTGTCCTGCCGGGATTCCTGGTGTCCATGGGACCGTTGCGGGAATGTAAAGTTGACTGAAAACTGACTCGAGTCTCGGTGCTTTGCGGTCGACTGGCCTTGCTCGACAGAGCGTCACAGCGGTCGTGATGGGTACGTACTCGGTGAAGGCCAGGGGTGGTTGGGATCGTCCCGGAACCTGGCGACGGACCCGGGCGTCTTAACCACTGACGACCGTGCCCCATCCTCCCGTGGCGGAGGCGGCTAGAAATACGCGCGACAGTAAACGCCAGGCGCCGCCACCCCACGCCATGCCCGTGCTTCAGACACACGCAGTATGGACGCGGACGCAGCCAATGATCGGCCCATAGGGGTTCCCCTTGTCTCGGACAAGGGTGTGATGCGCCAGCAGGTACGCACAGTGAAGTGATCGACACATGGTGTGATGTGGTTCCTCGGCGTTCAACGGAAAGGAACGAGCGCACATGCGCGAGATCCTCGGAAGGCGACGCAGGCTCCTGTCCAGGCGAAACGACGGGAGGCCTGAGATGCTCAGCGCGGCCCTGACCTTCGCGACCGCATGGGAGTGGCCCGTACTGCCGGGTGTGGCCCCGGACCCGCAGGGGCGGGCCCGATGCGGGTGCCCGGACTCGGAGTGCACGGTGCCCGGTGCCCATCCCTTCGACCCCGGCCTCCTCGCGGCCACCACCGACGAGCGCATGGCGCGCTGGTGGTGGACGAACCGGCCCACGGCGCCGATCATCCTCGCCACCGGAGGCAGGGCCCCGTGCGCGGTGAGCCTGCCGGCACCGGCGGCCGCCCGCGCGCTCGCCGC
Source organism: Streptomyces sp. BV286 (assembly GCF_019090165.1). Classification (GTDB taxonomy): domain Bacteria; phylum Actinomycetota; class Actinomycetes; order Streptomycetales; family Streptomycetaceae; genus Streptomyces. The sequence goes on from NZ_JAHRIB010000150.1 coordinate 107,764, forward strand.
ACTCGACCACACGGGGATGCGCCTCGGCCCCGTGATCGCGGCCCCGACGCGGTGGGCGCTGCTCGTGAAGCCGTACTCCCTGGAGCAGTTGGGCGAACTGCTCTACGCGAAGGACTTCGTGCCGGGCTCGCTGCGTTTCCACGGCGAGGGCGGCTACGTGGCCCTGCCCCCGTCCGAGACCGGCCAGGGCGCGATCCGCTGGGAGAGGGCGCCACTGCCCGGTTCGGCCGCCCCCTGGGTGCCCGACGTGGAGGCCGTGGTGGACGCGGTGGTGGAGGCGCTCACTCGTACGGGTGTGAGCGCCCCCGAGTTGTAGGGCACTCGGGCGCGCGGCCCGCCGCGCGCCCGCCTTGCTCGTTATCGTCCCTTTCATGCTGCGTCACTCCGGGGGACGGCCCCTGGACCCCCGAAGAGTCCGCCTGATGATGCTCACGGGCATCGTCGTGCTCACGGTCGCGCTTCCGCTCGCCGTGGCCTCCGCGGGGCCGACGGGCGGCGAGGCCCCCGCGTCCGCACACACGTCCGTACACGCCTCCGGCGATGCCCTGCGAGCCGCGGGCCGCGCAGCTACCTCCGCGGACCGCGCTCCGGGCGGGCGGGCCTCCGGCGGCGGCAGTGACGCGGGAGGCCGCCTCCCCGACGAGGCCCGTGGCGCCGGCCGCACCGACGACCGGGCGCCAGGTTCGCCCGCCGCAGCGCCCGAGGACCCCCTGACACTGGGTGTGGGGCTCGCCACCGCGGCCCGCTGCGGTCCCGAACTCACCTCGCCGGGCGGTATCGAGGCCCAGACGTGCGTGCTGACACAGGGGCGGGAGACCTGGGCGCGTACCTACTACCGCAACGCGACCGGTGACGATCTCACGTCCGTACTGACACTCATGGCGCCCGGAGACCGCACCGTGCGGATGCACTGCGTGGTGGGAGCGGACGACGAGCCCGGGTTGTGCGAGACGCCGCGGGAACGTACGACCGCGGACGCGCCGTCGTACACGGCGGTCGCTGAGTTCGCGGAGGGTGCCGATGGGCCGCTGCTGCTGCGGTCGGGGAGCAACTCACCTGCGCAGACCGCGCGTTGAGGACTTCGTCGACGGCGGGCCCGTATCCGGACATGAAAAGACCCGGTTGCTGGCGACGGGGGATGCACCAGCAACCGGGCTACAGAAACGGTAACAAGAGATCGGCGGTTCGCAAATTCGATCTCGGCTATTCGGACACCGATTCGCTTGTGACGTCCGGGAGTTGTGACAGGAGTCACCCGCTCCGCACGCCTGTCGCCCGGCTGACCGGTCGGTCAGCCGGGGCCGGGCGCCCGCTGTGTGTCAGCTCAGGGTGACCTGGCGGTTGGTGAGGCCGCCGCGTGCCCGGCGCTCGTCCGCGGTGAGCGGTGCGTCCGTGGCCAGCGCGGCGGCGAGCCGCTCGGCGAACTCGGCCGCGGGCTTCTCGACGTCCTCCGCCGTGACACCCGTCGGCAGGTCCCAGACGGGGACGGTGAGGCCGTGGGCTCGGAAGGAACCCACGAGACGGGTGCCCTCGCCGAGGCTCGACCGGCCCGCCGCGTGCAGCCGCGCGAGGGCGTCCAGAAGCTGCTCCTCCGGGTGCGGCATGACCCAGCGCAGGTGGTTCTTGTCGGGGGTCTCGCACCAGTACGCCGCGTCGACACCGGTGAGCTTCACCGTCGGGATCGCGGCGGCGTTGGCCCGCTCCAGGGAGGCGGTCACCTCCGCGGTCGAGTTCTGCGCGTCCGGAACCCAGAACTCGAAGCCCGCGTGCACAACTGGCTCGAACGCGCCTTCGGGGTCGAGGAGGTCTTGGAGGCGCACCCCGTCGCTCGGGGCGCGGCGGCCCTGGACCGGCGTACCGGGCTCGGCGGTGAGCGCACGCTGGAGGGTGTCGGCCAGGTCGCGGCTGATGTCACCGGACGCCGTGTCGTTCTGCAGGCCGATGAGGACCGAGCCGTCGTCGCGGCGCAGCGCCGGCCAGGCCATCGGCAGCACCGTCGCGAGCGTGACCGACGGAACGCCCTCCGGGAGGGCCTCCTTCAGATGCAGCTCGACGGTGGCCGCGGGCACCAGCTCGCGCAGCGCGACCCAGTCGCCCTCGCCCGGCAGTCCCTCGAAGGGCCGGTGCACCAGCTCGGTCACGGCGTGCGCGGCGGCGCGGCCGTGACAGGCCTTGTAGCGGCGGCCGCTGTCGCAGGGGCAGGGTTCGCGTGCGCCGACAACCGGCACGTGTCCGTCGGCGCCGGCGGCGCGGGCTCCATCCTTCGGCTGCGCCGGCTTGGCCTTGGTCTGGGGTCGCTTCTTGGCCATCGTGGATGTCTCCCGGTTACGGCTCGACTCGTACGGGCGCGAGCCTAGCCGCTCGTACGAGGACCGACGGGACCCTGTGGACAACGTGCCGGGTCGTACCCGGAGCGTGGCTTCGGTTCGTCCCGGAACCGGCACTTCCGTCTGCTTCGAGCTCGCTGCTGTGCGCGCTTGTGTGTCTGATGCAGTGCCTGATCGCTGCCCGCTGCCCGCTGCCGGGTCCGCTTCAGTCCAGGCTGTCGAAGGCGTCCCCGAAGTCCAGGTCGGGTATCGCGGACACCGCGGGGGCCGTGACCCGCGTGGCGAAGTCGTCGCGGCGACGCCCCGCGTGAGCGTCCTTGTGCACCACCACCCACACCGTGACCTCACCCCGGGCGTCGTCCCGTACGCCCCAGTCGTCGGCCAGGGCCGTGATGATGTTCAGCCCGCGGCCGCCGCGTGCGGTGACCGAGGGCGTGGCCGGAACCGGACGGGTCGGACCACCGCCGTCCGTCACCTCGACGGTGAGCCGGCCGGTCGGTTCGACGCGCCACGCGGCCAGGACGTCGCCGTCCCCGGCCAGGGCGTCACCCAGCGGCCTGCCGTGCCGGCACGCGTTGCTCAGTAGTTCGGAAAGGATCAGTACGGCATCGTCGATGACCGTTTCCGCCACACCGCCGGTGCGCAGCTGAGCCCGCATCCGGTGTCTTGCCTGTCCCACGCCCGCAGGGCCATGGGGTACGGCCATGCTCGACGACGCGGGCACCTCCTGTGCCACCACCAACGCCACCCCCGAGACCTCCTTTGCCCCACGCCACGGTGTGGATGCCCTCCTGGACTGGACCGGAAACCGGCCAATGCACGTGCAGTGACGCACTCGCAACGATCGAATACGGACCGAACGCGCCGGAGCACTCCCTGTAACCGTATGGCCTGAATTCGACGGCTTGGCCAGGACGTAAGGGCCCGTGGGTGAAACCCGAGTGCCTCGCGAGGCCGGTGGGGCGGGGGTTTCAGCGTCCGAGCTGGCGCAGTACCGCGCGCGGGCGGTTGGTGATGATGGCGTCGACGCCCAGTCCGACACAGAGGTCGACGTCCTGCGGGTCGTTCACCGTCCACACGTGCACCTGGTGGCCTGCCCGCTTCAGGCGCTCGATGTACGCAGGGTGGTTGCGCACGATCCGCAGGGAGGGGCCCGCGATCCCGACCCCCGGCGGCAGCCGTCCGTCACGCAGCCGGGGGGAGACGAACTGCAGCAGATAGACCGTCGGCAGCGTCGGCGACGCCATACGGACGCGCTGCAGGGAGCGTGCCGAGAAGCTCATGACGCGCACCGGCGACTCGGCGGGCGAGGGTGGCGCGTCCAGGCCGAAGCGCTTCAGGAGGACCAGCAGGCGCTCCTCGACCTGACCGGCCCAGCGTGTGGGGTGCTTCGTCTCGATCGCGAGCCGTACGGGGCGGCCGGCGTCGGCCACGAGTTCGAGCAGGCGCTCCAGGGTGAGGACGGACTGCTGCTCCCAGGAGGGGGGCCGCTGCTGTTCCCAGTCGGGTGCCTCGTCGCGGTTCTTCCAGGAGCCGAAGTCCAGGGCGGCGAGATCGGAGAGTTCCAGGGCCGATACGGCGCCACGGCCGTTGGAGGTGCGGTTGACGCGGCGGTCGTGGACGCAGACGAGATGCCCGTCCGCGGTCAGCCGGACATCGCACTCAAGGGCGTCGGCCCCGTCCTCGATCGCTTTCTCGTACGCGGCCAGGGTGTGCTCGGGGGCCTCTTCGGAGGCCCCGCGGTGGGCGACGACCTGGGTCAGGTTCTGTCGTGCGTGGGTCACCGCGTCATGGTGCCATCGCAAGTGGGTACGCGTGGGGTGGGTGGCGCGGACATGAAATGGTTTTGTCGGACCTGTCCTATATAAAGGAAGTTCCCGGAGTCACAGGTGCCGCTTATGGTGCCCTGACGTCCCGTGGGAAAAGCTGACGGCATACAAAAGCACATGCACAGCTGAATCGTGTCGGTTCCCGAACACGCGTGAGTGAAGTCCTGAACACACGCGACCGAACGTGAGCGGATGCGACCTGAAAGAACAGCCGTGGATCGAGAGGAAGAGCTGTGAGCACCGAGAACGAGGGCACTGCAGTACCCCCGGCCCCGTCTGCACCTCCCGTGCCGGTGGACACTCCCGCTGCTTCCGTGCCGCCGGAGCAGGCGGCCGCGCAGGCAGCGGGCCCCGTGGGCCCCCACGGCCCCCACCAGGGCACGGCTCAGCCCCAGGGCTCGGCCTCTTTCCAGGAGGCGGGCTCGTACCAGGGAGGCGCGCCGACCGCCACGTTGCCCTCGGGGGCTCCCGCGCACGCCGCCCCCGCCCCGGAGGCGGGTGCCTGGCCGCCTCCTCCGCCGGCCACACCCTCGTACGGAGACGGCGGCGAGAGCGGCACGGGGGACGTGTGGGGATCCTCGTACCAGCAGCCCGCTCCCAAGCCGAAGTCCGGCGGGCGCGGCGGCCTGGTCGCCGCGGTCCTGGTGGCCGCGCTGATCGCGGGCGGCGTGGGCGGCGGCATCGGCTACTGGGCGGCGGACCGTAACGACTCCACGGGTTCCACGACGGTTTCCGCGTCCCAGAGCGGCGGCGACCTCAAGCGCGACGCCGGCACGATCGCGAACGTGGCCGCCACGGCTCTGCCGAGCACGGTCACCATCGAGGCCGAGGGCAGCAACGGCGAGGGCGGCACGGGCACCGGCTTCGTCTTCGACAAGCAGGGCCACATCCTGACCAACAACCACGTGGTCGCCGAGGCGGTCGAGAGCGGCAAGCTGTCGGCCACCTTCTCGAACGGCAAGAAGTACGACGCCGAGGTCGTCGGCCACGCCCAGGGTTACGACGTGGCGGTCATCAAGCTGAAGAACGCGCCGAACGACCTCAAGCCGCTGCCGCTCGGCAACTCGGACAAGATCGCCGTCGGCGACTCGACGATCGCGATCGGCGCCCCGTTCGGCCTTTCGAACACGGTGACCACCGGCATCATCAGCGCCAAGAACCGCCCGGTGGCCTCCAGCGACGGCAGTTCGCAGAGCAAGGCCTCGTACATGAGCGCCCTGCAGACCGACGCCTCGATCAACCCGGGCAACTCCGGTGGCCCGCTCCTGGACGCGCAGGGCTCGGTGATCGGCATCAACTCCGCGATCCAGTCCACGAGTGGTGGCCTGGGCGGCGCCGGCCAGTCCGGCTCCATCGGTCTGGGCTTCGCGATTCCGGTCAACCAGGCGAAGACCGTCGCGCAGCAGCTCATCAGGACCGGCAAGCCCGTCTACCCCGTGATCGGCGCCTCGGTCTCGCTGGAGGAGGGCACGGGCGGCGCGAAGATCACGGACAAGGGCGCGAGCGACTCCGCCGCGGTCACGCCGAACGGCCCCGCGGACAAGGCCGGCCTCAAGCCCGGTGACGTCATCACCAAGCTCGACGACCGCGTGATCGACAGCGGCCCCACCCTCATCGGCGAGATCTGGACCCACCAGCCCAACGACACCGTCAAGCTCACCTACACCCGCGACGGAAAGCAGCGCACGGCCGAGGTCACCCTGGGCCAGCGCGAGGGCGACAGCTGACCCGTAACTCGTGCCCCCGCGCCGATCTCTCAGCGGCGCGGGGTGGGTGGCCCGAGCGGCCTGGGACCGGTCTTGAGAACGCGAGCGCGTGACTCCGTTTCCGTGGACCCGGATAGCGCCCACCCCGCCCCGCCCCGCCCAGGTCATGGACATGCCGGGGGCCGCCTCGGACTGCGTCAGTACTGCGAGCGGGACGGCTTCCATGTCACTCCGTACTCCTTGGACAGGAGGCGGGAGGCGGCGCCCGCCCGGGTTCGCGCGAAGGAGCCGGCCATCCTCGGCAGGGCGAACTCCTGGACGTACATCGCCTCATTCATGAGGACGGACAGCAGGCCGCCGCGCCGCGGGATCCGCTGCCGCTCACCGTGGGACTTCCACTCCGTACCCGCGTCCGCGGCGGTCAGGTGTCAGTCACACGCCGCGCCTGGAGTACCTGGAGGTGCGGCCCCTTTCGAGCGGTCCCCAGGACCTCCGCCTGCTTCCGAATCTCCGCCTGAGCCCGACTCAGAACCAGCGTCACCGTATTTGACGCCAGTTGGGCGAAATGTGCCCCGGCGGTCCGCCAAAACTGTTCCGCGGGCGACCGGTCGGTGCGCGCCGACCAGGGGCGGCTGCGGTCGGCCGTTGGGACGGCAGGGCCGAGACAGCGCCGCCACCGGGGTTTCTGTGCCCCGCGAAGCGGGGACTCGGCCCCCGCGCCGCGAGGAAGCGGAGGCGGGTGGACGCGCCGGTCATGGAGGGGGGCGACGCGCACAGTGATGTGGCGTGACTGCCGACGGCAGGCGACGGGACCGCGGGACGGATGAAGTGGGCGGCGAGGAACGCCGTTCGGCGTGCCGGACGCGGTGCCGTCGATAGGGCAAGATCGAGTGAAGCCTTTGTGGGTGTGCCTGCGGGGAGGTGAGAACGGTGCCCAATGACGACGAGCTCAGCAGCGAAGACGCTGAGCAGGAGACCCTTGTCCGGCGGGCCCGGATCGCCCGCGAGCTCATCGACAGCGTGCGAGGGCTGTCACCCGCCGACGTGCCCGACGCGCTGTGCCGTGCCTGTATGACGCTCCTGCCGGATGTCTCGGGGCTGTCGGTGTTCGTCCAGGGCAAGGACGTGGACACGGGGGTCGTGCTCTGTGCGAGCGACCGCGTGGCCGCGCGGCTCGCGGAGATCCAGTACACCCTCGGTGAGGGTCCGTGCATGGAGGCGGTCCGGTTGCGGGCCCCGGTGTTCGCGACGGATCTGACCCGCGCCCCGGATGCCCGCCGCTGGCCACTGTTCTCCGTTCAGGCGGCCAAGGCCGGCGCGGAGGCCGCCTTCTCCATTCCGTTGGCGGGCAGCGTCGGACAGCCACTGGGCACCCTTGACCTGTACCGGGACACCGCGGGCTCGCTGAGTAGTGATCATGTGCGCACGTCTCTGCTGGTCGCCGATGCCGTCACGCTGGCCGTGACAGCCCTTGATCACACTTCTATGGGCCCGGAAGGAGTCGTAACGTGGCTTGAGGGGGTGGAGTCCGACCGGGAGGAGATCCACCAGGCCACTGGAATGATCATGGTGCAACTGGGAGTGACTGCCGCGGAGGCCGTCCTGCGTCTCCGTGCCCGGGCCTTCGCGCAGAGCCGCACCTCTACCGAGATCGCGCGGGCCGTCATCGACCGCACCACGGACATGCGTCTTGACTGAACCACAAGCAGTACGTGCGACGACACCGCCGGGGAGGCGAGCATGAACCGCGAGCGACAGCTGGCGAAGGCGTTCGTCGACCTGGCGGACACCTATGCGTCCGAGTTCGATCCACTGCACCTTTTCAACCGCCTGGTGCACACCTGCGCAGAACTACTGGAGGTGGATGCGGCGGCGGTGATGATCGCTGACGCGCGGGGCAGTCTGAAGACGTTGGCCGCCACCAATGAAGAGGCCGCTTTCGTCGAGTTGCTTCAGACGCAGACGGGCAGCGGCCCCTGCATGGACTGTTACCGCACCGGTGAGGCCCGCAGCGTCCCCGAGATCACCGCCGAGCGTGAACGCTGGCCGAGACTGGTCACCGCCATGACCGACGCCGGATACCGGTCCCTGCAGACCGTTCCGGTCCGCCTCCATGAACGCCCTCTGGGCGGCCTCACCCTGTTGAACACCCGTGCCGGTGCCATGCCCAACGACGACGCCCACCTCGCACAGGCGTTGGCGGACTCCGCCGCGCTGGCCCTGATGCACTGGTCCACCGAACCGGCCCGAAGCGACGACGTCATCACCCGTGTGCAGAGCGCCATCGCAGTCAAGGCCGTCCTGGAGATCGCCAAGGGCATGATCGCCGAGTACGCGGGCGGGACGATCGCCGAGGCCGGGCAGCTCCTGTCCGACTACGCGAGCCGCCACCGGGTCAGTCTCGCCGAAACCGTCCACGCCCTGGTCAGCCGCACCATGGACCCGACCGTCATCCTCAACGCGCGGGAGCTCAACTGAGCTCGTGCGGGAGCTCGACCGGGCAGCGGCGCGACGGCGCGAACGCCACGCCGTGGACGGGTGAGCCGGCTTGTGGACTCCGTCCGGGGCCCGGCATTGAGCATCCTGGCGGCCAACCCGGGGGAACCTGAAATCAGGCCCTCCGAACCGTGTACGTCCTGTCGCAAGCCGTGAACGAAGCCGTGAACGAAGCCGTGAACGAAGCCACGCATGCACGCCGAGCGTGCGTCGCGTGTGAGACCTGTCGAAGGGGGTCAGAAGTAGAGTCTGCAACCTGGGGAGGCTGACGTGTTGCGTGATCGGATCGGACTGGCCGAGGCGCTGGCAGCGGCTGAGGACGCCGCGCCGGTGGACTCCCTCGACGTCGTGGCACGCAATCTGCGTGACCGGTTCGGTGCGCGGTACGTGTCGTTCCTGTTCGTCGATGTCGTCGGCCGCCGTCTGCTGCGGGTCAGCGAGAACGGGGCCACAGAGCACGGGCGTCGCGCCGAACAGGTTTCTCTAGCGGGCAGCAGTGTCTACGACGAGGTCCTGCACACGCAGAAGCTGGTGCGGGCTGCGGAGGGTGAGCAGGGACTTCGGATACTGGCCCCTGTCACGAACCGCGGCGACGCCATCGGGGTTCTGGAGCTGTTCCTCACCCAGGTCACCGAGGAGGTGCTGGAGCAGGTCGAGGAGGCCGCGCACGCGCTGGCGTACATCATCGTCACCGACCGCCGCTTCACCGACCTCTACCACTGGGGCAACCGGACGACCACGGTCAGCCTGGCGGCGGAGATCCAGCGCCAACTCCTGCCTTCGGCCGCCGCCTGCGAAGCCCCTGAGTTCGATCTCGCCGGCGCCCTGGTCCCGGCCTCCGACATCGCCGGTGACACCTATGACTACTCCCTCGACCAGGACACGCTGCACCTGTCGGTCACCGATGCCATGGGCCACGATGTCGACGCCTCGCTGATGGCGACCCTCCTGGTCAACGCCTCCCGGGGTGCCCGCCGCGCCGGAAGCGACCTGGCCGAACAGGCCCGCCAGACCCACCAGGCGCTCCTCGACCACGGCCGGCGCACCTTCGCGACCGGCCAGCTGGTGCGCATCGCCCTGGACGGGACCGGCGCCCAGCTCGTCAATGCCGGCCACCCCTGGCCCCTGCGGCTGCGCGACGGCAGGGTCGAGGAGCTGTGCCTGGCCGTGAACCTGCCCTTCGGGGTCGTCGGGCAGGGTCCGTACCAGGTGCAGGATCTCGACCTGCGTCCCGGCGACCGCCTCGTGCTCTTCACCGACGGCATGCAGGAACGCGAAGCGGAGACCGTCGACCTGCCCGGCCTCATGCGTGACACCGCCGCCGAACACCCGCGCGAGGTCGTGCGCACCCTGATTGCGGCGGTGGCCCACGCGTACCACGGTGGGCAGCCGAGGGACGACGCCACCGTCCTGTGCCTGGACTGGCGCGGCCCCCAAGGGCTCTCGCGTCCTGTGCGGTCTTCGCGTCGCTCGAAGGGGCGTCTCGCTGTACCAATTCCGGGCACGCACAGTGGAGGATCCACCGAGCCGGACCGAACGCGTGACGCCGCAATGGCCGGTCTTGAACAGCAGAACGATGAACTGCGGCATGCGGTCGATTCCCACGCGACGGTCGACCGGGCCATCGGCGTTCTCGTCGCCGTTCACGGCATTCCGGCGGCAGCCGGCTTTGACGTGCTGCGCGAAATCTCTCAGCACACCAACATCAAACTGCACTTGATCGCGGAAGCGCTGATTGCTTGGGCGTTGGGCGAGCCACTGCCGGAGTCGGTGCGCAAGGAGCTGGACGCATCGGTACAGCGGCGCTCACCTGGAGACGCACCAGGCGGCCGGCCCGGCTGAGGGCGGCCAAGAGCTCTCATCCGAGTACATGGGCCCTGCGTACATGCGCCGCAGCGGTGCGCTTCCGGGCACCGCCGCGGGCTGAGCATCGGACGTTGATCAGAGCGGTGGCGCTGGTGAGCGGCCCCCCGGTGGCCCCCGTGTGGCCCACGCCCCCGAGCAGCGCCCGCGCCCGGTACGCTGTACCCGCTCCACCCCAGGTGGGCCGGGGCGTAGGTGGGTTGCCCGAGCGGCCTAAGGGAACGGTCTTGAAAACCGTCGTCGCAGCGATGTGACCGTGGGTTCAAATCCCACACCCACCGCGCAGGTCAGAAGCGTGCAGGTCAGAAGGGGTGCCTCTCACTGAGAGGCACTCCTTCTCTGTTCAGCCTGTCTCACCCTGAGTCGGGTTGTCCCACCCTTGACCAGTGCGTGCGGCCAACCTGTGGCCAAACGGCAGGTGCCATATGGCCTGGTCAGGCACCCTCGGCCAGCGCGGCATCAATCATCTGGTTCGACACCGTCTGTTGGCCGCGAAGGATCTTCGCGTAGAAGCGCCACAGCACCGCCGGACTGTGACCGGCACGCCGCGCGACTTCCACCGGATCGACGCCCGCTTTGATCCACAGCGAGACCCCGGCGTGCCGGAGCGAGTACGGGACGTCTGCGAGGGGGGTGGCCGCTTCCTCGGGTGTGAGGGCAGCCTTTCGGGCCTGTTGCCACAGGTCGGTGTACTCGTTGGACCCGATACGACCACCACGGGGTGCACGGAAGAGCCGACCATCCGCCGCCGTACCGAACCGCTCCAAGTGAGCGCGGAGCATCGCGACCAGCGTGGGCGGGATCGGCACGGGACGCGTGGCCTTACGAGCCCGCCGCTTCAACCCTCGTTCGTCGAACGAGCGGCCATCGTCGGTCCACCCCTTGCCGACCTCTGGTCGGCTCTGTGTGAGTACCAGCTCCCCCCAACCCTCAGCAGGGAGCTTGCAGTTCCGCCGCATGAGCGAAGCCACTTCGGAGGGGCGCATCGCGGCGTAGTAGAGGCAGCCAAAGAACGCGTGCAGATGTGGGCCGCGCACGTCGGCATCCCGTACAGCGTCGATCAGCCGTCGCGTCTGCTGTGGGTCCGGCACGTACTGAAAGTCCACCTCATCCGTGGTGTCCGGCGCTGCCCAGTCGATTCGTCCCAAGGGGTTCGCAGGAAGTACCTCCCGCTCGACCGCGTACCGCATGGCGTTGCTGAAGACCATGCGCTTACGCCTCATGGTGTTGTCCGCCGCACGCTTCCCGTCCAGCCGCTTGGACAGAGCAGTCAGGGCACGGCGGATGTTGTCCGACTCGGCAACCTCGATCACCTTGAGCGAGGCGCCGGCCACCCAGTCCAGGGCACTGCGGATCTCGTGCGGAACGTCGTGATCGGCATCCTTAAGTGCCTGATGTTCCCCGTTGTCCCCGAGAGCGACTCTGAACGCCCATCCCTGGAGAGCGCGGCGCAGGACGGCTGAGTCCGGTGCCCCGCGGGAGGTGGAGACGAGCGCGACCGTCAGAGCAGTCAGAGCTTCGGCGATGCCAGCACGATGCTTGGCGGACGCGTTGGGCCACTTCATGAGCGCGTACGCACAGGCGTGTTCGTACCAGGTCGGAGACGTCGCCTCCCGGAGCTCCGAAACGGGAAGCCCCGTAGCGACGTCGAACGCTTCACCAGCGCCAACCGCGGTGACGAGTTTCGAACGGCGGGCGTCCGCGAGGGTCTTGGTAGCAAAGGGCTCTTGGCAGACCTTGCCCGCCACGGTCCAACGCACCTGGAAGGGCGCTGACTTGCTGTCGCGGCGGCGGATACCCCAGATCCGCACGTTGTGGCTCTTCATTGATCACCTCATGACGGAGGGGACCGCCGGAGCGGTCCCCTCAACGGGCGTTCGGATGATGTGGCGTCGAATCAGGCGGCGCGCTGGTCGCAGCTCGCCCACCACGCGTCCAAGTCGGCGCGGTTTACGCGGATCTCGCCGTTGGGGAGCTTCTGGAGGCGGGGCGCCTGGCCACGGGCGCGCATGCGGTAGAACGCGGCGCGGCTCATGCGGATCTCTGCGAGGACTTCACGGAGCTTGAGCTTTTGAGGGCGGGCCACGGCAGGACTCCTTGGGATGAGGAGAGGGTGGGGTGTGGTTGGTGTCACATTGCTGTGGGTCGCGACCCATCGCGGCCCAAGCCTGTGACCTGCGGTTTTGTGGGGTCTCTGTGTGGCCCATCGCGGCCCAGCCGTTCAGGGCGTGGGCCGCGATGGGTCGCGATGAGGTGTGGGTAAACCCGCAGGTCAGGGACTGTGGGCCGCGATGGGTCGCGACCCGGCGGATTGTGGGCTCAACCGCTGAGGGCGATCCCGTGGTAGGTGGCGATCCGCTCGCCGGAAGGGGCCCGGGGGCGGGTGCGGTTGAGCTGCGGGACGACGGAGAGCAGGTTGCGGCCGAAGACTTGCTTGGTGCCGGCGCGGACGCCGTTGTCCTCGGTCCAGTCGCGCCACACGTTCCACAGTTCGTCCACGGCGACGGTGCACGCCGGTCCGGTGGTGCAGCGTTCGCGGATGAATGCGCTGGTGGGTGAGGCGGTGTCCCGGATGGTGGTGATGGCTTCGCGGCTGGAGGGTGGTTCGGTGATCCGTCCGTTGCGCTGGAGACGCGCGAGTCCGTCCAGGGCCCAGTTGAGGATGCCGGGCATCTCCGCGGTGAGCCGGTCGGTGAGGGTGGGATCTTCCTTGCCGAGCCACGACATGCGCGTGCTGAGCAGGACGAACCGGTTGGCGATGACGCCGGAGGAGTCCCCGAAGTGCGGCAGTTCGTTGGACAGGATCATCAGCCGCGAGGGCACGCGGCCGGTCCACGGTTCGCGGTACTTGCGGTCGATGTCGATCGTGTCGTCCCCGGAGATCGTCAGCAGCCGTTCCACGACCTGGGTGTTGTCGTTCCCGGACAACCGGGCGTCAGAGATGATCGCCAGCGATTTGCCGATCAGGGTGGACAGACCGAAGTTCGTCCCCAGACCGGCCAGCGTCGGCCCGGCCAGATTCTCCTTGCCGACCAGCGCTTTCATCACCCGGGCGATGGTGCCCTTCCCCGAGCGGGACGGACCGACGATGAGAAGAATCTTCTGCTGATCGGTGCGCCCCGACAGGACGTAGCCGAACCACTCCTGAAGTGCTGCGATGGCGTCCGGATCGTCGCGCCAGATCTGCGTGAGGAAGTGGTGCCAGGTGGGTGCGCTCGCGTCGGGGTCGTAGGCGAACGGAACGGACACGATGTTGAAGAACTCCGGCCCGTGCGGCAGCAGGGCCCGGTCCCGGATCCGCAACAGTCCGTTCTCGCAGGCGACGATGGGGCCTTCGTCGCGGCCGGTGTCGCCCTGGTCGTCGACCCACGCTGGGGCGTCGGTGTCGGTGGGCAGCAAGGTGATCGATCCGAGCGCATCGAGCAGGTTGCCGATCTTCTGCTTGGTGGGTGCCCAGTCGCGTTCCTCGCTCTGCCCGTCCTTGCCGGGGGCCCGGTAGGTGGCGTGTTCGAGGCGGGTGTACATCGCTTTGCGGATCTGTGCTTCCTCCGCCTCACGCCAGCAGGAACCGTTCCACCGCATCCACGAGGCACGCCAGCGCCGGAAGAGCAGCCGTCCGTCCTCGGTCTGCCAGTCCGGCAGCAGCCGGCGGGCCACGGCCAGCGGGTTGGTGGGCGGGGGAAGTTCCTCGGATTCGGTCATGCGGCGGTCCTCCCTTCCAGGAGCGAGAGCGGGGCGGGTGTGCCGGTGCAGGCGCTCTTGTGCGCTTCGTAGTCGCCGACCAGGGCGGCCACGGCGCGCGGGCCGGTCGCCGTGCGGGTCAGTCCGCAGGTGCAGGCGTAGGCGGCGTAGGGGGTGTCGCCGTGGCGTGTGGACCAGCGGGTCCCGTCGTCGTGGGAGCGGTAGACGGGCGGGGCGTAGATGCGGATGCCGGGCCGCTCCGGCGTGGGGTCATCGCCGTTGCCGCGTCCCTGGCCGGTCGGGAAGCGCTTCGAGCGGGGAAGGACTGAAAGGACGCCCTGGCGGGCGGCGACCTTCGGTTCGCCCACGCACGGCCGCGGCGAGCCCTGTACGGCGCCCTGAGGGGTGTTCGTGGGGTTATCTGATGATTTGGTCATGCGGCGCGCCCCTGTGCCGTCTGGAGGCCGTTGGTGACGGCGCGGCGGGCGTAGGGCTCGGGGACGCCGACCAGGACGGCGGCGGCCACGATCTCTTCCCCGATCACCGTCAGCCCGCAGGGTCCGGGGCACTGTTGGTGCTGGACGGCGACGAACCGTGCCACGCCGAACGCCTGTGATCCGGCGCCGGATTCGGTGCGGTCGCGCACGAGGGTGAGGCCGCGTTCCAGGCCGGTGCGGACGAACTGCTCCGTGTGGCGGCACCCAGTGGCGACGGTGCGGTCCCAGGTGGCGCGTCCGGGGAGGGAAGAGACCACCTTGCCCGGGGCGGGGGTGGTGTCTTCCTTCACGACCAGCGCGCGGACGTAGTCCGGCAGGGACGCGATACGGCCGACGCCGGGGCCGAGCCAACGCACATACTGCATCGACGACTTGATGTCCACGCCAGGCCGGGCCGCGTTGGACGACGGCATGACGCCCTGGTAGATCCAGTGCTCACCCCTCGTGGTGGGCACGGTCCGGGTGGCGGGCAGCGTGGCGCGTGCCCATGCGATGGCTTCCGCGTTGTCGAGGTCGACCACGGTCACTCCTGCCCCTGCGGGGTGGTAGGCGACTGCCACGGCCTGCCGCCATGCCTGTGCCCATGCGGGCGAGGTGAGAACCCGCGGGTCGGTGGTGGCGGCGGCCCACGCGTGGCACGGGGCGGGGCAGTGGCAGGGGCCCGCGCTCTTCATGTTCGGCCGCCCGCCGCACGCGTTCTTCGCGCAGGTGCGGCAGTTGCCGAACGGCACCTTGCCCGCCCGCAGGGGCAGCGGCGGCACACCTGCCGTCGCGAGGCTCAGCGCGGTCCGCAGGTGGTCACGGATGGCGGTCATGCGGCGGTCCTCCCTTCGAGGGTGAGGAACTGTGCAGCGATCCACTGGGAGTAGGCGGGGGGTACGGCCTTGCGGGCTTCGAGGTTGGTCATCCAGGTGCAGCCCATGGCGTCGGCGTAGGCGCGCTCGCCCTTGTGGGCGAAGGCGAGCAGGTCTTTGCGGTGCCAGCACGGTGCGACCAAGTCCCCGCCGCCGCCCCACGAGGTCTCGAAGACGCGGTGGCGGCGGACAGAAAGCCCGAACTGGGTTCCGCACAGCAGGTAGTCCGGCCGCAGCAGGCCCGCAGTCGCGGTCTCGGGAACGTTCTCAATGACCCAGGGCCGTCCGGTCGCCTGCATGACCTGCCGTCCGGGGCCGATCAGGTCGGGATGACTGTCGGGGTTGCCGCGCCATTTGGTGACCGTCGCGTAGCGCTCGCACGGCCAGGAGCCGTGGACCAGGTCGAAGGTGTGGCCGTGTGCGGCGACGTAGTCGATGCCGTCGGCCTGGACGAACGGGAAGGGGTAGTTGGGCTGCGGGCGGATGTCGACGCCCACGATGTCGAAGCCGGCGAGGTAGTAGCCCATGGACAGGCCACCTGCTCCGCAGCACACGTCCAGCAGCCGCAGCCCGTTCGGGCGCCGCAGGGGCAGCACGCGCGCGCTCATGCCGCCGCCTCCAGGACCCGAGTAAGCGCGGTGAGGGCGGCGGTGCCGATGTGGTGGGTGTAGGCGGGCGGGATGCATTCACGGATGCCGTCGCGGTTCATCCACTCCACGCCCATGACGCGGCGGGCGAGGGTGACGCCGGAGAAGTTGCCGACGAACTGCCCGTAGTGGCCGCGGGGGATCGGGCGGCCCATCTTGGCCTGCGGCACCAGGTGCACGGGATGGGCGACCTGGTGGAGGGTGAAGCCGCCGCCGGTCTCGAAGTACCGGTGCCGGTAGGTCTCCACGCCGAACATCGGCCCGCACAGCATCACGGGCTCACGGAGCTTGGGCAGCGCGCCCCGGACGTTCTCCAATACCCACGGGCGCCCGGTCGCTTCGAGGGCGGTGCGGGTCGGGCCGATCAGGTCGGGATGCTCGTTCCCGCGGAGTCGCTGGCAGTCGCTGTCGAACTGGCAGGGGGGAGAGGCGTGGATGAAGTCGAACGCGGCGCCGTGTGCGAGGACGAACGCGATCGCATCCGCCTGCACGAACCGGAAGGGGTAGCGCGGCTGCGGGGCGATGTCGACGCCGGTCACGTCAAAGCCTGCGTCGGCGTAGCCCTTGGCGCCGCCGCCCTGGCAGCAGAACAGGTCCAGCAGGCGCGGCCTGAGGGGTCGTCCGATCGTTACGGGGTGGGTCATCCTGGTTGTCTCCAGTTCTGTGATGGACGGAGACCGGAGCGGGCCGCTGTCTTTGGCGAGAGGTCGGCCTGCTCCGGGCAAGTACCGGTGAGACGTGGGGGGTTGGGCCGGGATCCTTGGTTCTGCGGCCTGACCGGTTGTCAGTGCGGCCGACTACTGTGTCTGGCCAAACCGGGCGAGCAGGCCCGGGAGGAGAACCAGACAGGGGGCGGGCAGTCATGGCGACTGCATGGTTTGTGCTGGCGGTCGGCGCAGAGCGCACGCACGGGGGAAACGACGGCTACGACGACGATCCGGCCCGGCATTACAGCTGGGACAGCACCGTTCCGCAGCACGCCAACTTGGCCGAAGGCGACGTGATCGCCTTGTGGGACAAGAAGAAACTGCTCGGTGCGTCAGTGATCGAGCGGATCGAAACCGGCAGCGAGATCAAAAGCACCTACTACCACCGCAAGTGCAACAAGGCGTCCTTCAAGCCGCTGAAAACAGGCAATCAGCGGTGGTGGTGCGCTATCTGCCGGGAGCCGTTCAACGATCCGGGCACCCGGACTAAGCCGGTCACGACGTACCGGTCCCACCACCGCAGGGCCTGGCAGGGCCTCAGCGGCATACTCACGGGGGGCCAGGTGCGGGCCCTGTGCGACAAACCGGCATCACAGCACGCCATGCGGCCCGCCCGGTGGGAGAAGGTACGCGCGGCCCTGGAAGAAGCCGGCGCGCACCTGCCCGCGGGCGTCACCGACGGAGCCCGCGCCGTCATCCGCGGAGGACACCGCCGCGCCACCGTAGAAGTCCGCCTTGGACAGGCGCTTTTCCGGAAGCAACTGCTCGAAGAACAAGGCGAAGTGTGCGCGTTCAGCGGCCCTGCCCCCGCCGCCGCACTGGAGGCCGCTCACCTCTACAGCTTCGCCGAAAGCGGCGAGCACCATGAATACGGCGGCCTGCTGCTGCGCCGCGACCTGCACCGTCTGTTCGACCTGGGCCGCATCACCGTGGACCCCGACACGGCCACTCTGGACGTCAGTGAGGACGTCCAGGGCTACCCGCTGTACGGACTGCTGCACGGCCAGCCCCTCGCCCGTACCCTGCACCCGCAACATCGCGTGTGGCTCGGAGCCCACTGGGATATCCACCGTCCGGACAAGTAGCCGCACGGCATTGCTTCTCGCGGCACCGTCAGCCGCGGAAGTGGTTGTGTTTGATCACGGCCTTGCGGATGTTCACGGTCGTCCCGCCGCTGTGACCGCCGCCGGTGAAGATCTGCACGGCGACCCAGCCGCCGAAGATCACGGCCGCGAGGGTGATGAGTTGGGTGATGAGCGCGGTGAGCGCGGCGATGAACGTGGTCAGCAGGATCAGTCCGCCGCACACCGCGAGGAACCCGACCCCGCCCAACGCGACGTTGACCGCTGTACGCGAGACGGCCGGTTTGGCTGCGAGGGGTTCGGGCTGCACGGGGCTGATCGCGTAGCCGGTGACGACCCGCCCGTCGGGCAGGACGACGCTTGCCACGGACGGGACCGTGGTCAGCTGCATGGGCATGAGCGGCGCGGCTTGCGGGTGGGTGATGGGGGTGGGCTGGTGGACGGTCACGGCCCGTTCGGCGGGCAGGTGACCGGGGTGTTCGGGGTGCATGCGGAATCCCTTCCGGCAGTGGGTCAGGGAGGTTGCGGCACCCCCTTGGGGGTGCGCTGTGGAGGGGGTTTCAGGGGTCTGACCTGCGGTGCCTCCCTGCCTCCCTGAACGATCATTTGTGCAGGTCAAGGCAAGGGAGGCGAGTTAGGGAGGGGTTCAGGGAGTTCTCCCTGCCTCCCTGACCCGCCACCGGTCGACTCCCTGTCACTCGGCGGCGGAAGCGGAACCGTCGGTGTCGCGGTTGGCGAGCGCACGCGCGAGCCGGTCACGGCTGACGACCATGACTCCGTCGGACTTGTAGGGCTCGGCTCCGGTGCCGTCGAGGACGCGCTTGAGGTCGATGAACGACCAGCCGCCGTAGGCGTCCGCGTTGAGCGTGCCGAGCCTCGACAGCACGTCCTTCGTGCGCACCCGCTCCGCCGTGCCGACCACCGACGCGATGTCCGCGAGCGGGTCGTGTTCGGCGCCCCGCTCGATGACGTGCAGGGTGGTGACGCCGTCGCGCATGGCTTTGGCCCGGTCGGCGATGGCGACCGCTTCGTCGTCGTCGATGTAGTGCGTGCGGATCGTGAGGGACGCCTGTCCGGCGGGAATGGCGATGCCGTCGGACGCGACGACCAGGGTTCCCTTGTCCAGGCCCTGACGGAGCAGGTGCGGTGCGGCCCCGCCTTCCACGGCCTTGTCCCCGAGCGCCATCTTGGCCTGTGACTCGGTGCCCAGGACCAGGGATGCGCGGGTGTGGGCACCCTCGCGGACCAGCTTGGGAAGGTTCTGGTCGGTGGGGTCCTGGGTGCCCTCCCACAGCGTCACGTTCACGGCGCGGCCCTGGTTGTGGACCTTGCGGACAGCCATGAAGTAGCGGGAGGTGGCCTTGGACCCGCCGTAGGGGTTCTTGTCGGCGTCCTTGAGCGGGCACATGAACGCGACCTGCGCCTCGTCCACGATGCCGACCAGCGGCAGGAACACGGTGCCGGGAGGCGCCTGGAGACGCCGTTCCATCTCCGTGACCAGACCTTCCACCATCTCGGTTGCCTGGATGACGTGCTCATCGGTCGGCCCCTGGATGAGCAGGGAGGCAAGTCCGTCGAACATGGCCCAGTCGCCGGCGCCCTTCAGGTCGGCGATCCGGAACTCAACCGACTTGTCGAGTGCGAGCCACAGGGCGAGTGCGCGCAGGGCGGCGGTCTTGCCCTGGTTGGACAAGCCCGTGATCAACAGGTGTCGCTGGTAGACGCTCAGCGCGGCGGCGTCCCCACGCAAATCCTGCCCCCAGGGTGCGCGGCCCTTGGCGTAGTCGGCCGTCATCGTCTCGTCCGTGACCAGCGGCGACGGACCGATCGGCTCATCCAGCGCCCCGGAATCGGCTACCCACAGCCGGACCGTGCGCGCGGCCTGGGGGATGTTGATGAACACCTCGTGCTCATGCCTGGTCAGGTTCTCCGCGAGCTTGCGCCGCCGGTTCTGCACCTCGATCGTCGACACCCCCGAGGGCAGCGTCACGTCGACTTCCACGCCGCATCCAGCAATCCGGATCGGACCCAGCATCGACGCGCCGGCATCCCCCATGTCCTTGATGGCGTTGCGCAGAGCGGGCACTCCGAGGTCGCGCAGGGCCTTGACCACAATCGAGGGGGTGATCGGTTCGCCCTCGCCGTTGCGGACGTTGTCGGGCATCGACCATGCCGGGGCGGCCTGCTGCTTGCTGCCGACCGCCCACAGCGCGAGCAGCGCGAGGAACGGACCGATCGTCAGCGCCGGTCCCCAGACGACCTGAACGATGGTGATCAGCAGGTTGATGAAGTCGACCACGGCCATCAAAGGCGTGACGACGTGCGTGACGTCCTTCGTCGCAATCGCCATCACGATGCCGAGGGCGACCAGCGAACCGATCCCCATCCCCGTCCCGACCAGCACACCCTTGGCCGCGTCGATCGGGGAGGTGAGCAGGTCCATACGGCGGCGGTGCCGCGCGTCACGGAAGCGCTGCCCACGCTCCTCCCACTCCGCTGCCACCTCGTAGTTGCCCTGCGCTTCGGCCGCACGCAGCAGGCGTTCGTAGCGGGCGGCGGTGCGCCCGTCCCAGGCCCGGCGGGCCGCAATCCGTGCTCCGCCGGCGATGTAGAGGCTGTGGCGGGCGAGTGCCCGGGCGCCGGTCTTGGTGCGGTCGTGGGTGATCGCGTTCTTCACGGCGCGGCCGGAGCGCACCCACAGCGGCACCACGGGAGAGGCCGGCGGGTCGGGGACCACCGTCAGTGTGGTCACGGACGCGACCGGGGCAGGGGGATTGGTGTCTTCGCGCAGGTCAATGACGTTCTCGGACATGCTTGAGGTCTCCTCGACTCCCCCAGGTCCGGGGGCGGTAAGGGCAAAGGGCTGTGGGGTGGGCCGCCCCGGGCTGTGAGGCGCGGGGCGGCGGGTCAGGCAGCGGCGGCGGGAACGATCTGGCGGGCGAGGTGCTCCTTGCCGTGCGCTTCGCGTTCGTCCTGCTCAAGCAGGTGCAGGAACTCGCGGGCCTGTCGGCGGGACTGGCGCTCGATACCCAGGGCGTCGCGCTTGTCGCGCACGAGCCGCTCGACGACGTCCTTGCGGCTGAACTGCATGGCGTGCACGAGTTCGTGGACGAGGGTCACGGCGAACTCGCCCTCGTCGCGGTGCTTGTCGGCGATGACCAGCACCAACGCGCTCCCGTCGGGGCGTGGGATGGCGCAGGCGAGGGCGCCGCGGGCTGTCCACTTCGCCTCGCGCTCGGCCTTGGAGGCCGCTTTGCGGTCGGTGGTGCCGACCAGGGCCAGCGTGGCGGCGGCGGTCAGTTCGGCCATGCCCCGTTCGGTGGTCAGGGTGACCTCAACGTCGGGCATCCGGCCGGGCACGGCCCGGTTGACGATGCGTACGGCTTCGGTGGTGAGGCGTTTGGCGGTGCGGAGGGTGGCGCCGTATCCGGGGAGTTTGTGCGTGCTCACGGTGATCTTCACACGTGTCTCCGTCTCGGATGTCCGCAGGTCAGGAGGGGAGGTGGGCGAGGCAGGTGCCGCACATGCCGAGCGAGGTCGGGATGCAGTACCCGGCGTCCAACTGGCAGCGCGGGCAGGTGCGGCGGGCGAGCATCGCCAACGCGAGCGCACCCCACTTCCGCGACGTCATCGGCCGCACGGGCTTGGCCAGGTCCTCGCGGTACAGGTAGGCGACACGGACCGTGCCGCGCCGCCGGTTGACCCGCATGACCTGCGCCTGTATCGGCTGACCCCCCGGACGCAGCCCTCGCGCCCGCAACTGCCGGCGCGAAGCCAGTCCATCGGGGGCGAGGCGCCACGGGTAGGTGGGGACGCCGTGGCGGGCGCCGGTGGGGTCGAAGCACTGGGCGTAGATGCCGGGCATCAGGCGACCATGCGCTTCCACGCCGCCCTCAGGCGGACCTCGGATGCGGAGTGGCCGGCGGCGCGGAAGCGCACGGCCATCTCCCGGTACGACAGGGCGGGCGACTCGCTGTGCCGGATCTCATCGACCAGCGCATCCAGCGCCGCATCGGTGAGGGCGGGTGCCGCTTCCAGCCGGAACGCAGCAACCGGCTCCAACGGGCCCCACACCGGGAGCTCCCAGAGGGGCGTGACGTCGGGCGTGACCCGGCTCGTCACGCTGGTCAGGGCCCTGCCGGTGTCCTCGCCCTCACGCGCTGCTTCCAGCGTCGACCAGGCCCGCGACAGACTCTGCGCGGTCTTGGCCTGGACGCGGGCGACGCGGGCGCCGGCCTCGGTCACGGCCGTCAACCGCGTCTCCTCCGTGGCCGCCTCAGAACGCAACCGGGCGCGGGCCACGGCCGCTTCATCGCGGGCCTCCTGCTGGATACCGCGGATCGCCCCGAGGGCGTTGGGGGTGAGGGCGGTGCGCTCCCACAGTCCGTGGACCAGCCAGAGCGCTTTGGCTGCGATGGGCAGCCAGGCCACGGCCAGCCACGCACCCGGGTTGTCCTCGCTCGTGAGGGCGTGGGCGATCAGAACCCCGGTCGCGACCAGACCGAAGGACCAGCCGACGGCGGTCACGGCGTTGCTCTGGTCGCCCTGCGCGGCTAGGCGGCGTTCGTAGGCGAGGGTGGCGAGCCATCCGCCGTCGATGCCGAGACCGACGATGAGGGCGACGGGCCACGGCATCGCCCCGCCGAGCCACATCACCACCACGGCCAGGGTCAGGACCATGGACACGGCCGTCATCGCGACGGCGGGAAGAACGGTCTTGGCCTTCATGCCGCACCGCCCCGCAGCCGTCGGCCGTGCAGCAGCCACCCGGCGACCTGGAGGGTCCCGCCGGCCGCGATGACGAGCCGCCAAGCCTGCTCGTTTGTCACGAGCAGGCCCACGGTCGCGGCCATCATGACCAGCGCACCCACCACGATCAGGAACAGGGCGAAGCCCTGGGGGGACGAGGTGGTGTTCATGCCGCACCTCCCGCCGCGAGCAGCGCGGCGAGGATGAGCAGCACGCCGCCGGCGCAGGTCAGGTCGACCGCGCGCTTCAGGCCGGTGAACTTGGCGAGCGCGATGCGGGACAGACCTGCAATGTCCGCCGCCTTGTCGGTGGCCAGGACGCTGGTGATCTCCTCAGCGGTGAGCGTCGCCCACAGCGGGAAGCCGTGCCGGCCGCCCAGGTTGGGGCGCACCGACCGCAGCAGCAGACCCGCCGCCGCAACCAGCAGCCCCATCCCGAGACCGCCCGCCACGGCGGCGGGAGCGGTGAGGGGGACGTCTTCGGCGACCGTCCACGAACCGGCGAGCACCGCGCCGACGAACGCCAACAACAGACCGGTCTTGGTGTCGGTCCGCGCAATCTCCGCCTTCACCTCGGCGTGCGCGGCACTCAGGTTCAGCTCCGGGGTACTCACGCGCCCACCCCCGGAATGCGCATCGTGGCCAGGTTCGCCGCCGCGAGGCGAGCGGCCAACACCTTGCGGCGGGCCCGCCGGATACGCCGCGTGTCCACCTCGTTCGGCGTCCGGTCAAGCGCGATGATCTGCGCGTCCAGCAACTCAACTTCCGCCCGGATCACGGGCATCTCGTACGCGATCGCGTCCAGCTCCGCGAACGTCGGCTCACGGTCGAACCCGTCGGCGGTAACAACCGCCTGATCAGTACCGATGTGCTTCATGGGTCGTGATCTCCCTAGACAGGTGGAACGGCCCGAAGCGGCGTCCGGGGTGCAACCCGGACGCCGCGTGCCGTTGGAGTCGTTACCGGCTCCCCACGCCCTCATCCGTACGGCCACCGCAGCAAGCGGGGTCGGACGGATGAGAGAGGCAACCGACGCAGCGTGAGCCGCCGCGAGGCTGATGAGTGGACCGGGGTTACCGCACGGACGCCGTCGGCCGGTCCATCACGGCGACGCCCAAAGCATTCGTTGACGCACGAGAACTCCCGAAGATCGAAGGGACAGGAACCAGCACTGCAAGGGGGACTCACGTCCCCACACGCCGGCCGTTGCTCGCGGTCACCGGGCCACCTCGCCAGTACGGGTCGAAACCCTGTTCCATCTGGCCTTTAGCGGGATTGCAGCGTCCCCGCCCTCTGCATTCGTGCACGTCAAACAGCTACAACCGGCTCTTCCCCAGGCTGCCTAGGGGGGGTTGCCGTGCTGCTTGTTAGGTACCGTAGGCAAGCCAGGGGCTGCGCGCAACCCCCTCTCGCGATACAGTTCGCTAGCCCCCCTAGGCGAGGATTGGATACCTGTGGACGACGACATGAAGCGCGTCTCTGAAATCGCGGTCCCGGTCGACCGGGCCAAGGCAGCGATTGACCTGATGGCGACCTATCAGGGATGGGTTCTGGAGCTCTCTCGAATCCGCCGCGAGGCCATCGAGGAGGCGCAGGCGTCCGGCATGACCCAGGCCGAGATCGCGAAGAAACTCGGCGTGAGTCGCGGGCGGGTCGGGCAGCTCGCATCGGCCGGTCCGCCCCCCGAGAGGGCGTTCTTCGGCACGGGCCTCGTGACCGTGTCCCTCGGCGGCAAGTACGAGGCAGGCAAGAGCCCCGAGCAGAATCCGAGTGCAGTGGTGGTGAGGGAAGACCTCGACAACTTCGAGCACCTGCGCAAGTTGCTGGCGGGCATGAAGCTGGAGGCTCAGTACGAAGTGATCCCGCCATCCGGGATCGTCAACCTGAACCGCGAAGACCACGTGGTCATTTGCGGTCCACGGCTGTCGCCCATCGTCGCTCAGGTGCTGGAAGGGGACGACAACCTGCGGTTTGAGAAGGACCGAGCCTGGCACCTAGTGGACCAGAAGGCCAAGAAGGAATATCGGTCCCCGATGGACGAGACCGGCTCAGCTGAGGACTTCGGATACCTCGGGCGGCTCCCACGGCTGGACGGTCGCGGGACGTTCCTCTACATCGCCGGTATCCACGCCATCGGCGCGAATGGGGTGGTGCACTACTTGGAGAACAACCTCGCCGAGCTGTACCGGGAGACTCGCACTCGCCGCTTCTCCACCCTTATTTCCTGCCGATACGACCCCGAGACACTCGATGTGCTGGAGAGTCGTCGAGTCACCCCGCTGTACCGACACGAGAGCTGAGTATGCGCGTCTGCATTGACACACACCCCGGGGGAGCCAACCCAAACGAGGACTGGGTGGCCGGCACGCCTACCCTCGCCATGGTTCTGGACGGGCTCAGTACGGCAGGTCTGGCCACGGGGTGCCGTCACGGCGTCCCGTGGTACGTCGCCCATCTCGGCGGGCAGCTTGTGAGCACGTTGGCAGACCTGGACCGCCCGCTCGCGGACGGCTTGGCTGACGCTCTCGAACGCGTTGCCGCGATGCATCCCGAGTGTGATCTCAACGCCCCCGGTACGCCATCGGCCACGGTTGCGATCCTCCGGCACGGACAGGAAGCCCTTGACCACCTGGTTCTAGCTGACTCGCCCATCGTTTTCGACGGCTCCAGGGACTACGCGGTAATCACTGATCTCCGAGTGGACAAGGTGCTTCCGGAGCTGAGAGCCGAGGTTGAGCAGCATGAAACTCACACTTCGGGCCACAGGGAGGCCCTGCAGCGCTTCGTACTCGCACAGCGGCAGGTGCGAAACACTACGGACGGTTATTGGGTCGCTGCCTCTAGGCCAGAAGCAGCCGAGCACGCGCTGACCGGTACCACTCCCCTTAGAGAGGTGCACTCGGCTGCCGTCATGTCCGACGGCGTGTCGAGACTCGTCACAGAGTACGAGATGGCGACCTGGTCCGAGGTCTTCACCACACTCCAGGCTGCGGGACCGCGCGAGTTGATCCAGACGGTACGCAAGGTGGAAGCTACCGACCCGACTGGGCGCCGATGGCCACGCTACAAATCCGGAGATGACGCGACGATCGCCTATTGCCAATGGTGACCTGAGCTTTTGCGCGTATCGGATGAGGATCAAGGCTCTCCGATACGTCATCCGCCCCGAATCCATCACTGATTACGGTGCGCTGGCCCGAGGGTCCTCCATGGACAGAATCGCAGGCAGCGCGCCCCTGGCCCGCTGCAAGTTGATGCCAGACGCGCAGCGCCTTCGGTTAAGGCGGCTCGCTCCGCTTCCCGCGCGCGGCCCGGCCTGACCTTGACGCGCATACCGCAGCTGAACTTGGGGCCGCGCTAGCCACGTGTGGCTCGGGTTGAAGGACGTCCGCACCTGCCGTAGCAGGGGCTCCGTAACCAACTGCTCCTGTGCGCGTTTACTCGGTTGAGTACGCCATTCGGGCAGGGACTACCTCTGTTGGGCCTGCCGATCCTCTGGAAGGCCGATAGAGTCTTTAATTCACCGCTCCGTGTACACGTAGTTCACAGTGGCCTGACTGTCACCGCCAATTGCTGTGATTTTCACCTGCCCGTCCTCCATTGAGCCTACGTGGATTTCGATTGGGCCGATTTCGCCTCTGCTATTGGCTCGTGGTGTCACCCCTTTAGTGCCATTGCTGAAATTTACCTCAACGTCTTCCCCTGGTGTGAAGCCGTTTCCCGTCAGGGTTGCAAATTCGCTACCCGGACGCAGGCTCCCCACTACGCTGATCGATGCTAGAGATTCGCGCGCGGTGTCACGAGAGGGATTCGGTGTTCGATCCCCGAGTTCGTCGTCGAGATTGTATG
Source organism: Streptomyces sp. BV286 (assembly GCF_019090165.1). Classification (GTDB taxonomy): domain Bacteria; phylum Actinomycetota; class Actinomycetes; order Streptomycetales; family Streptomycetaceae; genus Streptomyces. Next base: position 134,050 of record NZ_JAHRIB010000150.1, read on the forward strand.
GACTGGGACTTGCCGAAGATTTCGAGTCCACAGATGCTCGGCTAGCGTTGATTGCCAAATTCACCCCGTTGGTCATGAGGCCGACAAGGAGAGTTGCAGCAGCACCGACCAGGGCAATCCTCTCAGCGCGTTTCCGCTCCTTCGCCTCAGTTTTGAGCAAGACATACGAGCTTACACGCCGTTCGATATAAGCGAGGGTGAAGAGACTGAGGAGCGCGAGGGCGGAGCACGTAGTGATGCCGTTCCAGTCGAGACGTCCCGAAGTAAACAGAGGAATGACTGATGCCAGCACCCCAAGGACCAGAAGGCAACGCAGAACTAGGTGTACTGGCCTGGTGAGAGCCTTACTGATCAGCGTGGGCTGAGGGTCAAGGATGCGTGCAATCTCGTCAAGGAAGCCGGGAGCGAAGTAGTCATCTTCCCCCCGCACCTTCATTTCGATCACGTCATACTTAACGTCAATACGAAAGTAGCACCGGTCAGATGTGGCCTCGATGGAAAACTTTCGAACAATAGTGGGCGATCCGGCCGCGCGGACCACAGATTCGAGAGAATTCTTTGTATGTGAATCACTGCTGCCACGGTGTATAGAGAACTCGTAGTGCGCTGGAGCGCGGAACTTTCGCTTCACAACCGTGATGATGTTGTCAAGCTGGTCTTTGGTGATAGTGCGTCCAACGAGCTTTCGCTGAACCGTGCGCGCCATGGACCCCTCGAACCTTTCGTTGTGTCTGGAGAGGTGAAGAGGCGGCCCCAGCTAAGCGACCGCTCATTCAGACGGCTCAGGATGGGCGCTAACACGGCTTACTCTGAGTCCCTGAGGGATTTTACTTCATCCCAAGGCTCGTCGTTACTCCTGCACCTCACCTGTTCACGTTGCCCAAGGATCGTGAATTTGTTTCACTTTCGAACGCTGTTCGGGCTAGGTGAAACGTTCCTTCTCGGGATACGGAAAAGTACTTACATAATATTTCCTTGGCTTTTCAAGTGGCGTGAACATGCCTAAAGCGCGTCAGGAAGCAGGCGTCGCCGGAAAGGTCTCTCCCTGCCTCCCGAAGGGCCTCAGCGAGGGGCAGCTGCTGGCGGGGCGACGTCCAGCCCAGTGGGGGCGCGGCCAACCTCTGGCCAATAGGGTGCATGCGGCACCCTGCAAGAGGGCGCTTCCGCAGGTCACGGCGCGTTGGACTGTGCAGAGCGGACCGGTCTTGAAAACCGTCGTCGCAGCGATGTGACCGTGGGTTCAAATCCCACACCCACCGCAGTGTGCGACACAGGGCGCCCGGAACCGACTGGTTCCGGGCGCCCCTGTCGTTCGTGCGGTGTGCGGGTGGCCGTGTGTTTTTGGGGTGCACGCGTGCGTGCGGCCTTTTCGGCCCCCTCCTTTGTGGCGTGCGGGTTGGGGCTCCGGGCAGGGCTACGGGCGGTGGCTTGTCATGCGGGATGCCGACGTGATCGTCGAGCGGGCCTCGCGTTCCGTGAGGCCCGTCCGGATCGCGGCGTCGACCAGGGCCTCGGTCAGTTCCGGGCCGAGGCCGTTCTCATACGCGCGGCAGGCCGCCCAGAACAGGCGGGTGTTGCGCTGGCCTTCGTGGGCGGCGAGGACGAACTGGATAAGGCCCTGGCCCTGTTGGTTCGTCGAGGCGGCCGCGGTGGAGTGGGGGCGGGGCGGTGGCATGAGGATGCGCAGCAGTGAGGTCGGGCAGGGGGCCGGCGCCAGGTGGGCTGTGCCCGGGGCCGTGCCGTAGACGCCGTGTTCGGTGCGTGAGCCCGGGCCGACGAGGTAGCCGCCGGCGCCGCGGATGTCGATGCCCGGGGCCAGTCGGCCCGCCGAGTTGGGGACGACGACGTCGGGCGGGCCGCTCAGCCAGAGGTGGCGGCCGCCGCTGGGGGTCAGTACGACGACCGTCTCGGGGATCGTGAACAGGTGGCGCAGGGCCAGCTCTCGTAGAGCCGCGGACGAGTCCGTACCCGACTTGGTGTCCAGGTCTATTCCGATGAGGTGGTGCGGGTCGAGGCCGCAGGCGATGCCGTAACCGGTGGCCCAGGGGGCGGCGGTGAAGAGTTCGCGTATGCGGTGGGGGTCGGTCGAGGCGTCGTACACCCCGTGCCCGAAGCGGCCGCACTCACCGTGACAGGGCGGTGCCGTCGGGTCGTCGCGATGGGGCGAGCGGAGCGCCGGGAGTTTGGTCCGGGACAGCGGGATGACGGCCAGTCCGCGTTCGGCGGCTGACAGGGCGTGTGCGAGGGCCAGCGTCGTGGCCTGCCGGTCTATGGTGGCCATGACTCTATTTTCGTACGAGTGTTCGAGAAAGGGAAGGGGTGGGGGACGTGCGGGGCGGGGCCTCGGGGGCGGCACGCCTGCGGGGTTGGGGTCAAGGGCGCTGGGGCGTCGAGAGGGTTGGGTGGGGTGCGAAAACTCGCCTGGGGAGATTGGCTGAAAAGGTGACGGAACGCTTCATCCCTTGCGGCGTACGGGATTGAGATGTCCGCACCGTCCTGAACTGCGGTTTCGGGGGCGTGAAGGGGGTTTATCGACATGTCCTCACGCTTGCGAGCGAATAGCGGCTTCCGGGGTGGTTCGCCGGGGATTCGGTGGGCAATTCTGATCTCGCGACGTCGTGAACGAACACCGGGGCGGTCGGCCAACTGCCCCAGATCCAGCCGTACTCGGCCGGCCCTGACCGGCATGTACTTCCCGCTTCTGGAGGAACACACATGGCAAGCATCCGTACTGCCCGCGTTCTTGCCGCCGCGGCAGCCCTGCCGCTCGCCGCCGCCCTCTTCTCGGGTGTGGCGGTGGCCGACAACGGCTCGTTCGCGGACAACGGATCGAACGCGGCCGTGGCGACCGTCGGCGGCAGCGGTGTCGGTGGGGACAACTACGGCACCTCGTCCACGACTCAGCAACAGGCCGTCGGCTCCGGCGCCTCGAATCAGAGCAACACGGCGCAGGTGAACGGTTCCGCGTTCACGGCCATCGACCAGTCGAACGAGAACATCGCCGTCAACTTCACCCACCTCTGGTGAGCCGGGGGCTGTCGGGGACTGGAGACCCCCGGCGGCCGTACGCCTCCTGGTGAGGTGCTTTGTGGGGTGGTAACACGTCTGCGCGGCGGTGCTTCGGCATCGCCGCGCAGACGTTTTAGCCGGCGCTTCGAGCCTGCCGAACGGCAGATGTGACGCACGTCTGGTGTGGCGCGCGTGGGGGTGCGCCGCGCACCGGGGTGGGCCGGCGCGGTGTGCCGCAGTGCTGCATGTCCGGCGCGTGGTGTGCCGTCCTCCCTCCGCCTGCGTCAGCGGGTGCCATGACCGTCTCGACCTTGACAGTCAGGAGTATCTGACGGACAGTCAGAAACCCTTGTTCGTACGAGGTCCGGGAGGGCCGTCGTCGTGCATCTCGCCCCCACCGAGCGCCAGCGACGACTGCGCGCCGAACTCCGCGCCTACTTCCGTGAGCTGCTACCGGAAGGGCCGTCCGCCACCGGGCCGGACGAACAGCGCGCGCTGTTGCGGCGCATCGGAGCCGACGGCTGGCTGGGGCTCGGCTGGCCCGAGGCGTACGGGGGCCAAGGGCGCGGCGCCGACGAGCAGTTCGTCTTCTTCGACGAGGCCTACAGGGCCGGCGCTCCGGTCTCCATGGTGACGCTGAACACGGTCGGACCGACGCTCATGAAGTACGGGACCGACGAGCAGAAGGACTTCTTCCTGCCGCGGATTCTGCGCGGGGATCTCGTGTTCGCGATCGGCTACAGCGAGCCCTCGGCGGGGACGGATCTGGCGTCGTTGCGGACGCGGGCCGTGCGGCTCGGCCGCGCGGGTGAGGGCGAGGGTGAGAGCGAGGACGCGGGTACGGGTACGGGCTCGGGTGCCGGTGCCGGTTGCGCGGGGAGAGATGGGGCGGGAGCCGGCGGCGAGTGGCTCGTCGACGGGCAGAAGGTGTTCACCTCCAACGCCCAGCACGCCGACTGGATCTGGCTCGCCTGCCGCACGGACCCCGACGCGCCGAAACACAAGGGGATCTCGATCCTGCTGGTCCCCACGGACGCTCCGGGGTTCTCGTGGACGCCGATCGAAACGGTGGGCGGACTGACCACGACGGCCACCTACTACGACGGGATCAGGGTCCCGGCGTCCCGGCTCGTCGGGGAGGAGAACGGCGGCTGGGGGCTCATCACCAACCAGCTCAACCACGAGCGGGTCGCGCTCGCGGCCATCGGGATGCAGGCCGAGGACTTCTACGCGGCCGTACTGGCCGCTGCCCGAACACCCGATCCGGTGACAGGGCGGCGAAGGGTTGACGAGCCCTGGGTGCGGTCGAAGCTGGCCGAGGTACATGCCCTCCTGGCGGCAACACGCCTGCTCAACTGGCGTTTGGTGGGTGATGTGGGGGCCGGTCGGCTGGCGGCCGGAGACGCCAGTGGCGTGAAAGTCGTGGGAACCGAATCGGCAGTCGCGGTGTACCGAATGTGTCAGGAAATTGTCGGATCGGACGCGCTGGTCCGCTCTGGTTCGCCGGGTGTCTTCGAGGACGGCGAGCTGGAGCGGATGAACAGAGCGGCGCAGATCAACACGTTCGGGGGCGGGGTGAGCGAGGTGCAGCGGGAGATCGTCGCGACGATGCGGCTCGGAATGACCAGGGGGCGGCGGTGAGCGGGAGGACCGGGTCGAGCGGACAGGGGGCGGCGCCCGTGGGCGGGGCCGGAGGCGGATACGAGGACGTGTACGCGCGGTTGAAGGCGTACGAGGGGCGTGCGGCCGCCGTAGGAGGCGTGGGCAAGGACCTGGTCAACGCACCGATGATCCGGCACTGGTGCGAGGCGCTGGGAGACACGAATCCGGCGTACGCGGGAGCGGAGGCCGTGGCACCGCCCACCATGCTCCAGACCTGGACGATGGGAGGACTTTCCGGGCACGAGGGACGCTCCGAGGCGTACGACGAGCTGCTCGGGCTGCTCGACGGCGCCGGGTACACCTCGGTGGTGGCCACCGACTGCGAGCAGGAGTATCTGCGGCCGTTGCGGCCCGGGGACCGGATCACCTTCGACGCGGTGATCGAGTCGGTCTCCGAGCGCAAGACGACCAAGCTGGGCACGGGGTACTTCGTCACGACGCGGATGGATGTGCAGGCAGGGGGCGAGCCGGCGGGGACGCACCGATTCAGGATCCTCAAGTACGTGCCCGTCGGGCGGGCTCGGAGGGACAGCCCGGCGACGGGGAGGGCCGAGTCGCCTGAGGCCGGGCCGGACGCGCCGGTGAGTCGGCGAGCGGCGGAGACCGGGGCAGACGCGACAACTCCCCGCCCCGAGAGGTCTGATTCGAGGAGATCTGATTCCGAGCGCTCTCGCTCTGAGCGCTCTGGTTCCGAGCGGCCTCGCTCTGAGCGGCCCCGCCCCGTCGTCAATCGTGACAACGCCGGTTTCTGGGAGGGCGTGTCCCGGCACCGGCTGCTCATACAGCGCTGCGAGGAGTGCAGGACACTGCGGTTCCCCTGGCTGCCGGGGTGCAACGCCTGCGGAGGCCTGGAGTGGGACACGGTCGAGGCAGCGGGCGAGGGGACCGTCTATTCGTACGTGGTGATGCACCACCCACCCTTCCCTGCCTTCGATCCTCCGTATGCCGTGGGGCTGGTCGAACTCGCCGAAGGCGTACGGATGATCAGCAATGTGGTGGGGGCGCCGCACGACAGCGTGCGGATCGGTATGCCGGTGCGGCTGGAGTTCGAGCGGGTGGACGAGGAGCTGGAGCTGCCGGTCTTCCGGGCCACCGAGGGGAGCGAGGTCTGACATGGACTTCACACCGACGGAGGAGCAGGCGGCGGCTCGTGACCTGGCCGCGCGGATCTTCGGTGACCTGTCCACGCATGAGCGGCTGACCGCCACCGGGACGGACAGCGACGACGAGTTGTGGAAGACGTTGTGCGAGGCGGGGCTGCCGGCCGCCGTCCAGGACACAGGGCTTCTCGGGCTGGTGCTTCTCCTGGAGGAGCAGGGGCGGACGACGGCTCAGGTGCCCTTCGCGGCGAGCTGTGTCTACGGGCTGCTCGCGGTGTCGGCGCACGGTTCGGCGGAACAGCGGGAGCGGCTGCTGCCGGGAATCGCCGACGGGACCGTGGTGGTGACCGGAGCCCTGCCCGAGGCCGCTGTAAGGGTCGGCCCGCCCGGAAGGCTGAGCGGAGTGGTCCCCGTCGTGCCGTGGCTCCGCGATGCCACGCACGTGCTCGTCGCCGACGACGAGCACCGGTTGTGGCTCGTACGGACCCTCGACGCCCGGTGTGACCCCGTGGAGTTGACGGCCCCCTGGTCCGCCGGACGCCTGACGCTGGACACGTCACCGGGCGAGCGCCTCGGCGACCCGGACGGCGGCGGGAGCGGCAGCGCGGACGGCGGCGGGACTCGTTACCAGAGGGGTGTCGCGGAGAGAGGTGCCGCGGCGTACGACGACGTGCTGGCCAGTGCGCGCACGGCCTTCGCGGGGCTGCAGGCAGGGGTGTGCGCGGGCTCGGTGGCCAGGGCGGTCGAGTACACCAACACCCGCGAGCAGTTCGGGCGACCGCTCGCGGCCAAGCAGGGAGTGCAACTCCGGGCCGCCGACGCGTACATGGACACCGAGGCGATACGGGTCACGGCCTACGAAGCGGCGTGGCGACGGGACGAGGGGCTGGACTACGCCACGCATGCGCTGACCGCCGCATGGTGGGCGTCGGAGGCGGGGCACCGCGTCGTCCACGCGGGGCAGCATCTGCACGGCGGAATGGGAGCCGACCTCGAACATCCCGTGCACCGGCACTTCCTGTGGGGACGGCAGCTGGAGGCGTATCTGGGAGGCGGGAGCGAACTGCTCCAGGAGCTGGGGGAGCTGATCGTGCACGGTGAGGGGGACGCATGACCACCGATGTCGGGCCGGTGCGCGCCGGTGACGCGCTGCCGCCCCTGGAGATCGAGATCACCCGCACGCTCGTCGTCGCCGGGGCGATCGCCTCGCGCGACTACCAGGACGTGCATCACGACGCGGAGCTGGCACGGCAGAAGGGCTCGCCGGACATCTTCATGAACATCCTGACGACCAACGGGCTGGTCGGCCGCTACATCACGGACCATTTCGGGCCCGGGGCCGTGCTGCGGGGGGTGGCGATCAGACTCGGTGCGCCCAACTACCCGGGCGACACCATGGTGCTGACCGGCAGGGTGGAGGACGTCCGGGGTGACACGGCGACGGTACGGGTCGTTGGCGCCAACGGCATCGGCAGACATGTCACGGGGACGGTCACGGTCACGCTGCCGCGGGCGGAGACCGGCGCTGCCCCGGCTACGGACCCGGCCGCGGACCCGGCCACGGTCCAGGACGCGGTCCGGGACGCGGAGGGCCGGACATGAGCGTACGGACGAGGGACAGCCTCGGCGGGCGAGCAGCCGTCGTCGGGATCGGGGCCACCGAGTTCTCCAAGGACTCGGGGCGCAGCGAGCTGCGGCTCGCGGTGGAGGCGGTGCGGGCCGCGCTGGACGACGCGGGGCTCACACCGGACGATGTGGACGGCATGGTGACGTTCACGATGGACACGAGTCCCGAGATCACCGTCGCCCAGGCAGCAGGCATGGGTGAGCTGTCCTTCTTCTCCCGGATCCACTACGGCGGCGGGGCGGCCTGCGCGACCGTCCAGCAGGCCGCGCTCGCCGTGGCCTCGGGGGTGGCCGAGGTGGTGGTCTGCTACCGGGCGTTCAACGAACGGTCGGGGCGGAGATTCGGCTCCGGGGTCCAGAGGCGGGAGCCGTCGGCGGAGGGCGCCGCGCTCGGCTGGGCGCTGCCCTACGGACTGCTCACGCCCGCGTCCTGGGTGGCGATGGCGGCCCAGCGCTATCTGCACACGTACGGGCTGACCCCCGAGGCGTTCGGGCATGTCGCGGTCGTGGACCGGAAGTACGCGGCGACCAACCCGGCGGCGTACTTCCACGGCAGACCGATCACGCTCGCCGACCATGCCGCTTCGCGCTGGATCGTCGAGCCGTTGCGGCTGCTCGACTGCTGTCAGGAGACCGACGGCGGCCAGGCCCTGGTCGTCACCTCGGTGGAGCGGGCGCGCGACCTGCCGCATCTGCCGGCCGTGATCACCGCGGCCGCCCAGGGTGCGGGGCGGGCGCAGGAGCAGATGACCAGCTTCTACCGGGACGACCTGACGGGGCTGCCCGAGATGGGCGTGGTGGCCCGGCAGCTGTGGCGTACGTCGGGGCTGACGCCGGCCGAGATCGACGTCGGGATCCTGTACGACCACTTCACGCCGTTCGTGCTGACACAGCTGGAGGAGTTCGGCTTCTGCAAGCCGGGTGAGGCCGCGGACTTCGTGGCGGAGGAACGGCTGCCGTTGAACACCCACGGCGGGCAGCTCGGTGAGGCGTATCTGCACGGGATGAACGGAGTGGCGGAGGGAGTGCGACAACTGCGCGGTTCGTCGGTGAACCAGATACCGGGAGCCCGTCGCGTGCTGGTGACCGCCGGGACGGGCGTTCCGACGTCGGGGCTGATCCTGGGTTCGGACGATCGGGGCTGATTCCGGGGGCGGACGGATGAACGTGGCGCGTGTCCGGAGCCGACCGCCTGAGTGGGACCGTTGACTCGGCGTATGCGTTGGCTGCGTTCTCACAAGGTGATCGTCGGATTCGGATTCGTGCTGCTCCTGACGGGGCTCGCGGCTGCACCTCCCGCGGAGGCGGGGCCATGGGCGCCGGGTGCCGTCGCACCGGCGGGTCCCCGCGCCCCGGAGCCGGGCGCGAGACCCGCGCCGCTCGTCTACAAGGGCCGTGCGTTCGACACCTGTCGGGCGCCGTCCGCGGACACCATGCGACGGTGGCGGGCATCCTCGTACCGGGCCGTGGGCGTCTACTTCGGCGGTCGCGGGCGGGCCTGCCGGGCCCAGCCCCATCTGAGTCACCGCTGGATGCGGACGGTGCAGGGCCAGGGCTGGCGGGTGCTGCCGTTGTACGTGGGCTCGCAGTCGACCTGTGTGTTCGCGAGGCACAAGAGGAACGTCCGGATCGGCGGGCATCCGTGGAAGCAGGGGACGGCGGAGGCGCGTGACGCGGTGAGGAGGGCGGCGGCGCTCGGCATCCGGCCGGGGAGCCCGCTCTTCCTGGACATGGAGGCCTATGCGCATCGGAACAAGAAGTGTGCGCGCTCCACGCTCCTGTTCGTGCGCGGATGGGACCGGGAGGTGTCGCGCCGGGGCTATCTGCCGGGCTTCTACAGCAGCGCCGAGTCGGGCGTGCGCCACATGGAGAGCGCGCGGCGGGCCGGTGTGCGGGATCTGCCGGCGGTGATGTGGTTCGCACGGTGGGGGGTGCGGGCCCAGCTCGACAAGGAGCCCGTCCTGCGGAGGACCGCGTGGGCGCCCGCTCGGCGCATCCACCAGTACGCAGGCAACGTACGAGAGCGGCACGGCGGCCGCACGCTGCTGATCGACCGCAATCTGATGCACGCGCCGGTCGCGCGCATCGGCTGAGCGGCCGAGCCGGGTTTTCGGCGGCCAGGGGTCCGGTTTCTGCCGGGCCCATGCGTCGCGGCCACCGCCCATGCGTCGCGGCCGCAACGCCTGGGCGGAGCGGGGGCACCGCGGGGCCAGGGGCGGTATCGCGGGGTCGTGAGGTGGAGCAGCGCGTACCGCACGGCGTGAGAAGCACGCGTTGTGTACCTGTCGGCGGAAGTCGGCGGATGCGGGACGCGTTCGGCAGGCTCCGCAAGCCGCGGTCGTGCGGTGTGGCGGGCGCGCAGCCGCTCCCACCCGCCCTGGCCCCCCGTCCGGAGGGTGCCTGTAGTCCTCCCGCATCAGGGCGGGGCGCGGGCTACTGCGGAAGAAGCGGTCTCTCAGGGGTGAACCCTCACGGGTCCGGAGCCTCGTATCCACCTTCAGGAGGTGGGGCCTGCCCCCCTCCTACAACCTGAGGCGGACACGGCTTCGGGACCTGCGGCCGATCCGCTGGAGTAGGGGGCGATCCTAGCGTGGAGCCATGACCACATCCGTCTGCACCAGCGCTTCGAATGCCGCGACGCGGACTCATGCGTACCAGTCGTTCTCCTCGTACGTGAAGGCCCGCCAACCGGTGTTGCTGCGTACCGCGCGCTCGCTGACCGCGAACCCGTGCGACGCGGAGGACCTGCTGCAGACCGCCCTCACGAAGACGTACGTCGCGTGGGAGCGGATCGAGGACCACAGGGCGCTCGACGGCTATGTGCGGCGGGCGCTGCTGAACACGCGGACGTCGCAGTGGCGGAAGCGGAAGGTCGACGAGTTCGCGTGCGACGAACTGCCGGAGCCGCAGGCCCCACCGGCCGGGGACCCGGCGGAGCACCAGGCGCTGCACGACGCGATGTGGCGCGCGATCATGAAGTTGCCCGCGCGGCAGCGGGCCATGGTCGTACTCAGGTACTACGAGGACCTGAGCGAGGCGCAGACCGCGGACGTGCTCGGTGTGTCGATCGGAACGGTCAAGTCGGCCGTGTCGCGCGCCCTGGGAAAGCTCCGTGAGGACCCTGAGCTGGGCCCGGTGCGCTGATCGGCGCGGGGGAGCACAGAGCGCTCGTCGGGGCAAACATTCCCGTCGTGACGTGATCGATCATCCTGGAGTAGTGACATACCGCGCGGTATGTGCGCAGAATCAGCCCAACCCTTACTACCGCGTAGGCAATGTCGCCCCCGGGAGGACGCCGTGCTGAGCACGATGCAGGACGTACCACTGCTGATCTCGAGGATCTTGACCCATGGGTCGACGATCCACGGTTCATCCCAGGTGATCACCTGGACCGGGGAGAGCGAGCCGCACCGACGCTCGTTCGCCGAGATCGGAGCCCGGGCCGCCCAGCTGGCACACGCGCTGCGCGACGACCTCGGAGTCCGCGACGACGACCGGGTCGCGACGCTGATGTGGAACAACGCCGAGCACGTCGAGGCGTACTACGCGATCCCCGCCATGGGCGCGATCCTCCACACACTGAACCTCCGGCTGCCTCCCGAGCAGCTCGTCTGGATCGTCAACCACGCCGCCGACCGCGTGGTCGTGGCCAACGGTTCGCTGCTCCCGCTGCTCGCGCCGCTGCTCCCGCACCTCAAGTCGATCGAGCACGTGGTCGTATCCGGCCCCGGCGACCGTTCGCTGCTGGACGGGGCGACGGTCCAGGTGCACGAGTACGACGACCTGATCGCGGGCAAGCCGGAGAGCTACGACTGGCCCGAGCTCGACGAACGCCAGGCCGCGGCCATGTGTTACACCTCCGGCACGACCGGCGACCCCAAGGGTGTCATCTACTCGCACCGGTCCATCTACCTGCACTCGATGCAGGTCAACATGGCGCAGTCCATGGGCCTCACCGACGGGGACACGTCCCTCGTCGTGGTCCCGCAGTTCCATGTGAACGCCTGGGGCCTGCCGCACGCGATGTTCATGACCGGCGTGAACGTGCTGATGCCGGACCGATTCCTGCAGCCCGCGCCGCTCGCCGAGATGATCGAGAGCCAGCGGCCGACGCACGCGGCCGCCGTCCCCACCATCTGGCAGGGGCTGCTCGCGGAGCTCAAGGCCAAGCCGCGTGACGTGAGTTCGCTGACCCAGGTCACCATCGGCGGCTCCGCCTGTCCGCCCGCTCTCATGACGGCGTTCGACGAGCTGGGCATGCGCGTCTGCCACGCCTGGGGCATGACGGAGACCTCACCGCTCGGTACGATCGCGCGCCCTCCGGCCCACGTGGAGGTGGGTTCGGACGAGGAGTTCGCGTACCGGCTCACCCAGGGCCGTTTCCCGGCCGGTGTCGAGGCCCGGCTGACCGGCCCGGGTGGCGAGCGGCTGCCGTGGGACGGCGAGTCCGCCGGTGAGCTGGAGGTGCGCGGCCCCTGGATCGCGGGCGCGTACTACGGCGGTCAGGGCGCCGAAGTCCTGCGCCCCGCCGACAAGTTCAGCGAGGACGGCTGGCTCAAGACCGGTGACGTCGGCACGATCAGCGCCGACGGCTTCCTGACCCTCACCGACCGTGCCAAGGACGTCATCAAGTCCGGCGGAGAGTGGATCTCCTCGGTCGACCTGGAGAACGCCCTCATGGCCCACCCCGACGTCGCCGAGGCTGCGGTCGTCGCCGTCCCGGACGACAAGTGGGGTGAACGACCTCTCGCCACCGTGGTGTTGAAGGAGGGCGCCAGCGCCGACTTCAACGACCTGCGGTCCTTCCTCGCGGGCGAGGGCAAGATCGCCAAGTGGCAGCTCCCCGAGCGCTGGACGATCATCGAGACCGTGCCGAAGACGAGCGTCGGCAAGTTCGACAAGAAGGTGCTGCGCAGGCAGTACGCGGCGGGCGAGCTGGACGTCACACAGATCTGACGGGCTCGGAACCGGAGCCCTCCCGGGCGTTCGGGCCGATACGGGTTGGGGCGCTGTTTCACGTGAAACAGCGCCCCAACCCGTCTGTGCGTATGTTCAGTTGCTGTTGCTGTTGCTGTTGCTGTTGCTGTTGCTGTTGCTGTTGCTGCTGCTGCCGACCGAGCAGTTTCAGTTCGTGCCGATCCGGGCCAGCAGGTCGACGATCCGGTCCTGCACCTCGGCGCTCGTCGATCGCTCGGCGAGGAACAGCACCGTCTCCCCCGCGGCGAGCCGCGGCAGCTCGGTCTGGTCGACGGCGGCGGTGTAGACGACGAGCGGCGTGCGGTTCAGCTGTCCGTTCGCGCGCAGCCAGTCGACGATCCCGGCGCGTCGGCGACGCACCTGCATCAGGTCCATCACCACCAGGTTCGGCCGCATCTGCCCGGCCAGCGTGACCGCGTCCGCGTCGGACGAGGCCCGCGCGACCTGCATCCCGCGCCGCTCCAGCGTCGAGGTCAGCGCGAGCGCGATCTCGGCGTGCTCCTCGATGAGGAGTACCCGCGGCGGGTGCTGCTCGCTGTCGCGCGGAGCCAACGCCTTGAGGAGTACGGCCGGGTCGGCGCCGTAAGCCGCCTCGCGTGTCGCCTGGCCGAGACCCGCCGTCACCAGGACCGGCACCTCGGCGGCGACGGCGGCCTGACGCAGCGACTGGAGCGCCGTGCGGGTGATCGGGCCGGTGAGCGGGTCCACGAAGAGCGCGGCCGGGAAGGCGGCGATCTGCGCGTCGACCTCCTCGCGCGAGTGCACGATGACGGGCCGGTAGCCGCGGTCGCTCAGTGCCTGCTGGGTCGTGATGTCCGGCGCGGGCCACACCAGCAGCCGGCGCGGGTTGTCCAGCGGCTCAGGGGGCAGCTCGTCGTCCATCGGCTGAGGGTGCGGCTGGTTCGCGACCTCCACCGCGCCGCCCGGTCCGTCGAGCGGCTCGGGGCCCTCGTCGGCGTTCTCGTCCGGGGCTCCTATGGCGTACGACCGGCCGGTGCCCTCGGTGGTGTTGGCGAGCCGGGACTGCTGCCCGCCGGTCTGCGGGTGCTGGCGCGCCCCGGTGTCCGTCTGCTCGGCGACAGGCTCGGGGCGGGTGCCGAGCTTACGGCGCCGCCCGGAGCCGTTGGTCGAGTGCGGGGGAGGCGTGGGCGCCTGGGGCTGCGGCACGGCTCCCGCCTGCGCGGCGGGCTGGGCCTGCATCTGAGCCTGCGCCTGCGCCTGCGGTGCGGGAACGGCCGCCCTGCCCGGCCTGGGCTGCTGGGCGTCGATCATGCGGCGGCCGAACGGGACGCCCTGCCCGAGCGTACGGACGCTGATCGCCCGGCCCTGGGTCGAGTTGGGGTCGACGGGCGGCGCCGCTGCCTCGGCGGGCAGGGGCTGCGCGACACGCGGCTGCTCAGGGGCCACCGCGGGCTCCGGAGCGGCCGCCACCTCGGCCGGGCCCGTCCACGACTGGGCCGCCGCGACGGCCTCCGGCTGTACGGGCATACCGGCGCCGGAGGGATCGGCCGCGCCGGCCCACGGCTGAGCGGCAGCGGCTGCGTCCCCGGTCGGAGCCACGGCCGCAGGCGCCTGAGGCAGCTGGGCCTGGGGCTGAGCCTGCGGCTGCGCGGCCTCAGCGGTGCCCTGGGTCGGCATGGAAGGCGCCGGGACCGCGCCCTGGCCCGCGGCGCCCTCGGGTACGGAACCCGCTGCGGGGCCCGCGAGACCGGCGGGGGCCAGCTGTCCGGGGGCGGCCTGCGGAGGAAGCGCCTGACCGGCGGCGGACTCCTGCTGAGGGAGCGCCTGGCCGGGGAGGCCCTGCTGGGGCAGGCCCTGCGGAGGAACGGCCTGCCCTGCGGCGGGAACGGCCGCGGGAGCGGTGTGACCCGGGGCTCCCTGAGCGGGCAGGGGCGCGGTCTGCCCGGGGTAGGGCTGAGCGGGCGGGCCCTCCGTGGGTACGGGCTGCGCGGGGGGCAGCTGCCCCGGCATGGGCTGCTGCGCGGGATCGTTCTGAACGGGGCCCGGCTGTCCGGGCATTCCCGGCCCGGGAACCAGCTGGCCGGGAGCACCCTGAACGGGGAGTTGCTGCCCGGGAACGGGCACGGCCTGGCCGGGCGCACCGGCGGTACCGGGCGCACCCGGCACGGGCGGGGAGGGCTGAGCAGCCTGCGCCGGAACCGGCTGACCCGGAACCACCGGTACTCCACCGGCCGCGACATCGCCTTCACCCGCGCCCTGCCGGGCCCGCCGCCGCCCGCTGGGGGCCTGCACCGGATGCGGCTGGGGCGGCGTGTGATCGTCGGCAGGATCGTGCAGGGCCACGTCGTGGCGTCCGTCGGCCGACTGAGCGGGAGCCTGACCGTGGGCCTGGGCCTGGGCCTGGGCGTACTGGGCCGCCTGGGCCGCGTACTCGGGAGAGCGGTCCGCCTCGGCCGGCGGCAGCGCGAACACCGCACGCGGCCCCGACTCCTGGGCCGCGGCACGCTCCGCCGCGGCGGCCAGCGCACGCCGACGCCGCCCGGTGGGCTGGGCGCCACCGGTGTCTCCACCCCCACCCGCACTCGCGTCCGGAGCGGGAGAGGGGGCCGCGGGCAGCGCGGCAGGCAGGGCCTGCCGGTCGCCGTCCCGGCGCGCACGCCGTCCGCCGGCGGGCGCGGGCACGCCCTGCGGAGGCACGGTCGCCCCGAGCCCCGTCGCCGCGGTACCGGCAGCGTGCTCGGCGGCGGTCACGACCGCACCCTCGGAGACGCCACCGCCCTCGGAGACGCCATTGCCCTCGGCGGGGCTCGGCCGCCCACGCCGCCGACCCGATCCGCCGTTCTCCTCGGCACCACCCTCGTCCGCGGCCACAGCGGAGACCTGAGCCGGAAGCGCCGGCTGTTCCCCGTCACCTCCGGCGCGCCTGCGCCGACCGGTGGGCACAGCCGTCTCCGTCGGGGGCCCGACCTCGCTCTCCAGGAACGCGTCGACGGAGGCGCGCCTGGCCCGCCGCCGTCCGCCGCCCTGCGATGAAGCCTGCTCGGGCAGGGCGAGTGCGGAACCGGCCTCACCGGATCCCGCTCCCAACGCCAAAGCGCCGTTCGGCGCCCCGCCCGGCCCCGGACCGGAATCCACACCCGCGTCGCCACCCGGGCCGACGGCCGGAACCGACCCGGCCCCGCCCCCGATGGGCACTTCGAGGACGAACGCGCTGCCGCTCATCCCGGGGACCTCGTGCGTCTGCAGCACACCGCCGTGCGCGCGCACGATCCCGCGGACGATCGGCTCGTGCACCGGGTCTCCCCCGGTGTACGGCCCGCGCACCTCGATCCGTACGCCCTCACCGCGCTGCGCGGCCGCGACGACGACCGTGTTGTCCATGTAGCCGCCGGCCGAGACCGGCGAGTTGCCCGTGGAGTCGACGCCCGCGACGTCCGCGATGAGATGCGCGAGGGCGGTGGCGAGCCGTTGCGGGTCGACCTCGGCCTCGATGGGCGGCGCGTGCACGGCGAACTGCACCCGCCCGGGACCGATCAGCTCGACGGCCCCGTCGACCCCGGCGGAGACGACCGCGTCCAGCATCACTTTCGTACGGGTGACGCTCTCGGATCCCGAGTCGAGGCGCTGGTACGCGAGCACGTTGTCGACGAGGGTGGTGATGCGCGAGTAGCCGGCCGACAGGTGGTGCAGCACCTGGTTGGCCTCGGGCCACAGCTGCCCGGCGTCGTCCGCGGCGAGGGTGGCGAGTTCGCCGCGCAGCTGGTCGAGCGGCCCGCGCAGGGAGCGCCCCAGAACGGCGAGAAGCTGCTCGTGCCGTGCTGCCAGTGCTTCGTAGCTGTCCTTCTCGCGCTCGGCGAGGGCCGCGTACCGGTCGTCTCCGGCGGCCAGCTCCTCCTCGTGCTGCTCGCGGAGCTCGCCGAGTGCCCGCGCGTGCTCCTCCCTGAGCGAGGCCAGCTCCTCGGCGTGCGCTTCGGAGGCCTGCGCGAGTTCCTCCTGATGGCGCGCGGCCTCGGCGTCCTTCTCCTCGGCGAGCGCGTCGTAGGGCCGCCGGTCCGTGAAGGTCATCACGGCCCCGACGAGTTGGTCGCCGTCCCGCACCGGCGCGGTGGTCAGGTCGACCGGCACCTTGTCGCCGCTCTTGGACCACAGCACCTGCCCGCGCACCCGGTGCTTGCGCCCGGAGCGCAGGGTGTCGGCGAGCGGCGACTCCTCGTACGGGAAGGGCTCGCCGTCCGCGCGGGAGTGCAGCATCAGCGGGTGCAGCTCCTGCCCGCCGAGGTCGCTGGCCCGGAAACCGAGTATCTGCGCAGCGGCGGGGTTGACGAGGACGACCCGGCCCTCGGTGTCCGTGCCCACCACGCCCTCGGCGGCGGCACGCAGGATCATCTCCGTCTGGCGCTGCGAACGCGCGAGTTCCGCCTCGGTGTCGACGGTGCCGGAGAGATCCCGTACGACGATCATCAGCAGTTCGTCGCCGGTGTATCCGTAACCGTCGTAGGCCTGCTGCCCGTTCTCCAGGTGTGCGCTCGTGACCTCGACAGGGAACTCGCTGCCGTCGGTGCGGCGGGCGATCATCCGGGTCGGCCGGGTGCGGCCGCTCTCGTCGACGGTCTCGGGGCGCCGCATCGTGCCGGGGATGAGCCGGGAGTCGAACTGCGGCAGCAGGTCGAGCAGCCCGCGTCCCACGAGAGCCGTGCCCGGGGTCTCGAAGGCCTCCAGGGCGATGGTGTTGGCGTTGACGACCGTTCCGTTGGCGTTGACCAGCACCAACGCGTCGGGTAGCGCGTCGAGTATGGCTGCGAGGCGAGCAGCGCCTCGGGATGGCCTGCTGCTCACGAGACGCTTCCTCCCTGTTACCGCACCTTGCCGACCGCGGAAGCCATCTTGCCAACGGGTCCGCGACGTGTCACGCGAGGGAGTCTACGGGCAGAGGTTGCGCTCGCGATGCCGGATGAGAGGGAGGTCGCACGTAGAGGGGACGCAGAACGCACGCAGAAGGCGCGGAGAGCCTGTGACCGGCCGATTCGCGGTTCCGGCCGTCGGCCGAACCCATGAGACCGCCCCGCACCGGCTACGCGCCCAGTTCCGGAAGGACGGGTACGAGCGCGTCCCAGCGCGCGATCTCGCACCCGTCGCCCCGCTGATACGTGGCGTCGACGGGGCGGCCGGCCCAGGTGCCCGTGACTCGCGCGGTGGCGGGACCGCCGTACTGCATCGTGCACATCCCGCCCTCCTGCGCCGGGGCGAATGGGCTCCTGCCCCACGAGGTCTTCTGGTCCAACTGTTCGCAGGCGGCCCGGGCGTCGGGGTGGCTGCCGCCCACCGGATGGCAGTCGAGCTCGAACGTCCCGTCCAGGCCGCCGCCCGCCCTGCTCACCGTCACGGTGAGGCGATCGGCGTCGTCCGCCCCGCTCACCGGCGGCGGCATGAAGGGCAGCGACTCGGCGTACGCGGCCGGCGGCGCCGCGGACAGCGCGGCGAGGGACGCGGCGGCGG
Organism: Streptomyces sp. BV286; assembly: GCF_019090165.1. Classification (GTDB taxonomy): domain Bacteria; phylum Actinomycetota; class Actinomycetes; order Streptomycetales; family Streptomycetaceae; genus Streptomyces. Next base: position 151,881 of record NZ_JAHRIB010000150.1, read on the forward strand.
ACGTGACGACGGTGAGGGCGAGGCGGCGCAGCATGGTGGCTCCACGGGGTGCGGGCGGACGGTGGGCGGAGAGAACGGTTTGAGAGACAGGGGAAGAGGGCCACTCCTCTTAACGCCGTCCCCCACGTGACGTTGCGCCGCAGACCGTGCTTTGCCCTCGGACCTTTCCGCCTAGTACCGTGGGGGGCGATTGGTGACAGCCCGCTCGGCTGTGTCATCATCTGCACGCACCATTCGCGCTGGCGCGGACGGTTGTGCTGGAGGCGTCGCCTAGTCCGGTCTATGGCGCCGCACTGCTAATGCGGTTTGGGACGCAAATCCCATCGAGGGTTCAAATCCCTCCGCCTCCGCAGCATCACGAAGCCCCGGTCACCTCTGACCGGGGCTTCGACTGTTCTTGATCGTTCCGAGCGCTGTTCCGGGCCTCGCCCCGGGTCGCGTCAGGGACCGCATAGAGGCCGTTTTCGCAGGTCAGGCCGGGTCTGACAAACGGATTTCGCCTCACGCCGCCAGTCATGTAATGTTGTTCCCGCAACGCCGACCGGGCCGAAAAGCCCGGAAGGAAGAGCAAACACAACAGAACACACAAGCACTCGTAGCTTAACGGATAGAGCATCTGACTACGGATCAGAAGGTTGCAGGTTCGAATCCTGCCGAGTGCACACAGGTCAAAGGCCCCGTCGGTTCATCCGGCGGGGCCTTTGACATCAGCGGGTGACATCAACGCCCCCGGAATGGCCCCTCAGGCGGCGTTCTCGCCCTCCGGGCCGTCGTCCACACCGTCGAGCCCGAGCGCGTCGTCCATTCGCTCCGCAGCCGCGCGCAGGGTCGAGTCCATCACGTGCGCGTAGGTGTCCAGCGTCATGGTGATCGTGCTGTGGCCCAGCGTCTCCATGATGGTGCGCGCGTCAACGCCCTGCGCGAGAAGCAGGGACGCGCACGTGTGACGGAGGTCGTGCACGCGCACCCGTCGCACCTTCGCGTCCCGGCACAGGATGGTGAGCATCCGATTCAGGCTTCGCGGGTCCGTAACCCGACCGGTCACGGTGGTGAAGACGAGTCCTGTCGGCTGCCCCGGAGTCGGCTGCCACTTCGCTCCGGCCACCTTCTGCTCTCGCTCCTGCTGTGCCCGGTGCGCGGTCAGTGCCTGCACGCACCGCTTGGGCAGGGAGATCGTGCGGACGGAGCGCATGGTCTTGGGCGTCCCGAAGATCAGTTCGCGCCGGATGCGCTGCACATTCCGCCGCACCCGGAGCGTGCCGGCTGTGAGGTCGACGTCTGTCCAGGTGAGCCCCAGGGCTTCCCCGCGGCGCAACCCGGTGGACACGAGCAGCAGCCACAAGGCGTAGAGGCGATGAGGCTGAGCGGTCTTGAGCAACAGTCGGACCTCGGCTGCGTCCAGCGGACGCACCTCCTTTGGTTCGACCGTGGGCGTTTCCACGATTCGGGCGACGTTGCGTGCGATCAGTTCCTCTCGGATCGCTTGTTGGAGCGCGGACCGCAGCACTGCGTGGATGTACTGGACCGTGCGGGCCGACGGGCGGCGCTTGCAGCAGCGGCCCACGGCACAGCACGTGCGCTTGTCCTCCGGTCGCTCCTCGTCGGCACCCCGCAGGCAGCAGAGACAGGCGGCCTTGAATTCGGCGAGGAACCGCCGGACGTCCGCTGGGGAGAGCCGGTTGAGGCGCTTCTTGCCGAGTGCGGGGCGGATGTAGAGCCTGGACAACCCCTCGTAGCTGTTCAGCGTCGCGGGCTTGAGCCGCTCCGGGGCGATCGTGGCCATCCAGTAGGTCAGGTAGTCCCCGAACGCCATCGTGGATGAGGCAGCAGGGATGCCCTGGCGGGTCATCTCCTGCATCTCCGTGAGCTGTGAGGCGACTTCCTCACGGGTCTTGCCGTAGGCGAATTTCCTCGTCCGGGTTCCGTCGGGGCGGAAGACGTACGCGGCTGCCTGGTAGCGACCATCCTTGCGCTTGGTGATCGTTCCTTCGCCATTGGCACGGCGCTTGGCCATCAGGCGGCCTCCTCGATTTGGTTCTGCATGTACTGGCGCACTGCGTCGACCGGGACCCGGCGGGCCCGGCCGACGGTGAAGCTTTCAAGCTGCTTTGAGCGGAAAAGGTCGTAGACCTTGCTGCGACTGAGACGGAGGGCGCTCATGACTTCGGTGACTTTTAAGGCCTCAGGCGTAGTGGGCAGAGCGGGGCTCATCTCGGTGCCTCCGGCGGCATGGGCTCGGGGGGCTTCCGCCCCTCTTTCTGCCAGGTCCGCTACCTCCGCTACCGGAGCTACCTTGCAGGTCAGAGGGCCTGTCGGGGGTAGCGGAGTGGGTAGCGGTAGCGGATAGGCGCGATCGGGTAGCGGCCCGCGGTGGTGCGGGCCGCTACCGGGTTTCTGCTGGTCAGACCGCGTTTTCGAGTTCAGGTAGCGGGAGTAGCGGACTTTCCGGGGGTGGGGGGCAGTACCGGGCCCAGGCGTCCCGGAGGTCTGAGGCGTAGTAGCCCTTAAGTACGCTGCCGCCGGTCTTGATGTTGCGGGAGCCGATGGGGTCTCCGTCGGCGGTGGCGTATTCGCTGAGCATCTTGGACAGGCGTCGGTTGTCGAGGGGCCTGCCGTTGAGGTCGGCCCACGGTGCGTCGTCCAGGGCGTTGAGCCTGTCGAGGATGGCGACGGTGGGCAGGCGGTCGATGCCGTTGAGGACGTTGTCCCGCAGGTCGGTCAAGAGGCGGATACCGAGGCTGCCCTTGTCGTTGGCGCGGGAGGCGTTGACCAGGGCCACGCAGGCTTCGCGGGCCCGGCGGGGCCAGTCGCCCCCGGCGGCATCCGCGACTGCGAGCAGGGGTTCCCAGACGTCTGCCGGGCGGTCGGTGATGCCCTCCGGAAGATCCGGGAAGACGCCGGCCAACTGCTTCTCCACGGACTCCGTCCACTTGGCGAGCCGGTCGCGGATCTGGTTGCCCTCGCGGACGTGGATGCGGGAGCGGAACGGCTCCGCCTTCTCGTTCCTGGCCCGGCGGCGCATGCGGATGATGACGGAGCGGGTGAGGATCGTGTCGGGCAGGGAGCCGAGTCCAGCGACGGCAACGGCGCAGTACGAGGGGAAGCCCTGTACCTGCTGGTTGGAGCCGTCCCCGACGCACCGGTACACGGGGCGTCCGCGTGCGTGACCTGCGTTGATGAATCCGCGGAGCTGTTCGTTGTCCCCGGCCTTGGGTCCGAAGATGGTGTCGATCTCGTCGAACAGGATCGTCGGCCGGCCACCGTCGACACCGGACACGGACCGGAACAGTGCGGCGGCGGATGCGTCAGCGGCAGCCATGGCGCGCGGCACGAGCGTCTCGACCACGTCCAGCGCGCGGGACTTGCCCGATCCCGGTTCAGGGGACAGGAAGGCCAGGCGTGGGGTGGAGTCGAAGCAGTCGAGCAGGTGCGCGTGCGCGTCCCACAGGGTCACCGCGACGTAGGCGGCCTCCAGCGGGAAGACGTTGAAGCGGCGGTGGAAGGCTTCGACCTCGTCCAGCAGTGTGGCCCCGTCGATGGTCTCGGTCATGCGGCGGCCCTCCTTTCGGGCGGGGGCACGGGAGTTCCCGTGCAGATGGACTGGTGGGCTGCGTAGTCGGCGGTGAGCGCGGCGACGTTCTGGGCTCCGGTGGCGGTGGCGGTCTGTCCGCAGGCGCAGGCGTAGGCGCCGTTCGGGGTGTCGCCGGGCTGGTTCCACCAGCGGGCTCCGTCCCAGTGGTCCCGGTAGACCGGCGGGGCGTAGATACGGATGCCGGGCTGCTCGGGGGTGGGGTCTGGGGTGCTGTGGCGGGCCTGGTTGCTGCGGAACTTCTCAGAGCGAAGAGCAGAAGAGACGCCCTGACGGGCGGCGCCCTTGGGCGCGCCTACGCCTGTCGTGTCCACAGGCTGTGGAGCGGCCGGCGCCGGGCGGTGGCCGGTGAGGCTCTTAGTAGGTGGGGGGCTGGTCATGCGGCCCTCCCACCAGGGGTGTTGTGGGCAATCGACCAGTCCAGACCACGTGTGATCACGTCGTCGTAGTAGCGCTGGGACTGTGTCGCGTTGCCCGCTGCCGCCCTACTAAGAGCCTCCTCAACCTCCCCACGGGTGAGGTCGCCGGACGCGACCAGCCGACCCAGAGCGCGCGCGGCCCGCAGCACCACCGTGTTGCGGGTGCCGTCCGCGGCGTGTGCGACGTTGTCCGCCTCTCCCCGCAGCGCCGCCGCGGCGTACCCGCTCGCACGGGTCGTCACCGCGACTGTGCTGCCCTGGACGGGTCGGGGGCGGGGCTTGAGCGCCTCGTGCAGCCACTCCGGCAGAACAGCCGGAGGGCGGTCGTCCAGGACGTCGTAGGTGCCGTCCGGTGTGGTGCTGCCGGCGGCGACGACGTATCCGCCCCACCCGCGGGTGTCGATCTTCTTTGCGAGGCGCCCGGCAGTCGAGTGCAGCCGGATTCCGGGGGGTTGGGTGAAGTACAGATGCTCTCCACCGCGTGCGGTCCGCACCCGGTAGGTCGCCGGGATGTCCTGTTCGGCGCGCTCGCAGAGCGCTTGCAGGGAAGTGGCGCCGTCAGGCGTTCCTTTCGGTTCTTCGGTCTTGAGCGTGTCCAGGTCGACTACCAGCAGCCCGGAGGGTCCGGTGGCGATACCGACGTTGTAGGGCTGTTGCGTCCAAGCGGCAGTGAGCAGGTCCGCGTCCGTCGTGGCGCGCTGCTCCGGAGTGAGGTGCCCCTCGGCGCAACGACCGGTACCGGGGCAGTACTTCTCGGCATGCCCTGCGGGCCGCTTGTCGTTGGCGCGGAGAGGGATGACGTGCCAGGCACGCAGGGCGGCATCCAGCGCGGCGTTCAGCAGGGGCCCGCTCATGCGGCGACCCTCCATTCCTGCCGTGTCGGGAGGTTCGCTCCCAGGAGAAGGCCATAGGCGTGGTGGGCCTGGCGGGGGACCACGCCGTTGCCGAGGATGCGGAGCTGTTCCTTGCGGGGAATGCCGGGCACCGCGGTGACCCACCCGTCGGGCAGGCCCATCAGCCATTCCGTGAAGACCGGCGACAGACGCCGGTTGCCGCGGGTACCGGGCTCGGTCGGGCAGGGTGCCGCCCGTCCGGTGATGGCCTCCCAACGTCGGATGGCGGGCCCGTAGTCGACGCCGTCCGTGGAGACCCACGAGCCGCTGTACGGGAGCCGGTTGACGACGAATTCATTGAGCGGGCGCGCGTTGCGGTCCATCAGGTTGGAGGCGCCCGACTTCCAGTCCCGCGCGGCCGGCGTGGGGACCAGGCTCAGAACTCCGGCGGCGCCGGCAGCCTGGTCACCGCGGTCCGCAGGTTCAGCCCACCCTTGCGCTTCGGCGAGGTGCCGGGGCCGCCAGTGCCGTCCGAGCTGGTGGGGGTCGGCATCAGCGGGATGGGCAACTGCGAACCAACGGTCGCGCTCGTGCGGGGCGCCGATTTCGGGGTCACCAGCTCGTACGCATGTCCAGCGCGCGTCATACCCGTGCGCGGCCAGGTCCGCGGCGACGACGTCCAGCCCCCGCGAGCGGAGCGCCGCCACGTTTTCCAGGAACACGAGACGCGGTCGAAGGACGCCCACAGCCTCAGCGACGTTCTTCCAGACCCGAGACCACTGCCCATGGATTCCGTCCCTTCGACCAGCATTCGAGGTGTTGCGGCAGGGGAAACCGGCGCCGACCACGTCCGGCCGGAACACGTCGCGGACGATGTGCCAGTCGACGTTGCGGATGTCCCCGAGATTCGGCATGTCGGGGTGGCGCGCGGCGTACACGGTCGCGGCGTGCGGGTCGTTCTCCGCGTAGGCGGCGACCTGGCCGCCGATCCGAGCGCGGATCGCGGCTTCGAGTCCGCCGTAGCCAGCGCAGAGGGCCACGATCGTCGGTGGCGAGCCGAGGGCTCGCCGGATGTCGGTGGGTTGCGTCATGCTGGGAGATCTCCAGTTCCTTTGACGGGTCTGGTTGGCAAGGGCGGCCCCGCTTCATTGGCGTGAGTGGGGGGCCGCCCTTGGCGTAGCTAGTGGTGCTTGGTGCGGGCCAGTCGCAGGGTGATACCGCCGAGCCCGATGGGCCCGGCAGCGGCGGCGATGACGGTGAAGGTGTGGGCCGCCGCGTCGAGCAGGAAGCAGATCGCGGCGACCAGTCCCCAACCGCCGGCCACGGTCGCGCTGGCGATGGCGAACGGGAGCGCGATGCGCCGCCACGGGATGCCGTGCGGGGTGTCGTTGACGACGAACACGACCGGCTGTCCGGTCGCTTGTGCGCGTTGGTAGAGGTCGGCGGGGATGTGCGGGGCCATCTGGCCGGGCGGGGTGTGCTGGCTCATTTCAGGCTCCCTCGGGGTATGCCGCGGGCCCGCGCCGACAGGTGGCGCGGGCCCGTGCGGTGAGTGGGTGTGTTTGTCGCGTTGCTTGTCGTCTCTCTTGTCGTGCTGCTTGTCGTCTGGCTTGTCGCTTGTCTTGTCTTGTCGCTTGTCGCCTCCCAGGCCACAAGCCGTTTCCGGGACTCCAGACCCCGGAAAGCGGCATGGGGTGAAGCGGGGACGACAAGCGACAAGTGATCAGCCGTCGGACGTGTGGGAGCGGTGGACGTAGCGGGCTTTGGTGCCCTCCCCGACGCGGACAGCGATGCCGTCCCGCGTCCACGTTTTCAGCCAGCCGACGACTGTCTGACGGGTCGTGCCGAAGGCGTCCTCCAGCGCGCGGGCGATGGCGGATGCTCCGGTGCCTGCGGGTCCGGCGGCGAGCAGCGCGGCGAGCGCGGCCTGTTGCGCGGGGCTGTCCTGCTCATCCCGCAGCGCGGACAGGTTCAGTCCGGCCGGCCGGTCCGGTCCGCTGCTCTCGTCGGTGGTGTGCGGGTCGGAGGTGGTGCCGAACTGCGCGTCGATCTCCTCACGGAACCGGCGCGCCAACTCCTCCTCCGGAGACTCCGACCGATTGCTCAGCGCGGACAGGCGCAGCGTTTCCGGACCGGCCGGCGCTCCGTTGCCGGCGTCGGCATCCGTGGCGAGGTGATCGCGCATCCATGCGGTGCGCTCGGCATCCCAGCGGCGCGCGTAGGCGGGCCCGGCAGCCTTGGCGGACACGTCATCGAGCATCGGGTGCCGATCAGAGGTGGCGATGGTGATCTCCCGGATCTGGTTCGGGAGGATCCGCCACCCCTTGAACAGCGCGGCCGGCGACTCCGGAGTGCCCATGAACCCGGCACCCTTGTGCGGGGCCTGGTCCACCCGCAGGCCACGGGTGCCGGGGAACATCTTGGACAGGTCCATGCCCTCGGTCTCACCGCCGGTGAGGGCGACGCGCACCTTGGCTTCCCGGCGGATCATCAGGTTGCTCAGCACACTGCCGGTCGCACCCAGCGCGGTGAGCACCGTCCGCACGCCCATGGCGCGGGCGATCCGGATCACTTCGAGGATCTTCTCCCCGAGCTTGCGCACCTGCCGGTCGGTGCTGGCCAGGATCTCCGCACCCTCGTCGATCACGAGCATGATCTGAGGAATCTTCGCGCTGATCGGCAGCAGGTCCGTGTTGGCCCTGGACAGCAGGTCCTGGTAGCCCATTTTGCGCTGCTTGGCCACGCGCACGGCCGCGTCCAGCATCACCAGGGCCTCGTCGAACGTCCCGGCGAGCCAGTCGATACCGGGCCGGACCGGCTTGCCGTCCTCGCGCTGGATCTCGCCGTTCAGCGCGGGCAGCACCCACGGCAGACCCGCACTGCCCGCGTTGAGGTCGATCACCCAGGTGAGGACGTCTTCGGCGCGGGCGAACCCGGCGAGGATGACGTGCACCATGTTCGTCTTGCCCGATCCGGTCGGACCGACGATCAGCGCGCACTGTTCGCGCAGGTAGGCCAAGATCTGCTCGGCGTTCGTCCGGTAGCCCCACGGGATGCCGGTGAGCACGGACAGGGTGCTGTAGTCGCTCGGGTAGGTGCGCTCCTGTTCCAGGACGTTGACGGTGGTCACGTCGAGGATGGTGCGGCCCTGGTGGATGCCGGGGGATGCGGTGGCGGTGCAGCCGTGCGGCAGCTTCGCATCCGCGGACAAGGTCGCGGAGTGCTGCGCGATGCGGTCATAGGTGATCCCACCCTGCGGTTCAAGATCCAGGGAGTAGCCGGCGCCGGTCTCCCACATCTCCACCCCGAGCACGCGCACGGTGATGTGGCAGATCCGCTGGATCCGCTCCACCCACTGAGCGGCAATGGCCCGCCGCTCGGCGGACAGCTCCTGTGCGATGGCCCGCTGCTCGGCGGCGAGCGCTTCGTCCTCGCGGGCCTCCTCGAACAGAGCGGAAGAACGGGCCGCGGCGCCGATCCCGACTCCGAGGGTGGCGAGCGAGCCGAGCGCAGCCCAAGTGAGCGGCCCGTTCGTCATGGCCCACGTGGTCCAGCCGGCTCCGAGGAGCCAGGAGGCGGCGCGGGTGGCCAGCGTGCGGCCCGCGTTGCGTACCCGCAGACCGACCACGGTGTGTCCGAGGGCGCCGGCGGCGCCGACGGCGAGGGCCCAGCCGGGGGGCATCGATGTGGCGGCGCCGGTGGTGGCGACGGCGAAGGCTCCGGTGGTCGCGGACAGGGCGCCGGTCACGGGTCCGTGACCGGCCGCCCAGTCCAGCACCGGGCCACTGCCCTGCTGCTTCTTCTTGTTGGCGGTGGCGGTGGCGCTCATGTCAGACGTTCCAGCCCTTCTCAGCGTCGGTGCCGTTGCGGGGGTCCTCATGGCGGGCGATGTCCTGCTCGTGCGCCTGGCGGAACAGCGGGCCCATGTCCTCAGCGACCGCGACCGCGCTCATCAGGGCACCGAAGATGTCGTTGAAGCCGTCCGCGACCTCCTTCTCCAGCGGAAACTCACTGTCGGAGCGCTCGGCGAGGATCTTCATCACGTTCGCCACCGACGTGATGGCGGCGGGCAGTCCTTCGACCATGGCGAGGATCTCCATGGCGTTCTCGGGGTCGTACTGGTTGGCGGCCTGCTCCATCTCGGAAGCAGCCTCTTCGAACCGGAATCCGGACACGTTCTCTCCTTCACTCACAGGGGTGTTCGTGCTGGTGGGAACCGTGGCCGCGGGCCGCTTCACGTCGTCCGCGATGCCCTGCGTGCCGTCCTGCTTCGCCTGCGCGTCGGCGGCGGCCTCCTGCTCGCGCAGGGTCTTGCGGGTGTCCTCATCGCGGCCTGCGCGCTGCTCGCCCGCGGCCTGCACCATCCGCCGGAACAGACGCCGGCCGGGATGGATCAGGGAGGGGATGCCGAACTTGCGGCCGAGCCACGTCGACAGGCAGCCGAGCAGTCCGACCGGCAGCGCGAGCAGCGCGGCCAGCAGGCGCTTGCCGTGGAAGCGGGCCGCGGACTTGCGCAGCGCCTGACGTGCCGTCTTGCGGGCCGGAGCCTTACGGACCTGCCCGCGCTTCGCCGCGACAGTGCTGCTGGTCTTGGCGTCACGCTGGGCACGCTGCTTGGCGACCGCGGCATCCCGAGCGGCACGCGCCTTACGGACCGCACCACCCATCAACCGGCCCGCAACGCTGCCGCGCTTGCCCAACTGACCCTTCTGAGCAGCGGCTTTGGCGTTGCGGCGGGCGTCCGCGACCGCGCGCCGGGCGTTGGTGGTCTGCGCCCGCTGCCCGCCGCGCGAGCCTGCCGCGGTCTTTTGCGCGGCACGCAGGGCCTTGACCTGCCCGGCACGCCCCGCGACACCCTTACCGATGCCCGCCGCGTGCTTGGAGGCCCCTTGGCCGCTCTTACCGTGCGCCTTCTTACTGGTTGCAGTGCTGCCGTGACCAGCAGTCGAACCGGAGCTCCGGCGGTGCTGGCCAGGCCCCTTGCCCGACCGGCCACCGGAACGACCGGCACGAGAACCACTCGAACGGCTCCCGGAGCTGCCGCGGGTGCCCGAACCGGCGCCCCGCTGCCCTGCGGTGCGACCAGCGCTACGGCCGGCGGTGCGGGCCGCCGCCCGGCGCGTCTCGCGGCGGGTGTTGGGCTTGCGGGAGCGGGTCGCGGCGACCGTGCCGAGCACGACCATGCCGGTCGCGGCCACCGCCGCGGCGATCGGCCCACCGACCAGAGAAGCGGCGGCGACCGCACCCACCGTGCTGTTCGCCCCGGACAGAGCAAGCGGCACAATCGGCCACCCGCCAGGCGTGTGCTCCACCTCCTTCACGTCCTTGGCCGTGGCCGGCGAGGTGTCCGGGGGCTGGGGTGGCGTGATCGGGGGAGCCGATACCGCTACCGGCTCAGTGCTGAGTTCCGTCATGCTGTGAGCACTCCTTCACGGGAGTAGGGCCCGGCCGAAGCTGTAGGAGGCGAGCGGCCGGGCCTGCCGAATCAAAGGCGTTTCCGTAGCTCAGTGGGTGCGGTGCGGGTGGTTGGCGGCGATCTCCTGCCAGCGCCTGTTTTCCGCGCTGTCCGTGTGGGTGAGGCTGACGCGGAAGTCGCAGCCGGGCCGCGCGCAGCGGTGCGTGACCGTCGACCTGGCGTCGATCACGCGGAACAGCAGGCTGTTGAAGGTGGCCGTGCAGGACAGGCAGCAGGCCAGCAGCAGCGCGACGGGCACGCCGTAGCCGGACAGCCGCACACCGATCACGATGGCCAGCGCCGCACTGACGGCGGCGGCGCCCGCGGTGAGGGCGCGGTGACGTGTGTCTTTCACTCGAACTCCCTTAGAGAGGTGGGGTGTTCAGGTGGCGCGCTGTTCTTCGATGGCGATGCACAGACCGCAGATGCCGCGGGAGGTCGGGATGCAGTAGCCGACATCGATCCGGCAGCGGGGGCAGGTGCGGCGGGCGAGCATCGCCAGTGCGAGTGCACCCCACTTGCGCGAGGTCATCGGCCGTACGGGCTTGGCCAGGTCCTCGCGGTAGAAGTAGGCGACTCGGGCATCGCCGGTGCGCCGGTTGATCCGCATCACCTGCGCGGCGATCGGCTGACCACCAGGCCGTAGCCCCTTCGCGCGGAGCTGCCGGCGAGTGGCGTAGCCGTCCGGTGCGCACCGCCACGGGAAGGTGGGGATGCCGTGTCGGGCGCCGGTGGGGTCGAAGCACTTGCCGTACGCGTACGACATCGTGGGCTCCCCCGCTCAGCCGGTGATCGTGGCGGGCAGGTCCGCCAGGTGCGGTTCACGGGCCTTGACCCGTCCGCGCGCGGTGCGGGCCGTCGACTCCGACGCCCCGAGCCCGATCTCTGCCATCGCCTGCGTCATCCGGGCAGTGCTCGGCTGCGTGAAGTCGGTGCCGTACAGGGCCCGGACCAACTGATCGACCCGGTTCGGGTAGACCACCGGCGCGCACAGGTCGACGGGCGTCGACCGCGCGTCGACGGACACCGGCTCCGGGGTGACGGGCGTCGACGGGGTGTCGACGTCCTGCCGCGCCGCGGGAAGTTCCGGCACCGCGTGCGCCCCGGTGGCGGTCTCTACCGGGGGTGTGGCCGGCGGGCGGTCGACGCTCACCGTGACGGGCGTCGAGGGTGCTTCGACGCCCGGCGACGGCGGGGTGACGCCCGTCGAAGCGTGCCGGGCGAGGTAGGCGTGGACCTGCCGCATCAGCGCGCCGAACGCGAGCAGCGCGGCCACCGGAGGAACCGCGGCCACCACGTAGTTCAGGGCGTTGGCGTCCTTGCCGACACCGGCGACGTTCAGCGCGATGGACGCGCCGTCGCCTGCGGTGACCAGCCCGATCGCCCACCAGTCGACCTTGTGGGCAAGCGAGGCACGCAGGATCAACAGCTCACCGATCACGATGAACAGATCCACCGTGGCCGGCCACGCCCACGACCGGGCGACCGCTTCCTTCATGCCGTGAGCGGCGGCGACTTCCTGCAAGTGCTCGTAGGAGAGCCAGAACGCCACCGCGGTCAGCAGTACCGTGAGCACTGCCGCGAGTGCGGTGATGGCACGGTCCACGTTGACGGGCGTCGACCGTGCTTCGACGGGCGTCAACGACGCTTCGACGCGGGCCGCAGCACTCATGCCACACCCCCGACCAACACCGGGGCGACAACGTCCGCGTAGGCCGTCAGGCGCAGCACGGCGCCCGCATAGTCGACGCTCGTGCGCAGGACGCGCGTCCGGCCGTCGCTCTGCTCGCGGTAGGTCACCGTGTCCGGGGCGATGCCCAGGGCCTCCCGCCACGCCTCGAAGCCGGGCAGGTCGTCGTAGAACGTCAGCTCCAGCCGCTCCGGGTAAACGGTGGACACCTGCACCGACGGGGCCGGCAGGCGCCCGAAGTCCGTGGCCAGCAGACGCAGCGCCCGCAGCGGCACGGCCAGATCATCCAGCGTCAGGTTCTCGCTCACGCGGCCACCGCCGTACGCACCGCGTGATGCTGCACCGACCGACGCGTCGGCGTCCTGCGCGGCCGGCGAGCAGCGGCCCGCGCGTCCCTCAGCGGGCTCGTGCGCAGCAGTCCCTCCGCGTACGCCGCAGCCTGCGGGTCCGACTCCCGCAGCTCCGCGAGCACCTCGCGCGCCACGTCCAGCCGCGCCGCCCGGTCACTCTCGGACTCCATGGCCAGGCCGGTGAACAACTCCAGGTCGATACCGAACGCCAACTCCGCGAACTCCGTGGCGGTAACGGCTTCATGACCAGCAACGATGCACTTCATGGGTCGTGACTCCTTCATCGTGGGAACGGCCCAAAACAGCGCCCCGGAGTAGCCGCTCCGGGGCGCGCGCCGTTTGTGGGTGGGACCTCTCGCAGGACGAGCGGCCACGGCCACCCGACACCGGTTCGCCGCGAACGGCGCCGGTGTCGAGGACCGTGAGCACTGGTGCTAACGGACAGGCGCCTTGCGTCGGTCGACCTCAAGGGCGCCTAGGTATGTCGTCGACTCACGCCGACCTCCCAAGCTGGAAGGGATACGGCTTCACCGGCCCGTCCTTGCGTGGCAGGCCGGTCCCGAGCCGGTAAATCGGGCGCGTCATCGTCACTGCTCTGACGCCAACAGGGCGGCGCGTACCGGGTGGCATCCCAAGGGCTGACCTCCCGTGAGGGAGGGATGATCCGTAGAGATGTGCTCCAGAGCCGGTGCGCAGGGAAGTGGCCGCCAACGGCCGTCACCCGGGCCGCTACGGGGACGGGGAATCTCACCCCGTCGACTTGGCACACTGTTCAGTTCTCAAGGAACAACCAGCTCAGGGCTCCTGTGAAGGCAAGCCATCCCGAACCGAAGAAGAGGTACATGTAATACGTGTTCTTCATCATGCGGAAGGAGGTTCACCCCGTCAAGCCCTTCGGCTGTTCGGTGTCCTGCGGGCCCCTCTGCTCGATGTACCTACAGACTGGTCCCGTCGACAGCGACGTTCGACTTCGCGCCTGTACGACCTGGGGCGTCCTTAGCTAGCGTGAAGTCGTACCAAGTCGTCCCACCTAGGCGGAGGTTGGCGTGGCAAACGAGCGACTGCGCGGCGCGATAGTGGACTTAGGCCTGACACTCGATGAGGTCGCTCAACGGCTCGGGGTCGCTGCCAAGACGGTCGAACGCTGGATCAACGAACCTGAGCGCAAGCCATACCGCCGCTTCCAGTACGCGACAGCGTCGCTATTGAAGTGCGAAGTGTCGTACCTGTGGCCGGACGAGCGCACATCAGCCGAGGTCACTGCCTCTGGGAACGCAGAACTGGTCAGGCTCTATCCGCACCGGTCCGTCGTGATGCAAACCCTCTGGACGAACCTCTACTCCAAGGCGACTCATCATTTTGACCTGTTGGTGTACTCCGGGTTCTGGCTCACGGAAGACGCGACGTTCCACCGGATCGTGAAGGAGAAGTCAGCTGAAGGCGTCTCTATCCGCTTCATGCTGGGAGAGCCCGCGTCGCCGGCCGTGGCGGTACGAGGTGAGGATGAAGGGATCGGCGCGACGATGGCGGGCAAGATCCGGAACGCCCTCATCAACTACGGCCCGCTCTTCGGCCTCCCCGGAGTGGAGTTTCGGCTGCACGGTACGACCCTCTACAACTCGATCTATCGAGCCGATGACGAGATGCTGACGAACGGGCACCTCTACGGCGTCGGCGCCTACATGGCACCGGTCCTGCACCTGCGACGCGTTCCCGGCGGTGAACTCTTCGACGCATACGTTGAGAGCGTTGAGAAGGTCTGGGAATCGGCCCGCCCGATCTCTTCACCTGCCGATTGGGAAGGCACTGCCTGATGAGCCGTATCGACTACTTCCGCGACCCAAACGCCCCTCAGGCCAACTCGGTGGTGCCCTCAGTCACCGCGGTCGTACGGGACGACGCGGGGCAGTTGCTGCTCATCCACAAGACGGACAACGATCTGTGGGCACTGCCCGGCGGTGGCCACGACATCGGGGAGCGCATCGGTGACACGGTGGTCCGTGAGGTTGCGGAAGAGACCGGCATTGACGTTGAGGTAGACAGCATCGTAGGGCTCTACACCGACCCTGAACACGTGCTGGCATACGACGACGGAGAGGTCCGGCAACAGTTCTCCATCTGCTTCCGAGCCCACCCCATCGGCGGTTCCCTGCGTACGAGCAGCGAGTCAAAAGAGGTCCGCTGGGTTGACCTAGCGGACCTTGACGGGATGGACATCCACCCATCGATGATGTTGCGCATCCGCCACGGCCTCGACGACTCGCGGCAAAAGCCCTACATCGGCTAATCGGCGGCAGACGCCTGCGCCAACCGCCCCTCAACACGCTTCGACGCTGCATGGATCTCGGGGGCCGCGCGCTGAATGAACCGTCCAACGATCGTGTCAGGGCCGTACCGCTGCACGATCTCGTCCAGCCGCTCAGCCGGCGTGGTCTGAGTCCCGTCGGGCGTCGTCGTCATGTCGCAGAACAGCAGGGCGTCGACCAGGTCCGGACGCTCCAACTCGAACTCTCCCTCAAGCTCCTGCCTCAGTCCGCGCTCCTCGGCTTCCAGCAGGGCGCAGGAGTGGTGAGCCACGAGACGAACGACCCGCTCGTCCGCCTTTTCCTGGTCTCGGAGGAACCGAGCACCGTCCAGCGGGTGAAAGCCCGTGGTGGCGATGGCCGGCGAGTACCCGATGTCATGCAGCACCGCGGCAGCTTCCAGCAACTCAGCATCGTCGCCCATTGCCGGACCCAAGGAGCGAGCACGCTTGGCGACCCCCAGCGAGTGCGCCCACCGACGCGGGAGGGGCTCGGACAGCAGTGATTCGGAGAGCGAGTATGCCCAGTCAGTCAGTCCCATGGCGGCCAAGACTACGGCCGGACAGTGGGCGGCGGGAGAGCGCGCACGGTTCGCCCCTTGCCGTGCATGGTGGCGAGCAGGCCGTTCCCCTCCATCTGGGCAAGAACACGACGCACAGCAGTGCGGGAGGCTCCGAAGCGCTCGCACAACTTCGCTTCAGAGGGGTACGCGTCTCCCACGGAGAGTGATTCCTCTGCGATCAGCTCGGTCATCCGCTCTCCAAGCGAGCGTGAGTCACCGCCCCGGGCCACACGCCAACCGATTCCGGGAGCCGACACAACAACACCGTCAGCCTCCAGCACCTTCAGGGCTCGGCGCACAGTGTTGCGGGAGACCCCGTGGGAGTTCATCAGGGCAGCCTCTGACGGCAAGGCATCCTCGACGCCACCCGATTCGATCTGCTGGCGCAGCGACTCAGACACCTGCAAGTAGGTACCTCGCGGACTGGCCTGCGGCACGTGGCCCCCCATCCTCACCCTTGTCACGGACGTCCTATGCGTCTCGTCTCCGTATCCCAGCTTCCCATGCGAGACGAGTTCCAGTTGCCCTCTGCGTATTGACTCAGCGCGGCAGGCTTACCAAAACCGGCAAAGCGTCAGACTTTGACGGGCCACTGGTGTTACATGGTGGCGCGCCCACTCCGAGTCGCCGTGAATCTCGACCCCTTTCTCTTACCGAAAAAGGAGCACATTTGTGGCTCTAGCTCCCCCGTCCACGCGATCACTGCTGCTCTCCAGCAAAGCCAACAACATCCCCCTAAGTTCCGCTACTGGCTTCACAGTGATGCACAACGATCTACCCCTCCTAATCACGAATTGGCATGTCGTTAGCGGAAGGAATCCAATTACTGGCCAGCCTATGGCAGCATCAGGCGCGACACCGGACACCCTGACCATTAGACATTTGACTAAAGTAACCTCAGAAGAAATCAACTGGGATGATTTCGATGAGCCTCTAATCGATAACGAAGAACGACCCTTGTGGTTCGAGCACCCGGACTACGGCAGGAGAGTTGACGTCGTAGCACTTCCGCTCACCAATACCCAAGGTGTCCATATTCAACCTTATGGACCCGAAGTCATGAAATCAACGCTTCGCGCCGGCGTCTCAGATTGGGTAAATATCATCGGTTTCCCATTCGGGCAATCCGCTGGAGGGTCGCTACCAATCTGGACGAAGGGTGCAATCGCCTCCGAGCTGGAGGTTGATTACGGTCTTCTTCCTTGTTTTTTGATTGATGCACGCACACGCCAAGGGCAATCGGGTTCCCCAGTGCTCGCCTACTCGCCAGGTGGTGCAACCGAGATGGCAGGCGGTAAGACTGGATTCCTATCTGGACCTGCCGGAAACCTGCTCGGAGTCTACTCCGGACGCATCAATAGCGAATCCGACATCGGACGCGTATGGAAGTTTAACGCAGTTGCAGAGATCATTGTCGCCCATCACAGGGGAGATAATTCTTTGCACGGAAAGGGGTGAATGGAGAGGGGCCCATCAGCCAACTGCCAAATTCGCGGCCCGACAAGTCGACTAAAAGCCCAACTGCCAGCGAATTCCGTCTCGTTTCATATCAGGATATCTGCCATTCGGGTCACCTGGGGCAGTCGGCTCCACAGCTTTGGGTAGCCACTTTGGGGCGAGCATCTAAGGGGGTCCAGCCCAAAGCCGTTCCGCCGACCATATTGACACACGCGAGTTGTGGACTGTGTGAAAACGTCTCCATTTTACCCAAAGGGGCGCGGCACCTTCCCGTTCTTTCCCCAGCATTCAGACGGGCGGCGGATATTTCGAGAAGGAAAGGCAGTCAATGGTCGCTGATCGTTGACCATTTGCAACGAAACCGGGGCTGTTTGCTTGAGGAGGTCGAATATAGCGCGCTTGGTTGATGTAGGCAGAGGAGCGTCTTCGTGATGAAGAATCCATGAGGTGAGGGGATGGCGTCTCGCGATGTCGGGGATCAGTAGCCTCTCTTTGCTCCAATCCTGCAGAAAAAGAGCGGCATTGTGAGCTTCTTCGAAAAGAGCTTCTGTCGCTCGTTCGCCGCGATGGACAACCGAATTTCGGTTCCTCCATACAGTCTTTTGGGCATTTGATGCGGCGGTGGGATCGCCGCCCAGGTGTGAGGATAGAATTCCGAAAGTTTCTGCCGCGTTTTTGTCTTCGAACCCGGCTGAGGTGAACTCTGTGCTCGTATATCCATGATCTGCCGCTATGCCGATAACCAAGTAATGCATCCAGTCTTCCAGCGCGGCCTGTTGCGCAACGATGGCTTCAGCCCACTCTCTGCGGTGGGCGCGAAGTACCGACCGCCGCATCCAGGAAAACAGTCTGCGCGTGGTGACGGAGGAGCTAAGTTGATAGTGGGTCATATCCAGACCAGCTTTGGCTGATTGGGCGGGGTGACCTTCACGACCTGAGGAATAGGACCCGAGTGGACTTGCGGCCGGGAGGCGCACATAGAAAGGCTCGTTTGAAACTGCTGGATTTATGCGCACGAGTCCATCACCAATAAGATCTCCGTGCGAGATTGGGCCAACGAGAAACGGTCCATCCTCGGTGACACTAAAAAGTGCCTGATTGATGGCAAATAGAATGCAGTCGTAGAAGTCTTCAAAGATGGGTCGATTGGCTACTGGTTGACCATTCTCATCTGGAAGGTAGAGGTTGGTCCAGTCCGGAAGGATGAACTTAAGGCTGACGCTGGTTCGAGGCGGTAGTGCGTCAGGGGAACAAAAAGTAGCCCTGTCGGTCCATGCTGGCTTGTCGTCGCCGAATAGCGAAACCGTCCCTTCGTAAGCGCGAGGGTTGACGCCAACACCGAATCCGGTCCCGGGGGACATTGTTGTCATGGCGACAATTGCAGGAACGTGCTCATTTCCAAAGTGAGTGTTTACCTGCGCTGAGTAGTAGTTGCTTTCAATCGTAGTTGCGGCCCAGGGAATTTCGCAGCAGGCGTATACTTCGGCGCTCAGGTCCACTTGCATCTCCGTAAGTTTCGGGATGCAACAGTATGGACATGACTGGTCGCTTGCGCACGTGAAATTCCTTACTGCAGCTTGGGCCGTGCGAGGTCGACCTACTCTGATAGTTGGCACCCGCGCATCCCCCTGACCTGGGCTCCCCGAGTTGACCTGTGACACGGGGGGGGTATGCCGAAGCCCGGAGAACTGGCGTGAAGAGGCTGCTCTCTGCACAGCAGCGAAGTACAGCAACCACCGCGACCGCAGCCAGTCTTCACCGACCGCAGGCACCCGGGTGACCAGCCCGACAGCCCTCGGCGACCTCCCCGCCCGTAGTACGCATCAAGGAGCGCGCATGGGCTTCTGGCACAACGTGGTGGCGCCCTCAATGCTGTCGCTCAGTCTCAACGGCAGTCTCATCCGTGGAGGTTCGCGGCCGTTCACGGCCGTGCCGACAGAATGCGACACGTAGGATCTGAACTACCAGGAACGGCAACCAGCAGAGTTGGAAAGCGTGTGGGCGTAATCCCCCAGTAGGTTCACCGTATCCGGCACCCCCTCAACCAGCACTGGTGACGCCGTACCAAATGCCAAAAGGGCCGCCCACTTCCCAGGGGCGGCCCTATGCCTGGTGATTCCGCGACTCAATGATTTAGCTCCCACAGCCACCGGTAGCCGTGATGGTGAATCCACTCGGTGAGCATCTCGTACCCGAGCGCGGCCAGAATGGCGAATACGGCGCCCCACAGGATCTCGGAGCGGTGCCGCTTCCAGTAGCCACGGGGCACCTCGGATTCTGCGGAAACTTCGGCCTGTGCAAGGTCGAAGTCTCTGGGACTACGGGAAAGTTGGTCCTTCCACTCGTCCAGGAGATCCGCAGGCCAAGTGGCCACGAAGCTCCCCAGCACTTTGAACCAGTTGGCTTTGTGCTCCTTGCGGATCCTGAACGCCTCCAGCACCTCGTACAGCCACGCGCGCCGCGCCCTCGATGGGAAAGGAACAGCCAGGCCGGCCAACATCATCATGCCCGCCAACATCATGAGCGGCGCGGCCCAGTTCCTGACAACGATGATCGCTACCGTAAGTTCCGTCAGTAACATCCCAAGGAAGAACGCGCCCACGCCCGCCGCAACGACCAAGATGGTCAGGGTGGGTGCCGATACCGCAGCCTGAAACTTTAATAGAGGAGCCAGGGTAAAGAGTACGACGAACACCGAGAATGCCGTGCCACTCATAACCCGGTGGATGTTCCTGGCACGAGGTGTCAGCTCATCCCACCCGGCAACTGCGGAATAGGCGCTGTCAGTATCACGATTCATCGTCGCCCCCGGGGTACGTGGTCGTGCTAGTCGCCGGGAGCGGGCGGAGCGCGAAGCTCGGTGTCCGCTTCGCTGAACGGTTGCGGGCGTCGAGTTCAGCGACACGTTGGCGGATCGCCCCAAGGTTGTCGGGGTTGACGCGGTAGTAGGTCCTGGCAGGCCGCCCGACGTCGCGTTGCTCGGTCTCCTGCTCGTCCCGGCGCAGCAGCCAGCCAGCACGCTCCAGTCGGCGCAGCACAGGGTAGATGCTGCCGGGCCCGTACTTGAGGTCATCGGCGGCTTGGAAGCCGTAGAACTCAAAGTTCGGATCGGCCGTGTGACGGTCACACACGTAGCGGGTGACGTCGATCGCCACTCGTGTCCATCTATTGAAGGGTTCCATGGCTGCACGGTACTCCCGTATGCAGTGCAAGCACTACGAACCTTGCCATGTGATTCACCCCATACGGTCCCTGTAGCACCGGAGCTGACGGACCGTGAGTCCAGCCCTGCGAGCATGCTCTCTTGCCTTACCGAGCGCACTCCTGCCGTCCCGAGCCCCGACAGCCACCGTCGACATGCTGGTCATCCCGGCCGTGACGCCCCCTAGCACCCCATCTTCTGCATCACTTTCAACACCGCTTGTTGTCCTGCTTCTTTGTCCACTGCGCCGACGGCCGAGACCGTGCGCGTCCGTACGCGCGCCTCCGCTGACCTGGTCCGTGAACCTCAACGAACACCCCCGTATGGCCACGTGGACAGTTGGGAAGAGTGATGGGGCGCGCCACCCCGTGGGCCATCTGTGGGCCAGTGGGGGCGCTGTGAGGGGCGTCCGCTGCGTTTGGCCAGGTCAAGTGCACTGTGGGGGCGGGTGGCGTAACGCTCTTGAAAGCCGTCACCACCCCAGTCGATCAGGCTATCCCTACGTCATCAAGGCGGCTCGCTCCGCTCACCGCGCGCGGCACGGGCGCCGGCCGGGCCTGCGCTCCTGTCTCCGCCCTGCTGAGGCAGCAAATCTCAGGCGTACCCGACTTCGACTACTCGCACTCAGCACCCTGCCGAACGGAGCAAGATGTCTGCCATGAAACGGGTGTTCAAGATCCTTCGAACCGTACTGGTCGCCCTGGTTGCCCTGATCGGAGTCTTGGGATACGGGTGGCTCCTCTGGAAGGGACCCTGGTACTTCGATCGGCCACACCTTCGAAAGCGTGATCTGCAACCAGCCGACGGCGTCGTGATCACGGGCTTCCGCACGATGATGGTGGCGTTGGGTGCAGGCGTAGTGACTGCTATCGGCCTCTGGTACACCAGCCGAAATCATAGGCTGGCACGAGAACAATTCACGCAAACGCAAGAACAATTCAAACTTTCTCAACATCAATTCGAGCACGCACAGGAACAGTTCGCGCATACACAGAAAAAGGATCGCGAGCAAGCGGACATCACGCGTGAGGGGCAGGTCACAGACCGGTATGTCGAGGCGATCAAACTTCTAGGATCTGCCAACTTGGCCGAACGACTAGGGGGCATCTACTCCCTTGAACGGATCATGAATGACAGTAAGCGCGACGCTAAGACCGTAATTGAAGTACTAGCGGCATTTGTGCGAAGTCATTCATCTACGAAGGTCGAGGAGGTTGGCAACGATGTGCCGCCAAATGAACGAATTACGGAGGAGGTGCAAGCTGCAATCACTGTTCTCACCAGAAGACCTGAAAATACAAAGGGGATTCCAGTCAGCCTAATAGGCGCAAAATTGCGAGGAGTCCAGCTTGAGAGCGGCGACCTCACAAGGTGGGATATGAGGTCCACAGACCTATCCCAGGCAAACTTGCAACTGGCGCAGGCCACTGGAGCGCACCTAGAGGACGCCGACCTTGAGGCAGCCTACCTATACAGGACAGATTTGGAGGGCGCCTACCTGAGCAATGCGAGGCTCACTGGAACCAACCTCTGGGGCGCCAAGTTGCGTGAGGCTACTCTATTTCACACAGACCTTTCAGAATCCTTGAACCTCGGCCGCCAACAGATTCTTGAGGCGCATATCACGTTCACTACCACCCTCCCCAGCGACATGGAATTGGACGAGGAAATCCAGCAGCGTATGAGCGAAGGGGAATGGGTAGCCAACAGTCGAGATCCGTACAACGTCTAAGACGGAGGCATCTAGTGTCTCAAACTATGGGGAGAACCACGCCCCAAAGAGGGACCCTCTATACGTTCCCGTGAATCTTTCGTGCATATCGAAGGCCTGATCTTCTGTGAGGGTGCAAATGTAATCGCATATTGCGCGAGCGCGCTTCGTCTCTCTGCGTAGCTCATTCGCTGCGGGATCCTCGTCGAGTCCTTTGACAATGGACCCCAGGGCTGCGGGAATTCTGAAGCTTGAACTCCTCTCCACCTGCACGTTCATACCGCGGACGCGGCAGGCTCGCTGACACTGTCGTTCAGTCTCAACGGCGGTCTCATCCGCAGAAGTTCACACTCGTTCACGGCCGCGTCAGCAGAAGGCAACACCCAGGATCTGAACGGGTCTGAACCACCAGGAACGGTAACCAGCAGAGTTGGAAAGCATGTGGGGAGTACCCGGGGTCCTCGTGACCCGACCCTGAGGCCAGTTGAGCCGACGATTGCCTGACATCAGCCGGTGACATCAACAGGGGCGCACAACTGCGGACGTCGGCGGATGTGGCGAGGTTCGGAACGGTACTCGGCCTCCTGTCTGAGTCACCGCTCACTGATCGTTCGTGGGTGGCGCACCCGCCTACGGATCAGAAGGTTGCAGGTTCGAATCCTGCCGAGTGCACAGCAGACCAGAGGCCCCGTGGAGGAATCCACGGGGCCTCTGGTTTTTGCGTTGGCGGCAGGGGCTGACGGCAACCGTGGATCGCCCGGCGATGCGGCATGTGTTCAGGTCGTCGTCTTTCGTCCCATCCGTTGCCGTCACCCCTCTCATTCCGATAGAACCCGATACGCGCGGATCATCACGCGCCGGCCGCCGCTGAAGCCGACGTGCTCACGCTGTTCTTCCGGCGGGGGTTCCGTCGGGTCGACAGCAGTTCTGCACTCCCGACGCGTCTACGGGGGCGCCCGTGTGAACCGAGGGGGGTATCACTGCATTGGCAATGACCAGAGGGGAAAAGGGATGGTTCGGCGGCGTGGCCGTCTTGGCTGTGGTGCTGCTCCTGCTGCTGCTCGCATCTTGTGGTGACGACTGTGAGGACGAGTCGGCGGCGCCGAACGCGACGGTCACCGTCACGGCCGCTCCGAGACCGGCCGGGAGCCAGATCGGGGAGAGCGTCGACAGTGCGGTGGAGCAGGCCCGGCGGGCGGGGCTGAGCGTGGGGATCCACGACGCCAGCGACCAGGACGAGGCCCCGCGCGGGGACTGGACGGTGTGCTTCGAGAAGGCGACCTTGAGCGATGTCGTCTTCGCTGCCGTGCCGGACGGGTCACCGTGCCCGAAGAAGGATGGTCAACGCGTTCCCTGGCCCAGGATGCCGAACGTGAAGGGCACCCCGTACTCCGAGGCGGTGGTGGAGCTGGAAGATGCCGTCGGTGAGGTTGCCCTCAAGGCCGCTTACGAGGACGAGGCGGCCCACGACACGAACAACGAAACCGGTGACTACGCGAACTGGAAAGTGTGCTTCCAGAGTGTCAAGGCCGGGACTGCCCTGGAGCACGAACCAGATGTCACCCTGCATGCCGTGGAGAAGGGCGAGGCGTGTCCGTCGTCCAAGGGGCTCTACAAGGACCCCACCAACGACCCGGCCTACGTCGAGCCCGACGTAGGATCGCCCGAGAACGACAGCAGCGGCGACGGCAGCGGCGATGACAGCGGCGACGGCAGTGGCGGGGGTGGCGGTAGCGGTGAGGAGGACTACTCCCCTGGGGATCAGGGCGGCTGCCCGCCCGGTGGCTGCTACAACCCGTGCCCGCCCGGTGGTTGCCGCTAGGTCGCGAGGGCCCGCGCCGAAGTCGATGTGATGCCCTGTGCCGTGCTCACCGTGACGGGTTCTGGCGGACCTCGTCCAGGTAGTCGGTCATCAGCTTGCCCGTCCTGGTGAACCAGTCGTTCAGGACCGCGATCTCCGCGGGGGAGTAGGCGCCGAACTGCTCGGCCAGGCGGGCGTAGTAGGGGCCGTAGAGAGCGGTGACGCGGGCGACCGCGGCGGGCATCGCCGCGATGCGTACGCGGCGGCGGTCGGCCGGGTCCGGGCGACGCGTCACGTAGCCCGCGCGTTCCAGGCGGTTGACGATGCCGGTCATCGCGCCCGTCGTGACGTGGAGGCGGCTCGCCAGTTCGCCCGCGGTGAGGAGTTCCTCGCCGGCCTCCAGGACGTAGCCGAAGCAGGTCAGGTCGGAGACGTTCAGGTTCAGGCGCTGCGCCATCTCCTGCTGGGCGACCATGCTGGTGGCGATGACGTGGTCCATCGCCGACAGGGTCTCCGTCGGCGTGGCCGGGGGGCGGGGGGTGCCGCTCGCCCCGTCGTCCGGCTCGTGGACGTCCGCCTTCTCGCTGTCCGCCATTCCGGCGCCCTCGCTGTCCGTCATTCCGGCATCGCACTTCCCCGTATCGGTCTTCCTCGCACCGGTGGTCCCGGCGTCGGCCTTCCGCACAGCCCATCCTGCCGTCCGGCCTTCTGCGGCTCTCCCTCTGCCGTGGCCAGTCTTCCTGGTGCCGGGCGTCCTGCCTGCGTCGCCCTCCTCCTCCGCCTCCTCGCCGCCGTCGTGACAACCGTCTCCCTACTTCTTCTGTCCACCCGTGGCCATTCCCTTAGTTCGTGAGGTAAATTCCTTACTTGCTAAGAGGATTTACTGTCGGCGGTCGGGAGGCTGGACATGAGCGAGCATCACCACGACGAAGGGCACACCCTCGCCGGGTGGACCGGATTCGCGACAGCCGCGGCGGGGACGTCGGTGGCCGGGGCGGGGATGTGTCTGGGGTCCGCGGCCGGGATCGGGCTGGGACTCGGGGTCGTGGCGCTGAGTGCCCTGGTGACCTGGGGACTGCATCTGGCGGGGTGGGGCAAGCCGCCCGGGATCCGGCCGGTCGCCGAGCGGGGCTGGCGGGTGCGGGATGGTGCCGCGCGGCTCGGTCATCCCGGATGCGTCGGGTGCCGACTGGCCGGGCGGGGGCATCGTTCCGCGGCGGCGGCAACGGCGACGGCGACAAGGACAGGGACAGGGACAGGGACGGCGACAGGCGCCGCGTAGGGGGCGGGGGCGACGGTGGACAGTCCTCGCCCTGTTGTCAGTGCCGGCCTCTACTCTCGTGAGTGATGGCACACGTATGGAAGTGCAAGGGGCTTCGGTGGGACGGGCGGGAGCCCGTGCTGACGTGGGACGGGGGGCGTCGCAGTGCGTTGCCGTGGGGGAAGAGGGTCGCGTTCGCCGTCGTGGGCGAGGGCGAACGGACGTGTGTCGGGGCACGTGGGCACAGCTGCCCTGTCGCGGCTGCCGTCTCCGGGCGGAGTGTCGGTGCCCGGTGCGAGGAGTGTTCCCGGCTGGACCGGGCGCATTCCGTTGCCGCGGACACCATCGCCGACGATCCAAGGCCCTACTCCGTCTATCTGGCCTGGTTCGGACCCGGGATGGTCAAGGTCGGGATCACCGCCGTCGAGCGTGGGTCGGCGCGGCTGCTGGAGCAGGGAGCCGTCGTCTTCACCTGGCTGGGGCGGGGGCCCCTGATGGCCGCCCGGCGCAGTGAGGAGTTGCTGCGTACGGCGTTGGGAGTGCCGGACCGGATCGCGTACGACGCCAAGCGGGGCGTACGGAGTGCGCTGCCGGAGGCGGGGGTACGGGAGGCGGAGGTCCGGGAGTTGCACGCGCGGGCCGTGGGGCTCCACGGGTGGCCGGAGGCCTTGGAGCGGATGCCGTTCGAGGCTGTCGATCACGCGGAGGTGTTCGGGCTCGGCGGGCTGCCGGCGGCCGTCGCCGTGGTCGGCGAGCTTGTCCCGGGTGGTGTCGTGAGCGGGGAGCTGGTCGCCGCCGCCGGGCCCGACCTGCACCTTCGGACCGGGCGGGGGGTCGTCGTGCTCGATACCCGGCTCATGACCGGGTGGGAACTGACCACGGCGGGCGGGTCCGGCGGGGAAGAGCGGGGCGACCGGGGTGAGCGCGGTGGACTGGGGGAAATCACCGTGCCTGTGCGGGAGTTGGGCGGGGTTCAGGCCGGACTCTTCTGAATGCTTTCTGCGGGAGAGGGCCGGGAGGGGCAGGGAAGGTGAAGCGGGGCGGGGCGCCGGACGAGGGTCGAGCGATCGAGCCGCTCCGGGGCCTCAGGGAGACGCCCTGGACTTGCCGTGGCGGTGGGGACGAGAGTGGGCGGCATGAGTGATCCATCCATCGGGCACGAGCGTGGGCATGGCTGACCGGGTGCAGGGGCGGGAGGGCGAGGCGGAGGTCGAGGCCGACGACGTACGGCGGTTCTGGGAAGGGCTTGGCCTGCCCGGGCTCGTCGACGTCCACACCCACTTCATGCCCGAGTCGGTCCTGAAGAAGGTCTGGGCGTACTTCGACGGGGTCGGGCCCCTCACCGGCGGTGTCGAGTGGCCCATCACCTACCGGGCCGAGGAGAGCGAACGGATCGGCCTGCTGCGGGAGTTCGGCGTGCGGGCGTTCACCGCCATGCTCTACCCGCACAAGCCGGGCATGGCCGAGTGGCTGAACCAATGGGCCGTCGACTTCGCCCGGCGGACCCCCGACTGCCTTCACACGGCGACGCTGTTCCCCGAGCCCGGTGTGGCGGCGTACGTGCGAAAGGCGGTGGAGGAGGGGGCCCGGGTCTTCAAGGCGCACGTCCAGGTGGGCGCGTACGACCCGGCCGACGAACTGCTCGATCCGGCCTGGGGGCTGCTCGCCGAGGCAGGGGTCCCCGTGGTGATCCACTGCGGTTCAGGGCCCTCGCCCGGCAAGCACACCGGGCCGGAGCCGGTCGGGCGGGTGCTCGCGCGGCATCCGCGGCTGCAGCTGGTGATCGCGCACATGGGCATGCCGGAGTACGAGGACTTCCTCGGCCTGGCCGAGCGGTACGGCGAGGTGCGGCTGGACACGACGATGGCGTTCACCGACTTCAGTGAGGGGCTCGCGCCGTTTCCCCGGCGGGCGCTCCCCCGCCTCTCCGGCGTCGGCGATCGGGTCCTGCTCGGCACCGACTTCCCCAACATCCCCTATCCGTACGTCCATCAGCTGCGGGCGCTGGAGCGGCTCGGGCTGGGGGACGAGTGGCTGCGGGCGGTCTGTCACGACAACGGGGCGCGGTTGTTCGGGCTGTGAGGCGACGGCGCGTGGGGTGAGCTCGGCTTCCAGGACCCGGTCGCCGACGTTCGACCTGTTCAGGAGCGGCCGACTTACTACGAGGTACACCCGGCCGTCGGCGGTCACGCCGGAGCCGTACTCCTGGCGGTCGGTGCCTTGAGTCGCCTGGTGAGGCGGCCGTCCTCTGATCACTCTGACCGGCGGCGGACGGATCCTCCCCACCGCCGTCCGCGGAGGCAAGGAACCGCCAGGGGGTTCCCTGAGAGGTCCCTGTGCGTTTCTCAGGGTATTCACAGCTTCCGGAAAGCGTGCTCTCAGAGCGGCCCAGCAGTGTGTGCGCTATGACCACGACCTCGCCCCAGGGGCGCACCGAACTGCTGAGGCCGGACGGGAGCCCCGTCCGCGTGCTTGTGGTGGACGACGAGCTCTCGATCACCGAGCTGCTGTCCATGGCCCTTCGCTACGAAGGGTGGCAGATCCGCAGCGCGGGTGACGGGACCGGTGCGGTGCAGACCGCGCGCGAGTTCCGGCCCGACGCCGTCGTCCTCGACATGATGCTGCCCGACATGGACGGGCTGACCGTCCTCGGCCGGCTGCGCCGCGACCTGCCCGACGTGCCCATCCTCTTCCTGACCGCGAAGGACGCGGTCGAGGACCGGATCGCCGGGCTCACCGCCGGCGGCGACGACTACGTCACCAAGCCCTTCAGCCTCGAAGAGGTCGTGGCGCGGCTGCGCGGCCTCATCCGCCGTTCCGGTGCCGCCGACCGGCGCTCCGACTCCGTCCTCGTCGTCGGTGACCTCACCCTGGACGAGGACAGCCACGAGGTGGCGCGCGCCGGGGACGGCATCCACCTCACCGCGACCGAGTTCGAGCTGCTGCGGTTCCTGATGCGCAATCCGCGCCGGGTGCTCAGCAAGGCGCAGATCCTCGACCGTGTGTGGTCGTACGACTTCGGCGGGCAGGCCAACGTCGTCGAGCTCTACATCTCGTACCTGCGCCGCAAGATCGACGCCGGCCGTGAGCCGATGATCCACACGCGGCGCGGCGCCGGGTACCTGATCAAGCCCGCGACGTCGTGAGCGGGCGACGACAGCTGCGGAGGCAGCGGCGCCGACAGCCTCGGACGCTGCGGACGCGGCTCGTCGTCGCGTCCGTCGCGCTCATCGCGGTGGTGTGCGCGGTGATCGGCACGGTGACGACCATCGCGCTCAGCTCGCATCTGTACAAGCAGTTGGACACCTCGTTGGGGGAAGCGGCCATGCGGGCGGCCGGCGGGCCCGAGAAGCCGGGTGGTCTCCCGGCCGGTCTCGACGGCAGTAAGAAGCAGCGGACGTTGTCGGACTTCGTCAAGCAGGGCCCGCAGCCCGTCGGCACGGTCGCGGCGGAGCTCAAGAACGGCAGCATCACCGAGGCCAAGGTCGGCATCAAGTCCGAGGGCGACGACGGATTCTCCGACGTCGTCGACGAGTCGCTCACCGCGGCGCAGCAGGCCGCCCTTGCGAAGGTGCCGCGCGATGGCAAGCCGCACACCGTCGAGCTGCCCGGCCTCGGCGAGTACCACGTCCAGTTCATGGACGGCAACGACGGCTCGTTCTACGTGGGCCTGCCCACCGAGGACGTCACCAACACGCTCAGCACCCTCGTCATCGTCGAGGTCAGCGTCACGGCCGCCGGTCTCGTCGCGGCCTCGCTCGCCGGAGCCACCATCGTGAGCGTCGCCCTCCGCCCTCTCCGCAGAGTCGCCTCCACCGCCACCCGCGTCTCCGAACTGCCCCTGCACACGGGCGAGGTGACGCTCAACGAGCGTGTTCCCGAGTCCGAGACCGACCCGCACACCGAGGTCGGGCAGGTCGGGGCCGCCCTCAACCGCATGCTCGACCACGTCCACGGCGCCCTGCACGCCCGCCAGGAGAGCGAGACGAGGGTACGGCAGTTCGTGGCGGACGCCAGCCATGAGCTGCGTACCCCGCTGGCGTCCATCCGCGGGTACGCCGAGCTGACCAGACGCGGACGTGAGGAGACCGGGCCCGACACCCGGCACGCGCTGGGCCGGATCGAGTCCGAGGCCGGGCGGATGACGGGCCTCGTCGAGGACCTGCTGCTGCTCGCGCGTCTCGACGCCGGACGGCCGCTGAGTTACGAGCACACCGATCTCTCCCCGCTGGTCGTGGACGCCGTGAGCGACGCCCGTGCCGCGGGGCGGGAGCACGTGTGGCGCCTGGAACTGCCCGACGAGCCCGCGCTGGTGATGGCGGACGCCGCCCGCGTGCAGCAGGTCATGGTGAACCTGTTCGCGAACGCGCGTACGCATACCCCACCGGGTACGACGGTGACCGCGCGCGTGCGCCGCGAGGGACCGTGGGTGTGTGTGGACGTCCAGGACGACGGGCAGGGCATTCCGCCCGACCTGCTGCCGCACGTCTTCGAACGGTTCGCGCGAGGCGACTCGTCGCGTTCGCGTGCTTCGGGGTCCACCGGGCTCGGGCTCGCCATCGTGCAGGCGGTCGTGGCCGCGCACGACGGTGCCGTGACCGTCGACAGCGTGCCCGGGCGCACGGTCTTCACCGTGCATCTGCCCGCGCTGGCACCGCAGGAGCCCCATTCTCATGAGGCGTTCATTTCCTCAACGAATTCACAACCGTACTCACAGGCACAGCACAGCACGACCACATGGGTGCAACAGGGCGCTTGACGACAGTCGTTGTCATGCGAACCGAACCTTCTCCCGGCAACTTGCCGGCGCGGGAGCACCTCCCGGCCGGACATGCCGGTACGCCTGTCCTGGACGTAGTGATCCCCGTCTACAACGAGGAGAAGGACCTCCAGCCGTGTGTGCTCAGACTGCACGAGCACCTGGCCCGCACCTTCCCGTACGCGTTCCGCATCACGATCGCGGACAACGCGTCCACCGACACCACTCCGCTGGTGGCGGCGCGGCTGGAGGCGGAGGTCCCCGAGGTCAGGTCGTTCCGGCTGGAGCAGAAGGGGCGCGGCAGGGCGCTGCGCACCGTCTGGTCCGCCTCGGACGCCCCGGTCCTCGCCTACATGGACGTCGACCTCTCCACCGACCTCAACGCGCTTCTCCCGCTGGTCGCCCCGCTGATCTCCGGTCACTCGGACCTGGCGATCGGCTCGCGGCTCGCCCGGAGCTCGCGGGTGGTGCGGGGCGCCAAGCGGGAGTTCATCTCCCGGACGTACAACCTGATCCTGCGCGGCTCGCTGCAGGCCCGGTTCTCCGACGCGCAGTGCGGTTTCAAGGCGATCCGGCGCGATGTCGCGCAGGTGCTGCTGCCGCTCGTCGAGGACACCGGATGGTTCTTCGACACCGAGATGCTGGTCCTCGCCGAGCGGGCCGGACTGCGCATCCACGAGGTGCCGGTCGACTGGGTCGACGACCCGGACTCGACGGTGCACATCGTGAAGACCGCGACCGACGACCTGAAGGGCGTGTGGCGCGTGGGACGCGCTCTCGCCACCGGCTCGCTGGCACTGGACCGGCTCGCCCGGCCGTTCGGCGACGATCCGCGCGACCGTGAGATCAGCGGCGTACCGAAGGGCCTCGCCCGTCAACTCGTCGGGTTCTGCGTCGTGGGCGCGCTGTCCACGCTGTTCTATCTGCTGCTCTACAGCGGCTTCCGTACGGTCTCGGGGTCGCAGGTCGCCAACGCGCTCGCCCTGCTCGTCTCGGCGGTCGCCAACACCGCGGCCAACCGGCGCCTGACCTTCGGCGTACGCGGCCGGAGCGGGGCGGTGCGGCACCAGGCGCAGGGCCTGGTCGTCTTCGGCATCGGACTCGCCCTCACCAGCGGCTCGCTCGCCGCCCTGAACGCGGCGACGGCCGAACCGGCGCACTCCACCGAGCTGGCGGTCCTGATCGTCGCCAACCTCGCGGCGACCGTGCTGCGGTTCCTGCTCTTCCGGGCCTGGGTGTTCCCGGACCGGCACGACGAGTCACCGTCGACCGTCGTCGCCTCTCACACGCCCGCCGTGCCGCACGGGCCGGCCGGACCCGCCTCGCCCGTCCACGCGACGGCCCCGCGGTCCCCGTACAGCACGACGTCCGCCGCGCCCCGCGGCCGGACGTCCGCGTACGGCCCGACGTCCGCTCCGTACGACACGGCCCACACTCCGCTCGACCACCAGACCTGGGGGGACGCGACCATGCGGCTTCAGCCGGTGCGCCCGAACGATCACGATCCGAGGAACGCGCGATGACGACGACTCAGCACGACACGACCCACACGGGAGGTGCCGGCCCCTCCGGGGGCGCGAACCCCTCCTGGGGACCGCCGGGCGAGACGGGCCCGGCCGGGGCAACCGCCGTACAGGAGCCCGTGGTTGCTCCGCCGGCCGCCCCCGAGGACGGCAGCCCTCAGCAGCCCTTCGTGCGCCGCCTGTGGCGCGGGCGGCCCGAGGACCACCGCTGGACGCGTCCCGCGTTCCTCGGCACGCTGCTGCTGATCGGCGCGCTCTACACCTGGAACCTCACGGCCTCCGGGTACGCCAACTCCTTCTACTCCGCGGCCGTCCAGGCCGGCAGCCAGTCCTGGAAGGCCTTCTTCTTCGGCTCGCTCGACTCGGCCAACGCCATCACCGTCGACAAGCCCCCGGCCTCGCTGTGGCCGATGGCGCTCTCGGTGCGGCTGTTCGGCCTGAACTCCTTCGCGATCCTGTTCCCGCAGGTGCTCATGGCGGTCGCGACGGCCGGAGTGCTGTACGGGGCCGTGCGCCGCCGGTTCAACGCCACGGCCGGCTTCATCACGATGGCGGTCTTCGCGCTCACGCCGGTCGCCGCGCTGATGTTCCGCTTCAACAACCCGGACGCGGCCCTCGCGCTCCTGATGGCCGTCACGGTCTACTGCGTGCTGCGCGCCATGGAGAAGGCACAGACGAAGTGGCTGGTGTGGGCGGGCGCCGCGGTCGGTCTCGCCTTCCTGGTGAAGACCCTCCAGGCCTTCCTGATCCTGCCGCCGCTCGCACTCATCTACGTGATCTTCGCGCCGACGACCCTGCGCAGGCGCATCGGCCAGGTCCTCCTCGCCGGCCTGTCGATGATCGTCGCGGGCGGCTGGTGGGTGGCGATCGTCGAACTGTGGCCCGCGTCCTCCCGCCCGTACATCGGCGGCTCGCAGAACAACTCCTTCCTTGAACTGACCTTCGGCTACAACGGACTCGGCCGGATCAACGGCGAGGAGACCGGCAGCGTCGGAGGCGGCGGGGGCGGCGGCTGGGGCGAGACCGGCTGGGACCGGATGTTCAGCTCGTCCATCGGCGGTCAGATCTCCTGGCTGATCCCGGCCGCGCTGATCGTGCTCGCCGCGGGCATCGTCCTCACCCGGAAGGCGAAGCGGACGGACACGGCCCGTGCCGCGTTCCTCGCCTGGGGCGGCTCGCTGCTGATCACCATGGTGATCTTCAGCTTCATGCAGGGCATCTTCCACGAGTACTACACCGTGGCTCTCGCCCCGTACGTCGCCGCCGTGATCGGCATGGGCGCGAGTGTGCTGTGGGAGGAGCGCGGCCGGATGTGGGTCTCGCTCACCCTGGCCGCCGGGATGACGGCCACCGCGGCCTGGGGGTACGTCCTCCTGAACCGTTCCTCCGACTACCTGCCCTGGCTGAAGTGGCTGGTCCTGGTCGGCGGCCTGGTCGCCGCGCTCGGCCTGGTCTTCGTCTCGCGGCTCGGACGCCGGCTCGCCCTCGCGGTCGTGGGGCTCAGCTTCGTCGCGGCCCTCGCGGGTCCGACGGCGTACACCCTCACCACACTGAACGAGGGGCACACCGGGTCGATCGTCACGGCCGGTCCCGCCGTCTCGGGCGGTCGCGGTGGTCCTGGCGGCGGCGGTGGCGGCATGGGCGGCGGCCCCGGCGGCGGAGGTATGCCGGGTCAGAACCAGCAGGGCGGCACCGGGCAGAACCAGCAGGGCGGCGGCACGGGCCAGCCTCCCACCGGCGGTGTGCCGAACGGCAACGGCCAGAACCAGCAGAACGGCAACGGCCAGACGGGTCAGAACGGTCAGAACGGCCGGACCCAGCGGGGCGGCGGCACCGGCGACGGCGGTGGCATGGGCGGCGGCGGTATGGGCGGCCTGCTCAACGGTGCCACGGTCAGCTCCGAGGCCAAGGCGCTCCTGGAGAAGAACTCCGGGGACTACACCTGGGCCGCGGCGGCCATCGGCGCGCAGAACGCGGCGAGCTACCAGCTCTCCACCGGTGACCCGGTGATGGCGATCGGCGGCTTCAACGGCAGCGACCCGTCGCCGACGCTGGCCCAGTTCAAGCAGTACGTGGCGGACGGGAAGATCCACTACTTCATCTCCTCCGGCTCCATGGGCGGCGGTGGCGGCAGCAGCTCCGGCACCGGATCCCAGATCAGCGAATGGGTGCAGGAGAACTTCAAGGAGGTGACGGTGGGTTCGTCCACCTTCTACGACCTGACACAGCCGACGAGCTAGCTCGTCGAGGGCGGTGGCAGCGGGGCGGTGACCGGGGCGCGGTGCCCCGGCCACCGCCCCCTCCTCGTGTTGTACGCCGTACAGGAACTGTTCTACGGTGTATGGCATGCCCACCTCGCAAGGTCATCCCCAGCGCTGGCCGATCCTCGGTGTCATCTGTCTCGCGCAGCTCACCGTGCTGCTCGACAACACCGTGCTCAACGTCGCGATCCCCTCCCTCACCGAGGAACTGGGGGCGGGCACCGCGGACATCCAGTGGATGATCAACGCGTACTCGCTGGTGCAGTCGGGCCTCCTCCTCAGCGCCGGCAGCGCCGCCGACCGGTACGGCCGCAAGAAGATGCTGGTCGCCGGTCTCGTCCTGTTCGGCATCGGCTCACTGGCCGCCGGACTCGCCGACACCACCGGGCAGTTGATCGCCGCCCGCGCGGGCATGGGCGTCGGAGGCGCGCTCCTGCTCACCACCACGCTCGCCGTCGCGATGCAGATCTTCACGCCCGACGAGCAGCCGAGGGCCATCGGCATCTGGAGCGCCGTCAACGCCCTCGGCTTCGCCACCGGGCCACTGCTCGGCGGGTTCATGCTCGACCACTACTGGTGGGGCGCGATCTTCCTGGTCAACCTGCCGGTGGTGGCGCTGGCACTGGGCGCGGTGATCGCCCTCGTACCGGAGTCCAGGAACCCGCGCGGCGACCGCCCCGACCTGCTCGGCGCGCTGCTCTCCACGACCGGGATGACCGCCCTCGTGTACGCGATCATCACCGGACCGGAGCACGGCTGGACCTCCGGCCGCGTCCTCACCGTGGCGGCCCTGGCGCTCGTCGTGCTCGCCCTCTTCGCGTACTGGGAGAGCCGGATCCCCCACCCCATGCTGGACCTGCACTTCTTCAGGGACCGGCGCTTCACGGGCGCGGTCGCCGGCGCTGTGCTGATCACATTCGGCATGGGCGGTGCGCTGTTCCTGCTGACCCAGCACCTCCAGTTCGTCCTCGGGTACGGGCCGTTGGAGGCGGGCCTGCGCACGGCGCCGCTCGCCCTGACCGTGGTGGCCCTCAACTTCACCGGTCTGTCGGCGAAGTTCACCGTGAAGCTCGGCACGCCGGTGTCGATCGCCCTCGGCATGGTGCTCATGTCGGGCGGCCTCGTGTCGATCGCGACCCTCGCGGCGAGCGGCTACGCGGGCACGCTGCTCGGCCTGCTCCTCATCGGCGCCGGCTGCGCGATCGCCAACCCCGCCATGGCGCACGCCATCATGAGCGCGATCCCGCCGGAGAAGGCGGGCGTCGGCGCGGGCGTCAACGGCACGCTGGCCGAGTTCGGCAACGGCCTCGGCGTGGCGGTCCTCGGCGCCGTCCTCAACGCCCGCTTTGCCGCACTGATCCCCTTCGCCGCGGCGTCCCTCCCGGCGGCGCTCGCCTCCGCGGAGTCGGCCGGCGAGCGGGCACGGATCAAGGACGCCTTCTCCTCCGGCCTGGAGACCAGCCAGCTGGTGGGCGCGGTCGCCGTACTCCTCGGCGGACTGCTGGCCGCCGCGTTGCTCCGGCGGGCCGAAGGGGCAGACTCCGCGGTGACGGTGAAGGCGGCGGCCTGAAGCCGCTTAGCATCAGGGCGGGGCGGCCCCGGTGTTCCGGGGGCGCCCCTTGCGGGAGTCACGAGGAAGGTGCGCCATGGTGAGGGCAGCCGACCGGGCCGAGCGCCCGGCGCGGACCAGTGTCTGGTTGGACGGCAGGGCGCCGCGCGGCGGCGCCCGGGGTGGCCAGCCGTCCTCGCTCGACCGGGACCGGATCACCGAGGTCACGGTGCGGCTCCTCGACGCGGAGGGACTGGCCAGATTCTCCATGCGGCGGCTGGCCGCCGAGCTGAACGTCACCGCGATGTCCGTCTACTGGTACGTGGACACCAAGGACGATCTTCTCGAGCTCGCCCTGGACGCGATCTACGGCGAACTGGAGCTGCCCGACCCTGACTCCGGCGAGGACTGGCGGGACCAGCTCCGCTCGATCGCCTCCGGCTACCGGGCCCTGCTCGTACGGCACCCCTGGGCGTCGCCGCTCGCCGGGACGTTCCTCAACATCGGGCCCAGGGCGGTCGCCTTCTCGCGCACCGTGCAACGGGTGATCCGCCGGACGGGGCTGCCCACGCACCGGCTGACGGGGGCCATCTCCGCCGTCTTCCAGTTCGTGTACGGCTTCGGCACGATCGAGGGCCACTTCACGGTGCGCTCGGCCGAGGCGGGGATGAGCCCGGACGAGTTCTTCCAGCAGTCCCTGAGCACGCTCAGGGAGGCACCCGAACTCGACGACGTGTTCCAGGAGTCCAAGGAGATCATGCGGGCCCGCGGGGGCAGCACCGTCGAGGAGATGTACGAGCGGGACTTCCACTTCGCCCTTGACCTGGTGATCACCGGAATCGAGACGACGGTGCTCCGCGGGGACGGGTGAGCCGGGCCCGCTCCTGCGGGCCCGCTCCTGTTGGCCTACTCCTGCGGGGCGAGCCCGGCCGGGAAGCCGCCCGTCGCGACCGGACCCCACTTCGCCGGGGTGATCCTGATGATCGACTTGCCCTGCTTGAGCATGGCCGCCCGGTACTCGTCCCAGTCCGGGTGCTCACCCGAGATGTTCCGGAAGTACTCGACCAGCGGCTCGACCGACTCGGGGGAGTCGATCACCTCGGCCGTGCCGTCGACCTGCACCCACGGGCCGTTCCACTCGTCGCTCAGGACGATGAGGCTGACCCGGTCGTCGCGCTTGGCGTTACGGGTCTTGGCGCGCTCCGGGTAGGTGGAGACGACGATGCGGCCCGAGTCGTCCACTCCACAGGTCAGCGGCGACCCCTGCGGGCTGCCGTCCGCCCTGCGGGTCAGCAGCACGGCGCGGTGCCGTGGCCGTACGAAGTCCAGCAACTCGTCCAGCGAAACAGAGGTGTTCGTCGCGATGTTCGGTGCCATGCGGGCAGCTTAGGCGCTGGGCCACGGCTGAGCCTGCTCCTGCCGGGCCTACGCCTGCGGGAGTGTCTCCCCCTGCACGGCCTGGATGTCCAGCTCGACCTTCAGCGTCGTGCCGATGGCCGCGATGCCCGCCTGCACGACCTGGTTGTAGTTCATGGCGAAGTCCTCCCGGCGCAGCTCCGTGGTGGCGCGGAAGGCCGCCCGGGTCCCGCCCCAGGGGTCGGCTCCCGTGCCCAGGTAGGCCAGCGCCAGGTCGACCGGGCGGACGACCCCGTGCATGGTCAGCTCGCCGTGGACCGTCCAGCGGTCGGCGCCGGCGGCCGGGGTCAGGCCCTTCGAGACGTACGTGATCTCCGGGTGGCGCTCGACGTCCAGGAAGTCCGGCGACTTCAGGTGGCCGTCGCGCATGGCGTTGCCCGTGTCGATCGAGTCAGCCCGGATCACCGCCTCCACACGGGACTTGGCGACCTCGTCGGGGGCGATCCCGATCGACGCGGCGAACTGCGTGAACCGGCCGTGCACGCTGGAGATCCCCAGGTGCTGGGCGACGGCGCCCACGGAGGAGTGGGCCGGGTCCACGGTCCAGGTGCCGGGCGGGGGCAGCTCGGTGCCGCCCTGCCGGGCGAGGGTCACGGTGCCGATCTCGGCCCGGCCGCTCGCCGTGACGATGGCGCTCGACGCGGCGGGCGCGTACCCGACGGCCGTGACGATCACGGTGTACGCGCCGGGCGCCAGCGCGGCCGCGTCCCGTACGGCACCCTCCTCGTCCGCCTCGGCGCGCACCACCTGGGTGCCCGTCATGTCGGTCACCGTGACGACCGCGTGCGACACGGCCCAGCCGTCCCGCGTACGGATCCGCGCGGTCAGTCCCATTG
This sequence comes from Streptomyces sp. BV286, assembly GCF_019090165.1. Taxonomy (GTDB): domain Bacteria; phylum Actinomycetota; class Actinomycetes; order Streptomycetales; family Streptomycetaceae; genus Streptomyces. The sequence continues at coordinate 188,859 of NZ_JAHRIB010000150.1, forward strand.
CACACAACCTCTTTCCATGGAACCGGCCCGTGGAGCGCGCCTCCGCTCGGAACGCGCTCCACGGGCCGGGGTCTTCGACAACTGGCCGACACCTGGTCGACCACTGGTCCCCGACTACTCGCCGGGGTGGGCGAGTTCGATGTCGTGGCCGTCCACACCGCCACCGCCACCGCCGACGGTCAGTGCCGTGGCCACCGGCGGGTAGCCGGTCGCGATGACCGTGTACTCCCCGCTGTCCAGGTCGGCGAAGGCGTACGCCCCGTCCGACCCGGTGGTGGCGCTGCCGACCACGTTGCCCGCCGCGTCGACGAGCGTGACCCGGGCGTCGCCCAGCGGACCGGCGGGTGCCCGCACGACGCCCCGGAGCTGTGCGCCGGAGGTCAGCTCGACCTCGATCCGGGTGACGCCGGTGCCGCCGACCTCGACGGGCAGGGCACGGGGGCGGTGCCCGGCGGCGTTCACCGCGACGGTCACGGCGCCCGGCACCAGCTCGGCGAAGGCGAACTCGCCCTGCTCACCGGTGGTCCCGGTGGCCAGCACGTCGCCGCGCACATCGGTCACGATGACCATCGCGCCCACGACCGGCCGCCCGCCGTCGGCGGCCCGCACCGCACCCGAGAGCCCGCTCGTGCCGCTCAGCAGGATGTCGTACGCGAGCGGCTCACCGTTCACGACGACCGTCGAGGCCTGCGGCTGGAACCCGTCCGCGGAGGCGATCAGCACGTACGAACCGGTGCCGGGCGCGTCCACCGCGTAGGCGCCGTCGGCCTGTGCGACCGAGCGGCCCAGCTGACGGCCCGCGAGGGAGATCAGCGTGACGGCGGCCCGGGGCACGGGCGCGCTCTCGGCGCCGCGGACGAAACCGTGGACCGGGACGCCGCCGGAGCCGGACCCCGTGCCCCGGTCGGTGCCGGCCTCCAGGGTGGCCACAGCCGAGAGCCGCTGGGTGCCCTCGGGCCGGGGGGCGGTGCCGTCACCGGCGCCGGTGTCCGCGACGGCCCAGCTCGGGACACGTTCGTCGGCCTCGGCCGGGAAGACGTCCGCAGCCGCCGGGGTGGCCTCGGCGACGGCCGTGACCTCCGCCTGGGCCTCGGCGGCCTGCGCCAGCCCGCCCGACGTACGCAGCGGGACCTCCTTGATGAACAGCGTGACGAGGAGGGCGAGCAGTGCCAGAACCGCCGCGATCAGGAAGACGTCCGCGATGCCGTGCCCGTACGCGCTCTCCATGACCGTGCGCAGCGGGGCGGGCAGCTTGTCCATGTCGGGGATGCTGCTGTCGGAGCTCGAACCGGCGGCCGCGGCCGCGTACTTGGGGTCGAGTCCGGCGATGCCGTCCTTGGCGTAGTCGGTGATCCGGTTGGCCATCACCGCGCCCAGCGCGGAGACGCCGATCGCGCCGCCGAGGGAGCGGAAGAAGGTCACCGTGGAGCTGGCCGCGCCGAGGTCCTCCGGGGCCACCTGGTTCTGCGTGGACAGCACCAGGTTCTGCATCATCATGCCGATGCCGAGACCCAGCAGCGCCATGAAGACGGCGACCCGCCAGTAGTCCGTGTCGTACCGGATGGTGCCCAGCAGACCGAGGCCCGCGGTGATCAGGACACCGCCGCTGACCAGCCAGGCCTTCCACTTGCCGGTCTTGGTGATGATCTGCCCGGAGACGGTGGAGGAGATGAACAGGCCACCGATCATGGGGATCGTCATGACTCCCGACATGGTCGGGGACTTGTCCCGCGCCAGCTGGAAGTACTGACTGAAGAAGACCGTGCCCGCGAACATCGCGACACCGACGAAGAGCGAGGCGATGGAGGAGAGGGTGATGGTCCGGTTGCGGAAGAGCCGCAGCGGGATGATCGGCTCCTTGGCCTTCGACTCGACGAGCACGAACAGCAGTCCGAGCACGATCGAGCCACCGACCATGGCGTACGTCTGCCACGACACCCAGTCGTACTTGTCGCCCGCGAAGGTGACCCAGACGAGCAGCAGCGAGACCGCGGCGGAGATGAGGAACGCGCCGCCCCAGTCGACCTTCACGTCCCGCTTCACGACGGGCAGGTGCAGGGTCTTCTGCAGGACGATCAGCGCGATGACCGCGAAGGGCACACCGACGTAGAAGCACCAACGCCAGCCGAGCCAGCTGGTGTCGGTGATGACACCGCCGAGCAGCGGACCGCCGACGGTCGCGACCGCGAACGTGGCTCCGAGGTAGCCGGAGTACCGGCCGCGCTCACGCGGGGAGATCATCGCCGCCATGACGATCTGCGCGAGGGCGGACAGACCGCCGACGCCGATGCCCTGGACCACGCGGCACGCGATCAGCATGCCGGGGTTCTGCGACAGGCCCGCGGCGGCCGATCCCAGGACGTAGATGACGAGCGCTATCTGGACGAGCGCCTTCTTGCTGTAGAGATCCGCGAGCTTGCCCCACAGGGGCGTGGCCGCCGTCATCGACAGCAGCGCGGCGGTGACGACCCAGGTGTAGGCGGACTGGCCGCCGCCCAGGTCGCCGATGATCTCGGGCAGGGCGTTGGTGACGATCGTCGACGACAGGATCGCGACGAACATGCCGAGCAGCAGGCCGGAGAGGGCCTCCATGATCTGCCGGTGCGTCATCGGAGCGCCGTCGGAGGCGGCGCCTCCGTGCTTGGCGTGTGAGCCCCGCACACCGGCTGGTGTGGTCGTAGCCATGGGCTTCCTTTTCTTGTGGTGCGTCATACGGGTGTACGGGTGGTCTGTTCGGCGGGGGGTGCGGCGGGCCGGCAGTCGCCGAAGCTGGCGCGCAGGCGTCCGAGCAGGGCGCCCAGCTGGTCGACCTCGTCGTCCGACCAGTCCGCCAGGTAGTGGGCGAGCGCGTTCATGTAGCGCTCGGAGAGCTCGGCGAGCATGTCCCGGCCGGCTGGGGTGAGCCGCAGGATGCGCGAGCGCTTGTCGGCCGGGTCGGGGGACCGGTCGATCCAGCCGTACTCGGCCACGTGCGCCACGTGCCGGCTCGTCACCGACATGTCGATGGCGAGCAGCTCGGCGAGCCGGCTCATCCGCATCTCGCCGTGCCGGTCGAGGAGCGTGAGCACGGCGGCGGACCCGGCCGGGCACTCGTGCGGGAGGACCCGGCCGAGGCCCCGCTTCACAGCGCCGATGGCACTGAGCTGCTGGGCCAGCTCCTCGTACTGACGTCGCGCGGCCATCGCACCTCCCTTGTTTGTTGCTTCAGGCAACCATAAGAACCGTTGGTTGCTGCAGGCAAATGAAATGGGGGGCCAATGGCGCAAAACCTTGGCAAAGGCAAGTATTGGCGAACGTAAACTTGCAGGTGAGGGCTTGGGGAGGGCGGTTGTGGGGGGTGAGCGGGTCCCGGGCTTGGGTCCGTGGCTGGGGAGAGCGGGCCCTCTTCTCGGCTCCTCGGCTCTCCGGCTCTCCGGCTCTCCGGCTCTCCGGCTCTCCGGCTCTTCGGTTCCCCGGTTCCCCGGTTCCCCGGTTCCCCGGTTCCCCGGCTCTTCGGCTCTTCGGTTCCTCGGCTCTCCGGCCCGTCCGGTGCCGGGCGGAGGTGCAGGGGTCGGTTCGAGGGTCCGGACCGACCAGGAACCCGTGGCCGGAAATCACCAGAAAGGCGCACGCACCACCAGAAGGCGGCACCCGCCGCTTGGGACCGCCGGAGGCACCCGCTAAGGTCCTGCCCCATGGCAAACACCCAGGGCCCCGAGGGCAACTACGACCCCGCGGGTAGCACCCAGATGTTCCGAGCGTTCGTCGACGACCCCCAGAGCCGTCAGCAGCAGGCGGCCGCCAGAGGCCCCCGTGTCGGCCTGATCGTCGGTGTGATCGTGGCTGTCGCGGTCGTCGCCGTGGTCGCCTGGCTCGCGCTCAAGTAGGCAAAGGGCGCCGTCGGGCGCGCTAGTCCCACCGGACGGACACGTCCCGCGTCTCGACATGCATGCCGAGCGGTACGCGCCAGGCGTCGACGCACACCGTCCAGGTCTTCTCCTCCCGCGCGCCCGGAGCGATCGGGGCGGGAAGCTCCTCGGTCGACTCGACGGTCGCCCAGTCGATCCCGAGCGCACCGATGACGTGCGTCCCGAAGGTCACCGTGCCCGAACGCACCGCGCTGCCCCCGGTGTTGTGGAACGCGACGGTGACCTTCTCGCACCAGCGTCTGTCGGCGGGCGCCCGCTCGGGTTCGCCGACGTCGATCACGGCAGGACCGGGCTCCTCGGGTTTCGCGGGACTCCCCGCACCCCCGCCGCTCGGCTGCCCGCCCCCCGAACTTCCGCCCGCGGAACCGGGGTTGTCTCCCGGCCGGCCGGAGCCGCCCCCGCCCGCCGACGGACTCGTACGACCATCGCCATCGCCATCGCCATTGGACCCGGACCCGGACCCGGCCCCGGACGTAGACCCCGACACCGTTCCGGACGTGGCCGAACCGCTGCCACTCTCACTCTCCGAGGCGTCAGCGGGGCCCGGACGTCCGCCCCCGGAACGCGCGGGACCCGAACTCCCGTCCCCCGCCGCCCCTTCGGACGCGTGGCCCTCCAGCGGCACCAGCTCCACGTCCCCGGTGGGCGCCACCGCCTCGCCGGACGACGCGGGCCGCTGTACGGCGACATGACCCCCGCCGCCGTCGGCGGTTCCGCAGGCGGCGAGGACCGCCCCCAGACAGACGACGGCCGCCGAGGCGCCCCCAAGGGCACCTCGGCGACCACGAATCGACTCGTGACCCATCCGTCGGCGCATCGCGCCAGTGTGGCTGACGGGTCGTCAATTATGAACCCTCGGTGGGGATCCGGACCGAGGACGTCCCGGCCGGAGTGCCCTCCGCCCGGGCTCAGTCGGAGATGAGACCTTCCCGCAGCTGCGACAGCGTCCGCGTGAGCAGCCGGGAGACGTGCATCTGCGAGATGCCGACCTCCTCGCCGATCTGCGACTGCGTCATGTTGGCGAAGAAGCGGAGCATGATGATCCGCCGCTCGCGGGGCGGGAGCTTGGCGAGCAGGGGCTTCAGCGACTCGCGGTACTCGACGCCCTCCAGCGCCGTGTCCTCGTAGCCGAGGCGGTCCGCGAGCGAGCCCTCGCCGCCGTCGTCCTCGGGGGCCGGTGAGTCGAGGGACGACGCCGTGTAGGCGTTGCCCACCGCCAGGCCGTCGACCACGTCCTCCTCGGACACGCCCAGTACGACGGCGAGTTCGGCGACGGTCGGCGAGCGGTCGAGCTTCTGGGAGAGCTCGTCGCTGGCCTTGGTCAGCGCGAGCCGCAGCTCCTGGAGGCGGCGCGGCACCCGCACCGACCAGGACGTGTCCCGGAAGAACCGCTTGATCTCACCCACGACCGTCGGCATCGCGAACGTGGGGAACTCCACGCCCCGTTCGCAGTCGAAGCGGTCGATCGCCTTGATCAGGCCGATCGTGCCGACCTGGACGATGTCCTCCATCGGTTCGTTGCGCGACCGGAAACGGGCGGCGGCGTAACGCACCAGCGGGAGATTGAGCTCGATGAGCGTGTCCCGGACGTAAGCGCGCTCGGGGCTGTTCTCGTCGAGTGCGGCGAGCCGCAGGAACAGGGAGCGGGACAGAGTGCGGGTGTCGATCGCTTCCGAGGTCGGGGGGAAGGCCGGGGCTTCCGCGGCCGGGACGGCCGGAACCTCGACAACGACACTGTGAAGCACGTCGGGCGCGGATTCGCTCTTGACGAGCGTGAGCACCTTCGAGCTGCCCTGGTCTGCGGACATGCCACCCCCTTTGGGTCGCGGACGGTCGCGGCGGACGCTCCCGTCGAAGGAACGCAGCCTCCACCTGAATACCGGAGGTGGGGCTGCGGCAAACGCTTCACCGGAAGAATGTCACACGTCGGCAACACGATGTAGTGACATGTCGACACGGGAAGGGTGAATAGGCCCTGGAAAAAGGGGGTCTGACGGTTTTTCGACGCAGAAACGTCGTGAAAAGGCCTTGGGAGCGATTCGCTCCGGAGAGTTACGCCTCGATCCTGTTTGCGGATCGGAGCCGGGCGAAACTGCGGGCGAGCAGCCTTGACACGTGCATCTGCGAAACGCCCAGTTCCGTACTGATCTGTGACTGCGTCAGATTGCTGTAGTAGCGCAGCAGGAGGATGCGCTGTTCCCGCTCGGGGAGCTGGACGAGAAGGTGCCGTACGAGGTCCCGGTGCTCCACGCCGTCCAGTGCGGGGTCCTCGTAGCCGAGCCGGTCGAGGAGGCCCGGCAGTCCGTCGCCCTCCTGGGCGGCCTCGAGCGAGGTCGCGTGGTACGAGCGTCCGGCCTCGATGCAGGCCAGGACCTCCTCCTCGGTGATCCGCAGCCGCTCGGCGATCTCGCCGGTCGTGGGCATGCGCCCGAAGGCCGTCGTGAGGTCCTCGGTGGCGCTGTTCACCTGCACCCAGAGCTCGTGCAGCCGGCGCGGTACGTGGACCGTGCGGACGTTGTCCCGGAAGTACCGCTTGATCTCGCCGACGACGGTGGGCATCGCGAAGGTCGGGAACTGCACGCCCCGGTCGGGGTCGAAGCGGTCGATGGCGTTGATCAGTCCGATGGTCCCGACCTGGACGACGTCCTCCATGGGCTCGTTGCGCGACCGGAAGCGGGCGGCGGCGTACCGCACGAGGGGGAGGTTCGCCTCGATCAGCGCGGCCCGTACCCGGCCGTGCTCGGGGGTGCCGGGCTCCAGGTTCTTGAGCTCGCCGAACAGGACCTGGGTGAGGGCCCGGGTGTCGGCCCCGCGGCGGCGCTGGGGACCCGGCTCCTGGGACTCGGCGGGGTCGTCGATCCGTTCCAGGGCCTGCGGCTTCTGCTGGGGAGGTGCTTGAGGCGCGGTACTGGCCGGCACGGTCAACTCCACCTCTGGGTCCGTCAACCCGTGAAAACACAAGTCCGAACGACGTCCGTCAGACACATGCGTCAACTCATCGGTCAAAAGCGGTCATAGCATCACAAGACATGTGCACTGTGTGCAAGCACCGCGTAACTCCGTGTTGAGCACGCGTGGGAGGCCCCGGACGTCTCCTGGGCGGTTCCTGGACGGGCCCGGGGGCGGATCCGGGACGGGTGAGGGCCTGTCACGGGCCGGTCCGAGCCGGTGCCGGACGCGGAGCGGACACGGAACGGCCCCCCGCCGTTCGGGCGAGGGGCCGTCGGTCCGTGTGGAGCGCGGCTCAGAACTCGTAGTCGGCGATCACCCACGTGGCGAACTCACGCCACAGCGCGACGCCCGCCTGGTGGGCGGGGTGCTCGATGTACCGCTTGAGCGCGTCCGTGTCCTCGACCGCGGAGTTGATCGCGAAGTCGTAGGCGATGGGACGGTCGGTGATGTTCCACTCGCATTCCCAGAACTTCAGTTCGGGGATCTGCCCGTCGAGCGCCCGGAAGGCGGCGACGCCCTCGACGACGCGCGGGTCGTCCCGCTCGACACCTTCGTTGAGCTTGAAGAGGACCAGGTGGCGGATCACGTGCACTCCCAGGGCGAACGGGGATACGGACGCGGCGACGACGGCCGCCGCCCGGCTCCCGACGCCGTCCGGGCCGGTGGTGAGGGCCGGTCGCGCGGGCCTGGCCGTGCGGGCCGTGCGGCCCTGCGGGTGGGGCCGGTGGCGCCGACCGAGCGCGTGACCCGGTTCCCGGCTAGTCCTTGGCCCCGTCGGCGACCCACGTCATGAAGTCACCGACGGCCTGAGCGGCGTTCGAGATGCCCTCGAACCCTATCTGGACGTAGTCCGCCGCCTTTTCGGGATCGGTGATGATCACGTACAGCACGAAGACCACGAGTACGTAGACGGCGATCTTCTTCGAATTCACCGCCATCGCGGCCTCCCCCTGTGCCTGCTGCCTGTGCCCGCTGCGCCTGCTGGGACCCGTGTTGCCGGCGGTGAGTGTAACCCCGGGCAGTTGATCTGACGATCTTTCAAGAGCGGCTGGAGGACCCGGGGCCGGAACGCACGAAGGGCCCCGTCGTGAGACGGGGCCCTTCAGAAGCGGTAGCGGAGGGATTTGAACCCTCGGTGACTTGCGCCACACTCGCTTTCGAGGCGAGCTCCTTCGGCCGCTCGGACACGCTACCGAGAGAGATCCTAGCCCACGATGGGCCGTGCTCTGAAATCCGTATCCGGCCGCCTGCCCGGGCGGGGTGTGGTGGGGCGTGGCGGGGTGTGGGAGGTGCCCCGTGAGGGCCTGGTGGGGGTTCAGCGGTCGCGGAAGAACTCCGTGAGCAGGTGGGCGCACTCCTCGTCGAGCACGCCGTTGATCACCTCGGGCCGGTGGTTGAGCCGGCGGTCGCGTACGACGTCCCAGAGGGAGCCGGCCGCGCCCGCCTTCTCGTCGCGGGCGCCGTAGACGACCCGGTCCACGCGGGACTGCACGATCGCGCCGGCGCACATCGTGCACGGTTCGAGGGTGACGACGAGCGTGCAGCCGGTGAGCCGCCATTCCCCCGTCGCCGCGGCGGCCCGGCGGATCGCCAGCACCTCGGCGTGGGCGGTCGGGTCGCCGGTCGCCTCGCGCTCGTTGTGCCCGGTGGCGAGCACCGTCGTGCCGTCAGGTGACAGCACGACGGCGCCGACGGGTACGTCGCCGCCCCGGCCGGCCAGTCCGGCCTCGTCCAGGGCGCGCCGCATGGCGGCCCGCCAGGGGTCGCGTACGGGGTCCAGTGCCTGCTGGGCGTTCGGCGGAGTCAGCGGACGGCCTCCAGGACCTCCGCCGCCCCGAGGACCTCGGCGATCTCGCTCAGCGCGTCGGTGCTGTCCAGGGCCAGCAACTCCTTCTCGTTCACCCCGAGATCGACGAGGACCTCGCGGTCTCCGATGGGTCCGGGCGGCACGATCTCACCCTTGACGGGGGTGTCGGCGCCGTCCTCCTCGTCGTCCTCGGACCCGTTCTCGGACTCACCGTCCTCCGTGCCGTCGAGGTCGAGGGAGTCCAGGTCGGCGACGGTGTCGTCACCGGGATCCCTTCCGAGCAGTTCGTCCGTGAGCAGGATCTCGCCGTACGAACTGCGGGCGGCGGCCGCGGCGTCCGAGACGTAGATACGAGGGTCCTCCTCGCCGTCCACGCGGACGACTCCGAACCATGCGTCCTCCTGCTCGATGTAGACGAGCACCGTGTCGTCGTCGACCGAGGCCTCGCGGGCCAGGTCGGTCAGATCCGACAGGGTCTCCACATCGTCGAGCTCTGTGTCGCTCGCTTCCCACCCGTCTTCGGTGCGCGCGAGCAGTGCGGCGAAGTACACCGTGACTCTCCCACTGGTCCTAGGTGTGCCGGTTGGGGGTCCCCCCGGCGGAGGCTGTGGGCGGGGAGCGCGTGCTCCGAGTCCCGCCCACTCGGAATCGTGGCAGAAACAGAGCGTTCAGGAGAGGTCTTCGGCTCGCTGTGTTCCGGTCGCGTCCTCACGTCCGGTCGCGCGGCGTGTGCGTCACGCCCCCGCATGGCCTCACCCGGGCGCCCGGCGCCCACCGACAGCGGGATCGTACGCCGCCCGGGCGTCCGCTTCGTACGCGGCTTCCCGAGGGCGGCCCGGTGGATCGCGCGGCGGCCGCCGTACGGGTGCCGCGGCGGGCCCGGGCGGCGGCGTCCGCGCGAACGCGGGTCACCAGCGAAATGTGCGCATGCGCATGGCGTGGCGCAGCCGGGCCGTCTTCGCCCGCCGTGGCTGCACCCTGTCGCGCAGCTCGCGCGCCTCCGTGAGTTCCCGCAGGAACTGGGCCCGGCGCCTGCGGCGCTGGGCGTCGCTCTCCAGGTCTTCCCGGTTACCTCGCTCCGGGTCCGGCATCGGCAACACCCCCAGTCGGTCCCTCCCACTTTCCCTCCGACCGGCGGTTTGATGCCAGCGGGAGTTTGCGGGGGCGCTGCCGGCGAGGCGTTCCGGAACCGGGTGGTGACGTGGGACAGGTGTGCGGGGCGGGCCCGGATACCCTGGTGGGCATGCGTCTCCACGTCGTCGACCACCCTCTGGTCGCTCACAAGCTCACCACGCTGCGCGACCGCCGCACCGACTCCCCGACCTTCCGGCGTCTCGCCGACGAGCTGGTCACCCTGCTCGCCTACGAGGCCACCCGGGACGTGCGGACCGAACAGGTCGACATCGTGACCCCGGTGTCCTCCACCACGGGCGTCAAGCTGTCCCACCCGCGGCCCCTCGTCGTACCGATCCTGCGGGCGGGCCTCGGCATGCTCGACGGCATGGTGCGCCTGCTGCCGACCGCCGAGGTGGGCTTCCTGGGCATGATCCGCGACGAGCAGACGCTTCAGGCGTCCACGTACGCGACCCGCATGCCGGAGGACCTCTCCGGCCGGCAGGTGTACGTCCTCGACCCGATGCTCGCCACCGGTGGCACGCTCGTCGCGGCGATCCAGGAGCTCATCAGGCGCGGTGCGGACGACGTGACGGCCGTGGTCCTCCTCGCCGCCCCCGAGGGCGTCGAGGTCATGGAGCGCGACCTCGCGGGCACCCCGGTGACGGTCGTGACCGCGTCGGTCGACGAGCGCCTGAACGAGCACGGCTACATCGTCCCGGGCCTGGGCGACGCGGGGGACCGCATGTACGGAGCGGCCGAATAGGCGGATCGGCGGGCCTACGGGCCCGCTAGCAGCTCTTCTTCGTCGCGGAGGGCGTCGGTGCGGGCCTGGCCAGGGTGGTCAGGGCCTTGTCGGCGTCCTTCTGCGGTGTCAGGGCCTTGAAGGCCGTGCCGAGGACCAGGTCGACCTCGGCGGGCTTCGCCCGGGTGTCGGTCTTCGTCTCGGCGCCGGCGAGCTGGGTCGCGAGGACGGGGAGAGCGGTGTCGGCGGCCGCCTCGGCGCCGAGCACCATGCCGGGCCCGGGGACCTTCTTGTCGTACGCCTTGGGCGCGTTGCCCACCTCGCCGATCTTGAAGCCGCGCTTCTTCAGCGCGTCCGCGGTGTCCTTGGCGAGGCCGGAGCGGGGCGTGGCGTTGAGGACGTTCACCGTGATCTGGCCGGGTTTCGGCAGGGCCTTGACCGGGCGGGCGGAGGGCGAGGGGGACGCCGTGCAGTCCGCTGCCGGGCCCGCCGCGGACGCCTCGTCACTGCCGCCCGTGAAGACGTCGATGAGCTGCAGCGTTCCCCAGCCGACCAGTCCGAGCGCGGCGACGGAGGCGACGACCGCGAGCGTAATCCTGCGGCGCCCCCGGTTTCTGCGCATCCGTGGGTACTTGTCCCCCGTGATCCGGTACTGGCCGCCCATGCCAGGGGGAGTGAGCATGCTCATGGGCGCAGCGTAGTGCGCCGAGGCGGCGATGCCTACTAGATGATCATTGCCCGGCGCGCAGTCCAACCCAAAAGGGCCAATGCGCCGTGCTCCGCCGGGGGTGTCGCTCGAAGCCGCGGGCCGCCTGCCTCACGCCGCTGGGCGGGGCGTCGCGCCGGACGGACCGGTCTTCGGTCTGTCGGACGGGCCAGGCTTTCGGTCTGTCGGCCGGGCCCCGGTGTCCGGCTCAGCCCAGTTCGAGGACGCGGGCGTGGAGGACCTGGCGCTGCTGGAGCGCGGCGCGGACCGCGCGGTGCAGGCCGTCCTCCAGGTACAGATCGCCCTGCCACTTCACGACATGCGCGAAGAGGTCGCCGTAGAACGTGGAGTCCTCGGCGAGCAGTGTTTCCAGATCGAGCTGGCCCTTGGTCGTCACCAACTGATCGAGGCGGACCGGGCGCGGCGCGACGTCCGCCCACTGCCGGGTGCTTTCCCGGCCGTGGTCGGGGTACGGCCGTCCGTTTCCGATGCGCTTGAAGATCACACGGAAAGCCTACCGGTCAAGAGCTTCCGGGCGCAGCCATGGCGGTGGAGTGCGACGCTGGAAATGACGTCGTAAATATGGGCGAACCAGTCATTCTTCCGGATCACCTGCTCGTGATCGGTGTGAAATCGAGTCATGGACAGGTCCGGGCAAACCGGGAACAGGGGCCTGAAATGACTGACAGCGAAGCACCGCCGGCGAAGACACCCGAAGCCGTGAGCGGCGCTCCCGCACTTCCCCAGGAGGCCCTGAGGATCGCCTCCGGGTACGCCTTCACGGGTCCCGCGCTCGATCTGGGCGCACTGCTGTGGGACGGGCGGTGCCTGCCGGACGTCCAGATCCGCATCCCGCTGCCGATGCTCAACCGGCACGGGCTGGTCGCCGGGGCCACCGGCACCGGCAAGACCAAGACGCTGCAGCTCGTCGCCGAGCAGCTGTCGGCGCAGGGCGTGCCGGTGTTCCTCGCCGACGTGAAGGGGGACGTGTCCGGTATCTCGGCGCCGGGGCAGGAGAACGACAGGGTGCGGGCACGGGCTTCGGAGGTGCGGCAGGAGTGGACGCCGGCGGGTCGCCCGTGCGAGTTCTACGCCCTCGGAGGCATGGGCCACGGCATCCCCGTACGCGCGACCGTCACCAGTTTCGGGCCGGTCCTGCTGTCCAAGGTGCTCGGGCTCAACCAGACCCAGGAGCAGTCGCTCGGCCTGATCTTCCACTACGCCGACCGGAAGGGCCTGGAGCTGGTCGACCTGAAGGACCTGCGTGCGGTGGTGGCCTTCCTGACCTCCGACGAGGGAAAGGCCGAGCTCAAGGGCATCGGCGGTCTCTCCACCGCCACGGCAGGGGTGATCCTGCGCTCGCTGACGGCGTTCGAGGCGCAGGGGATGAGCCCGTTCTTCGGGGAGCCGGAGTTCGACACGAACGAACTGCTGAAGGTGGCCGGGGACGGCCGGGGCACGGTCTCCGTGCTGGAGCTGCCCGCGGTGCAGGACAAGCCGCAGCTCTTCTCCACGTTCCTGATGTGGCTGCTCGCCGACCTTTTCCATGATCTTCCGGAGGTCGGTGACGTCGACAGGCCGAAGCTCGTCTTCTTCTTCGACGAGGCGCATCTGCTCTTCAACGACGCCTCGAAGGCCTTCCTCGACTCCATCACGCAGACCGTCCGGCTGATTCGCTCGAAGGGCGTCGGCGTCTTCTTCGTCACGCAGACCCCGAAGGACGTGCCCGGGGACGTCCTCGCCCAGCTGGGCAACCGTGTGCAGCACGCGTTGCGCGCCTTCACCCCCGACGACCAGAAGGCGCTCAAGGCCACGGTGCGGACCTTTCCCGACTCCGCGTACGACCTGGAGGAGGTTCTCACCGCACTCGGGACCGGCGAGGCCGTCGTCACCGTCCTCAGCGAGAAGGGCGCGCCGACACCGGTCGCGGCGACACGGCTGCGGGCGCCGGAGTCCCTGATGGGACCGGTCGATCCGGCGGACCTCGACGAGGCGGTCAGGAAGTCGCCCCTGCACGGCCGCTTCGCCGAGGCGGTCGACTGTGTGTCGGCGTACGAGCGGCTGACGGCCACCGGGGAGGCGGGCTCGGGCCCGGACGCGGGAACGGGGGCGGGGACGGAAGCGGGCGCGAGGGCTCGTGGGGAGTCCCCGGCGCCCGGTCCCGGAGCGGGTGAGGGCCGGGGGCAGCGGCGGAAGGCCGAGGAGGCCGAGGGGGACGACGACTCGCTCGTCCAGCAGGTCGTCGGCAGCGGTGTCTTCAAGTCGCTGGCCCGCAGTCTGGGCACGCAGATCGGGCGCGAGATCACCCGGTCGGTCTTCGGCACGGCCCGGCGCAGGCGGTAGACCGGAGCCGGTCGGGCTCGGCGGGGGCGGAGAGGCTCCGACCCCGCCGGACACATCAGTCGCGTTCGCGGTCCTCGGGCGGGTTCTGCTGCTCCGGGGCCGGTTCCGGGCGCTCCGGGGCGCCCTGTCGGGTGCCAGGAGGCGGCTTCGGGGCGCCGCGGAGGGATTCGGCGCGGACCAGGGCGCGCAGGATCGCGTACGGGTCGTTCGGCATGGAAAAGGTCCTCTCGTGCTGCTGGGGAGGGGGGAGCGGTTCCGGTCGGGGCCGGGGCTCTCAGCAGCGGAGGACCAGGGAGCGCTGGGCGCGCGGGGAGGGGGCGTACCGGAGCGCGGGCAGGGAGTGGACCCGTAGGCCCGGGCGCTCGACGGCGGACCTGCGTGCGGGGCGCTGCGGGACCAGGGGGCGGTGGCTCTGGCGGGCGGCTGGGCGGAGGGCCGTGTCCAGCAGGTCGTGGGGGTGTTCGAGACCGGTCTCGGTGGAGACGGCGGCGGGCGGAGCGGTGCGTGTTCCGGTGTGGCCGCCCGCGGAACCCACCGCGCACACCGCGCACAGCAGCGCGGCGAGCGCCATGAGGAACCGCTGCCGGGCGGGCCGGTGCGGAGCGCGCGGGACGAACCGGTCGGGGCTCACGAGAGGTCATGTCCCCGGGCGGGCCGCCCGGTGCATCGGCGTGCCCCGAGAACCGCCCTCTTGGCGTACGCCCGGGACGTGCGGCCGCCGGTGCGTCACGTGCCGGCGCGGGCGCGTCACGTGCCGTCGCCCCGCCCGCGCCGGAAGGGTCCCCGCGACCGGGACCGTCCTGCCACCGGGATCGTCCAGCGACCTGGACCGTCCGACCGAGGCCGTCCAGCGACGGGACCGTTCAGCGACGGGGGCCGTCCTGCGACCGGGATCGTCCAGCGACCTGGACCGTCCCGCGACCGGGACCGTCCGACCGGGACTGTCCTGCGACGGGGGCCGTTCTGCGACCGGGACCGTCCAGCCACGGAACCGTCCAGCCACCGGAACCGTCCAGCCACCGGAACCGTCCCCGCGCCGGACCCTCATGGCTGCCTCACGCGGGTCTCATGCGGGACGCACGCGTGCCTCACGCGTGCCTCATGCGGGACGCGCGCCGCATGAGGCACGCGTCCGCTTGTTCACCCGCCGGAGGTCTTTGCCGTCTTGGCCGCTTTGGCCGCCGCCTTCATCTCCTGCTTGTGCGCCCGCACCTTCGCCAGCGACTCCGGGCCCGTGATGTCCGCGACCGAGCGGAAGGACCTGGCCTCGCCGTACGAGCCCGCGGCCTCGCGCCAGCCCTTCGGGTCCACCCCGAGCTGCTTGCCCAGCAGGGCGAGGAAGATCTGGGCCTTCTGGGTGCCGAAGCCGGGCAGTTCCTTGAGGCGGCGCAGGAGTTCGGCGCCCGTCCCCGCGCCTTCCCAGACCTTCGCCGCGTCCCCGTCGTAGTGCTCCACGAGGTACTGGCACAGCTGCTGGACCCGCTTGGCCATCGAACCCGGGTAGCGGTGCACCGCCGGTTTCGTGGACAGCAGGGCCGCGAACGCCTCGGGGTCGTACGCCGCGATCTCGTGCGCGTCGAGGTCGTCCGCGCCGAGCCGCCGCGCGATCGTGTACGGGCCCGCGAACGCCCACTCCATCGGAATCTGCTGGTCGAGCAGCATGCCGACGAGCGCGGCGAGCGGGCTGCGCCCGAGGAGCTCGTCGGCCTCGGGCTGCTGGGCGAGGTGAAGTGTGACGTCCATGCCCCGATCATCGCGCGGGCGGGTTCAGGACGCTCGCCAGTACCCCAGCGCGTTCACCCGCTGCTTCGGCAGTGCCAGCTCCTTGCGGAAGTACGCCGCCAGCGACCGGGTCGTCGCCGTGTCGCAGGCGATCCAGACGTACGGGTCCGGGGTGCCCTTCAGGAGGTCCGGCGCGGCCTCCTTCACCTGGGCCACCAGGTGCGCGCCCTCGTCGAGCCGGGCCACCGTACGGACGTCGTGGTGGGCGGGGTCGGCCCGGAGGGGCAGGCCGTCCAGTCCTTCCGCTCCTTCGCTTCCTTCGGTCGACTCGAACCAGATCGTCGTGGGTACCGGACCCAGCACGTCCAGAAGGGAGTTGAGGGCGGGGAGGGAAGCGGTGTCGCCGATCGCCAGCACGAGGGACGGCGCCGGGTCCGGATGCGTGAAGCCCGTGCCCTGGACCGTCGCCTCGATCGTGTCCCCCGGCTTGGCGGCCCGCGCCCAGTCGCTCGCGCATCCCTCGTGCAGCGCGAACTCCAGGCTGAAGGTCCCCGCGGCCGGATCGGGGTCCACCAGGGTGTACGCCCGCTGGTGCGGCTTGCCCGCGTTGTCGAACCACAGCCGCACCCACATCGTCGGGTGCACCCCGGTCGCCGCGAGCATGCCGCCGTCGGTGAGGTGCACCCGGCGGTAGTGCTCGGTGACGTCCTCCGCGCCCGTGACCGTGAACGCGAAGTCCTTGCCCCGGAACAGTTTGAGGACCGCGCCCTCCCAGCCGTGCCCCTGCCCCATGGCGTTTTCACCCTTCGCGTACGATTCCGACAAGCTTTACTTAGGTGAGCCTAACCTAAATATGATGGGGAGACGCAGGGTGACTGCCGAGATCTACCGCGACGCCTGGGGCGTCCCGCATCTGCGTGCGGGTGACGCGCGCGAACTGGCCCACACCCAGGGCCTGGCCACGGCACTCGACCGCGCCTGGCAGATCGAGGTCGAACGCCACCGGGCGCGCGGCACGTCGGCCGCGTTCCTCGGCGCCGACGCGCTCGGCTGGGACCGGTTCGCGAGACAGGCCCTGCTCGACGACACCGCGAGACGGTGTTTCACGGCCCTGGAGAGACGGGACCCCGAGACCGCCGCCTGGGTCCGGGCGTACGTCGACGGGGTCAACCAGGGCCTGCCCGAAGGGGCCCGCCGTGCACCGGAGTTCGCGACCGTCGGCCTCACACCGGGCCGCTGGGAGCCGTGGACGTCGCTGGGCGTCTGGCTGGCCACGCACATCCTCTTCGCCGGGTTCCCGGCCAAGCTCTGGCGCGAGGAGGTCGTACGCCATCTCGGTCCGGACGCCGTCGGCCTGTTCGCCACCGACGGGCCCGCCACCTCCGGCAGCAACGGCTGGCTCGTCTCGGGCGAGCGGACCGCCACCGGCCTGCCGGTCATCGCGGGCGACCCCCACCGCTTCATCGAGGCGCCGGGTGTGTACCAGCAGATCCGGCTCTCCTGCCCGGAGTTCGACGTCGTGGGGCTGGCCGTGCCGGGCGTCCCGGGGATCGCCCACTTCGGTCACACGGGCACGGTGGCCTGGGCGATCACCAACGCGATGGCCGACTACCAGGACCTGTACCGGGAACGGCTCCGGCGCTCCGGTGAAGGGGAGGGGCAGCGGGTCGAGGCCCTGGGCCCGGACGGGAGATGGCACGCCGCCTCCCGGCATGTCGAGACGGTCGAGGTGGCCGACGGCGAACCCGTCGAGGTCGAAGTGATCGAGACCGGCCGCGGCCCGGTCGTGATCAGCGGTGACTTCGACGGGGAGGACGGTCCCGTCGCCGAGGGCTCGGCCGGGCCCATCAGCCTCCGCTATCCGCCCCGGGTCTCCGAGGACCTGGGTTTCGGCTCGCTCCTCCCTCTCCTCCGCGCCCGCCGGGTCGCCGACGTGGACCGCGCCTTCGACGCCTGGGCCGAGCCCGTCAACGTCGTCCAGGCGGCCGACACCGAGGGCGGCCTGCTGCACCGCGTCGCGGGCCGCGTGCCGCTGCGTGACCCGGAGAACGGCGTACGGATCGTCGCGGCCTGGGAGCCCGGACACGAGTGGCGCGGCTGGTACGGGCCCATGCCACGCGGCACGGTCGACGACGGCATCGCGGTCATGGCCAACCAGCGCGGACCCGCCACTCCCCTCGGCGTCGAGTTCGCTCCGCCGCACCGGGCCGACCGCCTGCGCACGCTCCTCGACGCGAGGACCGACTGGTCGGCCGCCGACATGGCCGCCCTTCACATGGACACCCATCTCGCCTCCGCGGGCCCGCTGCTGGACCACCTCGCCGCCCTCGACGGCCTCACCCCCGAAGCCGTCGCCCTGCGCGAGCGGCTCCTGGCCTGGGACCGCCGCATGGACGCCGACAGCCGGGAGGCGGCTGTCTACGCGGCAGTCCGCAGCGCGGTCGTACGCCGCATCGTGGCCCACCCCGCCCTCGCCCCGCTGACCGGACCCCCGTCCTGCCCCGAGGTGCTCCGGCCGTGGCTCGCGCTCGTCCCCCGTGTCGCCTTCGCCCTCGAAGGCCTCCTCAAGGCGGAGGACCTGTACGGGATCGACCGCGCCGAAGCGGTCGGGGCGGCCGTGGAGGAGGTGGCCGGGGCCCCGCCGAAGGGCACCTGGGGCGACACCCACCGTCTCGCCCCCTGGCGGGCGGTGCCGGACCCCGCGTCCGACGACAGGGAACCGGGGCTCTCCGGCGATCACGACTGTGTGCTGTGCACCTCGGCCGTGCCGGGCCTCACCGACCGGGCCGCGCGGGGCCCCGCCGCCCGCTACGTGTGGGACGTGGCACGGCGCGAGGACAGCGGCTGGGTGGTGCCGTTCGGTGCCTCGGGCGTACCGGGCTCACCGCACCACCGCGACCAACTCCCTTTGTGGCTCGGGGGAGAACTGGCCCCCGTGGTCACCGACTGGAACCTGCTCACCAGGAACGACGAGGACAACGACGTCGACAACAGCGTCGACAACAACGTCAGTGATGAGAGCGACGAAGACAGTGACGACGACAACGGAATCGACGATGAATGCAACAGAAGCGGCCATGAGCGCGACGGAAGCGGCGACAAGCGCAACGGCACCGGCGAAACCGGCGACGGGGGCAGCGATGACGTCGTACACGGTCGGCCGTGACCGCGCGGCGGTCCATCAGGAGACCGTCGACGGCCTCGGCACGGTCCGCGTCGTGCCCGTGGACCCCGAGGCCGACCTGGACGTGCTCCACCACTGGGTGACGGCCGAGCGGGCCCGGTTCTGGGGCATGGGCGGCTTCACCAGGGAGCAGGTGCTGGAGACGTACCGGTATCTCGGCTCGCTCGACACGCACCACGCGTACCTCGCCGTCCTGGACGGCGAACCGGCCGCGCTCTTCCAGACGTACGAACCGGAGGCCGACCGGGTCAGCGAGTGCTACGAGGTGGAACCCGGCGACATCGGCGTCCACCTGCTGATCGGACCGGTCGGCGAGGGCGCCGGCCGGCCGGGCTACAGCACCGCCCTGCTGACCGCGTTCACCACGTACGTCCTGCGCGTTCTCGACCGGCCGCGGGTGGTGGTCGAGCCCGACAGCCGCAACGAGAAGGCCATCGCCCGCCTGCTCCGGCAGGGTTTCGTGCTCGGCCCGCCGATCGTGCTGCCGGAGATCGACCTCCCGGAGGTGTACCTGCCGCGGAAGAAGGCCCAACTGGCGTTCCTCAGGCGGGAGACCGTCCTTCAGGGGCCGGGCGTCCCGTAGGCCGTCCGCACGGGGCTGCTCGGCAAGGCGCCGCTCGGCACGGAGACCGGCGGTGGCTGCCCGGATGCTCGCGGCTCAGGGCGCCCGAACCCCGGCGCGAGCATCCGGTGCCGCGGGCGACGCATCGGCAACTCCTGGTGGGGCATGGTCGGTAGGTGGTCCACGACATCACTCCAGAAGCCCTGGTAGCTCACTACCGACTCGAACCCATCCCCAAGGAGGGCGGCCTCTTCCGCCGCACCTGGGCGGGCCCCGAACGGCCGGACGGTCGGCCCGAGGGGTCCGCGATAGTGGCCCTCCTGACCTCGCGGCCCGGCGACTTCTCCGCGCTGCACCGCCTCCCCGCCGACGAGACCTGGCACTTCTACCTGGGAGATCCGCTGGAGCTGCTGCTCCTCTCCCCCGACGGCACGTCCCGCACGGTCCAGCTCGGCCCCGACGTCCTGGGCGGCCAGCACGTCCAGTTCACGGTGCCCGCGCGCACCTGGATGGGCGCGCGGGTCGTCCCGGACGGAGCCTGGTCGTTCTTCGGGTGCACGATGGCGCCCGGCTTCACGTACGAGGGGTACGAGCACGGCGACGCGGCCGCGCTCACCGCCCGCTACCCGGCGGAGGCCGAGCGGATCGCCGCGCTGAGCCGGCCATGACCGCCGCGTCCGACATGACTGCTGCTTCCGCTGCTTCCGCAGCTTCTGGTGCGCTCGGAGGGCTGCTCGACGGGCAGGTGGCACTCGTCACCGGGGCCGGGGGCGGCATCGGGCGGGGCATCGCGCTGCGGTTCGCGGCGGCGGGCGCGGCCGTGGCCGTCCACTTCCGCACCGACGCGGAGGCGGCCCGGGACGTCGTCGCCCACATCACGGACTCGGGTGGCCGCGCGGTGGCCCTGCGGGCCGACCTGACCGTGGAGTCCGAGTGCCACCGGGT
The DNA here is from genome assembly GCF_019090165.1 of Streptomyces sp. BV286. Classification (GTDB taxonomy): domain Bacteria; phylum Actinomycetota; class Actinomycetes; order Streptomycetales; family Streptomycetaceae; genus Streptomyces. The sequence continues at coordinate 208,846 of NZ_JAHRIB010000150.1, forward strand.
GGTGCGCGAGGCCGCGGACTGGGGAGGCGGCCTGCTGACGGCACTGGTCAACAACGCGGGCGTACAACCGGTCCAGGAGCTGCCGGGCATGACGGTGGAGGACTGGCGGGCGGTGGTCGACGCCAACGTGTCGAGCGTGTTCGCCTGCACACAGGCCGCCGCCGAACTGATGCGGGACGGGAGCGAGAGCCGTGAAGGGAGGGAGACGAGGGCAGGGAGGGAGACGAGGGCGGGGAGGGGCGAGCCCGGTGGAGGTGTGCGCAGCATCACGCACATCGCGTCCATCGAGGCCACGCACCCCGCCCCGCACCACGCCCACTACTCCGCCTCGAAGGCGGCGGTCGTCATGCACGCGCGCTCGGCGGCCCTGGAGTACGGTCCCTACGGCATCCGCGTGAACACCGTCTCCCCGGGACTGATCGACCGCGAAGGCCTCGCGCAGGCGTGGCCGGAGGGTGTGCGGCGCTGGCGACAGGCGGTACCCACGGGGAGGCTGGGGCGCCCGGAGGACGTGGGTGACGCCTGCGTGTTCCTCGCCTCACCGATGGCCTCCTGGATCACCGGTCAGGACCTGGTCGTGGACGGTGGGATCTCGGCACGGCCGACGTGGTGAACGCGAGCGGCCGAGACGGGTGGGCGCGGGCCTGTTGAACAACATGCCGCGTACATCCGTACCCTCACCGAGGCGCAGACGTACACGCATGACGAGTTCGACGAGTTCGACGAGCACGACGAGCACCAGAAGCACGACGGGCACGACGGGCACGACGGGCACGGCGGGCACGACGGGCACGACGAGTGCCGGGCACGACGAGTACGAGAAGCAGGGAGAGGCGACGTGGGCCGAGTGCGCCGCACACACCGGGTCCTACGAGTGCTGCGGGTGCTGAGGGTGTCGGCACCACGCCGGGCCGCGGCCCTCGTCGCCCTGCTGGGCACGTTGTTCCTGCTGGGCGGGGCGGCGACCGTGTCCGCCCACTCGGCGGTCCGGGACACCGATCCCCGTGAGGGGTCCGTCCTCAAGTCGGCGCCCCGCGAGGTCACCATGACCTTCACCGAGTCGGTCGGCATCACCGACGACTCGCTGCGCGTCCTCAGCCCCGAGAACCGCCGGGTGAACGCGGGCGACACCCAGCACGTTCCCGGCCGCTCCGACACCGTCCGCGTACGCCTGAACGACGATCTGCCCGACGGTACGTTCACGGTCGCCTGGCGTGTGGTCTCGGCGGACAGCCATCCCATCTCCGGCGCCTTCACCTTCTCCATCGGCAAGCCCTCCGAGACGACGGTCCCCGTCTCGGTCGAGCCGGCCGTGAACCCCGCCTCGGGCGCCCTCTACGACATCGCCCGCTACGCCGCGTACGCCGCCGTCTCCCTCCTCCTGGGTGTCGCCGTCTTCGTCCTCGCCTGCAGTCCGTCCAGCGCGGAGCCGTTGCGCGGGCTCGTACGCGCCGGCTGGTGGACCCTCCTCGCCACCACGGTGGCCCTCGTCTTCCTGCGCGGCCCCTACGAACGCGGCACCGGACCGTCGACCGTCTTCGACCCGGCCCTCATCGAGAACACGCTGACGAGCAGGCCGGGCTGGGCGCTGCTCGCCCGGCTGGCCCTGCTGGCGGGGGCGGCCGTCTTCCTCGTACGGACGGAGGCGGCGCTGCGGCGGTCCGCGGAACCGAAGCCTGCCGTGCTCGCGGCCGGGGGTTTCCTGGCCGTCGCCCTGGCGGTCACCTGGGCCGTCGCCGAGCACGCGTCGGCGGGCATCCAGGTTCCCGCGGCGATGACCTCCTCGGTACTGCACCTGCTGGCGATGGCGGTCTGGCTGGGCGGGCTCGGAGCCCTGCTCACTGTGCTCCACCGGTCGAGCACCCCGCTCGCGGCCACGTCGGTGACCCGTTTCTCGCGTATCGCGTTCACCTCGGTCACGGTCCTGGTGCTGACCGGCGTCTACCAGTCCTGGCGGGGACTCGGCTCGTGGGACGCGGTGTTCGGCACCTCGTACGGCCGGATCCTGGTCGTGAAGGTGTGCGCGGTGGTGGCGCTGCTGGCCGCGGCGGCCTTCTCCCGCCGCTGGACGGCCCGCCTGTCGGACGACGTGGAACAGCCGGCACAGAAGCCCGTACCGGAGGCTGCACCGGAGCCCGTACCGGAAGCCGTACCGGAGTTGGAGAAGGTCGGTGCCGGCGGGCGCGCGGCCGCCGGGAACACGGTTCCGGCCGCTGCTGAGCGCGGGCCTGCTTCCGTGTCCGCTTCGGTGACGGAGACGACCGCGGAGACGACTGCGGATGCGATTCCGGAGACGACCGCGGGCTCCCCTTCGACTCCGTCCGAGCCTTCAGCCTCGCCTTCGGTGTCGGCCCCGCCCTCGGAGTGCTCCTCGGCGTCCTCCTCGGCGTCGTCCTCGGTATCGGCTCCCGAGGAGGCCGGTGTCCGGCACCGGTCCCTGCGCCGCTCGGTTCTCGCCGAAGTCGTCGTGGGCGTCGCGGTGCTGGTGATCACGACGGTACTGACCGGCACCCAGCCGGGCCGCGCCGAGCTGGAGACGGCGGCGGCCGAGTCCACCGCCGCCGCGGCCGACGGCCCCACCGCGTCCACGACCCTGATCCCCTTCGACGTCGGCACCCCGGGCGGCCACGGCAAGGTACAGATCGTCCTCGAGCCGGGCCGCGTCGGCGAGAACACGGTCGAGGCGGTCATCATCGGCCCCGACGGAGGCGTCGCCACCGTCCCCGAGATCCGTCTCTCGTTCACCCTCGACTCCCAGAAGATCGGGCCCATCGACGCCGGGCTCACCAACAAGGGCGGCTACTGGGGGACCGAGTCCCTCAACCTGCCCCTCGCCGGCACCTGGACGATGAAGGTGACGGTCCGCACGACGGACATCGACCAGGTGTCGGAGACCCGTCGGGTGAAGATCGCCCGCTGATCCGGCGGTGACGGCACGGCCCGCGGAGGGCGTGAGCAGGGCTCATCGGGGCGGCGGAGAACCGGACGGGCTCACGACGGGTCCCAGTGGGCGAGCTCGTGCAGGGCGGCCGCGGTGCGCGCGAATCCCTCGTCGCCGAGCAGGGTGCGCAACTCGCCGTTGAAGCGGTCGATCTCCGGCTGAGTGGCGCGAAGGGCGTCGGCGCCCGCGTCGGTGAGGCCCAGCGTCACGGCCCGGTGCTCGCTTGGATGCGCCCGCTTGACGACGAGGCCCGCCGTGACGAGCCGGGTGACGAGTGCGGTGACCGCGGACTCGCGCAGTCCCAGGGTGCGGGCGAGCTCCCGCTGGGTGACGCCCGGTCGGTCCTGTACGGCGAACAGCGCGCCGAGCTGGGCCGTGGTGACACCGGCGGCGGCCGCGCAGCGACGGTCGGCGGCCGTACGCAGGCGGTGCGCGGCCCGTTGCAGCAGGAAGAACAGACGCTGGTCGGGCTCTGCCTCGGACATGGACCGATCTTGACAGACCCGACGGCCGTACGGGACGGTCACTTCACTGGTGAAGTGACCGTCCCGTACGGCCGAAGTCGAGGTGCGATGTGAAGGACTCCGAAGTGAGAGACCCTGACGTGAAGGACACCGGTGCCAGGGCCTTTGAGGCGAAAGATCTCGATGCGAAGGGCTCCCCGGGCCTGGCCGCCGCCCGGGAGGCGCTGGCGGCCCAGCCCTTCAGCAGCCTGCTCGGCGCCCGGCTGGTGGCGTTCGGTGAGGGCGAGGCGGTGTTGGAACTGGACATCCGCGACGACCTGCGCCAGCAGAACGGGTTCGTGCACGGCGGCGTCCTCGGTTACGCGGCCGACAACGCGCTGACCTTCGCCGCGGGCACCGTCGCCGGCCCACGGCTGCTGACCTCGGGGTTCACCATCGACTACCTGCGCCCGGCCGACGGCACGCTGCTGCGGGCCCACGCCCGCGTGGTCCGGGCCGGCCGCACCCGGGTCGTCTGCCGCTGCGACCTGTCCACCACGGACGCCGAGGGAACGCGGACCCTGTGCGCGGTGGCCCAGGGCTCCATCGCGGTACCCGCCGCGCGATAGAGCCCAGGGCCACCCGTCCCCGGCCCTGCCCTGCCCTCCCCTGCCCTGCCGTGTCAGTCGGCCAGGTCGAACCGCGGCTCTTCGACCCGGGTGCGCTTGATCTCGTAGAAGCCCGGGACGGCGGCCACCAGCAGAAGGCCGTCCCACAACTGCCCGGCCTTCTCCCCGGCGGGGGCGGGGGAGACGACCGGACCGAAGAAGCCGACCCGCTCCCCACCGGGCCCGGTGACCGACACCACCGGGGTGCCGATGTCGTCGCCGGCCAGGGCGAGGGCCTGCGCGTGCGAGGACCGGATCGCCTCGTCGTACGCGGAGGACTCGGCGGCGTTCGCCATCTCCTCGGGCAGTCCGGCATCCGCCAGGGCCCCCGCGAGGTTCCCCCAGTCACCCTGGAGGTGGAAGCGGGTGCCCATCGCGGTGAAGAGGTCACCGAGCGCCCGCCCGCCGAACCGCTCCTCCACCGCGGCGCACACCCGCACCGGCGCCCACATGTAGTCGCCCCACTCGCCCTCGGGGTTGTCGTCCCGGTGTTCGTTGAGCACCGACAGGCTCATCACCCGCCAGCGGACGGTCACCGGCCGCACCCTGGTGACCTCCACCATCCACCGCGAGGTGATCCAGGTGTACGGACACACGGGGTCGAACCAGAAGTCCACGGTCCGCTGTTCGGTCATGCGGTCGGCTCCTCGCAGGTCGTTCGAGGCCGGCGGTGTGACGATCGGGAACAGTCGACAACGCCGTAGGGAAGGCTCAATGCCATTCGTCGGGGTCGAGGGCGGCCGCGACGAAACCGTCCCCCGTCGTGACCACCAGGTCGGGCTGCCCGACCCGGAGTGCGATCCTCTCGCGGTCGAAGTCACGGAATTCCAGGACGAAGTGTTCGGCGACGGCGGGCCGGTCCAGGGGGAATCCATCGAGATCCACCGCAGAATTCGCGCGGTCCGCTCCCTGGCAGAGAACCGACACGAAGAGGGGGAAGTGTTCCGCTTCCAGAAGCAGATCCGCGTCGTGAATGACTCCGGCGATCCCCACGCCGCCCGTGACCGCACCGCACAAATCATCCAGGCAGTCCACCAGAGCGTCCCAGTTCCTTCCGTAGTAACCGGGGAATTGCAGGACTTCCGCGAACGCACGGTGAATCCCCTGCTCGGTCGTCAGGTCACGGGCGTCGAAGCGGTGGACGCGCCCGCCCTTCGCCTCCAGCCGCGCCAACTGCTCCTGGACCTCACTCGCCCCCTGGGGGACGAAGACGACCCAGGGGGCGGAGGTCCCCGTGATGTCGAAAGCGTTCATTCCTGGATCACCCTGTGAATTCGCCGACGTAGTAGAAGGTTCCGTAGTGGTCCGGTGTGTAATACGCGGGGCCGGGCCCGTCCTTGGGAGTCAGGAGGCGTTCGGGGCCCCTGATCTCCTTTCCGCAGCCCGGCGCGCTGCACTGCGGGAGGTCGACCTTGGCATTGACGTCCCATTCCTTGTACTTGCCCCCCGGCAGGGCGGTCTTGTTGTTACCCCAGTTCGCGTTTCCATGGTAGCCGTCGACCTTTCCGATTCCGCCGGGCCGGGCGTTGACCTTGTTCAGCATGTCCGCGGCGTGCTGTGGAGCGGGGCCGGGAAGCAGCCCAAGTCCCTCCGGGCTGCCGGAATCGCCGCCGTGCTGGTGGCACAACGGCGCGAGACCCAGCGGGTCGGACCAGGTGTGGGGGTTGTGGACGTACGCGACGGGGTTCGGCGCCGGGAGCAGGCCGAGGGGGTCGGGACTGGTGTAGCGAGCGGTCTCGGGGTCGTAGTGACGGTGGTGGTTGTAGTGGAGACCGGTCTCCGGGTCGTGGTACTGGCCGGGGAAGCGCAGCGGGGTGTGCGCGCTCGCGTCGCGGTTCCAGGCGGTGGTTCCCCAGAGGGTCGACCGAGCGTGCCAGGCGACCTCTCCGTCCGGGGAGAGCAGTTCGGTCGGGGCGCCGACGAGATCGGTCACGATGGCGAAGAAACGCTCGTCGATCGTCTCCTGGGGCGCCTCGGCCGCCCAGATGCGCTCGGCCTGGCTCAGGGGGGACAGCCCGTCGTGGTCCCAGGTGAGCGTGGTGTGGCCGCCCGTGTCACCCCGGTCGGTGGTCTGTTCGCAGAGCGTGTTGCCGTCCCAGGTGAAGACGGTGCGTTCGAGGACGGTCTTCCCGTCGGCGCCGAGCCGGAGCTTCGCGGTCCGTCTCGCCAGCGGGTCGTACGTGTACCGCCAGCGGCTGCCGTCCGGTGTGGTGACGGCCGTGAGGCGGTCCTCGGCGTCCCACTCGTACCGCCAGATGTCGGGCTTGCGGGACAGCCGGGTCTTACGGCGTACGACCACACGCCCCTGGGCGTCGTGCTCGTAGTGGACGCCGCCGGCCCGCGTCAGCCGCGTTCCCGCGTACTCGCGTGACCCGACGGCCTCGTGGCCGGGATGCTTCGCGGGCCACGAGGCCTCCGTCTGGTTGCCCGCCGCGTCATAGGCGTAGCGCTCGCTCCAGCCCGCCGCGTGCACCGCCGTCACGCGGTTCTGGGCGTCGAGATCGAAGCGCCGGCCACCCGTACGGGAGTCCTGCGTCCCTACGAGGTAGCCGTCGGGGCGATAGGCGTACGAGCGCTCCGCGATCCGGTGGCCGCCGGGAGCCGTGCTCTCCTGCGTGACCAGCCGGTCGAGGCTGTCGTAGCCGCTGGTGAGGGTGAGGGCGTCGTCGATCCGGCGGACGACCTCGCGGTCCGCCGCGTCGTGCGCGAAGCCGATGGTGTGACCCGCCGTCGTCAGCTGGGCGGTGCGTCCCGCCGCGTCGTACGTCCAGTCGCTGCGGGCGCCCGTGGGGGTGGTGCGCAGCGTCCGGTTGCCCGAGGCGTCGTAGGCGAAACTCATGGTCCGGCCGTCGACGGTCTCCCTGATGCGACGGCCCGCCGCGTCGAGTTCCACGTGCAGGCTGCTGTCCGGAGCGACGGCCCCGGTCAGCGCACCGTTCACCGAGTACGTGTAGAGGGTGGTCGCGCCGTCCGCGTCCTTGGCGGTGATCTGCCCCAGCGGGTCCCGCCGGTAGCGGACGGTCTGGCCCAGAGCGTTGGTCCGGGTGGCGAGCCTGCCCGCCGCGTCGTACGTGTAACGGGTGGTGCGGCCGTCGAAGTCGGATTCGGAGAGGAGCTGCCCGGCCGCGTCGTAGGTGTAGTCCCAGGCGAGTCCCTGCGGGTCGGTCACGCGGGAGAGGCGGAGCTCGGCGTCGTGGGTGAAGGCGTAGCGCTCGCCTCCCGGACCGGTGCGGGCGCCGAGCCGGTCGAAGTGCGTGTACTCGAACGTGCTCACCCGGCCGACGGCGTCGACGTGACGGACACAGTTGCCCTCGCTGTCGTACTCCCAGCTCTCGCGCGACCCGTCCGGGTCGGTGCGCGCGGCGAGCAGGCCCGCGACGGTCCATTCCAGGCGGGTCTCGTGGCCGAGCGGGTCCGTCACCGCGGTGGTCAGGCCGAAGGGGTTGTACGCGTACCGGGTGGTGTTGCCGAGGCCGTCGGTCACCGCCAGCGGGAGACCGGCGGCGTTGTTCGTGTAGGTGGAGGTACGGCCGGCCGCGTCCCGGGCCTCGACGAGGCTGCCGTCCGCCGCGCGGACGAACGACGTGGTCGCGCCGGCGGGGTCGGTGACGGCGGTGACGTTTCCCCGCTCGTCGTTCGTGTACTGCCAGGAGGAGCCGTCCGGCAGGGTGATGACCTGGGGAACCTGCCGCTCGTCGTACGCGATGCGGACGACCGAGCCGTCGGGCCGGGTCATCTCGACGGGCTGCCCCGCCTCGTTGTTCACGAAGGCCGTGCCGTGCCCGAGCTGATCCGTCGTCGCGGTGACGTGCTGACGGTCGTCGTAGGCGGTGGTGACCGTGCCGCCCAGCGGGTCCACCTCGGCGACGGCCAGGCACCGGTCGTCGATGACGAAACGGCGGACGGCGCCCTCGGCGGTGGTGAGGGTGGTGACGCGGTGGCCGGGCCAGGCGGGATCGGTCCCGTCGTAGGCGAGGGTGATCGTGAAGTGCCCGGCCTCGCCGCCCTCGGCGACACAGCGGTCCTGGTCGTCGTAGGCGTAGTGGTAGCGGCTGTGGTTCGTGTCCTCCCACGAGGTGACGCGCAGCCGCTCGTCGTAGGTGAACGTGAGCGGCGGGCCGGAGGAGCCGGCGACCGTGCTGAGGCTGCCGCCGGTGTGCCCGTAGCGCTTGATGACGACGTCCGAGCCGTCCTCGCCGGCCCCGGCCAGGCTCAGGGCGGTCACGCGGCCCTCGTCGGTGGTGAGCTTGAGGTGATAGCCGCCGGAGTGACGGATCGCGAGGGGGGTGCCGTACTCGTCGTGGTCGAACGTGATCGTGTGCTGGTTGCGGTCGGTGACGCGGGCCAGGAGCGCGATGCCGTCGGCGGTGGGGCGGGTGAAGTGGAGGGCGCGGCCGGTCAGCGGTTCGTCGACGCGGTAGCCGCCGTCGTCCAGCCGGGTCAGCGGCCTGCGGGGCCCGGCCCCGGGCAGGACGGGGACCTGTGTGCTCGGCGGATGCGCGTAGGTGAGGAGCAGTCCGTCCTCGGTGACGAGGACGATGCCGGCCGCGTCGATCTCCAGCCGTTGGTCGATGGTGGAGGCCCACGTGGGGCCGAACCACCAACCGCAGCGGTAGTCGGAGGCGACCCGGCGCGTGAACGCCAGGGGCAGCAGGCCCGGCAGCTCCACGTCGGTCTGCGGGAGGTACATGGCGCCGGTGGCCATGTCGACGGGGTCGCTGCCCTTGGAACGGACGAGGTTCTTGGCCCGGTTGTACGCGCCCTTGGCGCCGTCGGCGACCATGCCGCGGGCGCCCTTGCCGAGGCCGCGGGCCGCCAGCCCCATGCCCTTCAGGCCGCCCTTGATCCCCTGCATCGCGGCCATACCGCCCTTGAGGCCCTTGGCGAGTCCGCCGAGGCTGGTCAGGCCCTTCATGCCGGGGATGCAGTCGAGTGCGGCGAAGCCGACGTCCCACAGGGACGCCTGCCCCTTGGCGTATTTGTTGAGGGTGTCCGCCAGCACGACGAGCGCCGCGATGAGCACGATGGCGCCGAGGATCGGCCCGCCGATGATGAGCGCGATGACGCCGAGGACGGCGACGACGACCTTGCAGACGGCGACGATGGTGTCCCAGTTGTCGGTGACCCAGTCGCCGACCTCCTCGTACCACTTACGGTTCTGGATGCCCGCGTCGGAGGCCTCGTCGAGCTTGCGCTTGGCCTCACCCGCGGCGTCCTCGCGCATCTTGCGGGCGTCCGAGGCCATCTTCTTGGCCGCGTCCAGCGCGCTCTGTGCGGAGGTGACGTCGGACCGGGCGGACGTCTGCGCGGACTCGGCGCTCTGTGCGTCCCTCGTCGCGGCACGGACCTTGGACTCGTCGGGCTTCGGGACGTCCTTGCCCGCGTCCTTGTCCTCCTTGTACTTGTCGGCTTCCTTGTTCGCGCGGGTCACCCACGAATCGGCCGACGACAGGCGGGTCTTGGCGGAGGAGAGATCGGCCTGCGCCTCACGGCCCTGGACGAGGGCCTTGTCCGCGAGGGCCTGGGCACGCTCGAGTTCGGGCCAGTACGCGGCGAGGGCGTCCCCGGCCAGGTCGTACGACTTCTTCAGCTTCTTGAGGTTCTTCGGGACCCCGGAGAACTCGTCCTGAAAGACATCGGCGGTCTTGCCGACCCACTTCAGGACGGCATCCTCCTCCGCCATCCCCTTCACCAGACGCAGTGCGTCCTGCACATCGTCGGCGAAGTCGTGCAGGCTCTTGGCAAGGGACTTGACCCGGACGGGATCCCCCGGTGTCGGGTCCTTCTCCAGGTCCAGGACATGCCAGTCCGTCGGCCGATATCCCGCCACCGCGCAACCCCCGTCACAGACAGCGCATGAACAACCGTATGCACACGCGAACTTACAGGGCACGGCCGTTCGACGAAAGCTCGACCGGGTGGAGGTGCGGTCGCGGCGACAGTGGCGGCGCGTCGGACTCCGCGCCCGCGAACGCCGAAGTCCGCGACAACGCCAGCCGTTGCGTAGCCGGTCCGTTACGGTGAGTGCACCGCATGGGGAGGGGTGCGATGACTGCGGAACACATGCCGGGCGGTCACGCCGCGCGGACCGTCGAGTCGGTGGTCCGCAACGAGCTGAGCGGCCGGGTTGCCGGTCATGTGGTCCAGGCCGGAGTCATCCACGGTGATGTGCACACCGGAGATCTGTACGTCCACCCCCGACGCGAGCGCGTGGTGCCGCGGCAACTCGTCCTGCCGCCCAGGCTGTTCACCGGCCGGACGCAGCATCTGGCCGCCCTCACACACGATGTGGCAGAGCAGGACGACGCAGGGGCCACGGTGGCGATCGCCGTGATCGGTGGGCCCGGCGGGGTGGGGAAGACCGCGCTGGCCCTGCACTGGGCCCATCGGAACATCGACAGGTTTCCCGACGGGCAACTGCATGTGGACCTCCGTGGTTTTGCTCCCTCGGGCGAAGCCATGAGCCCCGAGGTGGCGGTACGGGGGTTCCTCGACGCCCTGGGGGTGGAGCCGGCGGCGATCCCACCCGGCCTGGACGCACAGGCGGCGCTGTACCGCAGCCTCGTGGCGGGCAAGCGCATGCTGGTGGTGCTGGACAACGTCCGGGGCAGCGAACAGGTGGAACCGTTGCTCCCCGGCAGTCCCACCTGCACGGTGCTGGTCACCAGCCGGCGCCGGCTCACCGGCCTGGTCACCCGGCACGGCGCGCGCCCGCTGGACCTCGGCGTCCTCACCGAGGCGGAGGCCCGGGAGCTCTTCACCCGCCATGTCGGCGCCGCACGGGTCGCCACCGAGCCCCACGCGGTGGCCGAACTGCTGGGCTGGTGTGCGGGCCTGCCCATCGCGATCAGCGTCGTGGCTGCCCGTGCCGCCCGGCACGCCACCTTCCCGCTGGCGGTGCCGGCCGAGGAGCTGCGGGAGGAATCAGAGAGGCTGGACGCCCTGGACGGCGGCGAACTCACCGCGAGTCTGCGGGCGGTCCTCTCCTGGTCCTACCGCGCTCTCGACCGGGAACAGGCCGACATCTTCGGACTCCTGGGCCTGGCGCCGGGGCCGGACATCAGCCTGCTCGCCGCCGCGGCCCTCGCCGCCCTCTCCCGCCCCCGGGCCCACGCGGTGTTGCAGGTACTGGAGGACGCGTCCCTGATCCAGCAACACGTTCCCGGGCGCTACCGCATGCACGACCTGATACGCCTCTACGCCACTGAGCAGGCCGACGACGACCAGTCCCGTGACGACCGTGACACCGCGTTGCGACGGCTGGCGGACTTCTACCTGCACACGGCCTTCGCCGCCGACCGGCTGCTGGAACCGCACCGACCGCTGATGGAGATCGACCCCCCACTTGTTCCCGTTGTTCCCGGTGGCCTGCCCCACTGGATGCCCGACAGGGCAGCGGCACTGGCGTGGCTCGACACCGAACATCCCTGCCTGCTGGCCACCCACCGGCTGGCCGTCACTCGGGGCTGGCACAGGATGGTCTGGCAACTGGCCTGGACGCTGACCGCCTACCACGGGCGGCGGGGCCACCTGCAGGACGATCTCGCCGTCCTGCGGGCCGGGCTGCTCTCCGCCCACCGCCTGGAAGACACGACCGCCCTCTTGTGGGCCCACCAGTTCCTCGGTGCCGCCTACGCACTCGTGGACCGGCACGCCGACGCGTTCGACCACCTGGGCCAGGCCCTGGACCTGGCCCAGGACGCCCATGACGTCACCGGCCAGATCCACACCCATCACGCCTTCACGTGGCTGTGGGAGGTGCAGGAGGATGACCAGCGGGCGCTGGAGCACGCCACCAGTGCCCTGCGCCTGTGCCGGGGGCTCGATCAGCCGGTGTGGGAAGCCGACATGCTCAACTCGGTGGGCTGGTTCTCGGCCCGGCTCGGTCACCACGAGCAGGCTCGGACCGACTGTCAGGCTGCCCTGGCCCTGAGCCGCCGCCACCACTATCCCCAAGGGGAGGCGTACGCGCTGGACTCCCTTGGCTATCTGGCTCACCACACCGGCGACCACCGGAAAGCCGAGGACTACTACCAACAGTCCCTCGCCCTGTACCGGAACCTCGGCGACGCCTACGACGAAGCCATCATCCTGGATCATCTCGGCGAGACCCAGGCGGTCCTCGGCCACCACGACCAGGCCCGCCACAACTGGCAACAGGCGCTCGAGTTGTACCGGACGCAACACCGCGCAGCCGAGGCCGACCGGACGCAGTCGCGGCTCGATGAACACGGCGACCGAGAACACAGGAACGCCGAGATTCCCGCCGGAGGGGCCTGACCAGGCCCGGCATCCGAACCGACTCCGGACTCGCCAGGCCACCAGGCTCGCGGATCCACCGAGAGGACGTGGCTCGTGGCTCGGAAGATCGCCGATGCCATCTGGGGCCCCGGGCCGCAGCCCTGTGGACAAGCACCAGGACAACGAGGGCTGAGAACCGTCGAAGGGCCCCACCGCGAACGGTGGGGCCCTTCGACGTTAGTGCCCGGTGAGGCACTGGCGGAGGATACGAGATTCGAACTCGTGAGGGGTTGCCCCCAACACGCTTTCCAACTGTGGGGGTGGGGTATTGGGGAGCGTGCGGGGGCGTTCACCTGGGTTCATGGGCGGCCACCCTCTAAAGGCATGGCCCGCGCTCGGCCCGCCCTGAACGGTCATGAACGGGGCTGAATGAGACGGAAACTGAGACGGTGTGGGGAGTTCTGTCGACGAGCAGTGCGGTCAGAACCTTGCAGGCTGTGAAGGCTGCACGGGCGTAGACGCGCTACGTCGTCGTGCCTGATATGCCTCCGCGTCCTGCGGATGAGCGTCTTACATGTCATCGGCTCTGCACCCACCAGATGATCACAGCCACGGTGGCCGAACCTACGGCAGCCCCAGCTCCGCGGACGGACGCGAACAGCGCGGCGTGTGCGAGTCGTCGACCAGTTGGATTCTTCCGCGTCACAGCAGCCTCCTTGGGCTCGTCGCGGCCTCAACGCCGCCTCATGTACCTCCCATTGACGTGTATTTGGCGCAGCAACGGCAGGGATCTCGTAGCACCTCGGAAAGGCCGGGGGCCGCCGTAGACTCCGCTCCGAGTCGGAATTCCGACTCGGAGACACGCCACATGGGTCGGTGGAGGGTCGCGTGCCGGACAAGGCTGCTAATCGGGGGGCCCTGCCTCCGGTGTTCGTCGAGTTGGCAAGGCTGTGGGAAGCCGCGCAGGCTCAGTTGGCCAAGCAGGGGCGGCGGTTGACCCTCGACCGGGTGAGCCGGGAGTCGGGCGTTCCTGCGGCGACGCTCAGTGACTGGCGCAGGGGCAACCATGTACCACGCGAGGCGGAGCAACTACTCAAAGTAGTCAGTTTGTTGAGTAGATGGGCAGAGTTAGGTCCACCGATTCAAGCCGATTGGCGACGGCTCATGGACGGCTCGGCTACGCCAGTTGTCACGGAGACTGCTCGGGCCCTGCCTTTCGGTGCTTCCATCGTTGCGCTGGGGGACCGTCTCACAGCAGGCTTCGCAGAGCAGCACGTTGAGGTTGACGCAATGTGTCTTAGCGGTCAGTCGCTCGCAGCGGCGATGGGGCATCCGCTCCGTGCTGTTCATTCTGGGAGCGTCAGACCGACGAAGATCAGCGTTCGTGTGCTGCTGCCCAGCAGAGACATTGCTCTGGCCTACCCCAGTTCTGTAGAGCCAAATGGCGAGGAGACTGACCAAGTTCATCAGGCTTGGCTCCGACAGCGAAATGCATATGCTCAGTCCATGTCAAGCATGCTGCGGTCACTTCAGGAAACCCACGGTATTGACGTGGAAGTAACCTATAGAGCGTTGCCATTCACTCCGATGGCGAAGCTCTACCTCATCAACGGCAAAGAAGCCATGTTCTCCTATTACACCGTTATGCAGCGTGAGGCACAGATCATTGGGCGGACGATGAACATCTACGATCCAGGAGCTCTGGGTCCGGTTCGGCTCTTCGGTACGGAAGAGCGGGACGAAGACACGGTTTTCGTTGAGCAGTCGTATCTCTGGTTTAACTCAATATGGGAGACCGTCTCTACCGAGATGACGTTCATGTAGAGCCCTCGCAGGAACTCGCCTCGCGGAGTCGCTCCAGTCGAAGCCGGGGCGGTAGACCACTCTCTCAGCCTCTCGGGCTGGAGCATCGTGGTGGCGGGTCTTGCCCTCAGGCGCTGGTGCCAGATGTCGCAAGAACTGACTGAGACCTCGCTCCGGGCAGGTGGACCGTGTTCGGTGTCCTGAGGTGACCGTTTCGACCGCTCCACACTCTCAGCTTGGGAAGCTGAGGGCACCTGGGGCCTGCTCTGAGGCGGACCTACGGCTGAGCGGTATGGGCGCCTGGTGCGAGATCAGCCGGTTCCCCGGTGTTCCCCGTGGTTCCCCGTACGATCTGGCACGGGTCTGGCAGGGGCTTCCTCTGCTCACGGTGCCTGCACAGCGGACGTCAGCCAAGAGAGAACACGCCCCTTAGCTATTCTGACTCTTGAGTCTTGAGGTTGTCGTACGCCCTGGGGTGGGTGCGCAACTGCCCCTTGAGGTAGCGCCGATCACGCAGGTTCGCCATGACAACGTCGTAGTGGGCCTGCTCAGCGTCCCAGTCCCGGTCGAGGTGGGGCATCGCCTCGTCCGACATCTCGCGGGCGAGGTCATACAGATCCCTTCGCCAGGCGGGGTCAATGGCCCGCTCGTTGACAACCGTGTTACGGAAGGCGAAGCACGCGAAGAGCGCTGTGGATGCGAGCAGACCGATGGCTTGCTGACACGCCTCTTCGTCGAATGTGATCGCTGAGTTTAGGAAGAAATGATCTCCCTCTACTGTGAACTGCCCCATGCAAGACTCAGCCGTCGGGTGGGCCCAAGCTGAAGCCTCCGCGTAGAAGTTCTTGTACTTGTCGACCTCATGCGCGGAGTCCCCTCGGACGTCGCTGAGCCACTGTCGTACACGCACGTCAGGGAACCACTTGCCGTCACGAAGCCATTGATCGGCCATTTTGGGGTCCTTGGCCAACACTCTGGCTAGGCCGGCAGACTCGTACACCGAACGTAGCAAGTTGCGCGTCTCAGCTAGGAAGCCGTGGCATGTGACTACCCAAGCTGCCCGCAGCTGGGTGAAGCTTCGAGCCAGGGCCGCTTCGGCAGCGAGCTCATTCTCGAAAGTCTCCTCGAACGGAAAGCGATCAACGCGGAACGTGCCGAAGTGGAGAAGAGCCATGGCGCGTCCGAACCAGGCGCTCTCAGGCCAGTCGGACGAGGCTTCGAGGAAGCGCCCCATGTGTACTACGTCATCCGGGAGTGCGCCCAGATCGCCCTCTTCTGTCATGCGCCTATGGTGCTCGCCCTGTGGCCGGTGGTGCCACAACATTTGCCGGACCCTGCAACGGCTCCGGAGGCCGCTTGGACCCCGGGCAACGTGGCAGGTCACGGCCCTACGCGTGGCAGATCTGAGGGGAGCAGTCAACAGATAGGCCACGGCTAGCCGAGCACCGCTTTATGGGTGGATCCGAGCCCGATCAGCGGATGACGAGGTCTCTAGCCAGGGCTTCTACTCCTTCATTGGAACTCGTAACGAGATCACGAGCGTGCCTTCTTGGGGCGTCGCCAGCAGATCACTCCTCCAGCAGTGCAGAATCAGCCGTGCTTAGCCGTTCAGGTACGGGCACGACCCGATCGCTGCGAGACTCTGCCCGACAATGCAGTCGCACTGAACGGGGACGTGTAGCTGTGGCAAAAGCGAAGAGCCGCAAGGGGTACTACCGGGCAGGACACCATGTGAAGCCGTCGTCGGCGTCCAGCCGGTGGAAGAAGCCGTCCACGGGTATCGTCCTGGCGGGCGTACTTCTGGCCATCGCCGGATGGAACACCCTGTTCGCAGACGGGGCCGACGACTCCGACAAGCCGCCCCACCCTCAGACCCCCAGCGCCTCGGCTTCTGCCGTACCTGGTCAGTGATCCCGTTTCCGGCGAAAGACCGAGAAGGGCCGCTGCCAAGTCTGTCCCTTCTCAGTGCCGGCCCTGCGGGGAACTTCCGGGGTCGTCGCGTCTGCTGACGCCTCCTGCGCTCGCAGCTGCTGCCAGACGGCCTGCCACTGAGTGACCTGATCGTCGGAGACACCACAGGCCGAGAGGTAGGCGGCCGTTGTGCCCCAGGTGGTAGGAAGAGTGCCGCGGTTGAGTAGACGGCTGACGGTGCCTGCCGATATGCGTTCGGCCGAACGCTGGCTGACTGCCTGGTGGGTCAGACCGCTGATCACGCGTACGTCCGCGAGGGCGGTGAAGAACCCCGTGACGGTGCGGACCGCATGCGGATCCGGCCACGCACGCTCACCGGCGTCCACGCCGGGCGTAGCAGGGGCGGACGTGGTGGGGAGATCCGTGTGATTGCGTCCGAGTGCCACCTCGGCACCGCTGTTGCGGTCCCGGGCTTGTGGAACGGGATGCCCCCTCGCTTCCAGCGTCAGACGCAAGTGCCGATAGAGAACCCCCAGGTCGAGCAGTGCGGGAGCGCCGGGTATGCCACGGCGCAGCGTGTCGAGCAGCGCGCCGGTGAAGGCTGTGTAGGTCTCTCCCACCGGCGCCAGAGCGGTGCGGGTCTCGGCGGCGGCCGCCAGGAGAAAGCTGCCCTCCACGGCCGCCTGGTCGGCGAGGGCGGGCTCGGCGCTCATCCTCCCCAGGGCCCGGCCGCTGTAGCAGCAGTCCAGAATCACGACATGACGCTCGGCCCGAGAGTCCAGCAGAAGGACCTGGCGCAGCCAGTCATAGGGCAGGCCGGTCTCGACGCGGCCGAACTCGGTGTGTGGTATGGCCAGACTGAGCTCATCTTGCGCGTCGACAAGGCCGTGCCCGGCGAAGTAGACGATCAGGGTGTCGGTGGCCTCGGCGGCCGCCTGCCTCACGGCGCCCACCACGGTGTGCGCGGCATCCGGATTCTCCACGACGCTCACATGCCGCTCCGGCAGCTGCAACGACAGCGGGCCGCACAAGAGGCTGGCGAGGGCCTGCAGATTGTTCGAGACCGCAGGCAGCTGCTCAAGATGCTGGTAGCGGCTCGTGCCCACGAGCACCGCCCGTGTCGCCCCCGGGTCGGGCAGCACGCTCACCGGTTGCCGCCCTCATCGCCGTCGGCGGCGGCAAGCGCCCGCGTCGCCCGCTCTATCTCCTCCTGCGAGCAGTCTGTGAGGACGATGACCGTGTCCCCTCGGCGGATTTCCACCCGCGGTCGCTGCGGTCGGCTCTGCCGCCACGCCGCCAGCGCCAGAACGAAGGATGCCGCACTCCACCCGTTCCCCGTCACCAGCCCCAGCACGTCAAGCCCCGTGCCCATCTCCCCAGGCCTCGGCACACTGCCCCCCACCTCCACCACGGTCGACCGACGCACCACAGGATCCGCACGCAACCAGCCCTGCAGCGAACGCAGTTCCATTCCAGCCGACTCGACCCGCACCTCTAACCGCACCCTCGTCCTCCCCGCATCCGCGCCGCCCAACGCGACGACGATGCAGACCTATCCCCCGCAGACACTGAAAAATCCAAACCACCTCAGCCGACCACCGGCAACAGGCCGATCACCCGCCGACACAAGATCCCTGATCACTCCAGCCACAAAGGCGCGGGCGGACCTCCCGTTTTTGCTGCCGCCGGGGTCCGCCGGCGTCTCCAGCTCGTCCAGCAGCCGCTCCAGTTCCATACCTGTCAAGAATCGCATTTCCGTGCAACGGACTTCCCGCTTCGATATTTTCCTGTCATGGTCAACGCCACTGAAGCCGCCGTCGCAGTCACCGAAGCTGTCGCCGCAGGCGCAGCCACAGGGCTCCTCGACCGAGTACGCGAACGTGTCAGGGCGCTCGTCTCCGGTGCGCCCCGGGAAGTCCAGGACCGGTACGCGGAGGAGGCCGCCGACCACGCGGTCCTGCTCAGGGAGGAAGCTCTCCCGCTGGAGGACATCGCGGCCTACTGGAGGGTCAGGCTCATCCAGCACAACCTGACGGTGGACAACTCGACCTCCACCGTGACGTTCGGCGAGGTGCACGCTCAGACGAACTACAACGTGGGCAGAGACTTCAGCGGCACCATCAATCTCTGATGGGCGACAAGCACCTCTCCTTCCACTCTGGCCGGGACACCCACGTCGTGATCAACGAAGTGGCGAAGGAGTTCCCCGAGGTTGCCTCAGCCCTCAACCGCCTCGACGCGAAGGTCCTCAAGGACTTCTCCAACGCGCTGTCGAGCAAGATGAACTGGTCGATGGCCGAGATGTTCAGCCAGGCGGCCAACGGCCTGAGCATGGATGTCCTCGAAGGTTTCGCCAGCACCGCGCATCTGGTGGATTCGAGGCGGCTGGACGACTTCTCGCGGGCCGTGAACTACCTGGAGAGCGATCCCGTGGTCTCGGACCTTGGCCGGGTCCTGGAGGACATGAAGAAGTTGGTGGAGGCCGAGAGGGAAACGCTGTCCCTCATCGCCGATGCGAACCGAGGGCTCGCGGAAGCGAAGAATTCCCTCGTCAAGCTGGACGTGGTGGCCCTCGCGGAGAGATATCACTGGCAGGAGGAGCAGGGTAAACGGCAGTACACCGCGAAGCTGAAGAAGCTGGAGCAGGAGCTTCAGGACTGGAAGACCCGATGCATGTACGCGGTCGGCATCGCGGTGATCGCCGTTTTCGTGTTCGTGCGCTGAATGGTAGTCAGAAGTTCGTGAGTTGAGCGCTCTCGGACGGCCCGGAGACGGCCCGCGCTTTTCATGCCGAGCCCGAAGGCTTAGCCTCCGAGGCTTTGGTGCGACGCTGCTGAAACTCCTCGTACTTGGCTGTGAAGACGTAGATGTAGTCGAGTAGGGCTTCTGCAAGTTCCAGAGCGTCTTGAGCGTCTTCCCTGCCTACTGCTTCCTTGCTGAAATGGGCGCCCTGGTTGCCCAGCACCCGAAGCGCCTGTGCCCAGTCGAAGAGGCGGCCTTCGATCTTGTTCGCGTCACGCAGTTCGCCCAGCGCAGCGAAAAGAGGCTTCTTGCCGGTGCCTTGGTCGACGCACATGCCCTCAAGGGTGCGTCGCACCATCACGGCAGTGGCGGTGTACAACTTGGCGCTGAAACAGGCCCGAGCCTCGCGCATCTCGCGGGCTATCGCCTGAGGGATGCTTGGGCTGAGTGGTCCTGAGGCGCTGCTGGGCCACTCGCGGGAAGGATCTGCCCAGCCCCAGCCGTCAGCCTCCAGTACCGACATTTGCATGAGGAGCTGAGGGACTCGGCACTTGTCACACGACACCAGCGTGTAGATCAGAGGCTCGAACGCTTCATCACCCTCGGGCGCCAGTTCGTAAGCCCCACGCTGTGTGCTCAGCGTGTGCGTGTCGCAGTGTGGACACTCGATCAGTATTGGTGGTGAGGAACTGGCTCCCCACCCACTCGTGGCGGTCATTTTTGCGAGGCTAGCGGAGCTTCCCGCCCGTTGTTTCCCGAATGGCGGAGCTGCCGGATGTTGCAACCGCGGGCGGCGGAGCGACTTTGGGCTGGAGCTGCTTTGGCGCGAGTGATCATGGCCCCGTAAGCTTCCGGCGCGTCGGGCAGTCTGTGGACCTGCCCGGTAAAGCACGACGTTGGGGCCATGATCTTCGAGGCTCGCGCCAAAGTGGCTCCGTAAAGCCGTGGAGTCGACCGCCCCAGCCCCGACGTACCCCTTCTCTGGCAGCAGGCGGCTGCATGCTTTGAGCGCGGCACGGGCGCTGGCCGGGCTGGAGCGGGGCGGAGACAGGAGCGCAGGCCCGGCCAGGGGGCGGGCCGCGCGCGGGGAGCGGAGCGAGCCGCCTTGAACCCGTGAAGAAAGTTGTAACTCAGACGGCGGCTTGCGAGCTCTGGCTGAGTAGCGTGCTCCCATGGGGTGGGGAGAGCTGATCACGGCTGTCGTAGGGGTCCTGGTCGGTGTTGCGGCAACAGAGGTTGTTCACGCGCGGCGGGCGCGTATCGAGAACCCGGCAATACGCCTCACGGTTCGTGCCGATGGCAACGATGGGGCGTATGTGTTGAACAACCTTGGCTATGCCAGCGCGCACAAGGTTGGAGTGACCGCGGGTTGGGTCTCACAGCATGGGCGTTACAGGGTCACTCATCCTGTTGCGCGTTGGAACGAGGTGCCTCCGGGTGCGGAGTTGCACTTCACCTTGCCGCAGGGTGTCAGTCGTGCTGATAGCGCAGTGCTCATGGTTGCGTGGCACGAGAGTCTCAAGCCCGCGGCTCGTCGTCGGCAGCAGCAATGGCCTCTTGGATGAAGAGCCGTAGTCGGAGCGGTACGCACTCCGCTCGCTGACTATCACAGACGCCACAGGGGCGCTGTGTACTGCTGGTGGCGGTTGTTGATGAGCAGTTGGCGCAGCTCCTCGCGCTGGGAGCCGTTGAGGTTGAGGGCCTCGGTGAGGTGGCGGAATGTTGTGTGCGTGACTCCGCGGCTGCGGGCTTCGTCCTCGAACCGGTCGAGTCGCGCCAAGACCGTCTGCGGGACCAGGTCCGTGGGCGGCTGGTCGTTGAGCCATGCGGCCTTGTTGCGTTCGTAGTCGATTTCCGAGTAGCCGCAGATTTCGCGGCTGTGGGCCTCGGCCTCGTCCAGGGTTTCGGTCGCCATGATGGCGCGGGCCAGCTGATTGCGGCTGACGGCGTCGTCCAGGTCGACCCCGTGGACTGTCGGACCCTCATCCGTGAGTGCGACGGGTAGTCCCGCGTCCCGGACTTCACAGGTTCCGCGTACGCCTCGGGCGGTGGCTGCAAGCATGCCGGTGGCCTCGGACGGGTGCCACTCCAGGACCGCGCTGACCGGCTCGGCATCCTTCGCCGTGAAGGTGTGGACGAGAGGACCGAGCACGCCGCGCAAGTCGTCGAGCGGTAGTTCCCCGTCCAGGCCGGGGCCTGCGACCAGCAGCCGGACGGGCGCGTTCACCTGGCAGCACGCGGCGAGCGTGAGGGCGTCGGCGAGCGGGCTCTTTAGGGTCGGTTCGTCGCCTCGGGCGAGGATGTCGCCGCCTACGTCGAGCAGATCGATCGACTCCGGCGACAAGTAAGCGATCAGCTCTTCGAGTTGGCGCGTGATTCCCTCGGCGCCGTGGTGCGGGTCGATCAGGGCGAAGGTGTGTGGGAGCTCTGCCGCGAGACGGGGGAGTGTGGAGCCTGCTGGAGCGATCGGGCGGGCGTCCGCCGGCACTGTCCAGACTGCGGGGGTGAGCTGTTCGAGGCCGGTGAAGTTGTCCGGTCCTCGCGGGCCCGGTACCGGGTCGATGAGGAGGCGGTCCCACGCGTACGTGAGGATCACCGCCTGGTCCTCGGCGCCGTAGAGGGCGGTGTGAAGCATGGCGGCGGCGACTGCGTCGCCTCCTCCTCCTGCTGCGACGATCAACCGCTTCATGCGGCCAGCGTACGGGGGCGAGGGTTGACCACTCACCCTATAGTGGCTAGAGGCCGTAGCCACTTGGACGAGGAGGGCGAATGCCTCAGATCGAGGAGGCTCAGCCGAAGTATCTCCAGATCGCGCACTTCATCCGCGATCAGATCCTTCGGGGAGACCTTAGGCCGGGGGACGAGGTGCCCTCGGAGCGTCAGTTGGCGGCGGACTGGAAGGTGTCCCGGCCCACGGCTGCACGGTCGTTGGAAGCGCTGAGCCATCAAGGGCTCGTCGAGAAGCGCCAGGGATCGGGCACGTACGTGCGCAGCCTGGAGGTCAATCGGCGGGCGCGCGAGTTGTACGGCCGGGCCCGGCAGGCCGGGAAGATCTACACGACCGGTGAGTACGCGGTGATCACGTCGGCCGGTTGGTTGGATGCGCCGGATCACGTTGCCGAAGCCCTGGGGCTGGTCAAGGACCGTCGGGCCGTGCACCGCCGACGGGTGACCAACAACCATGACGGGCCGATCACCTTGTCCACCTCGTGGTTCGCTCCTGACGTCGGCCAGCGTGCGCCGAGGCTCCTGGAACCTGAGCGGATCCAGGAGGGGACGCTCATGTACGTCGAGAACATGACGGGCCGTCAGGGCAGCTATGCCGAGGACCGTATGTGCGCTCGGAGCGCTACCGATGAGGAGGCGTCGGACCTTCAACTGGAGGCCGGTTCAGCCGTTCTGATCGTTCACCACGTCGTCTTCGACCTTCAGGACCGGCCGTTGGAGTTCGCCGAAGCCACCTATCCCCCGCATCGCTGGGCCTTCGAACAGGGCTACCCCCTCACCTGACAGCCTGACAGTTGCGCCGAACCACTTGCACACTCCAAGTGGCTAATGCCACTATCCACGAAGTGGCTAAGGCCACTTGGACTGGAAGGGGGCACGGCGTGACGAGTCAGCGGCCGGACAAGGGCGCGCGGTTAGCTTGCCGGGGATGCCGGGGGCGCGGTTGGAAACGCGTCGGCTCCCGTACCGCTCTGGTGCTCTCCACGGCCAACGACCGCGTTCGTGCCACATCGAAGCGGCGCTGTCTCGACTGTGATGGCAGCGGCAAGGAGTGAGCGCGGATGGATGACACCACCGAGGACCGCGACGGTTTCGGAACCGCACGACTCGGGGCGATGATCCTGCACCCGGGACCGGAGTCCGTACCCAGGGTCCGGAGCTGGTTCCGGAAGTTCATCGCCGCGTACAACCCGGCCTGCTCGATCGACGACTGCACGCTGATGGTCTCGGAGCTGGTCACCAACGCGATTCTCTACGGGCGGGCGGATGAACCCTGGCTGGTGCGCGTTGAGTGGTACCGCGTGGAGACGTCGCTGCGGATCGAGGTCCACAATCCGGGGTTCCCGGCGAACGTGCGACTGCGCCGCCCGGAGGCCGATGAGGCACACGGGCGGGGGCTGCTCCTGGTCGACGCCATCGCCGAGTCATGGCACTCCGGACCCAGCCGTTTCGGCGGGACCGTCGTGTCCGCAGTGGTGGCCGGCGCCTGGCCGACGAACGAGGGATTCGGCCCCCTCCTACTGTGAGATACGGGACGGCCGTCTCCATGACGCTCGCCACACCGCCGCGACCGTGCTCCTGATCCTCGGCGTCCCGGACGTCGTGATCGACTCGATCATGGGGTGGGAGCCCGGGGGAGCGGCCCGGATGCGCGCCCGGTACATGCACGTGAGCGGGACCATGCTCCGCAAGGTCGCCCAACAAGTCGGAGACGCGCTCTGGGTGCTGCCCAGCGTTTCCGGGGCTCCCGAAGCCGACAGACAGTCCAACTGAGACGGAAACTGAGACGGACGACGCGAAGGGCCCCACCGCGAACGGTGGGGCCCTTCAACGTTAGTGCCCGGTGAGGCACTGGCGGAGGATACGAGATTCGAACTCGTGAGGGGTTGCCCCCAACACGCTTTCCAAGCGTGCGCCCTAGGCCACTAGGCGAATCCTCCGCGGCAAACAATACAAGACGTTGAGGAGTGCTCGCGAACTCGTTCCCCCCGGTCCGATCGGGTACTGTGTGCGGAGCCCCTCACGTGGCGCTATCTGACTGAACTCCCCCAGGGCCGGAAGGCAGCAAGGGTAGGTTGGCTCTGGCGGGTGCGTGGGGGGCGCTTGCGTTTGCCGGGCGGGCGGAGCCGCCGGGGTGGCCCGGGCTTCGGCGGGGTGGAGCGGGGGTGGTCCGACGGGCGGTCCCCGTTGTCAGTGGGCGCCTATAACCTCGTACGTGTGTCGTCTCTCGCGCTGTACCGCCGTTATCGCCCGGAGTCGTTCGCCGAGGTCATCGGGCAGGAGCATGTCACCGACCCGTTGCAGCAGGCGCTGCGGAACAACCGGGTCAATCACGCGTACCTGTTCAGCGGGCCGCGCGGCTGCGGGAAGACGACCAGTGCGCGCATCCTCGCCCGGTGTCTGAACTGCGAGCAGGGACCCACGCCCACACCGTGCGGGGAGTGCCAGTCCTGCCGTGACCTGGCGAGGAACGGGCCGGGGTCCATCGACGTCATCGAGATCGACGCCGCGTCCCACGGTGGTGTGGACGATGCCCGTGACCTGCGGGAGAAGGCGTTCTTCGGGCCCGCGAGCAGCCGGTACAAGATCTACATCATCGACGAGGCCCACATGGTCACCTCGGCGGGCTTCAACGCCCTGCTGAAGGTCGTCGAGGAGCCGCCGGAGCACCTCAAGTTCATCTTCGCCACCACCGAGCCCGAGAAGGTCATCGGGACGATCCGGTCGCGGACGCATCACTATCCCTTCCGGCTGGTGCCTCCCGGGACCCTGCGCGAGTACCTCGGTGAGGTCTGCGGCCGCGAGGGCGCGCCCATCGAGGACGGGGTGCTCCCGCTCGTCGTGCGGGCCGGCGCCGGGTCCGTGCGTGACTCCATGTCCGTCATGGACCAGCTCCTCGCGGGAGCCCGCGACGACGGTGTGACGTATGCCATGGCCACCTCGCTCCTCGGCTACACGGACGGGTCGCTGCTGGACTCCGTGGTCGAGGCCTTCGCCGCCGGCGACGGCGCCGCGGCCTTCGAGGTCGTCGACCAGGTCATCGAGGGCGGCAACGACCCGCGGCGGTTCGTCGCCGACCTGCTGGAGCGGTTGCGGGACCTCGTGATCCTTGCGGCCGTGCCCGACGCCGGGGAGAAGGGGCTCATCGACGCTCCCGCCGACGTGGTGGAGCGGATGACGGCCCAGGCCGGGGTCTTCGGCGCCGCCGAGCTGAGCCGGGCCGCCGACCTGGTCAACGCGGGGCTGACGGAGATGAGGGGCGCCACCTCGCCCCGTCTCCAGCTGGAACTGATCTGCGCGCGCGTGCTGCTGCCCGCGGCGTACGGGGACGAGCGGTCCGTCATGGCGCGGCTCGACCGGATCGAGCGCGGGGTGAACTTCACGGGGGCGGCGGCCGGCGGGCCTCCCGTCGGGTACGTTCCCGGGCCCGACGCGCATGCGGGGATGGGTGCGAGGGGCGGGGCGGGCATGCAGGGCGGTGGTCCCGGCGCCGCCGCCGGCCCCGTTGGCGGGCCGGTGCCGTCAGGTCCGCCCGGTCCGTCCGTGCAGTCCGGTCCGTCCGTCCAGTCCGTTCCGCCGGGTGGTGGGGCCGCAGCCGCCCGCGCCGCGGTACGGGGAGGCGGGGCGGGAGCTCCCGCCGGGCCGGGCGCGCCCAGTGGTCCTGGTGGTCCCGGTGGTTCCGGTGGCGACGCGGGCCATGGTTCGGCCCAGGGTCCGGCTGTGCCCGCGCACACCTCTCCTCCTGCTCCCGCCACCCCTGCTCCCACGCCCGCTCCTGTCGCGGAGCAGCCGCCCGTCCAGGCTCCGGCGGCCGACAGCGCGGCCGGCGCCTGGCCCACCGCGACCGCCGCGGGCAGCGG
>NZ_JAHRIB010000151.1 GCF_019090165.1 Streptomyces sp. BV286
GGGCCGCGGGTGGTGTGGGTGATGGTTCCGGCGGGTGCCGCGACCCAGTCCACCATCGATGAGCTGGCCGAGCTCCTTCAGCCCGGTGACGTGGTCGTGGACGGCGGGAACTCCCGCTGGACGGACGACGAGAAGCACGCCGGGGAACTGGCGGCGAAGGGCATCGGCTTCGTGGACGCGGGCGTCTCGGGCGGTGTGTGGGGCCTGGAGAACGGCTACGCCCTGATGGTCGGCGGCGACGCCGAACACATCGCCCGCGTCCAGCCCGTCTTCGACGCCCTCAAGCCGGAGGGCGAGGCGGGCTTCGTCCACGCGGGCAAGGTGGGCGCCGGCCACTTCTCCAAGATGGTCCACAACGGCATCGAGTACGCGATGATGCAGGCCTACGCCGAGGGCTGGGAGCTCCTGCAGGCCGTCGACTCCGTCACCGACGTGCGCGAGGTCTTCCGTTCCTGGCAGGAGGGCACCGTCATCCGTTCCTGGCTGCTCGACCTCGCGGTCAACGCCCTGGACGAGGACGAGCACCTGGAGAAGCTGCGCGGGTACGCGCAGGACTCCGGCGAAGGCCGCTGGACGGTCGAGGCGGCCATCGACAACGCCGTGCCGCTGCCCGCGATCACCGCCTCGCTCTTCGCACGGTTCGCGTCCCGCCAGGACGACTCACCACAGATGAAGATGGTCGCGGCCCTGCGCAACCAGTTCGGCGGCCACGCGGTCGAGAAGAAGTAGTCCGGGAAGAAGAAGTATCCACAGGTCCGCTCCGCGGATCCACAGCCCTGGGGGAGGTCGGCGAACGACCATGCACGTCACGCATCTGTCGCTGGCCGACTTCCGCTCGTACGCCCGGGTCGAGGTCCCGCTCGACCCGGGCGTCACCGCGTTCGTGGGGCCCAACGGCCAGGGCAAGACCAACCTCGTCGAGGCGGTCGGCTATCTGGCCACACTCGGCAGTCACCGCGTCTCGTCCGACGCGCCTCTCGTGCGGATGGGCGCCGACCGCGCGATCATCCGGGCCAACGTGAAACAGGGCGAACGCCAGCAACTCGTCGAGCTTGAGCTGAACCCCGGCAAGGCCAACCGTGCCCGCATCAACAGGTCCTCGCAGGTCAGGCCTCGTGACGTGCTCGGGATCGTACGGACCGTGCTGTTCGCCCCCGAGGACCTCGCGCTGGTCAAGGGCGACCCCGGGGAGCGCCGCCGCTTCCTCGACGAGCTGATCACCGCGCGCTCCCCGCGCATGGCGGGCGTGCGCTCGGACTACGACCGTGTCCTGAGGCAGCGCAACACGCTCCTGAAGTCGGCTGCGCTCGCCCGCCGACACGGCGGCCGCACGATGGACCTGTCCACACTCGACGTGTGGGACCAGCACCTCGCCCGCGTCGGCGCCGAGCTGCTCGCACAGCGGCTCGACCTCGTCGCCACGATCCAGCCGCTGGCCGACAAGGCGTACGAGCAGCTCGCGCCGGGCGGCGGGCCGGTGACCCTCGAGTACAAGCCCTCCTCACCCGGGATCACCGGTCACGCGCGCGAGGAGCTGTACGAAGAGCTGATGGCGGCCCTGGCGGAGACCCGCAAGCAGGAGATCGAGCGGGGCGTCACGCTCGTGGGCCCCCACAGGGACGAACTGCTGCTCAAACTTGGCCAGCTGCCCGCGAAGGGATACGCCTCCCACGGCGAGTCCTGGTCGTACGCGCTGGCCCTGCGCCTGGCCTCCTACGACCTGCTGCGGGCCGAGGGCAACGAGCCGGTGCTGGTCCTCGACGACGTGTTCGCCGAGCTGGACACCCGCCGCCGCGAGCGCCTCGCCGAGCTGGTCGCACCGGGCGAGCAGGTGCTGGTGACGGCCGCGGTCGACGACGACGTACCGGGCGTACTGACAGGGACGCGGTTCGTCGTGTCCGAGGGCGCGGTGGAGCGCGTATGAGCGAGAACACATCTGAACCGAAAGGCACCCCCGAGCCCTCCGGTGTGGACCTCGCGCGCGTGGCGCTGCGGGCGGCCAAGGAGCAGGCACGCGCGCGTGGGGACGCGGCACGCGAGAAGAAGCAGGCGCGCCGTGGAGGCCTGCGCTCCGGCGCACACGCCGACGGGCGCGACCCGATGGCGCTCGGCTCCGCCATCAACCGGCTGATCACCGAGCGCGGCTGGGAGACACCGGCCGCGGTCGGCGGGGTCATGGGCCGCTGGCCGCAGATCGTCGGGGACGACCTGGCCAAGCACTGCGTGCCGGAGAGGTACGACGAGGACGAGCGCGTACTGGTCGTGCGGTGCGACTCGACCGCCTGGGCGACCAACCTGCGGCTGCTGGCTCCGCAGCTGGTCGCGCGCCTGAACGAGGACCTCGGGCACGGCACGGTGAGGCTGATCAAGGTGCTCGGCCCCGGGGGTCCCGCCCACCGCTTCGGCCCCTTGCGCGCCCCCGGCAGCACAGGTCCCGGCGACACCTACGGGTGAGCCAGACCGGACGGTATGCCGTCCGTAGCGGGGGGTTGACACCCCGAAGCGCTGAGTGCCGCTCTGCGCCTCTTTGGGCCCTGGGCCACATATGGGGAGTCGGCGGAGACCGGTTCAGGGCGGCACATGCGGACTCAGGTACCGGCAAACCCCCATCACTGTCGGCGCTACCGGTAGACTGGAAGCTAATACCGCCCCACTTGTGGGACACACCGAGCAACGCTGACAAAGGCTTACCAACGCAACACGCCGCAGCCGCTCCGGCCACCCGCCGGGAGTTCGGCTTGTGCTGTGCCAGAAAGGGCGCTTCGTGGCCGATTCCGGCAACCCCAACGAGAACATCCCGTCCACCGACGCGGGCGCGAAAATCGAGCTTCAGACCTCGAACGGCGAGGTCACAGCCTCGTACGATGCCAGCGCCATCACCGTCCTCGAGGGTCTGGACGCGGTCCGCAAGCGACCCGGCATGTACATCGGCTCGACCGGTGAGCGCGGACTGCACCACCTTGTGTACGAGGTGGTGGACAACTCCGTCGACGAGGCGCTGGCCGGCCACGCGGACACGATCGACGTGACGATCCTCCCCGACGGCGGCGTTCGCGTCGTCGACAACGGCCGCGGCATCCCGGTGGGCATCGTCCCCTCCGAGGGCAAGCCCGCCGTCGAGGTCGTACTGACCGTGCTGCACGCGGGCGGCAAGTTCGGCGGCGGCGGCTACGCGGTCTCCGGCGGTCTGCACGGAGTGGGTGTCTCCGTCGTGAACGCGCTGTCCACCAAGGTGGCCGTGGAGATCAGGACCGAGGGCCGCCGCTGGACGCAGGACTACAAGCTCGGCGTCCCGACGGCCCCGCTGGCCCAGCACGAGACCACGGAGGAGACCGGCACGTCGGTCACCTTCTGGGCCGACGGGGACATCTTCGAGACCACGGACTACTCCTTCGAGACGCTCTCGCGGCGCTTCCAGGAGATGGCGTTCCTCAACAAGGGTTTGACGATCAAACTCACTGATGAGCGCGATTCGGCGAAGGCGACGGTCGGTGCCGACGAGGCCGGTGCTGACGAGCCCGTAGAGGTCAGGACCGTCACCTACCACTACGAGGGCGGCATCGTCGACTTCGTGACGTACCTCAACTCCCGCAAGGGCGAGGTCGTCCACCCCACCGTGATCGACATCGAGGCCGAGGACAAGGAGCGCATGCTCTCCCTCGAGGTCGCGATGCAGTGGAACGGCGGCTACAGCGAGGGCGTGTACTCCTTCGCCAACACCATCCACACCCACGAGGGCGGTACGCACGAGGAGGGCTTCCGTGCGGCGCTCACCGGGCTCATCAACCGGTACGCGCGCGACAAGAAGCTGCTCCGCGAGAAGGACGACAACCTCACGGGTGACGACATCCGCGAGGGTCTGACGGCGATCATCTCGATCAAGCTGGGCGAGCCGCAGTTCGAGGGCCAGACCAAGACCAAGCTGGGCAACACCGAGGCGAAGACCTTCGTCCAGAAGGTCGTCCACGAGCACATCAGCGACTGGCTGGACCGCAACCCGAACGAGGCCGCGGACATCATCCGCAAGTCCATCCAGGCGGCCACCGCGCGCGTGGCGGCCCGCAAGGCCCGCGACCTGACGCGCCGCAAGGGGCTTCTGGAGACGGCGTCGCTGCCGGGCAAGCTGAGTGACTGCCAGTCGAACGACCCGACCAAGTGCGAGATCTTCATCGTCGAGGGTGACTCCGCCGGCGGTTCGGCCAAGTCCGGCCGCAACCCGCAGTACCAGGCGATCCTCCCGATCCGCGGCAAGATCCTGAACGTCGAGAAGGCGCGGATCGACAAGATCCTGCAGAACCAGGAGATCCAGGCGCTGATCTCGGCCTTCGGCACCGGGGTCCACGAGGACTTCGACATCGAGAAGCTGCGCTATCACAAGATCATCCTGATGGCGGACGCCGACGTCGACGGCCAGCACATCAACACCCTGCTGCTGACCTTCCTGTTCCGCTTCATGCGGCCGCTGGTCGAGGCCGGGCACGTGTTCCTGTCCCGTCCGCCGCTCTACAAGATCAAGTGGGGCCGCGACGACTTCGAGTACGCGTACTCGGACCGCGAGCGCGACGCCCTGATCGAGCTGGGCCGGCAGAACGGCAAGCGCGTCAGGGAGGACTCGATCCAGCGCTTCAAGGGTCTCGGCGAGATGAACGCCGAGGAGCTGCGCATCACGACCATGGACCAGGAGCACCGCGTCCTCGGCCAGGTCACGCTCGACGACGCCGCCCAGGCCGACGACCTCTTCTCGGTCCTCATGGGCGAGGACGTCGAGGCGCGCCGCGCGTTCATCCAGCGCAACGCCAAGGACGTCCGCTTCCTCGACATCTGAGTCGGTCTCAGCTGACCGCGTCAGAAAGGATCTGCACCAGCAATGACCGACGAGAACACTCCGATCACCCCTGAAGAGGACAGCGCCTTCTCCCTGCGTGTCGAGCCCGTCGGGCTCGAGACCGAGATGCAGCGCTCGTACCTCGACTACGCGATGTCCGTCATCGTGTCGCGTGCGCTGCCCGACGTACGGGACGGCCTCAAGCCCGTCCACCGCCGCGTCCTGTACGCCATGTACGACGGCGGCTACCGGCCCGAGAAGGGCTTCTACAAGTGCGCCCGCGTCGTCGGCGACGTCATGGGCACCTACCACCCGCACGGCGACTCGTCGATCTACGACGCGCTGGTCCGTCTCGCGCAGCCGTGGTCGATGCGGATGCCGCTGGTGGACTCCAACGGCAACTTCGGTTCTCCGGGCAACGACCCGGCCGCCGCCATGCGGTACACCGAGTGCAAGCTGAAGCCGCTGTCCATGGAGATGGTCCGTGACATCGACGAGGAGACCGTCGACTTCACGGACAACTACGACGGCCGCAACCAGGAGCCGACGGTTCTGCCGGCGCGCTTCCCGAACCTGCTGATCAACGGCTCGGCGGGCATCGCGGTCGGCATGGCGACCAACATCCCGCCGCACAACCTGCGCGAGGTCGCCTCCGGCGCCCAGTGGTACCTGGAGAACCCGGAAGCCACGCACGAGGAGCTTCTGGACGCCCTGATCGAGCGCATCAAGGGCCCCGATTTCCCGAGCGGTGCCCTCGTGGTGGGCCGTAAGGGCATCGAGGAGGCGTACCGCACGGGCCGTGGCTCCATCACGATGCGCGCGGTCGTCGACGTCGAGGAGATCCAGAACCGCCAGTGCCTGGTGGTCACCGAGCTCCCCTACCAGGTCAACCCCGACAACCTCGCGCAGAAGATCGCTGATCTGGTGAAGGACGGCAAGGTCGGCGGTATCGCGGACGTCCGCGACGAGACGTCGTCCCGTACCGGCCAGCGCCTGGTCATCGTCCTGAAGCGGGACGCGGTCGCCAAGGTCGTCCTGAACAACCTCTACAAGCACACCGACCTGCAGACGAACTTCGGCGCGAACATGCTGGCGCTGGTCGACGGAGTGCCGCGCACGCTGTCGCTCGACGCGTTCATCCGTCACTGGGTGGCGCACCAGGTCGAGGTCATCGTCCGCCGTACGCGCTTCAGGCTGCGCAAGGCCGAGGAGCGTGCGCACATCCTGCGTGGCCTCCTGAAGGCCCTGGACGCCATCGACGACGTCATCGCGCTGATCCGGCGCAGTGACACCGTGGAGATCGCGCGAGAGGGCCTCATGGGCCTCCTGGAGATCGACGAGATCCAGGCCAACGCCATCCTTGAGATGCAGTTGCGCCGCCTCGCCGCTCTGGAGCGCCAGAAGATCGTCTCCGAGCACGACGAACTCCAGGCGAAGATCCGCCAGTACAACGAGATCCTGGCCTCGCCCGTGCGTCAGCGCGGCATCATCAGCGAGGAACTGGCCGCGATCGTCGAGAAGTTCGGTGACGACCGCCGCTCCAAGCTGGTCCCCTTCGACGGCGACATGTCCATGGAGGACCTGATTGCCGAAGAGGACATCGTCGTCACCATCTCGCGCGGCGGCTACATCAAGCGGACCAAGACCGAGGACTACCGCTCGCAGAAGCGCGGCGGCAAGGGCGTACGCGGCACGAAGCTCAAGGAAGACGACATCGTCGACCACTTCTTCGTGTCGACGACGCACCACTGGCTGCTGTTCTTCACCAACAAGGGCCGCGTCTACCGGGCGAAGGCGTACGAGCTGCCCGACGCCGGGCGTGACGCGCGTGGACAGCACGTCGCCAACCTCCTGGCCTTCCAGCCGGACGAGGCGATCGCCGAGATCCTCGCGATCCGCGACTACGACGCGGTGCCCTACCTGGTGCTCGCCACCAAGGGCGGTCTTGTGAAGAAGACGCCCTTGAAGGATTACGATTCACCGCGTTCTGGCGGCGTGATCGCGATCAATCTCCGCGAAACGGAGGACGGTTCCGATGACGAACTGATCGGAGCCGAACTGGTTTCGGCAGAGGACGATCTGCTTCTGATCAGCAAAAAGGCACAATCGATCAGGTTCACGGCGACGGATGACGCACTGCGTCCCATGGGCCGTGCGACCTCGGGCGTCAAGGGCATGAGCTTCCGTGAGGGAGACCAGCTGCTCTCGATGAATGTTGTTCGACCCGGTACGTTCGTGTTCACTGCCACAGACGGTGGGTACGCGAAGCGGACCGCCGTCGACGAGTACCGCGTCCAGGGTCGCGGTGGCCTGGGTATCAAGGCCGCCAAGATCGTCGAGGACCGCGGTTCTCTCGTCGGCGCGCTGGTGGTCGAGGGGACCGATGAGATCCTCGCCATCACGCTGTCCGGCGGTGTGATTCGTACGCGAGTCAACGAGGTCAGGGAGACGGGCCGTGACACCATGGGCGTCCAACTGATCAACCTGGGCAAGCGCGATGCCGTCGTCGGCATCGCACGTAACGCCGAGGCCGGTCGCGAGGCCGAGGAAGTCGACGGGGTGGTCGACGACTCGGACGAGGTCGAGACGGTCGCCGGCACGGACGAGGGCGATCGGTCCTCGGACGAGTAGCGCGAGGAGTGAGTCATCGTGAGCGGAGCCACGGGCGCCGGTTCGACCGACACGGATACGGACGGCGGCCGTGGCCCCGCCACGGAGGCGACTGACTCCCATGACTCTCATGGATCCCAGGGGGGAACTGTGACGGACACCCGAGGCCCACAGACGCCGCAGTACGCGGCCGGTGCGGCCCCAGCCTCGTCGGCGCCTCCGGGCCCGGGGGCACCTTCGGGCGCGGCGGGGCCCCCGGCTCCGGCCTCGCCCCTGCCGGGGGAGCGGCAGCCGCAGCAGGCCGCCCAGCCCTACCACCCGCCGCAGGCGTACTCGGCGCAGGCGGCACCCGCCGCAGGCCCCGCCGTCCGCATGCCGCGCACCGGGGCCCGTACGACGCCCCGCACGCGCAAGGCGCGTCTGCGGGTGTCCAAGGCCGACCCGTGGTCGGTGATGAAGGTCAGCTTCCTGCTCTCCATCGCGCTCGGCATCTGCACGATCGTCGCGGCCGCGGTGCTGTGGATGGTCATGGACGCCATGGGTGTCTTCTCCACGGTGGGCGGCACGATCTCCGAGGCCACCGGCTCGAACGAGTCCAACGGTTTCGATCTGCAGTCGTTCCTGTCGCTGCCGCGCGTGCTCATCTTCACGTCGATCATCGCTGTCATCGACGTCGTCCTCGCCACCGCGCTCGCCACGCTCGGCGCGTTCATCTACAACCTCTCCGCGGGCTTCGTCGGCGGTGTCGAGCTGACGCTCGCCGAGGACGAGTAAACGTTGTCACCACCGCTTCACGGCGAGAGCGCATCCCTGTCCGGGGTGCGCTCTCGCGCTGTCGGGGCAGGCCGGAACGGGGCGCGGATACCGATTTTGGGACTGACCCCGTCGTGCGCTAATCTTCAGAGGTCAGCGCGCGGGACATACACCGCAGAGCGCGGCGGGGCTATAGCTCAGTTGGTTAGAGCGCATCCCTGATAAGGATGAGGCCACAGGTTCAAATCCTGTTAGCCCCACGTCAAGAGGACCCCCGGTCGGGAACGACCGGGGGTCTTTCGCGTACGCGGTTCCTGTCCGGCGAGGAGACGCGCAGCGCCCCCCTGCTGTCGATGCGCAGGGGGGCGCTCACAGTCCGGTCGACGTGCCTCCCGAGCTTGTCGGCCGGAGTTCGGGGGCGGGCCCGTTCCCGATCAGTCGCCGTGGTGCAGCTCGGTGACGACTCGGGCCACATCGTGCTCCAGTGCCAGCATGCGGGTGTGGCGGTGGATGTGGGCGTACTGCGCCTCGGTCTCCCGGGTGTCCCTCCCCGCGCGCGTGCCGGTGATCCCCGCCCGGCGCACGTGCTGGAAGAGGGAGATCTCGCCCGACGCCAGAGCCCAGGACAGGGGCCTGCCTCCGGCCGTGAGACTCAGGAGGTGCGGGCCGTCCGCAGTGCCGTCGGGTGCCGGGGCCGACACGACGGCTGTCGACGGGTGCAGCGCGGCCAGCCAGGCGAGGAGGTACGCCCGCTCGCGCGCCATGCCTTCGCGCTCTCGCGCGTACGCGTCGGCGTGCCGCTGCCAACGGGCAGCCTGCGCCTTGGTGGTGCGCAACTCGTTCCCGAGGCGGTGAAGGCGGTCGACCAGCCGGTCCGTCGCTTCGGAGGCCGCGGGGACGGCGGGGGCCGGCGGGGGCGCTGGTACGGAGTCCAGGGACGGGGCAGCACTGGAGGGCTCGGGCGATCCGGAGGGGACGGGGGAGGGGGAGCTCCGGAGGAGGGTTCGGAGACGGCCAGGTGAGCCGCGTCGGCCGAAACGCCTTCGACGGGGCTGGGGCGCGGCAGGGAGGGCCGGGCCGGCGACCGTCGTCGCAGGCGGTGGGGTGGTCGGCGCGGGAGTCGCCGCGGCGGTCGGTACCGGGGCCGGGAGTGGGGGTACCGGGGCCGTGGGCCGCAGGCTGGGAGGGGGCGGGGAAGCGGACATGGCGTACTCCGAGGGCGAAGTGGGTCCGGGACGGGAGGGCACCGGACGGGTGTGCGGGTGCGTCCTGCCGGCCGTCGGCCGTGGAGGGCCGACGTGAGTCGGGGACGTGGACCGGTGACAGACGTGTCTTCCGTGAGCCGCCGGGCCACGGACGCAGTCGGGCGGCCGTCGGGCCGACGGAAGTACCTGGTGTCCGTCAGGCCGGGCGGAAGAACGTGGTGCCTGTTCGTCGGTAGTGGCTGGCGCTGCGGGCATTGGCGGCCCGGCAGGCGTCGTCCACGGGCTCCCCTCTACGCAAGTGCCGCTGGTACGCCGACCGCGTACCGCAGAACGCGGGCTCGACGGGGGGACGGCGCGGCTCGGGCGGGGGCGGGGGAGGCCGTTCGAGCCGCTTGTCCAGTGCGTGGCGCTGAGGGCCGGTCAGTCCGGCGACGATTCCACCCCGGTCACACTCGGGCAGGCCGTTCTCCCTGCGCAGCACCGCAGCTCGGCACTCCACGAGAACCTGGCACGAGTGACACAGAGCCCGGGCGATGGCGCGGCTTCTGTCGGAGAACCACAGTTCGGGGTCCTCGTTCCGGCACAGGGCGTTTGACTCCCATTCCCTGCTCCGGCCGCCGCCATTGCCTGTTCCTCCCGTTCCGGATCCGTTCACTTCTCGCTCCGATCGGCCCGCTCCGTGGCCTCCCGCGTGGCTGGACCGGTGCGTACGAGACCGTGGCGTCGGACACTCGGGACGTTCGGGCCGGTGCCCGGCACGGACGTCAGGGCGGTCGCGGACGCGAGGGCGGGCGGCGGCCGCAGAGCGCGCAGGGACGGTTTCCCGGATGCGGATGCGGATGCGGATGCGGATGCGGAAGCCGCAGCCGACGGAGGCGAGGGCTCGTCGGGAGCGGGCGGTTCGGGCGGACTCGTCGCGTCGGCCGGATCGGCGGGGTCCGCCCGGACGACCCTGAGAGCAGCCTCCGCGGGCGGTCCGGCAGCAGCTGGAAGTACGGCGACGGGTGTCGCGAGGACGGTGAGCCGGGCCGCGCCGAGCCGGACGACCCGGGGCCGACGCACCACGGGCGGTGCGGAAGCGTCCGAGGACGTGGGGATCGAAGAGCTCAAGGGGCTCGTGGGGCTTGTGGAGTTGGAGGGAAGTAAGGGCAAGGCAGGGCCGGGTGAGGAGGTGGGAAGCGAGGTGTCCGGTTCCATCAGCCGGGCCATGAAGGTGGCCGGTCGCGTCGGCCGGGTCATGAAAGTGTCCGGTCGGGCTGCCTCGGCGCCACCCGCCTGAGCGGTGGGGCCCGCCTCTGGCTCCAGCGCTGTCAGGGGCCCCAGCAGCGCTGTCACGTTGGCGAGGGTGCACCGCTCGGCACGTCCGTCCAGTGTCAGCAGCGGCATGCCGTCCGGTGTGCGGCAGCCGTGGAAGTACCAGACGGCCCCCTGCACGTCCCGCTGCGGCAGCGACAGGTCATAGGTGATTCCCTCGAACTCGTACCTCTGCGGGCCGGAGCCGGCCGAGGCGCCGGTAGCAGGAGGCGAAGCCGCTTCCTGACCAGTGCTCGCGGGAGCGGCGGAGGGCGCGGCCGGAACCGTGGACGGGCCGGCGGACTCGACGGGAGCGGCGGTGACAGGGGGCCGAGGCGTCTGCCGCCTTCCGCGCGCGAGCACCGAGACCCGCACGCCGGCGTGGTGACTCTCGCCGAAGACCGCGTGCGGCAGGATCTCCTCGGCGTCGTGCCTGATACCGAAGTGCGTGCGCCACCGCCGCCACTGCGCCTGGTCGGTGACGTGGAGCTCGACGCGTACACGGTCGCCGTCGGCCCGGACGCCGAGGAAGTCCGGATGACCGCCGATGTGTTGTTCGACAGCGGCCGCGAGCAGTCCCGCCCGCGCGCACGCGTGGTCCCAGGCGAACGCCTGCTGCTCCAGTTCCGTCAGCTGTCCGGGGACACGGGCCCAGCCGCCACCCGGTGTGCGATGCAGGACGAACCCGAACGTCCGCTCCGCATCCACCAGCAGGTGTGCCACGTCGAGGGCGTGGGCGACGGCCCTGGCCTGGTTGGAGGTGCTCACCGCGAGAGCTGTACGGATCACGCGTTCGGCGTGGGGCAGGTTCCTGTTCATGCCGCGGACTCTCTCTCCGACGCCGTACGTAGTTTCTGCATCGCCCGGAACGTGAGCGACTTGACCGCACCGACGGTCCGCCCCATGGCGAAGGCCGTCTCCTCGGGCGACATCTCGCCGATGAACCGCAGTTCCATGCACTGCCGTTGATGGGCGTTCAGCGTGTACAGGGCGCTCCGCACGGCTTCGTGGGTCTCGACCGCCTCCATCGCACGCAGCGCGGCGAACTCGGCGCTGCGGTCGTGCGCGTCGCTGTCCCGCACTTCGGAGACGAGGGTTTCCACCCGGGAGCGCTTGGTCTTCACCTCGTCCAGGTGCAGGTTCTTGGCGATGGCGAGCAGCCATGCCGTGAACCCCGTGCCCTGCCAGGTGAAGCCGGCGATGTGGCGCAGCGCCCTGACGAAGACCTCCTGGGTGAGGTCCTCGGCCTGGTGCCGGTTCCGGGTGCGGAAGAGGAGGTACCGATACACGAAGTGCTGGTGATCGACGTAGAGGGCCGCGAACGCTTCTCGGTCGCCGGCCCGGGCCCGGTCGACCGTGTCGTGGTCGGTCGTCTGCCGACGCGAGCCTGTCTCTCGTCTGATCTGTGCGGACACGGGCGGAGTGCTCCTTCTGCGCGATTTCTTGTGGGTTTCGGGCGGTGGCCAGGGCCGTGGACTGCCGGGGCCCGAGCCCCAGCAGCTTGGTTCTCGGCCCTGGGCCCCCGCGTCGCACGGGGCGCCCTTCGGGCGCAATACGCTATCTTCATGTAGATGTAGATTTCTTGGACGGGGAGCGGCATGGAAGTGGGTTGGGGGGTGTGCGGTGCGTGGCGGGCGATGGATTGCATCTACAGTATGCATGTAGATGTAGATTGGTCAAGTGGCCATGTCAAGGGAGCTTCGGGGGTGACGGCGGGCGTGCGGTAGCACTTCCATGCGGAGGTATGCCTCCGATTCGTGGAAATACCGTTCAGCGATCTGCGATCTACTTGCACATGTAGATGCCCATGGACGATGCTTGATCGCGTGACCAGGAACTTTCAGCCGCTTGGTGGGCCCGACGTGGGTGAGCCGGACTTCGGTGAGGACTTCGCCGTCGAGGGCGAGGACCTGCCCGCGCTGCTGGAGCGCCTCCTGGGCGAGTCGCAGGGCAGGACCCAGAAGGACCTGGCTGCGGAAGCCGGTATCTCCTATCCGACACTGAACGCCTGGATGAACCGGACGCGCGGGACCTCCCGCATCGACCCGGAACGGCTGCGGGCGATGGTCGAGGTGTTCCGCCGCTGGGGTGTGAGGACCACGCCGCGTGAGTTCTTCGCCTCCGTGGGCCGTCCGGTGCCCGGGCCCAGTGGGGACGAGCGCGAGGCTCAGCTGCTCAAGCTCTACCGGCAGTTGCCCGAATCGAGGCAGCGTGCTCTGGTCAAGAACGCCGAAGCGATGCTCCAGCTCAGTCGCACCACCTGACGGTGTTCCCGCCGGCCTTGAGGGCCGTAGGGGCCTGTGCTTCTCGCCCTCGGTACGGAGGGGCGTTTTTCGGACTGGCAATCCTCATTGGTATATCCCAACAACTTTCACTCAACGAACACACGCGGGTACGATCGGTGTGCCGCTGGCCTCCCGGAGCGGGGTTTCTGCATGCCCTCATGCATCCCTGGGGAGATTCCTGTGTGCATCGTGATTTCTGTGGCGGACGACCTTCCGAAGGTCGCCATCTGGGACCCTGACGAGATGAGCATCCTGGTGGCGCGCGGCGCGGCCACCGGTGAACTGCTTCGTGAGGTCGAGGCGATCCTGACGGTCGACCTCGGTGCGCCGGCCACCTCGGACGATCGATTCGTCTGCTTCTGCGGCGCGCTGGTGGAGTTACCGGGTGAGGTGACACCCCTGGTCGCCGCTGACGTCTCCTGCGGACCCGTCTGACCGGAGTGCGGCCGTCGCGGTTTCCGGAGTGTCACGGAGCCGCCGTGCCGACAGTGGCCGGTACCGCAGCCGAAGCAGGGGCTGACACCGAGGCGGGGGCCGAAAGCCGCGCCGGAGCGGAGGACTGCGAGGGGAACAGGACAGCAGCGGTGCGCGCGGTACCCGTGACGGGTGCGGCATCGACGGCGTGCGCATCCGAGGCGGGTGTGGTGGACGCGCAAGTGACCTCTGGTGCGCGGGTGAGGGGCCCGTTCGCGAGCCCTGTGGCCGGCTCCGGGGCGGTGACACCGGTGCTGATGACGCCGACCGTGGTGCGGGTGGCGCCGGAAGGGCCGGTCGGGACCGGAGGGGTGCGCCTCGAGCCGGAGTCACCCGCAAGGGAGCCCGTCGTACCGGGGTCCGTGGCTCCGGCCGACTCCGACGTGCTGCTCGTCGCGCCGCCGACGGCTGTCGCCGCGTCGGTCCTCGTGCTGTGGGCCGAAACCGATGCCCTGTCCTGCGGGACCGCGGTGTCCGTGGCCATGGCGTCCGCCGGCGGGCGGTGTCGGCAGGACGGTGAGGAGCCGTGCGCCTCGGCGTGGATGCGCTGCTTCATCGTCGGTGGCAGGGAGCGTGTCTGCGGGTGGACCCGGATGGGCCCTTCCAGCTCCGTCGCGTTCTGCGGAGCGCCGGTGTTGCGTGCCGTCTCCGTCTCGGGTACGGCGGCGACAGCGGTCGTCGTGATGAGTCCGAGCGACGTGCACAGCGTGATGAACGCGGTGATGACCGCGGTCCACAGCCTCATGACCCTGTTCTTGGTCATGTCCCCTCACTTTCGGGTTGGGTGATTTGCGTACTTTCCTCATGATGTGTAAGGAGGTCGCGAAGTGGTGGATCTGCACCCGTGGCGCGTCGATCTTCAGATGAACACCACCCGGATGGGCCCAGGAGAGAAGGAAGGCGGAAGAAGAAGGTGAAATTCGAGGCGTGCGGGTACTCGTCGAGCCGTGACGGGAGCCGCGCCGTCCGGTTGTACTGCTGTGTGCCGGGCGGGAGTTGGCTGCTGGCGCAGGTCACCGATCGGTATCGGCCGGTGTGTATAGTCGGGCGCCAGAACGCCCCAACACCAAGGAAAGACGAGGTCTCGCGGTGAAGAAGCTTCTCCTGGTCGCACTGGCCGCCATCGGCGGGCTCCTCGTGTACCGCCAGATCCAGGCGGATCGCGCCGAGCAGGATCTGTGGACGGAGGCGACCGACTCCGTGCCCACGGGTTCGTGAGCATCGACGACAGTCTCAGTACAGACCCCGGCCGCCTTGCGGTCGGGGTTTTGTGTTGCTCCGGGGCTTCATCCCTGCCAGGAGCGCGCGGAACGTCACAGGAAGCGCTTGTGTCACCGAAGAGGGAGTGCCGCGGCGGTCCGGGAGGCAGGATGGTCGAGGCTTCGCGGGCGTTCGAGAACAGCGTCGGAACGGCGCCGGCCCGCGGCGCCCGACGGGTGAGGGTCCGGGGTTACGGCGAGGGGGCGCGTGATGGGGCGGCGCACGGGATGGTGGCGCGGCCGTACGGTCCTGGCCGGAGCGGCGGCGCTGCTCTCGGTCGTGGCACCGGCGGACCGGGCGGCAGCGGCCGGCACTCCCCCTCCGTACCGCTTCGCCGCCGATGCCGTGCGGGTCGAGGGCGCCGCGACGACTGCTGACGCCGTCCGTCTGAAGCCCGGTGCGATCTACCGGAGCACCCTGCGGGACAAGGGCAAGCTCTACTACGGGCTGCGGCTCGACAGGACGTCCAGCGCGTACGTGTCGGCGACCGCCGTCCCCAAGCGGGGCACGAAGGTCGTGTACTCCGACGGCATCAAGGTCTCCCTGCAGGATCCCGACGGTCACAAGTGTTTCTCCGGGGACGCCGGCGCCGCCCGTTTCGGACCCACAGAGAGCCCACGCCCGCTCACGGCCTGGGCGTCGCGCCGGGCCGGCCCCGGCACGTACTCCTGCAAGAGCGCCGGTACGTACTCGGTGCTCGTCGAGCGCACGAGCCGCGCCGGATCCTCGCCGGACGACTGGGAGCTGGAGCTCCAGTACGTGTCGGAGCCCGCGCTCGAAAAGGCCGCCCGGACGACCGCCCCCCAGGTGTGGGACTCCGCCTCCCCTGAAGCCCTCGACGGCGAGGCCAGGACCCGCGAGGGCGGATCGAGCTTCAACGAGGCGCGTTCATTGGAACAGGGCGTCTGGAAGGACCGGATCCGGGCCGGACAGACGCTCTTCTACCGCGTTCCCGTCGACTGGGGGCAACAGTTCGGCGCCACCGCTGAACTGGGACCGGCGGACGGCGACGGCTTCCTGGGGAACGCCCTCGTCATGTCGCTCCACAACCCCGCGCGCGCATTGGTGGACGACGCCGACACCGGATACGACGGCACGAGGAAGGCGACCGCGCTGGAACCGCTGCCGCCGGTCGCGTACGAGAACCGGTACGCCGTCGACGACCAGGTGGGCGGGATGCGGTTCGCCGGCTGGTACTACCTCGCCGTTCATCTCGGTGCGGGGATGGCCGGCAAGTTCGGCGACGGGCCGTTCGAGCTGACGCTGCGCGTGCGGGTGAGCGGTACGGCCGAGGCGCCGCCCGTGTACGGCGGTGGCACCGCGCCGCGTGACGTGTTCGAGGTCACGGCGGGGGACCGGGACGCCGCGGCGAGCGGCAGCGCGGCGACCGGGCAGGACGGCGGTCCGGCCGGGAACGCCGCGATGAAGGCGGTGGCCGCGGGCGGGATCGGCGCGGGGTGCGTCCTGGTCCTGGGGCTCGGGATGTGGACGGTGATCGCCCGGAGGCGGGC
Organism: Streptomyces sp. BV286; assembly: GCF_019090165.1. GTDB lineage: Bacteria > Actinomycetota > Actinomycetes > Streptomycetales > Streptomycetaceae > Streptomyces. The sequence continues at coordinate 16,217 of NZ_JAHRIB010000151.1, forward strand.
GGCCGAGGGAGCGGCGCGGGGTGGCGGCGGTGTGGCTGCGCGGACGTACGGACGGCCGCGGGGCCGGTAGCCCGCCGACCCGGCGCCCCGCTGATCCACCCACCTGCCGACCGACCTACCGACCTGCCGGTCGGGAGCCGGTTCAGATCCGGGCCAGTGCCCAGAAGCCGACCGCGAAGCAGACCAGCGCGAGCAGGAGCACCGGAAGGGCCACCGTCATGGGTGGCCCGGGCCGTCGTCGTGCCCGCTTGGCGCGGTGCCGCGCGACCGGCTGCGACTGAGCGGGAACCCGAATGTCCCGAGCGGTGTATGAAGCAGTAGGGGCGACTTCGCGTGGCTGCGCCTGAGGCTGCGGGTGGAGTTCCAGATGCGGATGCGGAGGGGGCGAAGGAGCCGGGAGCGACGGGTACGAGGCCTGGGGGGAGGGCACGTGAGTGGGTTCGTACGGCAGCGACTGGGCGTGACCGGGGTGGGGG
>NZ_JAHRIB010000152.1 GCF_019090165.1 Streptomyces sp. BV286
GAGGGCCCGGGCCGCCGCCGCGGCCGCCGTGCACGCCGCCTGGCAGCCGCTCCTCGCCGCCGGTTCGCGCCCGGAACCGCGCCGCTCCCTCGAACGGCTCGTCGTGCGGGCCGAGATCGCACTCGCCGCCCCGGGCGACACGGACCCCGCCCGCCTGCGCTCCTGGGCGCGCGACCTGCGCGGCACGAAGCCCGTACCCCGCCCCGCACCGGGACCGGCCGCCGACGAACTGCTCGGCGTGGAGATCGAACTGGCCGCCGGACAGGCCCGGCCGACCAGCAGGCTGCGCCCCCTCCTGCCGCTCGCCCTGCGCACCGCGCTCGGCTGCGCCCTCGCCGGTCACGTGTCGCTGGCGCTCGGCGTCGGCCGTCCGTACTGGGCCCTCGTCACCGCCGCCGCGCTCTATCAGGCGAACATCACCCTGACCTGGAGCCGGGGAGTGCAGCGCGTCGTCGGCAACCTCGTGGGCGTCCTCCTCTTCGCGGCCGTCGCCCCGCTCGCCCACCTCGGGCCCGCAGCCCTGGTCCTGTGCTGCCTCGCCTTCAACTTCGGCGCGGAGGCCCTGATCAGCCGCAACTACTGGCTCGGCAGTGTCTGCGTGACCCCGATGGCGCTGCTGATCACCGAGTTCACGGGCTTCCAGGAGCCCGGCGGGCTGATGACGGACCGGCTCGTGGACACGCTGGTCGGCGCGTTCGTCGGATTCGCCGCCGCGGTCGCCGTCACCAACCGGCGTGCGGGGGACCGTATCGAGGACGCTCTCGACACCGCGGACCGCGCTCGCGCGCACGCGGAGCGGCTGATCGCCGCCGAGCGCCCCGGCCCCGCCGCACTGGAGTCCGCCCGCCGTCGCCTGGCCGCCGCGCTCGTCGAACTGCGTGCCACCGCCGACGCGGCGGCCGGCGAATGGTGGCAGCGCGCCCTGCCGGAGGAACGGGTGATGCTGGCCGAGCAGGCCGGACACCGTACGCTCGCGGCGACGGTACGACGGCAGGGACCGCACCTTCTGGAGGGCGCACGGGCATGACGGCAGCGAACGGGGGAAGGGCGGCCGGTGTCGGCGCCGCCGGTGGGGGGACACAGGGGGATGCCGCCGGGGGCCCGGCCGCGGGCGACACGCTCGCGGCGGTGGTCCGGCAGTGGCAGGCGGTCCACCCCGACCTCGACACCGGCCCCATGGAGATCATCGGCCGCATCAACCGCTGTGCCGCGCTCCTCCAGCAGGCCGAGGACGCGCCCCTGCGGCACGCCGGACTCACGCGCCCCGAGTTCGACCTTCTCGGCGCCCTGCGCCGCACGGGTCTCGAACTGACACCCGGTGAGCTGGCCCGGGAGACCTTCTCCTCCGGGGCCGCCGTCACCAAACGGCTCAAGCAGCTAACCGAACGTGGGCTCGTCGAGCGCCGCGGCGACACCCGCGACCGGCGCGTCGCCCATGTCCGCCTCACGGACGCCGGACGCGCCCTCGTCGACGGCATCCTTCCCGCACAGCTCTCGTACGAGACAGTGGTCCTGTCCGGAGTCGACCGCATCAGACAGGGCGAACTGGCCGCTCTGCTCGGCGACCTGCTCGTCCAGCTCGAGGGCCGGCTGCGCGGGCCGCGCGTCTGACCTGCGAGGGGCCCATCCCCGCCGCACCGCACGCCGACTTGTGGGCCCCTGCCCGGGTCGCCCGGGTCGCCCGCCTCGCGTCCACCGGACGGCCGAGCCCCGGCACGTCCTACGGTCCGGTGGGCGCCGGCGCCGTGCTGGACCGTACGACCAGTTCGGTGGCCAGCTCCACCCGGGGCGAGTCGAGCTGCTCGCCCCGGGTGAGCCTCAGGACCGTACGGGCCGCGAGCTTGCCCATCTCGGCGAGGGGCTGGCGGACCGTCGTGAGCGGCGGAGCGGACCAGCGGACTTCCGGAAGGTCGTCGAAACCCACCACGCTCATGTCCTCCGGGACGCGCGCCCCGCGCCGTCGCAGCGCCTCGACGGCGCCCATCGCCATCTGGTCGCTCGCGGCGAAGAGAGCGGTGGGCGGTTCGGCGAGATCGAGGAGGGCGGTGCAGCCGGTGAACCCGGACTCCTGGTAGAAGTCCCCGGGCACGATCAGCGACTCGTCGACCGCGATCCCGGCCCGGTCCAGTGCCGCCCGGTAGCCGTCCAGGCGGGCCCGCGAGCAGAGCAGCCGGGGCGGGCCCGCGACGAAGCCGATCCTGCGGTGGCCGAGCCGCAGCAGATGCTCGGTGGCGGCCATCCCGCCCGCCCAGTTCGTGGCGCCCACCGTGGGCGCGTCCAGGGCGGGGGAGCCCGCCGGATCGACCACCACCAGCGGTACACCCAGACGGCGCAACTCGTCGTGAAGGACGGGCTCCAGGACGGACGTGACCAGGACGACGCCGTCGGAGGCGCGCGCCCGCAGATTCGTCATCCACTGGCGGGCGTCCCCCGAGCGCCCGTGGATCGCGGATACGACCGTCCCGACGCCCGCCGCGTGCGCCACCTCCTCCACACCCCGGATGATCTCCACCGCCCAGGGGCTGTCGAGGTCGTTGAAGACGAGGTCGATCAGCGCGGCGCGGTCCCGCGATCCGGCCGGCCGCCTGCGGTAGCCGTGCCGGTGCAGCAGGTCCTCCACTCGCGCGCGGGTCCGCGGAGCCACGTCGGACCTGCCGTTCACCACCCGCGACACGGTCGGTACGGAGACTCCGGCCTCCCGTGCGATCTCCGTGATCGTGACCTTCCCCCGGCCCGTCCGCGTCCCGCTGTCTCCGGCGTCCCCCACGGTCAACTGCCCCACCTCCGTTGACGGTTACCACGTGCGCCTCTACCGTTCCGGACGCACTCTCGAAACTTTGCAGAGGTCTTCCGGAAATTCCGGGAGCGACGTGAAGCCATCATGAGAGGGACGTCCATGAAGCCCCAGAGCTTACGCAGAGCCGCGTCCGTGATCCTGGCCGCGGCCTCGCTCCTGATCGGGGGAGCCACCTCCGGTCACGCCGCCGCCGGTCCGGGACAGGCGGGCCCGGTCCGGCAGGCCGCCGCCGAACCCGTGCTGCGGGACCTCGCCGCCGCCAAGGGCATCTACTACGGAACGGCCGTCACGGCCTCCAAGCTGAGCGGCACCTACGGAGCGGTCGTCGGCGAGCAGTTCGACTCCATCACCCCCGGCAACGAGATGAAGTGGGGCTCGGTCGAACCGACCCGCGGCACCTACAACTGGTCCGGCGCCGACGCCGTCGTCGACTACGCCGAGGCCCACGGCCAGAAGGTCCGCGGCCACACCCTCGTCTGGCACAGCCAGCTGCCCGACTGGGTCAGCAACGGCAGCTGGACCGCCGGCACCCTGCGGACCGTGATGACCGACCACATCGCCGCCGAGGCCGGCCGCTACAAGGGACGCATCGACCACTGGGACGTCGTCAACGAGCCGTTCAACGAGGACGGGACGCGCCGCCAGTCCGTGTTCCAGACGGCGATCGGCGACTCGTACATCGCCGAGTCCCTGCGGGCGGCCCGCGCCGCCGACCCGGCGGCCAAGCTGTACGTGAACGACTACAACGTCGAGGGCGTCAACGCGAAGAGCACCGCCCTCTACAACCTCGTCAAGTCCCTCAAGGAGCAGGGCGTCCCGATCGACGGCGTGGGTCTGCAGGCCCACCTGATCCTCGGACAGGTGCCCTCCACGCTGCAGGCCAACATCCAGCGGTTCGCCGACCTCGGCGTGGACGTGGCCATCACCGAGCTCGACATCCGGATGACGACTCCGCCCACCAGTGCCCAACTCACCCAGCAGAAGGCCGAGTACAAGGCCGTCACAGGCGCCTGCCTCGCCGTGGCGCGCTGCGAGGGCGTCACCGTCTGGGGCTTCACCGACTCCGACTCATGGATCCCGGACGTGTTCACCGGCTACGGGGCGGCGACTCCGTACGACGAGAACTTCCGCCCGAAGCCCGCCTACTACGGCATCGCGGAGGCCCTCGGCTGGACCGACGGCGGTACGAACCCGCCGACAGGAGCCTGCGCGGTCACGTACGCCGTGCAGAGCCAGTGGAACACCGGCTTCACCGCGCAGGTGACGGTCAAGAACACGAGCACCACCGCCGTCAACGGCTGGAAACTGGCGTGGAGCTGGCCCGCGGGGCAACGCGTCACCCAGGCCTGGAACGCGACGCTCACCCAGTCCGGCGCGGCCGTCACCGCCGCCGACGCCGGCTACAACGCGGCGATCGCACCGGGCGCGAGCGCCACGTTCGGCTTCAACGGCTCCTGGTCCGGCGGCAACACCGCACCCACGGCCTTCACCCTCAACGGGACGGCCTGCACCTCACCGTAGGCAGCGCTCCGGGTGCCGACGGGGTGCCCCGTCGGCACCCGTGTCCGGTGAGGGGCACCACGCCCGTCAGCCCGGGCGGTGGGCCGAGGACGCGACGGCGGCAGCCGTCGCCGCCTCGGCCGCGCGCAGGGGGCGGAGCACCGGCGGCGCCATGGTCTCCTGGGCCCGCACGCCGTACTCGTCCCACCAGTCGGAGCTGCCGTCCTCGATGCAGCGCAGCAGCACCCCTTCGCGCAGGGCCCAGGGACAGATGGTCACCTCGTCGATGCCCATCAGCTTCATCGTGGTGTGCGCGACGATCGCTCCGGCCAGGGACTGACCGGAACGCGCGAGGGAGACACCCGGCAGCAGGGCTCGTTCGGTGGCCGGCAACGCCGCCAGCTGCTCCACGGCCCTGCCGAGGTCGGAGCGGGCCATGCCCCGGGGGGTGAAGGGGCCGGACCGCCCGGGGGCCGCCCCGCACAGCCGGCCCAGCTGCTGGAACATCCGCGAGGACACGACCGTCGTCCGCGGAGCCTCCCACCGGATGCGGGCCGCGACGTCCCGCAGCTGGTGGCGCACATGCCGGCGCAGCAGCCTGGTCCGGTGCGGCGACGGCGGGTCCTGGCCGCGGAAGAACTCACGGGTCAGCCGGTTGGCCCCCAGCGGCAGCGAGATCGCGAAGTCGGGCAGTTTGCTCCGGCCGAAGGCCACCTCCAGCGTGCCGCCCCCGATGTCCAGCAGGGCCAGTGGCCCCGCGCGCCAGCCCATCCAGCGCCGGGCGGCCAGGAACGTCAGCTCCGCCTCCACTTCACCGGGCAGCACGTGCAGCGGAACCCCGGCCTCCGCGGTGACCCGCTCGAGGACCTCGGGGCGGTTCGGGGCGTCCCGCACGATGGCCGTGGCGAAGGCGAAGGGCCGGGTCACCCCCCAGCGTCGTCCCTCTTCGCGGGCGTCCTTCACCGCCTCCACCAGCCGGTCCACCTGTTCGTCCGGCAGCCGGCCCCCCGGCTCGACGTGCGCCGAGAGCCTCAGCCGGCGCTTGGCGGTGTGCACCGGAAGCGGAACGGCTCCGTCCGTCTCCGCGATGACCAGCCGTACCGTGTTGGACCCGACGTCGAGTACACCCATTCGCATCCCCTCTCCGTACCCTCGGGCGCCCTCGGCATGCCGGGGGCGCGGGGTCTTCGGGGTGAATCGGCCCGAACGCCGAAGGTGCCCTGTTTGGGTCGTTCTGTCGGGGTACTCGCCCTTTATGCAGATCTCTGGCAGGGACGCGGTGATCCCGCACGAAGTCATGGCCGATTCGGAGCCCTTCGTGGTGGGACCCCTTGTGGTGGGACTTCTGATCACGGCGATGCTGGTCGTCGTGGTGTGGTGGGGCGTGCGGATGCGCCGCGGAGAACCCGGTCCGCCGCGGCCCGAGGACCAGCCGCGGCTGCCCGAGACGGGCGCGGTCCACGAGGTCAGCGAGATGCGCGAACCCGACGAGATGCCGCGCGGCGGCAAGGCCCTCACTCCGCACGAACTGGGTTCCGCGGGCAACGTGTCCACGCGGCGCGCCCGGAACCAGAAGCGGCGCCTGTGGAGCCGGAACAGCAGCGGGGGATTCGGCAGCGGCGGTCTCGGCCGTCACTGAGGCCGGCGGGTCGTCGGCCTCGGTCGTGCGGGACGGGTCAGAGTCGCGCCGTCGCGGCCGTACGGATCTCCACCGCCATGTTCCGCTCCATCATCCGCAGCGCGGCCTCCGCGAGATCCGCGTGGATGTGGGCGACCGCGTCGGCGGGGACGGTGACCCTGAGGTGACGGATGTGCGCGTCGAGCGCCGAGTACAGCACGCACTGTTCGGTCACCTGGCCGCACATCACGACATGGCCGACCCCGAGCTGCCCCAGCAGGTAGCCGAGCGGCGTCTCGAAGAAGATGGAATGGCGTGCCTTCACGACGAACAGCGACCTGTCGTCGGGACGGATCGGCTCCACCAGGTCGGCGTGCGGACCCGCGAGCGCGGTCTCCAGGATCTCGCCGTGATGGGAACGCCACTCGCCGAAGTTGTCGTTGACGTAGATCACCGGAACGTCCTGCTCCCGGGCCCGCTCCAGAAGGTGTACGACCCGGGGCAGGGCCTCACGCGCCGACGGGAGCAGGTGTTCGGCATCCTCGTGGTCGTATGTGTTGATCATGTCGATGACGATCAGTGCCGTCTTGTCGGTCTCGCGCATGTGGTTCGTGGTTCCACCAAGGAGCGGGAAGGAATCAATGGGGTCTGAAGAGGTGGCGTGGGCGGCGGGATCCATGGAGCCGTTCCTCGAGCGGCTCGACCATCCGGTGTACGTGGTGACGGTGGAGGCCGGCGGGGAGCGGGCGGGTTGTCTGGTGGGCTTCGCCTCGCAGTGCTCGATCGGACCCACCCGCTTCATGGTGTGGCTGTCGAAGGCCAACCGCACCTTCAGGGTGGCGGCGTCGGCCCGGTTGCTCGGCGTGCATCTGCTCGGCCGCGACCAGTACGCCCTGGCGGAGCTGTTCGGAGGCGAGACGGGCGACGGTGTCGACGAGAGCGGGCGCCGCTTCGACAAGTTCGCCCGCGCGCCCTGGGCTCCCGGTCCGGGCGGTGTCCCCGTGCTGGACGGGGTGCCGGCCTGGTTCGTGGGACGGGTGGAAGGGCTCACGGACGCCGGTGACCATGTGGGCTTCCTGCTGAGCCCGGTCGCGTCCGGGGGCGGTGCGCACGCGGGGGAACCGCTGCGCCTGAGCGACGTGATCCACATCGACGCCGGCCACCCTGCCTGAAGCCACCGGGCACAACGTTCCGGCCGAGAACCGTGCCCGTGCCGCTGACTGGACCGCCGAGGGCTGGGCACTCGGGTGCCGCTCACGGGGGAAACGTTTCGGGTACCACCGACCGGCTACTAGGAACACATGGTGCAAATCGGATACACGATGATGACCGAACAGGCCGGCCCCCGTGACCTCGTACAGCACGTGGTGGCCGCCGAACAGGCCGGATTCGACTTCTCTGTCACGTCCGACCACTACTTCCCCTGGCTTGAGGAGCAGGGACACGCGCCGTACGCGTGGAGCGTTCTCGGCGCCGCCGCGCAGGCCACCTCCACGATCCCCCTCATGACGTACGTGACCTGCCCGACGACCCGCTACCACCCGGCGGTCGTCGCCCAGAAGGCCGCCACCACCCAGTTGCTCGCCGAAGGGCGATTCCGGCTCGGGCTCGGTTCCGGGGAGAACCTCAACGAGCACGTGGTGGGCGGCGGCTGGCCCGCCGCGCACGTACGCCTCGAAATGCTGGAAGAGGCCATCGAGATCATCCGCGCGCTGTTCGAGGGCAAGAACGTCAACCATCACGGCCCTCACTTCGACGTGGAGAACGCCCGGCTCTTCGACCTGCCGGACGAGCCGCCCCCCATCGGTGTCGCCGTCTCCGGAGAGCGCTCCTGCGCCCTCGCGGGCCGGCTCGCCGATCTGGTCATCGCCACCGAACCGAAGGCCGAACTGATCGGCTCGTTCGACCGGCACGGCGGCAGCGGCAAGCCCAAGGTGGGCCAGCTGCCCGTCTGTTACGACCCCGACAAGGACGCGGCGGTGGCGCGGGCGCACGAGCAGTTCCGCTGGGCGCTCGGCGGCTGGCCGGTGAACTCCGAACTGCCCGGACCGGCGAGCTTCGACACGGCCACCCAGCACGTCCGCCCCGAGGACGTCGCGCAGAGCGTCCCGTGCGGCAACGACGTCGACGCCTTCGTCGAGGCCGTCCGCCCCTACGTCACCGCGGGATTCACCGAGGTCGCGCTCGTCCAGGTCGGCGGCGACCACCAGTTCCCCTTCCTGGACTGGGCCGAGAAGAAGCTGCTGCCCGCGCTGAAGGACCTGTGAGCGGCCTGCCGAAAGGACGATCATGCCCATCGCCACGTACTGCCTCGTAGCCCTGGACTGCCAGGACCCACCCGCCCTCGCGGAGTTCTACGCCGGCGTGCTCGGAGGCGAGGTCAAGCAGTACGACGACGACTGGTACGACCTCCACGCCCCCGGCGGCCACCGCATCTCCTTCCAGCGGGCGTCCGGCCACCGCCCACCCGACTGGCCGCGCGCAGACGGCAACTCCCAGCAGCTCCACCTGGACTTCACCGTGCCGGACATCGACGCGGCCGAGGCCCAGGTACTGGCCCTGGGCGCCACCCCGCTCGACCTCGACGACGACGGCGGAAGCCGAGGCTTCCGCGTGTACGCCGACCCGGCCGGTCACCCGTTCTGCCTGTGCAAGGACTGACCCGCCGCAGGTCCGACCCGGGCGGCTGAACGACCGGGCGGCCGACGGCGGAGCGCGCTGGGCGTGCGCCAGGCCCTCCCGCGGCGCTTTGCTCCCCGGAGACAGGTGCCGCAGCGGCGGTCGGCGGGTACGCGTGCGTCACGACGGTCGCGTCAGGTGTGCGAGGACCGTGCGCATGGCCCGTGACACGGCGTCGCGGGACTCGTCCGTCGGTTCGTGGATCTCGAAGCCGTGCCGGCCGCGCGGGACGTCGATGATCTCGACAGGGGTCTTCGTCTCCTGCGCCGCGGTCGTGAACTCCTCCACCGTGGCGGCGATCTGCGGGGTCTCCAGGCCCGCCCGGGTGAGCACGAGCGGCGGCGGCGCCGCGTCGTCCGCCCGCAGCGCGGGGACCGGGTGGAAGCGGGGGCCGATGGCGCCCCAGCCCGGCAGCGGGGCGAGGATCGGGTAGGTGAGGGCCAGACAGCGCAGCCACGGGGGCGGGGCGGCGATCCAGTCCGCGGCGAGCGGTCCGGCGCCGGAGAAGATCCACAGGGCGATGCGCCGCGCGTCCACGCGGGGGTCCGCCCGCAGCAGTTCGAGCGCCTCGGCGATGTCGTCCGCGGCCCGCGCGTAGTCGGTGAGGCCGTGCAGGCGGTGGTCCACGACGGCGCCCACCGCGCCGAGGCCCGCGGTGCAGCGGGCGTAGCCGAGGTAGAACGGCGCGTCGCGGGGCGTCGGGACGAGGTCCGGCGGCACCGGGCCCCCGTGCACGAACAGCACCGCGGGCCAGGGCCCTTGAGCCTCACCGGATTCCGGCAGGTGCAGGTCCACCCGCCCGTTGCGCACCCGCCGCCGCTCCGGAGCGTCGAGCAGGAAGGACCCGAGGAACGGCGACTCGTCCTCGGGTACGGTCAGCCGCCGCCCCTCGCCCGCGGCCGCGCGCAGCAGTACCTCGGCCAGTTCGTCGGGGCACGACAGCATCGGCCAGTGCCCGGTGGCCAGTTCGAAGAAACCCACCCGCGGATCGGCCAGCTTCCGGAACTGCGGCGGACCGGTACGCACCAGCGCCTCGACCAGGTCCACGGTCGTCCCTCCCGCCGTGCACAGGACTCCGCTGGTCGGGACGGCCGCGCCGGCGCCGGTCAGCCGCAGGGGCCGGGTCAGCGTGCGGGACGGCTGCGGGGCGGCCAGCCCGCTCAGCAGTTCCAGCTGCTGGGCCGACAACCCCTCCGTGCTGCCCCACCGCTGCCACTGGTCGGGCCCCGGTGGCGGCACCAGCGCCGAACCGTCCTCCGTACGCAGGAGTTCGTGCACGGTCTGGTCCGGTACGAGGGCCAGTGCCGTATCACCGTCCTGAGGCATCCCGGCGTCCAGGTGCACGATCCGCGCGACCCGCTCAGGGCGGCGGTCCGCGGCGCCCAGCACGGGATGGATCGCGTAGTCGTGGCCCACCAGGACCAGGTCGCCGCACGGCTCCAGGGAGTCGATCAGCCGGACCACGTCCTCGACGTGCGTCTCCAGGTCGGCCTCGGGCTGCCGGCTGAGCGTCACCGGGTGCGCTCCGGCGCCCGACTCCCGCAGCCGCAGGGCCACCTCGCTCCAGAGCCGCCCGTCGGTGAACGGGCCGGAGACCAGGACGAACGTGGACATGAGTACCTCCAGGGGCAGGGTCGGTCGTGGGTAACCTAGGAACTCCCCCTGAGGGAGGTTCAACCCTTGCCACCGGACAGCACCCTGAGCATCGGCGAACTCGCCGCGCGGGCGGGGACGACGGTCAAGACCGTCCGCTTCTATTCCGACCGGGGCCTGCTGCCGGAGGCCTCGCGCAGCGCCGGAGGGCACCGCCGATACGGCCCCGGGGCGCCGGCCCGGCTGCGCATGATCCGCGCACTGCGCTCGCTCGGTGTGCCCGTCCCCGAGATCGGTCGGGTCCTCGACCGCGGGGACACCCTGGAGGACGTCGTCGCGCGCCGGCTGGAGGACCTCGGCGCCGAACTCGCCGCCCTGCGCTGGCGAGAGGCCGCGCTGCGGGCACTCCAGGACGGCGCCCCGGAGCAGCTCGCGGAGCGCCTGGAACTGATCGGGGCGGTCAGCGTCCCGCCCAGCACCGCCGCCCTCGCGCACTACTGGCGCCGCCTGCTGCCGGTGCGGCTCTCCGCCCGCCTCCGCACGGCCGTCACCGATGCGGCCGTCCCGCAGCCCTCCGCCGACCCCACTCCGGGCCAGGTCCTCGCCTTCGCCCGCATCCATGCGCTGGCGAAGGCCGCCACCGACCACTGCCTCGTGTCCCACCGGCCGGCCGCGGTCGCCCACCCGGACCTGCTCTACGGCGGCCTGTACGAGGCTCACCGGCTGGTGGAAGCCGCCCTGCGGGCCGACCGCGACCCCGGCCCGGGCGAGGCACTGGACTGCTACGTGGCCGCCCACGCCCGCGCCTGCGGCACCCGCGACAGTCCGGACTTCCGCCGGACCCTCACCGTCCGTCTCGCCGCGGAGGACCACCCGGTCATGTCCCGCTACTGGCAGCTCGCGGGGGAGCTGACGCCCGGTCTCACCCTCGGAGGCGCGGACTCCTGGCTCCGCGAGGCGCTGACCCAGAGCACGGCCGCCGGCTGAACCCCGCGGCCAGGAGCCTCACGGGCGGTACCTCAGGGGGTGGTCCTCCGGTACCTCGCACATGACGATCTGCGTCCCGTCCGGGTCCGCGAACCACATCTCGACGAGCCCCCACGGCTCCTTCACCGGTGGCCGGAGCACCTCGACACCGGCGGCCACCAGCTCCTCGTACGCCGCCGCCACGTCGGCGACCTGGAGCCACAGCTTCAGGGCGGGGGAGGGCGGTTCCCCGGAGCGCCCGGAGATCTCCAGGAAGCCGCCGCCGAGGAAGTAGACGGTGCCGCGCTCGGGCCCCGTACCGAACTCGCGGTAGACGGGCAGCCCCAGCTTCTCGCCGTAGAAGACACGGGAACGTTCGGGATCGGCAGGGCGGAGCAAGGTCCGGCTGCTCAGTACATACACCATGCGTCCCGACCCTAGGCCCGACAGGGCCCAGTGGGAGCGTTACCCTCGTCCATGCCCGAGCCGCGCCCGAGATCGGAGAACCGCTCCATGGACACCGCCCACGACGGACTGACCTTCCGTGACGCTGTCGACGCCGACGTGGACGCCATCGTCGCGCTGATCGAGTCGGCGTACCGGGGGGACTCCAGCCGCACCGGCTGGACCACCGAGGCGGACATCCTGGAGGGGCAGCGGACGGACCCGGAGGGCGTCCTCGCGGTCATCAAGTCGCCGGACAGCCGCCTGCTGGCCGTCGAGCGCGACGGCAGGGTGATCGCGTGCTGCCAGCTCGAACACCGCGGCACGCACGCCTACTTCGGGATGTTCGCGGTCAGCCCCGCGCTGCAGGGAGCGGGCTTCGGCAAAACGATCATCGCCGAGGCCGAGCGGTTCGCCGGCGAGGTCTGGGGAGCCGAGGAGATGCACATGACCGTGATCTCCGTACGCGAGGACCTCATCGCCTGGTACGAGCGGCGCGGCTACCGCCGTACGGGAGAGATGACTCCCTTCCCGTACGGCGACGAGCGGTTCGGCGTGCCGCAGCGCGACGACCTGCGATTCGAGCTTCTGGTGAAGCCGCTCGCATAATCGTTACGCCGTGAAGCGGCCGGTGCGCTTGATCTCCGGGTAGTCGGTGGTGGCGCCGTCCAGCCCCAGCGCACGCACCAGGCGCAGCTGGTCCTGGGTGTTCACGACCCAGCCGATGATCCGCAGGTCCGCCTTGCGCGCGCGCTCGACGATCTCCAGGGTCAGCCGGCGGATGTTCAGCACGAGACTCGTGGCGCCGGCCGCGGTCGCCCGCTCGACGACATCGATGCCATAGCGGCTGGCGACCAGCGCCGTACGGACGCCGGGGACGAGTCGCGCGATCTCGGCGACGGCCTCGTCGTGGAACGACAGGACCTCGACCCTGCCGACGAGGTCGCGCCGGTTCATGACCTCGGCGAGCGCCCGGGCCGCGGCCACGTCCTTGATCTCGGCCTGGAGCGGGGCCGTGACGGCGTCCAGGACCTCCTCGAACACGGGGATGCGCTCACCGCGGCCCGCGTCCAGCACGCGGAGCTCGGCGAGGGTCTTCTCGGCGATCGGTCCCGAACCGTCGGTCGTCCGGTCCACGTCGGCGTCGTGCATGACGACGAGCGCGCCGTCCTTGCTCAGGTGCAGATCCAGCTCGATCAGGTCGAGGCCCGCCTGCTGGGCGGCGATGAAGGAACGGAGGGTGTTCTCGGGCTCGACACCCATGATTCCGCGATGACCGATGGTGAGGAAGTTCAAGGGGGTGACTCCGCTTCCGTCGACGGCGGCTCGGTTGCCGCGTGCCGTGGTCCCGTGGCCACGCGGCAAGGCCGCAGCCTAGTGGCCCCGCCCGGTGCCGGACCCGCTTTGGTGGCCGGGAATGAGCCCTCTCAGCCGTGTGAACGGGCCTCGCCGGGCCCGTCCGCCTCACCCCTGCGTGGGCGAGTCCCCCACGGGTTGACCGAACTTCGACGGCTACCCAGCCGACGGCGGAAGTATTCGCCGTCACGGTGGATCGCAGGAAAAATAGCGGTGAAGATGTAGGCAGGCAGAATAATCTCCGGAGATCTTCACTTGTGGCGGAGAGGGCCTCCCGCATACGGTGTCCATACGCGAGGTTCTCCCGTGGAGGATGGGTCATGACGGAAATGCTTGTGCAGGTGGGTGCGGAGGAGCAGGTTCCTCCCCTGAGCAGGGTGGTGAGCCACCCGGCCTGGCCCGTGCTCAAGGATGCCGTGGAACGGATCCGGCCATGGCAGTCCAAGGACGGGTCGATCGACTTCGACGCCGAGACCGCGCCGGATCCGGCCGACGCCGATCTGGCCGTGCGCCGTGTCGTGGACGCCGTCCAGGAGCTGTCGCCGCTGGTCCCGCACGACTCCGAGTACCACGCGGCGCTCGTCAAGGACCTGCACCGCTGGGCGGACGGCGGCTTCCGGGTGCCCGACTTCCTCGACTCGCTCCTGGCCTTCCAGCCCGCGGCCCGCCGCGAGGACGGCCTCGAGCACCTGGTCGTCTTCCCGATGTACACGCAGAACGGCAACCCGGACCGCAACTTCGAAGCGGTCGTCCTGCGCATGGTCTGGCCCGACTGGCTGGCCGAGCTGGAGCGCACCCGCTACGACAACCCGCTGTTCTGCGGCATCAAGTTCGAGGACTTCACAGCCGGCTACGACACCAACTCGGCGGTCCTCTTCCCCGAGACCATCGCCGTGCGCGAGGCCCCGGAGCGCTTCAGCTGGGGCGGCATCTTCTGCGACCGCGAGGCCGCCCGCTTCCGCAGGGTCACCGAAGCCGCCGTCGACACGCTCGGCCTCGAACTGCCCGACGGCATCCGAGAGATGGTCGGCGACCAGGCGCGCTGTGAGCAGGCCTTCGTCCTGTGGGACATGGTGCACGACCGCACCCACAGCCACGGCGACCTGCCCTTCGACCCCTTCATGATCAAGCAGCGCCAGCCGTTCTGGATGTACGGCCTGGAGGAGCTGCGCTGCGACCTCACCGCCTTCAAGGAGGCCGTGAAGCTGGAGGCCGACGGTTTCCCGCAGGGTCGTGACGTGCAGTACGCGGTCCTGTTCGACCGGATGTTCCGCTTCCCCGTGACGGGTGACCGCGTCCGCAACTACGACGGCCTCGGCGGGCAGCTGCTCTTCGCCTACCTGCACAAGCACGACGTCGTGCGCTGGACGGACAACAAGCTGCACATCGACTGGGACCGCGCCCCCCAGGTCACCAACCAGCTCTGCGCCGAGATCGAGGACCTCTACCGGGCCGGTATCGACCGTCCGAAACTGGTCCACTGGTTCGCCGCGTACGACCTGGTCTCCCAGTACCTCGCCCCGCACCCGGGGTCCCGCTGGGCCAAGGGTCCCGACGCCCTCGACCTGACGCTGCCGCCGAGGAAACTGGTGGACGACGTGCTTCCGGACGAGTTTCCCCTGAGCATGTTCTATGAGGCGCTCTCCAAGAAGCTGAAGAACGTGATCGCTTCCACCAGGGGCATCACCGCGGCGAGTGCCGAGCGGGTGGCCGCGTGAGCGACCGCGTCCGGAACACTGCTCAGGAGGCGAAGACCATGGGGAACGGGAATGGGGCACTGAGCGGAGCGGTGATCGCGGTGGCCGGCGCGGGCGGGCCGGTGGGCCGCGCGACCCTGCTGCGACTGGCCGAGGCGGGGGCCGTGGTCGTCGGCTCCGACAACGACCCGGAGCGCCTGGCCGAGGCCGTGGACGCCGCCCGCTACGCCCACGGCGGTGCCACCGTCGTCGGTGACACGGTCGACCTGCTCGACCGCGAGTCGTCCAGGGACTGGGCCGCGCGTATCGAGAAGGACTTCGGGCGTGTCGACGGACTGGTCCACCTCGTCGGCGGCTGGCGTGGCAGCGAGACGTTCGCCAAGACGAACCTCGACGACTGGGACCTGCTGGAGATGCTGCTCATCCGCACGGTGCAGCACACGTCCCTCGCCTTCCACGAGGCGTTGCAGCGCAGCGACCGCGGCCGGTACGTGCTGATCAGCGCCGCGGGCGCCAGCAAGCCCACCGCGGGCAACGCCGCGTACGCCGCCGCCAAGGCCGCCGCCGAGGCCTGGACGCTGGCCATGGGCGACTTCTTCCGCAAGGCGGGGATCTCCCAGGGCGCCGACGGCCCGACGTCCGCGGCCGCCATCCTGATCGTGAAGGCCCTGGTGCACGACGCGATGCGCGCCGAGCGCCCGAACGCGAAGTTCGCGGGGTTCACGGACGTCAAGGATCTGGCCGAGGCGATTGCCGATGTCTGGGAGCAGTCCGCCGCCGAAGTGAACGGAAAGCGTCTGTGGCTGACCGAGAAGCCGTGAACCCACCGAAGACGGACGCCCGGCGGCGCCACGACCCCCAGGTCCGCGGCTTCGCCAGCGACAACTACGCGGGGGCCCACCCCGAGGTGCTCGCCGCCCTGGCCCTGGCCAACGGCGGGCACCAGGTCGCGTACGGCGAGGACGACTACACCGACCACCTCCAGCAGGTGATACGGGGGCACTTCGGCGCGGGCGCGGAGGCGTTCCCCGTGTTCAACGGCACGGGCGCCAACGTCGTGGCACTCCAGGCGCTGACCGACCGCTGGGGCGCGGTGATCTGCGCGGAGAGCGCGCACATCAACGTCGACGAGGGCGGTGCTCCCGAGCGGATGGGCGGGCTCAAGCTGCTCACGGTGCCCACACCCGACGGGAAGCTGACGCCCGAGCTGATCGACCGGCAGGCGTACGGCTGGGACGACGAGCACCGGGCGATGCCACAGGTCGTGTCGATCACGCAGAACACCGAGCTGGGCACCGTCTACACGCCCGACGAGGTCCGCGCGATCTGTGACCACGCCCACCAGCACGGCATGAAGGT
This sequence comes from Streptomyces sp. BV286, assembly GCF_019090165.1. Taxonomy (GTDB): domain Bacteria; phylum Actinomycetota; class Actinomycetes; order Streptomycetales; family Streptomycetaceae; genus Streptomyces. Next base: position 16,010 of record NZ_JAHRIB010000152.1, read on the forward strand.
GCACCTCGACGGCGCCCGGATAGCGAACGCGGCCGCCTCTCTGGACGTGCCGATGCGGGCCTTCACCAACGCGGTCGGCGTGGACGTCCTGTCCTTCGGCGGCACCAAGAACGGCGCGCTGTTCGGCGAGGCCGTCGTCGTCCTCAACAGGGACGCCGTCAGCCACATGAAGCATCTGCGCAAGCTGTCGATGCAGCTCGCCTCCAAGATGCGCTTCGTGTCGGTGCAGCTGGAGGCACTGCTCGCCAAGGACCTGTGGCTGCGCAACGCCCGCCACGCCAACGACATGGCCCAGCGGCTCGCCGAGGGCGTGCGCGCGGTGCACGGTGTCGAGATCCTGTACCCGGTGCAGGCCAACGCCGTCTTCGCCCGGCTGCCCCACGACGTGAGCGAGCGCCTGCAGAAGCGCTACCGCTTCTACTTCTGGGACGAGGCCGCCGGAGACGTGCGCTGGATGTGCGCCTTCGACACGACCGAGGACGACGTCGACGGCTTCCTGGCGGCGCTCAAGGAGGAGATGGCCCGGTAGCGCAACGGTCGTTATGCATAGCTATACGGTCACCCGAAAAAGAATTGACTCCCGGGTGGCCGTATTCCTATGCTCTGCCGACATGCAACTGACTCAGGACACGCCTGACCTTTCCGCGTATCTGGCTGCCGACGAGGTCGTCGACCACCATCATCCGGTGGTCCGTGAGGTGGCCGGCCGCCTGGCGAGCCAGGTCGCCGACTCGTATAGCTATGCGCAGGCCGCCTTCGAATTCGTGCGTGACACCATTCCGCACTCCCAGGACTCCGGTGACCCCCGCGTCACCTGGCGCGCCTCCGACGTGCTGACGCAGCGCACCGGTATCTGCCACGCCAAGGCCCACGCCCTGGCCGCCCTGCTGAGGGCCGAGGACATCCCGACGGCGTTCTGCTATCAGAAGTTCGAGGTGGTGCACGGACTCGTCGCCGTCCGGTTCGGCGGTGCCTGGCACCGCCAGGACCCGCGCGGCAACAAGCCGGGCGTGGACGCCCGCTTCTCCCTCGAAGGCGAGCGGCTGGCTTTCACCCTCGACCCGAAGTCCAATGAGATGGACTATCCAGTACTGTACGCTGAACCGCACCCGGTCGTTCTGAGTGCCCTCAGGGCCGCCCGCGACCGGCCGCACCTGTGGGAGCTCCTTCCCACCGCACTCTGATCCAGGCAGGCAAGGCGGACCATGACTCTCTCGCTCACCGTGTCCGACGAGGTGCGCGCGCTCGCGCCCGGCTTCACGCACGTCGCCGTGGAGGCCCGCGGACTCGTCAACGGCCCCAGCACGGAAGGCAGCGCGCGGCTCCTGGACGACGCGGCCCGCCGTCTCGCCGTACGGCTGGAGGGGAGCGCCCCGCACGAGGACCCGCACATGGCCGCCTGGCGGAGCGTGTACACGGCGTTCGGCTCCAAGCCGTCGCGGACGCGCAACTCGGCGGAAGCGCTGGCCAGGCGGGCCCTCTCGGACGCCGGACTGCCCCGCATCAACGTCCTCGTCGACCTCTACAACGCGATCAGCGTCGCCCACCTGATCCCGGTCGGCGGCGAGGACCTCGGGCGGGTGCGGGGCGGGATGCGCCTCGTGCGTGCCGCGGGGGACGAGGAGTTCGTGACCGTCGCGGGCGGCGAGGAGGCCGTCGAGCACCCCGACGCCGGCGAGGTGGTGTGGTGCGACGAAGCGGGTGTGACCTGCCGCCGCTGGAACTGGCGACAGGGACCGCGCACCCGGCTGGCCGAGGAGTCGACCTCGGCGGTCTTCCTCCTGGAGAGCCTGCCCCCGATGCCGGTGGCCGCCGTGGAGGCGGCAGGGGCCGAACTCGCCGGGCTGCTGGAGAAGTTCAGCCCGGGCGCGCGGATCACCGTCCGGGCTCCGGAGCCGGCGTCTCGCTGACGACCGGAACCCTGCCCGTGCCGCGGCTGCCGCCGGTCAGCGGGCCTCGGCGGCCTTCACCTCTTCGGGCGTCGGAGCGGTGCCGCCGAGGTGCGCCGGCATCCACCATGTGTCGTCCGGGCCCTTGGGGCGTACGGGGTAGGCGCGCTGGGCGGCTTCCAGGAGCTCCTGCACGCGCTCGCGCAGCTGCCGGGTGATCGCACCCGCGTACTTGTCGCGCGACGCTTCTATGGCCTCGCCGACGCGGATGGTGATCGGGATGTGGTTGCGCTTGAAGTTGCGCGGGTGCCCCTTGGTCCACAGGCGCTGGGTGCCCCACACGGCCATCGGGATCAGCGGGACGCCGGCCTCCTGGGCCATGCGCGCGGCACCCGACTTGAAGCTCTTCAGCGTGAACGACTGGGAGATCGTGGCCTCGGGGAAGACACCGACGATCTCACCGGAGCGCAGCGACTCCAGCGCGTGCGCGTAAGCCGTCTCGCCCTGCTTGCGGTCCACGGGGATGTGCTTCATGTTGCGCATCAGGGGGCCGGAGATCTTGTGCCGGAACACCGACTCCTTCGCCATGAAACGGACCAGGCGCTTCTGGGGCAGGGCGGCGAGCCCGTCGAAGATGAAGTCGAGATAGCCGATGTGATTGCTCACCAGCACGGCACCGCCCGTGCGCGGGATGTTCTCCGAACCCTTGAGATCGATCTTCAGGTCCCAGGCCTTGAACAATGTCTGGGCGAGACCGATGGCGGGACGGTAGGCAAGCTCAGCCATGAACGGCGTGGACCCTTCTCTGTTGTGCCCGGGGAGAAGCTCCGGCGGGTAACTTACGCTGCCGTAGGTTTACGGCATTGCGCAGATCGTGCCCGAAGAACGGACGAGTGACCAGCCCTGGTGCCGCAGATCGGCGAGATCCTCGTCACGTCACCCCTTGATCCACCTCGGCTTTTTACGTGGCCTTTACTCCGCTCGAACCGCCACGCGGCGTACGAGCAGGTACATCTCGCACCCGAGGCAGTACCCGAACACCGCGTTGAGAAACGCGGCCGCCAGCGCCGCCCCGGTCGCCGCGAGCCCCAGCCACTCGGGGCCCACCGCGTACCCGAGGAGTCCCACCACCGCGAAGGCGAGTCCGACCCCCTGTGCGAACCGTGGCGGTTCGGGCGACTCGAACTCCGTCGGCGGCCCGATCCGCGGGCGTACGAACCGCCGGAACAGCAGGCCGTACGGGGAGCGGCCGACGCCCCCTGCCGCACCGAGCGCGAACGCCAGCGTCTGCCAGGCCAGCAGCCAGGCGCTGCCGGTGATCAGCACGACCGCCAGCACCACGGTCGTCACGGCCGCTCCGAAGCGCGGCCCCCTCACGTCAATGTCCATGAATCAAGCATTCCGCACGAAGAACCTTCCGCGACCGCGGGAATCTTTGCAGTCGCGTGAACGCTGAAGCCGGGGATGACCGGACTTGTGGTGTGCGTGGTGGTGCTTGCGGCGGCGAGCGCCTACGGAGTGCTGAACCGACGGCGGAGCGGGAGAGTCAGAGTGCGCGGGCGGGACGGCGGAAAGCGGCTCAGCGCGACCGAACTGGGCGAGGACCTCGGCGAGCGCGCCACGCTCGTCCAGTTCTCCAGCGCCTTCTGCGCGCCCTGCCGGGCGACCCGCAGGGTGCTCGGCGAGGTGGCCGCCATGGTGCCGGGCGTGAGCCACGTCGAGATCGACGCCGAGAACCGTCTCGACCTCGTACGCGAACTCGACATCCTCAAGACGCCGACCGTGCTCGTCCTCGACGCCGACGGCAGAGTCGTACGGCGCGCGACCGGACAGCCGCGCCGCGCGGACGTCATCGCCGCGCTGGGCGAGGCGGTCGAAACCCCCTGATCCGCGAGGCTGGAGGCCGCCGGTGACGCATCTCCCACATGACGGGACGCACTTGACTGCACCCGCCACCTATCGTCAGCCTGACCGTATGGTGCCGGAACTCCTTCTCGTCGAGCGCGAACGCCATCGGACCGCGACCCTCGTCCGCGGTGTGAGCGGGCGCTGTCCGGGCTGCTGAGCAGTCAAGGACCAGCGATTCGTCCCACGCAGAAGGACAACTCCATGACGGCCACGCCCGATCTCAGCACCCCCCGACTCGCCTCTCCCGATCTCCTGCGCTCCGTCTTCAGGCGGCACGCGGCCGGTGTCGCCGTGATCACCGCACGGGGCGAGGAGGGCCCGGTGGGCTTCACCGCCACCTCGCTCGCCTCCGTGTCCGCCGAGCCGCCGATGATCTCCTTCGGCATCGGTACCGGTGCCTCCAGCTGGCCGGCGATCGCCCGGACGGACCACGTGGGCGTCCACATACTCGGCGAGCACCAGCGGGAGCTGGCCGCCACCTTCGCCCGCAGCGGCGCCGACCGTTTCGGCGAGCCCACCGCCTGGCGCGAGGGCCCCGAGGGCGTTCCGGTGCTCGACGGCGTCCTCGCCTGGCTCGTGTGCCGGATCGTCACCCGGGTGCCCGCGGGGGACCACCGCATCGTGCTGGCCGAGGTGGTGCTCGGGGACCCCGCCGGTGCGGGACGCCCCCTCCTGTACCACCAGGGGCGTTTCGGCGGACTGCGGGAATGACGGGAGGGATCCGCCGAGCCGTCCGGCCCACCTCGCCTGCGAGAGCGTCGAGTTCCGATTACGCTGCGTTGCGAAGGTCACAGTTCAAAGCGCTTGCTTAGAGGGAACCACCTGCGGGAGCGTAGATGTGCGTACTGGCGAGTAATATTTCGCCCGGAGCGCGGGTCGCCCCCACCGGGAACGGCCGCTTCAGGCGCCTATGCTGCCCGTAGGCAGGCAGCCCAGAAAAGACGATGCAGTAGGAGAGCCGGCGTGAGCTTGAGGATCGTTGTCACTGTTAAGTACGTGCCCGACGCCACTGGCGACCGGCACTTCGCCGAGGACCTGACCGTCGACCGTGACGACGTGGACGGCCTGCTGTCGGAGCTCGACGAGTACGCGGTCGAGCAGGCCCTGCAGATCGCCGACGAGGCGGACGACGCGGAGATCACCGTGCTGACCGTCGGCCCCGAGGACGCCAAGGACGCGCTGCGCAAGGCGCTGTCGATGGGCGCCGACAAGGCCATCCACGTCGAGGACGACGACCTGCACGGCACCGACGCCATCGGTACCTCCCTGGTGCTGGCCAAGGCGATCGAGAAGGCCGGCTACGACCTGGTGATCTCCGGCATGGCCTCCACCGACGGCACCATGGGCGTCGTCCCGGCCCTGCTGGCCGAGCGCCTGGGCGTCCCGCAGGTCACCCTGCTCTCCGAGGTCTCCGTCGAGGACGGTGTCGTCAAGGGCCGCCGTGACGGCGACTCCGCCTCCGAGCAGCTGGAGGCCTCCCTGCCGGCGGTCGTGTCCGTCACCGACCAGTCCGGTGAGGCCCGTTACCCGTCCTTCAAGGGCATCATGGCCGCCAAGAAGAAGCCGGTTCAGTCCTGGGACCTGGAGGACCTGGAGATCGACGCGGACGAGGTCGGTCTCGACGGTTCCTGGACCAGGGTCGACGCCGCGACCGAGCGCCCGGCGCGCACCGCCGGCACGATCGTCAAGGACGAGGGCGAGGGCGGCAAGCAGCTCGCCGAGTTCCTCGCGGGCCAGAAGTTCATCTAGCGGCCTCGGGTCCGGGGCACGCCCCGGCCCGACACGGCACGGCACGCAGGTCCGGCACTCGCTGACCGCCCCTCATCTTTCGCAAGCAGGAGAGAAGAAGTCCCATGGCTGAAGTTCTCGTCTACGTCGACCACGTGGACGGCGCCGTCCGCAAGCCCACCCTGGAGCTGCTGACGCTGGCCCGCCGCATCGGCGAGCCCGTCGCCGTCGCGCTGGGCAACGGCGCCGCCGACACCGCCGCCGCGCTCGCCGAGCACGGCGCGGTCAAGGTCCTCACCCACGAAGCCGCCGAGTACAGCGACTACCTCGTCGTACCGAAGGTGGAGGCCCTCCAGGCCGCGTACGAGGCCGTCTCCCCGGCCGCCGTGCTCGTCCCGTCCTCCGCCGAGGGCAAGGAGATCGCCGCCCGTCTCGCGGTCCGCATCGGCTCGGGCATCATCACCGACGCCGTCGACCTGGAGGCCGGTGACGAGGGCCCGGTGGCCACGCAGTCCGCGTTCGCCGCCTCCTTCACCACCAAGACCCGTGTCTCCAAGGGCACCCCGGTCATCACGGTCAAGCCGAACTCGGCCGCCGTGGAGGCCGCCCCGGCCGCCGGCGCGGTCGAGGCGCTGTCCGTCACGTTCTCGGACAAGGCGACCGGCACCAAGGTCACCGCCCGTACCCCGCGCGAGTCGACCGGCCGCCCGGAGCTGACCGAGGCCGCGATCGTGGTCTCCGGTGGCCGTGGCGTCAACGGCGCCGAGAACTTCTCGGTCATCGAGGCGCTCGCCGACTCCCTCGGCGCGGCCGTCGGCGCCTCGCGTGCCGCGGTGGACGCGGGCTGGTACCCGCACACCAACCAGGTCGGCCAGACCGGCAAGTCCGTCTCCCCGCAGCTGTACATCGCCTCGGGCATCTCCGGCGCGATCCAGCACCGGGCCGGCATGCAGACCTCGAAGACGATCGTCGCGGTCAACAAGGACGCCGAGGCCCCGATCTTCGACCTGGTCGACTACGGCGTGGTCGGCGACCTCTTCGAGGTCGTCCCGCAGCTCACCGAGGAGATCAAGACCCGCAAGGGCTGAGCGTCCTCCTGAGTGCCGGGCACGTGCCCGGCAGGTGCTTCGTGCCCATGGGGCCCCGGCGACCGTCCAGGTCGCCGGGGCCCCATCTCATGGCAGGGTCAGGGACGCCTGGACGGGCAGATGGTCGCTGGGGAGCTGTCCGTCCACGGCGAAGGTGTTGATCGACGCCCGGTGCGTGGTGACGCCGGGCGAGACGAGTATCCAGTCGATACGGTCGCCGTCCGGGGTCAGGGGCCGGTACCCGTGGAACGTGCCGTACTGCTTGCCCCGCTCGGCCGCCGCCTCCCAGGTGTCGACGAGCCCGGTGCCGAGCATCGCGTCGTAGACCGGGTTCTTGCGGGCGGCGACGTTGAAGTCACCGGTCACCATCAGCGGCAGGGAGGGGTCGAACCCCGCGATCCGCGCGGTGATCAGGGCCACCGCACGCGCGCGTGCCTTCTGGCGGGCGTTGTCCAGGTGGGTGTTGAGGACGTAGAACTCCCGCCGACCATGGCGCAGATCGCGGAAGCGGACCCAGGTCACCATGCGTATGGACCCGCCGCCCCAGGTGTTCGAGCCGATCACTTCGGGTGTGTCGGAGAGCCAGAAGTGGTCGTACTCGACCGGGGCGAGTCTTCGGGTGTCGTAGAAGACCGCCATGAACTCGCTACGGCTGCCGCCCGCACGGCCCGTGCCGATCCAGTCGTAGCGGCCGCCGAGATCCGCCGCGATGTCGCACACCTGCGGGTAGAGGCCTTCCTGAGTGCCTATGACGTGTGGGCGCTCGCGGCGCAGCAGTTCGCGGGTGACGGGGCGGCGGACGGCCCAGCTGTTCGGTGCGGCGGTGCTCGCGTACCGCAGGTTGAACGACATGACCTCAAGACGGCCGTGGCGGTCCGCCGCCGAGGCGGGCGACCTGGAGAGCGCCGTGCTGGACAGCGGCAGAGCGGCGGCGGCGATGAGTGCCGTCTTGAGTCCCAGGCGGCGCGTGACTCGGCTGCGATGGGGCACAGGATGCTCCTTCTGTGGCGGATGCCGGTTCTGCGGCTGATGCCGGGCGAGTCGTCCGCCTCGCAGTCTCCGAGCCGGCCGTGAACATGTCGAGATCCCGGAGTGGATCCCGGAGGAAGTCCGCGCGGGCCGGGGGAGGGCATTTCCGGACGTGGGGGGCATCCAGGGCATCCCGCGAGTGGATCGCCTCAGGGGAGCGGGACCTTGGGTGCAAGCGGAGAGGTGAGGTCTCGGGGGTGAGGAAGCGGCATTTCGGGGGCGGTGCGGCGAGGATGAGGGTGTTGACCGGCCGGAAGGTCACAGATAACTTCGCTCTACGGATTGTTGATTCCGTCTGGCGGAAAACTGGAAGGTGCGGGAATGGGTCAGGGTCAGCAGGAGAAGGTGGCGACGAGCCTCGCCGGCGCCGTCAGCGAGGAGATCAGTGCCTCCCTCGCCCCGGTCGACGCCGAGTTGGAGCGCCGCTACCCCGGAGACCCCGGTACCCGCCAGCCCGTCCACACCGTGTACGTCCCCGGTGATGTCTTCGCCGCCGACACCATCCGCTCCTGGGGCGACCGGGCCCTCGCCGCCCTCGACGAACACGCCCCGGACGCCGCCTCCTTCGCCGCTGTCCTCGGCCTCCCCGACGGGCTCGCGGAGCCGGTGTACGACCGTGTGCGCGCCAAGCTGGAGCGCGAGCCGGTCGAGGACCTGCGGGTCGACTTCGAGGACGGCTACGGCCCGCGACCGGGCGCCGAGGAGGACGAGGCGGCCGCCCGCGCGGCCCGGCTGATCGCGCAGGCGTACGACGACGGCACGGCGGCCCCCTACATGGGCATCCGGATGAAGTGCCTGGAGGCGCCCGTCCGCGACCGGGGCATCCGCACGCTCGACATCTTCCTCACCGGGCTGATGGAGGCCGGCGGGCTGCCCGACGGGCTGGTGCTGACCTTGCCGAAGGTGACCTACGCGGAGCAGGTCACCGCGATGGTGCGGCTCCTGGAGGAGTTCGAGAAGGCACGCGGACTCGAACAGGGCCGGATCGGGTTCGAGATCCAGATCGAGACCAGCCAGTCCATCCTCGCCGCCGACGGCACGGCGGCCGTGGCCCGCATGATCCAGGCCGCCGAGGGCCGTGCCACGGGCCTGCACTACGGCACGTTCGACTACAGCGCCTGCCTCGGCGTCTCCGCCGCCCACCAGGCGAGCGACCACCCGGCCGCCGACCACGCCAAGGCGATCATGCAGGTCGCGGCGGCGGGTACCGGCGTCCGCGTCTCGGACGGCTCCACGAACGTCCTGCCGGTCGGCCCCACATCGAAGGTCCACGACGCCTGGCGCCTCCACTACGGCCTCACGCGCCGCGCGCTCGCCCGCGCCTACTACCAGGGCTGGGACATGCACCCCGCGCACATCCCCACCCGCTACGCGGCCGTGTTCGCCTTCTACCGCGAGGGGTTCGAGCAGGCCGCGGCACGCCTCGTCGCGTACGCCAACCGGGCCGGCGGCGACGTGATGGACGAGCCCGCCACCGCCAAGGCGCTGAGCGGCTACCTGCTGCGCGGCCTGGACTGCGGGGCCCTCGACATCGCGGAGGTGGCCCGGGCGACGGGCCTCACGCGCGCGGACCTGGAGGGCTTCGCGGCGCCGAGGCGGGCGGACCTGACGGTCTCGGCCACGTAGCGGACCTGTCACAGCCGTCACCATCGGCCCGCGCCGTCACATCCGCCCCGTAGTCTGTCCGGCACGTGATTGACGTGTTCACAGGAACGGGGCAGCGGTGTCGGCGGGGGAGAACCAGCAGCCGGGGGAGCAGGCCCGGCCCGGGGAGTCGGAACAGCCGGACGGGATCGGGCGGCTCCTTGCCGGGCGCTACCGCGTCGTGGCGCAACTGGGGCGCGGCGGTATGGGCGTCGTGTGGCGGGCCCTCGACGAGGTGCTCGGCCGTGAGGTCGCCGTCAAGGAACTGCGCACGTTCTCGGACGCCGCCGCGCCCGAACTGGCCGACCTGGGGCTGCGCATGCAGCGCGAGGCGCGCGCGGCGGCCAGGGTCCGCCACCCCGGTGTCGTCGCCGTGCACGACGTGGCCGAGGTCGACGGCCGCCCGCTGATCGTGATGGAGCTGGTGGACGGGCCGTCCCTGGACGACGTCCTGCGCGAGCGCGGCACCCTCGACGCCCGCGAGGCCGCCGGGATCGGTGCCAAGGTCATGGACGCGCTCGCCGCGGCCCACCGCGCCGGAGTCCTCCACCGCGATGTGAAGCCCGGAAACATCCTGCTCGACCGCTCCGGCCGCGTCGTCCTCACGGACTTCGGCATCGCCACGATGGACGACCCCGGCGACGGCTCCGCCACGCACCTCACGCGCAGCGGCGAACTGGTCGGCTCCCTGGACTACTTGGCGCCCGAGCGCGCCCAGGGGCAGGAGCCGGGCCCCGCCTCCGACATCTGGGCCCTGGGCGCCACGCTGTACGCGGCCGTCGAGGGTGCCTCGCCGTTCCGCCGCACCTCCACCTGGTCCACTCTCACGGCGATCGTCGTCGAACCGCTGCCGGAACCGCAGCGCGCCGGGCCTCTCGGCCCCGTGCTGCGGGAGCTGATGCACAAGCAGCCCGACGCCCGCCCGGACGCCGGCCGGGCCCGTGAGCTTCTGGAGGCGGCAGCGCAGGCTCCCGACCAGGATTCGGCCACGCGCGGGCTGCGGGCTCCCGCGGCCCCCGTTCGGAACGAGACCGAACGGAGCGTGCCGGTGGTACCGCCCGGCTTTGGGCCCCCGCAGCCCGGCGCCGCGGGATTCGGGCCGGCCGGCAGCGCTTCGGACGGGAGTGGATTCCGGTCCGGGGGTCCCGACCCGGACCGCCAGGGACACGGCGCGGCGCACGCGGGCGTGGCCGGCACTCCGGCAGCGGGCGTTCCGGCGGGTCCGACGCCGGCCGGGCCCTCCGGCCCCGGAGGTTTCGGTCCGCCGCAGCCGCCGACTGGAACGGCCCCGCCCGCCACGGCCCCGCAGGCCGCGCCTGCGGCTCCCCGCCGTCGCAGAGGGCGCGTGCTGCTCGCGGCCGCGGCCGTCACCGTCGTGCTGGCCGCGACCGGCGTCGGCATCGCCCTCATGAGGGGCACCGACGAGTCCGGTTCGGCGGGTCGGTCCACCAACTCCCGGGGCGCCGGCGAGACCGCCTCCCCGGGCGCCACCCGCGGCTCGGTCGACCTGACGGACGACACCAGGCCGACGAAGCAGGCCGACAAGAAGAAGTCGGCGCCCCCGAGCAAGAAGCCGGACCGCACCGAGGACGCCGAGCCGACGGACAAGGCTCCCGCCCCTTCGCCCACGACCACCGACGGCGGCACGACGGGAGGAAGCTCGGGCGGCGGCACGGGCGGCGGAGGCGAGGACCCCAGCCCCGCACCGGTCTGCCACGCCATCGGCGGTGGCAAGTACAACTGCGTGGTCTGGAAGACAGCCTCGTCCTACACCGCCGCGGGAGCCGAGGCGGGCACCCTCAACGCCGGCACCAACTACTTCTACTGTCAGCAGAATCTGGGACGCCGCGAGACCTACGGGGAGTGGACGAACACCTGGTGGGCGAGGACCGACGACGACAGCGGCAACACCGGTGTCTTCGTCAGCGACGTCTACATCAAGGGCGGGGACAACGACTCACCGCTGCCGGGACTGCCCGTCTGCTGACCGCGGACGTACGGCCGCTTTCCGCCCTGGACGTACTACTCCTCGCAGCCGGAAGCCGCCATCCGGCCCTCCTGCCGCGAGGAGTCCCTCCGGCATGGAACCGCAGAGCGCCGCGCGCCCGGTCAGGGACTCCCCGGGCGTGAGCTGGACTCCCCGTGGGTGGAGCCGGACAACTTCCTCAACCGCGGGGGCTCGCTTCGGCACTCCGTGAGGAGTTCCGCGAGAAGCCGCTCCCCGGGACGGACCGGCGGAGCCGGCGCGGTTCGGGCGGCCATCCCGAGAGCTTTGAAAACACGGCCGGAGGAGTTGTCCCGGGGCTCCAAGTATCAGTGGGCGGGCGGCAGTTCGCCCGAGCCTCGGGTGATCAGACGGGTCCGCAGCTCGATGCGTTCGGGCAGGACGAGTGAGCCGTCGAGCTGACGGAAGAGACGCTCGGCGGCGGTGCGGCCGAGCTGCGCGGCGTCCTGGGCGACGACGGTGACCCCGGGCTGCAGGAGGTCGGCGAGCTCGATGTCGTCGAAGCCGACGAGGGCCACGGGACGGGAGCGCTCGGCGATGACACGTACGACCGTGACCGTCACGCGGTTGTTGCCCGCGAAGACGGCGGTCACGGGGGAAGAGCCCGACAGCATGCCCTCGGCCGCCCGGCGGACCCGCTCGGGGTCGGTGACGCCCAGCGACATCCAGGCGTCCTCGACCGCGATGCCGGCGTCCTCCATGGCGGCGCGGTACCCGCGCAGACGCTCGGCGGCGGTGTGGATGCGGGGCATGTCGCCGATGAACCCGATCCGGCGGTGGCCGTGCGCGATGAGATGGGCGACACCGTCACGTGCGCCGCCGAAGCTGTCCGAGAGCACGACGTCCGCGTCGATCTGTCCGGCGGGGCGGTCCACGAACACCGTGGCGACGCCCGCCTTTATCTCGGGCTCCAGATAGCGGTGGTCGTCACCGGCCGGGATGATGACGAGCCCGTCCACGCGGCGCGCGCACAGCGCGAGGACCAGCTCCTGCTCGCGGTCCGGGTCCTCGGCGCTCGATCCGTTGATCAACAGGGCACCGTGGGCGCGGGCCACCTCCTCGACCGCCCGGCTCAGCGGACCGTAGAAAGGGTCCGCCAGGTCCTCCAGGACGAGTCCGATGCTCGCGGTGCGGCCCTTGCGGAGCACCCGCGCGCTGTCGTTGCGCCGAAAGCCCAGCGCGTCGATCGCCTCCTGCACCCGCCGCTCGGTGTCCGGGGTGACTCCGGGCTCGCCGTTGACTACACGCGATACCGTCTTCAGGCCGACCCCGGCACGCGCCGCGACGTCCTTCATCGTCGGACGGTTGCCGTAGCGGCTCTCGGTTCGGCGGGCGGTCTCGGCCACGATGCGCTGTCCTGTCCTGTAGTCCATGGGGCTGCGTCGGTCCTGACGGGCTCGTAGGTCGCCGGATCGGGGTGTGGCGTCGAGCATAGAGCCTGGACAACGTTGTCAGATGCGGGAGAGACTGTCCATCGCATTCTCCGGCCCGCCCTCCCCGACCGCGCGACCGGCCTGCCCTTTCCTCATGGTCCAATCGGGATCCACACAGGAGAACTGACACTGATGCACACCGACCTCGTGGCCGCGCTCGACATCGGCGGCACCAAGATCGCCGGAGCGCTGGTGGACGGCCACGGCCGGATCCTGCTGCGCGCCCAGCGGCCGACGCCCGCGCAGGAGCACGGCGACATCGTCATACGGGCCGTCGAGGCCGTGCTCGGCGAACTGACCGGCTCTCCGCTGTGGAGCCGGGCCACGGCGGTCGGCATCGGCAGTGCCGGTCCCGTGGACGCCTCGGCGGGCACGGTGAGTCCCGTGAACGTGCCCGGCTGGCGCGACTACCCCCTCGTCGAGCGGGTCCGTGCCGTGACGGCGGGGCTGCCCGTCGAGCTGATCGGCGACGGAGTGGCGATCACGGCGGCCGAGCACTGGCAGGGGGCGGCCCGCGGCCACGACAACGCGCTCTGCATGGTCGTCTCGACGGGGGTCGGCGGCGGCCTGGTCCTCGGCGGACAGCTGCACCCGGGGCCCACGGGCAACGCCGGTCACATTGGCCACATCAGCGTGGAGCTCGACGGTGACCTGTGCCCGTGCGGGTCACGCGGGTGCGTCGAGCGCATCGCGAGCGGCCCGAACATCGCGCGCCGTGCCGTCGAGGGCGGCTGGCGGCCGGGTTCCGACGGGGACACCTCGGCGGCCGCCGTGGCCGCCGCCGCGCGTGCCGGTGACCCGGTGGCGACAGCCTCGTTCGAGCGCGCCGCGCAGGCCCTGGCGGCGGGCATCGCGGCGACGGCGACCCTGGTGGAGATCGACATCGCGGTGATCGGCGGAGGAGTGGGCAAGGCCGGCGACGTCCTCTTCACGCCCCTGCGCGCCGCCCTGCGCGACTACGCCACCCTGTCGTTCGTGCAGAGGCTCACCGTGACGCCCGCCCAGATGGGTACGGACGCCGGTCTGGTGGGCGCCGCGGCCGCCGCGCTCAGCCGCAGGCCGAGCACGTCCACGGCGGGTGTGGCCGGCTGACGCAGGCGTGGCCGGCTGCAGCGCGGAGCCGCGGGCGGGCGCCCGTGGCTCCGGGGCACGGCCCGATCTGCTCCCGTTGCGGCGCCGGGCGGGAACGTCGTCGAGGGGGCTCGCGGCGCCCCCGGGGCGCCGCGGCGGGGGAACTTCACGGCTTCCGGGCGGCGCGACCGTGACCCCTGGGCGACTCGGCAGTTGAACCGGGCATGAAGAAGCGCAGCATGCTCGCCATCGCGTCCCTCGCCGCCGGTTTCGTGGTGGCGGCCGTCACCCCGTCCCACTCGCTCGACGGTGACGCCCTCAGCAGTCTCGACCTGCAGGACACGCTCAGCAGTGTCGACCAGACGGTCAGCGACGGCAGTCTGGCCACGGAGGACAACCCCCTGGGCCAGGAGGGCTGACCCGCCCGGCCGACCCGTCGCGACCATCAGCCCGGCCCGTCGAGGGCCGGGCTTTGGCGTCTGTTCGGCCCGTCGGACGCGACCTCATCAGGAGCTGGTTTCCGTGACAGGGTGGAGCGGGCAAGCCTCAGGGGGCCAACAGCAGAGGGGGAACCGTGATTGTCTGGATCAACGGTGCGTTCGGTGCGGGAAAGACGACCACCGCACGGGAACTGATCGACCTGATCCCGAACAGCACACTTTTCGACCCCGAGATCATCGGCGCCGGGCTGACGCAACTGCTGCCCGCCAAGCGCCTCGCCGAGGTCGGCGACTTCCAGGACCTGCCGATCTGGCGGCGGCTCGTCGTCGACACCGCGGCCGCGATGCTCGCCGAACTCGGAGGCGTGCTCGTGGTTCCCATGACGCTGCTCCGCCAGGAGTACCGCGACGAGATCTTCGGCGGACTCGCATCCCGCAGGATCGCGGTACGCCATGTCCTGCTCGCCCCGGCGGAAACGATCCTGCGCGAGCGAATAGCCGGGCGGGAGGTCCCGCCGGACCTCCCCGACGGGCAGATGCGGGTGCGCCAGTGGTCGTACGACCACATAGAGCCCTACCGCGCCGCCCTCTCCAACTGGCTCACCGCGGACGCGCACCCCGTCGACAACGGCGCACTCACCCCGTACGAGACCGCCGTACGCGTCGCCGAGGCCGTGAGCAGTGGAACCGTGCCGGTCTGCGACATCGTGCAGACCCCCGAACCCACTGCGGAGACCGTCGCGGCGGGGGTGCTCCTCTTCGACGAGCAGGACCGGGTCCTGCTCGTCGATCCGACGTACAAGGCCGGCTGGGAGTTCCCCGGCGGCGTCGTCGAGTCCGGCGAGGCGCCCGCGCGCGCGGGCATCCGCGAGGTCGCCGAGGAGACCGGCATCGAACTCACCGACGTACCGAGCCTGTTGGTCGTCGACTGGGAGCCTCCGGTGCCCCCGGGCTACGGCGGCCTGCGTCTCCTCTACGACGGCGGCAGGCTCGACGGCGGCGAGGCCGGACGGCTGCTGCTGCCGGGCCCCGAACTGAGGGGCTGGCGCTTCGTCACCGAGGAGGAGGCCGCCGGGCTCCTGCCGCCCGTCCGCTACGAGAGACTCCGCTGGGCGCTGCGCGCACGGGAGCGGGGCGCCGCCCTGTACCTGGAGGCCGGAGTGCCGAGGGGATAGCCGCACCCGGGACGTCCGCACCCGGGACGTCCGCACGCCGCGCGGACGCGGGGCGTGCGGACGTCGGCACCGTGCCTGTCGGGCGCCGGGCCGCCCGCGGTGTGGGCCGTGCCCGGCGAACTCGCTCAGCTCGCCGCGTAGTTCCGCAGGAACAGCGCCTCCGCGACGGCGAGCCGCTCCAGCTCCTCGGGCGACACGCTCTCGTTCACGGCGTGGATCTGCGCCTCCGGCTCGCTCAGCCCGATCAGCAGGATCTCCGCCCGCGGATACAGGGAGGCGAGCGTGTTGCACAGCGGGATGGAGCCGCCCTGCCCCGCGTACTGCATTTCGGCGCCGTCGTACGCGGCGCTCATCGCCTCCGCCATCGCCGCGTACGCGGGGCTGGCGGTGTCGGCGCGGAACGGCTGCCCCTGACCGATCTGCTCGGTGCTCACCCGCGCACCCCACGGGGTGTGCGCCTCCAGGTGGGCCTGGAGCAGCTTGGTCGCCTCGGCGGCGTCCACGCCCGCCGGCACGCGCAGACTGACCAGCGCGCGGGCGCCCGCCTGCACGGACGGGGTGGCGCCGATCACCGGCGGGCAGTCGATGCCGAGCACCGTCACGGCGGGCCGCGCCCAGATGCGGTCGGCGACCGTGCCCGAGCCGATCAGCCCGACACCGTCGAGGACCTTGGCGTCCTTGCGGAACTGCTCCTCGTCGTACTGCAGACCGTCCCACCGCGAGGTGCCCGTGAGCCCGTCGACCGTCGTCGAGCCGTCCTCGGCACGCAGCGAGTCGAGGACGCGGATCAGCGCGCCCAGCGCGTCGGGCGCCGCGCCGCCGAACTGCCCCGAGTGCAGGTTGCCTTCGAGGGTGTCCACCCGGACGCGCAGGAGCGTCATACCGCGCAGCGAGGCGGTGACCGTCGGCACGCCGACCCGGAAGTTCCCGGCGTCGCCGATGACGATCGTGTCTGCGGCGAGGAGCTCGGGGTGCTCCTCGGCGTACCGCTCCAGGCCACCCGTGCCCTGCTCCTCCGATCCCTCCACGATCACCTTGACGTGGACCGGGACACCGCCGTTCGCCCCGAGGGCACGCAGCGCCAGCAGGTGCATGACCAGGCCGCCCTTGCAGTCGGCCGCACCGCGCCCGTACCAGCGCCCGTCCCGCTCGGTCAGCTCGAACGGCGGCGTCTGCCAGCCGGCCTCGTCGAGCGGCGGCTGCACGTCGTAGTGCGCGTACAGGAGGACGGTCTTCGCGCCCTCGGGACCGGGCAGGAAGCCGTACACCGACTGTGTGCCGTCAGGTGTGTCGAGCAGGGCGACGTCCTGGAAACCCTCGGCACGCAGTGCGTCGGCCGCCCAGTTCGCGGCGCCCTCGCTCTCGCTTTTGGGGAACTGGTCGAAGTCCGCCACCGACTTGAAGGCCACCAGCTCGGTGAGTTCCGCCTTCGCCCTGGGCATCAGCGAGGCGACGGTCTCGGCGACCGGATTCGACGACATGGGCACGCTCCTCATGGGTGCGACGTTGTACGGGTGGGTACGGGGGCGATGCACGCGGTACGGGTGTGCGCGTCGCATACGCTGCCGATCCTCCCACAGCGGTCTACGCCGGACGCGGCCGTAGGATGCGTGGAGCAGATGCGGCAGGCGGCTGGATCGGAGCAGCAGACCATCGTGAGCAGCGAGAACTCTTCGGACGACGCACAGCGGGTGTGGGACGTCGTCGTCGTCGGCGCGGGGCCCGCGGGCGCCTCGGCCGCCTATGCGGCAGCGGTCGCGGGGCGTCGCGTCCTGTTGCTGGAGAAGGCGGAACTGCCCCGCTACAAGACGTGCGGCGGCGGCATCATCGGACCGACCCGTGACGCCCTGCCACCCGGGTTCGAGCTGCCGCTGCAGGACCGGGTCCACGCGGTCACGTTCTCGCTCGACGGCAAGTTCGCGCGCACCCGGCGTTCCAAGCAGATGCTCTTCGGGCTCATCAACCGGCCGGAGTTCGACCAGCAGCTCGTCGAGCACGCGCAGAAGGCGGGCGCCGAACTGCGTACGGGGGTGACGGTCTCGCGGGTCGAGCAGCACGGCTCGGCGGTCCCCGACCGGCGCACGGTGGCCGTGGTCCTCCAGGACGGGGAGACGGTGCTGGCGCGGGCCGTGATCGGCGCGGACGGCAGCGCCAGCCGCATAGGAGCACACGTCGGGGTGAAGCTCGACCAGGTCGACCTCGGCCTGGAGGTGGAGATCCCGGTGCCGGAGACGGTCGCGGAGGACTGGAAGGGGCGGGTCCTCATCGACTGGGGCCCTCTTCCCGGCAGTTACGGATGGGTGTTCCCCAAGGGCGACACCCTCACCGTCGGAGTGATCTCGGCGCGGGGCGAAGGCGCCGCCACCAAGCGGTATCTGGAGGACTTCGTCGCCCGGCTCGGCCTCGCCGGCTTCGAGCCCAGCATCTCGTCCGGGCACCTGACACGCTGCCGCGCCGACGACTCGCCGCTGTCACGGGGCCGGGTGCTCGTGTGCGGGGACGCGGCGGGGCTCCTGGAGCCGTGGACCCGTGAGGGGATCTCCTTCGCGCTGCGTTCGGGTCGGCTCGCGGGGGAGTGGGCGGTGCGGATCGCGGAAGCGCACGACGCGGTGGACGCCCGTCGCCAGGCGCTGAACTACGCCTTCGCGATCAAGGCAGGGCTGGGAGTGGAGATGAGCATCGGCAAGCGCATGCTCGCGATCTTCGAGCGGCGGCCCGGGGTGTTCCACGCCGCGCTCACGGGCTTCAGGCCCGCGTGGAAGGCGTTCACGGGCATCACCCGGGGCTCCACCTCGCTGGGCGAGATGGTGCGTACGCATCCGATGGCGGGGCGTGCCCTGACAGCGCTCGACCGCTGACCGTCGCCGGACCGGGCGCGGGTACTCCGCCGGGAGTACGTGTGATCACCTCGCCCGGCTGACGACCCCGGCGGCCCGTGGCGTCTAGCGTGGCCGGCATGGACGAGCAGCGCACACGCCGGTGCGGACCTCCCTGGACCCGCGGCGGACCACCGGGGCGCCGGTGGCCCGGGCCACCGTGGTGGAACCACCGCGACGAGGAGGAAGAAGGCGTCCGACGCCCTCGGCTGCCCTGGCGCTCGACGCTGCTCCTCACCCTGTTCGTCCTCGTCGGAAGCAACTTCGCCGCCGAGGGACAGCCCGAGCGGGAGCAGCTCGACGCCCTGGCCCGGGTCCTGCTCCTCGCCGGCACTCTCCTGCTCCTGTGGCGGCAGCGGTACCCGGTGCTCGTGATGTACGGCACCTCGGCCTCGGCTCTTGTCTACTTCAGCGTGGGATACCCGTACGGGCCGATCTTCCTCACGGTCGCGCTCGCCTGCTTCAGCGCGGTCGTGGCGGGGCACCGCCGGGCGGCCTGGGCCGCGCTCGGCACGTTGTGGACGGTCCATCTCCTGGTGGGGCACGCGTTCTACCGGTGGCTGCCGCCGAAGGGCGACCCGGCCTCCTCGTGGGGTGACGAGGTGGCCATCGCCGCCTGGATCGTGGCGATCCTCGCGGTCTCCGAACTCGCCCGCGTCCGCCGTGAGCAGTGGGACCGCGACCGGGCGGAGCGCAGACAGGCAGCCAGGCGGCGCGCCGACGAGGAACGGCTGCGCATCGCCCGCGAACTGCACGACGTCCTGGCGCACAGCATCTCGGTCATCAACGTCCAGGCGGGCGTCGGTCTCGCGTTGCTCGACTCCGACCCGGAGCAGGCCCGCACCGCGCTCACGACCATCAAGGCCGCGAGCAAGGAGGCACTGGGAGAAGTGCGTCAGGTGCTCGACACGCTCCGCACGCCCGGAGACGCGCCGCGCGCCCCGGCGCCCGGGCTCGACCGGCTTCCCGAACTGGTGGAACAGGCCGCGGGCGCAGGGCTGACCGTCGCCGTCGAGTACCGGGGCGGGGACCGGAAGCTGTCGCCGGGTGCCGATCTCGCCGCTTTCCGTATCGTCCAGGAGGCGCTGACCAACGTCGTACGGCACTCGGGGTCACGGCACGCGCGTGTGCGGGTCGACCGCACGGCCGACGCGTTGCGGCTGCGTGTCGACGACGACGGCCCGGCGACCGGCGAGGACGCGGGCGGCAGCGGCAACGGACTGGCCGGAATGCGGGAGCGTGCGGCGGCCCTGGGTGGCACGATCGAGGCCGGACCGCGAGAGGAGGGCGGTTTCCGGGTTCTGGCGGTGCTGCCTCTGAGGAACGCCCTCGGGACGCCGGGGGCATCGCCCGTGCGGCCCGTGCAGCCCGTGAAGCGCGGCAGTTCCTCACAGCCCGAGGCGTCCTCGCAACCCGAGACATCTTCGCAACCCGCGACGCCCTCGGAGCCCGGCAGACCCTCGACGTCCGCGGGGCCCCCGGCGCCCGAAGAGTCCGCAGAGTCCCGCGAGTTCAAGGAGGACCGGTGATCCACGTACTGCTCGCCGACGACCAGTCACTGGTCCGTGCGGGGTTCAAGGCGCTCCTGGACGCCCAGCCGGACATCGAGGTGGTCGGCGAGGCCGCCGACGGGGAGGAAGCCCTGCGGGGAGTACGCGAACTGCGCCCCGACGTCGTCCTGATGGACATCCGGATGCCGTCGCTCGACGGTCTCGCCGCGACCCGTCGTATCACCGACGACCCGGACCTGCGGGACGTCAGGGTCGTCATGCTGACCACCTTCGAGCTCGACGAGTACGTCTTCGAGGCGATCCGGTGCGGGGCGTCCGGATTCCTGGTCAAGGACACCGAACCGGACGAACTCCTGCGTGCAGTGCGGGCGGTGGTCGAAGGGGACGCGCTGCTTTCACCGGGTGTGACGCGACGTCTGATCGCCGAGTTCGCGGCCCGCTCGAAGGAACCGGCGGCCGCGGACGCGCTCGCCGGACTCACCGAGCGGGAGCGGGAGGTGATGGCGCTGGTCGGCATCGGGCTGACGAACGACGAGATCGCACGGCGTCTCGTCGTCAGCCCCCTGACGGCCAAGACCCACGTCAGCCGCACCATGGTGAAGCTCGGTGCCCGCGACCGTGCCCAACTCGTCGTCCTCGCCTACGAGTCGGGGCTCGTACGGCCCGGCTGGCTCGGCTGAGGCCCCTGCCGGAACCGGACCAGCACCGAGACCACCCGCAGGAGGAAGAGGACGGCCGCGAGTGCTGTCCCGGCAGGGAGCAGGACCCCCTCGACGCCGTCCGGCAGATCGAAGAGCAGAGCGGGACCGACGACGACACCGAACACCACCGCCGCGGCGAACACGGCGCTGGCCAAGGCGTATCCGATCTCCACGGTGATGGCGTCCCGTTCGGACTGGGTCCGTCGTCCCCCGGTGTGTTCCATGCCTGGAGTGTCACAGCGGTGCGCCCGGTGGGCAAGGAAGCCCACCGGGCGCACGACCTCGATGACGGGATCAGTCGCGGGCCGCCACGCGCCCGTCCTCCCGCACGAGCTCTTCCGTCCGATCAGCCCCGGTCTCCGGGACGCTCTCGGTGTCCGCGGCAGGGTCGGACTTGGCGACCAGGATCGTCGTCTGCCGCGTACGCTGCCCGCGCAGCCCGGTGGCCGTGATCAGCAGGCCTGCCAGGGCGACCGCGGTCACCACGACCAGGCCGGGCCGGTAGCTGTCGAGGACCGCCTGCGGTGAGGAACCGCCGGAGGAGTTCGCCGTCACGACGGCCGTCACGATCGCCAGGAAGATCGCGCCGCCCACCTGCACCGAGGTGTTGAGCAGGCCCGAGACCATGCCCTGCTCGTGGTCGTCGACGCCGTTGGTGGCCTGGATGTTGAGCGACGGGAAGACCAGCGCGCAGGCCGCGCCGATCAGCAGCATCGACGGAAGGATCACCGCCGCGTACACCGGGTCCAGGTCGACGCGCAGGAACAGCGCGTAGCCGACGACCATCAGGGCGAAGCCCGCCACGATGAGCCGTGGTGTCCCGAACCGGTCGACGATCGCGCCCATCTTCGTCGCGGACAGGGCCACCAGGGCGCCCGCGGGCAGGAAGGCGAGCGCGGTGTGCAGAGCCGACCAGCCGAGCAGCGACTGCATGTAGAGGGTGACGAGGAACTGGAAGCCGACGTACGAGCCGAAGAACATCATGGCGCCCAGCTGGGCCCGGATCTGGTTGCCCGAGCGCAGCACGCCCAGCCGGATCAGCGGGCTCGGGCTGCGCCGCTCGACGCGTACGAAGACGGTGAGCAGGACCGCGACCGCGAGGAACGACAGCAGCGTACGGGCCGTGGTCCAGCCCACCTCGGGTGCCTGGACGACGGTGAAGACGAGCAACAGCATCGAGGCGGTGCCGAGGACTGCGCCGGGGATGTCGTAGCCGCGGTGGGTCCGGTCGCGTTCGCTGCGCGGAATGAGCTTCAGACCGGCGACGAGGGCGATGACCGCGATGGGGGCGGGCAGCAGCATGGTCAGGCGCCAACTGGCCTCGGTGAGCAGCCCGGACAGGACGAGGCCCATCGAGAATCCGGTGGCGGCGCAGGTCGTGTAGATCGAGAGGGCGCGGTTGCGCAGCGGGCCCTCCGGGAACGTCGTGGTGATGATCGACAGGCCGGCGGGCGCGGTGAACGCGGCGCTCAGGCCCTTGATGAACCGGCTCGCGATCAGCAGGGGGCCGGAGTCGACGAGTCCGCCGAGCAGTGAGGCGAGAGCGAAGACGCCGAGGGCCACCAGGAAGACCTGACGGCGGCCGAGGAGGTCCGCGGTGCGGCCGCCGAGGAGGAGCAGGCCGCCGTAACCGAGTATGTAGCCGCTGACGATCCACTGCAGGGTCGAGGTGGAGAGGTCGAGTTCGGAACCGATGGACGGGAGGGCGACACCGACCATCGACACGTCCAGCGCGTCGAGGAACATCGCGGCACAGAGCACCAGAAGGGTGCCCCACAGGCGGGGCGTCCAGCGCCCCTGGGCCGCGGGGGAGGTGAGCGGAGAGGTCATGCGCCACACAGTACATGCGCATGCATTCAATGCAAGGGCATTTAATTCCGATGCAACAAAGTTGGATTTTTGCTAGGGTGCGGCCATGGCGGCTGTCGAGAAGGCCGAGCAGGGGCTCGTGGACCAGTGGCGCGACATCCTCGCGGTGCACGCCCGCACCCTGTGCGAACTTGACCGTGCGCTTCACCAACACGGCCTGGGTGCCAGTGACTTCGAGGTCCTCGACGTACTGGCCGCGGGTACACCCGCCGACGGCGGGCTCGCCTATCGGGTCCAGGAGATCGCCGAGCGGGTGCACCTGAGCCAGAGTGCGCTGTCCCGGCTGATCGGCCGCCTGGAGAAGGACGGCCTGGTGGAGCGCTGCATGTGCCCGGAGGACCGCCGGGGCGTGCGGGTGTCCCTCACGCCGAAGGGGCGCACCCTGCACGGCGAGGTGCTGCCACTGCAACGAGCGGTGCTGGGGCGGATGTTGGCCGGCGGGGCCCAGGACTGACCGGTGCCGGTGCCGGTGCCGGCGGCCCTTGTCCTACTCCGTCCGGCACCCTGACGGCCGGTCGCTCAGCTCCAGGTGACGCCCGACCTCTCGCGCCACAGCGTCGCGAGTGACGCGTCCCCCGTCACGCCCGGGACGGGCCGACGGTTCCACAGCGCCAGGTAGAGCTGCGCGGCCGTGCCCGTGAACTCGCAGTCGGCGTCCGCCACTTCACCCCGCTCGGCCGCGGGCGGCCCGGACGACAGGCGTACGGTCCACACGGCGTCCGTGTCCGTGGCCCGGACCCGCAGTACGCGTGGCTCGTCCGAACGCACCCTGCTCTTGTCGCGCGCATGGAAGCGGAGCAGCAACTCGTCGATGCCGTCGACCGCGAAGTCCACGGCGATCGGGCTCGGTTCGCCGCCGAGCGCGGACTCGGCGTCGGCCCGGTGCACGGTCGTCTCGTGGGCCTGCCGCCGAGCCCAGAACGCGAGCGGTGACGGGGCGGGCATGAAGGTCCAGCAGTCCACGTCGGGCGGCGCGGCGGTGAGCGTGTCGACGAGCCGCCGGTGCCCGCGCTGGAACCACGTCAGCAGTTCTGCGCCGTCGAGGTCCGGCAGGCCGCCGTCCGGCTGGTACGACGTGTGTCCCTCGGCGACGAACGCCGTGGCCCACCGGTGCACCATTCCGGTGTGCCGCAGTACGTCCCGCACCTCCCAGTCCGGGCAGGTACGCACCTCGGCGCCCGGCCCGGCCTTCTCGGCGGCCGCGGCCAGCGTTCGGCCCTCCTGGTCCAGGACTTGAACGAACTCGGTGATCTCCATGGGGGAAGTGTGCATGACGGAGAGGACTCCGAGGGAGGTGGCGGGTGGCCTCCCTCCGGCCGCATCCGCACTCCGAGATTCAGTTCCCGGAGTTCTCGTCGAAGCTCGCGAAGTACGCGGCGGCCATGTCCTCGTCGGCGTGACCCTGCGCGGCGGCGCGCTCGAACCGCTCGGCGCTCGCGGCCGCGACGTCGAGGCGGAGCCCGTGCTGCTCGCCGGCCTCGACGATCAGGCGGGCGTCCTTGGCGGCGGTGGACACGGCGAAGGCCGCCGGGGACAACCGGTCCTCCAGGATCAGAGCGCTCTTGGCGTGCAGATATCCCATGTCGAGCGGACCGCCGGCGATGGCGTCGAAGAAGCTCTGCGGATCCACGCCCAGGGCCCCGGCCAGGGCGAGGACCTCGCCGGTCGCACTGGTGGCGGCGAGGACCCAGCTGTTGGCCACGAGCTTGAGACGGGTGGCGGTGCCCGCCGCTGAGTCCTCGCCGGTCCACACCGTACGGGCACCGACCGCGTCGAAGACCGGCGTCACGGCGTGCCGGCCGTCGCTCGGCCCGGCGGCGAGGACGAGCAACTGGCCTGCCTCGGCGGGCTGTCGGGTGCCGAGCATGGGCGCGTCGTAGAAGACCAGGCCCTTCTCATGGGCGAATGCGGCCAGTTCGCCGACGCCCTCGATGCCGGCGGTCGTCGACTGCACCCAGGCCGTGCCGGCGCGCAGGGCGGGCGCGGCCTGCCGCATCACGTCCAGCGTGGCAGGACCGTCGTACAGCATGGTCAGGACGACGTCGGCGCCCTCGACGGCTTCGGCGGGCGTGCCGGCGACGTGCGCGCCGTCGGCGGCGAGCGGTTCGGCCTTGTCACGGCTGCGGTTCCAGGCCCGGACGGAGTGCCCGGCCCGGGCGAGGTTACGGGCCATCGCGGCGCCCATGATTCCGGTGCCCAGGACACTGACGGTGAGCTTGTCGGTCATGACATCAACTTTCCGATGCATCGGGTGCGGTGGGTACCACTGTGCCGTGCGCGGCTGAGCAGCGGCGGTACGGGGCGCGTGCGTTCCGTACCGGGGTGTCGCGCGGCGCGTGCGTGCGCACCCTCGCCTGCCGCCTGCCGCCTGCCGCCTGCCGCCTGCCGCCTGCCGCCTGCCGCCTGCCGCCTGCCGCCTGCCGCCTGCCGCCTGCCGGGCGCCGCGTGCCGTCGGTCGGGAGCAGGCGAGCCGTTGACGTGTCGGCCCGGTCGGGAGTACGGCGGCTCGGGTACGTCGGGCGGTCAGATGTCGGCCTGCGTCGCCCGTCGGGTCGCGTACCCGATGGTGGCCGCCACCGCCGCCAGCGCTGCCACGCTGGTGAGAGCGGCGGACAAGGAGAACCAGTCCGCCATGAACCCGATCGCGGGCGGTCCGAGGAGCATGCCGCCGTAGCCGAGGGTGGAGGCGGTGGCGACGCCGCTGGGGCCCGCCAGCGCTCCGGCGCGTTCGACGGCGATCGGGAAGATGTTCGCGAGTCCGAGCCCGGTGACGGCGAAGCCGAGCAGGGCCGCCCACAGGGAGGGCGAGAGCGAGCCGAGCAGCATTCCGGCGGTGGCCAGGGCGCCGCCGGCGACCACGGTCCGGCTCCGCCCGAGCCGTTCCAGGAGTCTGGTCCCGGTGAGCCGGCCGATCGTCATGGCGAGCGCGAAACAGGTGTATCCCGCCGCGGCGACGCCAGGACGGGCGCCCAGGTCCTGCTCCAGGTGCAGCGCGCCCCAGTCGGCCAGGGCGCCTTCGCCGTACGCCGTGCAGAGGGCGATCAGGCCGAAGACGACGACCAGTCGGCGGGTCCGGGTGTCGGGCTTCCGCGGCACTCGAACCTCGCGCGCCCCGCGTCCCCCACGCTCGTCGGCGGCCGCCGGTTCCGGGGTCTCGCACCGCAGCAGGACGCGTCCGGCGAGGGCGGTCACCAACAGGCCGATCACTGTCAGGCCCAGCAAATGCCGTGCGGGAGACAGGGAGCCGGCGACCAGTCCGCCGAGCCCGCCGCCGACCATACCGCCCAGGCTGAACGCCGCGTGGAAACTCGGCATGATCGGGCGCCGCAGTACGGCCACGAGGTCGACCGCGGCGCTGTTGAAGGCCACGTTGATCCCGCCGTACGCGGCGCCGAAGACCAGCAGGACGGCGCCGAGGGTGAGGGCGGAGTGGGTGAGCGGGGGCAGCGCGACGCTCAGGGACAGGAGGACGCCGCAGACGACGGTCACGCGATGGCTGCCGTAACGGCCGCACAGCCGTCCCGTGAGCATCATCGTGACGACGGCTCCGGCGGACACGCCGAGCAGCGCGAGACCCAGCGCGCTGGCGGACGCACCGGTCTGTTCCTTGATGGCGGGGATGCGTACGACCCAGCCCGCGAAGACGAAGCCGTCGAGGGCGAAGAAGACGGTCAGGGCGACGCGTAGACGGGTGAGGTCGCTGCTGTGGCGGCCCGGCACGGCGTTGTGCTCACGGGTTTTGTTTATTGGCGGCACAAAAGGAGGCTAAGTCGACGCGGCGAGGGAGGGCAAGGTGCTCACCGACCATCCCTGGACTTCGGTCGACCTGGATCTCTCTCGTGGCTGCCAAGAACAGTTCAACGCTCGCTCATGATTTGCCAACGCTCGGCCATGAATCGTCAACGCTTCCCCATGATTCAGTAAGCCCGAGTCAGGAGCGACTGTTCGGACGTACGTTCCCGTCCGTGATCTCTGACCCAACACCCCACATAGCCGCCCGCGCTCAGCGGACGGCATCCGTCGCCCGGACGTCCGGTGCGACGATCCCCGGCCGGCGCTCCCTCCTGCGCGCCGCGCTCGCAGGAACCACGGCACTCGGCGCCGGCCTGGCCATGGGCGCCGAACCCGCGGCCGCGGCACCCGCCGCTGCCGCACGCAAGCGGCCCACCAACGCCGAGGAGGCACTGCGGGAGCTGGAGGCGGGCAACCGCCGCTGGCGCACCTTCCGCGAGCGGCACCCCGACGAGTCTCCGGCCGTCCGGCAGGCGCTGACGGCCAGCCAGCACCCCTTCGCCCTCGTACTGGGCTGCATCGACTCCCGGGTGCCCCCGGAGCTGGTCTTCGACCAGGGCCTCGGCGACCTGATGACCATACGCAGCGCGGGCCAGGTCCTCGACGAAGCCGTCCTCGGCAGCCTCGCGTACGGCGTGCTCGAACTCCAGATCCCGCTGCTCGTGGTGCTCGGCCACCAGTCGTGCGGCGCCGTGAAGGCCACCGTCGAGGCTGACGAGTCGGGTAAGAAACTGCCCAACCACATCCAGTACCTGGCCGACCAGATCAGCCCGGCCATCGATCGCGCCAAGGAGGGTGCCGCGCGCATCGACGCGACGATCGACGCCAACGTACGGCTCGTCCGCGCCCGGCTCGCGGCGGACCCCGATCTCGCCGCCAAGGTGAAGACCGGTGAACTCACCATCGTCGGAGCCCGCTACGAGCTGACCACTCAGCGCGTGCACGGCATCAGCTGAGGTTCGAAGACTTTCGGACACGTGAAAGGCGACCGCGGTGGACATCACCACCGCGGTCGCCTTTCACGCTCTCCCGGGAGCGGCGGCGGTTCAGGCCTTCACACGGCCCCGCGTCATGAGCTTCCTGAGCAGGGGCCAGATCAGCAGCAGCACCGTCACCGCGTACACGGTCACCGCGAACGGCGTGTTGACCAGGCCCGTGACGCTGCCGTCGCTGATCTGCAGGGCGCGCCGCAGTTGCTGTTCGGCGTTCGGGCCGAGGATGACGCCGATGACGGCGGGCAGCACCGGCAGGCCGTACCGCCGCATGCCGAACCCGATCAGGCCGATGATCAGGAGGATCACCAGGTCGATGACCTCGCCGCCGACCGCGTAGGCGCCGACCGCCGCGAAGAACAGGATGCCCGCGTACAGGTACGGCCGGGGGATGCGCAGCAACTTCGCCCATACGGGCGCCAGCGGCAGGTTGAGGGCGAGCAGCAGCACCATGCCCACGAAGAGCGAGGCGATCAGACCCCACACCAGCTCGGGCTCGCGTTCGAAGAGGAGCGGGCCCGGCTGGATGCCGTACTGCTGGAAGGCCGCCAGCATGACGGCCGCGACCGCTGTCGTCGGCAGACCCAGGGTCAGCATGGACACCAGGGTCCCCGCCGCGGAGGCCGACGCCGCAGACTCCGGTCCCGCCACGCCCTCGATCGCGCCCTTGCCCCAGTCGTCCGGGTGTTTCGACAGGCGCTTCTCCGTCGCGTACGACAGGAAGGTGGGGATCTCCGCGCCGCCCGCCGGGATCGCGCCGAACGGGAAACCGATGAACGGCCCGCGCAGCCACGACTTCCAGGTCCGCCGCACATCGTCACGGCCCAGCCAGGGCCGGCCCACCGGGATCGGTTCGCCGGGGCTGCGCCGCAGGTGCGCCGCTACCCACAGCGCCTCACCGATCGCGAACAGACCGACCGCCACGATCACCACGTCGATGCCGTCGGCGAGTTGGAGTGAACCGAAGGTGAGCCGCTGCTGGCCGGTCATCTGGTCCAGGCCCACCAGGCCGAGGGTCAGGCCGATGAGCAGCGACGCGAGCCCTCTGATCCGCGACGAGCCCAGCACCGACGTCACCGCGATGAACGCCAGCACCATGATGGCGAAGTAGTCCGGCGCACCGATGTCCACGGCCAGGTCGGCGACCGTCGGGGCGAGCGCGACCAGCAGGATCGTGCCGATCAGGCCGCCCGCGAAGTGGCCGATGGCGGCGGCCGCGAGAGCCTGCGCGCCGCGGCCCGACTTGGCCATGGGGTTGCCCTCCATGGCCGCGACCACGGCAGCGCTCTCGCCGGGCGTGTTCAGCAGGATCGAGGTGGTCGAGCCGCCGAACATCGCCCCGTAGTAGATCCCCGCGAACATGATGAACGCGCCGATCGGTTCGAGTCCGTAGGTCACCGGCAGCAGGAGGGCGACCGCCATCGCGGGGCCGATGCCGGGCAGTACGCCGATCGCGGTACCGAGCAGCACGCCGAGCGCGGCCCACAGAAGGTTGACGGGAGTGAGAGCCGTACCGAAGCCGTCCATCAGGGAGTTGAGGGCGTTCATGTCACAGCACTCCCATCAGCGGGCCGCCCGGCAGCGGTACTCCGAGCAGGTTGTTGAAGATGGCGTAGGTGGCGAGGGAGAGGACGGCCGCGATGAGCGGGTCCCGGTCGATCCGGCGGCTGCCGAGTGCGAAGGCGGCGCCCCAGAAGAGGAGCGCGCCCGCGACGGGGAACCCGAGCGGTTCGATGAGGACGGCCGAGCCGAGGAACACCCCGGCGAGCAGCAACACCGTGCGCCAGTCGGCGGGTTCGGACAGGTCGATGTCCTCGCCGCCCTCCGCCTGGCCGCGACCGCCGCGCAGGACGTCGACAGCCAGCAGGGCGGCGATCACCAGGAGTCCGACGCCCACCACCACGGGCACGGTCTTCGGTCCGACGGGCCCGCGCTGGGTGATGTCGACGTCCATGGTGAGCGCGTCGGCCAGAACCAGCACGCCGAGCGCCAACAGCATGACGCAGACGCCGAGTTCGGAGTGCTCGCGCAGCCAGGAGCGCCGCTCGTCCGCGGGCGTCGGGGAGATGTCGGTGGTCGGCGTCGTCACAGTCCCAGCTCCTTCAGTACCGAAACCACGCGCTTGTCCTCGGCGTCGAGGAAGTCGCTGAACTTCTTTCCGGTCAGGAAGGCGTCGTCCCAGCCGTTCTGTTCCATGGACTTCCGCCACTCGGGGGAGTCGTGCAGCTCCTCGACAAGGCGTACGAGCTTGTCGCGCTCGGCGTCCGACAGGCCGGGCGGGGCGACGATGCCCCGCCAGTTGGTGAAGTCGACGTCGTAGCCGGACTCCTTGAGGGTGGGCGCGTCCAGCTCGTCGACCCGCTCAGGTCCCGTGACCGCCAGTACGCGCAGCTCGCCCGCCTTGATCTGGTCGAGGTACTCGCCGACGCCGGACACCCCGAAGGCGACCTTGTTGCCGAGGATCGAGGCGAGCAACTCGCCACCACCGTCGAAGGGCACGTAGTTGACGTCCTTCGGGGCGATGTCCGCGGCGCGCGCCATCAGCATGGGCGCGAGGTGATCGGGCCCGCCGGGCGAGGAACCACCGCCCACCGGAAGCTTGCCCGGATTCTTCTTCCAGGCGCCGATGAGCTCGTCGATCGACTTGTACGGGGAGTCCTTGCCGACCACGACGACGTCCTGCTCCTCGGTGAGCCGGGCGATCGGGGTGGTGTCGGCGAGTGTCTTGGGCGCGTCGTTGGAGCGGACGGCACCCACGACACCGAGACCCATCGACATGGCGAGCTTGCCGTTGCCGTGCTCGCTCACCAGCCGGCTGAGCCCGACGGTGCCGCCGGCGCCCGGCAGGTTGAACACCTCGATGTTGTGCGTGAGGTCGGCGTCCTCGGCGTTCTTCGCGGCGGTGCGGGCCGTGATGTCGTAACCGCCGCCGGGCGTGTTCGGAACCATGAAGCGCAGGCCCGGGATCTGCGTGCCGGTCGCGGAGTCGCTGCCGGACGTGAGCAGCGGAGGGCCCACGAGCACGAGCACGGCGGCCCCGAGCAGGGCGAGGGGAGTGCGCAGGCGCACGAGTTCCACCACCTGTCGATACGTCGATGAGGTACGGGGAGAGGAGCAGGAGGTGCTGCGGGAAACGCGGGGAGGGGCCGCGGAGCAGGGGGACGGAGTACGGAGAGGGGCACTGGCGTGCGGGGAGCCCCGGGGGGACGGGGTGACGTGGGCCACATGTTGCCCGGCCGCTCCGAG
The DNA here is from genome assembly GCF_019090165.1 of Streptomyces sp. BV286. Taxonomy (GTDB): domain Bacteria; phylum Actinomycetota; class Actinomycetes; order Streptomycetales; family Streptomycetaceae; genus Streptomyces. The sequence continues at coordinate 46,407 of NZ_JAHRIB010000152.1, forward strand.
CCTGTCTCTCTTCCGGAACCAACGGAGGTTGTGGTCTTTGTGTCACCTGCCGCGGCCGCCGACCGTCCGCCGCTCGGCTCTCGTCCCCGGCGACCAGCCGTCCGCCCCTCACACCCGCCGACTGTCACAGGCACCCACGAGCAGCCATCGACCACTGGACCCGCCCCGCATCTCCCGTTCCTGTCCCTTCTCTTTTCCAGGCCGCGAGCGGGGGCCATGATGGTGCGACCCGGCAGCTGAGCCGAACTACGCCGTGTCAGCACGAGAGATTGAGTCCGCCGTGGTCGCCGCCTTCCGCCGTCAGACCCTCGCGGGCGAGATGCTGGTGCTGCAGCTCGCCATCGTCGTCGTGGTGCTCCTGGCCGTCGCCGCGGTCTCCCTCGCGCAGTCGGAGGCGACCTTCAACCGCGTCGAGGGCCGCCGGGTCAGCGCGCTCGCCGAGCAACTGGCCGCCAACCCCCTGACCCGCAGCCAGCTCGTGCGGCCCGCGCCGCAGGAAGCGCTCGCCCCGCTGGTGAACTCCACACAGACACAGTCCGGGGTCACCTCGGTGACGGTGGCCGACGCCGACGGCCGGATCGTCAGCTCCACCGACCCCACGGCGATCGGTGACCCGCTGCCCCTCGGAGAAGGCGCCGCCGAGGGCCGGGGCTGGACCGGCTCACTGACGCTCGACGGCAGCCGTGAACTCGTGGCCCAGGTGCCCGTGCTCGGCGCGACACAGGAGAACCTCGGGCAGCACCTGGGCACGGTGATGATCGGCGAGGCCGACCCGACGGTGTGGCAGCGCCTGAGCGGGGCGTCCTCGTACCTCCTCGCCTACCTCGGCATAGCCAGCGGGCTCGGGCTGGTCGGCTCCTGGCTGCTGGCCAGGCGCGTCAAACGGCAGACCCTCGGCCTGGAGCCGCGCGAGATCGCCGGACTGGCCGAGCACCGCGAGGCGATGCTGTACGGGATCGCCGAGGGGGTGATCGCCCTGGACCCCCAGCACCGGCTCACCCTGGCCAACGACATGGGCCGGCGTCTGCTCGACCTCCCCGCGGACTGCGTGGGCCGCAGTCTTGCCGAACTCGGCATCGAGGGACGGCTGCGGGACGTCCTGGCGGGTGACCGGAGCGGCGCGGCGGGCGAACGCGACGAGGTCGTCGTCCGGCACGGCCGCGTCCTGGTGATGAACCGGATGACCGTCACCAAGGACGGCCGCCCGCTCGGCTCGGTCACCACTCTGCGGGACCGCACCGAACTGGCCCGGCTGGAACGGGAGATCGGATCCTTCCGCAGCTCCTCCGAACTGCTGCGCGCGCAGGCGCACGAGTTCGCCAACCAGCTGCACACCATCTCGGGGCTGATCCAGATCGGCGAACAGGACGAAGTCGTGCGCTACATCAGGGCGTTGAACCAGCGCCGCCAGTCGCTTGACGTCACGCTCAGCCGCCGTGTCCGCGACACCGCCGTCGCCGCCCTTCTCATGGCCAAGTCCTCCCTCGCGGCCGAACGGAAGGTCAGTCTGCGGATCTCCGACGCGACCGCCCTCGACCGGCTCACCCCGGAGGACGCCGCCGACGTGGCGACCGTGGTCGGCAACCTCGTCGACAACGCGGTGGACGCCGCGTCCGTCGCGGCCGCCGCCCGCGAGCCCGACGGCCACGAGGCCTGGGTGGAGGTCGAGCTGAGGCAGGACGCCTCCAGCGTGGAGATCGTGGTCCGCGACTCGGGTCCCGGCGTGGCGCCCGAACTCGCCCGGGAGGTGTTTTCGCACGGCTTCACCACCAAGGCGGCCCAGGAGGGCGAGCGCGGCATCGGCCTGGCGCTCACCCGTCTGGTCTGCGAACGTCACGGTGGTGAGATCTCGGTGACCAACACCCCCGACGGGGCCATGTTCACCGCACGCATGACCGTCAGCCACCTCACCGACGCGGTGGCGGAAGGAGCCACACGATGAACGGAGCGCCCGGGCCCGGTTCGGCCGCCACCACGGCGGGGGCCACCGACGTGACCACCGCTGCTGCCCGGGCCGTCGCGGACCGCGGGGCCGATGGTGCCGGCACGGCCGCCGCGGTCCGTTCCGCCGGCGCGGCCGCGGCGTCCGAGGCGGCCGACACGATCGACGTGCTGGTGGTCGACGACGACTTCATGGTCGCCCGGGTCCACCGGACCTTCGTCGAACGTGTCGAGCCGTTCCGCGTGGTGGGTGTCGCCAGTACGGGCGAGCAGGCCGCGCGCGCCGTCGACGAGCTGCACCCGGACCTCGTCCTGCTCGACCTGTACCTGCCGGACCTTTTCGGCCTGGACGTCATCCCCCGGCTGCGTACCGCGGGCCATGACTGCGACGTCATGGTCATCAGCGCGGCACGGGAGGCCGACACGGTGCGCGGAGCCGTCCGCCACGGCGTCGTCGACTACCTCCTCAAACCGTTCGAGTTCGAGGACCTGCGGGCCAGGCTGGAGCGCTACGCCGTCCAGCGCGGCCGCCTGCTCGCGACCGTCGTGCACGGCCAGGCCGATGTCGACAGGGTGCTGGCGGGAGCGGCCGTACCCGCGACGCGCGTCAGTACGCTGCCCAAGGGCATGAGCGTGGAGACGGCCGCGCTGATAAAGCGGACGCTCCGTACCGCACAGGGCACGCTGTCCGCCGCCGAGTGCGCGACGCTGGCCGGCGTCTCCCGCGTCAGTGCCCGCCGCTACCTGGAACACTTCCACACCACCGGCAGCGCCGACGTGTCCCTGCGCTACGGGGCGGCGGGACGCCCCGAACGCCGCTACCGGCTGCTGTGATCGCTGCGGTCGGCCACGGGATCGCGTACGTGACCGAGGGACCGCAAGCGCTACGGCCCTGCGGTGGCTGCGGTGGCTGCGGTCGCCGTAGGGACCGGATGCAGCGCTACAGTTCGGACTCGCCCCACCGGCTGACGATCACGTCGTCGCCGACCGACACCTTGCCGGTGCGCAGGACCGCGAACTTCGCGCCGAACGCGACTCCGCCCTCAGCCGCCCGGCGGTATCCGGCGAGGGTGCGGAGTGGTTCAGGACCCGCTCTGGAACCTGACCGTTGGTCGACCAGGGTCACGGCACAGCGGATGGCGAGCTTCGCGTACCCCAGTTCCGCCCCGCCGACGGTGATGCGGTGGGCGCGGTCCTCCGTGTGCGGTTCGTCCCAGCCGTCGATCACGATGTTCGGGCGGAATCGCTCCATGGACAACGGGTGCGCGCCGCGTTCGGCCAGCTTGCGGTGCAGCTGATCCAGGGTGGAGCGCGACAGCACGTGCAGCGCGCTGCTGTCGGCGTAGCCGGAGGTGCCCGGTGTCCGCCCTCCGGTCACCCGGTCGTGTTCCTGCGGCACGCGCACGAGTCTGCTGGGGCTGCCGAGCAGGTCCGAGAGCCAGACGGCCGCCGGGTCGCCCTGGTCGATCCCCTGGTACGCGGTGCCGAAGAGGTCGACCGGTCGCGGGGCGCCGACGGTGTCCACCTCGATGTCCACGGGCTCGCGGCCGGGCGCACGAAGCCTGAGACGGTACCCGTCGCCGGTGATCTCGGGCTGGACGACCGCCAGCAGCGGATCGCGCCGCTGGGTGCGGTACACACCCTCTTCGCTGACGACCATGAAGCTGCGGTCGTGCGCCAGACCGGCGGGCGTCACCAGCGCCTCGCTCGCCGATGTCCCGGCGCACCCCTTGATGGGGTAGTACGTCAACTCGACGACGTTGGCCATGCGTTGTCCCGCTTCCCGTTCTTCCCGCTGCGTCCGCCCTCCGGAGCGGCTGACGCGAGTACGGCTCTCACCGCGCAGCCGATCCTGCCATCGCGCCCCGCCGGCAGGGCTCCCTTCCACGCAATGCGGTGCACTTCATAGGCACCCCAACCGGCCTGCAGGAGTCCGACGCTCAGGCACGGACTCCTGCCCGTGCCGTCCCTCTCGCCCCTGGCGCACGTCGTTTTCCGTCCCGGATGCTTGATTATGCTTGAAATCTCGCTATATCTTGCAAGAGTAATCATTCTGCAGGGCGATCATCCCATCGGGAGGGGTCGGCGTGAGTCATGTCGAGAACGAACTGGTGGCCCAGCCCGAATGCTGGGTACGGGCCGCCGACGAGGCAGCGGCGCACGCGTCCGTGCTGCCCGCCTCGGGGGAGCGTGTCGCGCTGGTCGGGTGCGGCACCTCGTGGTTCATGGGGCAGGCCGCCGCGGCCCTGCGTGAACAGGCGGGACAGGGCGAGACGGACGCCTTCGCCGCCTCCGAATACCCCCACGGCCGCTCGTACGACCGAGTGATCGCCCTGACCCGCTCCGGCACCACCACGGAGGTCCTCGACCTGCTCGGCCGGCTGAAGGGGCGCACGCGCACGGTCGCGATCACCGCGGATCCTCGAACTCCCGTGATGCAGGCGGCCGATGACGTCGTCGTACTCGACTACGCCGACGAGCGGTCCGTCGTACAGACACGGTTCGCGACCACCGCTCTGACCCTGCTGCGCGCACACCTCGGCCTGCACACCGACGCCGTCGTCGCCGACGCCCGCACCGCGCTGGCGGAGCCGCTGCCCGAAGGGCTCGTCGACTGCACGCAGTTCACGTTCCTCGGGCGCGGCTGGAGCGTCGGTCTCGCGAACGAAGCCGGGCTCAAGATGCGCGAGGCCTCCCTGGCCTGGACCGAGGCCTATCCGGCGATGGAGTACCGCCACGGCCCGATCAGTGTCACCACCGCGGGCACCGCGACCTGGATGCTGGGCGAGGCACCCGACGGGCTGGCCCAACAGGTCCGTGACACGGGGGCGTTGTGGGTCGAAGGCGGACTCGACCCCCTCGCCGAACTCGTCCGCGCCCAGCGACTCGCCGTGGCCGTCGCCGCAGCCCGGGGCCTGGACCCCGACGAGCCCCGCCACCTCACCCGCTCGGTCATCCTCACCACGCCCTGAAGGGACGGTTCATGCCCCTCGAAGCAGCCGGCGAACTGGTCGCCCGGGCCGCCGCCGCGCGGACCGCCGTCGCCGCCTTCAACGTCATCACGCTGGAACACGTCGAGGCCGTCGTCGCCGGCGCCGAGGAGGCGAACGCCCCCGTCATCCTCCAGATCAGCGAGAACGCCGTGAAGTTCCGCTGCGGACGGCTCCTCCCGCTGGCCCGGGCCGCGACCGCCGCGGCCGAACACGCGGCCGTCCCCGTCGCGTTGCACCTGGACCACGTCGAGAGCGACGAGCTGCTCCGACAGGCGGCCGACGCCGGATTCAGCTCCGTCATGTACGACGCCGCCCGTCTTCCCTACGCCGAGAACCTTGCCGCGACGCGGGCCGCCGTTGACTGGGCCCACACCCAAGGCCTCTGGATCGAGGCCGAGTTGGGCGAGGTCGGCGGCAAGACCGGGCAGGCGCCGCTGGACGCCCACGCGGCCGGCGCCCGTACCGACCCGGCCGAGGCGCGCGCCTTCGTCGCCGACGCGGGCGTCGACGCTCTGGCCGTGGCGATCGGCAGCACGCACGCCATGACCACGCGCACCGCCGCCCTGGACCACGACCTGCTCAAGCGCCTCGACGCGGCTCTCGACGTCCCGCTCGTGCTGCACGGCTCGTCCGGCGTCCCGGACGCCGAACTGCGGGCGGCCGTCGCGGGCGGCATCACCAAGGTGAACGTGGGCACCGCCCTCAACATCGCGATGACCGACGCGATCAGGGAGTTCCTGACCGCACACCCCGAGGCGGTCGACTCACGCAAGTACCTCGTCGTGGCGCGGCAGGCGATGGTCAGGGCGGTGGCGCGGATCATCGGAGTGCTGGACACTCGCTGACGTGCCCGGTGGGGCGTCCGATGCCATGTCGACGAGCTTCTCGAAGAGGAACTCGTGCTTGAGGAACGACACGTTGTACTCGGACCCCGGGTACGGCGGGATCAGCTGGGCCGCCTGGAACAGCCGCCAGCCGTCCCGCAGCGCGTCCACGCCCGACCCGTAAGGGGGTTCGTCGCTGTCACCGGTCGTGGGTGACGTACGGCCCGTGCCGTCGTACACCGACCAGCCGACGACCTCGGAATCCAGCGCCGACGTGCTCAGATAGAGGACCAGCACCTGCTGGCGGACAGTCATACGGCTTCCTCCTGTGGGCGGTTGGAGACGCGGGTGACCCAGTGTTCGAGATCGAAGGACGCGTCGCCGGTGAGCGAGCGCCACAGCAGTACGCGGTTGTAGAGCTCCAGACGGCCGGTGGCGGGTTCGTACCACGGGAACGTCGTCGCGAGTTCCTCGGCCACCCGCGGGTCGGCGAGGTCCGAGGTGTCCCACAGGCGTCGCTGCCGTACCGCCGGGTTGAAGCGGATCTTGAACATGTAGCGCACCACGTCGCTGTCGTTGCGCCGCCCGCCGTGCCAGAGTCCGTGGTGCAGAAACACCACGGTGCCTGCCGGGCAGACGAGCCGGGACTGGCCGAGCAGATTCTGGTAGCGGCCCGTGTCCGACTCGTTCGTGCGCCGCAGGTGGCTGCCGGGCACGCTGAGGGTGCCGCCCATGTCCAGGGTCACGTCCTGCGGGTAGTACATCAGCTGGACGTCGAAGGCGTCCGTGCGGACGTCGATGATCGCGTCACCGTGCAGTGGCTGCGCCGACCCCTCGTGGGGCTCGCGGACGTGCACGGCGTGATGGTCGACGCGCGGGCCCGGACCGACGAGGCTGCGCAGGGCGCCCGCCACGGCCGGGACACCGAGCAGTCGCCGCACGAAGGAGCCCTCGGGGTAGGCGTCCGCCACCGTGCTGCCGTACGGCACGGCGGGTACACCGCGCCCCAGGACGTCGATCGCCTCCTCGTTCATCCCGGCCGGGACCACCGCGTCCAGACGCAGCGAGCCGTGGGCCACGAAGCGGGCCATCCGCACCGAGTCCAGAAGGGGAGGGCGTTCGGGATGCGCCGGAGGATGCTCGGGATGCGTCATGGACCGACCGTACGGAGCCTGGCCGGTCCTTCGCGTTGGCCCGTTTCACCACCGCTGGTAGTTTTTCACCATGCGGGTCACGCACATCCACCTGGGCGAACCGCCCGTCGTCGCCAACGCGGGCGTCGGCGTGCACGGTGTCGCGAGCCGCACGGACGTCTTCCGGCTGCCGGAGCTGTGGCAGTTGCACCTGTACCAGTACGAGGCCGAGCTGACCGTGGACGGCACACCGCACCTCATCCGGCCCGGCCGGATCAGCCTCGTGCCGCCCGGCGCGACGGTTCGTTACCGCTACCAGGGCCGCTCGGAGCACCTGTACGCACACCTGCGCATCGCCCCCGCCGGGGCACCGCGCACCGTGCCCGTACTGCAGGACGCGGGACCCGAACTCCCCATGCTGACCGGGCTGATGCTCCAGGCGGTCGCCTCCGCGCCGAGCGCACCGGAACGCACCCGGGCCGAGATCTGGACCGCGCTGTGGCGCATCGCCGACCTCGCCCCGGCCGCCGAACGCCCCGGCCCGCATCCGGCCGTCACCGCCGCGATCGCCTATGTCGAGGCGAACCTCGCCGCCCCGCTCACCGTGCCCGCCGTGGCCCGGGCCGCGGGCGTCTCGCACAACCACCTGACCCGGCTCTTCCGCGCCACCACGGGCGGCACGGTCGTGGCGTACATCCGCCGCCGCCGACTCGATCGCGCCCGGCATCTGTTGCGTGCCTCGACCCTGTCCATCCCGGCGGTCGCCGCGTCGGTCGGCATCCCCGATCTGCAGGCGTTCAACAAGGCCTGCAGGCGTGAACTCGGAGCCTCGCCACGAGCGCTGCGCGGCGAGACCGGCACAGCCTGAGCGGTGCCTGCCCGGCGCGCCCGCCCCTGCCCCTGCCCCTGCCCCTGTCCGCGTCGGCCCTCAACGTGCCTGCCCCTTCCCGCCCCTGCCCGTTCCCGGGACGGACCTCAGGGCTGCTTGACGGCCTTCAGGACCACGAACTTCGCGTCGCTCGCGATCAGTTCACTGTTGCCGAAGAGGCGCCGAAGCTTCACGTGGTAGCCGAGATGACGATTGCCGACCACCCACAGCTCGCCGCCCGGCCGCAGCGCGCGGCGCGCCCCGGTGAACATCCGCCACGCCGTCGCGTCGGTCGTCGCCTGGTGCGAGTGGAAGGGCGGGTTGGTCAGCACCAGATCGACGCTCGCCTCCGGGACGCTGTCCAGGGCGTCGTCCACGCGGAACTCCGCCTTGCCGTGATCCACGGTGTCGTCGGTGTTCGCCCGGTACGTCGCCTCCGCCGAGGCGACCGCCTGGTACGACTCGTCCACGAACAGCACCTCGGCCTCCGGATGCGCCAGCGCCGCCGCCGTACCGACCACGCCGTTGCCGCAGCCCAGGTCCACGACCCGCCCGGCACTCCGCTCGTACGGCAGATGCCGGAGGAAGAACCTGGTGCCGATGTCGAGGCGCTCCGCGCAGAAGACGCCCGCCTCGTTGACGACGGTACGGCCGGAGACCGGACCGATGCCCTCGGGCAGCGTGTAGCTGAGCGGCCACGGGTTCGCCGGCCGCACGAGCCCGGGGCTCGGCGTGCAGAAGATGAGCCGGGCCTTCTTCTCGGCCAGTGACGTCCGGGTAGGACCGAGGATCCGCTCGAACAGCTTGAGCGTCGAGGTGTGGATCTCCTTGACCATGCCGGAGCCGACGACGACCGTCCCCTCGTGCACGGCGGGCGCCAGACGCAGCAGCTGGTCCTCCAGGAGCGCGAGGCTCTTCGGCACGCGAACCAGCAGCACGTCGACGCGCTCGGGCGGTGTGTCCTGGGTGGTGAGAAGGCGTACGGAGCCCTCGTCCGCGCCGTTGCGCACCAGATTGGCCCGGGTCGCCTCCCGGGTGAGGAACGAGTCGGTGATCTGCACCGGCCCGTGTGCCCGCAGGGCCGTGGTGAGGGCGCCCCAGCGGTCACCGACCACGACGACCGTGCCGTCGAGCGCCTGGCCACTGGCGGCGAGATGCCTCAGCAGGTACTCGTCGGAGGCGTCCCACGCTCGGAGCTGGTCACGGGAGTCCTCGGGGAAGCGCGCCAGCATAAGCTCGGCCGAGGGGGTCGTCATACGGTCGGTCATCGGGTCCAGGCTAGCTGAGGCGCAGATCAGGGAGGTTCGGCAGCCCGGTGCGGCCCTGCGCGAGGATGGAACCATGGACGCGGAACTGTTTCCCAGGAGCCGGACGGAGATCGCCCCGGGCGCGGTGCACCTGCCGGACTGGCTGACCCCCGAGCACCAGAAAAAGCTCCTGGAGGCCTGCCGCGACTGGGCCCGCCCGCCCGCCGGGCTGCGCACGGTCCGAACGCCCGGGGGCGGCACGATGACCTCCCGGCAGGTCTGTCTCGGTTGGCACTGGTATCCGTACGGTTACGCGCCCACGGTCGTCGACGGGGACGGCGCGCCCGTGAAGCCGTTCCCCGCCTGGCTGGGGGAGCTGGGACGCCGGGCCGTGGCCGATGCCTTCGGCGGCGGCACCCCGGCGGGAGAATCCCCCGTGGGAGCCGCCCCGGCGGGAGGCCCCCCGGTGAGCGGCGGCCCCGTCCGCCCAGGGACGACACCTGCCTACGACATCGCGCTGATCAACTTCTACGACGCCGGTGCCCGGATGGGCATGCACCGGGACAGCGACGAGAGGTCCGGCGCCCCCGTGGTGTCGCTGAGCCTCGGCGACACCTGCGTCTTCCGTTTCGGCAACACCGAGTCGAGAGGCCGCCCGTACACGGACGTGGAGCTGCGCAGCGGCGACCTGTTCGTGTTCGGCGGCGGGTCCCGGCTCGCCCACCACGGGGTACCGCGCGTCCACGCGGGCACGGCGCCGCCCGAGTTGGGACTGACCGGCCGGCTGAACGTCACCCTGCGGGTGAGCGGCCTCCAGGCCGGCTGACCGGTCACCGGGCGACCGGATCATGGGAGACTCGCTCTCATGAGCGGCAAGGCGGCCCCCAGAGCTGCGGGAGAAGGAAGCATCAGGACACGGCTGGACCGAGGGCGTGGTGCGCTCGGGCCCGCGCTGGAGCTCGTGCACACGGGACGCGCGCCGACACGGGCCGTGCTCACCGCCGAGCTGGGTGTCACGCGCGCGACGGCCGGCGCGGTCGCCGCGGAGCTGGAGGCGCTCGGCCTGATCCACGTGGACGCCCGCCCAGGGGCGGCCGCCGGCTCCCAGGGCCGTCCCTCGCACCGCCTCGAACTCGCCGAGGGCGGGCCCGTCGCCCTCGCCGCGCAGGTCCACGCCGACGGCTTCCGGGCCGCCCTGGTCGGCCTCGGCGGCCGGATCGTGGCGACCGCCCCCGGCTGCGAGACCGTGGACGCCGACCCGGCGAAGGTGCTCGGCTCGGTCGTGGAGGCGGGCGCCGAACTGCTTCGGGAGACGGGGCGCCGCTGCGTGGGCGCCGGACTGGCCGTCCCGTCGGCCGTGGCGGAACCCGAGGGCACCGCGCTCAACCCGCTCCACCTGGCCTGGCCGGCCGGTGCGCCCGTGCGGGAGATCTTCGCGGAGCGCGTCCGCGCGGCCGGCCTCACCGGACCGGCGTTCGCCGCCAACGACGTCAATCTCGCCGCGCTCGCCGAACACCGGCACGGCGCGGGCCGCGGCGCCCGCGATCTGCTGTGCGTGGCGACGGGGCACCGGGGCGTCGGTGGCGCGCTGGTGCTCGACGGCCGCCTGCACATGGGCAGTTCGGGTCTCGCGCTCGAGGTCGGTCACCTCACGGTCAACCCGGAGGGCCGTCCGTGCCACTGCGGCAGCCGGGGATGCCTGGACGTCGAGGCGGACCCGCTGGCCTTCCTCACGGCGGCCCACCGCGACCCCGGCCCCGAGGTGTCACTGCTCCAGCAGGCCAACGACCTGATCCGCGACCAGTACGCCGACCCGACCGTACGCACCGCCGCCGAGGCACTGATCGACCGGCTGGGCCTGGGCCTCGCGGGCCTGGTCAACATCCTCAACCCGGACCGCATCATCCTCGGCGGCCTGCACCGCACCCTCCTCGACGCGGACCCGGAGAGGCTGCGGGCCGTGGTGGCCGACCGCAGCCTGTGGGGGCAGAGTGGAGGCGTACCCATCCTGGCCTGCACGCTGGACCACAACAGCCTGGTCGGGGCCGCCGAACTGGCGTGGCAGCCGGTGCTCGACGATCCGATCACGGCACTGGCACGGGTCTGAGACCTGCCTCGGCCCGAAGACCGTCGAGCCACGCCAAGCGGTCGAGCCGACGTCGGGCCGCAGGCGCTCCGGCCTTCAGGCCCGCAAGCCTTCAGACCCTGAGGCCCGCAAGCATTCAGGCCCTCAGGCTGTCGATCCGGAGCCCGCGTCGTGGTGCCCGCCCCCGGGCCATGGTGTCGGACGGCCTACGCCCACCCGACGGCGTACGCCCGTTGCGGGTTCGCCGTCAGCATGCGCTCCACCAGCCCTTCTCCCAGGGTGAGTTCGAGTCTCGGTCGGATGCGCCGCAGCAAGTACGGCATCCCCGGCCCGCCGTTCACCGAGCGGGCCCCCGCCGTGGTCGTGTCACCGCCGAGCAGCAGCCGGTCCCCGTACCCGGCGTCGGCGAGCTCCCGCACCGCGTCGGGCATGCGCCAGTCCGTGGCGTGGTTCGCGTGTGACGGCCCGTCAAAGGCCAGATACGCGCCGGACTCCGCGGCCTGCCGGTGGGTCACCGGATCGGGGCAGCGGTTGAGATGGCCGAGGATCACACTCTCCGGCGCCACGCCCAACTCCCCGCACAGCAGGTCGAGTACATCGAGCGCGCCCGTGCCCAGCTCCAGGTGAACGGCCACGGGCGCCCCTGTGGCGTGATGCGCCTCGGCCGCCGCGGTCATCGTCCAGCGGGCGTGCGCGTCGAGTGCGTGGAAGCCGCCCGCGACCTTGACGAACCCCGCCCGCACCCCTGAGGTGGCAAGGCCCTCGGTCAGTTCGGAGACGAAGACGTCCGCGAGCCTGCCCCGCAGCCGATCGAGGAACTCGGGTGTGTAGTGGGCGGCTTGATGCAGTCCGGTGGCGGCCACGACGTGGACACCGGCGGCGCGGGCGAGCAGCGGCAGATCGGCGGCCCGCCGCCCCAGGCCGTACGGGGTCCACTGCGCCACGCTGCCGCCGCCTGCCGCGCGGAACGCGGTCAGTTCGGCCGTCGCGGCTGCCGCGTCCCGCAACTCCTGACCCGGAAGCCTGGGGCTGCTGAGGAAGAGGTGGTCATGCGCGTCGCAGACCCCCAGCGCCGCCGGGGGCACGTCCCCAAGGACCGTACGGACTGTACGGGCGGCACCGAGCAAGGGCTCTCGGTTCACCAGTGCCGTCCTCGCCGCAGCCGGTCACGTCCCGGCGCCGACAGATGCAGCACCCGGTACGTCTCTCCGGTCACCTCGGGCCGGTCATGGGCCCAGAGGGAGAAGTGCACGACCTCCCAGTGCCGCGGATCGACGGCGGCTGCGGCGCCCACGACCCCGTCCAGGGCGGCCAGCCGCTGTGTCTCCCGGAGGGCCTCCCGCGCCGCTTCGGCGAGCGGCACCCCCTCGGGGATGTTCGCGCGTCGGCGGACGGCGACCTCGGGCGTGGCATCCGGGGCACCTCCGTCCTCGTACGCCAGTCCCGTCCAGTGCTGCACCACGGGGCGCCCGAAGTCGTTCACGAGCCCTTGGAACCCGGGCCCCCAGAGGAAGGAGTTCATGCCCTCGGGGGTGTCCCACAGATAGAACGGCGCGTACTGGCCGACGGGCGAGCCGTCCACGCCGCGTTCGCGCAGCAGGTAGGCCTTGAGGCCGAGCCCGTCCCAGTCGTCGAGCAGGTGCCCGACGCGGGCCACCCGGTCGCGGATGACGCCCGTGTCGTAGTCCGCGGGCAGGGTGATCTCGTACTGCATGGCGTGCATCGGAGCCTCCGGTCGGTTCTAGACGTCCTCGCGGGCGGGAGCGCCGGCGGCCAGGAGGGACAGCAGTCCCCGGACCGCCGTGTCGAACGCGGCGGTCGAGCCGGACGCGCGGGCCAGCACATAGCCGCCCTGGACCGTGGCCACGATCGTCGCGGCGATCTCCTCGCCGTCCAGCGTGAGCGCGAACTCGCTCTGCTCCTGGCCCTCTTCGACGATGCGGGCCAGCCGCTCGCGCAGCCAGTCCAGTGTCTCGTCGACGGGCGCGCGCAGCTCGTCGCTCGTGACGACGTCCGGGTCCATGGTCAGCCGCCCGACAGGGCAGCCGCGCAGCACGTCGCGCTCGCGTCGCAGATAGGCCTCGACGCGCTGGTAGGGGGAACCGGGCCCGCCGAGCACGCACTCGGCGGTGGCGCGCATCTCCTCCGCCGTGCGCCGGATCGCGGCGAGCGCCAGACCGTGCTTGCCGGTGAAGTGGTGGTACATGCTGCCCTGGCCGGCGTCCGCCCGTTGCAGGATCGCCTTGGGGCTCGTGCCCACGTACCCGCGCTCCCACAGCAGTTCGCGGGTGGCTTCGATCAGTCGCTCCGGAGTGCTCACCAGACCACTGTACATACTAGTAGTTACAGGATCGAGCAGCGGATCGACGAGCAAGTCGGGGAGCAAGTCGAGGAGGAGGCCGAGGAGCAGCTGGAATGCCCGTTCCTACTCCCGCGGAGGTACGCGTACTGCCGCTGGCCGTACGACGACCCGGGCCCCCTCACGGCGCGAGTCTCGAAGCATCACCGGAACTGCCGACCGAGGAGATGACTTCAGATGCAGACCCTGGCGCACTGGGACGGCGGGCCCGGCCCGTGGATACTCCTTTTCCCGCTGATCTGGGCAGCCGTCCTGATCGGTGTCGTGAGCGTGCTGCGCCGCACCGGGTGGAGCGGCCGCCGCGGTCAGTGGCGCGGCACGGACCGGCCCCGCCCGTCCGGCGACTCGCCGATCGCGGTGCTCGGCCGGCGCTTCGCCTCCGGCGAGATCGACGAGGACGAGTACTGGCGCCGCCTCTCCGTCCTGGACGAGCAGTTCGGGCGTACGGACCTGGACGAGCGGTTCGGGCGTGTCGGCAAGGGCGGTGCGGCGTGAACACGACGACCGCCACGAAGGCGACGCGGACCGCCGCACGCGTCGCCGACGCCGTGAAGGTGTACGGCGTCGGGGACACCGCGGTGCGGGCCCTGGACGGGGTGAGCGTCACCTTTCCGGCCGGACGCTTCACCGCGATCATGGGGCCCTCGGGCTCCGGCAAGTCCACCCTGATGCACTGCGCGGCAGGTCTGGACACCCTGACCTCGGGCGCTGCCTTCATCGGTGACACCGAGCTGGGCACGCTCGACGACCGGCGCCTGACGCTGCTGCGACGCGACCGCGTCGGATTCGTCTTCCAGGCCTACAACCTGGTGCCGACCCTGACCGTCGCGGAGAACATCACGCTGCCCATGGACCTCGCCGGCCGCAGGGACGCCTCGTCCGACGAGTGGGTCGACGCCCTCGTGGAGGTCGTCGGTCTGGGTGACCGGCTCCGTCACCGGCCCGCGGAACTCTCCGGTGGCCAGCAGCAACGCGTCGCCGTGGCAAGGGCGTTCGCCGGACAGCCCGATGTCGTCTTCGCCGACGAACCGACCGGCAACCTCGACTCCCGCTCCGGCGAGGAGGTCCTGAACCTCCTCGGCCGGGCCGTGCGCCGGATGGACCGCACGGTCGTCATGGTCACCCACGATCCGGTCGCCGCCGCACATGCCGACGAGGTCGTCTTCCTCGCCGACGGCCGCCTCGTGGACCGGATGGAAGCCCCGACGGCGGACAGGGTCCTGGACCGCATGAAGGCCTTCGACGGCAAGGGGGATCCGTCGTGAACGCGTCGGTGCGGATCAGTGTCTCCTCCCTGCGCGCCCACAAGCGGCGCTTCGCCGGTACGTTCCTGGCGGTACTGCTCGGCGTGGCCTTTCTGGCGGGCACGCTCGTCATGGGCGACACCCTGCGGGCCGGTTTCGACACGATGTTCGGCAATGCCGCGAGCGGCACCGACGCCGTCGTCCGCAGCGCCGACACCATCACCACGCCGGGCGAGAGCCAGGGCGTACGGCAGCCCGTCGACACAGACCTCCTGGCAACCGTCCGGAGGACACCGGGTGTCGCGGCCGCCGCCCCCGACATCCAGGGCGCGGGCCAGCTCGTCGGTGCGAACGGCGAGCCGGTCGGCGGCCAGGGCCCGCCCACCCTCGCGGGCAACTGGATCGACGACCCCGAACTCAACGCGTACCGCCTGGCCGAGGGCCGCGCCCCCGCGAAGTCCGGCGAGGTCGTCGTCAACCGGGGCGCGGCCGAGAAGGGCGGCCTCGGCATCGGCGACACCACGACCCTCAGGACGCCCGACCCCGTCAGGGTGACGATCGTCGGCCTCGCCACGTTCGGCGGCGAGGACGGCATGGCGCAGGTGACCTTCACCGGCATGACGCGCTCCGACGCCGAGAAGTACCTCACCGCGAAGCCCGGCGAGGCGGCGGGCATCCTCGTGCGGGCCGGCCCCGGCACCGGTCAGCGGGAACTCGTCGACGCCCTGACTCCCGTACTGCCCAAGGGCGTCGAGGCGATCACCGGTCAGGAGCTGGCCGAGGAGAACACCGACATGATCTCCGGGCAGTTCCTGACCCTGTTCACCACCTTCCTCCTGGTGTTCTCGGGCGTGGCGCTGTTGGTCGCGACCTTCTCCATCCACAACACCTTCGCGATCGTCGTCGCCCAACGGGCGCGTGAGAACGCCCTGTTGCGCGCACTCGGTGCTTCCCGCCGCCAGGTCACCGTGTCCACTCTGGTGGAGGCGGGTGTGGTCGCCGTGGCCGCGTCCGCCGCCGGACTCGCCGGAGGCATCGGCGTCGCGGCCGGACTGCGGGCGCTGTTCCCGGCCATCGGATTCCCGTTCCCCGAGGGCGACTTGGTGATCGGTGGGCTGTCCATGGTGCTGCCGCTCGTGGTCGGCGTCGTGGTCTGCCTCGGCTCCGCCCTGCTGCCGGCGGTCCGCGCCGGACGCACCGCACCGCTGGCCGCCCTGCGGGAGACCTCCGTCGACCGGTCCGAGGCGTCCCGCACCCGCGCGGCCGTGGGCACCGGGCTCGCGGCACTCGCGGTCGCCGTCACGCTGACCGGCGTCGTCGCCGGCCCTTCCCTGTGGCTCGCGGGTGGAGGCGCGGTCCTGGCGCTCGCCGCCTTCGTCGTCCTCGGCCCGGTCGCCTCGACCACCGCCGTACGCGTCCTCGGGAGCCCTCTCGACCGGCTGCGCGGCGTCACCGGAGGCCTGGCAAGGCGCAACGCCCTGCGCAGCCCCGGGCGGACCGCGGCCACCGCCAGTGCCCTGATGATCGGCGTCGCCGTCGTGTCGCTGTTCACGGTCTTCGGCGCCTCGCTGAAGGCGACCATGGACCGGACGGTGTCACGGTCCTTCGCCGGCGATGTCGCCGTGAGTACCCCGTCGTTCGGCGCGGGCGGCAGCGGGCTGAGCCCCGCGCTCGCCGGTGCGATCGCCGAGCGGCCCGAGGTCGACACGGCGGTCGGGCTCGGCCGTGGAGTGGCCGAAGTCAACGGCAGGGGGCGGGCGTTGACCGTCACCGACCCGGTAGCGCTGGAGCGGACCTTCGAACTCGGCGACGTCCGGGGCTCGCTGCGGGACCTCGGCGGCGACGGCATCGCCATCACCGGGAAGGAGGCCGGCGAACTGGGCCTCACGACCGGCGACACCGTCCGGCTGGCCTTCACCGACGGAAAGAAGGAGACCTTCACCGTCCGCGCGGTCTACGGCCGGTCCGAACTCGCCGGTGACTACGTCATCACCCGCGAGGCCTGGGCGCCGCACCGCACCCAGGACTCGGACACGCTGGTCGCCGTCATGTTCAAGGACGGAGTGAGCCCGTCGGACGGCAGGGCGGCGGTCGAGAAGGTCGCGACGGCCTACGGCAGTCCCGAGGTGCAGACCCGTGACGAGTACGCCCGGTCGTCGGCGGGCGCCATCGACATGATGCTCACCCTGGTCTACGCGCTGCTCGCGCTCGCGGTACTCATCGCGCTGCTCGGCATCGCCAACACGCTCACCCTCGCGGTCCACGAACGCACCCGCGAACTCGGCCTGCTGAGGGCCGTCGGGCAGACCAGGCCGCAGCTGCGTGCGATGGTCCGCTGGGAGTCGGTGCTGGTCGCCGCGTTCGGCACGGTGGGCGGGCTCGCGCTAGGCGGGTTCCTCGGCTGGGTGCTCGTCAAGGCGTCCGACGGAGCGTCCGACAGCACGTTCGCCTTCGCGGTGCCGCCCGTCCAGCTCCTCGTGGTCGCGGCGGTGGGTCTCGCGGCCGGAGCCCTCGCGGGCCTGCGCCCGGCCCGGCGGGCCGCGCGCCTCGACGTCCTGAAGGCCATCGCGGCCGAGTGAACCGGCGCCCGGGACTTCGCGCCCGGGAAACGGGCCCGCGCCACCGGACGACGGAAGACGTCTTGGTCACCGCCCGGTCAGCCTGCAACGGCCGACCGGGCGGGAGCGTGTCCTGCCTTGAGCGCGCCGGCGGCGTGCTCAACCTCCGCGAAACTGCGGGCGGGCGATTCGGCGGACGCGGCGTACGGAGGGCAGGCGGGCAGCGCCGTCACGGGGGAGTGGGCCGGAAGGGTGAACCACACGACCTTCCCCGACTCGCCGTCCGGCCGCACACCCCAGCTCTCGCTCACCGCGGCGACCATGGCGAGTCCCCGTCCACAGGTCGAGGACGAGTTGGCGTCCCGCACCTCGGGCAGACGCGGGTCGTTGTCGTGCACCGAGACGGTGAGCCGGTCGAGCAGCAGCTCGATCTCGACGGTGCACAGCTTGTCGGGCCGGGCGTGCAGGTGGACGTTGGTCAGGAGCTCGGTCACACCGAGCGCGGCCCGGTCTATCAACGGATCCAGATGCCAGTAGCGCAATTGTGCAGATACGATTCTGCGGACCTGGCCGATCCGCGAGGGCAGAGCGTGGAGCTCCACCGTGCAATGCCTGTTTGGCTGGCTGATCACGGCTGCGACTCCCCGAATTGAGGTCCGGAAGAAGACGGAGAACGGATCCAGCGGGCTGCCTGCGCGCGCCGGCCGCCTGCGGTCGGTGGCCGGCGGGCTGGTTCGCAGCGTTATCGCCGGTAAACCCAGAGTGACGTGACAACAGCGTGACCCAGGAGGTGCGGCCCCGCAACTCGCGGTGTTCTCGGCGGCCGGGCACGCGGCGGCCGGCGCGCCTCAGCGCCCGCGCCCCGCCGCTTTGTGCACGGCCTCGATGAAGCGGCGGGCGGCCGGCGGGCCGGGTTCCCCCGGAGCGGGATCGTGGTCGCCCAGGGTGAGCAGATAGCGGGTGCCGTTGACATCGGCCAACGCCCGGTCCTCGTGGGCGAACCAGGGCTTCGACGCCCGGACCGCCTGCACCGGTGCGCTGTCGATCTCGCTGCCGTAACTGGTGAGCAACTCCAGCCTGCCGTCGCTGATCCGGACCTGCCCGGCCCGGGTGAGCGACCGCAGCCTCTTGCCGATCCGCACGCCTGTGGCTGTGAACTCCGGCTCCGCCATGTGCCCCGCCCCCTTGTGCGCTTCGGTCGTGCCCCGTCGTGGATCCGGCGCGGATCCCTTCCAGTGTCCGTCTCCGTCCGGGACCGGCGTCCCGTGCGGTGCAGTCTGCCCGCGTCCGGCGTCGAGCACCAGTGTGCGTGGCAGCGTGGCACATGCCCTCCGGCGCACTCGCGTGAATGCGCCCCCGGCCCTGCTCGCGCGACCGGGGGCCAGGGGTTCCTTTGAGGTGCCCAAAGGAGTGTTTATGCAGGTGAGAAGCGTGCGGAAGGTGCATATGATCGAGACGTCCGACCACGTGACCCGACGTCGGCACAACCCGAAGGAGCCCCGCCGTGACCACCCCACAGCAGGCCCGCCCCCACGAGCCGACGGCCACGCTCGATGTCGACCACAGCGACGCGGAGTACCGGCACTGGCTGAAAGAAGCCGTACGCAAGGTGCAGGCCGACGCGAACAGATCGGCCGACACGCATCTTCTGAAGTTCCCCCTGCCCGAGCGGTGGGGCATCGACCTGTATCTCAAGGACGAGTCCACCCACCCCACCGGCAGCCTCAAGCACCGCCTGGCCCGCTCGCTCTTCCTCTACGGCCTGTGCAACGGCTGGATCCGCCGCGGCCGCCCCGTCATCGAGGCGTCCAGCGGCTCCACGGCCGTCTCGGAGGCGTACTTCGCCAAGCTGATCGGTGTGCCGTTCATCGCCGTCATGCCGCGCACCACGAGCCCCGAGAAGTGCCGGCTGATCGAATTCCACGGCGGACAGTGCCACTTCGTCGACGACCCGCGCACGATGTACGAGGAGTCGGCGGCCCTGGCCGCCGGGACCGGCGGCCACTACATGGACCAGTTCACCTACGCGGAGCGGGCCACGGACTGGCGCGGCAACAACAACATCGCCGAGTCGGTCTTCCGCCAGCTGGAGCTGGAGCGCTATCCCGAGCCCGCCTGGATCGTGGCCACCGCGGGCACCGGCGGCACGTCGGCGACCATCGCCCGGTACGTGCACTACATGCAGTTCAACACCCGTATCTGCGTGGCGGATCCGGAGAACTCCTGTTTCTTCGAGGGGTGGACCACGGGTGACGCCCAGGTCACCACCGACTGCGGTTCGCGCATCGAGGGCATCGGCCGGCCCCGTATGGAACCGAGCTTCGTGCCGGGGGCCGTCGACCGCATGATGAAGGTGCCGGACGCCGCGAGTGTGGCGGCCGTGCGGGCGCTGGAGCAGGCCATCGGGCGCAAGGCGGGCGGCTCGACCGGCACGGGGCTGTGGAGCGCGCTCAAGATCGTGGCGGAGATGGCGGAGGCCGGGCGCACCGGAAGCGTGGTGACACTGCTGTGCGATCCCGGGGACCGCTATCTGGACAAGTACTACTCGGACGCGTGGCTGGCCGGACAAGGGCTGGACATCGCGCCCTACACGGCCACGATCGAGTCGTTGCTCGCGACAGGCATCTGGCCGGACTGAGCGGACCCGGGATGCCCGCCCACGGGTCGTCGGTGACCGCTCGCGTGTCCGGCCGTCACCTGCGGGGCCAGTCGAGAGCCGTCCGGACGGGGATCAGGGTGCGTGCGTCGAGTTCAGTCGCCGGTCCAGCCGCGTCACCGCGTCGCGGAACGCCCGGCCCAGACCCGCCCGGCCGAGTCCCATCGCGAAGCGGAACGCCGCGGTGCCGTCGGCGGCCCAGGTCCACTGAACCCGCGTACCGGAGCCGTCCGGTGTGAGCCGCCACTCCTCGACGAGCGCGCGCACACCGGGGGCGTTCGTCACGTCGACGCGGTACGTGTACACCTCGCAGGGTTCGGCCGCGATGACCGTCTCCTCGAAGCGCGTTCCGCCCCTGAGGCGGATCTGCCGCCCGGAGCCGCCCCCGGTCGAGCGCGCCGCGGTCACGGCGGTGAACCACCGCGGCCAGTCGGCCACGTCCTCGGCCAGTGCGCGGTAGACCGACTCGGGCGGCGAGGTCATCTCTCTCGCGAACACCAGACGCAGCGGAGCGGTCTCGACGAAGTCGAGCCCCACCGGGCGCAGTTGGCGTGCCATGCGCGGAACCCCCTCGTGGGAACGAACGGGAACGAGTCCGGAAGTCGCCCCGCGGCCCGGCGGCCTGCGAGGCACGGCCACCCTAGCTGACGACCCGTCAGGTGTCTGTAGTGCCCACGGACGCCCGTACGGTCCTGACGTCCTTGACCGCCCCCGGGTACCCGCCGCCGTCAGTCGTCCGCCCCGTCGTCGGCCTCCGGTTCACCGGCCACCACCAGGCGCCGCAGGTGCTCGGAGATCTCCGAGCGTGCCGCGGAAGGCAGCCCGTCGTCCGTCACCAGCGTGTCGATCTGTTCCAGCGCGGCGAACGAACTCAAGCCCACCGTGCCCCACTTGGTGTGGTCGGCGACCACGACGACCCGCCGTGCGGACTGCACCAGGCGCCGGTTCGTCTCGGCCTCCGCGAGGTTCGGTGTGGACAGACCCGCCTCCACCGATATGCCGTGCACCCCGAGAAAGAGCACGTCGAAGTGGAGCGCCTCGATCGCCTGGTCCGCGACGGGACCCACCAGCGAGTCCGACGGCGTACGCACCCCGCCCGTCAGCACGACCGTCGCCGCGCCCTGCCGCTGCCCCGACGTGCGCTGCGCCGAGTGGAAGACGTCGGCCACCCGCACCGAGTTGGTCACCACCGTCAGATCCGGCACGTCCAGGAGCTGATGGGCGAGCGCGTACGTCGTCGTGCCGCCCGACAGGGCGATCGCGGTGCCCGGCGCCACCAGCGCCGCGGCCGCCCGCGCGATGTCCTCCTTGGCCGTCAGCTCCAGACCCGACTTGGCCTCGAACCCCGGCTCGTGCGTACTCGCCTCGACCACCGGTACGGCGCCGCCGTGGACCTTCTCCACCACACCCTGGCGGGCGAGCGCGTCCAGGTCGCGGCGGACCGTCATGTCGGACACGCCGAGCTTCCTGGTGAGTTCGTTGACACGGACGCCGCCGCGCCGTCGGACCTCGTCGAGGATCAGGGCACGCCGCTGCTCCGCGAGCAGGTTCTGGTTCTCGCTCACGTCCGCTCCGGTTCCCTTCGCCCCGCCCCGCCCGACATACTCCCGAACCCCCTCCGACAAGGACATTCCCCTCACCTCCGGTCCACAGGACGCCCCATCCTCGCACGGGTCGCCGCAGGTGGCGCCACTGCCTGTGGCGACGCGCACACGTCACGCTGCCGTCCCGCGTCCGGACCGTCACACGGATCGGGGAGATTCCGTGACGAGTGGTGCGCGAAGGGGCCGGAAGGCGGGACCCTTGTGCCTGGACATGACACATGCCGTACGGGCATCACGGGGGACACCACAGTGGAGCGTCTGCAGGGGCATGCCCCGACGAACGAGACGAACGATCACGGGCGGCGGCCGACGACCGACACCGCACTCGAACTCCTGGTCCACGGCGTCGGCGGCACGACGCCCCAGGAGATGCTCAACGATCCGCGCACCGTCCGGATCACCGGCGACGACACGGCCGCGGTCTTCCGGCGCGCGGACGACGTCGAGGCCGAGAAGAAGGCCGCTGACCGGCCCGAGGAGCACCGGGCCGAACCGGTCCCGGAGG
Source organism: Streptomyces sp. BV286 (assembly GCF_019090165.1). GTDB lineage: Bacteria > Actinomycetota > Actinomycetes > Streptomycetales > Streptomycetaceae > Streptomyces. The sequence goes on from NZ_JAHRIB010000152.1 coordinate 68,425, forward strand.
CGTACGTCTGGTGCAATCTCACCTCCGGCAACGGCTCCCGCGCGCTGTGGCTGCTGCTCCTGCCGTTCATGGTGGTCAACCTCGCCCACTGGATGCGGCCCACGGTGAGCGACAACCGCAGGCGGACGGTACGGCTCTACGGCCTGCTCGTCCGCCTCGCCGCCCTGACCCTCACCGTGCTCCTGGTCGCCGCGGCCTGCGAGGTCGCCCTCGACCTGGCCGCATGGCAGTGTGCGGGCACGCGCGCGTGCGCCGAGGAACACTCCTGGCTCGGCTTCCTCTCCCCGGCGGTGTCGGACGACAGCTGGTGGAGCCAGCCCGGCCGCCGTCTCGCCCTCGCCTCACTGGTGCCCGCGGCCCTCACCGGCCTCCTCTGGTACCTCTCGCACCGCACCTGGAGCGCGTACGAGTCCCAGCAGCCGATGCCACGCGAGAGGGAGCCGGAGGAGGAGGGGAGCCGGGCCGGGCTCGGCCGACCCGGCTTCTGGTACGGACGCCGGCTGGTCGCCCGGCTGCGTGTCGCGCACACAGCCGCAGGGCTGCTGACGGTCGCCGCGGCGGTCGGCACCGCCGCCGCCCGTCACGACCGCGACACCGGCGGACCGGCCGCACTCGAAGCGCTCGGACGGATCCTGGAGGCGACCTTCGTCGTGGGGGCGGTCGTCGTGCTGTGGGTGGTCTGCCGCCGCGGCCGCAGCGAGCACCGCGTCGACCGGCACCTCGACGCGGCCCTGGTGCGGCTGCTGCCCGCCGGCTCGGTCGCCCTGCTCGTACTCGCCCTGCTCTACGCCGGCTGGTCGCGCCCCGGCTGGCGGTCGGACCACCGGCTGTCCGGCGACGCCGTCTTCGGCGCCATCGCGCTGCTCGAGTGCCTGCTCGTGATCGCGCTCGGCGTCGTGGCCCATGTCCTGCACCGCGCCCACCCGGACCCCCGCGCCGCGATGCGGGGCCTCGCCGGGCCCGCCGTCGCGATGCTGGCCTGCGCCCTCGGCGGTGTGATGTCCGGCGGGGTGGCCCAGCGCGTCGCCGACTGGCTGGACGGCACCGGCGGAACCATCGAGGGACCGCCCGTGCTGCTGACCTGGCAGGCGTCCGTCATCCCGCCGCTGCTGCTCGTCCTGCTCGGCCTCGCGGGCTGGCTGGCCCGGCGTACCGTGCTCCTGCGCCGCGCCGAGACGACCGCGGTGGAACACGCCTACCGGAGCGAGCCCAAGGACTTCGTCCGCACCCGGCGCATCGCCGGTACACGCGCCATGGCCTCCCTCACGGACCGGGCGCCCCGCATCATCGGCGTCACCTCCGTCGTGACGCTGCTCCTGGGCGCCCTGGCAGTCGTCGGCGCCATGGCCACCGGCGAGACCCCGGCCAGGGCGGCGCACGGCACGTACGCCGTCGTGCGGGGCGCTGCCGAGACCGCGCAGGCGCTCGGCTCCTGGCTGATCGGCGTCGGCTTCATACTGTTCGTCACCTGGGGCCGCCGCGCCTACAAGGACCAGACCGCCCGTCGGACCATCGGCATCCTGTGGGACGTCGGTACGTTCTGGCCGCGCGCGGCACACCCCTTCGCGCCCCCCTGCTACGCCGAGCGCGCCGTACCCGACCTGACCTGGCGCATCGCCGGCTGGACCCGCGCCACCGGCGGCAGGCTCGTCCTCTCCGGCCACTCCCAGGGCAGCGTGCTCGCGGCCGCCGCGGCGTGGCAGCTCAAGCCCTCGGTGCGCAGGCGGGTCGCCCTGCTGACCTACGGTTCACCGCTGGAGCGGCTCTACGGGCGCTGGTTCCCTGCCCACTTCGGGCCTGCCGCGCTCAGCAGCCTGCACCGGGAGGTCGACTGCTGGCGCAACCTGTACCGGGCCACCGACCCCATCGGCGGCCCCGTCCGGCTCCCGGGCGACTGCGGTCCCCAGGTCGACCGCGAGGCCCTGGAGGACCCGCTCGCGTACGGCCGTACCGAGGAGCATCCGCTGCCCGCACCGATCCTCGGGCACTCCGACTACCAGGCGGATCCCGCGTTCGCCCAGGAGCGGGAGAAGCTGCTCGCCCGGCTCAGGCCGGACGTCCCGGTGCCCCGCCCGTGCGGTGAGCCGGAAGAACCGCGTCAGGCCCGGCCGGAACCGACGCCGACCTAGGTCCCGGGGGAGAACCGACGTCGGCATACGGCTCAGGGGAGCTCCGGCAGATCCTCCGCGTACAGCAGGGTGAGGTCGTCCGTGCTCGGCTCGGCGAGTTGGGCGACCCGCCCCGCGTGCCGCTCCACCATCGACTCGAAGGTCTGCCGCGCGGTGCGGCCGTTGCCGAACGCGGGCCCCTTCGGGATCGCCGTGAAGTACCGGAGCAGCGCCTCGTCCGCGCCCGGAGCCAGCCGGTACTCGTGCTCCTCCGCCTGCTGCTCCACGATCCTCAGCAGTTCCTCGGAGCCGTAGTCACCGAAGGTGATGGTCCGTGAGAAGCGGGACGCCACACCGGGGTTGACCGCCAGGAAGCGATCCATCTCGGCCGTGTAACCCGCGACGATCACCACCACCGCTTCCCGGTGGTCCTCCATGAGCTTCACGAGTGTGTCGATCGCCTCGCGGCCGAAGTCGCGACCCGAGTCCTCCGGCGACAGCGCGTACGCCTCGTCGATGAACAGGACACCACCGCGCGCCTTGTCGAACGCCTCCTGCGTGCGGATGGCCGTGGAGCCGATGTGCTCGCCGACCAGGTCGACGCGGGACACCTCGACGAGATGCCCCTTCTCCAGGACACCGAGCGAGGCCAGGATCTCGCCGTACAGGCGGGCCACCGTGGTCTTGCCGGTGCCGGGGGAGCCGGTGAAGACGAGGTGGCGCCGGGCGGAGGCGGCCTTGAGGCCCGCCTGCTGGCGGCGGCGGCCCACCTCGATCATGTCGGTGAGTGCCCGCACCTCGCGCTTGACGCTGTCGAGGCCCACCAGCGCGTCCAGTTCACCGAGCACAGCCTGCGAGGTACGGGAGGGCTCCTCCGGCTCGGACGGGGCGGCCGGCGGCACCTGTTCGGCGAGGCGCTGGTCCGGGACCACCCCCAGCAGACCGGTGGACCGGCCGGCGGTCTGGACGGCGGTCTCCCGTGCCGCGGGCCGTACCTGGGCGCTCTCGTCGCTCGTGCAGTCCTCGACCAGGGGCCCGGTGCCGGACGACTGGTCGCCACCGGCGTCGGCGAACTCGTAACCACCGCGCGCGCACCGCTCCGTGCGGCACTTCTTCAGCGTCGTACGGCAGCCGTCGAGCACATGGAAGCCGTATCCGCCGCTGTCGGTGACCCGGCAGCCGTGGAAACTGCCCCGGCCGCCGGCCGACACGTAGAAGCCCGCCTCCGCGGGCGAGGTGACGGTGCACCGCTCGATGGTGGGGTCGGCGCCCTTGGTGACGATCACACCCGTCTGCGTGCCGTCGACCGTGCAGCCCGACAGCGTTCCGCCGCTGCCGTGGTCGCGGAACCAGGCGCCCGTCGCCGCGTCCCGGATCCGGCAGTCGTCCAGCTGCGCGGTGGCGCCGTCGCTCACCGACACGGCCGTGTTGCGGACCTGCGAGATGTCGCTGTCGACGACATCCGCGCGCGAGCCGCGGTCGAGCACGAACAGGGCGTCCGGCACATCGTGCACCCGGCAGGATTCGAGTACGACCGTCGCGCCGTCGCTGACCCACACCGCGGGGTAGTCGCCCGTACTGTCGTGGATCTCGCACTGGTTGGCGTCCACGCGGGTGCCGGGATCCCAGACCGACAGGCCGTTGCGCCCGAACTGACGCACCGTGGAACGGGTCATGGTCAGGACCGAGCGGGAACGCAGGTCGACCGCGTTCTCCGGGATGTCGTGGATGCGGCAGTCGGCGAGGGTCAGCACGGCGTCCGTGTCGAGCGTGACGCCGTCCGCGGTCGTCCGGTGCACATCGCAGTCCGTGAGGTGCGCCGTGGCCCGCGCGGAGAGCTGTACACCGCTGCCCCTGACCTCGTACACCTCGCAGCCCACCGCTTCGAGCGCGGACTGCTCGCCGGTCACCGACAGGCCCGCACCGGAGGTGTGGTGCACCCGGCAGCGCTCCAGACGCGGATGGGCACCGCCGCGCACCGAGACGCCCGACTGGCCCGCCGCCACGACCTCGCACTCCTCGAACACCCCGCCCCCGCCGTCGAGTACGGAGATGCCGACGCCCGCCGGATTGTCCACCGTGCACCGCCGCACCGTCGGCCGCGCGCCGCCGCGCACCTCGATGCCGGCCGCGGACCGCGTGACGATCCGTATGTCCATGAGCTCCGGCGTGCCCTCCTCGACGAGGAGCGCGGGGGCGGCCGAGTCCTGGCCCTCCACGAGCAGGTCCTGGACCACGGCGGAGGCGCGCACGGTCAGCGGTACCCCGTCGACGGGCGCGATGCGTACGGAACCGGCCGAGCCCTCGGGACCGCGCAGCGTCACCGCCCGCTCGACCACGAGGTTCTCCCGGTAGGTCCCGGCAGCGACAGTGAGGACGTCCCCGTCGGCCGCGGCCTCCAGGGCGGCGGCGAGCGATGCGTACTCACCTGTGCGGCGCCGCCACCGCGACGTGCCGGTGTGCGTCACCTGGACCGTGCCCTGTGCCATGGCGCTGCTGTGCCCCCACCTTGTCGTACGCGGGTCCTGAGAAGCCGTGTTCCCGGTACCCGGCCGCGTCAACTCGGCTCACGGGAAACGAGGAACAGCCTTTCACGACGGTGCCGAACACCTCGGCCGGTCCACCGTAGCGTGCGCGGAGCCGCGCGGTTGACCGGAGCGGAGAGGCCGTCAGCTGCCCGTGCCCGTCCTGCCCCAGTCCGGGCCGGCCTGGGACCAGGCCTGGTCCCAGCGGTCGTACCTGCGCCGCACCATGCGCCACACCACCAGGCGCCGTGAGCCCTCGATGATGCCCGCGAAGGCGGCGGCCGTGCCGAATCCGGCCAGAACGGCGTGCGTCGCCGCGGTCGCGGTGTCCAGTGGCCGTCCCACGATCCGGCCGTGCTCGTCCGTCCACACCGTGAAGTGGTCGCCGCGCCGCGGGGATTCCAGGGCCGCCATCACCGAGCCGTGCCGCGCGGTGCCGTCCGGTGCCGTCCAGTCGGCGATCACCCGGCTGTGCGAGTCCCGTCCGGTGGACGTCTCGGGGTCGGGGTCGAACGGCGTGAGGTCCGCCTTCCTGACGACGGTCGCGACCACGGGATGCCGGTCCTGGCGCTGCTCCCGCACGGACTGCTGCAGGGCGTCCTCCGCGAGCCCGCCGACCAGGAGACCCACCAGGGGCGCGGCGACGAGGATCAGCAGCAGCGCTCCCAGCGCCACCCACGCCTCGGCGAGATCGGTCGTACGCCGCAGCGGGTTGTGCCGCCAGCGCCAGAGTCCTCTGATGGCCCGCACCGATGCGCACCCCCTTCCGCGTCCGTGATAACCCCGACCGGAGCCGCCCACGCGCGGGGACGGGCAAGAGAGAGCGACATCACCTCTCGTACCGGCCTCTCATGAACTTCTCACACAAGCTCAACGGCCGTGCCCGGCGTCGGTGTTCCCCGGCGGAGGGCCCTGTTCGAGGATCCTCACCGGGTCGCCCACCCGGACCGAGCCGGGGGACTCCGGTACGAGATTCTGCCCGAAGACCAGCTTGTCGCCGAAACGGCGGTGGCGTGCGAGGGTGCGCAGCGGCTCCCTGCCCCGCTCGGCGGTCGTCTGGTCGGTGGTGGTCACGACGCAGCGCCCGCACATCTTGGCGACGCGGAAGACGACCTCCCCGACGGCGATCCGGGTCCAGCCGTCCTCGGCCCACGGGGCGGTGCCCCCGACCACCACGTTCGGCCGGAAGCGGTTCATCGGGAGCGGGCCCTCGCCGGGCCGGTCGCCCTGCGCGATCAGCGAGTTCAGGGCGTCGAGCGAGGCGAGCGCGGTGAGCAGCAGGGGGTAGCCGTCCGCGAAGCTGACGGTCTCGCCAGGCCGCGCGAACCGGGGGTCGACAGGCCTGCGGGTGGCCGGGTCGTCGAGATGCACGAGCCGCACGGTGATGCCGAGGCAGTCGCTGAACCAGGCGTCCGCCGCGGCTCCGGCGGGGACCCCCTCCACCTTGTCGTTCCAGATCTCCACGGTCGTCGTGCGGCCCGGCCCGGGCACGGGGACGGTCAGTGGCTCACGGCCGGGCGCGGACAGCAGGACCGCGCCGCCGGCCAGCGGATCGGCGCGGACCAATGCCATGCGCGGTCGCTGGCGTTGGGTGACGGCCCGGTTCTTCTCGTCGGTCAGCACCCAGCGCCGGTCGCCCGCCAGACCCCACGGCTCCACGACGGCCTCGCGCGGAGAGTGCCCCGCGGCCGCCTTCAGCGGATAGACGTGAATCGAGTGCAGTGCCGGCTTCGACATGAGGTCATCCTGCCGCAGGGCACGGACGACCTCCGCCGCATCACGCTCAGTAGCCGCGGTACTGCTGGTTGTTGTACGGGTCCTGGTACGGCGCCGGAGCGGGACGCGGAGCCGCGGGACGCATCGCCTCGTAGCCCGTTCCTCCCGCCATGGGGCGCTGCGGCTGAGGGGCCTGTTGGCCCGGGTAGCCGCGCGGCGCACCGCCCTGCTGCGGAATGTAGGGCGCGGCGGCCTGCTGCAGCGGCGCGGGCTGCTGCGCCTGCGGGTAGCCGTACGAGGGGTTCTGCTGCGAAGGTCCGGCAGGCAGGGCGGGCAGCGCCGACGGAAGGGCGGGGAGGTTGCCGCCCGTGTCGTACGCCGCGGGGACCCGGATCGGGGCGATCTGCGGGGTTCCCCGCTCGGCCACGAGGGAGTCGTAGATCGGAGTGTCCGGGAAGGAGGCGGAGTAGTAACCGCCGCCATAGGTGGAGCGGGGGGAGGTCATGGCACATAAGTTAAGCCCACGATGTGCTGGTTGGGGAGACCGATAAGAGGGTTGTTTTCCGTGTCGGCAGTGACGCGGGACCCCCAATACGAGCGAACTTGGTGAAAAGGGACGGCGGTCGGCACCCAGATCGTGTAAAAGCCGAGTTCCGGGTGGGTTACCCGCGGGTTCACCGACGATCTCCCCGGGCCCGGTCATGGGCCTGCGCCGCTCGGGGGATTAGGTTGTCGCAGGACGACTGAACGTAACGAGGCGCGGTCTTCGCGGCGACACCCGATGGGGGCGGACATGTCAATGCCTAAAGGATCGAATGTTCCAGTGCCGACGACCGGACTCCGTGTCGAACTGGGCTGGCGGGCCGGTCCCGGAGTACCCGACGCGGACGCCTCGGCGCTGCTGCTGGCCTCCGGGAAGGTCCGCTCCGACACGGACTTCGTGTTCTACAACCAACCGGCGCACTCGTCCGGCGCGGTGCGCCACGAGGGCAAGCGGGACGCGGGCGGCCAGGTGAACGACACGCTGCTCGTCGACCTCGCGCGCGTGGAGCCCGCCATCGAGACGGTGGTGCTCGCCGCCTCGTCGGACGGCGGCACGTTCGGACAGATCCCGGGGCTCTACATCCGGGTCCTGGACGCACAGCAGGGCACGGAGATCGCGCGCTTCGACAGTGAGGGCGCGAGCGTCGAGACCGCGTTCGTGCTCGGGGAGTTCTACCGCCGACAGGGCGCGTGGAAGTTCCGTGCCGTCGGACAGGGCTACGGCAGCGGCCTCGCAGGGCTGGCCACGGACTTCGGGATCAGCGTCGACGAGCCCCAGCAGGCGGCACCGCCCACTCCCGTGGCGCCACCTCCCGCCCCGGTGGCCCCACCGGTCACGGTCGCTCCGCCGGTCACGGCGCCGCCTGCGCCCCCCGCACCGCCCGCGACCCCCGTGCGCCTGACCAAGGTCACGCTCACGAAGGACGCCCCGTCCGTCTCGCTGACCAAGCAGGGCGGCACCTCCGGCGTGATGCGCGTGAACCTCAACTGGCAGGTGCGCAAGCAGTTCTCGGGATGGCAGGCCAAGCTGGGCAGGGCGATCGCCATGCACGCGGACCTCGACCTCGACCTCTGCGCCCTCTACGAGCTCACCGACGGAAGCAAGGGCGTCGTCCAGGCCCTGGGCAACGCCTTCGGGGCGCTGCACCAGCCCCCGTTCATCCACCTCGACGGCGACGACCGCACCGGCGCGTCGTCGACCGGCGAGAACCTCAGCGTCAACCTCGACCACACCCGGGACTTCCGCCGCATCCTCATCTTCGTGACCATCTACGAAGGGGCGCGTTCCTTCGCCGACCTGGACGCCACGGTGACCCTCCAGCCGCTGCACGGCGCCCCCGTCGACTTCTCCCTCGGCGAGTGCACCGTGCCGTCGACGGTGTGTGCGCTCGCCCTCATCACGAACACCGGCAACGACCTCGTCGTGCAGCGCGAGGCCCGCTTCCTCGTCCCCGAGCGGGGAGTGAGCCCGCAGCGCACCGTGGACTACACCTACGGGTGGGGCATGAACTGGACCCCGGGCAGGAAGTGAGCAGGCCGGACGCCTCCGCTCACGGCTGTTCGGGCGCCGCGTCGGGGCGGGCGTAGGTGCGGCCCTTCCAGGCCGCACCGCGCCCCCTGTAGTGCTGCACCGCGGAATCCACCGTCATGAAGAGGTACAGCAGGGCGGTGACCGGCAGCAGCGGCGCGAGCAGGAGCGGCTGCCGGTAGTGGCGGAGCATCGGCAGGTAGGTCGCCGTCATCAGCAGCCACGCCAGCCCGGCGGCCACCGCCGCCGGGCGATCGCCCGACACGAGCCCCGCGGCGAGGGCCACCGGGGGCACCAGGTACACGAGAGCGAGACCGGCCACCGTGCCGGCCAGGACCAGCGGGTTGTGCCGCAGCTGGGCGTACGCGCTGCGCGAGACCATCCGCCACAGGTCGTGCAGCCGCGGATAGGGGCGCACACTGTCGACGTGTTCGGCGAGCCCCAGCCAGATGCGCCCGCCGGAGCCCTTCACCGCCCTCGCCAGTGCCACGTCGTCGATGACGGACTGCCGGATGGAGTCCGGGATCCGGGCCCGCTCGGCGGCGGCGGTCCGCAGCAGGACGCAGCCGCCCGCCGCGGCCGTGGTCCGCGACCCCCTCACGGCGATCCACCGGAACGGGTACAGCTGCGCGAAGAAGTACACGAACGCGGGCACCACGAGCCGCTCCCAGAAACTCTCCACGCGCAGCCGGGCCATCTGGGACACCAGGTCGTAGCCCCCGGTGCCGGCCGAGGCGACCAACTCGCGCAGACTGTCCGGCGCATGGGCGATGTCCGCGTCCGTCAGCAGCAGGTACTCGGGGTCACGCGCCCGTGCGAGGGCGATGCCGTGCCGCACCGCCCAGAGCTTCCCGGTCCAGCCCGCGGGCGGCTCCCCGGGCGAGCCGACGGTCAGTGGCAGTCCGCCGTACCGCCGCCCCAGCTCACGGGCCAGCTCCCCGGTCCCGTCGGAACTGCCGTCGTCGACGAGGAAGATCTCCGCCCGCCCCGGATACTCCTGGGCGAGGAGCGAGGGCAGGCTGTCGGGCAGGACGGCGGCCTCGTCGCGGGCCGGCACGACGACGCACACGGACGGCCAGCTCTCCGGATCCCGGCGCGGCGGCAGCCGGACGTCCGTTCGCCAGAAGAAGCCCTGGCCGAGCAGCAGCCACAGCCAGGCGGCCAGCGATCCGACAGCGGTCCACACGAGGGCGCTCACCCGCTGAAGTCTGCCCCACCACGGCGGCCCGTCGAGGCCCATCCACTATGGTGACCGGGTGAAGATCGCGCTCATGGACTCCGGAATCGGACTGCTCGCGGCGGCCGCCGTGGTACGTCGGCTGCGCCCCGACGCGGAGCTCGTTCTCTCCTCCGACCCCGGCAGCATGCCGTGGGGGCCCCGCACTCCGCAGGACGTGACCGCGCGCGCCCTCGCCGTCGCGGAGGCGGCCGCCGCTCACCGGCCCGACGCCCTGATCGTTGCCTGCAACACCGCCTCCGTGCACGCGCTGCCCGCGCTGCGTGCCCGTCTGGAGCCCGGGGTGCCGGTCATCGGCACGGTCCCGGCGATCAAGCCGGCCGCTGCGGGCGGCGGACCAGTCGCGATCTGGGCCACTCCCGCCACCACCGGCAGCCCCTACCAGCGTGGACTCATCCGCGAGTTCGCCGCAGGTGTGACCGTCACCGAGGTGCCCTGCCCGGGGCTGGCGGACGCCGTCGAGCACGCCGACGAGGCGGCTGTCGACGCCGCGATCGCCGCGGCCGCGGCGCGTACCCCCGACGACGTGAAGGCCGTCGTCCTGGGTTGCACCCACTACGAACTGGTCGCCGAGCGCATCCGCGCGGCCGTACGGGGAAACGGTTCGGCGCCGCTCGTCCTGCACGGCTCCGCCGGCGCCGTGGCCGCCCAGGCACTGCGCAGGACCGGGCAGGCCCCGGCCCCGGAGGCGCCCGCCCGGGGCACTTTGACGGTGCTGCTCGGCGGACGGGAGGGCGTACTGCCCGCGACCGCGCTGACGTACGAAGAGGGCAGGCTGCTGCAGGCGGTCACTCCCGCGCGCTGAGCGCCGGGGGCGCGGTGGACGCCGCGCGTCCGGCCGGAGCAGTTACGGTCCGCGACCCGGTGCCCGCTCTGCGGAACATGAGTACGCTCTATGGCATGAGGGACCACCCCCACGGCGAACCGGGCGCTGCCGACGCCCCGCATCCCGATGTCTGGCACGGCCGTGCCTCCAACCGTGTGCAGTGGCTGCTCGCGAGCGGCGGTGCCGCCTGCCTGGCACTGGGTATCGAGCTGGCCGTCGACTCGACCTGGACGTCGGGCATCGCCCCCCTTGTCATGTCTGTGGTCGGCTGCATCGCCGCAGGGCTGCTGGTGCTGTTCGGCACGCTCGCGTTCGTCCATGTGGCCGTGAAGGTCGACAAGGAATGCCTGGAGGTGCGCTGCGGCCACATGGGCGTCCCGCGTCGCCGGATCCCGCTGTCGCACATCACCGGCGCCGACTTCGCGCCCCGGGTCACACCACGGCAGTGGGGCGGCTGGGGATATCGCTGGCGGCCCGACCAGGGGACCGCCGTGGTCGTCCGCCGAGGCGAGGGTCTGGTGCTCCGACTGGGCGACGGCCACACGTTCACGATCACGGTGGACAACGCCGAAGCGGCGGTACGGGTGATCCGTGGGCGGCTGAGGGCCGCCGCGACAGGCCGCACTCTCTGACCTTCGTCCCGGTGGGCATCCGGCGTTCAGGGACTTCGGCGGCACGGGACCGCGGCCGGCTTCATCGCTCCAGCGGGTTGTTCCGGGCGGGTCCGCCCGCCGCCTCCTGAGCCGACTCGTTCGTCACGGGACGCGCGGTGGCCAGGCCCGCGAGCAGACCCGCGCCCGCCGTGACCGTAGTGAAGCTCAAGGCGTTGCCGACCGTGGCGATCGCGGCCAGTGCCGTCAGCGCCGCGCCCGCCGTGAGGACGACCGGGGTGGGGCGCGGCGACCTCCACAGCGCGTACAGGATCCAGCAGAACACCGCGGCGAGCAGGACGAGGCCCGGAACACCCTGCTCGGCGGCCTGCTGGAGCGGAGCCGAGTGGGGTCTTCCGTCGGGCAGCAGCGACTGCGCGACGGTCGGGCTGAGCTCCGCGAAGCGTCCGGGGCCGACGCCCAGCCCCGGTTCACGGCCCGCCATGTCGAGCGCGTCGTGCCACAGCAGCACCCGGTGCTGGGTGAGCTGTCCCTCCAGGGACACGGTCAGGCCGTCCGGCAGCGCGTCCTGTGCTGTCGCCCAGGTGGCCCCGGTGACCAGGAGCACGGCGAGCGCGAGACCGCCAAGACCCACGGCACGGCGGCGCATCCGGTCGGCGGCGAGCGAGCAGAGCAGCACTCCCAGGCAGGCCACGAATCCCGCCGTCGAACCCAGCAGGGCCGCGGCGACCGCGATACCCGCGGCCAGCAGCCGCAGCCCGATCCGCAGCCCCGGCGGGCGGGCCGCCCAGGCCGCGCAGCACGCGGCGCCCGCCGAGAGGGTCAGCAGCGCCGCGGTCGCGCCGGTCTGTCCCAGCGGAGAGGTCACATGCGGGCCCGGACCGATGTGCGGGGCGGCCACCGCAAGACCGAGTCCGGCGAAAGCACCCGCGCAGGGTGCGGCGACCGGCATCAGTTCGCCGCAGATCCGTCCCGAGGCGTAACCGGCGGCCACGGCGAGCACCGCGAGCAGGACCCCCTCGGGCCGCCCGCCGTGTGCCGCGGCGGCGATCAGGGACCAGGCGGCGCAGGCGCCGAGCACGACGACACCCGTCGCGTCCGACGCGCTGCGTCTCTCGTGTGCCGACGCCGGACCGGCCGTCGAAGCCATCCCAGTGGATCCCACCCCGACGCCCCCCGACCTGTGACGGACCCCGACCGTCCGGCCGGAAACGGCCCGTACGCCAGAGGCTCCGGCACACCGTAACGGGTGATGCGCCGCTTTGTGGACGAGTTGGGCAGAAACGATGCGGCAGGTGTGGGGGTGCGGTCGCCCGGGGGCCGAGGGCCGCGCTGTCGGCGCCTCGGTCACGCGCCGTACACTCCCGGAGTGACCGTCACAGCTACCTCCGTAGACGAGCCGGAACAGCTCGAACCGCAGGCCCGGCCCGTTTCCCGCATGGTCCGGTCGGCGCGACGGCTCGTTCCGGCCGCCGCCGCGGCACTCTCCGGGGTGCTGCTGTACGTCAGTTTTCCGCCGCGCACCCTGTGGTGGCTGGCGTTGCCGGCCTTCGCGGTCCTCGGCTGGTGTCTGCGCGGCCGCACCTGGAAGGCGGCCCTCGGTCTCGGTTACCTCTTCGGCCTCGGTTTCCTGCTGCCGCTGCTCGTGTGGACCGGTGTAGAGGTCGGGCCCGGACCGTGGCTGGCGCTCGTCGTCATCGAGGCGGTGTACGTCGCCCTCGTGGGCGCCGGGATCGCGGCCGTGTCGAAACTGCCCGGCTGGCCGGTGTGGGCGGCCGCCCTGTGGATCGCCGGTGAGGCGGCACGCGCGCGTGCGCCGTTCGGCGGCTTCCCCTGGGGCAAGATCGCCTTCGGCCAGGCGGACGGGGTCTTCCTGCCGCTCGCGGCCGTGGGCGGCACACCCGTGCTCGGGTTCGCGGTCGTCCTGTGCGGCTTCGGCCTGTACGAAACCGTCCGGCTGGGCCTCGAAACGCGGCGCACCCGTGTCGTACGCCGTGGGGCCGCCGCAGTGGCCCTGCTCAGCTTCGTCCTCCCGGTGCTGGGCGCCTTCGCCGCGCGTCCCCTGGTCAGCGACCGGGCCGAGGACGGCACCGCGACCGTCGCCGTCATCCAGGGCAACGTGCCGCGCGCGGGGCTCGACTTCAACTCACAGCGGCGCGCCGTCCTCGATCACCACGCGCGCGAGACTGAGCGCCTCGCCGCGCGCGTCAAGGCGGGCGAGGTCGCCCGGCCCGACTTCGTGCTGTGGCCCGAGAACTCCTCCGACATCGATCCGTTCCGCAATCCCGACGCCTACGCCGTGATCGACAAGGCGGCCCGTGCGATCGGCGCTCCCATCTCCGTCGGCGGCGTCGTGGAGAAGAACGGCAAGCTCTACAACGAGCAGATCCTGTGGGACCCGGCGAAGGGTCCCGGCGCGACCTACGACAAGCGGCAGGTCCAGCCGTTCGGCGAGTACCTCCCGATGCGCTCGCTCATCGGCGCCATCAACGACAACTGGACGTCCATGGTCCGCCAGGACTTCAGCCGGGGCAGCAAGCCCGGCGTGTTCACCATGGCGGGCACCGAGGTCGGCCTCGCGACCTGCTACGAGGCGGCCTTCGACTGGGCCGTGCGCGACACCGTCACGCACGGCGCCCAGATGATCTCCGTACCGAGCAACAACGCCACGTTCGACCGCAGCGAGATGACCTACCAGCAGCTCGCCATGTCCCGCATCCGGGCCGTCGAGCACAGCCGTACCGTCACCGTCCCGGTGACCAGCGGGGTCAGCGCCGTGATCATGCCGGACGGGAGGATCACGCAGCGTACCGGCATGTTCGTGGCGGACTCGCTCGTGCAGAAGGTGCCGCTTCGGTCCTCCGAGACCCCGGCCACGCGCGTCGGGATCGCGCCCGAGATGCTGTTGGTGCTGATCGCCGCGGGCGGGCTCGGCTGGGCGGTCTCGTCAGCCGTGCGCGGGCGACGCGCCGGCGGCGAGTAGCCGTACGCCGGACGGGTGAGCACGGAACACGGCGAGGCGGCCGGACAGGACGGTTAGGGTCGGTTCATGGCTACCCCTGACTTCATCCGTACGATCCGGGCCACCGCGGGCCAGCAGTTGCTCTGGCTTCCCGGCGTCACCGCCGTCGTCTTCGACGACGCGGGCAGAGTGCTGCTCGGCCGTCGAGCCGACACGGGCAAGTGGGCGGTCATCGCCGGGATGTCGGACCCGGGGGAGCAGCCCGCGGTCTGCGCCGTCCGGGAGGTGTACGAGGAGACGGGCGTGCGGTGCGTCGCCGAGCGCGTGGTGCTCGTACAGGCGCTGAAGCCGACGACCTACCCCAACGGCGACGTGTGCCAGTTCATGGACATCACCATCCGGTGCCGTGCCGTCGGCGGTGAGGCCCGGGTCAACGACGACGAGTCGCTGGAGGTCGCCTGGTTCGACGTGGACGCCCTGCCGGAGCTGAACGAGCACGGCCTCTTCCGGATCAAGCAGGCACTGTCCGACGAGCCCACATGGTTCGAGACCATGACCTGAGGGCGAACTGTGTGTGGTGACCACATCGGTCAGGTCGGGGCCGCTCCCTAGGGTCGGACCATGACCGCGCGCAGCGTCCTCGCAGGCCCCCACGCCCTCTCCCTCGACCTCGGCGGCCGTACCGCCCTCGTCACCGGCGCCGCGGGCGGCATCGGCCGCGCGTGCGCGCTGCGGCTCGCCGCGGCCGGTGCGAAGGTGCGGGCGGTCGACCGGCGGGCCGAGGGCCTGGAGACACTCGTCGAACAGGCCCGTGGCCTCGCGGGCACCGTCGAGCCGCACGTCCTGGACCTCACCGACCTGGACGCGGCGGAGTCCGCCGCGGCGGGCACCGACGTCCTCGTCAACAACGCCGGACTGCAACTCGTCCGGCCCATCGAGGAGTTCCCGCCCGACACCTTCCACACCGTGCTGACCGTGATGCTGGAGGCCCCGTTCCGGCTCATCCGCGGGGCGTTGCCGCACATGTACGGCCAGGGGTGGGGCCGCATCGTCAATGTGTCCTCCGTCCATGGGCTCCGCGCCTCTGCTTTCAAGTCGGCCTATGTGGCGGCGAAACACGGGCTGGAGGGTCTCTCCAAGACAGCGGCCCTGGAGGGCGCTCCCCACGGAGTCACCTCGAACTGTGTGAACCCGGCCTATGTGCGCACGCCACTGGTCGAGAAGCAGCTCGCCGACCAGGCAGCCGCCCACGGCATACCGCGCGAGAGGGTGCTGACCGAGGTCCTGCTGCAGGACAGCGCCGTCAAGCGCCTCATCGAACCGGAAGAGGTGGCCGAGGCCGTGGCATACCTGTGCAGCCCGCCCGCCTCCTTCGTCACCGGCACCTCCCTGGTGCTCGACGGCGGCTGGACGGCGCACTGAGCGTGAGTTGTCCACAGGGCTGGTCAGGCTGTCGGTGCGACGGGTAATCCTGGTGGACATGTCTCGCGATCATCTGCAGTCGGCCGGGCGCTCCGAGGCGAGCGCGGAGGCGCCGTTCCTGGAGCTGCTGGCCAGGGGCGCGTCCGCCGACGCCTATGAGCAGCCCGTGCTGCTCGCCCGCGCGGACGGCCTGGCGCCCGGCCGTATCGCCGCTCTGGAGCACGCCAAGCTGCTCGCCCTGCGCGTGCGCTCCGAGATGGAGGGCCGCCGCAGACGCGAGGCCGAGCTGTCCGCGCTCTTCGAGACGGCGCACGACCTGGCGGGGCTGCGCGACCTCGACGCCGTGCTCCGGGCGATCGTGCAGCGCGCCCGCTCACTGCTGAGCACGGACATCGCGTACCTCAGCCTGAACGACCCGGCCAAGGGCGACACGTACATGCGGGTCACCGAGGGTTCGGTCGCGGCGCGCTTCCAGCAGCTGCGGCTGGGCATGGGTGAAGGACTCGGCGGGCTCGTCGCCCAGACGGCCCGCCCGTACGTCACCGACGACTACTTCCGGGACGACCGCTTCCAGCACACCCTGACGATCGACGCGGGTGTGCGGGACGAGGGACTGGTGGCGATCCTCGGCGTGCCCCTGACGCTCGGACCGCAGGTCATCGGCGTGCTCTTCGCCGCCGACCGTCGTGCGCGGGTCTTCGAACGGGAGGAGATCGCGCTGCTCGGTTCGTTCGCGGCCCTCGCGGCCGCCGCCATCGACGCCGCGAACCTGCTCACCGAGACCCGGGAGGCACTGGCGGACCTGGAGCGGGCCAACGAGATCATCCGGGACCGCAGCGGGGTGATCGAGCGTGCCTCGGACGTCCACGACCGGCTGGCCGAGCTGGTCCTGCGGGGCGGCGGCGTCCACGACGTCTCAGCCGCGGTCTCGCAGGTCCTCGACGGCACCGTGCGCTTCGCCGACGCGGGGGCCGCGCCCGGTGACGCACTGGAGGTGTCACGAGCCGAAGGACACGCCGTCCGCCATGGGGACGACTGGGTCGCGGCGGTCGCCGCCGGCGGCGAGCTGCTCGGCGCACTGGTGCTGCGCGGGCATCCGGGCCTCGACCCCGTCGACCAGCGCACCCTGGAGCGGGCCGCGATGGTCACCTCGCTCCTGCTGCTCGCCCGGCGTTCGGCCGCCGAGGCCGAACAGCGCGTCCGCGGCGAGCTGCTGGACGACCTGCTCGACGCCCGGGACCGTGACCCGCGGCTGCTGCGCGAGCGCGCCGCCCGGCTCGACGCGGACCTCGACGCCCTGCACGTGGTGCTGGCCGCCCGCCTGGACATCGTGGCCGCGGACGCCGACCAGGAGGCCGCCGCCCGGCGAAGGCTGTGGTCCGCGGCGTCCCACCTGGCCGCGACCCGGCACGGACTCGCCGCGGCACGCGACGGCGGCACCGTCCTGCTGCTGCCGCTGGGTCCCGGCGACACCGCGACGGACCTGGCCCGCCGCGCGGCCAGGGACCTGGGCACCGCCGTCCACGAGGCGGTCACCGTCGGCGCCTCCGCGCCCGTCCGGGACCTCGCCGTCCATCCGGAGAGGGCCGCCGAGGCCTATGCCGAGGTGCAGCGGTGCCTCGACGCGTTGCGGCTCCTCGGCCGCACCGGGGACGGCGCCGCCGCCGAGGACTTCGGGTTCCTGGGACTGCTGCTGGCCGGCAGCAGGGACATCTCCGGCTTCGTCGAACGCACCATCGGCCAGGTCGTGGCGTACGACGCGAAGCGCGGCACGGATCTCCTGCACACCCTCGAGGCGTACTTCGCGTGCGGATCGAGCCCGGCGCGCACCAAGGACGAGCTGCACGTCCACGTCAACACGGTCGCGCAGCGCCTGGAAAGAGTGGGACGGCTGCTCGGTCCCGAGTGGCAGAGCCCGGCCCGCGTCCTGGAGATCCAACTCGCCCTGCGCCTGCACCGGTTGTCGTCCACGGCGTCTTCGGGACGGCACTGACCCCCGCACGCACGGGGCGTACGGGGGCCGGGTCCGACGCACACCGCCTCAGACGGCAGGGGCGTCCGCGGCGTGAGCCGACTCCTTCGAGGCCTGCCCGTGGGGCGGCTCGGACTCGCCCTGCGCGTCGACGTCCGCGAGGTCGCGGTGCCGGGTCTCCTTGGCCACTCCGACCGCTATCAGTGTCAGCACCACGGCCCCGATCACGTACAGGGCGATCGGAGTCGAGCTGTCGTAGTCCGCCAGCAGCGCGGTCGCGATGAGCGGCGCGGGCGCGCCCGCCGCGACCGAGGAGAACTGCGCGCCGATCGAGGCACCGGAGTAGCGCATGCGGGTCGCGAACATCTCCGAGAAGAAGGCGGCCTGCGGGGCGTACATGGCTCCGTGCAGGACCAGGCCCACGGTCACGGCGAGGACCAGGTTCCCGAAGCTCCCGGTGTCGATGAGCGAGAAGAACGGGAACATCCACAGGCCGACGCCGGCGGCACCCAGCAGATACACCGGCCGTCGGCCGATCCGGTCGGACAGAGCGCCCCAGGCCGGGATCGCGGCGAAGTGCACCGCGGACGCGATGAGCACCGCGTTCAGCGCGGTCTGTTTGGACAGGCCGGTCGACGTGGTGGCGTACACGAGGATGAAGGCGGTGATCACGTAGTAGCTGATGTTCTCCGCCATGCGGGCGCCCATCGCGATCAGGACGTCCCGCCAGTGGTACCGCAGCACAGACACCAGCGGCAGCTTCTCGGCGGCTCCGCCCCGGGCCGCCTTGCGGGCCTCGGCCTGGGCCAGGGCCTCCTTGAAAACCGGCGATTCATCGACAGAGAGACGAATCCACAATCCGACGATCACGAGCACGCCCGACAACAGGAAGGGAATGCGCCAGCCCCAGGAGGTGAAGGCGGCGTCGGAGAGTACGGCGGTGAGCAGTGACAGCACACCCGTCGCCAGCAACTGCCCGGCGGGCGCCCCGGTCTGCGGCCACGAGGCCCAGAACCCGCGCCGCCGCGCGTCCCCGTGTTCCGAGACCAGCAGGACGGCGCCGCCCCACTCCCCGCCCAGCGCGAAGCCCTGTACGAGGCGCAGCACGGTCAGCAGCACGGGGGCCGCCGTACCGATGGTCGCGTGGGTGGGCAGCAGCCCGATCGCGAAGGTCGCCCCGCCCATCAACAGCAGGCTCAGGACCAGGAGTTTCTTGCGCCCGAGCCGGTCGCCGTAGTGCCCGAAGACGAGCGCCCCGACCGGCCGGGCCGCGAAGCCCACGGCGTACGTCAGAAAAGACAGCAGAGTGCCGACGAGCGGGTCGGAGCCCGGGAAGAACAGCTTGTTGAAGACGAGCGCGGCGGCGGAACCGTAGAGGAAGAAGTCGTACCACTCGATGGTGGTGCCGATGAGGGACGCGGCGACGATGCGCTTGAGACTGGCGGGAGGTGGGGGAGCGGTTGCTGCGGAGGTCATGGGCGCCACTTCCGGACGGTTGCGGGGACGTGTACGTGTCGGCACACCGTAGAAACCGGCAGGTCAGGCAAACATGTGGTGGGACAACATAGTTCGGAGCGTGAGTGCGTGTGACCACCATGCCCGCTCGCGGAGAGATGCTCAGTGCACCTCAAGGTGCCCGCCTCACGCATCTGATGGCTCGTACCGGGCGGTGATCGCTACGCTGGGAGCGGTCCATGCCTGGGAGGGAGCTGGCCATGTCGTTCAGCTACTACGTGTACGTCAGCGACAGCAAGGTCAACATGCTGTTGCCGCAGATCGACCCCAGGGGCGGAGCGAAGCGCACGACGGAACTGGGCGTGAACCTCTCGGTGTTGTCGGCGAGGCGGACGACCGAGAGCCCGTCCGACGACCGGATCGGCCGGCTGGAGACCGTTGTCGGGTACCTGCGCGACCACGGTGATCTCGGCTCGGTGGACGAGCCGGGTCAGTTCTTCTGGGGGTTGCTGCCGATGCGCTGGGGAGCGTTCCCCGGCGATCCCACGTCCTCGCTGGTGTTCTTCGGCGGGCGGAGCGAGGACACCGTCGTCGGGCTGGGCGGCTCGTACCGGCACGTCTGCGACTCCGTCCCGGACGCCGAGGCGCACGGGGTGGGGCGCTCGATGATGTCGTCGATGCTCGACGGGCTGGGAGCCACGTCGGACCTGGAGGACGAGTACGTCGCCGACGCGGTGGACGGCGACCTCGACCGGGCCGACCGCGCCGCGCTCGCCCGGGTGCAGGGCGCCGTGGCGAGCCTGCGCTGGCCGGCGCAGAACGTCGAGTTCGTGGCCAAGCGACTGCTGCACGGGGACAGGCCGGACGGCACGGCCGGGTCGGTGCTGCTCGGGACGCCGGTGTACGTCGCCATCGTCGACTGACGGCGATGGAGGCCTGGCAGCGCGGAGACCTGATCCTCGGCCTCTACGAGGTGCTGGACGTGGTGCGCACCGGTGGCATGGGACTGGTGCACCGGGTCCGGCACCGCGGCTGGGACATCGACCTGGCGGTGAAGACCCCGCGCAGGGCCCTGGCCCGCTCGCCGGACGCGATCAGGGATTTCGAACGGGAAGCCGAGGTGTGGGTCGGGCTGGGCCTGCACCCGCACATCGCGAACTGCGTCTACGTCCGCACCCTCGACGGCGTGCCCCGGGTCTTCGCCGAGTGGGCGGACGGCGGCAGCCTGGCCGAGGCCGTCCGGAGCCGGAGCCTCTACGGGAACGATCCCCTGGGATCGCTGCTGGACGTCGCCGTCCAGTCCGCGTGGGGGCTCGACCACGCGCACGAGAACGGGGTCGTGCACCAGGACGTCAAGCCCGCCAACGTGATGCTCGACCGGGACGGCACCGTCAAGGTCACCGACTTCGGAATGGCCCGGGCCCGCATGGTCACCGGGGAGGACGCCGGGGACGCCGATCCGTTCGTCAGCCGCGGCGGCCTGACTCCCGCGTACTGCTCGCCCGAACAGGCGCGGTCGCCGGGCGGGCTCACGACGGCCACGGACATCTGGTCCTGGGCGGTCACCGTCCTCGAAATGTTCCTCGGCCGGCCACCGGACCCGGACGGGACCGCGGCGGGCACCGTCCTCGACGGCATCGCCCGCACCGGGGTCCCGGACGCGATCCTGCCGGTGCCGGTCGAGGTGGCGGACCTGCTGCGGGAGTGCTTCACCGAGGACCCGGCCGCGCGCCCCGGCCGGCTGGGGCCGCTCGCGGAGCGCCTGATCCGGGTGCACGAGCGGGAGGTCGGCCCGTACCCCCGGCGTGTCCCGGCGGCGGCCACCCTGCTCGCCGACGGTCTGTCCAACCACGCACTGTCCCTGCTGGACCTCGGCCGCCGGGACAGTGCCGAGGAGCTGTGGACCCGGGCTCTGCGGGCGGATCCGCACCACCCGCACGCCCGCTACAACCGCGGGCTGCACCGGTGGCGGACCGGGACGGTCACCGACGTCGAACTGGTCGACGAACTGGAATCCGTGCGGTTCGGGGACCCGGATGACGGCGTCGGGACATACCTGCTCGCGCTGGTGCACCGGGAACGCGGCGACCCGCTCGCGGCGGCCGCCCTCCTGCGGGACGCGGCAGCGAGGACGCCCGGCGACCCGCAGATCGCCGCCGCGCTCGCGTCGGTCGAAGGCGCGTCCTCGCCCGCGCAGTCCGTCCTGCCGGAGGAGCACGAGGACTGGATCACCGCCCTCGCGCTGACCCCGGACGGCCAGGTCGCTGTCTCGGCCGACGGCTCCGGCGGGGTGCGCGTCTGGGACGTCCCCGCGAGGGAGTGCCGGCAGCGGTTCGAGATCGACGGGTACCGCGCCTCGGCCCTGGCGGTGCGCGACGACGGACAGCTCGTGGTCGTCGGCGGGGGAATCGGGCGGGCGCTCGTGCTCGACCTCGAAGCCGCGGCCGGATTCGAGCTGCCCGGCCACCCCAGCTGGGTGGGCCTGGTTGCGCTGACGGCGGACCAGCGGCACGCGGTCACCAGTGGCTTCGAAGGGGAGACCGTCACCTGGGACCTGACCACGGGCGAACCCCTGGACGGCCGGCAGTTCGAGAAGGCGGCGGATGCTCTCGGCGCCCGGGGCACCCTGTGCTCCGTCATCGACCACCAGCGCCGCACGACCTCGGTGTACGACGTCCGTACGGGCGAGCTGGTGCACCGGTTCGACGGCACCCGGATGTCGGCGCGGTTCAGCGGCGACGGTCGCCTCGCCGTCGTCGGCCTCGGCAGCACCGGCGTCCAGCTGGTCGATCTCGCATCGGGCGAGGCCCGGCGGGAGTTGAAGACCGGCCACGGGCAGATCGCCGTCGACGCGGACGGCACGGTCGGCTTCTCCAGCGGCGGCCGCGACGAGCCGTCGCGGGTGTGGGACCTGCACAGCGGCCGGTGCCGCCTGTCCCTGGACCCGGCGCCCGACACCAAGAAGGTCGAACTGAGCGCGGCCGGGCGGGTCGCCGTGACCGCCGAGGGCAGGTCCGTACGGGTGTGGCACCTGCCGCCCCCGGGACCGCCGGCCCCGTGGAGCTACGTCCGCCCCCACGAAGCCCCGGACGTCGCCGCCGTCGCCGCCCGGGCGGCCACGCTCCTGACAGAGGCGGTCACACTGGCCGGCGCCGGGCAGCTCGACGAGGCAGCCGACCGGATCCGCGCCGCCCGCGCACTGCCCGGACACCGGCGTCACGCCGATCCGGTACGCCTCTGGCGCCGTCTCGGCGCCCTCGGCCGCCGGACCGGGCTCGCCGACGCCTGGTCCGCGGGCAGGATCGTCCCGGAGGACGGCCGGTCGTGGGCCCTGGAGTTCAGCGGCCGCAGCCCCACCGCGCTCGCCCGCGCCGGGAACGCCGCCGAAGCGTGGGTCTTCGACGTCGGGACCGGGCAGCTGCTGCACACGCTCAGCCTGCACACCGGCCACATCAGCGCCCTGGCGATGACCTCCGACGGACGGCTCGCGGTGTCCGGGGGCGAGGACGGCCGGGTCGTCGCCTGGGACCCGCGGGACAGACACATCGTCCAGCTGTTCATCAGTCCCCGCGACAACGTGTACTACGTCGCGGTCAGCGAGGACGGCCAAGTGGCTCTCTCGGGAACCGCCGACGGACTGGTCGTGGCCTGGGACATCGGCAGCGGCCGGGCCATCGGGCGTTGGGAGGCGCACCCGGGGGCGGTGCTGGACGTGGCCGTCAGCGCTGATCACCGCTACGGGCTCTCCCGGGGCCAGGACGTCAGCGTGAAGATCTGGGATCTGCGCGAGGGCGAGCTCCGGTGGGTGCTGCGCGGGCACGACGAATGGATCGGCGCGGCACGGTTCGCCGACGACGGCCGGTTCGTGGTCACCGGTGGGGCCGACGCCGCGGTACGGGTCTGGCGGACCGCCGACGGGAGTTGCGAGGTCGTCCTCGCCGGGCACACGGACGCCGTGGTCGACGTCCTGCCGAGTCCGGACGCCCGACGGCTGCTGTCCTGCTCGGTGGACGGCACCGTCCGGCTGTGGGACGTCGGGGGTGCTCGCTGCGTCCACGTCCTGGCCGGGCACACCGGCATCGTGCGGAGTCTGGCCGTCACACCGGACTTCCGGCTCGCGGCGTCGGGCGGGGAGGATCGGACGGCCCGGTTGTGGGACCTCACGACCGGCAGGCAGCTACGCTCCTTCACCGGCTTCTCAAGCGCGGTCACGCACGTGGCCCTGGCCCCCGACGGCACCCTGCTGCTCGCCGGTGACGAGTACGGGCGCCTGCTGACCTGGACCCTGGACTGGGAGTACGACTTCGGCTCGGCGACCGGTTCCCTCCGGCCGGAGGCCGAGTCCACGCTCGACGAACTTCGGGCCGAGGTCGCCGTTCCGCTGCCCTCCCGGGCGGACAGCCGCCCGGCGCTCGTCGAGACGTTCGCCCGCCTCGGCGACCGGCAGCGGCACGCCGTCACCCGCACCCTGGAGCTCGCCCGCGAACTGGACAAGATCCTTGCGCGTTCCGACACCGGCTACCGGCTGTACGTGCGCTTCGTGGCCGAGGACGCGGCGGCCCGGGAGCCCACCCGGACACCGAGCACGGCCGAACGGCTCGCGCTGCTCCTGCGACCGGAGGCAGAGCTGAACCGGTCCGAGGCGTTCTGGGCCAACTACTTCGCCGAGCAGCTCCAGGACGACCTCGTCACGCTCGCCGAGGCCGCCCCGGTCCTGCACCGCGAGGGCGACCTGGCCGCGGCCGAGCACACGTGGCAACTCGTCGTCGACGTCCGTTCCCACCTCTGGGACGCCGGGCACGTCGAGACCCAGGGCGCGATGCTCGGCTGGGCCGCGGTCCTCACCGACCTGCACCGGCAGCCGGAGGCCCTGGCCCTGGTCCGGTCGGTGACGGGAGAGCGCGCACAGGACCTGGGGCCGGACCACCCGGCCGCCCTGGAGGCGACGGCGGTGCTCGCGTCCCTGCTCACGGCGAGCGGTGAGCAGGCGGAAGCAGAACGGATGTACGACGATCTGCTGCCCCGGCTCGTGAAGCGCTTCGGCCGCGACGACGGCCGGACGCTCGACGCCCGGGTGGGGCTGGCGCGCGTGCACCACCGGCTCGGGCGACCGGGTGAAGCCGAGCCGGTCCTGCG
Organism: Streptomyces sp. BV286; assembly: GCF_019090165.1. Lineage (GTDB taxonomy): Bacteria > Actinomycetota > Actinomycetes > Streptomycetales > Streptomycetaceae > Streptomyces. Next base: position 92,466 of record NZ_JAHRIB010000152.1, read on the forward strand.
CGAGGTGCTGGCGAAACGGCGGCTGAGGCTGGGCGACGACCACCCGGACACCCTCGCCGTCCAGAGCGAGCTGGACAGCGTACGGGTGCAGGTGCCGACGCCGGAGAAGCCGGCGCGGTGGCGATGGAGGAGGCGGCGATGATCCCGGGCGGGTCGAACATCGGAACCCTGATCACCGGCAAGGCGTTCATGGCGGAGATCGGCGTGTTCTTCCCCGTGAGCATGACGTTGCGAGGCGAGGAGTTCGCGGCCGTGTTCATGATGCGCGCCGGTGAACTCGGGCACCGGACCACCGGGCCGTACACGCCCGACCGGCCACCGGTCGACGCGATGAACTGGGCTCAGCTGCGGACGGGGATCGGCATGGCCGGACACTTTCCCCGCTTCCGGATCGACGCGAGCGGCCTGTGGCCGCGCATCCACGTCGAGCTGCTCGGCACCGCTGTCCGCGGGCTGATCGTGATGCCGGAGGAGGTGACGGCGGAGTCGGTGAACGCGCCCTACCTCGGCGCGTGGCAGGAACAGATCTCGTCCAGGGTGCGGATCGCGCTCGACTGGATCGCCGAGTGGCTCACGGCGTGCCACCGCCAGGCCGGCGGCACCGAGCCGTCGGTCGACCTCGACCTCGTATATCGGCCGGACAACGACTACGAGACGGGCCTCGCCCAGGCCGACGAGCTGGTACGGGAGCTCATCCCTCCGGTGCGCCCGGTCCTCGAACTGCGCTGGCGTTCCGTGAGCCCGGCCCAGCGCAAGGCCTTTGTGAAGAACCTCAAAGGCGCCCGACGCGTCGGAACCCGGTCCGACCGGCGACTGAGCCACCGGATCGGCGGTATCGAGCTGGAAGTGCCGGGCTGAGGAAGGCAGAAAGCAACAGAGAGGCCGAGCGCCGAGGCAGCGGAGAGACGACCGCTGAGAGGCTGGGTGCGGCACTCCCCATCTGGCAGGCACCGTACCGGTGTGGACGTGTTCCTGACCGGTGTTCGCCGATCACCGCACGCAACGCCGACCATCCTTGGTGCGGACCTCGTGCGCGGTGCTCTGCCAGTGGGGAGGTGCGCCTCAGCGTCGTACGAGGTCGATCCTGTACTTCCTTGTCTTCGATCCGTCCTCGCTGGTCACGGAGACGACCGCCGACGATTTCCCGGACTCGGTGGTCCGGTCCACGGTCACGGTCGCGTAGGGGTCGCGTGCCGTCGCCGTGACCACGCTCCGCTTCGGGTCGTCGGTGACGACCCGATAGGTGGTCGTGTCGGGGTCGAACGACGTGACCGGTTTCCCGGCGACCTCGACGGAAGCGGCGGCGGCGTCGGCGGAGGAGCCGGGCGTCCTGGCGTACACCTCGATCTCGCTCATCGTGATGTAGCCGCCCTGACGCGCGGTCATCACCACGCGCACCCCGGTGGAGGGCCCGGCTTCCAGGGGGACGTCGACCACCGGTGTGCCCTCGGTGCCGACCGCGACGGTGTCGCTCGCGTCGACCCACGGACCGTCGTCGGCCGCCCGCACCTGCACCTTCAGGCTCCCGGGGAAGGAGGCGGTGCTCCCGTCGCGGTGGAAGTGCGCGACGATCCGGTTCAGGTCGCGGGCCTGTGGCAGCGTGAAGGTGACGGTGTCGGACGGGTTCTTGGTGTTCCCCGGCTTCCAGTTGGACCAGGCCTTCTCGGACGTGTTGCCGTTGCGCAGTCGCTCCGCGGAGTACCCGCTCTCGGTGAACGTCGCGGCGACGGAGACGTCTTCGTCGGGTGCCACATTGGTCGCCACGGGTTCGGTGACCTGTACCCGTACGGTGGCGACCGCCGTGTCGCCTCCGATGATCCGTGCGACGCCGTGCAGGGTCACGACACCGGTCGCGTCGAACGCCCCGTCGGGCGCCGCGTTCCAGCTCACCGGAAGGTCGGTCCGGCCGCCGTGCCGGCCCACGCCGGTGACCGTGGAAGGCAGTTGCGGCGTGCCGCCCACGTAGGTCTTGGCGCGGCCCGGGAGCGTCGAGGCGATCGTGTCGACGGTGACGACCGCCTTCGCGGGAATCGTGCGCCCGAGGGGATCGGTCGCCTCGCCCTTCACGCGTACCGTCCCCGGATCACGCCATTTCCGGTCCGGCGGAAGCTTCCACACCACGGGGAGGGAGCCCCGGGCGCCGTCCCGGAACACCGGCGTCACCGTCTGCGGCAGCGTCGGCCGCAGACCGGGAACGGTGAACACCTCGGCCGGTTCGGTGCGCAGCACCGTCTCGTCGGTGACGGCCCAGCGCTGGTTGGCCGCCGACGTCGGCGTGTACGTGGAGACCGTGGCGCCGTCGGCGGAGGACTGCCCGGTGACGTCGAGCAGGCGGCCGGTCGCGGCGTTCACGAACGTCCAACTGCCGTCCCCCGTCGTCGACATGATCCACTGAGCGGCTTCGGCGACCTTGCCGCCTGCCGTGCCCGGTTCGTCGAGGACGGCCTGGTTGTCGCGTACGGCGAGCCGTCTGCCGCCCTGGGCGGTGGTGAGGGTGTACCGCTCGCGGTTGTCGGTGCCGCGCGTCAACTGCCGGACGGACCACAGCTGTTGGGGGCTGTCGGCGTCGGTCGTACGGAGGACGACACCGCTGCCGTCCTCCGATGGTGCCAGAGACTTCCCGCTCTGTGCGCCCTGGAGCCGGTAGAGGTGGCCGCGCTGCACGAGGGCCGCGTCCTCCGCCACGCCGCCGACGCCCTCGACCAGGAACGTCGTGACCGACTTCGCGGGAACGGCGAGCGTGGCCGAGCGGTCGTTCACCCGGACCGCGGTGCCGCGTACGAGCGCGCCGTCGGCGCTGGTCACCACGGGGGTGACGGAGGCCCGCGGGGAGATTTTGCCGAAGCGCGAGAGGTCCAGGGTGACGGAGCGCGCGGCCGTGCCGCTGTTCACGTGCACCACGGTCGCCGCACGGCCCGACTTCCGCACGGCGGCGACGCTGGACGGATCGTCGACCTTCACGAAGTGATCGCCGGGCCGGATGTGGTGGGTGAAGTTGCGGATGGTGTGGAACTTGGAGTTGGCCCGGACGGGGCAGGTCTCCAGGGTGTCCGCGGCCGTGCAGTTGAACGGGACGTGGATGCTGCCCCAGTTCTTGCCGGCCGCTGCCTGCGGGGCGGCGTCCTCGACCGGTTGCCAGAACACCCAGGCGGAGGGCTCCAGTTCACGCATGTCCTCGACCATGCGCGTGGCGATCCCGAGCCCGGGGTCCATGCCCGTGAAGTCGGTTCCGGTGCCCCAGGTGCCCTCGACCTCGCTCATCCAGAGCTTCTTGTCCGCGCCCTTGGCGATGTCACGGGCGCTGGTGCGCATGCCCGTGCCGTAGGTGTGCACGTTGAGCTGGGGGACGGCGGCTCGCGCGGAGGGGCCGTAGGCGTTCCAGTTCTGGGTGAAGATGCTCGGGTTGGTCTCGTCCATCGCGGAGATCTCGGCGTCGGTCCGTGCCCCGTCGAGGGCCTTGTCGAGGGCGAGGAGCACCTTCTCCTGGAGCGCGGGTCCCGCGTGCGCGCCCTCCTGACGTCCGCCCGTGGGCTGACCGTCCGCTCCGATCTGCGTACCCCAGTAAGGGGTGTTGGGTTCGTTCAGCGGGGCGATGGTGTCGAACTCGATGCCGTGGGCCTTCTCCATCCGCTCGGTCACGCGCACCAGATAGGTGGCGAAGTCGTCGACGCGGTCCGTGCGGATCTGGTCCGCGCTGGAGTCGAGGCCTCCGGAGACGTAGCCGCTGACGGTCTGGAACCAGGGAGGTGAGTTGCTGAACGACTCCCAGCGGGTGATTTTGTCCTTGATCTGGTCCACCCACCAGCGCTGGCCCGCGTCGGCGTTCCAGTCCCAGTGGTCCGGGTTGTCCGGATCCCACCAGTCCGTGTCCTGCCGGGTGGTTCCCTCGGGGGCCTTCCAGAAGCCCTCCATGGTCGCGCCCGTCTTCATGTAGTCCTTGCGGACGTCCGGGGCGTTGCCGCCACCGATGTTGTAGCGGGCGATGTTGAGACCGAGGCCGTCCTCGCCGAACAGCATGTCGACGAGCCGTCTTCGGATCGGTTCCGGATAGCGGCCCGTGGCGTTGGCGAACCAGACGAGACTCGTCCCCCACCCCTCGAACTCCTGCTGCTGGTAGGACGGGTCGATCCGCACGGTGACCGCGTTCGGCGGTGGCGACTGTGCGCTCACCGCCGGGGCGGCCACGAGACTCGCACCGAGTACCAGGGGAACCGCTGGGGCCAATGCCCGGACGATGCGATGCCGATCAGACACGACACTCCCTTCCACAACACGGAGGCAAACAGAACCGATCAGAAGGAATCGAGTTCAGGGCATGCTTGATGACGGAAATGGACACGTCAAGAGGGTGTGCATGCTTCGCTCCGTGCACCGGCCCGTCGCCGCACGCGTTCCGGGGCATCCGCTCCTGGCCGGGGGACCCGTGTCTGTCCGTGGCCGCGGCCGAGCGCCGGAACCGACGCGCGGTCGCGCACCGGGCCGGCCGTCAGTCCAGCGTCGCGTAGACGATGAGGTTGTTCACCGGGTGCCCCTCGGCGTCGAAGTCGCCGTCGCAGGTGACCAGTCGCAGGGCGCGGTCCTCGGTGGGGCCGTACACCTTGTCGGTGGGGAAGGCGTTCTTGTTGACGCTCTCGGTGCCCGTGACGGTGAAGTGCGCCGCTTCGCCCCGGTCGTCGGTGACGGTGATGTCCGCGCCCTTGGTGATCTTCTTGAGGTCGTGGAAGACCGCCTTGCCGAAGCGCGTGTCGTTGTGGCCGATGATGACGGCCGGACCGACTTCACCGGGCACGGATCCGCCGATGTACCAGCCGGCGGTCATGCCCTTCTCGGCTGGGGGGACCTCCACGGTTCCGTCCGCGTTGCGACCGAGCTCCATCAGGGAACTGGTGACCCCGATCGAGGGGATGGCGACCTCGGTGGGGACGGGCGGCTGCGTGGCCCCGGTGCCCTCTGTGGCGCCGGGTGAGGGGGCGCCGGCCGCGGCAGGCGAGTTCGGGGCGGCCGGTTCGGTCCGGTCGGGAGCGGATGAACAGCCGGTGAGCACGGCGACCAGCGCGGATACGACGAGGGCGGCACGGGCAGGGGCCGGCAGGGCGGCGTGGCGCCGTACCGGTGGGCGTGCAGAGGACACAACGGACTCCAGAGCAGGAACTGCGGGACCGGGTGAATGCGCGGTGGCGCCGCCCGGCGAAGGGCGGCGCCACTGGTGTGCCGAGTCGGCCGTCGGGCCGGATCAGCCGTCGCGCCGCCCCGCCGAGCGGCGGCGCAGGACGACGGTGCCCGCCCCGGCGAGCAACAGGGCCCCGGTGGCCGAACCGATGAGGGCGGTGCTGCCGTTGCCCTCGGCCGGGGCCTCGCCCGCAGCGACGCCACCCCGGGGGAGGTCCTTGGCGGCCTGGGCCTTGCGGGCTTCGCGCTCCTTCGTCTTCCTGTCGGCGTCGGCCTTCTCCTTGGCCGTGAGGCCGTCCTTGCCCTCGGTGGCCGAGGGAGTCGGGTCGTCGGCGACGGCCGCGGCGGCGGGGACGAGCATCGCGCCGGCCGCGACGGCGGTCAGCACGGCGAGACGCAGCGTGTGACGGTGGGACATGTATGGCTCCAGTTCCAGCCCGGCCTCGGTGGTACCTGGATGCCGAGCCGCACCAGGTTCCGGGCTCGGCCCCAGACTGGCGATCACTTGTGAAGAAGCTGTCAGAGCGTCATGCCCATCGCATCAGGGTCGTGCCGGGGCCTTCCCGGGCCCCTCCCGCCCGGCCCCGCCCGGCGCGGTCGGCAGCCACAGGGTGAAGACCGAGCCCTGCCCTTCGGTACTGGTCACGCTCGCCCTGCCGCCATGGGCCTCGGCGAGCTTGAGGACGATCGCCAGCCCGAGGCCGCTGCCGCCGGTGCTCCGGTTGCGGGACTTCTCCGCCCGCCAGAATCGGTCGAACACGTGGGGCACGTCGGCCTCCGGGATACCACCGCCCGTGTCGGACACCTCCACGGCCACCTCGTCCCCGGAGCCGGTGACGAACGCGCGCAGCGTCACCCTGCCACCGGACGGTGTGTGCCGTACCGCGTTGGAGAGCAGGTTGCTGACGGCCTGACGCAGCCGTACGGGATCGGCGTCGAGCGGCGGAAGCGGGGCGCCGGGCGCCACCGGGGACACCGTCAGGGTGACGCCCGCGGTCTCGGCCAGCCCTTGATGGGCCGCGGCGACCTGGCCGAGCAGATCGTCGACGCGTACGGGCTCCAGGTGCAGGCGCAGCGCGCCCGCGTCGGCCGCCCCCAGATCCTGCAGATCGTCGATGATGTGCTGGAGTTGCACCGCCTCCTCGTGGAGCGAGGACACGAACGCCAGGTCCGGCTCGGCCAGACCGTCCTGTGCCGCCTCCAGCCAGCCACGGATGTTGCTCAACGGGGTACGCAGCTCATGGGCGACGTCGCTGACCATCACCTTGCGCTGCTCCTCCAGCCTGGCCCGGTGGGCGGCCATGTCGTTGAAGGTCGCCGCCAGCCGCCCGATCTCGTTGTCCGAGCCGACCGGCACGGGCGCCGAGTCCAGGCCGTCCCGCATCCGCTGAGCGGCGCCGGTGAGCGCGTGCAGCGGTCGTACGAGCCTGGCTCCGGCGAGGACCGAGGCGCCGACGGTGAGGGCGAGGACGAGGGCCGTGACCCCCGCGATGCGTGCCGTGTTGGACGGTGAGAGATCGAAGCCGGGCACGCTGACGGCGTCGGGACTGTCGATGAACAGCAGCGCGGGCGCGGCGACATAGGACGTGAGCTGTTCGCGTCGGGCGCTGCCGACGCAGGAGGCGATGGCCCGGTCGTGCTTGCTGCTGCGCGCGGCGGGCGGGCGGTCGGCGAGCCCGCCGGCCCCGGTCGCCTTCCGCCTGGCCGCTTCCGCCAGCGCCGTCTTCTCGTCGGCCGCCATCTTCTCGGCCAGCGCCGCCGCCTCCTTGTCGGTGAGGTTCCCAGTGGTCGGGGGAAGCTCGGCCGACTGCCCGAGATCCCGGTCGTCCGACCCGTATCCCCGGTCCCAGGACAGGTCCAGGTTCAGTCTCACGCCCGTGCGGCCCTGCCGCTTCAGACAGGCGTCGGCCAGTTGGCCGAGTGCGCGCAGGGCCTTCCTCTCGGTCGCCGTGGGACCGGACGAGAAGGTCGTCAGACACCTCAGTTCCATGTCGCGGTCGGTCTCACTGCTGACGAACTGGACGCGGGACCGCCCGCTCGGGCTCTCAACGATGTCGGCGGCGATGCCCGCCGTACCGAGGCACTCCACGCTTTTGGCAGTGGCCCTGCGCACGACCTCGCGTTCCTTCGCGGGCAGCAGGAAGGGACCCACCGCGCGTGGATCGACGCGGTCCTCGCCCGCCGAGGCGGCGTCGGGCACCAGGACGGTGTCGACGGACAGCGGGTCCACGACCGCCGAGGCCTGAGGTGGCAGCGGGGCGGAAGAAGCGGGGGCGGAGCCACCGCCCGGCTCGTCGGAGGAGTCGAAGAGCGGCCGCCGGTCCTGGGTGGTCAGCACGATCCGGCGTTCGGACTTCCGGGCCAGCCGTCGCACCGTGCCGTCGACCCCCTCCCAGCCCGGGTGGGTGGCCGCATAGCCGAGCAGGGTGTTGTAGATCTCGGCGTCGGCGCTGAGGTTCTGCCCCTGCTCCTGGCGGATCGCGCCGGACGTCGTCTGCACGGCGAGCCACGCGGTGGCGGCGACCGAACACGAGGCCACCAGTGCCGACACGGTCAGCAGCCGGCCGAGCAGGCTCCGGCGCAGCGGCAGCCGCGTCCGCTCGTCACGACGACGCACGGGGTGCCTTCTTCGCGGGGTCCGTCAGCTTGTAGCCGACACCGAAGACGGTGAGCAGCCGGGTCGGGCGCCGCGGGGCGCGCTCGATCTTCTTGCGCAGGTTCATGACGTGCACGTCGACGGTGCGGCCACTGATGTACTTGTCGAAGCCGTGCAGTTCCTCGAGGAGCCGTTGCCTCGTGAAGACGCGGTCGGGTTCCGCCGCCATCGCGACGAGGATGCGGAACTCGCCGGGTGTGCACACGACCGGCGTCCCCGCGACCGACACCTCGTGCCGGACCGGATCGACCTTGAGCGTGCCGACCGACAGCGCCTCGTCCTGGGCGGTGGGCGCGGGGCCGGGGGCGGAGGAGGGCGTCGCCGGTGCGGCGGAACCCCGGCTGCGGCGCAGCAGTGTCCGCACCCGGGCCATCAGCTCACGAGGGCTGAACGGCTTGGTCATGTAGTCGTCGGCGCCGAGATCCAGACCGAGCAGCAGGTCGTCCTCGGTACTGCGGGCCGTGAGCATGAGCACCGGCACCTCCCGGCTCTCCGCGCGCAGGATCCTGACCACGTCCAGACCGTCGGCCCGGGGCATCATCACATCGAGGACGAGCAGGTCCGGCTCCCGGTGCCGGACCTCCTCAAGAGCCGTACGGCCGTCCTCGACGACCACGACCGAGTGCCCCTCGTGCTCCAGGTACCGGCGCACCAGTTCGGCCTGCTTCGCGTCGTCTTCAGCGACCATGATGTTTGCGCACACGCCGGAGAGCGTAGCGAGGGCGGTGCGAGAAGCGGCGGCAAGTGGCCCTTCCGTGAGGGAGGTTGGGGCGGGAAAGCCGCTCCCGCCACCGCCGGAGCACGACGAAGAAGCGGCTGGTTCTGGTCACCGCCGACGCGGAGATGCTCCGGCATCTGAGCGTCCTCGTCCTGCGCATCCGAAACCCTCAGGGTAATTTGTCCACGTTTGCTGCTTATCAGGTGATCACCTTGCGTTCCCTGCCGTGCGGCACGGAAAGAGCCCTGCGGCCCGCGGGGATGAAGGGTGGACGATGGCCAGGACCCTGAACGCCCCGCTCGCCGGAGCGGAGCGGTCCCGTGCGCTGCCGACCGTGCGGATCGGACCGGACGCCACGGACCGGAGGTGGCCGGCGGTGGTCGCGGTCGCCTTCACTCTGGCCCAACTGGTCCTCGTGCGCCCCACGATGGGCCTCGGCTGGGACGAGTCGGTGTACGTCAGCCAGGTGAGCGGACACGCCCCGGCGGCGTTCTTCAGCGCTCCGCGCGCCCGCGGTGTCTCCCTGCTGGTCGCGCCGATCGCCTCCTGGTCCTCCTCGACGTCACTGCTGAGGATCTGTCTGGCACTGCTGTCCGGACTCGGCCTCTACCTGGCCCTGCGCGCCTGGCGCGGGCTCTTTCCCGCCCGTGTCCTGGGCGCCGCGGGCGCCCTGTTCTCCACCTTGTGGGTGACCCTCTTCTACGGCCCCCAGGCCATGCCCAACTACTGGGTCGCCATCGGCGCCCTCGCCGGCGTCGGCTGCTTCCTGCGCGCCCGGGCCGACCACCGCGACCGGGCGGCACTGTGGGGCCTCGGGGCGAGCGCGGCACTGATGGCGTGGATGCGGCCCACCGACGCCGTCTGGATCTCCCTCCCGCTGTTCGCCGTACTGGCGTGCTCCCGCGGGTGGCGGCGACCGGCACTGCCCCTGGCCTGCGCGGCGGGGCTCGCGTCCGGCGCCGCCGAGTGGATCGTCGAGGCGCACCTCGGTTTCGGCGGCCTGGGAGCCCGGCTCGCCGACGCGTCGGGAATCCAGGGCGGCCTGGGCTGGAACATCGCCGTCCTCGACCAGCTGCGCAGCCTGGGCGGACGATCCCTCTGCCGTCCGTGCACCGGATCGGTACCGGCCGCGTGGATGGTCGCCTGGTGGTTCGTCCTGCCGCTCCTCGCCGCCGCGGGGCTGGCGGTCGCCGTCAGGGCCGGGCGCACCACCCGCACACTCCTGCCGCTCGCCTGCGCCACGACGGCCGGCATCCCGTACCTGTTCATGATCGGATACGCCGCTCCGCGCTTCCTGCTGCCCTTCTACGCGCTGCTCGCCGTCCCGGCCGCCTACGCGCTCACCCACCTGGTCACCGCGTCGGTCCGCAAGAGGCGACCGGTGGCCGCGACCCTCGTGACCCTCGGCCTCGCGGGACACCTGGCCGTGCAGTACGCGGTGCTCGACCAGGCCGTGGACCGCACCGTCGCCGGCCACCGCGACTGGGCCCGCACGGCGGCCGAACTGCGCCGCCTCGGCGTACGGCCGCCGTGCCTGATCACCGGGCACCGGGCGACCCCGATCGCCTTCTACGCGGGATGCCGCTCCGCGCAGACCCACGGACACAACGCCAACACCACCACCGAGGACATCGCGCGGACCGCCGAGCGCCAGCCGGTCGCGGCCCTCACGACGCCGAAGGAACAGCCGCCCCGGTTCGCGCGCGACTGGGAACAGCACCGCGGGGGCCGACTGCGCCTCTACGTCGCGCCCGCGCCGGGCGAGGCCGCCCGAAACTGACCTCCGGCCGGACCGTGGCGCAGTTGTGCGGCCTCCTGTCCGGTCGGGTCCCGTCACGAGATATCTTGATGTCGAGCAATGTTGCAGACGTGGAGCGGAGCACCCGGTGACTGACTCGACCATCATCTATACGCACACTGACGAGGCCCCGGCCCTGGCGACGTATTCGTTCTTGCCGGTGGTCCAGGCGTACGCGTCGCAGGCGGGTGTCACTGTGGAAACCCGTGACATCTCGCTTGCCGGGCGGATCATCGCCCTCTTCCCCGAGTTCCTGGAGGAGGGGCAGCGCATCCCCGACGCCCTCGCCGAGCTGGGCGAGCTGGCGAAGACGCCCGGGGCCAACATCATCAAGCTGCCGAACATCTCGGCCTCGATCCCGCAGCTCAAGGCCGCGGTCGCCGAGCTGCAGTCGCAGGGCTACGCGCTGCCGAACTACCCGGACGACCCCAAGACCGACGAGGAGCGCGACATCCGCGCCCGCTACGACAAGGTCAAGGGCAGTGCCGTGAACCCGGTGCTGCGCGAGGGCAACTCCGACCGCCGCGCCCCCGCGTCGGTCAAGAACTACGCCAAGGCCCACCCGCACCGCATGGGCGCCTGGACCTCCGAGTCGAAGACGAACGTCGCGACCATGGGCGTCGACGACTTCCGTTCCACCGAGAAGTCCACGGTGATCTCCGAGGCCGGCTCCCTGCGCATCGAGCTGACCGGCGACGACGGTTCCACCTCCGTCCTGCGTGAGTCCGTACCCGTCCTCGCGGGCGAGGTCGTCGACGCCTCCGTCATGCACGTGGCCGCGCTGCGCGAGTTCCTCACCGCGCAGATCGCCAAGGCCAAGGCCGACGGCGTGCTGTTCTCCGTGCACCTCAAGGCCACGATGATGAAGGTCTCCGACCCGATCGTCTTCGGCCACGTGGTGCGCGCCTTCTTCCCGAAGACGTTCGCCCGGTACGGCGAGACGCTCGCCTCCGCCGGCCTGACCCCGAACGACGGTCTCGGCGGCATCTACAAGGGCCTCGAGTCCCTGCCCGAGGGCGCCGAGATCAAGGCGTCCTTCGACGCCGAGCTCGCCGAGGGCCCGGAGCTCGCCATGGTCGACTCGGACAAGGGCATCAGCAACCTGCACGTTCCCTCCGACGTCATCGTCGACGCCTCCATGCCGGCGATGATCCGCACCTCCGGCCACATGTGGGGCCCGGACGGCCAGGAGGCCGACACCCTCGCCGTCCTCCCGGACAGCAGCTACTCCGGTGTCTACCAGGTCGTCATCGACGACTGCCGCGCCAACGGCGCCTACGACCCGTCGACGATGGGCACCGTCCCGAACGTCGGTCTGATGGCGCAGAAGGCCGAGGAGTACGGCAGCCACGACAAGACCTTCGAGATCCCCACCACCGGCACGGTCCGCCTCGTCGACGAGGCCGGGAACGTCGTTCTCCAGCAGGCGGTCTCCGCCGGCGACATCTTCCGCGCCTGCCAGACCAAGGACGACCCGATCAAGGACTGGGTCAAGCTGGCCGTCACCCGCGCCCGCGCCACCGGTGACCCGGCCGTGTTCTGGCTGGACGAGAGCCGCGCCCACGACGCCGTGCTCATCGAGAAGGTCCAGCGGTACCTTCCGGAGCACGACACCGAGGGTCTGGACATCCGCATCCTGGCCCCGGTCGAGGCGACCAAGCTCTCCGTGGAGCGCATCCGCCGCGGCGAGAACACGATCTCGGTCACCGGCAACGTCCTGCGCGACTACCTGACCGACCTGTTCCCGATCCTGGAGCTGGGCACCAGCGCCAAGATGCTCTCGGTCGTCCCGCTGATGAACGGCGGCGGGCTCTTCGAGACGGGCGCCGGCGGCTCCGCGCCGAAGCACGTGCAGCAGCTGGTCAAGGAGAACTACCTGCGCTGGGACAGCCTCGGCGAGTTCCTCGCGCTGGCGTCCAGCTTCGAGCACCTCGCGCAGACCACGGACAACGCGCGTGCCCAGGTCCTCGCCGACACGCTCGACCGCGCGACGGCCACGTTCCTGGAGCACGACAAGTCGCCGAGCCGTCGTCTCGGTGGCATCGACAACCGCGGCAGCCACTTCTACCTCGCCCTCTACTGGGCGCAGGAGCTGGCGAAGCAGACCGACGACGCCGACCTCGCGAAGGTCATCGCACCGCTCGCGGAGACGCTCACCGCGCAGGAGGAGACGATCGTCGCCGAGCTGAACGCGGTGCAGGGTTCGCCCGCCGAGATCGGTGGCTACTACCAGCCCGATCCGGCCAAGGCCGAGTCGGTCATGCGGCCGTCCGCGACGCTGAACGCGGCGCTCGCCACGCTGGCCTGAGCCTCGATCTGAGCGCGCCCGCTGACGGTTCGATGCCGTCGGCGGGCGCGTTGTCGCTGGTAGCGCCACTCCCCGCGCCCTTGACGGGGCGTGAGGGCTCGCGGACCCCGCTTCCCCGGCTTCCCCGGCGCCTCGCTCCCGGCCGGGTCCGTGGCCAGGCCGGGAGGAGCGGGTGACACCCCGTCAAAGGCGCCCGGCCCCGGTATAGAGGTCGAGTTCCCCTTCGAGTTCCACGGCGATCACTGTCGCCTGCTCGTCCAGGTCGGCCGCCGCGGGAGCGTCGATCCAGGTCACGCCGGGGACGGTGTCGAGGCCACCCGTGACGTGGTGCCCCACTTCGGCACCCGTACCCAGGACCGTGGCTCGCCGGACCCGGTTGCGCAGGCCTCGTACCGAGACGGCGTCGCGCGGGGCGTCGAAGCACACCAGGTAGAGCGTGCGCCGGTCGGCGGACAGGGTGCTGGGGCCGTAGTGGTGCCCGGCGGGCAGTCCGGCGACCGTCCCGTACACGGCGTCGGAGTGCCGGGCGATCCACCCGCCCAGGCCCTCCATGCGTTCGATCTGTTCCTCGGGGATCGTCCCGTCCTCACGTGGGCCGGCGGCCAGCAGCAGGTTGCCGCCCATGCCGATGGTCTCGGTGAAGTACCGCACCAGTTGGCGCACCGACTTGAAGTCGCGGTCCTGCGGCCGGTGGCTCCACGAGTCGTTGATCGTGAGACACAGCTCCCACGGGCCGTCCGGGGCCCGGAGCGGGGCGCCCTGTTCCGGGGTGGCGTAGTCCCCGTGGCTGAGCATGCGGCCGTTGAGCACGGTGTCCGGGTTGCCGTCGAGGATCAGGTCGGCGAGCTCGCCCATGCGCCACTGCTCCTCGGTGCGCTCCCATTCGCCGTCGAACCAGAGGACGTCGGGCTTGAAGCGCTCGACGAGTTCACGGACCTGCCCGTCGCGGTACGTGAGATAGCGCGCCCAGGCCTTCGGGTCCTCCTCGCCGGGCTCGGCGTGCGAGTAGCCGTTGGGCGGCACGATGTGCGGCCCGGGGTGCCGCTCGGTCGGGTAGTCCGGGTGGTTCCAGTCGGAGTGCGAGTAGTAGAGGCCGACCTTGAGGTCCCGGGCGCGCAGCGCGTCGACGAAGCCGGTGACGAGGTCACGTCCTGCCGGTGTGTCCCGGACCACGTCGAGGTTGCGGTGGCCGGTGTCCCAGAGGGCCACGCCGTCGTGATGCCGGGCGGTGAGCACCGCGTACCGGGCGCCGACCCGGGCGAACAGCTCGGCCCAGGCGTCCGGGTCGTAGCGCGAGGCGGTGAACCCGTCGAGCTGTCGCATGTACTGCTCGTGCGTCATCTCACCCGTGTAGAAGGACCAGGACTCGGCGGCGCCGCCGACGGCGTAGATGCCGTAGTGGATGAAGATGCCCAGCTTGGCATCGGGAAACCAGGGTTGCATCGGCATGCGTCCACGCTAGGCGCGCGGAGCGGACGTCGCGTGGGCGACGGTCACCACTACTGGTCCGTTCTCACCACCGGGCGCTCCAGCCGCGGGAACGGAAGCGGCCCACCGGGCGGCGCCGCGCCGTGCCGGCGGGCGGGCCGGGGACCGTTTCCGGCCCTCGCCGTGCAGCGGACATGTCTCGGCGAGCACGCCCGCGCCGCCGGTCCGGTGCGTGGACTGTGACCGGCCGCGACTGCTCCCGTACGGCTTTTCGGTCGTTCCGTGACCGTTCGGTGATGGATGAATGGAGCGGGCATGGCACTCCCCATGACGGGTACGCAATCAGCTCCGCCCGATTCGGAGAACGTCGCGGGCGGCCTGTTTTCGCCACTACGTCTGGATGTGCCATGGAGATTTCCTCGAACGACAACGCCACGGTGGAGGCCCAGCGCGCGCTGAGCGCCCTGGCCGCGAACGCCGAGGACGGCGCCGCGCTGGACACCCTGGCCGGTAGTGACGTGCTGGTCCCGGTGCCCGACGACGCCGACGACGAGACGGCGGGCGACCCCACCGTCGTGGCGCTGCCCGTCCTCGAACAGCCGGGGGAGGACCCCCTGGTACCGGTGTTCACCTCGGAGGTGACCATGGCGGAACTGCTGCCGTCCGTGTCGCGCTACCGGCTGGTGCCCCTGGGGACGCTCGCCGCGCAGTGGCCCGCCAGTGACCTCTCGCTGACCATCGACGCCACTTCACCGAACGGGCTGACCCTCGACTCCCAGGGCGTACGCACCCTGCTGGCCCGGCCTCACGCCTGAGGCCCGCGGGACGCGTACGAGGTCGGGCCCGGCCGCACGACGGAGGGGAGCGGCCGGGCCCTGGGGGTGCGGGCAGGCTCCCGCTCCCTCCCGCGCCCCGGTTCACGGTTCCAGGGGATGAACGGCGCCGACACCGCTCATCCCCGGCGCACGGGCGCCGTGATCAACGGTAGGACTCCGTCGTGCTGGAATCGCTCCGCGAAGCGCGGTCCCTGTCCGAAATACGCGGTGCCTCGCGTCACCCGGATCGCAGCGTCTGCGCGGGTGACTCCCCGAACCGGGCCCGGTAGCGCTGCGCGAAGCGCCCGAGATGGGCGAACCCCCACTGGTACGCCACCTCCGTGACCGTGACCGTCGCGCAATCGGCCGAGAGCAGTGCCTCGTGCACTCGCCGCAGGCGCACCTCGGCGACGTAGGCCGTGGGGGACATTCCCACGTGTTTGCGGAAGGCCTCCTGGAGAGCGCGCACCCCGACCTGGGATATGGCGGCCAGTCGCGCCGCGTCGTAGTGCTCGGCCGGCCGCTCCTCGATGACCTCCATGACCCGCCTGACCGTCGCGGGCCGCAGGGCCCGCACGGGAGCCTCCAGCTCCTCGCGGTAGGAATGGCCGGACGCGTACAGCATCCCTTCGAGAAGGAGCTGCTCGGTCCGTGCCTGGATCAAGGGCCGGCGCAGCAGCCCGCCCGCCACGTCCTGTTCCAGCAGACACCACTGTGCGAGGCTCGCCCAACTGAGCCCGGGACCACCGGAGATGTCGATGTACGGCTCGAAACGCGGGAAAGGGCGCGGCGGCCTGCCGAGCAGCGCCTCCAGCCGCTCGTGGACGGCCGGCATCTCGATCTTCACGGTGAGGACCCGGCAGTCGGCCGACCAGTCGTCCACACGGATCCCGCGCTCCGGATGGAGGAACACGGCGCGCCCGGGAACGGCGTACGCCGTCGCCCCGGATCCCTGCCGACAGCTGAAGCGGCCCGTGAGCGGCACCGCCACGTGGTACACCCGGGGCTCCGTGAAGCCCATCGTCACCTCGGTGCCGAAACTGACGTCGCCCACGGTCAGTGAGCCGAGGCCGACCACGCTGAGCCGGGTGAGGAAGTCCTCCGGCCGGCCCGGTACTTCGAGACGGAGGTCGTAGTAGTGGTCCGCGATGGCGTCGAGGGATTCGTCCACGCGCCGCGTCGCGTAACTGCTGAACCCGGTCCTGCGCTCTTCGTCGCCGGTCACTGTGATGCCCCCTGACGCAGCCTGCGCGGTCCTTCGCACGGCGCCCTCGGCCGCCACGGCACCGGGGTGGCCGTGGTGACCTCATGCGGGTCGTCGCTGTGGGGAGGCTGATGCCCGGTCCAGGATGCCCGGAGGGGCGGGGCCGCGCACGGGCATTGCCGCAACGCGTGCGCCGAGGGGCACGTCCGGTCCCTGACCCCAGCTGCTCCCGGTGTTTCTCCACCGTGCTCGCCCGGGGACGTGCCAGTACGCCGTTCCCGCGCCCGGTGGGGAGATTCAGCCGGAGCCGGAGCCGGAGCCGGAGCCGGAGCCGGAGCCGGAGCCGGAGCCCGAGCCCGAGCCGGTGTCGGTCAACATACGGGCCAGGGCCGCGCGTTGCAGCGGACGCACCTCGGTGTGCAGGTCGCGTCCCTTCCGGGTAAGGGCCACCCAGACCCCGCGCCGGTCCTCCCGGCAGACGCTCCGCTCGACCAGACCGTCCTTCTCCAGGCGGCCGATCAGGCGGGACAGGGCGCTCTGGCTCAGATGGACCCGGTCGGCGATGTTCTGCACCCGGCACTGTTCGAGCCGGCCCGAGCCCGCATCGGAGCCCGAGCCCGCGTCTGCGTCCGAGTCCGTGTCCGCGCCGGCGGCCGAGGTGCTCGACACGAGGATGTCGAGCACCTCGAAGTCACTGGCGCCCAGACCGTGCGGATGGAGCTCGCGGTCGATCTCGCACATGGTGCGGGCGTGCACCGACAGAATGTCCCGCCACTGGTCCTCGAGCGGGGGAGGGGCCGTTTCTGCTGCCATGTCCGCACGGTAACAGAGAAAAGGCCATTTATTGAGCGTGCAACTAGTGCAGCTGCATGCAGTTGGTCACCTTGCTCAGGACGCCTCCTGGGCGAGACCGACGTCGTTGCCGTCCGCGTCCTTCACGGAGGCGATCAGCAGGCCGCCGCCGACGTCCTGGACGTCCTGGACGACCTCGGCGCCCGCGTCGACGAGAGCGGCCAGGCTCGACCTGATGTCGGCGACGTGCCAGTACGGGACGGGACCGGTCAGGCCCTTGGCGTGACCGTGGGGGTCGAGACCTACCTCCGGCCGCCCCGGCGCCCGGAAGCCCACGTAGTACGCCTCGTCCACGTACGGCTCCACTCCCAGGAGTGCGCCGAACAGCGTCTTCGCCCGGGCGAGGTCCTTGACGGGGTAGGTGATGGTCTTGAGGCCTTCGGCCATGACGGGCTCCTCCGTTGTCGTGATACCACCGGCGTCGGTGCCGGTTCCCACCGGTTTCTCGCCGGTGTCATCACGCTACGACCGGGTGGTACGAGCCCGCTTCTCCGATCCTGACCAGTCGTCCCGGGGCGGACGGTCAGCCCGTGAAGATCTCCACCAGCGACCAGACCGCGAGGCCGAGCATGCAGATCCCGCCGATCCGCTGCACCGTCTTCAGCGGCACGCGCTTGGCGATGAAGCGGCCGGCCAGCAGCGCGAGCGCGGAGACCGACATGAGGGCGGCGGCGGAGCCCACCGCCACGGAGGCGACGCCGTTCGTGGCCGCGAGGTTGGCGGTCGTGATCTGCGTCAGATCGCCCCACTCGCTGATGAAGACGGCCATGAAGGCGGTCGTGTACACGGGCCAGAAGCCGGTGACGGTCCGGCCGCCGGAGTCCTCCTCGTCGTCGTCCCCGTCCCCGCGCAGCAGCATGAACGCGCCGAACGCGAAGAGCGCGGCCGAGACCGACTTGACGGTCCAGTCGGGCAGCAGGCCGATGAGGCTGCCGGCGCCGACGGCGATCGCGACATGCACGACGAACGCGGTGGACGTACCGAACCACACGTAGAGGGGCCGCATACGGGTGCCCATGGCCAGCGACGCGAACATCGTCTTGTCGGGCAGCTCGGCGAGGAAGATCAGCCCGAAGGCGGTGAGGATCGCCAGAGGGTCGAGATGCATTCCGGTGGCTTTCTGTAGGGACCGGGCCCCCGGATCTTCGCGAAGCGCCCTCGGCTGGGGCGACGGGAGAACCGATCGGCCCGGCATGACGGGATGCGCCGCGGGATCGCGGGCACGGCAATGCCTGGCCGAAGGTCTCGTCCACCCGTGTGATCACACGGGCCCGGCCACCGGGAACCCGAGGGCTCCAGTGTGTCGACGACCGGTTCGCAGGACTACTCCCCTTCGCAGTCACTCAGTGTACAGGGCATCTGTCCGGGTCTCGCATGAGCGTGCGGGCGACGGGTATGCGAGAAACACTCGACGCGGACGGGCACAGAATGGTCCCGACCGCGAGGCACGAGCGGAATCCTCATGAACGGCCCACTCGACGAAGCGACCACCTCCGAAGACACGTCCGACGTGATCCTGCGCGCGCTGAGCGTCCTGGCCCACAACGGCCTGGACGGCGATGCGAGGACGCGGCTGGCCGGCACCAGAGTGCTGGTGCCGGCCGACGAGACGAAGCCCGCACGGCTGACCCTCCCGCTGACCGGCCGGGCCGTCCTCGTCTTCACGTCCGAGGAGCGCATGGCCAGGGCTCTGCCGGACGTCCAGTGCTACCACCTCGTGCCCCTGGGCATGATCCCGGCCCACTGGCCTGTACGAGGCCGCGCGCTCACCATCGACCCCGGTTCACCCGAGGCGGTGACCCTCTCGGCGGAGGGCGTGCTCCTGTTGCTCGCCCCACCGCTGAAGGCCGCCTGAAAGTCCGGAAGGACCTCAGGTGGACTCGCGCTTGACCAGTTCCGTCGGCAGGATCACCGCCGCCGGGTCCTCGCCGCCGATCTGGGCGAGCAGCACCCGGACCATCTCGGAACTGATGCGGTCGTAGGGCTGGCGGATCGTGGTGAGCTCGGGGCTCGACGCGACCGCCGCGGAGGAGTCGTCGAAACCGCCCACGGCCACGTCCCCGGGAACGGTCCGGCCCGCCCGGTGGAGCACGCTCAGCACACCCTGCGCCATCAGGTCCGAGGCCACGAAGACCGCGTCCATGTCCGGCACCCGCTCCAGCAGGAGCTCGGCGCCCGCCTCCCCGCTGGCGCGGCTGTAGTCGCCGGACACGACGAACCGCTCGTCCAGGTCGATGCCCGCCTCGGTGAGCACCTCCCGGTAGCCGGCGAGGCGTTCGACTCCGCCGGGGGTGTCCAGCGGGCCGGTCACCATGCCCACGCGGCGACGGCCGAGCGACACCAGGTGACGCACCATGTCACGGGCGCCGTCCCGGTCGTCCGCGGCCACGTAACTCACCTTGGAGCCGACACCGATGGGCTTGCCGCACATGACCAGGGGCACGCCCGCGTCCCGCAGCTGCTCGGCGACCGGGTCCCCGGAGTGGCTGGACACCAGCAGCACCCCGTCGACGTGACCCGCGGTGATGTAGCGCGTGATGCGGCGCCGTTCGTCCTCCGTGCCCGCGAGCATCAGCAGCAGCGGGATGTCGTGCGCCGCGAGTGCCTGCGTGCAACCGCGCAGCAGGACGTTGAAGTTGGGGTCCTCGAAGAACCTCTCCTGCGGCTCGGTGAGCAGGAAGCCGATCGAGTCCGAGCGGCCGGTGATCAGTGAGCGGGCGTGCCGGTTGACGACGTAACCCGTCCTGCGGATGGCGGCGTTGACCGCCTCCTGCGCGGTGGGGCTCACATAGTGTCCGCCGTTCAGGACGCGCGACACGGTTCCTCGTGAGACTCCCGCCTCGCGCGCGACGTCGTGGATCGTCGGCGGTCGGCGCCGGCCCCCCGATTGGCTCATGGTCACGACTTTACGGCTCCCGACAGCAGATCGAGGCTCCAGAACCGCTGGATGACCAGGAAGAGCGCGATGAGCGGTATGACCGCGAGCAGCGCGCCGGTGATCACCAGTGTGTAGAGGGCCGGGGTGTTGGAGCCCTGTTCGAGCAGGGTGAACAGACCGAGGGTGATCGGGAACTTCTCGTCGTCGCTGAGCATGATGTACGGCAGCAGGAAGTTGTTCCACACCGCCACGAACTGGAACAGGAACACCGTCACCAGTCCGGGCACCATCATCGGCAGCGCGATCCGCGTGAAGATCCGCAGCTCGCTCGCCCCGTCCATCCGCCCGGCCTCGACCACGTCGGCGGGCACGGCCGCGGCGGCGTAGATCCGCGCGAGGTACACGCCGTACGGGGACAGGATCAGAGGCAGCAGGACGGACGCGTACGAATCCGTGAGGTCGGCCTCGGCCATCAGGAGGTACTGCGGGATCGCGAGGATCACCGGCGGCATCAGCACGCCCGCCATCAGGACGTTGAAGATGGTCTCGCGGCCGCGGAAGCGGTAGATCGCGAGGGCGTAGCCGCTGATCGCGGAGACGACGGTCGACAGGAGGGCGCCGAGGCCCGCGTAGAGGGCGGAGTTGCCCATCCACGTCCAGTACACGCCGTCGCGGTAGGCGTTGAGGTCGGAGATGTTCTCGGTGAAGCCCGTGCCCGGCAGGAACGTGAACGTCGAGAACAGCTCGCTGCCCGACTTGGTCGCCGCGATCACCACCCATGCCACCGGCAGCAGACAGTAGAGCGCGCCGATCAGCAGCGTCACCGTGGGGACGAGGGCGATCCGGCGGCGCAGCGGCGGCCCCTGGGAGGTGCCGGGTGTCGTCCCGGCGGCCGGGGCCGCCTTGCGGACGGCAAGAGAACTCATCGTGCTGCCTCCTGCTTGTTACGGGAGTTCGCGGCGCGCAGGAAGCCGAAGGACAGGAGCAGCGTGACGAAGGCGATGATCACCGCGGTCGCCGCCGCCGAGTGGATGTCGCCCTTGCCGAAGGCGTCCTGGTACACCTTCATCAGCGGACTCCACGTCGTGGAGACGGAGTTGGTGAGCGGCTTGAGCGTGGTCGGCTCGCTGAACACCTGGA
The DNA here is from genome assembly GCF_019090165.1 of Streptomyces sp. BV286. Lineage (GTDB taxonomy): Bacteria > Actinomycetota > Actinomycetes > Streptomycetales > Streptomycetaceae > Streptomyces. The sequence continues at coordinate 113,432 of NZ_JAHRIB010000152.1, forward strand.
GTGTGGCGATGATCGAGAAGAAGAAGGTCAGCACCAGTGAGGGCGCGACCATCGGGATCTTGATCCTGATCGCGATCTGCAGCGGGGTGGCGCCGTCCAGCTTCGCGGCCTCGTACACCTCGGCCGGGATGGCCTGCAGTGCGGTGTAGATGACGATCATGTTGAAGCCGGTGCCGCCCCACACCGCGATGTTCGACAGCGCGAGGTACAGCGGCCCGCCGTCCAGCAGGTCCGGCTGCGGCATGCCCAGCCTGTCGAGGACGAAGTAGAAGGGGCTGACGTCCGGCAGGTAGAGGAAGCCCCAGAGCATCGCCGCGACGACACCGGGCACGGCGTACGGCAGGAAGACCGCGAGCCGGGTGAACGGCGCGAGGCGGACGCGGTCGGTGTCGAGCATCAGCGCGAACAGCAGGGCGAGCCCGAGCATCACCGGCACCACGATGGCGCCGTACCCGAGCACGCGCAGCGCTCCGTCGAGCAGCTCGGAGTCGGTGAGGGAGTCGGTGTAGTTCTCCAGGCCCGCCCAGACCTCGCTCCGGGCGCCCGCGCCGAGACCCAGGCCCTTGACCTGGACCTTGTGCAGGCTGAGCCACACCGCGTAGCCGATGGGCAGCGCGAAGAAGAGGGCGAACAGGATCGTCGCGGGGAGGAGGAAGAGGTAGGGGGCGCTTCGCGTTCGTTCGCGGGTGGTGGGAGACGGGTGGGCGTACGGGGCCCTCTTGACCCCGTACGACCTCCGGCGTGCGCTTGTCACTCCGCGACCTCGAAGCCCTGCTTCTCGAGGTCGGCGACGGTGTCGTCCTGCATGGTCCTCAGAGCGGCGCCGAAGTCCGACTTGTTCTTCGCGGCCGAGGCGAAGGCGTCCTTGAACGTGGTGTACGCGACGTTCACGTTCGGGCCCCACGCGGAGGGCGCGGTGGTCTTCGCGATGGCGGACGCCCGGGTGTAGAAGTCCGGCTGGTTCGAGAAGAACGCCGGCGGTTCGGCGAAGGCGTCACTGGTCTGCGCGGTCGTGGCGGCCGGGTAGATGCCGCCCTCCTTCGCGAGCGCGGTCAGCGCCTGGGGGTCGGTGTTCAGCCAGGTGGCGAACTTCGCGGCGGCCGACCTGTGCTTCGAGTCGGTGGTGACGGCCGTGGACGAGCCGCCCCAGCTGCCGGTGACGTCGTCGGTGGCGGACCACTGCGGCAGCGGGGCCATCGCCCACTTGCCCTTGGTGTCGGGGGCGGCGGTGGTGAGGGTGCCCGGCGCCCAGACCGCGCTGACCCAGGCGATCTGCTTGCCGGTGTTGAGCGCCTTGTTCCAGGCCGGCGTGTACATCGGCTGGTTGTCGATCGCGCCTTCCTCGACGAGGCCGCCCCAGAAGTCGGCGACCTTCTGGGTGGGCGCGTCGTCGATGCCGACCTTCCACTTCTGGCCCTCGGTCGTCCACCACTTGGCGCCCGCCTGCTGGGCGAGTCCGGCGAAGAGACCGGAGTCGTTGGCGGAGAAGGTGGTCAGGTCCGTGCCCGGCGACTTCTTCTTCAGCGCGCGGGCGGTCTGCGCGAACTGCTCCCAGGTCTCGGGGACTTCGAGGCCGTACTTCTTGAACAGGTCCTGGCGGTAGTAGAACATCATCGGCCCGGAGTCCTGCGGGATCGCATACACCGCGTCCGAGCCCAGCGTGGTCTGCTGCCAGACGCCCTCGGCGAACTTGTCCTTCACGCCGTCCACGTCGCCGGCTATGTCGGCGAGTGCGTCGTTGCTGACCAGTGTCGGCAGGGCCTGGTACTCGGCCTGGACCAGGTCCGGGGCCTTCTTGGCCTTGTGCGCCGTGAGGATCTTGGTGACCAGAGTGTCGCCGGACGCCTGCTTCTTGACCGTGACCTTGATCTGGTCCTTCTTGCCCGGGCCCTCGTTCCACAGGTCGGCGACCTTGTCCATGCCCGGCGTCCAGGACCAGTACGTCAGCGAGACCGGACCCGAACCGGCCCCGTCGTCGGAGCCGTCGTCCGAGGAGCCGCAGGCGGCAAGAGAGGTGGCGCCGAGCGTGACGGCGACCGAGATGGTCACGAGGCGACGCAGCTTCGTGTGTGGCATGGATGTATCTCCCTGACCGTGGCCACCGCCTGCTGCGGAGGCCTGCCATGCTTCTGTGAGCGTTCACAGTAGAGAAACATCCAGGACACTTGTCAATGGTTGTTGCTGTGCGGTTATGTTGGGCCCGCGCCGCCGGCGCTGTGTGTGCACGTTCCCAACAGATCGAATCACTGCGGGAGACAATCCATGCCGGAGACCAACCCCAAGGGCCTCACCGGGCTCGCCTTCGGTGGGGACTACAACCCCGAGCAGTGGCCGGAGGACGTGTGGCCGGAGGACGTCCGGCTGATGCGCGAGGCCGGCGTCACGATGGTCAGCGTCGGCATCTTCTCCTGGGCGCTGCTGGAGCCCTCGCCGGGCACGTACGACTTCGGCTGGCTCGACCGGCTGCTGGACCTGCTGCACGAGAACGGAATCCGCGCGGACCTCGGTACGCCGACGGTGGCGCCGCCCGCCTGGTTCTACCGCGAGCACCCCGACGCCCTGCCCGTGGCCGCCGACGGCACCCGCTACGCGTTCGGCTCACGCGGCGCCATCTGCCACAGCAACCCCCACTACCGGTCGGCCGCCGCGAACATCACCACCCGGCTCGCCACCCGGTACGCCGAGCACCCCGCCCTCGCCATGTGGCACGTCCACAACGAGTACGGCGTCCCCGTGTCGGCCTGCTACTGCGAGAGCTGCGCCGCCCACTTCCGCCGCTGGCTCACCGGCACATACGGGACCATCGACGCGGTCAACGAGGCCTGGGGCACGGCGTTCTGGGGCCAGCGGTACGCGGATCTCGACCAGATCAACCCGCCGCGCGTGACCCCCACCGTCGGCAACCCGGCCCAGGCACTCGACTACAAGCGGTTCGCCGACGCCACCATGCGCGAGAACTTCGTGGCCGAGCGGGAGATCCTGCACCGCCTCTCGCCCGGGATCCCGGTCACCACGAACTTCATGACCGCCCTCAGCCAGTGCGACTCCGTCGACTACTGGGCGTGGGGCCGTGAGGTCGACCTCGTCAGCAACGACCACTACCTGATCACCGACGGCCGCCGTACGCACGTGAACCTCGCCATGGCCGCCGACCTCACCCGGTCCGTGGCGGGCGGCGCCCCCTGGCTGCTGCTCGAACACTCCACGTCGGGTGTCAACTGGCAGAGCCGCAACCCCGCGAAGGCGCCCGGCCAGATGGCCCGCAACTCCCTCGCCCACGTGGCCCGGGGCTCCGAAGGCGCCATGTTCTTCCAGTGGCGGCAGTCGCGGCGCGGCGCGGAGAAGTTCCACTCGGCGATGCTGCCGCACGCCGGCACCGACTCGCGCGTCTGGCGTGAGGTGGTCGAACTCGGCGCGTCCGTCGACTCGCTCAGCGCGGTGCGCGGCACCCGCACCCGGGCTGACGCCGCCGTGCTGTGGGACTGGCACTCCTGGTGGGCCCAGAACCTCCAGTGGCGTCCGAGCGAGGACCACGATCCGCGCGAGCGCGCCGACGCGTTCTACGAGGCCCTCTACGACCGCCACCTCACGGTCGACTTCGCCCACCCGGAAGCCGACCTGTCTGCTTATCCCCTTGTCGTCGTGCCCGCGCTCTACCTGATGACGGAGGCCGCCGGGCTGAACCTCAAGGAGTACGTCGAGAGGGGCGGCACGCTCGTCGTCTCGTACTTCTCCGGCATCGTCGACGAGCACGACGCCGTGCACGACGGCCCGTACCCCGGCCCGCTGCGGGACGTACTGGGACTGACCGTCGAGGAGTTCTCCCCGCTGCTCGCGGGCGAACAGGTCCGTATCGCCGGACTCGACGGCTCCGACCTTTCCGGTGACGTGTGGAGCGAGTTCGTGGTGCCGCGCGGAGCCGAGACCGTGTGGACGTACGCCGACGGGCTGACCGCCGGGCACCCGGCCGTCACCCGGCACCGCCTCGGTGAGGGCTCGGCCTGGTACGTGTCCACGCGACTGGCCGCCCAGGGGCTCGACGCGCTCCTCGGCTGGGCCGCCGACGACGCCGGCATCGCACCGCGCGCCGAGCTGCCGCGGGATGTCGAAGTGGTGCGGCGGGAGGGCGAGTCGGGCTCGTTCCTCTTCGCGGTCAACCACTCCGGCGCCGACGCCAAGGTGCCGCTCGACGCGCCCGGCACCGAACTGCTCACCGGTGAACGGGCCGCGGGGTGCCTCGCGGTGCCCGCGGGAGGCGTACGGGTCGTACGTCTCGACGCCTGAGCCGGTCCGCCGATTTCACCCCCGCCCCACAACCGGGGTACGGATCCCCACCACGTCGAAGGGACGACGGACGACGATGTTCCATCCCAGACGCACACTCAAGGCCCTGCTCCTGCCGCTGGCGGCCGGACTGGCCCTCACCGCCCTGCCCGCGCAGAGCGCGAGCGCGGCCAGTACCCTCACCAACCCCGGCTTCGAGTCGAACGGAACCGGCACGGCGAGTCCGGCCGGCTGGTCGACCTACTCCGCGGGCGGCCAGAACGCCGCCTCCTTCACGGAGTCCGGCGGCCACGGCGGCAGTTACCGGCTGACGCACTATTCGGCCTCCGCCTACAAGGTCGAGACCTACCAGTACCTGTCGGGCCTCACGAACGGCTCGTACAAGCTCACCGCCTGGGTGCGCTCGGGCGGTGGCCAGAACTCCGCCCACATCGCGCTCAAGAACTGCGGCGGCGCGGAACAGCGCACCGACATACCGGTCTCCTCCAGCGGCTGGATACGGATCGTCACCCCGGTCGCCGTGACGAACAACCAGTGCACGATCAGCATCAACTCCGATGCGAAGGCGGGCAACTGGATCAACGTCGACGACCTGACCTTCACCTCCGGCACGGCGGGCCTGCCCGTCAAGGGCTCCGACGTGTCGTCGCTCGCCAAGAGCGAGGCCAAGGGCGGCGTCTACAGGAACAGCGCCGGCACGACCGGTGACGCCCTCGCCATCCTCAAGTCCGCCGGGCAGAACTACGCCCGCCTCAAGGTGTGGGTGAACCCGGCCGACGGCTACAACAACAAGGCGCGCGTCCTTGCCATGGCCAAGCGCGTCAAGGCGCAGGGCATGAAGCTCCTTGTCGACTTCCACTACTCGGACACCTGGGCCGACCCGGGCGCCCAGTCCAAGCCCGCCGCCTGGTCAGGACACTCCTACAGCCAGCTGAAGACCGACGTCTACAACCACACGTACGACGTCCTCAACGCGCTGAAGGCGCAGGGCACCACGGCCGACATGGTGCAGGTCGGCAACGAGATCAACGGCGGCATGCTCTGGAACGAGGGCTCGACCTCGAACTGGCCGCAGCTCGCCGGGCTTCTCAACTCCGGCTACGACGCGGTCAAGGCGGTGAGCTCCGGCACGACCGTGGCCCTGCACCTCGCCAAGGGCGGCGACCTGTCCGGCACCCGCTGGTGGTTCGACAGCGCGGTGTCGAACGGTGTGAAGTTCGACGTCATCGGCCTGTCCTACTACGGCTACTGGCACGGAACGCTCGCCGACTTCCAGACCACCCTGGACGACGCGGCGGCCCGCTACGGCAAGCCGGTGTACCTCGCCGAGACGGCTTACCCGTTCCGGCTGGACAGCAAGGACTCGCACGAGAACATCATCGACCTCTCCGGTGAGCTCGTCCCCGGCTACGCGGCCTCGACGGCCGGCCAGACGCAGTGGATGAAGGACGTCGCGAGCATCGTGGAGGCCGTGCCGAACGGCCGCGGTCTCGGGATCTTCTACTGGGAGTCCACCTGGACGGCGGTGACCGGCAACGGCTGGGACCCGGCGGACCCCTCCTCGGGCAACGGCTGGGAGAACCAGGCCCTGTTCGGTTACGACAACAAGGCGCTGCCCGCGATGGCGTGGTTCAGCCACCGGTGACGGCCTGAGGTGTGACGGACGCGGGGCCCGCCGGTCGGCGGGCCCCGTTCCTCTCCTGACGGCCGGCCCCGGTCGCGGACGGCGGATCCCGGTGGCGGACCCCGCCGTCAGTCCCGCCGGAACGTCTCGCGCAGCTTGAACTTCTGCAGCTTCCCGGTCGCCGTACGGGGCAGCGACTCCACGAAGTCGACCCGCTTGGGTGTCTTGAATCCGGCGAGCCGCGTACGGCAGTGGGCGATCAGCTCCTCGGCGGTGACACCGGACCCGTCCGTCACCACGAGCGCGGTCACCAGCTCGCCCCACTTGGCGTCGGGGATGCCGATCACCGCGACCTCACGCACGGCGGGATGCGAGGTGATGACGTCCTCCACCTCGATCGACGAGACGTTCTCGCCCCCGGAGATGATGACGTCCTTCTTGCGGTCGGAGATCACCAGGTACCCCTCGTCGTCGAGGTATCCGCCGTCCCCGGTGTGGAACCAGCCGCCCGCCTGGGCCTTCGCCGTCTCCTCGGGCTGCTCCCAGTAGCCGTCGAGGTTGTGGTTCGAGGCGGTCAGCACCTCGCCGTCCGCGTCCACGTCGACGCGTACGCCGAGGGCGGGCACGCCGGCCCGCCCCAGCCTGCGGGCCCGGTCGGCGGGGTCGAGGTCGTCCCACTCGGCGCGCCCGCGGTTGACCGTGACGAGCGGCGAGGTCTCGGTGAGGCCGTAGATCTGGATGAACTCCCAGCCCAGCTCGACCGTCACGCGCTCGATCGTGCGTGTCGGTGGCGGGGCGCCCGCGCAGACGATGCGGACCCGGTCGCGGCCGGGGATCTCACCGTCCCAGTCGGCCGCCGCGTCGAGCACGGCGTTCAGGACGGCGGGCGCCGCGCACATCAGGGTGACGCCGTGCCGCTCGACGCGGCGCAGGATCTCGGCGCCGTCGATCTGCCGCAGCACGATGTGCCGGCCGCCGACGCCCGTGACGCCGTACGGCATGCCCCAGCCGTTGGCGTGGAACATCGGCAGCGTGTGCAGATAGACGTCACGGTCGCTGATCGTGGTGTGCAGACCGAACACGGCCGAGTTCAGCCACAGGTTGCGGTGCGTGAGCTGAACCCCCTTGGGGCGGGCGGTGGTTCCGGACGTGTAGTTGACGCTGGCCGTCGCGCCCTCGTCCGGCTCCGCCCACTCCCGCGGCTCGGCCCCGTGCAGGAAGAGATTCTCGTCGTCACCGAGTACGAACCTGTGCTTGACGTCGAGCGAGTCGAGGACGCCCGCGCAGGAGGGGTCCGCGTAGACGACCGAGGCACCGGAGTGCCGGACGATGTAGTCGATCTCCGTCCGGGTGAGCCGGAAGTTCACCGGAACGAGGACCCGCCCCCAGCCGGAGACCCCGAAGAACGAGGTCAGCAGCCGTGCCGAGTTCTGTGAGACCACCGCGACCCGGCCGCCCACCGGGACGTCCAGCTGGTCGAGTCTGGCCGCCTGGGCGCGGGCGAGCGCCGCCAGTTCACGGTATGTGGGCTCGCCGAGGCCGGGCCCGGGCTGTTCCGGTTCGTCGACGACGGCGACGCGGTCCGGATAGACGTGGGCCGCGCGGTCGAGGAAGTCACGGACGGTCAGCGGGTAGTACACGAGCGCACCTCCGGGTCGGTGGTTCCTTCCTACCGCGCCGGGCCGCCTCCGTATCCCCGGTGTCCCCGCACCCGTTGCGGATGGCCGGAACCCCGGAGTACTGTCCGACACACCTAATCAACATATTGAGTATGAGGTGGATGATGCACCCCTTCCGCAAGGCGGTCGAGGACGGCGACCACGCGGCCGTGGTCGACCTGCTCGCCGAGGACGTCGTGTTCACCAGCCCCGTGGTCTTCAAGCCGTACGCCGGAAAGCCGATCACCTCGGCGATCCTGGGTGCCGTCATGCACGTGTTCGAGGACTTTCGCTACATCCGCGAGATCGCGAACCCCGACGGCCGCGACCTCGCCCTCGTCTTCGAGGCGCGCGTGGGGGACCGTGCCCTCCAGGGATGTGACTTCCTGCACTTCGACGAGAGCGGCCGGATCGACGACTTCACCGTCATGGTCCGCCCCCTGTCGGCGGCCCAGGCGCTCCAGGCGGCGATGGCGGCCCGCTTCGACGCCATCGCGAAGGAGGCGTCGGGCGCGTCCTGACCTGCTGAAGCTAGTCTGATCTCCTGCCACGACCAGGAGACACACGCCATGACCAGCCCCCACTCCGAGGCGGCGGACGAACCCGCGGGCCTTTGCGCGCCCGCCCGGCGGCCCTCGGTGTGGCGAGGGCAGGGGCCGGCCGTGGCGGTGGTCGCGGCGGGCGGCGCGATCGGCGCCTCGGCGCGCTACGGAGCCGCACTGCTCTGGCCCTGGCGGACGGACGGCTTTCCCTGGACGACGTTCTGGGTCAACGTCGTCGGGTGCTTCGTGATCGGCGTCTTCATGGTCGTCGTCACGGAGGCGTGGGCGGCCCACCCGCTGGTGCGGCCCTTCTTCGGCACAGGTGTCCTCGGCGGCTTCACCACCTTCTCGACGTACGCCGTCGACATCCAGAAACTGGTCGAGGCCGGACACCCCCGCACCGCGCTCGCCTACCTCGCCGGCACCCTCCTCGCGGCGCTCGCGGCGGTCTGGCTCGCGGTGTTCTCGACGCGTCGCGCCCTGGCCCGCGGGCGGCGGCGGTGAAGCCGGACGAGGCCCTGCCGACGGCCGCCGCCGTCGTCGACACCGCGGACCGTGCGCGGGCCGCGCTGCCGGCGCCCGCGGAACCGGTGGGGGAGGGGGCATTGCTCCTCGACGACTGCGAGGCGATCCGGCACGTCGGCCACGACGAGGCCGCCGGCGAACCGGATGACGCGAGCGGGAAGGGCGGGAAGGCGCCATGAACTGGGTCCTGGTGATCGCCGGCGGCATGGTCGGCGCACCCCTGCGCTATCTCACCGACCGCGCGGTGCGCTCCCGGCACGACTCCGCCTTCCCCTGGGGCACCTTCGCGGTGAACGTCGCCGGCTGCCTGATCCTGGGCGCCCTGACCGGCGCGGCCGCGGCGGGAGCGGCTTCCTCCCACCTTCAGCTGCTGCTCGGCACGGGCCTGTGCGGCGCCCTCACCACGTACTCGACGTTCTCGTACGAGACACTGCGCCTGGCCGAGGACGGAGCCCGCTTCCTCGCCGCGGTCAACGTGCTCGCGAGCCTGGCCGCCGGACTCGGCGCGGCTTTCGCGGGGGTCTCGGTGGCCGAGGCTCTCTGGGCGTAGCCACCGGTCAGCCCGGGGAGGACCGGTGGTCGCCGGCCCCAAACCCTTGACAGTCACCTCTCGTTCCCCGCAGGATCACCCCCGTGAACCTGTCAGACAGCCAGACAGCTGGCTCCGTGCCCAGGCGTATCAGTGCCATGGAGGCCGTGCTCGGGCACCTTCGTGGTGCCATCGAGCGCGGTGACTACGCCGTGGGGGACAAGCTGCCCTCCGAGGCGGAGCTGTGCCGACGGCTGGAGGTCAGCCGGCCCGTGCTGCGGGAGGCCCTGCGGGCGCTGCAGACCATGGGGCTGACCGTGTCCCGGACCGGAAAGGGCACGTTCGTCGTGTCGAGCGGACCCGTCGAGGACCCCACCTTCGGCGACTACGCGGCCAGTGACCTCATGGAGGTCCGGCGGCACGTCGAGATCCCGGTGGCCGGCTACGCCGCCGTGCGCAGGACGCCCGAGGACCTCGACCATCTGGCTCACCTGCTCGAACGGATGGAGCGCGAGACCGACACCACCGCATGGGTGGCCATGGACACGCTCTTCCACCTCGCCGTGGCACAGGCCGCCCAGAACCCGGTCTTCCGCCGGGTGATCGAGGAGATCCGCGACGCACTGGCCCGTCAGTCGGCGTTCCTCAACGAACTCGGCGGCCGCCGCGAGCAGTCCAACCGCGAACACCGCGCCATCGTCGAAGCCCTCATCGACGGCAGCGCACACGACGCGACCGAGGCCATGGCACACCACCTCGACCGCGTCGAGACGACCCTCACCGCGATCGTGCGCCCCGAGCGCACCGACCCCGCGGTATCCCCCACGGAAAGCGAACCCCCGGCGTGAGCGAGCAGTTCCTCGAAGAAGAGACAGGGCGGACACGGAAGACGGGCGGTCATGTCGACGTCGGCGACGCGGGGTACAGCAAGTCCCTGAAGGCCCGGCACGTCAACATGATCGCCATCGGCGGGGCCATCGGCACCGGCCTCTTCCTCGGCGCCGGCGGCCGGCTGGCCGAAGCGGGCCCGTCCCTCTTCATCGCGTACGCGGTCTGCGGAGTCTTCGCCTTCCTCGTCGTCCGGGCCCTCGGCGAACTCGTCCTGTACCGGCCGTCCTCCGGCGCCTTCGTGTCGTACGCCCGGGAGTTCCTCGGCGAGAAGGGCGCGTATGTCGCGGGCTGGATGTACTTCCTCAACTGGGCCACCACCGGCATCGCGGACATCACCGCCGTGGCCGTCTACACCCACTACTGGGGCATGTTCTCCGACATCCCACAGTGGGTGATCGCGCTCATCGCGCTCGCCGTGGTCCTCACCGTGAACCTCATCTCGGTCAAGATGTTCGGTGAGCTGGAGTTCTGGTTCGCGATCATCAAGGTCGGCGCGCTCGTCGCCTTCATGCTCATCGGCATCTTCCTGCTGGCCACCCAGCACCCCGTAGACGGCCATTCCCCCGGCCCGTCCCTGATCACGGACAACGGCGGCGTCTTCCCCAACGGCATGCTGCCCATGCTGCTGATCATCCAGGGCGTCGTCTTCGCGTACGCGTCGGTCGAACTCGTGGGCGTCGCGGCGGGCGAGACCGAGAACCCCGAGAAGATCATGCCGAAGGCCATCAACTCGATCATGTGGCGCGTCGGCCTCTTCTACGTCGGCTCCGTGCTGCTGCTGTCGATGCTGCTGCCCTGGAACAAGTACACCGGCGGGGAGAGCCCCTTCGTCACCGTCCTCTCCAACATCGGCATCCCCGCGGCCGGCGGCGTCATGAACCTCGTGGTGCTCACCGCGGCCATGTCGTCCCTGAACTCCGGTCTGTACTCGACCGGCCGCATCCTGCGCTCCATGGCGATGTCCGGCTCCGCGCCCCGGTTCACCGGCGTCATGAGCCGCAGCCAGGTCCCGTACGGCGGAATCCTGCTCACCAGCGGTATCTGCGTCCTCGGCGTCGGGCTCAACTTCGTCGTCCCCGCGGACGCGTTCGAGATCGTCCTCAACTTCGCGGCGATCGGCATCCTCGCCACCTGGGGCATGATCATGGTCTGCCACCTGCAGTTCTGGCGGAAGACCGAGGACGGCGAGCTGGACCGCCCGAGCTACCGGCTGCCGGGCTCGCCCTGGACCGAGCTCGTCACCCTCGTCTTCCTCGTCTCCGTGCTGGTCCTCATGTACGCCGACGGGGGAGCGAGCCGTACGACGGTCCTGTGTCTCCCGCTGATCGTGGCGGCACTGGTGGCGGGCTGGTACGGCGTCCGGGGCCGGGTCTCGGCCGTACGCAAGGGCGGGGTGGACGCGTGAGCCCCGACGCCCTTTCCGGCTGCGGGAGTTCGCTCGCCGCGGCCCCCTCGGTCCGGGAACCGCTGCACGCGCCCGTCGCCCATCTCGTACGCGGTGGTGTCATCGAGGGAATCCACTACGGATCGGTGGTCGTGCTGGCCGCCGACGGAAGCGTGGAGCTGCAGATCGGCGACGTCGAGGCGGCCTTCTACCCGCGCTCGGCGCTCAAGCCGGTGCAGGCGGTGGCGATGCTGCGGGCCGGACTGCCCCTCGACGGCGACCTGCTCTCACTGGCCGCCGCCAGCCACTCCGGCGAGGAGCGCCACCTCGCCGGCACCCGGCAGATCCTCGAGCTCGCCGGACTCGCCGAGGAGGACCTGCGCAACGTCCCGGACCTGCCCTTCGACCCGGTCGTCCGGGAGGACTGGATCCGGGCCGGCCGGCTGCCGTCGAGGCTTGCGCAGAACTGCTCGGGCAAGCACGCGGCCATGCTCTACGCGGCGCGGCTGAACGGCTGGTCGCTCGACGACTACCTCGACCCCGCGCACCCGCTCCAGCAGGCGATCGCGGAGATCGTCGAGGACCTCACCGGACAGGCCGTCGCGCAGGTCACGGTCGACGGCTGCGGCGCTCCGCTGTTCGCCGTCTCGCTGCACGGCCTCGCGCGGGCCGTCTCCCGGATCACCGCGGCCCCGCCCGGCACTCCCGAGGCGCGGGTGGCCGACGCGATGCGCGAGCACGCCGAGATGGCGTCGGGCTCCGGCCGTGACGTCGCCGCGCTGATGCGTGCCGTACCCGGGCTGCTCACCAAGGACGGCTTCGAAGGTGTGCAGGTGGCGGCGCTGCCGGACGGCCGTGCCGTCGCCGTGAAGATCTCCGACGGGGCGGACCGCGCACGGGTACCGGTCACCGCGGCGGCCCTCGCCCGCTGCGGCGTCGACCCGGCCGCGCTCACCGAGTTCGCCGGGGCGCCGCTCCTCGGGGGCGGGGCGGTGGTCGGGCACATCAGGCCGACGCGGGCCCTCGACCCGCTCACGGGGACGCCGGAGCGACCGGCCCGGCACACCTGACCGACCAGCGCCGCGTACACCTCGGGCCACCGAGAACACCGTGCCATCCGCTTCAGCCGTCAGAGACATCAGAGACATCAGAGAGAAGACGAGCACCGACATGAGCGTCCGCAGCGAGCACGACCTCCTCGGCGACCGTGACGTCCCCGCCGAGGCGTACTGGGGGGTCCACTCCCTGCGTGCCAGGGAGAACTTCCCCATCACGGGTATGCCGATCTCCGCGTACCCGCACCTGATCGAGGCGCTCGCGGCGGTCAAGGAGGCCGCCGCCCGTGCCAACGAGGAGCTCGGCCTGCTGGAGCCCCGGAAGGCGGCCGCGATCGTCGAGGCCTGCCGGGAGATCCGCGAGGGCAAGCTGCACGACCAGTTCGTCGTCGACGTCATCCAGGGCGGGGCCGGCACCTCGACCAACATGAACGCCAACGAGGTCGTCGCCAACCGGGCGCTGGAACTGCTCGGCCACGCCAAGGGCGAGTACGCGTTCCTGCACCCGAACGAGGACGTCAACCTCGGACAGTCGACGAACGACGTCTACCCGACGGCCGTGAAGGTCGCCACGGTGTTCGCGGTGCGCGGGCTCCTCGACGCGATGTCCGTCCTGCAGGACGCCTTCGCGGCCAAGGCCGTCGAGTTCCGCGACGTGCTGAAGATGGGCCGTACGCAGTTGCAGGACGCGGTGCCGATGACGCTCGGGCAGGAGTTCTCGGCGTACGCGGTGATGCTGGACGAGGACCGGAGCCGGCTCGCGGAGGCCGTCCAGCTGATCCACGAGATCAACCTGGGCGCGACCGCGATCGGTACCGGGCTCAACGCACCGGCCGGGTACGCCGAGGCGGCACGCCGGCACCTCTCGGACATCACCGGGCTGCCGCTGGTCACCGCGGCCAACCTCGTCGAGGCCACGCAGGACTGCGGGGCGTTCGTCCAGATGTCCGGGGTGCTGAAGCGGATCGCGGTGAAGCTCTCCAAGAGCTGCAACGACCTGCGGCTGCTGTCCTCCGGGCCGCGGGCCGGGCTGAACGAGATCAACCTGCCGCCCGTGCAGGCCGGTTCGTCCATCATGCCGGGCAAGGTGAACCCGGTGATACCCGAGGTGGTCAACCAGGTCGCCTTCGAGGTGATCGGCAACGACGTCACGATCACGATGGCGGCGGAGGCGGGGCAGCTCCAGCTGAACGCGTTCGAGCCGATCATCCTGCACTCGCTGTCGGAGTCGATCACGCATCTGCGGGCGGCCTGCGTCACGCTGGCCGAGCGGTGCGTGGCCGGGATCACGGCGAACACCGACGCGCTGCGGGTGACCGTGGAGAACTCGATCGGGCTGGTGACCGCGCTCAATCCGTACATCGGCTACTCGGCGGCCACGGACATCGCGAAGGAGGCCCTCGCGACGGGGCGCGGCGTGGCCGAACTGGTCCTGGAGAAGGGGCTGCTGCCGGCGGACCGCCTGGCGACGCTGCTCCGCCCCGAAGTCCTGGCGGGCTCACGGACGGTCTGAGCCCCGTCGCGGCCCCGACCCGACGACGAACGGCCGGCGCGCCTTCAGGGGCGCGGGGAACTGCGCCACCAGCCACACCCCACCCACACCCGTCATCGAACCACCCGTCATCGAACCACCCGTCATCGAAAAACGACCACCCCACTCCGTCACTATGGTGATCATGAGCTCGCCTTTGACCTTCGAACCGGTCCTGCAGCGCATCGCCGCCGAGATCGCGGCCGCCCCCGACCGCGGCCGCCCCGCCGACTACATCCCGGCGCTGGCGGCCTGCGACCCGCACCGGTTCGGCATGGCCGTCGCGGAACTGGACGGCACGGTGTACGGCGTCGGCGACTGGCGGCAGCCGTTCTCGACGCAGTCCATCACCAAGGTCTTCACCCTCGCGCTGGACCTGGCCCGCGAGGCCGACGAGCTGTGGGAACACGTCGGCCGCGAGCCGTCCGGCAATCCCTTCAACTCCCTGGTCCAGCTGGAGTACGAGAGCGGCATCCCCCGCAACCCCTTCATCAACGCGGGCGCCCTGGTCGTCACCGACCGCCTCCACTCCCAGACCGGCGACGCCGCGGGCACCCTGCTCGACTTCCTGCGCGCGGAGAGCGGCAACGAGCACCTGTCCATCAACCATGACGTCGCCGCCTCCGAGTCCGCCAACGGGGACCGAAACGCCGCGCTGGGCCACTTCATGGCGGCGTACGGGAACATCGACAACCCGGTCCCGGTGCTCCTCGACCAGTACTTCCGCCAGTGCTCCATCGAGGCCTCCTGCGCCGACCTCGCCCTCGCCACCGGCTTCCTCGCCCGCCACGGCATCCGGGCGGACGGCTCCCGCCTCCTGACGCAGAGCCAGGCCAAGCAGGTCAACGCGGTCATGCTCACCTGCGGCACGTACGACGCGGCCGGCGAGTTCGCCTACCGGGTGGGCCTGCCCGGCAAGAGCGGCGTGGGCGGCGGCATCATCGCCGTCGTCCCGGGCCGCTGCACGCTCTGCGTATGGAGCCCCGGCCTGGACGAGCGCGGCAACTCGGTGGCGGGCGTCGCCGCCCTGGACCGCTTCACGACGCTCACGGGCGTGTCCGTGTTCTAGGGTCCGCCCCGTGGGCGGCCGTTCGGTCGGCCGGTGGCCATGCCGCGGCCGCCGTGCGGAGACAGGCGCGTCGTCTTCCGGCCACCCCGCGTTGCCACGCTGACCGGGTGTTGGCCAAGGACTTCTCCGTCGATCTGCGTCACTGCCGGCTTCTCGGGCTCGCGGGCTCGGTCGTCCTCGCGGCGGGAGGCGAGACGGCCGGAGCGCTGCCCGTGCGGGAACTGCCGTCGCTCGCTTCCGGGCGCGCGGCACTCGGCCTGGTCGGCGTGTACTTCGGAGTGGTCCTGCTCGTCGCCGCCTGGGCCCTGCTGGGGCGCGTGCTCCGCGGGCCCGAGCCGCCGGGGCCGCGGTCGCTGCTCGTCGTGCTCGCCGTGTGGGCCACGCCGCTGCTGCTCGCGCCGCCCCTGTTCAGCCGGGACGTGTACAGCTACCTGGCCCAGGGCGCGATGGTCGACGCGCACCTCGACGTGTACACGCACGGCCCCGCGATACTCGGCGGGCCGCTCGCGGACGAGGTGGCACCGGTGTGGCGGCGGACCGCGACCCCGTACGGCCCGGTCTTCCTCGCCGTCGCGTCCGCGCTGTCCGGGCTGACGCGGGGCGAGGTCCCGGCCGGGCTGTTCGGGATGCGGGTCGTCGCGCTGCTCGGCGTGGCGCTGATGGCGGCCTCGCTGCCGAAACTCGCCCGCCACAGCGGCGCGGACCCCGCCGCCGCGCTGTGGCTCGGCGCGCTCAACCCCCTGGTGCTGCTGCACCTGGTGGCCGGTGCGCACAACGACGCCATCATGCTGGGCCTGCTCGGCGCCGGTCTGGTGGCGGCCCTCGGCCGGTGGCCCGTCCTCGGCGCGGTCCTGGTTACCCTGGCCGCGCTGGTCAAGGCTCCTGCCGTACTCGGGCTCGCGGCCGTCGTCGCGCTCCAGGCGCGTGCGGGCCGGGGCCTGATGAAGGCCACGGTCACGACCGGGGCCGCCGCGCTCGCCACCACCCTCGGCGTGACCGCCGCGGCCGGTACGGGATACGGCTGGATCGGCGCGCTGAGGACGCCCGTGTCCCCGCAGAACTGGTCGCCCACCAGCGTCCTGGGCCGGGCCACCGGCGCGCTCCTGCGGGACCTGGGCAGCGATCTCGCGCCGTTCGCTCTCCCTGCCTGGCACGCCCTGGGACTGGCGGTGACCGCGGTGGCCGTCCTCGTCATCTGGCTGCGCCGCCCACGCCCCAGTCCCGTCTACGCGCTGGGCCTCAGCCTGGCGACGGTGGCCGTGCTGGGTCCGGCCGTCCGCCCCTGGTACGCGCTGTGGGGCCTGTTCCTCATTGCCGCGGCGGCGCCCAGTGCGTCCGTACGCCACCGGATGGCGGCCGTGACCGGCGCCCTCGCCCTCGCCGTCCTGCCGAGCGGCGGCCCGCCGGACGGCGAGCAACTGGCCCTGGCGGTGTCGGGCGGGATGCTCGGGCTGGTCGTCCTCTGGCAGGCGCATCGGACGTCGGGCACACCCGTCCTGGGGCGGGCGGCATGAGGCTGTCGGGCACCGACCGGCGGCGGCTGCTTCTCGTCGTCGCCCTGGCCGTCGCCGTGACCCTCTTCACCGCGACCGTGCCGTTGCTGCGGGACTGGTTCGACCTGCGGGTGTACCACGGGGCGGTCGACGCGTGGGTCCACCACGGCGGCCACCTCTACGACTACCGGGTGCCGGGGACGGCGTACGGATTCACCTACCCGCCGTTCGCGGCGGTCAGCATGCTCCCGATGGCCCTGCTCGGACTGCCTGCCGCGATCGCCGTATGCCTGCTGCTCAACCTCGCCGCGACGGCTTTCGTCCTGCACGTGCTGGCCGGGCACAGGCTGCGCCGGTACGGGTGGTTCGGCCTGGCCGTGACGGTCTGCCTGCTGGCACTCCTCGAACCGGTCCGCGACACGTTCAGCTTCGGACAGGTCAACCTGGTGCTGCTGGCCCTCGTCCTCGGCGACGCCCGGCTGCTGGCGACAGGCCGGGGCCGCTGGGCGGGTGTCGGGATCGGCCTCGCCGCCGCGGTCAAACTCACGCCCACGATCTTCATCGTTCTGCTGCTGCTCGCCCGGCGCCCGCGTGCGGCGGGGACGGCGACGGCGGTCGCCGCGGCCGCCACCGCCCTCGCGGCCTGGGCCGCCCCGGACGCCTCCCGCTTCTACTGGACCGAGGCGGTCTGGGACACGACACGCATCGGCCGCCTCGCCTACGTCTCCAACCAGTCGCTGCAGGGCGTACTGGCCCGGCTCGCCGACCCCGCGGAACCGAGTCGCGCCGCCTGGGCGCTGGCGGTGCTCGCCGTCCTCGCGGTGTGGGTGTGGCGCGTACGCCGGGCCCTCGCCGCGGACGACGTCCTCGGTGCCTTCGCCCTGACCGCGCTCGCCGCCTGCCTCGTCAGCCCGATCACCTGGGTGCACCACCTCGTCTGGCTGCTGCCCGCGCTCGCGATCCTGGCCGGGGCGGGCCTGCGGCGCGGACGGCTGCTGTGGGTCGCCGGGGCGCTGTACGTCCTGCTGTGCAGCAGCGTCGTCTGGCTGTGGTTCGACGACGCGTCGGGCATCGACGGCTTCGTCGGCGGCAACACATACGTGTGGATCACGCTGGGTCTGCTGTTCGGCCTGCCCGTCGGTCAGTGCCGCGCGGAGCGCCCACCGTGCAGCCGGAGGACCAGCCACACGCCGGCCGCGCCGAGACCGGCGGCGCCCGCCAGCGTCGCCGCTTCCGCCAGCCAGTCACCCGGACCGCCGGACTCGTCGTCGGCCTTGTCCCCGGGTGCCGGCGGACCCGCCTGCGGTGCCGTCGCCGATCCGGGACCCGGCTGAGGCGCTGCCGCCGGCGCCGGGGCGGCCTGTGGCACGGGCCGCGGCAGGAGCGACCCGACCGGCTCGACCCGCCCGGCGGCCCCGAATCCCCAGTCGAGCAGCGAGCGGGTCTCCTCGTACACGGCGAACCGGCTGCCCGACTGAGGGTTCATCACCGTGACGACGAGGGTGCGCCCACCTCGGCGCGCGGCGGAGACGAGCGTGCTGCCCGCCCGCGAGGTGTAACCGTTCTTGATGCCGATGAGCCCCCGATAGGGCGCGACCCCGTCGGCGCCGGTCAGCAGCCGGTTGGTGTTCTGGATCTCGTACGCCCAGCCCCCGGCGGGGAACTTCGCGCGGACGGTGGCGCAGTAGCGGACGAAGTCGGTGTTGCGCAGCCCGGCGCGCCCGAAGACGGCCAGGTCGTAGGCGGACGACACCTGGCCCGGCATGTCGTAGCCGTCGGGGGAGACGACCCGGGTGTCACGGGCGCCCAGGGACTGCGCCTTGGCCTGCATCTGGGCAGCCGTGCTGCGCCAGCCGCCGTTCATCTCGGCGAGGACGTGGACCGCGTCGTTGCCCGAGTTCAGGAAGACGCCCCGCCACAGGTCGGCGGCCCGGTAGGTCCGCCCGGCGGCGACTCCGACGAGGCTGCTGCCGGCGCCGATGCCCGCCAGGTCCTGCTCGGTGACGGTGTGCCGGACCGCCGCGGGCAGCACGGGCAGCACGGTCACCGCGAAGAGCGTCTTGAGCGTGCTGGCGGGAGGCAGCCTGAGGTGGGCGTTGTGTGCCGCGAGCACCTCGCCGGTGTCGGCGTCGGCCACCAGCCACGACCGGGCGGAGATGCCCTGCGGCATCCTGGGCGCCCCCGCCCGGGGGCGGACGTGCGTGCCGGGGCGGTCCAGTGTCGAGGGGGGAGGGGTCGCGGTGCTCGGAGCGGGTCCGGCGTGTGCGCTGCCCGTGCCGGCGCGGGACCCGGTGGCGGTCGTGTCCGCTCCGCCGAGGGCCGCGGCCGGTCCCGGCGCGAGGGCGAGCGCCCCGACGGCACACAGGGCGGAGCAGGAGACAGCCGTGCGGGCAGAGAATCCGATGGTCATACCGCAAACGTAGGAACGCCCAGGTCGCACAGCGGGCTGCCCCGGCCGAACGGAGCCGTCGAACACCCGGATGCCGCAACGGCCGTTCGTCTGTCCATCGTCGGCGAAGCCCTGAAGCGCAGTCCGGCGGCGCCTCCCGGAGCCCGGCGTCCCCAGGCAGGAGCCCGGCATCTTCACGGCGGCGGTGGCGGGGAGCGCGTGGTGCGGGCACGGTCTACTGACCGCCCGGCACCGTCTGCTGGACCTGCTTCAAGAACGCCGCGTTGTTCGGGGTCTGCCGCATCCGCTCCAGCAGGGTTTCCAGGCCGGCCTGGCCCTCCCCGCGGGAGATCAGGGCACGCCGCAGGCCTCGCAGGGCAGTCAACTCGGCTGCCGGGAGGAGGAGTTCCTCGCGGCGGGTGCCGGACGGGGTGATGTCGACGGCGGGATAGACACGGCGGGACGAGAGGGCGCGGTCCAGGCGGAGCTCCATGTTGCCGGTGCCCTTGAGTTCCTCGAAGTAGAAGTCGTCGGCGCGGGAGCCCGTCTCGACGAGCGCCGTGGCGAGGATGGTGAGGGAGCCGCCCTCCTCGGCGAGCCGCGCGGCGCCGAAGAGCCGCTTGGGCCCGTGGAGCGAGGCCGCGTCGACACCGCCGCTGAGGGTGCGGCCACCCGCGGCGGCCACGTTGTTGTGCGCCCGGCACAGCCGGGTGAGCGAGTCGAGGAGGATCACGACGTCCTGGCCCGCCTCGACCCGTCGCTTGGCGTGCTCCACGGCCAGCTCGGCGAGCGCGATGTGCTGCTTCGGGCTCTGGTCGAAGGTGGAGGCGAGCACCTCGCCCCGTACGGAACGGCGCATGTCGGTCACCTCCTCGGGGCGCTCGTCGAGGAGCACCACCATCAGATGGGCTTCGGGGTGGTTGCCTGCCACGGCGGCGGCCAACTGCTGGAGCAGTACGGTCTTGCCGGTCTTGGGCGGGGCCACGATCAGGCCGCGCTGGCCCTTGCCGATCGGTGCGACCAGGTCGACGAGGCGGGTGGACAGGCCGCCCGCGGGGTGTTCGAGCCGCAGCCGCTCGCGGGGGTGCAGTGGCGTGAGGTCACGGAAGTGCGGGCGGCGCTGTGCCTCGTCGGCGGGGCGGCCGTTGACGCGCTCGACCTCGGTGAGGGCGCGCTGTCGGCCGCGTACGCCTTCGACGAGGTCGCCCTTGCGCAGGCCGTGGCGGCGGATCAGTGCGGCGGGGACCTGGAGGTCGGCCGCCTGGGGGAGCAGGTTCTCGGTGCGCAGGTGGCCCTGCCCGTTCGAGGTGATGTCGAGTACGCCGGTGGCCTGCTCCTGTGTGACCGGAGCGGGCGGGCGTTCGAGTGTGGTGGTCATGAGGGGTGTCCTTTCGCGGACGGGTTCGTGTGTGTGGTCGTGCGAGATGGGGGGAGAGGCCGGGGCGGGGGCGGTTTCGTCACGCCCGCACGGCGGATGCGTCACCTCTCGGGTGGCGGTACGCCGGGGCGAAGGCCCACGGCTGTACCACTCGTGCGTGCCGTACGGCGAGGCATCCGCGGTGCTACGCGGAGCCCGTGCCGTGCCGAGAGAGGTGGTGCGGAGATGTTGCTGTGCCGGTCGATGTCGACGGGCCGATCAGCAGGATGAGAAGGAAATCTGCACCGGCGCCATGAGAAGGCGTACACAAGTGCTGAGGGAACTGTAGCACTACCTGGTCCGGTGAGGAGGGATCGGCCGGATTTCGCGGCGTTGACAGAGGTGACGCCTCACGTCACGGTGGTCGCCATGGCCGATGCCTCGATCGTCGAACACGTACGGGAACTGAGGCCGCTGATCGGGCAGAACGCGCTCCGTGCCGACCCGGGCACCCCGTTCCTGTGACGGCCTCCGACGGCCGTCGACGGCAGTCAGGAGATTGTGTTGGACAGCACGGCCGCCGAACCGTCGAACAGCGCGCCCGGTTCGTCCGGCGCACCGCACCGCCTGGACCCGGCGGGCGGCTGCCCGCACGCCGACAACGCGCGCCTGCTCGCGCGGGGCGCCGTCGCGGCGGTCGTCCTGCCCGGCGAGGTGGACGGCATGGCCGTGCTGGGCCACGAGGCCCTGAAGGAGTTCCTTGCGCATCCCCAGGTCGCCAAGGGCGCAGGGCACTTCACGGCACTGCGGGAGGGCCGCCTGGGTGCCGGGTGGCCGCTGGCGACCTTCGCGACCGTACGGGGCATGACGACCGCGGACGGCGACGACCACCGGCGGCTGCGCTCACTGGTCAGCAAGGCGTTCACGGCCCGCCGGGTGGAGGAACTGCGGCCGCGCATCGAGGAGTTGACGGCTGATCTGCTCGACGGCCTGCAGCAGGCGGCGGAGGACGGCGGGGGAGTCGCCGACCTGCGCGCGCACTTCGCGCTGCCGCTGCCGATGGGCGTCATCGGGGAACTGCTCGGTGTCGACGCCGAGTTCCGCGACCGGCTCCACGTCCTGTCGAACCAGGTCGTCGCCACGGACATGGGCCCGGACCGGGTTCTCGCCGCCAACCGGGAGCTGGTGGCCGTGCTGGGCGAGGTCGTCGCGGCCAGGACCGGGCGGCCGGGCGACGACCTCACCAGCGCCCTGATCGCCGCCCGCGACGAGGGCGGCGACCGGCTCACCCACGAGGAGCTCATCGGCACCCTGGTACTGATGATCATCGCCGGGCACGAGACGACGCTGAACCTCATCACCAACGCCGTGCGCGCCCTGTGCGGCCACCGCGACCAACTGGAGAGGGTCACGCGCGGCGAGGTGGCCTGGGCCGACGTCGTCGAGGAGACGCTGCGCTGGGACGCGCCCGTCAGCTACTTCCCCTTCCGCTACCCGGTCGGGGACCTGACGGTCGACGGCACCGTCATCCCCCGGGGCACGCCCGTCCTCGCCGGCTACTCGGCCGCGGGCCGTGACCCGGCCGCGCACGGTCCCGACGCCGACCGCTTCGACGTCACCAGGCCCGGCAGGGCCGGGACCACCCGGCATCTGTCCCTCGGCCACGGTGCCCACTACTGCCTCGGCGCCCCGCTGGCCCGCATGGAGTCCGCCATCGCCCTGGAGAGGCTGTTCGCGCGCTTCCCCGACCTCCACCTCGCCACGCGGGAGGCGGACCTGTCCCGCCACTCCAGCTTCGTGGGCAACAGTGTCCGGGAGCTTCCCGTACGGGTGTCACGACGGAAGTGATCCCCGCCGGCGTACCGACCCGCCCCACCGTCGATCGGTCGGGGCTGCCCGGTCAGCCAGGCAGCTCGAAGATCCCGTACCCGAACCCCTCGGCGGTGATCGTCCCGCCGTCGGCGGCGACGCCGGACACTTCGAGGGCCCGGCCGGGCCTGATGTTCCCGAGGGGGTAACTCGCCTGTCCCTGCTGAGGGTTGACGACGACGAGATACCGCCCGCCGCGCACGTACACGAAGGGGTAGCCCGCGTGCACCACCTCCACCGAGCCGTTCGGCCCCAGCTCGGGAGTCGCGGTGCGCAGCGCGATGAGACGGTGCACGAGATGGAGGAGAGAGGTGTCGTCGGCGCGCTGGGCGGCGACGGTGGGGCGGTCGGGGGCGGGGTCGACCGGCAGATAGGGGTGCTCGGACGTCGAGAACCCGGCGTTCGGGCCGTCGTCCCACTGCATCGGTGTGCGCGAGCCGGCGCGGTTGTAGCGGGGACCGAGCACGCTGCCCTCGGTGTCCGGGAGGCCGGGGACGTACCGCATGCCGATCTCGTCGCCGTAGTAGATGGCGGGCAGGGTGGGCCACGTCAGCTGGAAGGCGAAGGCCGCCGGGAGCTGATCGGCCGAGCGTGGGCCGCAGTTGAGGCGGGAGAAGTCGTGGTTGGACGTGGGCAGGGAGATGAAGCCGCTGCTGCCGAGAGCCGTCGACGCCCGCTGCCAGGCCTCGACGAAGGGGCGCGGTGAGCCCTTGCCGCTCGCGTCGAAGAAGCAGTCGAGCGGGTCCCATTCGAGATTGACGGTCCCGGAGCCGTTGCTCCACAGCGAGCGCAGCGCGAGGCCGTCGGCGGGTCCGCCGAACTGGAGGAAGAAGTCCGTGTGGAACCCGGCCGGGACGGAGATCTCCGGCTCGCCCCACTCCGAGAGGAGCACCGCCTCCGGGTGCGTGCGGTCCAGCCAGTGGCGCAGTTCCGTCCAGATCCTGCTCGTCTCGGCCTTGCCCGGGTCATCCTTGACGAGCGACGAGGCCATGTCGACGCGGAAGCCCGACAGCCCGAGGCCCAGCCAGTGATCCATGATCGTGCGCAGCGCCTCGCGGTTGGCGCGCGGGCCCTGCGCGTCCACCGGCTGACGCCACGGCTCGTCCGGACTCTCGCGCGCGTAACCGAAGTTGAGGGCGGGCTGGAAGGCGAAGAAGTTCGGCAGATACGCCCCGGGCCGGCTGCCCGGCGAGGCCACGAAGCCGTCCGGGCAGCCCTGGGGTGCCCAGATGTAGCGGTGGTCGTCGGGGTCGTTCGCCGACGCGGTGAACCACGGGTGCCGGTCGGAGGTGTGCCCCGCGACCAGGTCGAGGAGTACGCGGATGCCGCGGCGGCCCGCCCGGTCGACGAGCTTCGCAAGGTCGTCGTTGGAGCCGTAGCGGGGTGCCACGTTCAGGTAGTCGGCGACGTCGTATCCGGCGTCCCCGAAGGGGGAGACGAAGCACGGATTGAGCCAGACCGTGTTCACCCCGAGCCAGGACAGGTGATCCAGCCGCTCGGCGATGCCGTCGAAGTCGCCGATCCCGTCGCCGTTCGAGTCCGCGAACGACTGCGGGTAGATCTGGTAGAACACGGCGTCGGCCAGCCAGGCGGGAGCGGGTCGGAAGGAGGTCATGGACCGGTACAGCCTTTCCCTGGGCGATACGTCGGACGCGTGACGGCACCTGCGACACCGGGTGACGGACCGGCGTCGGCATGGCATCGGCACTGTCGAGGGTGACAGGGCAGGGGAACGTCCGGGAAGGCCGCGCCATGGCCATGGCCCGCGGAGGCGGCTTTCCGGCCGCCGCCCGGAGGGTGCCGTCGTGCAGGTCGCCCGACCCGTAGCCGTCGTCGCCCGGGCGCGCCGCGTCCCGCCGCGCAGGCTCTAAGCTGATCGGCGATGTTCACCCCGCAAGGCCCCACGTTCCGCGAACTCGCCGTGCAGGCGCTGTCGTCCGTCGAGCACGGCTACGACCTGCTCGCACCGAAGTTCGACCACACCCCGTTCCGGACCCCGGACCCGTTCCTCCGGTCCGCGGCTCGGGTTCTTGGGGGAATCGGGCCGTTCGACAGCGGGCTCGACCTGTGCTGCGGCACCGGTGCGGGCATGGACGTGCTGCGGACGGTCTGCCGGGAGCGCGTCACCGGCGTCGACATCAGCGCGGGCATGCTCGCGGTGGCGAGGGAAGGCGCGCGCCCCGGCGGGCCCGCCGCCACGTGGGTGCGCGGGGACGCACGCGCCCTGCCGTTCGGCCCGGCTTTCGATCTGGTCGTGAGCTTCGGGGCGTTCGGGCACTTCCTGCCCCGGGAACTGCCAGGACTGTTCTCCCAGGTCCGCTCGGTGCTCCGGCCCGGCGGGCGGTTCGCCTTCCCGATCGTGGCTCCGGCCCGCCCCGGGTCGCCCGGCTACTGGGCCATGCTCGGATTCGACGCGGCGATGCGGGTGCGGAACGCGGTGTGGCGTCCGCCGTTCGTCATGTACTACCGGGAGTTCCGGCTCGGCGACGTACGCCGGGAACTGGTCCGTGCCGGCCTCGCGGTCGAGCTGTACGCCCTGCCCGAGTTCGGCCGCAGGAGCGACGGCAGCCCGCGCTGCCGCATGGTGGTGGCCACGGCCCCCGGGCACACGGATCACCTGACGTAGTCGGGCTCTCGCATGCTGTGACTGTTCCGGTCCGGGGACGTGAACACCGCCCGGGCCGTCTCCCGGCCGAGCGTTGAGCAGGGCTTTCGCCAGGCGGGCGCATCAGGCGTACAGGTGGACGCACCGGGCGTCAGGGATGCGTCAAGGGCGGACGGAGCGCCGTATGGGAGGTGTCAACGGCGGCCGCATCCGGTCGCCGGGGAGGTTTCCTCGAATCGTCCGTTCGATCCGAACCTCATCTAGGAGCATGCGATGGCCGACCTGGCCTTCGTCGTCACCACGATCGCGGTGTTCGCGCTGGTGGCTCTTGTCGCCAAGGGGGTGACGAAGCTGTGAGCGCCGAAAACATCGTCGGCCTGGTCGTGGCCGTCGCCCTGCTGGGCTATCTCGTCCTCGCCCTCGTGTTCCCGGAGAGGTTCTGAGCACCCCATGAGCCCCGTCCTCGCCGGTGTGCTCCAGCTGCTCGCTCTGGCAGCGGCACTGGCTCTCACCCATCGCCCCCTCGGCGACTACATGGCCCGCGTCTACTCCTCCGACAAGCACCTGCGCGTCGAGAAGTGGATCTACAAGGGCATCGGTGCCGACCCGGACACCGAGATGCGCTGGCCCGCCTACCTGCGCGCGGTCCTTGCCTTCTCCGCGGTCGGCGTCGTCTTCCTGTACCTGCTGCAGCGATTCCAGGGCAGCCTGCCCGGCTCGCTCGGGTTCTCCTCCATCGACCCGGACCAGGCGTTCAACACCGCCGCCTCCTTCGTGTCGAACACCAACTGGCAGTCGTACTACGGCGAGCAGGCCATGGGCCACGTCCTGCAGACCGGTGGCCTCGCGGTGCAGAACTTCGTCTCGGCGGCCGTCGGCATCGCCGTGGCCGTCGCGCTCGTACGCGGCTTCTCCCTCTCCCGCTCACGGCTTCGTCCGAGCGGCGGGGCCCTCGCCCACACCGGCGAACTCGGCAACTTCTGGGCCGACCTGGTCCGCGGCACCGTCCGTATCCTGCTGCCGCTGTCCGTCGTCGCGGCCCTCGTGCTGGTGGCGTGCGGCGCGATCCAGAACTTCGCCGACATCCACGAGGTCGGCCAGTTCACGGGCGGTCCGCAGCAGTGGAACGGCGGTGCGGTGGCCTCGCAGGAGGCGATCAAGGAGCTGGGCACCAACGGCGGCGGCTACTTCAACGCCAACTCCGCCCACCCCTTCGAGAACCCCAGCGCGTTCTCCAACCTCTTCGAGGTCTTCCTGCTGCTCGTGATCCCCTTCTCGCTGACCCGGACGTTCGGCCGGATGGTCGGCAGCCTGAAGCAGGGATACGCGATCCTCGCCACGATGGCCACCATCTGGATCGGCTTCATCGCCCTGATGATGTGGACCGAGTTCGCCCACCACGGTCCGGCGTTCGACATCGCCGGCGGAGCGATGGAGGGCAAGGAGACCCGTATCGGCGTCGGCGCCTCGTCGATCTTCGCGGTGTCGACCACCCTCACCTCGACCGGCGCGGTGGACTCCTTCCACTCGTCGTTCACCGGCTTCGGCGGCGGCATCACCATGCTGGGGATGCAACTCGGCGAGATCGCGCCCGGCGGCACCGGCTCCGGCCTCTACGGCATGCTCGTCATGGCGATCATCGCGGTGTTCATCGCCGGACTCATGGTCGGCCGCACACCCGAGTACCTCGGCAGGAAGATCGGCACCCGTGAGATCAAGTTCGCGGCCTGCTACATCCTCATCACCCCGACGCTGGTACTCGTCTTCACCGCCGCGGCGATGGCCCTGCCGACCCCCGGCAACTCGATGACCAACAGCGGGGCACACGGCTTCTCCGAGATCCTCTACGCGTACTCGTCGGCCGCGAACAACAACGGTTCGGCCTTCGCGGGGCTGAACGCGGACACGCAGTGGTTCAACACCACGCTGGGTCTCGTGATGCTGCTCGGCCGTTTCCTGCCGATGGTGTTCGTCCTCGCCCTGGCCGGTTCGCTCGCCGAGCAGACGCCGGTGCCCGCGACGGCGGGCACGCTGCGCACCGAAAAGCCGCTCTTCTCCGGGCTGTTGGTGGGCTCGATCCTGATCATCACCGGTCTGACCTACTTCCCGGCGCTGGCGCTCGGTCCGCTGGCCGAAGGGCTGGCGTCATGACCACGCGCGCAGAAGCGAAACACACCGCGCAGGACACAGCGCAGGACACAGAGAAGCACACAGAGAAGCAAGAGGACGCCATGTCCACAGCCACTCCGACCCGGGCGCCGCACAGCGAGGCATCGCCCGGCCACAAGGACCCACAGCGCGTCGGTGCGGGCCTGTTCGACCCGAAGCAGCTGGTCAGGTCGCTGCCGGACGCCCTCCGCAAGCTCGACCCGCGGGTGATGGTCAAGTCACCCGTGATGTTCGTGGTGCTGGTGGGCTCGGTTCTGACGACCGTGTTCTCCTTCAGGGCGCCGGGTGACTGGTTCGGCTGGGCGATCAGCGCCTGGCTGTGGCTCACCGTGATCTTCGCCAACCTGGCCGAGGCGGTGGCCGAGGGCCGTGGCAAGGCGCAGGCCGACACGCTGCGCAGGGCGAGGACGGACACCGTGGCCCGGCGGCTCGTGGGCGACCGCGAGGAGCAGGTGGCCGGCACCGGGCTGCGCGTCGGCGACCTGGTGGTGTGCGAGGCCGGCGACGTCGTCCCCGGCGACGGTGACGTCGTCGAGGGCGTGGCGTCCGTCGACGAGTCGGCGATCACCGGTGAGTCCGCACCGGTCATCCGCGAGTCCGGCGGCGACCGGTCCGCGGTCACCGGGGGCACGAAGGTGCTGTCCGACCGTGTCGTCATCAAGATCACGACGAAGCCCGGTGAGACCTTCATCGACCGCATGATCAGCCTGGTCGAGGGCGCCGCGCGCCAGAAGACGCCCAACGAGATCGCGCTGAACATCCTGCTCGCGTCCCTCACGATCGTGTTCCTGCTCGCGGTGGCCACCCTGCCGCCGTTCGCCCACTACGCGGGCACGCAGCTGAGCATGGTCGTGCTGGTGGCGCTCCTGGTCTGCCTGATCCCGACCACCATCGGCGCGCTGCTGTCCGCGATCGGCATTGCGGGCATGGACCGGCTGGTGCAGCGCAACGTACTCGCCGTGTCGGGCCGGGCCGTCGAGGCCGCGGGTGACGTGTCGACACTGCTGCTCGACAAGACCGGCACCATCACGCTCGGCAACCGGCAGGCCGCCGAGTTCGTACCCGTACGGGGCGCCACCGAGGCCGAGGTGGCGGATGCCGCCCAGTTGTCGTCGCTGGCCGACGAGACGCCCGAGGGCCGCTCCATCGTCGTACTGGCGAAGGAGAAGTACGGGCTGCGTGAACGTCACCAGGGAGAGCTGAACGGAGCCGAGTGGATCGTCTTCACCGCGCAGACCCGCATGTCCGGTGTCGACCTCACAGAGAACGGCACCGCCCGAAAGGTCCGCAAGGGGGCCACCGGTTCGGTGCTCGCCTGGGTGGAGGAGCAGGGCGGCACCGTCGCCGACGACGCCGACACCATCTCCCATTCCATCTCCGAGGCGGGCGGCACCCCGCTGCTGGTGGCGGTGGAGGACGCCGAGGGCGCGCGGGTGCTCGGCGTGATCCATCTCAAGGACGTCGTCAAGGAAGGCATGCGTGAGCGGTTCGACGAGCTGCGCCGCATGGGCATCAGGACCGTCATGATCACTGGTGACAACCCGCTGACGGCCAAGGCGATCGCCGAGGAGGCGGGGGTGGACGACTTCCTCGCGGAGGCCACGCCCGAGGACAAGATGGCCCTCATCAAGCGGGAACAGGCGGGCGGCAGGCTCGTGGCGATGACCGGGGACGGCACGAACGACGCACCCGCCCTCGCGCAGGCCGACGTCGGCGTGGCGATGAACACGGGCACATCGGCCGCGAAGGAGGCCGGCAACATGGTCGACCTCGACTCGAACCCGACCAAGCTCATCGAGATCGTCGGGATCGGCAAGCAACTCCTCATCACCCGGGGTGCGTTGACGACCTTCTCGATCGCCAACGACGTCGCGAAGTACTTCGCGATCATTCCGGCGCTGTTCGCGGCGGTCTACCCGGGCCTGGACAGGCTCAACATCATGCGGCTGTCCTCGCCCGACTCCGCGATCCTCTCCGCCGTCGTCTTCAACGCGCTGATCATCGTCGTGCTGGTCCCGCTCGCCCTGCGCGGTGTGCGGTACCGGCCGATGAGCGCGGACAGGATGCTGCGCCGCAACCTGAGTGTCTACGGCCTCGGCGGACTGATAGCGCCCTTCGTCGGCATCAAGGTCATCGACCTGCTGATCTCCCTCATCCCCGGTGTGTAACTCCTCGAAAGCGTGCTGATCCCATGAACAACTCGGTATCGAACACGGCCCGGTTGCTGTGGGCGGGGCTGCGGGCCCTTCTCGTCCTGACGGTCGTGACGGGCGTCCTCTACCCCCTCGCCGTCACCGGAGTCGCCCAGGGGGTCCTCCCGGACCGGGCGAACGGCTCGGAGATCACGTCGGACGGCAGGGTCGTGGGCTCGTCCCTGATCGGGCAGGCGTACAACCTGCCGCTGAAGAAGGGCCAGGAAACCCCGGAGCCCGACCTGAAGTGGTTCCAGGGGCGCCCGCAGAACGGTCTGGGCACCAACAGCGTCAACACCCAGTACAAACTGATCCTCTCCGGGGCCACCAACCGCTCCGGCGACAACAAGGACCTGATCGACTGGGTGCGGGCCGCCAAGGCCGCCGTCATCAAGGACAACTCCGTCGACGGCTACACGGTCAGGCCCTCGGACGTGCCCCCGGACGCGGTCACCTCGTCGGGTTCCGGTCTGGACCCGGACATCTCCCCGGCCTACGCGGACCTACAGGTCCACCGGATCGCGGAGAAGAACGACCTGCCCGTCGCGCAGGTGCGAAAGCTCGTCGAAGAACACTCCGACGGCCGCACCCTCGGCTTCATCGGCGAGCCCACGGTCAACGTCCTCGAACTCAACATCGCGCTCAAGGACGCCGTGGCGAGGAGCTGACGGACCCGTGTGTCGGGGGTTGGGGCCCGGTGGTCCGGGGCCCCTGGCCTGGGCCTTTTGGTCACGACGGGCCGGTGTCAGTGCCCCGCGCTAGTCTCGGAAATCCGGTTGTCCGGCCCGATCTGGGAGGTTTTCATGGCCTCACGACTCAACCCCTACATCAGTTTCGACGGCGACGCGCGCCAGGCGATGGAGTTCTACGAGGAGGTCTTCGGCGGCACGCTCGCGCTCAACACCTTCGGGGAGTCCGGCGCGCCGGGCGGGCCCGAAGCGGACAAGATCATGCACGGCATGCTGGAGACCCCGAGCGGTTTCACCCTGATGTGCGCCGACACCCCGCCGGGCATGGACCACACACCGGGCACCAACTTCTCGGTGAGCCTCAGCGGTGACGACGACGCCGAGCTGCGCGGCTACTGGGAGAAGCTGTCCGCCGGCGGCACGGTGGTCGTTCCGCTCGACAAGCAGATGTGGGGCGACGTGTTCGGCATGTGCACGGACCGGTTCGGCATCCCCTGGATGGTCAACATCAGCGAGGCACAGGGCTGAGCCGCAGCGTCCGGCCGGAATCCGCCCCGTGCCCGTGTCCCAGGTCCCGCCCACCGAACGGCCGGCGGGACCTGCGCCACGACCTGGTGTGACGACCACCCGCGGCCGGAGCCCTGCACGGCCGCGCACGGCTCCTCGTCCGCCGGGGCCCGGGCGGGCGTCCGCCGACGCGTCATCGGCCCGTGGGCAGCGCCCGGCTGGGTGACGGCTCGGCCCGGCTCGACCGCGGACGTTCCCGCCGGTCAGGTGCCCGGTGACCTGTATACGGAGTGGACACGATTCGGTGGCACACTGACCCGGTCACCGAAGGAGCCCAGCCCGTGCCCATGATCCGCAACCTGAGCAGAGCGGTTCGCCGCGCCTACCGCCACACCGTGGACCTCAGCCATCCCGCCCGGTCCCCGCTCGGCAGCGCGGTGGAGAACTGCATCGTCTACGGCAAGGGCGAACGGCAGCCCGGCGACTGGGCACCGGACGAGGCGATCCGACGGACCCGCAAGGGCCGGGACGGCTTCGTGTGGATCGGGCTGCACGAGCCCACCGAGGAGGAGTTCGCGGGCCTCGCCAAACTCTTCGGCCTGCATCCGCTGGCCGTCGAGGACGCTGTCAACGCCCATCAGCGGCCGAAGGTGGAACAGTACGACGACACGCTGTTCGCCGTCTTCAAGACCGTGCGCTACGTCGAGCACGAGCGGCTCACCTCGACGAGCGAAGTGGTGGACACCGGCGAGCTGATGGTCTTCATCGGCCGCGACTTCGTCATCACCATCCGGCACGGCCAGCACGGCTCCCTGGGCCCGCTGCGCGAAGCCCTGGAGAGCCTGCCGGACCAGCTCGTGAAAGGTCCCTCGGCTGTCCTGCACGCCATCGCGGACCATGTGGTCGACGACTACCTCGAGGTCACGGACGCCGTGCAGAGCGACATAGAGGCCGTTGAGACGGCCGTCTTCACGGAGCACACCGCGCGTGGTGACGCAGGCCAGATCTACCAGCTCAAGCGGGAACTGCTGGAGCTCAAGCGGGCCGTGGTCCCGCTGGCGCGGCCCCTGCAGTTCCTCGCCCAGGCGTCGTCGACCGCCGTCTCCCAGGACATCCAGCCGTACTTCCGTGACGTCGCCGACCATCTGGCCCGGGTCACCGAGCAGATCAACGCCTTCGACGGCCTGCTCGACTCGATCCTCCAGGCCCACCTGGCGCAGGTCACGGTCGCCCAGAACGAGGACATGCGCAAGATCACGGCCTGGGCCGCCATCGTCGCGGTGCCCACCATGATCTGCGGCCTCTACGGCATGAACTTCGACCACATGCCCGAACTGCGCTGGACGTACGGCTACCCCGCCGTCCTGGGAGTCATCGCCACCCTCTGCTTCGTCATCCACCGGGGATTCCGGCGCAACGGCTGGCTCTGACCGCCCCGGCGCGCCCGCCCCGTCACACCGGGGGACCCGCAGCCCCACGGAAGAGCAGGCGGAGCCTCAGCTTCTGACGAGGTCCGGCAGGTCGGTCGCGGCGCGGACCTTCCGGCAAAGCCGACCCTCGGTTCAGGAGGCCGGCCCGGGCGGCAGGGACGCGATACCGCCGCGCAGGAAGGCCATCGCGGTCTCGATGCTCGACTCCTGGGGCCGGTGGCACACCTCGGCGATCACCGCCGCCGCGGCTGCCGCCACCATGCGCGGCCCGAAGTCGTCGGGGTCGTTGCCCCGCTCCTCGGCGAAGATCCGCGCGCCGTCCTGGATGGCCTCCGCCAGTCGAGCCCCGGCGACCGCGCGCAGCTGCGGATCGAGGTCGAGCATGCGGTCGGCGAGGTCGTCCAGCTCGCCCCGGCCGGCGATCTCGTCGCGCAGCCAGTGCTCCAGCGTGTCCAGGATCGTCCGGTCCGCACCCCGTCCCCGCAGCGCGGTGGTGAGCCGCTCCGCGAAGGAGTCGAACTCCGACATCGCCAGGTCCAGCTTGGACGGGAAGTACAGCGTGACCGTGCGGGGTGAGACCTCGGCCGCCGCGGCGATGTCGGCGATGGTCGTCGCCTCGAACCCGCGGTCGGCGAACAGCTCGTAGGCCGCCCGGAGGATCGCCTCCCTGCGCCGCGCCTTGCTGCGTTCCCGCAGGCCGTCACTCATCATGGGCGCACTTTACCATCCATAGAGAATTTACATTGGGCTGTAAAAATGCCTTAGAGTGCAGAGAGGCCGTGGTCCGGCCGAGGAGCTGCGGGACACGGAAAGAGGGAGGAAGACGGGTATGGCGTCACACCTGTACACCTGGGGACGTTGGGCGGTACGCCGCCGCGGTGGCGTCCTCGCCGTCTGGCTGCTGCTGCTCGCCGTGGTCGGAGGCCTCGGCGTCACACTGCACGGCAAGGTGGCCACCGAGTTCTCGGTGCCGGGGATCGAGTCCCAGAAGGCCCAGGACCTGCTGGAGGAGAAGTTCCCGACGGCCGCCGGCGGGGTGGCCCGAGTGGTGTTCGCCGCCCCCGAGGGCGGCACGCTCACCGAGACCGGCGCCGAGAAGGCCGTCGCCGCGAGCCTGAAGAAGGCCGCCGCGGTGCCGGGAGTCGTGAACGTCTCCGATCCCACCGAGGCCGGGACCGTCTCCGAGGCCGGGCGCATCGGCTACTCCGACGTCCTGTTCCGTCAGTCGGCCGACAACGTACCCGAGACGTCCAAGGACGCCCTGTCGAAGGCGATGGAACGGGCCCGGGACGCCGGTCTGGAGGTCGAGTTCGGCGGCTCGGCGATGCAGCCGAAGACCGAGGTCGGCGGTCCGGCGGAGATCGTGGGCGTCGTCATCGCCTTCGCCGTGCTGGCCCTCGCCCTGGGCTCCCTGATCGCAGCCGGACTTCCGCTGCTGACCGCCGTCGTGGGGGTGGCGATCGGCGTACTGGGTGTCCAGTTCGTCTCCCGCTTCGTGGAGATGACCAGCACCGCCACCGTGCTCGCCCTCATGATCGGCCTGGCTGTGGGCATCGACTACGCCCTGTTCATCCTGTCGCGCCACCGCGAGCAGCTCGCCGATCCGGAGGCGGACGTCGAGGACTCGATCGCGCGGGCCGTCGCGACCGCGGGCGGCGCGGTCGTCTTCGCCGGAGCCACCGTGATCATCGCCCTGGCGGCGCTGGCGGTCACCGGCATCCCGTTCCTCACGATCATGGGGCTCGCCGCCGCCGCGACGGTCCTGCTCGCCGTGCTCGTCGCCGTCACCCTCGTTCCCGCGGTTCTCGGATTCTTCGGCGAGAGGCTGCGCCCGCGACCGCGCCGCTCCGAGCGCGCTCCCGGCTCATGGGCTCTCGGCTGGGCCCGTGTCGTCACCGGCAAGCCCCTGATCGTTCTCCTGGTGGGTGTGGTCGGTCTGCTCGCACTCGCGCTGCCCGCCCGGGATCTGCGCCTGGGGCTGCCCGGTTACGCCTCCCAGCCCGCCGACAGCACCCAGCACAAGAGCTACGACCTGCTGAGCGAGGGCTTCGGCCCCGGCTTCAACGCGACCGTCACCGCTGTCGTCGACACCAGCGGGATACCGGCCGCCGAGCGCACCGCGACGGTGACCCGGCTGCGTACGAGCCTGGCCCAGGACCCCGGAGTCGCCGCCGTCGCCCCGCCGGTGAGCAACCCGGGCGGCGACCTCGCCGTCGTCGCGGTCGTCCCCAGGACCGGCCCCGACGCCCGGGCCACGACCGACCTGGTGCACCGGCTGCGGGACAACGCGCCGGCCGTCGACAAGGCGGGCGGCACCCTCTACATCGCCGGCGCCACCGCCGCGGCCATCGATGTCGCGGGCAAACTGTCCGGCGCGCTGCCGCTGTTCATCGCCATCATCGTGATCCTCGCGCTGATCCTGCTCACCATCGCCTTCCGGTCGCTTCTCGTCCCGGTCAAGGCCGCACTCGGATTCCTGCTGTCGGTCGCCGCCTCCCTCGGCGCCACCGTGTGGGTCTTCCAGGAAGGCCACCTCAACGGCGTCCTCGACATCCCCTCCGCCGGGCCCGTCACCAGCTTCCTTCCCGTGCTCCTCATCGGAGTCCTCTTCGGGCTGGCCATGGACTACGAGGTCTTCCTCGTCAGCCGCATGCGCGAGCACCACGAGCACACGGGCGACGCGGCCGAGGCCGTCGTCCAGGGAGTGGCACGCAGTGGCCGGGTGGTCAGCGCGGCCGCACTGATCATGGTCGCGGTCTTCGGCGGGTTCGTCTTCAACCACGACCCGATCATCAAGTCCATCGGATTCGCGCTGGCCTTCGGCGTCTTCATCGACGCGTTCGTGGTCCGGATGACCCTCGTCCCGGCCGCCATGGCCCTGATCGGCCGCCGCGCCTGGGGGCTGCCCCGCTGGCTCGACCGTGTCACTCCGGACGTGGACATCGAGGGCGCGAAACTCCCGGAGCGCGCCACCGCCGCGCAGGAGGAGGAGCGCCGCGAGGAGGTCGGCGCCCAGGCCTCCCGCTGACCGACGGGCGCGGGTCCGGGCCCCGTGCCCGCCGGGGCATGCCCGGCCCGGACCCACGCACCGGCCTACCGGGAGCTACGACCAGTCGGGCTCGGCCACCGCCGGCAGCGTGAACTCGTAGACCAGCGCGTCCTGTTGGGCGTCCACCACCAGGTCGGTGATCTCCAGGGGACGCGCGTACTGGTCGTGCACGCGACGCGTCACCCGGACCGAGGCCGCGTCGCCGGGCCCGCTGATGGAGTCGCGGTGATGCAGGGTCAGCCCCGCCCGGCGCATCCAGTCGTACACGCGCCGCAGCTGGGCCGACGACCTGCCGTCCGCGCGGTCGCGGTAGCGGGCGAGCTCCTCGACCTCGGAGAGGGCGACCGCCGAGAACGACGTCACGGCCGTCCGCCGCCCGTACCCGTCCGGTGCGGTGGACTCGTAGCGGTGGACCAGCGTGGGCCGCCGCGGGGCGAGTCCGAGCGCCGCCGCGTGCTCCGGCGGGGGCGTTTCCCAGGTCACGGTGGCGCGGTCGACCGCGCAGGCCTGGGTCGCCTGCGCGCCGATCGGGAAGCCGAGCGACGGAAGGTGCCCGACCGGGAGGCCGGGCAGCGTCGCGTGGGTGCCGCGCCGGTCGGTGGAGACCAGGCCGTCCCGGCGCAGGACGTCCAGCGCCTGCCGGACCGTCTCCCGGCTGGCTCCGAAGTGGGCGGCCAACTGCCGCTCGCCCGGCAGGCGTTCACCGGGCGCGATGGTTCCGTCGCGCAACTCACCGTGCAACTCCGAGGCGATCCGCGAGTACAGAGGCTGAGGGTCGTCGTGCGTGGTGCTGCGGGCCATGTCCGCGCTCCCCTTGTGACAAGACGTAGCCGTGCGGGTGTGGGCCCGCGCCTCGGCACCCTGGTCGTGGGGCCGGAGGGCGCGGGTCCCTCGTACGCGACCATCTCTAGCATTGGTCTAAACCATGCTGGAAGGGCGTCCTGCCGGGTCGGCCGATTTCAGGCCGAATACAGCCCGTGCGTCCGTCGGCCGCGCGGTGCCCTGACACCACCCCGCGGCGCCCTGCGCGTCCGGACGTCAGAGTGCGGCATAGAGGGCGTCGACGAGCGCCATTTTGCGTGGGTCGTCGGCGATGCGGGGCCCCATGCGGTTCATGACGTAGCCCAGCGAGACACCCGCCTCCGGGTCGGCCAGCCCGCACGAACCGCCGAAGCCGTCGTGCCCGAAGGCCCGGGGATTGGGCCCGTAGGACCGGTTGGAACCGCTGAGCCACAGGCCCAGGCCGATCTCCGTCTCGCTTTCGAAGCCGGCGCCGAGCACCAGATCGCGGCAGGCTCCCTGCCCCTCGCGGACCCGCTCGGCGGCCCCGGGGGACAGGACGCGACGCTCCCCGTACGATCCCCGGCCGGCGAAGATCCCGTAGAGCGCGGCGACCGCCCGGGCCGTGCCGTGCCCGTTGGCGGCCGGGATCTCGGCGGCCCGCCACGCCGCCGTTCCGGCCTCGGTCGCACCCGCAAGGGGGTTGGCCAGTGAGGCCAGCGCCACCGGCGTCAACTGGCTGAAGATCGCCGCCTGTTCGCTGGACGCGGCGGCCGGCGGATGCACCAGCTCGGCCGCGCGCCCCGCTTCCTTCTCCGGCAGCCCGATGGTGAAGTCGATACCGAGCGGCCCGGTCACCTCGCGCTCCAGGAAAGCGCCCGGCAGCAACCCCGAGACGCGGCGCACGACTTCGCCGACCAGGAAGCCGTACGTCAGCGCGTGGTAGCCCGAGACCGTCCCCGGCTCCCACCAGGGTTCGGTCGCGGCGAGCCGCTTAGTGGTCAGCTCCCAGTCGAAGAGCTGCTCCAGCGAGTGCGGTTCGCGCAGTCCGGCCAGGCCCGCCCGGTGCGACAGCAGATGCCGTACGAGCACCGACTCCTTGCCCGCCGCCGCGAACTCCGGCCAGTACGCGGCCACGGGCGCGTCGAGGTCGAGGAGCCCCCGGTCGGCCAGGATGTGCGCGCACAGGGCCGTCGGCCCTTTCGAGGTGGACCACACGTTGACGAGCGTGTCCCGCTCCCAGGCGCGTGTCCCGGCCGCGTCCGCCCAGCCGCCCCACAGGTCGACGACGGTCACGCCGTCCACCGTGACGGACACGGCGGCGCCCAGCTCCCCGCGGTCCCGGAAGTTCTCCTCGAACGCGGTTCGCACCGCCTCGAAGCGGGTGTCGCAGTGGCCTTGGGTGAGGGTCATGGGTCCTCCGTCGCTCGCCGGGAAGGCCGGGCGCGCGAGGCCCGGCACCCCTGAACGTACCGACTGGTCGGACTGGGCGGAAGTGGCAGAACGGTTCACGTGCGAGCGCGGAGAACAGCGGCCCCCGTCAGTCCCGGCGCCGCTGTCCCGCGTGCCTCAGACGTACTTGGGCAGCCAGGCCAGTTTGACCGCCTCCTGGTACGGGCCGCCGCCCTCGTGGTCGTTGAAGTCGTACACCTCTATCGTCTTGTCGTCGTGCTCCCAGGCGTTGAAGGCCGCGAAGACCGTCGACGGCGGGCAGGTCTGGTCCTCCAGGGCCGCCGAGAACAGGGCGGGCGCCCGGCCGCGCGCCGCGAAGTGCACCGCGTCGAAGTACGACAGCGTGCGCAGCACCTGCTCGGTGCGCCCGCGGTGCGTCTTGAGGTAGTTGCCGATCTCCCGGTACGGATCGCGGTCCGTGAGCCTCGTCGCGCGCGGGTAGTCGCACAGGAACGGCACGTCCGGCGCGACCGCCACGAGATCCGGCACCAGACCGCCCACCGCGATCGAGATGCCGCCGCCCTGGCTGGATCCGACGAGCGCGGTGCGTGACGCGTCGACGAGGGGATGGGAGCGGGCGGCCTCCACGGCCCGCACCCCGTCGGTGAACACCCGGCGGTAGTAGTAGTTCTCGGCGGCGTCGATGCCCCGCGTCATGAACCCGGGATACGCGGGCACGCTGCCCACCGGGTCGGCGGTGTCACCGCCGCCGCCCCACGCGCCGCCCTGGCCCCGGGTGTCCATCACGAAGTGCGCGAAGCCGGCCGAGGCCCACAGCAGATGCGTGTGCGCGAGCCCGCGTCCACCGCCGTACCCGATGAACTCCACGACGGTGGGCAGCGGTGTGTCCGCCCCGGCCGGCAGTGTCAGCCAGCCCTTCACCGGGTGACCGCCGAACCCCGCGAACGTCACGTCGTACACGCGCACGTTCGTCAAGTGCGTCTCGACGGGCTCGAAGCGCGCGTCCAGGCCGTGTTCACGGGTCTCCCGCAGCGTCCCGTCCCAGAAGGCGTCGAAGTCCTCGGGCTCGACGGAGGCGCTGCGATAGTCCCGGAGCTGATCGAGAGGAAGGTCGAACAAGGCCACGGAGGACCGCCTTTGCTACGAGGAAGGGTGCGGATGATCACACCGTACGGTGGCCGTCCGAGGGCCGCCAGACCGTTTCCACGGACCGGCCGGCCTTCCCGTCCGGCTTCCGCACCCCGTTCGGCTTCCACACCCCGCGCCGCTCGACCACCGCCCCGGCCCCGGCCGGGTCAGGCCCGGTCCCGCGCCCACTCGGGTCCCGTACGGGCCCACTCCCGCTCCCACTCGGCGAGGCGACGCCGCGTGGCGATCCGCCGTACCAGAGCGTGTGCGGCCAGCACGCCTGCCGTGGCCAGCCCCGCACCGCAGGCCCCCATCGCCAGCGTGTGCTGCCACACGACCGTGCCGTCCAGCGGGGCGGGCCCGATCCGGTCCCGGCTGTCCAGCCAGACGTACGTGTGCTCGCCGGCCCGGGTCCCGGCGGGCACCGTGGCCTCACCCGTGCGCGCCCGCTCACCCGGCTCGGTCCAGCGGACGCTCACCCGGTGGGCCGGCCGCCGGTCTCCCTCGCTGCCGGTCGGGGAGGCGGGCGCGCCCTCGACGACCTCGGCGCGCACCTGGTGCCGTTCGGCCCGCTGCCGCGCCGCCGTGTCCCGCGCTCCGTCGTACGCCCACCAGCCCGCGACGAACCCGGCCGAGGGCACGCCGACGCACAGCAGGACGGCGACGGCCAGCACGGTCCACACCTCCATCACGTCTGAGCGGCGGCGCAGAGGATTGTGCCGCCATCGGCGCCCGAACACCCGTGTCCGTGTCTCCCGCCGCCCGATCGCCCGCGTTCGCATCTTGCGCCTCCTCAGCGCTCCCGGCCCCGCTCCCGCACCACCGCTGCCGACCGTTCCAGGCCTTCCGGCGGTCGTCCGGCCGCCGTATGTCGTTCCGGGTGCCCCGTGCGGACCGAACGGACCCTCCGGAGGCCGGTTCTGTCATTCCCTTCGGACGGTCCGCGCAGCGCGAGGCGCGAGGGTCATGACGCCCGCCGCTCCCGCCGGCCGTCACCGCCCCCCGAACGGTCGAACGACCCGCCCGTTCACGACTGATCGGCGCCCTGTGTGGCACTCGTGTCCCCATCCCCCGGAACATCGGAACAGGAGTCCTCACCATGGCCAAGGACCGCATGGCGGCGCTCGACGCGCACTGGCGCGCCGCGAACTACCTGGCCGTCGGTCAGATCTACCTGCTCGGCAACGCGTTGCTGACCGAGCCCCTGAAACCCGAGCACATCAAGCCGCGGCTGCTCGGCCACTGGGGCACCTCGCCCGGTCTCAACCTGGTCCACACCCATCTCAACCGTGTCGTCAGCGAGCGTGGCCTCGACACGATCTGTGTGTGGGGACCCGGCCACGGCGGCCCCGCCGTCCTCGCGAACTCCTGGCTCGAGGGCAGCTACACCGAGACGTACCCGGACATCACCCGGGACGCCTCCGGCATGGAGCGGCTGTTCCGGCAGTTCTCCTTTCCCGGCGGGGTTCCGAGCCACGTCGCCCCCGAGACGCCGGGCTCCCTCCACGAGGGCGGCGAGCTGGGCTACTCGCTCGCCCACGCGTACGGGGCGGCCTTCGACAACCCGAACCTGCTGGTCACCTGCGTGATCGGGGACGGCGAGGCGGAGACGGGTCCCCTCGCGGGGTCCTGGCACTCCAACAAGTTCCTCGACCCGGTGCACGACGGCGCGGTCCTGCCCGTCCTGCACCTCAACGGCTACAAGATCGCCAACCCCACCGTGCTCGCCCGGCTACCGCGCGCCGAACTCGACGAACTCCTGCGGGGCTACGGCCACGACCCGCTGCACGTCGGCGGTGACGACCCCCGCCGCGTCCACCAGGAGCTCGCGAAGGCGATGGACCAGGCGCTGGACCGCATCGCCCGTATTCAGCGGGAAGCCCGCAACGGCACGAGCGGGAAGGCGACGAAGGGCGAGCGCCCCCGCTGGCCCGTGATCGTCCTGCGGACCCCGAAGGGCTGGACCGGCCCCGCCGAGGTCGACGGGGAGCCCGTCGAGGGAACGTGGCGCTCCCACCAGGTCCCGCTCGCCGGGGTTCGCGAGAACCCCGAACACCTGCGGCAGTTGGAAGCCTGGCTGCGCTCGTACCGTCCGGAGGAACTGTTCGACGCCGAGGGCCGTCCCAGCCGTCTCGTCCTCGACTGTGTACCCGAGGGCGCCCGCCGCCTCGGTGCCAACCCGCACACCAACGGCGGTCTGCTGCTGCGCTCCCTGCCCCTGCCACGCCTGGAGGACTTCGCGGTCCCCGTGGACAAACCCGGCACGAGCACGCACGAACCCACCCGGGTCCTCGGCGGCCTGCTCGCCCGGATCATGGCCGACACCGCGGAGCGGCGCGACTTCCGTGTCGTGGGCCCCGACGAGACCGAGTCGAACCGGCTGGGCGCGCTGTTCGAGGTGACGGGCAAGGCCTGGCAGGCGTCGGTGACCGACACCGACGAGCACCTGGCCCGCGACGGACGCGTACTGGAAGTCCTGTCCGAACACCTCTGCCAGGGCTGGCTGGAGGGCTATCTCCTCACCGGCCGACACGGTCTGTTCTCGTCGTACGAGGCGTTCGTGCACATTGTCGACTCCATGGTCAACCAGCACATCAAGTGGCTGAAGACATCACGGGGACTGCCGTGGCGGGCGCCGCTGGCCTCCCTCAACTACCTGCTGACGTCGCACGTCTGGCGCCAGGACCACAACGGCTTCTCCCACCAGGACCCGGGCTTCGTCGACCACATCCTCAACAAGAGCCCGGAGGTCGTCCGGGTCTATCTGCCGCCGGACGCCAACACCCTGCTGTCCGTGGCGGACCACGCCCTGCGCAGCCGCGACCACGTCAACGTGATCGTCGCCGGGAAGCAGCCCTGCTTCGACTGGCTCTCCATGGAAGAGGCCCGCGCCCACTGCGCCCGGGGCGCGGGCATCTGGGAGTGGGCCGGGACGGAGAACGGAGAGCGCGATCCGGACGTGGTCCTCGCCTGCGCCGGAGACGTGCCCACCCAGGAGGTGCTCGCCGCGGCCGGGCTGCTCCGCACCCACCTGCCCGACCTGGCCGTCCGCGTCGTCAACGTCGTCGACATCGCCCGGCTGATGCCGCCGGGCGAACACCCGCACGGCATGGCCGACTCCGAGTACGACGCCCTCTTCACCGCGGACAAGCCGGTGGTCTTCGCCTACCACGGCTATCCCTGGCTGATCCACCGGCTGGCCTACCGGCGCACCGGCCACGGCAACCTCCATGTGCGGGGCTACCGGGAGTCGGGCACCACCACGACCCCGTTCGACATGGTCGTCCGCAACGACCTCGACCGGTACCGGCTGGTGATGGACGTCATCGACCGGGTCCCGGGCCTCGCCGTCCGGGCCGCGGCCGTGCGCCAGCGGATGGCCGACGTGCGCACCCGCCGCGACGCCTGGATCCGCGAACACGGCACCGACCTGCCGGAGGTCGCCGAGTGGACCTGGTCCGGCTGACGGCGGGAACACCCGCTCGCGGCGCCCGCACCTGCCGCATGCGCCCCGGTGCACCACGCCGTCCGCCCGGTCGTCGTGGTGCACTGGGGGCCGAGGGCGGCCACGCCGCCGGACGCGCCCCGGGAACGATCAGCCGAAGCGTTCGATCCGGATACGGTCGACCGGCTGGCCCGCGTCCACCAGCAGCCGCGAGGCATGCTCGGCGAAGCCGTTCGAGCCACACACATAGGCTTCCCACCCACCATCGGGCCCATCGGCCAGGAGCCGCGCCACATGTGCGGCGGACACACGGCCCACGGCCACACCCTCCGGGGCGGTGCGGGTGAAGACCGTGGTGGTCTCGGGGCCGTACTCCGACGCGTAGATCAGTTCCTCGGGGCCGCGCGCCGACACGAGCAGCCGCAGCGGCACCGTCAGGCCGCTCGCGCGATGGTGGCGGACCATCGACATCAGCGGTACGACACCGGAACCCGCGCCGACCAGCAGGGCGGGCCGGTCCCCGGGCCAGGCGAAGAAGCCGCTGAGCGGTCCGCGCACCTCGACCTCGTCACCGGGCTCGGCGACCGTGTGGAACCAGCCGGAGACCTCACCGTCGTCGACGTGGTCGAGGGTGAGCTCGATGTACCCGCTGTCGTCGGGGGGAGAGGCGATCGAGTAGTGCCGCTGGGCGACATAGCCGTCCTGTGCCCGCAGCCGCAGCATCAGGTGCTGGCCGGGCAGGTGACCTGCCCAGTGGGGCACGGCGAAGCGGAAGGTCGCCGCGTACGGGGTCTCCCGGCGGATCTCGGTGAGGGTGGCGCGCTGCCAGGTGGCCGCGGCGCGGTTGCTCACGGCGATCCGGCCGGGCACGGCGAACCGGGTCGGCGGCGTCCAGCCCGGCGGGGCCGCCGCGACTGGCGAAGGCGCGGTGGACGCGGAGGAGGTGGTGGCCGCCGCAGCTGCGGAGGTCGTCGGTTGCAGGGGGGTCTCAGTCACCGGAGTAGCGCTGCTCTTCCCAGGGGTTGCCGCGAGGGTGGTAGCCGTTCTGTTCCCAGAAACCCGGCTCGTCGTGGTCGAGGAGCCGGATGCCCGCGATCCACTTGGCGCTCTTCCAGAAGTACAGGTGCGGCACGAGCAGCCGCGCCGGGCCACCGTGCTCCGCCGGCAGCGGTTCGTCCCCGTACTCCCAGACGATCCAGGCCCGCCCGCCCGTCAGGTCCGCGAGCGGCAGATTCGTGGTGTAGCCGGTGTGCGAGTAGGCGACCGCGTGGGTGGCCTCCGCCGCCGGACGGACGGGGCCGAGGAACGCGTCGAGCGACACGCCCGAGAAGCGCACCCCGAACTTGGACCAGCTCGTCACACAGTGGATGTCGCCCTCGTAGGCGGACGGCGGCAGCGCGTGCGCCTCGTCCCAGGTCCAGGTGCGCGGCTCGGCCACGAGCCCGTCGACGGTGAACGTCCACTCCGCGGGCGCCAGCTCCGGCGTGACCTCCGCGGACAGGACGGGCCAGTCGTCGCCGGCGTCGTACTGGCCGGGCGGCAGCCCGTCGTTGCGGACACGCGGACGCCCGGCGAAGTCTCGGGTCACGTTCATCGAGTGGTGCCTCCAGGCCGTCCGGACGGCGGCCCTTGATCGTTGCGTACGTCCTCCACGGTACCGGGCCCGGCCGGGAGCCCCGCCCCGGCATCGTTGCGGCCGTATGAACACTCGGCGGTACCGGGAATAGCGGCGCGCGCGATCATCCTTGCTGCTGGTGAGTGCCACCGCACCCGTGCCCACATCGGCGTGAAGGAGAGTGACGAGGCGATGCCCAAGGCGTACGTCTTCACCCAGTACGGCGGTCCGGAGACCGAGTCCCTGGTCGAGCAGGACCGGCCGAGCCCCGGGCCCGGCCAGCTGCTGGTCGCGGTCCGGGCGGCGGGCGTCAATCCCGTCGACTGGAAGCAGCGCACCGGCTACCAGCGGCCCGGCCAGCAGCGGCGTGAGCTGCCCGCCGTCTTCGGCAACGAGGCCGCGGGCGTCGTCGAGGAGGTCGGGGAGGGCGTCACGGAGTTCACGGTCGGGGACGCGGTCTTCGGCAACCCCGTCGCCGGCGGATACGCCCAGTACGCGCTGTTCCCGGTGGCGGTCACGGCGCACAAGCCCGCCTCGGTCTCGTTCACCGACGCCGCGGCCCTGCCCGTGGCGGCGGCCACCGCCTACGACGGGGTGCGTCAGCTGGCCCTGCCGGCCGGCGCGACC
The DNA here is from genome assembly GCF_019090165.1 of Streptomyces sp. BV286. Classification (GTDB taxonomy): domain Bacteria; phylum Actinomycetota; class Actinomycetes; order Streptomycetales; family Streptomycetaceae; genus Streptomyces. Next base: position 157,281 of record NZ_JAHRIB010000152.1, read on the forward strand.
CTGCTGGTCACGGGCGCGGGCGGCGGTGTGGGCGTCGCGGTCGCCCAGATCGCCCGCGCCGAGGGGCTGAACGTCATCGGTGTGGCGAGCGCGGGCAAGAAGGACCTGGTCGAGTCGCTCGGCGCGGTGCACGTGCCCTCGGGCCGGGACTTCGCCGAGGACGTCCGGGCGGTGGTGCCGGACGGCGTGGACGCCGTGTACGACCTGGTCGGCGGTGAGGTCCTGGAAGCCGCGGCCGAGCTGGTGACGGACCGGACGAAGCTGATCACCGCGGGCGGCAAGGACCTCGTGGTGGGCCTCGGCGGCTCACCCGTCGTGCGGGCCCGCAGCGCCGCGGTGCTCGACGAGGTGGCCCGGCTCGTGGTCGACGGCAGGCTGGACCCCCTGGTGACGCGGACGTTCCCTCTCGAACAGGCCGCCGAGGCGCTGCGTACCGTCGAAGAGGGCCACGCCCGCGGCAAGGTCGTGATCGAGGTCACCGCATGAGTGGCGTGCCCCACCCGCTGGACTATCCCGCCCGGGCCTCGCTGACCGGCCCGCACGCCCACTTCGCGGAGCGCCGCGGACGCGTGCTGCGCTACCCCGTCGACGTGTCGCCCTGGCTGGCCCTGCCCGACGACCCCGACGCCGACGACTGGGCGGACGTCGCGGCGCTCGCGGGTCCCGGGCAGGAGATCGCGCTGCCCGGCTTCCGCGGCGAGATCCCGGCAGGCTGGGACGTGACGTTCCGGGTGGACGGCGTGCAGTACGTGGACGACGGCCTGGCCGCCGCGCCGGACCCGGAGGCCGTCCGGCTGGGCCCCGCCGACGTCCCGGAGATGCTCGCCCTCGTGGAACGCACGGCACCGGGCCCCTTCCTGCCGCGTACGGTCGAGCTGGGCACGTATCTCGGCATACGCAGGGAGGGCGCCCTGGTCGCCATGGCGGGGGAGCGGCTGCACCCGCCGGGGTGGACCGAGATCAGCGCGGTCTGCACCGACCCCGGCTTCCGCGGCGAGGGGCTGGCCAGCCGGCTGACCCTGGCGGTCGCGCACGGCATACGCGCCCGGGGGGAGACCCCGTTCCTGCACACCGGGGCGGGCAACACCGGCGCCGTCCGGCTCTACGAGTCGCTGGGCTTCCGGCTGCGGCGCAGGACGAGGTTCCTGGCGGCGCGGGTGCCGGAGCGTCTGGAGGACGGCCGGGAGGTGGTGGCCGGCTGACGGCCCGGCGGCAGGGGAGGGCGGGCCTGTCCGGGCCGTCCGCGGTGGACGCGGGGCGAAACGCCTCAGTCGTTCGCGAGGGCGGTGACGGCCGGTCCGCCGCCCGAGGCGTTGTACCGCCGCAGATATCCCGCGAACTGCCGCAGGTCGTCCTCGGGCCAGCCCGCGAGCCGCTCGCGGAAGGCGACCCTGCGGCTCGCGGTCACCTGGGCGAGGATCTCCCGGCCGGCCGGGGTGAGGTGCAGTACCTGGACGCGCTGGTCCTGCGCGTCGGAGCGCCGCTCGATCAGCTCGGCCGCTTCGAGGGCCGACACCTGCCGGCTCACCGTGGACTTGTCGAGGGCGTAGTGCGCGGCCAGGTCGGTGGCGCGGCAGCCGCCGCTCTCCTCCAGATGGCCGAGAAGCGTGTACGAGACGAGGGACAGTTCGGGGTGCAGTCGTCCCGCCGAGGCCCGGGCGCGGCGGGCGAAGGCCGTCATCTCGTGGTGGATGGTTTCGATGGCCATGTCGGCTGCGGTCACGGGATCTTCCCTTCTCTTCTAGATGTAGATTACAACCAGTGGTTGTCTTAGGCAACTAGAGGAGCTCCGGGAGTGCGGTGGTGCCGTTCGGGGTCCACGCCCGGCCGAAGGCGGCCGCCGTGTAATGTTGCCGTCCGGCTGAGGACCGCCCCGGCCGTGGACGGACCGAGGAGGTGAGCCCCATCACCGCTGTGTCAGCGCGGGTGCTCTCGCCTCAGGACCTCACCGGCATCAGGTGACCTGGAGGGCGCCCTTCGGCTTCCCGAAAGGCCCCCGGCTTCCATGCCACCTTCCCACGCACATGTCATCACCGCGCTCCGGTCCGCGGGCTGCGTCTTCGCCGAGGACGAGGCGCGACTGATCCTCTCCACGGCCCGCACCCCGGTCGAACTCGCCACCATGGTGGACCGCCGCGTCGCGGGCCTGCCTCTCGAACACGTCCTGGGCTGGGCGGAGTTCAGCGGCCTGCGGATCGCGGTCGAGCCCGGCGTCTTCGTGCCCCGCAGACGTACCGAGTTCCTGGTCCAACAGGCCCTCGCGCTCGCCTCCGGGCTTCAGGTCGTTGTGGACCTGTGCTGCGGTTCGGGCGCGGTGGGCGCGGCACTCGCCGCTTCCCTCCCCGGTGCCGAACTGCACGCCGTGGACATCGACCCGGCCGCCGTGCGCTGCGCCCGCCACAACGTCGGCGCGCGCGGCCGTGTCCACGAGGGTGACCTCTACGCACCGTTGCCGCCCGGCCTCCGCGAGCGGGTCGGGATCCTCGCCGCCAACGTGCCGTACGTCCCCACCGGGGAGGTGGAGTTCCTGCCGCCGGAAGCCCGGGACCACGAGCCCCTCGTCGCGCTCGACGGGGGAGGGGACGGGCTCGACGTCCTGCGCCGCGTGGCCGCCGGGGCGCCCCGGTGGCTGGCGCCCGGCGGCAGTCTGCTCGTCGAGACGAGCGAGCGGCAGACGGGCCTCGCCCTCGAAGTCTTCGCCGATGCCGGCCTGGCCCCTCGTCTGGAGGTCTCCGACGAGTTGTACGCGAACGTCGTCGTCGGCACGAGGGCTCCCTGAGGGGTGCGGTTCAGGCGCCGCGGTTCCGGCACCGCGGGCCGACCGGCGGGCCGGCCGGGTTCGGCTCGCGACGCCGGGAGTGCAGCGGCTCTGAGTTCCTCGTCACACGGGCCCGCCATCCTTTTGCAACTAGTTGCATAAAGGGTCTGCCGTCGTCTAGAACAAGGAGGACGACACCGCGTACGGAGGGGCCCGATGAGCCGATACCCGCACCTGCTGAACCCGCTCGACCTGGGCTTCACCACCCTGCCGAACCGCGTGCTGATGGGCTCCATGCACGTGGGTCTGGAAGAGGCCGAGCGTGGCTTCGAGCGCATGGCCGAGTTCTACGCGGCCCGGGCGCGCGGCGGGGTCGGCCTCATCGTGACCGGTGGCATCGCCCCCAACGAGGCGGGACGGCCGGGAGAGGGCGGCGCCAAGCTGACCACCGAGGCGGAGGCCGAGCAGCACGCCGGGATCACCGCCGCGGTGCACCGCGAGGGCGGGCGGATCGCGATGCAGATCCTCCACTTCGGCCGCTACGCCTACCACCCGGACCTGGTCGCGCCGAGCGCGATCCAGGCGCCGATCGGTCTCTACCAGCCGCACGCCCTCACGGACGACGAGGTCGAGCAGACCATCGACGACTACGCCCGGGCCGCCCGCCTCGCCAGGCGCGCCGGCTACGACGGCGTGGAGATCATGGGCTCCGAGGGCTATCTGATCAACGAGTTCATCGCCGCGCGGACGAACACGCGCGACGACCGGTGGGGCGGCTCGTACGAGAACCGCATGCGGTTCCCCGTCGAGATCGTCCGCCGGGTGCGCGAGGCGGTCGGCGAGGACTTCATCATCATCTACCGGCTGTCGATGCTGGACCTGGTCCCGGGCGGCTCCACGCTCGACGAGGTGATCACCCTGGCCCGGGCCGTCGAGGCCGCCGGAGCGACCATCATCAACACCGGCATCGGCTGGCACGAGGCACGGATCCCGACCATCGCCACCTCGGTCCCGCGCGGGGCGTACGCGTGGGTGACCAAGAAGGTCATGGGCGCCGTGTCGGTCCCGCTCGTCACGACGAACCGCATCAACACCCCCGAGCTGGCGGAGCAGTTGCTCGCCGAGGGATGCGCCGACATGGTGTCGATGGCCCGGCCGATGCTCGCCGACCCCGACTTCGTCAACAAGGCGCGGGCCGGGCGGCCCGAGGCCATCAACACCTGCATCGGCTGCAACCAGGCCTGCCTCGACCACACCTTCAGCGGCAGGATCACCTCGTGCCTGGTGAACCCGCGCGCCTGCCACGAGACGGAGCTCGTCCTCGCCCCGACCCGCCGGCGCAAGCGGGTCGCCGTGGTCGGCGCGGGCCCGGCCGGCCTCGCCTGCGCGGTCAGTGCCGCCGAGCGCGGCCACGACGTCACCCTGTACGACGCGGCGCGGGAGATCGGCGGCCAGCTCAACGTGGCCCGCCGGGTGCCCGGCAAGCAGGAGTTCGACGAGACGATCCGCTACTTCCGCACGCAGCTCGAACTGCACGGTGTGGACGTCCGGTTGAACACCCGGGTCACCGCCGAGGACGTCTCCGCCTACGAGGAGGTCGTCGTCGCCACGGGGGTCAGCCCGCGCACGCCGGAGATCCCCGGCGTGGACCATCCCAGCGTCGTCGGCTACCTCGACGTGCTGCGTGACGGCGCACCCGTCGGGGACCGGGTCGCGATCCTCGGCGCGGGCGGCATCGGCTTCGACGTCGCCGAGTACCTGACCGACAGCGGCGACAAGGCGAGCGAGGACCCGGCGACGTACTTCCGGCACTGGGGCGTCGACATGGACTACCGGGCGCCCGGCGGCCTCGGCGCCCCCGAGCGGCCGGCCCCGCCGCGCAGCGTCCATCTCCTGCAGCGCAAGGAGTCCAAGGTCGGCGCCGGGCTGGGCAAGACCACCGGCTGGATCCACCGCACCGAACTCAAGCACCGGGGCGTCACCATGGTCCCGGGCGTGCGGTACGACCGCATCGACGACGCCGGGCTGCACGTCACCATCGACGGACAGAGCTCCGTCCTCCCCGTCGACACCATCGTGCTCTGCACGGGCCAGGACCCCCGCCGTGACCTGTACGAGGCCCTGCGCGCGGCGGGACACAGCGTGCACCTCATCGGCGGCGCCGACGTGGCGGCCGAACTGGACGCCAAGCGGGCCATCAAGCAGGGCACAGAGCTGGCAGCGGCGCTGTGACCGGCCTCGGACCCGTCCCTAGGATGATTCCATGTCACTCCCGCACGCCATCCTCACCGCCCTGCTGGAGAAGCCGTCGTCAGGGCTGGAGCTGACCCGTCGCTTCGACAAGTCCATCGGCTACTTCTGGTCGGCGACGCATCAGCAGATCTACCGCGAGCTGGGGAAACTGGAGGCGGAGGGCTCCATCAGGGCCCTCGCCCCGCAGCAGCCGGCCCGCGGGCAGAAGAAGCGGTACGAGGTCCTGTCCGCGGGCCGCGCCGAACTGGCCCGCTGGACTGCCGCGTCCCAGGACCCCAAGCCCCTGCGCGACACGCTGCTGCTGCGGCTGAGGGCTGCGGCGGTGGTCGGCACCACGGGGATCGAGGGGGATCTGCGCCGCCATCTCGATCTGCACCGGCGGCAGTTGGCGGAGTACGAGGAGATCCAGGCGCGGGACTTCCCGCCCGGCAAGGACGCTCTCCCGGACCGGCTCCAGCACCTCGTGCTGCGTGCCGGGATCGACCTGGAGACGTTCTGGACGGGCTGGCTGACGACCGCGCTGGAGGAGTTCGAGCGGCTGCCGGCCGAGGACTCCTCGTCCTGATCAGCACCGTACGACGGCTCCGAGCCCTCGGTGGTTCGGCGGTGGCCCGGCGTCCGGCCTCGGCCGGGGGCCGGGCCACCGCCGCGTTCACAGCCGGTGCGGTTTGGCGCGCCGGCGCAGCACCCAGACCGTGGCTCCGACACCGGCCGCCACCAGGACCCCGCCCACCGAGTAGGTGATGGCTCCGTAGTCCTTCGTGGTGCTGCCCATGCCGCCCATCACCCCGCGCGACGGTGACGCCGTCGCGGAGATCGTGGGTGTCGTGACCGGCGAGACGGTGACGGACTGGGTGCCCGCCGTCGAACCGTCGGCACACACGACGATCACGGTGTAGGTGCCGGAACTGACGTTCGACCAGGCGGCGGACTGACTGCTGCTGGTCCCCGACAGGGCGGCCTGGCGGCCCTGCGCGAAGTTCGCCTGGCCGCTGGAGAGCAGTGAGGCGTTCCCCATCGATCCATCGGACCTGGTGACGCACGAGGTGGTCGACACCTGCACCGTCGTGCCACTGGTGGTCACGTTGATGGCCGTTGGCAGCGCGGAGGCCACGCCGGCGGTCAGGGCCAGTGGCAGCGCGGCGGCCGCCACGGTCAGGCCGGAGCGGACGAATGTCTGAGTGATACGCATAGGACTGCCCTCCGGCGGCACGGTGGCGGTACATCCCATGAGCCGCCGAGGGTGGGGAACGCCCGTGCTGCCTTCGGACCGAGCCAATGCGACGGCCACAGGTTCCGCACGCGGACCGGGACCGTGCAGGTGAACAATTCCTTCGTCCGGCCGACCACCGCAGGCGCGTCACCCGAAGAGGCCCGCGGGTTTCCGCCGGGCGCTCACCAGGTGCGGCCGACCGCCAGCAGGCGCTCCCGCACGAGCGCGACATGGGGGTTGTCCGACCCGCCCGGGCGCTGCGCCAGATACGCGGTGTTGATCGGCGGGTCCTCGGGGGTGAGCAGCGGGACCAGTGCGCCGGAGGCCAGCGCGTCGAGGCACAGATACCGGGGGAGAACGGAGATCCCGGCGCCCGCGGCCACCGCAGCGAGGACACCCCGCAGATCCGGCACCGTGATCGCGGCCGGACCGTTCAGCCGTACGCCGAACACGTGCCGCCAGTAGCGCCGGGCGATGGGCAGGTCCTCCGCGTACGAGATCAGCGGCGCTCCGTGCAGTGCGGCGGGCCCGTCCGCGGCCACCCGGTCCGGCCCGATCCGCTCGGCCCACGCGGGCGCGGCGACGAGCACGAACTCCTCGTCCGCCAGCGGGACCGCGCTCAGCGTCCGGCCGCGCGGCCGTGACGTGGCGATCACCAGGTCGAAGCGGCCACCGCGCAGCCCCTCCAGCAGGTCGTCCGTCAGCCCGGTGGCCACCCGCAGCCGGACGCCCTGCGCGGTGAGCGGGGCGAGGGCGGGCAGCGCCCGGGTGCACAGCAGTTCCGCCGGGCCCGCCACGTGGACCGGCTCGGGCACCGGGCCGGCCCCGAAACCGCCGCGGTCCGTGACCGTCGCGAGCACGTCCAGCGGGGCCGCGACCCGTGCGGCCAGTTCGTCCGCGACCGCGGTCGACACCACACCGCGTGGCTGCCGCTCGAACAGCTCCCTCCCCAGCCGGTCCTCCAGGGACCGGATCTGCGTCGTCACCGTCGGCTGCGACAGCCCCAGCAGACGGGCCGCCGCCGTGAACGAGCCCGCCCGGTGCACGGCGAGAAAGGTGCGCAGCAGCGAGAGGTCGAGCGGCGCGGCCGGCACGATGCCATCGGACTCCCTATGGGGCATGGGGATGATCCTAGGCTCCGCCTATGGTCGTCACCGTACGCTCCGCCGAGAAGGCGCCCCAGGTCCCGTCCGGCAGCTTCGCCCGGATCCGCACCCGCTGGGTGACGCCGGCCTCCCTCCCCACGTAGAAGCTGTACGTCGCCCTGCCGCGGGGCGGCGTCCCGCCCCAGACGAGCGAGGTGACCGGCTGCCGGTCGAGCTGGATCTGGTACTCCGTGATCACCCCGTCCACGTCGGGCGCGGTCCACGACAGGTCGAGGTAGTGGGCCCCGTCCGTGCGGTGGGTGGTGGCGCGGAACGCGGTGGGTGCCAGGCCCGTTCCGCCGGCCGCGCCGTTCCCGCCGGGGGCCGCCGGGGTGGTGACCTGGACGGTCTCGCTCGCGGGCGAGACGTTGTCCGCGGCGTCGCGCGCCCGGACCGTGAAGGAGTAGCGCGTACCCGGCCGCAGCCCGGTCACCACGGTCGCCGTCTGCGCACCGCCGACACTGTGGATCTTTGTGTCGCCCTGGTGGATGTCGTACGAGGCCACGTCCCCGCCGTCGGCGGACCGGGTCCAGGACAGCTGAGCCGCCCGGCTTCCGGCCGCCTTGCCGCGCAGATGCTCCGGCCGGCCGGGAGCCCGCTCGTCGGCGGCGGTCGCGGCAGGGGTGGTGGCCCGTACCCGCTCGCTCGCCGGCCCGAGCCGTCCGTCGGCGTCCTGCGCCCGTACGGAGAAGGCGTACTCGGTCGACGGCTTGAGCCTGGTGACGTCGACCATGTGCTGCGAACCAGGTACTTCCTTCACTTTGGTGGTGCCGCGATACACCTCATAGTGGTCGACCTCGGAATCTCCGGAGGCCCGGTTCCACATGACGTGCACGCTGGTCGCACTGCCCGCCGCCGCGGTGACACCGTCGGGAGCCGCCGGTGGCCGTCCGCTCACACCCGTGCTCTGCCCGCCCCAGCCGCAGGACACCAGTGTGAGCAGCGCGCCGCAGACGGCGGCGGCTCGTATGCATACGCGTCGCACAGCCCAGCCCTCCCTCGACGGGATTGGTCCGGACCAATATGGCGCCGCTGGTGCGGTCGCATCAAGGGGGCTGCCGTTCGCGATATCGACCGCGCATTACGTATGCTGATCCTCCTGGCAACCGAACTCGCCCTCGTCGCAGGGGAGTTCATGCCGTTGGCGCGGACCGCTGTCGTCGCTGATCCCGTGCCGGCGAGGGTGGCCGGGTGGTCGGAGCCGATGACGCTCCGGCCGCCCGGCTGCCGACGGACCGTCATCGGGCGTGCACCGTACGGCCCCCCAACGGTGGCCGCACGGCCGGACCCCCACCAGATTGGGCTGAGTGTCCGTCAGTGCCCGCCCCAGGAGAGGGTCTCTCATCGTGCGTGTCCGGTCGCTGACGCTGGCCGTGGCCGGCGTCGCCCTGCTCGCCCCCACCGTTCCCACGCCCACCCCGCTGCCCGACCCCGTGCCCGAGCGTGCCGGGCACACCCCGGCTGAGACGAACGCCCATGGCGAGGCAAGCGCACGGAACACGCCGGGTGTTCGGGACAGCGGAAACCCGCCGCGCAAGGGGACCGTCCGAGGCCCGGTGAACGCTCCGGGTCAGAGCCTCTCGGGCACCGGGAAAACCCTGGCCGCGGGGAAGACCCCGGCGGCGGCGGGTGCCCCGGGTGCAGGGCATGTCCGGGCCGCGGAACTCCTGGCCGCGGTACGCGACTGCGCGCCCGTCTCACGGGGCCGCTTCCGCAGCGACGACGGGGCACCCGCGGACATCCCGGTCTGCGGCAAGCGGGGCGCCGTCTTCTGGAAGGCCGACATGGACATCGACTGCGACGGCCGGCCGGGCCGGCACTGCAACAGGCGTACCGACCCCCTCTTCTCCGGCGCCACCGCCTACCAGCAGTCCGACGGGCGCCAGCTGAGCGCCGAGCGGCTGCCGTACGTCGTCGTGCCCGCACCGAGTCGTCGCTGGAACCACCGCGCCCACGGTGTCCGGCGCGGCACGGTGGCAGCCGTCGTCCACGGCGACCGTGTGCGGTACGCCGTCGTGGGCGACGTCGGCCCCGACGACATCATCGGCGAGGCGTCGTACGCCACGGCGCGGGGTCTGGGGATCCGCCCCGACCCGCAGGGCGGCGGAGTGGCCTCAGGGGTCACCTACATCCTGTTCAAGGGCTCCGGCGCCTCGCCCATCGAGAGCCGCCGGGCGGCCGCCGCCCAGGGGGAGCGGCTCGCCCGGCAGTTCGTCCGCAGGAACTGACGCCCGGGCCGGGCCGGGCGGCCCGCCTCACACCTTCCGGTACGTGTACGCCTCCGCCGCGGCCGCTTCCACCGCCGCCAGGTCCGCTCCCGCCGAGGCCGTGACGACCGCCGCCACCGCGCCCTCGACGAACGGCGCGTCCACCAGACGGGTGCCCGCGGGGAGTTCGTCGCCCTCGGCCAGCAGGGCCTTCACGGTGAGGACCGCGCTGCCGAGGTCCGTGAGCACCGCGACCCCGGCCCCCCGGTCCACCGAGGCCGCCGCGGCGGAGATCAGCTCGGAACTGGTGCCCAGGCCGCCGTCCCCGTCACCGCCCGCCGGTGCCACCGGAGCGGTCGGACCGCCACCCGCGAGCCCCGTCGCCAGCTCGGCGACCGAGGCCGCCACCGCCGCGCTGTGCGACACGAGGACGACACCCACGAGCTTGTCGCCGCCTCCCTCCGCCGTGTTCGCCGCGGCACCCACGACGTCACTCACCGGCCACCTCCGCCAGTGCCGCGATCAAGAGGGCCGAGGAGGTGGCACCCGGGTCCTGGTGCCCGATGCTGCGCTCGCCCAGGTAGCTCGCCCGTCCCTTGCGTGCCTGCAACGGCGTGGTCGCGAGAGCGCCCTCCTGCGCGGCGGCCCGCGCGGCGCCGAAGGACTCACTGAGGGCGTCGACCGCCGGCACGAGCGCGTCGACCATCGTCTTGTCGCCGGGCGCCGCGCCGCCGAGCTGCATCACCGCGTCCACACCGGTGCGCAGCGCGTCCGCGAGGTCCTGCTCGCCGACCTCGGCCGCGTCGCCGAGCGCCTTGCCCGTGCGGCGCAGCAGGGTTCCGTACAACGGCCCCGAGGCGCCGCCCACCGTCGAGATCAACTGGCGTCCGGCGAGCGTCAGTACGGCGCCGGGTGTGCCCGGCGCCTCCTTCTCCAGCGTGGCCGCCACGGCCCGGAACCCGCGCTGCAGATTGCTGCCGTGGTCGGCGTCACCGATCGGTGAGTCGAGGTCGGTGAGCCGTTCCGCCTCGCGTTCCACGGACGCGGCGGTCGCCGTCATCCAACGGCGGAAGAAGTCGGCGTCGAGCACTGGATCTCCTTGCGTGGTAAGGGTGTTGACCGCCGCTCCGGCGGGGCCGGTCGGGCGCGAGCGGAGAAGCCGCGCCCTACACGCCCCAGCGCAGACCCGCCGTACGCACCGGCGCGTTCCACAGCCGCAGCAGGTCCTCGTCGATCTGGCACAGGGTCACCGAGGCCCCGGCCATGTCGAGCGAGGTCACGTAGTTGCCGACGAGGGTGTGCGCCACCGGGACCCCACGGTCGGTCAGGACCCGCTGTACCTCCGCGTTGAAGCCGTACAGCTCCAACAGGGGAGTGGCGCCCATGCCGTTCACCAGGACCAGGACGGGGTTGCGCGGGTTCAGGTCCTCCAGGATCGCGTTCACCGAGAAGTCGGCGATCTCCCGCGAGGTCATCATCGCCCGCCGTTCCCGGCCCGGCTCACCGTGGATCCCGACGCCCAACTCCAGCTCCCCGGCGGGCAGATCGAAGGTGGGACTGCCCTTGGCAGGTGTGGTGCAGGCGCTGAGGGCGACACCGAAACTGCGCGAGTTCTCGTTGACCTGGCGGGCCAGCGCCTCGACCCGCTCCAGCGGCAGGCCCTCCTCGGCGGCGGCGCCCGCGATCTTCTCCACGAACAGGGTGGCGCCGGTGCCGCGGCGGCCGGCCGTGTAGAGGCTGTCCGTGACGGCCACGTCGTCGTCCACGAGGACCTTGGCGATCTGGATGCCCTCGTCCTCGGCGAGCTCCGCCGCCATGTCGAAGTTGAGGACGTCTCCGGTGTAGTTCTTCACGATGAACAGCACCCCGGCGCCGCTGTCCACGGCGGCCGCGGCCCGCACCATCTGGTCCGGCACCGGGCTCGTGAACACCTCACCGGGACAGGCGGCCGACAGCATTCCGGGACCCACGAACCCACCGTGCAGCGGCTCGTGCCCCGAACCACCGCCCGACACGAGCCCCACCTTTCCGGCCACCGGGGCGTCCCGCCGTACGATCACCCGGTTCTCGACATCCACGGTCAGCTCAGGATGCGCGGCGGCCATGCCCCGCAGTGCGTCCGCGACAACCGTCTCCGCGACGTTGATGAGCATCTTCATGGGTACCTCCTGGTGAGACTGGCAGCCTGCTCTGGGCAGTATCAGTCCTGTGACGCCGAATGGTCACGTGTACCGACGTCCCGGACGCGCGGGTCGCACCTTTGCTGCCGTGCGGCGGCGGGAGATCACGGCCGGCCGAGCAGGCGGTGCAGCGACGCCGTCAGGCTCGCCACGAAGGAGTCACGGGTCCCGTCGTCGAGGAGGTCCAGGGACAGATAGGGGTTGAGGTCCTCCAGCTCGACCAGCAGCAGTTCGCCGTCCGGGGCACGGCAGGCGTCGACTCGCTGGATGCCGTGGTCGATGTCGTTCCAGTCGATGAAACGCCCGGCGAAGTCCAGATCGGCAGCCGTGGGTTCGTAGCGTTCGAGGGCCCAGCGCCGGTCGGGGCGGGGCGCGTACAGGGCGTACTGGAAGCTGTGGTCGACGTAGTAGAACGACACCTCGTACCGGAAGCCGATCCGCGGCTGAACCAGCATGCCGGGGCCGATCTCGTACTGCTGGGCTCTCAACCGCTCACGGGTGACGAACTCCAGGCCTGTCGAGTCCGCGCCGAACTTCGGTTTCACGACGTACTCGGCCGCGTCCGGGAGCAGCCCGAGGTCCTCCGGCCGGTCGACGGTCGGGATCACGGGAAAACCCTGCGCGGTCAGGTCGAGAAGGTACTGCTTTCCGGCCTGGTCCCCCTTGCCCGTCAGCTGGGTGCAGACCCGGGCGCCCCGCCGGAGCGCCCGGTCGCGGAAGTCGTCGTACGCGGCCTGGTACCGCAGGACGGGTCCGCTGTTGCGGACCACGATCGCGTCGACGGCCAGGGCGTCCATGAACGCGGCGGCGTCGAGTGGATGGCACAGCGCGATGTCGAAGTCCGCGCGGAGCCGGGAAGTCAGGAAGATGTCCTCGTCGCAGTACCGGCGCCCCTTGGCCTGATAGGCCAGGTCGGTCACGAACAGCAGCCTGGGCCGGACGGACGCCATGGGCACTCCCGAAGATCGGTTTTCGGCCTCCATTACACACCGGGCATTGCCCACCGGGTCGGCTCCGGGCAGGTCCCACGGGCCGGAACCGGCGCGGAACCGGCCCGATGCGGCCCGGATGCGGGCCGGTCGGGCTCGGATGCGGTCCGGGTGAGGCCCGACAGGCCGGTGAGACCCTCGATGCCCGGGCCCGGTGCCCCGGCCGTCACCCGTTCCCCCGGGAAGCCGGTGGCGGGCAACGGCCGCGTGGCTCGCCCTCCCCGGAGGGCTTCGGTCAGCTCCGTGAACCGTCGGCCGCGTACCCGGCGCTGGGCCAACGGACCCGCGCGACCCGCGCGGCCCGGGTGAGCCGGGGAGTACCGCGCGGCCGTTCGCGGGATCCGGGCGGCGGGTCTCCGCGGGCCCGGGAGATGACCATGCCGCTGAGGTGCCGGTCCGTGCCGGGCGGGGGAGGCGACACGGACGTGTTCTGCGCGAAGCGTTGACTAGAAAGCGCTTGCCCCTTACGTTCCCGTTCAGCAGCGTGACCCGGCGCCGGCAGCTCGTATATGAGATGCCAGATGCCGGAGGCGGTATGGCCTGGGAACGTGCACTTCCCGAGATGCCGCCAGGAGCCGCACGGAGAGGCGCCACACTCGCAAGGCGATCCACATGACGTACGTAGTTCACGTATCTGAAAAATGGAACGCTCTCGAAGGGACGCACCCGCATGTGTACTCGCCCCCCACGTACACACCCCAGGAGACTGGCCGTGGCCACGGTCGCGGCAGCCGCTCGAGCGATCCCCGCCGCCGTGACCCTGCCGTGGTCCGCGGGCGCCGCCGAAGCCACCCCCATCGGTTTCGGCGGCGGCGTCACGGGCGGTGACGGCGCGGGCGCCGTGACGGTGGCCACGTTCCCCGCCTTCGAGGCGGCGGTCACCGGCGGCACTCGATCGTCGGCCCGGTGACCTCCGGAGCGGGCGCCGGAAAGCTCTGACCCCCACCAACGGCCGCCGGTACCGCCGGCAGTCGCTGAACCCCCACCAGGAGAGAAGGAAACGGGACATGACTTCTCAGGCACAGCCGCGGACGCGGCAGCGTCTGCGCAATCCCGCGCGGCAGACCCTGACCGGCGGCCTCGGCGCCCTCGGTCTCACTGTTGGCATGATCATGACAGGTCTCACGCTTCCCGCGGCGAATGCCGCCACCTGGCCGACACCCTCCAGCAGTCAGGGTGTCTCCGCCACCATCGACGTGTCCGGCACCAAGGACTACGGGATGAAGCGTTTCTACGGCACCGGCGATCTGGCCGGTGACGGCCAGGAGGAGGGCCAGGACCCGATCCTGAAGCTCGCCGACGGCGCGGTGCTGAAGAACGTCATCATCGGGGCTCCGGGCGCCGACGGCATCCACTGCTCGGGCAGTTGCACCCTGCAGAACGTCTGGTGGGAGGACGTCGGCGAGGACGCCGCCACCTTCAAGGGCGGCAACGGCGCCACGTACACGGTGAGCGGCGGAGGCGCGAAGAAGGCCGCGGACAAGGTCTTCCAGCACAACGGCGGCGGCACACTGAACATCTCGAACTTCGCGGTACAGGAGTTCAAGACGCTCTACCGCTCCTGCGGGGACTGCTCCACGTCGTACACGCGGAAGGTGAACCTCAACACCATCGACGTGACCGGGACCGGTTCCACGGCGAGGATCGTCGGCATCAACGTCAACCGCAACGACGTGGCGACGCTGCGCAACATCACGATCCGCAGCGACGCGAGCCGCAAGGTCGTTCCCTGCCAGAAGTACAACAACAACACGGCGGTCGGCACCGGACCCGACAGCACCAACTGCAAGTACGCCACCTCGGACATCACCTACAGGTGAGCCGTGGCCCCGGCGGCCGGACGAACCCCCACCTTGCTCGGGGTTCGCCGGGCCGCCGGGCGCCTGCGTGTCAGGCCCAGGCGGTGGCGACGACGAACGAACTGTCCTGGCGGAAGAGGTCGGTGGCGTCCGCATGGTCCACGCGGAGCTGGTAGTTGTAGTGGCGCAGGTAGTGGCCGGGGTAGTTGTACGACTCCAGGCGCACGGACCCGGACGAACTGCCCGTCCGGGCGATGAAGGTGGCGTCCCTGGCGAACGTGGACGAGCCGTTGTTCGCGTCGAAACGGCCCCGGAAGTCCCAGTGGCGCAGGTAGTTGCCGGCCGCGTTGCGGAACGAGTAGCCGTTGCCGTCGGCGAGTCCCGGCACGATGGTGAACGTGGACGCCTGCTTCTCCGCGGTCGTGCTGGAAGCGGTCACCACGGGAAGGTTGAGCAGGGCGGACTGGTCCTGCCAGTAGCGGGTGGTGAAGTTGCCCGACCGGAGTGAGCGCGTGACCCCGGTCGGCAGGGAGACCCCGCCGGAGACCGTCTCCTTGATCACGGTGAAGTGGCGCGCGGTGCCGGAGATGCCCGGCAGTGCCCGGGGAGCGCTCCAGGTGGCGAACGAGTCGTAGCTGTCGCTGTAGTAGTAACTGCCGTCGCCGTAGCCGTCGAAGAAGATCCGCCAGGCACCGTTGTCGAGCTGTATCAGCGCGGCGCCCTCACGTGTGCTGCCCCAGCCGGCCCAGTTGCCCGTCCTGCTGATGGTGTACGGGCCGGCGAGCGAGGTGGCCGTGGCGTACTCGATGTACTTCGACGTCTCGTTCTTCGTGAACGCGTGGTAGGTCGAGCCGGTCTTCACCACGAACGTGTCGATGTGGTTGGCGCCGATGCCGGACATCGCGACCGGGGAAGTCCATGCGGTGAGCGCCGAGTTGGTGGCCCGCAGCCGGTACGGTGTGAAGATCCACTCGTCGTTGGTGGTCGAACAGGACACGAGGATGTTCACGCTGCCGTCGCTGTCGACGAACCACTCCGGCGCCCAGGCGCGCGACAGGTTCGCGATGGGGACGGTGTAGTCGTACAGGAACGTCCAGTTGGTGCGGTCCGAGCTGCGGGCGAAGCCGATGGTGGTGCTGGTGTCCTGCCAGGTGTGCGTGGTGTAGGTGATGTAGTAGTAGCCGTCGGTGTGCTTGAAGATGCTGGCGTCGCGGATGCGGTTGGCGGGCGGCGTGTACGCGGAGGCCCTGGCGAGGCGGAAGTCCGTTGCGTCGTCCGACTGGTAGACGTTCACGGTGCCGTCGTTGCTGTTGAGGAACGGCACGATGGTGTAGCGGGTGGCGGAGCCGCTGGGCGGCGCGGCCGCCGAGGCGGTACCGAGCAGGCCCGGCACCCCGCCCACGACGAGGGCCGAGGCCGGCAGCGCGGCCATCGCCCGCAGCAGACTCCGGCGCGAGGGCGCGAAGGTCCGGTACGCGCCGATCGCGTCCGGCGTGGCAGCGGGTCCGGCGGATCTGTCTGGCGTCATCATGTGCGGCTCTCCTTGCTGGTGCTTCCTGCGTTCCTGCGTTCCTGCCGTCGTGCCGTTCGTGTCGTGCTCGGTGGTGCTGGTGCCGGGCCTACGGGCGCCGGGGTCGTCCGTCCCGGGAACCGAGGTGCCTCGCCGTCCGCCCGACTGCCCTCACGCGCCGCCGACCGGCGAACGGCGTCCTGGGCAGGGTCGTGCGCACCACCCCAACTGGTCGATATGTCGAACATGGTTCGGTAAAGCGGTCAGAACGTAGGGCGCAGTTGTGGCCACGTCAATAACTTCGACACGCTCAGTCACTTGCGCCTCTGCTGTGCCAGGGGTGTCACGTACGCGTCGCGCGCCCGCCCCCACTCCGGGCCGACCCGCGGTGAAGTCCCGTACGCCCATGGTTTGGCGGGGCGGTGTCCGGCTACCCGGACCACGTGTCAGTGACAGAGCTACAGGAACTCGTCCGTTTCCTCGAGGATCGGTTCGCCTGTGCGCAGGCCTGTACCGACTGCGCCCGGGTGTGCGCCCTGCGAGCGAGCCTCGCCGACCTCGACGGCCCCGAAGAGCAGCAACTGGTGCGGCGCAAGGGCATCCTGTGCGCGGAGGTCTGCGACGCGACCTGCCGTGTCCTCGCCGAACAGGAGACGCAGTCCGAGGACTCGATGCGCGCACAGGTCGAGTGGTGCCGTGCCGTCTGCCTCGAGACCGCCCACGTCTTCGAGCGCAGCCCGGGATCCGAGGAGAGCGCCCGGTCCTGCCGGGACTGCGCGCGTGCCTGTTCGGAATTCCTCACCCTGCTGCGCTGATCCGCCCCGCCTGCCCTGCCGCGGCGGCGCGTGTCGCCCGTACGCGACCCGGGCACGGCACCGGCATTCCCCCTTTGGCATTCCCAATTTCTGGAACACGTTCTACGGTGTGCGCCGTCAGGTCCGGGTGGCCGCCGACAGCGGGCCAGGGGAACCAGGGAGGCGCCGTGCATCTCGAATACACGCCGGAGCAGCAGCGGTTGCGCACCGAACTGCGCGCCTACTTCAACGAACTCGTCCCGGACGACGTGCACGCCCGCTACGACGACCCGGCGGCGCAGAAGCGCTTCTACCGGGACACCATCCGCCGCCTCGGCTCCGACGGCTGGCTCGGGGTGGGATGGCCGAAGGAGTTCGGCGGGCGCGGACTGACGCCGATGGAGCAGTTCATCTTCTTCGACGAGGCCGCCCAGGCGGGCGCGCCTCTGCCGCTGATGGCGCTGAACACGGTCGGACCGACGATCATGCGGTTCGGCACCGACGAGCAGAAGGCGTACTTCCTCCCGAAGATCCTCTCCGGCGAGATCGACTTCGCCATCGGCTACAGCGAGCCGGACGCGGGCACGGACCTGGCCGCCCTGAAGACGAAGGCGGTCCGGGAGGGCGACGAGGACACCGGCCACTACACGGTCAACGGGCAGAAGATCTGGACGACGAACGGCGACACCGCCGACTGGGTCTGGCTCGCCGTCCGCACCGACCCCGCAGCGCCGCCGCACAAGGGCATCACCATGCTCCTCGTGCCGACCACCGAGCCCGGCTACTCCTGCACGATCATCAACACCCTCGCCTCGCACGACACCACCGCCAGCTACTACGAGAACATCCGCGTACCCGCCTCCCGCCGTGTCGGCGAGGAGAACAAGGGCTGGCGGCTGATCACCAACCAGCTCAACCACGAGCGCGTCACCCTCGCCGCCCACGGCACCATGGCCATCCGCGCCCTGCACGACGTCCAGCGCTGGGCCATGGAGACCAAACTCGCGGACGGCCGCCGCGTCGTCGACCTCCCCTGGGTGCGCCGGAACCTCGCCCGCACCCACACCAGGCTCGACGCGATGAAACTCCTCAACTGGCAGATGGTGAACGCCGTCCAGGAGGGCACCCTCACCCCCCAGGACGCCTCCGCGGTCAAGGTCTACGGGTCCGAGGCCCGCCGCGACGCGTACGCCTGGCTCATGGAGATCGTCGCCGTCGCGGGTGTGCTCAAGGAGGGTTCGGCGGGCGCGGTACTCCACGGCGAACTGGAGCGCGGTTACCGGTCGGCCGTCATCTTCACCTTCGGCGGCGGCAACAACGAGATCCAGCGGGAGATCATCTCGTGGATCGGCCTGGGGATGCCGCGGGTACGGCGTTAGCCTGGCAGCGTGGACGTGGATCGCGCCGCGGACCCCGGCCTCTACGGTCCGAAGTCCGTGACCTGGCAGATGCACAGCGACCCCATGATGTGGGTCGCCGGCGTCCGCGCGCTCTACCTCCAGGCGCTGCACCCGCGAGCGGTGCGCGGCGTCATGCAGAACTCCGACTTCCGCAAGGACGCCTGGGGTCGCCTGATGGGTATAGCCCACTTCGTCGGCACCACGACGTACGGGACGAAAGAGGCGGCCGAGGAGGCCGGTGCGAGGGTGCGGAAGATTCACACGATGCTCACGGCGACCGACCCCGACACCGGGGAGCGCTACCGGATCGACGAGCCGGAACTGCTGCTGTGGGTGCACTGCGCCGAGATCGACTCCTACCTGCACGTCCTGCGCCGGTCAGGCTTCCGCCTCACGGACGCGCAGGCCGACCGGTACATCGGCGAACACCGCGTCAGCGCACGGCTGGTGGGCCTCGACCCCGCCGGAGTACCGTCCGACCAGCGGGAACTGGCCGCGTACTTCGAGAAGGTGCGGCCGGAACTGGCCGCGGGAGCGGAGGCGCGGGACGTCGACGACTTCCTGCGCGGACCGCCCGTCCACCCGCTGCTGGTTCCCGGCGCGCGCACTGCTGTGGCGGTGGGTGGCGCAGTCGGCGTACGCCTCACTGCCGCCGTACGCCCATGAGTTGTACGGAAGATCCGTACGGTCGCCCCGTGCCGTGACCCTGCGGTTGCGTCTCACCGGCACCGTGCTGCGCTGTGTTCCCGCACGTCTGCGCTGGCAACTGCCGCCCAAACACATTGTGCGCGCCATGTCACGGCTCGGCCCCGGCTCGCGCCCCGCGCCGTACAAAGTCGGACCATAGCTCGCCATACTGGACGAGCCAGGGGAGGGCGGGTCGGACGACGGGGGCGATCGCAGCAGATGGGGGACACCAGGCTCATCCAGGGCCGGTACCGGTTGCTCGACCTGATCGGTCGAGGCGGCATGGGGGAGGTGTGGCGTGCCCGGGACGAGTCGCTGGGCAGACAGGTCGCCGTCAAGTGCCTCAAACCACTGGGGCATCATCACGACCACTCGTTCACCCGTGTCCTGCGGGAGAGGTTCCGCCGCGAGGCGCGGGTGGCCGCGGCCCTCCAGCACCGGGGGGTGACGGTCGTCCACGACTTCGGGGAGTCCGACGGCGTCCTGTACCTCGTGATGGAGCTGCTCGACGGGCGCAACCTGAGCCAGCTCCTGGAGGACAACAAGAACCACCCGCTGCCCGTCGCCGACATCGTGGAGGTCGCCGACCAGGTGGCCGCCGCCCTCGCCTACACCCACCAACAGGGCATCGTGCACCGCGACCTGAAGCCCGCCAACATCATGCGGCTCGACGACGGCACGGTGAAGATCTGCGACTTCGGCATCGCCCGGCTCGGCGCCGACATCGGCTTCACGTCGCGCCTGACCGGAACCGGCATCGCGATGGGCACCCCGCACTACATGTCGCCCGAGCAGATCGGTGGGGTCCACGTCGACCAGCGCAGCGACCTCTACTCCTTCGGCTGCGTGCTGTACGAGATCGCCACCGGCGCCCCGCCGTTCGACCTCGACGACGCGTGGGCGGTCCTGGTCGGCCACCGGGACACGCTCCCCGAACCACCGCGCAGCCACCGGTCGGAACTCCCGGAGTACCTGGACGGGATCATCCTCGACCTGCTGGCGAAGGAGCCCGGGCAGCGCCCGCACGATGCCCGTGAGCTGGGCCGCCGTATCGGCGAGGGCCGCACCACGCCCGCGTACGTGCCGACCGTGGTGTCGGCCCCGCTGGGGCGCGGGACGACGGAGCGGCCCGCGCCGCGCGAGGCGCGCCTGCCGTCCTGGACCCGCGGAATGACCACCGGTCACAAGGCGACCGGGGCCGGACTGCGCACCACGCCGCCGGACGCCGCCGCGGGCCTCACCGGCGACTGGATAGCGCGCACCGACACCCGCCGGGCCCATGAGCCCGTGACCGCCGAGCGGCCCGCCCCGTCACCGGACCTGCTCGCCACCCTCACCGGCCGCCACAACGCGGGGCTGAGTCTGGGACGGCTGGGCCGCTGGGCGGAGGCCGGTGAGGTGCACCGCGCGGTCGCCGTCGAACGCGAACACGCCCTCGGACCCGACCACCCCGACACACTGGCCAGCCGCTACGAGGTCGGCTTCACCCTCAGCCGCACGGGCCGCCCCGCCGACGCGCTGCGCGAATACGGGCACGTGGCGCGGACCAGGGAACACGTCCTCGGCCCCGACCACCCGGACACCCTGGCCGCCCGCCAGGAAATGGCGTACGTGCTGGGTCAGTTGGGGCGCCACTTCGAGGCGCACCAGGTCTACACGGCCGTGCTGGCCACCCGGGAACAGGCCATGGGACCCGACCACCCGGACACCCTGCGCTGTCGGCACAACCTCGCCTTCAACCTGAGCAGGCTCGGGCGGCTGGAGGACTCGTACCGCATGGCGAGCGAGGTGGCTGTGGCCCGCGCCCGGGTACTGGGCCCGAACCACCCCGACACGCTCGTCACCCGCTACGAAGTGGCGTACGCGCTCGGTCAGTTGGGTCGGTGGCCAGAGGCGCTGCAGACCTACCAGGAGGTCGCCGCGGCCAGGGGGCAGGCGCTCGGCCCCGACCATCCGGACACGCTCGCCGCCCGCTACGAGGTCGGCATCAGTCTCGGCAGGCTCGGGCGCAGCGCCCAGGCCCTGGAGCTGTACCGGGGCCTGATCGACGACCGTGTCCGCGTCCACGGCTCCGGCCACCCGGAGACCCTGCGCGCCCGGCACGGGCTCGGGGTCAACCTGGGCCGGCTCGGCCGCTGGGAGGAGGCCCTCGCCGAGTCCCGCGACGTGTGCGCCATCCGGGAGCGTGTCCTCGGGCCCGACCACCCGGACACCCTGGTGAGCCGTCGTGAGGTCGCCGTCGGTCTCGGCTGGCTCGGGCGCTGGACCGACGCCCTCACCGAGTACCGGCAGGTGGCCGGCGCACGGGAACGTGTCCTCGGCGCCGACCATCCGGACGCGCTGGCCAGCCGCAACGACGAGGCCCACTGCCTGGAGCAGCTCGGCCGAGGGGCGGAGGCGGTCGAGCTGTACCGGAGGGTGGCGGCGTTGCGGCAGCAGCGGGCGTCCGGGGCGCGGTGACGCCCCGGGCTCTTCTGCCGATGCCCCCTGCCCCTGCCCCTTGCCCCTGCCTCTGGGGCTGATGGCTGAGGGGCAGGGGGCTCTGGGCGGGGCTGTGCTGCCCGTCCGCGTCCGGCACAGCCACCGCCCGCGCCCGGTTCTCGGCCGCGGGTCGTGTGGGGCCGGGCGCGCAGTTCCCCGCGCCCCTTGCGGGGCGCGGCCGGGGCTCTCCGGTGCTCGGTCGGGTGCCCGCCGGGTGCCGCGTATGCCTGGCCGACCTAGATCATCGCGTGTTACCAAGAAGCATGGCTGCACACGAGGGACATCGGGAACACGACGTCGTCATCGTCGGCGGGGGCCACAACGGTCTGGTCGCCGCCGCCTACCTGGCCCGCGCGGGGAAGTCCGTCCTCGTCCTGGAGCGATTGGGGAACACCGGCGGCGCCGCCGTCTCGACCCGGCCGTTCGCCGGGGTTGACGCGCGGCTGTCGCGCTACTCCTACCTGGTCAGCCTGCTGCCCCGGAAGATCGTCCGGGACCTGGGCCTGGACTTCCGGGTGCGCGGCCGGACCGTGTCCTCCTACACGCCCACCGAACGCGACGGGCGGCCCGCCGGACTGCTCATCGGCGGTGGTGAGCGGCGCACCAGGGAGGCCTTCGCCCGGCTCACCGGCTCGGGCCGCGAGTACCAGGCCTGGCAGCGCTTCTACGGCATGACCGGCCGCGTCGCGAAGCAGGTGTTCCCCACCCTGACCGAACCGCTCCCCACGCGCGACGAACTGCGCCGCCGTATCGACGACGAGGAGGCCTGGCGCATCCTCTTCGAGGAACCGCTGGGGGTGGCCGTCGAGGACACCTTCGCCGACGACCTCGTCCGCGGGGTCGTCCTCACCGACGCGCTCATCGGCACCTTCGCCGACGCCCACGATCCCTCCCTGCGGCAGAACCGCTGCTTCCTCTATCACGTGATCGGCGGCGGCACGGGAGCCTGGGACGTGCCGGTCGGCGGCATGGGGGCGCTCACCGACGCACTGGCCGGCGCGGCGCGAGGCGCCGGCGCGGTCCTCGCGACCGGCCACGAGGCGCTCCGGGTGGAGACCGACGGACGCTCCGCCGAGGTCACCTACCGGAGCGCGGAGGGCGAGGGGACCGTCGCGGCCCGGCACGTCCTCGTCAACGCCTCCCCGCAGGAGCTCGCGCGACTGACCGGCGACGAGCCGCCGGCCCCCGCCGAGGGCGCCCAGCTCAAGGTGAACATGCTGCTGAAGCGGCTGCCCCGGCTGCGCGACACGTCCGTCGACCCGCGTGAGGCCTTCTCCGGCACCTTCCACATCGCCGAGGGCTACGAGCAACTCGCCACCGCGCACGCGCAGGCCGCGTCCGGTGCGCTGCCCGAGGCGCCGCCCTCGGAGATCTACTGTCACTCGCTGACCGATCCCACGATCCTGGGACCCGACCTCGTCCAGCAGGGCTGCCACACCCTCACGCTCTTCGGCCTCCACACGCCCGCCCGGCTCTTCGCGCGTGACAACGACGGCGTACGCGAGGAACTCCTCAAGTCGACCCTGGCGCAACTGGACGCACACCTCGTCGAACCGCTCGCCGACTGTTTGGCCACCGACGCGGACGGCCGCCCCTGTATCGAGGCGAAGACGCCCCTCGATCTGGAACGCGACCTCAGGCTGCCCGGCGGCAACATCTTCCACCGCGACCTGGCCTTCCCCCACGTCCAGGAGGGCACCGGCCGCTGGGGCGTCGAGACCCGGCACGCCAACGTCCTGCTCTGCGGTGCGGGTGCGGTACGCGGAGGAGGGGTGAGCGGAGTACCTGGGCACAACGCGGCCATGGCACTCCTGGAAGCCTCGTAGGGCCTGGCAGGGCCTCGTAGAGCCCCCGTCAGGGGCGAGGGAATCCGCGCGAGCGACACCCCTGACGTTGCGAAGCGCAGACGCGTCCGCCACGGACGGCACACCGCCGAAAGCGGCTTGCGGCAGGGGGACTTCGCCGCCGCCGGGTACTCAGGTCGAGGACGCCACCCAGCCCACGGCCTCGACGCGCGTGGCGTCCGCCGGCCGGGCCTCGTCGAACACGACCCGGCCGTCGTCCCGCACCCGCAGCGCGTCGACGTACACGCCCCGGCCCACGTACAGCCGGTCCGTCGTGTACCGCCAGCGCAGGACGAACCGGCCGGCCCCGGGGAGATCCGCGTCGAGCCGGTGCCAGGTCCGGCCCGACCAGCCCGTCACCGACCCGGCGGGATGCTCCCGCGGAGCCTGCCCGCGGCGCACGGTGCGGAACGGCACCGGCTGCCAGGTCGTGCCACCGTCCGCCGAGGCCTCCAGGAAGAGGGCGTCCGCCTGCGGTTCGACGTCCCACCACAGGGCGCACCGAAAACGACCTCCGGCCCCGACGTCCAGCGCGGGCAGGGTCAGTGTCGCGGACGTGCCGGCCGCCATGCCGGAGAACCAGGCCGTACGCCCTCGGGCGGGCCGGACCGGCACCGCGCGGGCGAGGTTGTTGGCGGCGGCGACCCGGGGAGCGGAACCCGATCGCCAACTGCGCACGGGATGGACGGAGTTGCCGAGCACGACGAGGAAGGAGTCCGTCGTCGGGTCGAGGACCAGGGACGTCCCCGTGAATCCGGTGTGACCGGCGGTGCGCGGGGTGGCCATGGCTCCCATGAACCAGTGCTGGTACAGCTCGAAGCCGAGACCGTGCTCGTCCCCGGGGAAGGCCGTGTTGAAGTCGGTGAACATCAGGTCCACGGACTCGGGTTCCAGGATGCGCGCGCTGCCGTACACACCGCCGTTGAGCAGCGTACGGCCGAGGACCGCGAGGTCCCACGCGGTGGAGAAGACACCGGCGTGACCCGCCACGCCGCCCAGGCTGTACGCGTTCTCGTCGTGCACCTCGCCCCATACGAGGCCGCGGTCGAGGCCGGACCAGGGTTTGCGGGCGTCCTCGGTGGCGGCGATCTTCGGCTTCCAGGAGGGCGGTGGGTTGAAGCGGGTGCGGCGCATGCCGAGCGGCGCGGTGATCCCGTCGCGGAGCAGGGCGTCCAGGGAGCGGCCGGTGATCTTTTCCAGGACGAGCTGGAGCGAGATCAGGTTGAGGTCCGAGTAGAGGTACGTGGTGCCCGGCGGGTTGAGAGGTGCCTCCTTCCAGATGAGCCGGAGCTTGTCCTCGTGGGTCGGTGCGTTGTAGAGCGGGATCCAGGCGCGGAAACCCGAGGTGTGCGTGAGGAGTTGACGGACCGTGATGTCCTGTTTGCCCGCGCCGCCGAAGTCCGGGAGGTACGAGGCGACTCTGCCCTCCAACTCCAGCGTGCCGCGCTCGATCTGCTGCACGGCGAGGATCGACGTGAACAGCTTCGACACCGAGGCGAGGTCGAAGACCGTGTCCTCGGACATCGGGATCTGCTGCTCGGCGGGCAACTCCACGGCCGTGTCGGTCTTCTCGTCGTACGCCGAGTAGCGCACCGCCTTGCCGATCGGCCGGTGCAGGGCGACCGTGCCGCCGCGACCCGCGAGCAGCACCGCACCCGCGTACCAAGGGTGTTCGGGGGAGGGACCGAGGAACGTCTCGGCGTCGTCGACCAGTTGGCGCAGGGAGGCGGGGAGCAGCCCGGCGCGTTCGGCGGAGCCGCGCCGCAGGGTCGGGTGTCGGCCGCGGCCGCCGTTGCTCTCCGTGGCGCCTGGGGCCGCCGAGGCGGCCGGCAGGGGCGCCAGGATCAGTGCGCCGCCCAGCGCCGTCAGGCCTCGGCCCACCTGCCGACGGGACGGCCCGCCGCCCGCTCTGTCCGCCATCGAAGAGCCTCCTGTCGCGCCGCCTGAAAGTATCTTTCCGGGTTCGCCGTGCCCGATGAAACTTTTGTGTCGGGCGAGTCCGGTGTCAACGGTGCCGCTCCGACTCCTCGCGGACCGAGAAAACTGACGGTGCATCAGAAAAGGTCTTCCTTCGTCCGGAGGACTGCGGCATCCTGCGCCCATGCAGACGGAGCTGAGCAAGAAACTGGGAGTCGAGCACGCCCTCTTCGGCTTCACGCCGTTCCCCGCCGTCGCCGCTGCCATCAGCCGGGCCGGCGGACTCGGCGTGCTCGGCGCGGTCCGCTACACCGACCCCGACGACCTCAAGCGCGACCTCGACTGGCTCGAGGCGCATGTCGACGGAATGCCGTACGGGCTCGATGTCGTCATGCCCGCCAAGAAGGTCGAAGGCGTCACCGAGGCCGACGTGGAGGCGATGATCCCCGAGGGGCACCGCCAGTACGTCAAGGACACCCTGGCCAAGTACGGCGTGCCCGGACTCGCCGAGGGCGAGGTCTCCGGCTGGCGCATCACCGGCTGGATGGAACAGGTCGCCCGCACCCAACTGGACGTCGCCTTCGACTATCCGATCAAGCTGCTGGCCAACGCGCTCGGTTCACCGCCCGCCGACGTCATCGAGCGCGCCCACGAGCAGGGCGTCCTCGTCGCCGCGCTCGCGGGCAGCGCCCGGCACGCGCGCAAACACGCGGAGGCGGGCATCGACATCATCGTCGCCCAGGGCTACGAGGCCGGCGGCCACACCGGTGAGATCGCCTCGATGGTGCTCACCCCCGAGGTCGTCGAAGCCGTCGCGCCGCTGCCCGTGCTCGCGGCGGGTGGCATCGGCAGCGGTCAGCAGATGGCCGCCGCGCTCACACTCGGCGCCCAGGGTGTGTGGCTCGGCTCCATATGGCTGACCACCACAGAGGCCGACATGCACTCGCGCGCACTGACCCAGAAGCTGCTGGCCGCCGGGTCCGGCGACACGGTCCGCTCGCGCGCGCTGACCGGGAAACCCGCACGGCAACTGCGCACCGAATGGACCGACGCCTGGGACGACCCGAACGGACCCGGGACGCTCCCCATGCCCCTGCAGGGCCTGCTCGTCGCCGAGGCCGTCTCACGGATCCAGAAGCACGAGGTGGAGCCACTGCTCGGCACGCCCGTGGGACAGATCGTCGGCCGGATGAACACCGAACGCGGCGTCCAGGAAGTCGTCGACGACCTCACACGCGACTTCGAGAAGGCCGTGGACCGACTCAACCGCATCGCCGGAAGGAGCCACGAGTGAGTCAGCCCCCAGGCGGCTTCTGGGCCCAGGCCACCGCCGACCCCGAGCGCACCGTCCTCGTCGCGACCGACGGAGAGGAGTGGACCGCGGGCCGCCTGCACGCCGAGGCGAACCGCCTGGTGCACGCGCTGCGCGCCGCCGGCCTCGAACGCGGTGACGCCTTCGCCGTCGTCCTGCCCAACGGCGTCGAGTTCCTCACCGCGTACCTCGCCGCCTCCCAGGCCGGTCTCTACCTCGTGCCCGTCAACCACCATCTCGTCGGGCCCGAGATCGCCTGGATCGTCGCCGACTCCGGGGCCAAGGTGCTGATCGCCCACGAGCGGTTCGGCGCCGCCGCCCGCCACGCGGCCGACGAGGCGAAGCTCCCGGAGAACCGGCGGTACGCGGTCGGCTCCGTCGAGGGTTTCCGGCCGTACGGCGAACTCCTCGACGGGCAGCCCGGATCGGTGCCCGGTGACCGGACGCTCGGCTGGGTCATGAACTACACCTCCGGCACCACGGGCCGTCCGCGCGGCATCAGGCGCCCGCTGCCCGGCAAGCTCCCCGAGGAGACGTATCTCGGCGGATTCCTCGGCATCTTCGGCATCAAGCCGTTCGACGACAACGTGCATCTGGTGTGTTCGCCGCTCTACCACACGGCCGTCCTCCAGTTCGCGGGCGCGTCCCTGCACATCGGGCACCGGCTGGTGCTGATGGACAAGTGGACGCCCGAGGAGATGCTCCGGCTCATCGACACCCACCGGTGCACGCACACCCACATGGTCCCGACGCAGTTCCACCGCCTGCTGGCGCTGCCGGAGCACACCAGGGCGGCGTACGACGTGTCGTCCATGCGGCATGCCATCCACGGCGCCGCACCCTGCCCGGACCACGTGAAACGCGCCATGATCGAGTGGTGGGGCCACAGCGTCGAGGAGTACTACGCGGCCAGTGAGGGCGGCGGCGCCTTCGCCACCGCGGAGGACTGGCTGAAGAAGCCCGGCACGGTAGGCAAGGCCTGGCCGATCAGCGAACTCGCCGTCTTCGACGACGACGGGAACAAGGTGCCGCCCGGTGAACTCGGCACCGTCTACATGAAGATGAGCACCGGCGGATTCTCGTATCACAAGGACGAGACCAAGACGAGAAAGAACCGCATCGGGGACTTCTTCACCGTCGGAGACCTGGGATATCTCGACGAGGACGGGTATCTCTTCCTCCGCGACCGGAAGATCGACATGATCATCTCGGGCGGGGTCAACATCTACCCCGCCGAGATCGAGGCCGCGCTGCTCACCCACCCCGCCGTCGCCGACGCGGCCGCCTTCGGGATACCGCACGACGACTGGGGCGAGACGGTGAAGGCGGTCGTCGAACCCGCCCCCGGCTTCGAACCGGGCGAGGCGCTGGCGGTGGAGATCCTGGGGCACTGCGAGCGGCAACTGGCCGGATACAAACGGCCCGGGAGCGTCGACTTCATCGAGGTGATGCCGCGCGACCCCAACGGCAAGCTGTACAAGCGGCGCCTGCGGGACCCGTACTGGGAGGGCCGCACACGGGCCGTGTGAGGTCTGGGGGAGAGGTGTGTGGCCCCACTCCATGTGGCCCGTCTCCATGTAGGTCCGCACCATGTAGGTCCGCCCCATGTCGGTCCGCCCTATGTGGTTCGGATCCATGTGGGGCGGCCTGGGGCGAGGGCCGCCCAAGCCTCGTGCCCGTCCGGCTTGACCTGCCGCGTGGACGGGCCGAGGATCATGTGCCATGACGCCTGGACACGGCAGCACGGTCGACGGGGTGCTGCGGCGCAGCGCCCGGCGCACCCCGGCGCGCGTCGCGGTCACCTACCGCGAGCGCTCCTGGACGTACGCCGAACTCGACGAGGCCGTCTCACGGGCGGCCCAGGTGCTGCGCTCCTCGGACCTGGCCCCCGGCGACCGCGTCGGCGCCTACGGGCACAACTCGGACGCGTACCTCATCGGGTTCCTGGCCTGCTCCCGCGCCGGGCTCGTCCACGTGCCGGTCAACCAGAACCTGACGGGCGACGACCTCGCGTACATCGTCGGCCAGTCCGGCAGCGCGCTCGTCCTGGCCGACCCGGACCTCGCGGACCGGCTCCCCGACGGCGTACGGGTGCTGCCGCTGCGCGACGCCGAGGACTCGCTGCTCGCGCGGCTGGACTCGACGCCCGCGTACGACGGCCCGGAGCCGCGCACCGAGGACCTGGTGCAGTTGCTCTACACCTCGGGCACGACCGCGCTGCCCAAGGGCGCGATGATGACCCACCGCGCGCTGGTGCACGAGTACCTGAGCGCGATCACCGCTCTCGACCTGAGCGCCGGCGACCTGCCCGTGCACTCGCTGCCGCTCTACCACTCGGCGCAGATGCACGTCTTCCTGCTGCCGTACCTGGCGGTCGGCGCCCGGAACACCATCCTCGACGCTCCCGACGCCGACCAGCTCTTCGACCTCGTCGAGGCAGGCCGGGCGGACAGCCTCTTCGCGCCGCCCACCGTCTGGATCGGTCTGTCGAACCGCCCCGACTTCGCGACACGCGACCTCAGCGGGCTGCGCAAGGCGTACTACGGGGCCTCGGTCATGCCGGTGCCCGTACTGGAACGGCTGCGGTCCCGGCTGCCGAAGCTGGCCTTCTACAACTGTTTCGGCCAGAGCGAGATCGGTCCGCTGTCCATGGTCCTCTCGCCGCACGAGCACCGGAAGAAGCGCATGGACTCGTGCGGACGCCCGGTGCTGTTCGTGGACGCGCGGGTGGTCGACGAGGAGGGCAAGGACGTACCGGACGGCACCTCGGGCGAGGTCGTCTACCGGTCGCCGCAGCTCTGCGAGGGCTACTGGGACAAGCCCGAGGAGACGGCCGCGGCCTTCCGGGACGGCTGGTTCCACTCCGGTGATCTCGTGGTGCGGGACGCCGAGGGGTACTTCACCGTCGTCGACCGGGTGAAGGACGTCATCAACTCCGGCGGCGTACTGGTCGCCTCGCGGCAGGTCGAGGACGCTCTCTACACCCATCCCGAGGTGGCCGAGGCCGCGGTGATCGGCCTTCCGGACGAGCGGTGGATCGAGGCGGTCACCGCGGTGGTCGTTCCCCGCGGTGACGTCACGGAGGACGAACTGGTCGCCCACGTGCGCGAGGGGCTCGCGCACTTCAAGGCACCGAAGCGGGTGCTGTTCGTGGACGAGCTGCCGCGCAACGCGAGCGGGAAGATCCTCAAGCGGGAACTGCGGGACCGGTTCGGGGCGGATTCCCCCGCGAGCGGGGCCGGTGGTTGAATCCCTGGTGGCGGGATCCTCGCCGGGTTGAACTGAACCCGCCGGTGAGCCGTACCAGTAACGGCGGCCCGACCACCCGAGCCTGGTCCGCCGAGTCGCCACCGGGTTTCGCACGGAAGGACCTTCGGGTTGTCTCGCACCACGAACTCTCGCCAGTTGCCGGACCCGGATCAGGCAGCCCCGGAGGAACCCGAGACGCCGGAGGCACTGCCACCGGCGGACAACCCGGCCGTCGAGCAGGCGGACACGCCCACCGGGAAGCAGACGGACACGCCCGCCGAGGAGCAGGAAGCGCCGGCCGAGGGTGCGCTCGCGTCGGCTGGAACCGAGGGCGTGGACGCCCCCACTGAGGACACCGAGGACCCCAGGGACACCGAGGACCCCAAGGACACCGATGGCGAGGGCGGCCCCAGGAAGCCCGAGGGCACCGGGGCATCCGCAGCCGAGTCCGCCGCGGTCGCCTCCGACGGCAAGGACGCGCCCGCCGACGGGGAAGTGGCGAGTGAAGAGCCCGCGGCCCGCCGTGGCTGGCGTGCCAGGCACCCCGTCGCGGCCCGGAACGTGGCCCACACGATCACCGCACTCGCCGCCGTGCTCGTACTCTTCGCGCTACTCATGCCGAACGACCCGGACCGCTTCCGGCCGGCCGTGTTCGCCCGTCTGCCGGTCGAGGCGATATTCGGCGCGGCCGTCCTCATCGTCCTGCCGAAGACACTGCGGCTGGTGACGGCGGCCCTCGCCGGTCTGGCGCTCGGCGCGCTGACCCTCCTGAACCTTCTCGACATCGGCTTCAACGAATTCCTCGGGCGCGGCTTCAACGTCGTACTCGACTGGATACTGTTCGACGACGCCCAGTCGTACCTCGAGGACTCGATGGGCAGGGCCGGGGCGATCGCTGTCGTGATCGCGGTCGTCGTGCTCGTCCTCGCCGTGCTCGTCCTGATGATCCTTTCCGTCGTCCGGCTCGCCAACCTGCTGGCCCGGCACAGCGGCCGGGCGACGCGGGCCACTCTCGTCGCCGGCACCGTCTGGGTCGCCTGTTCGGCGCTCGGCGTGCAGTTCGCGGGGGTGCAGTTCGCGGCGCGCAGCACCGCGGGGGCCGTCCAGAACCGGGTGGACCGGGTACAGGCGACCCTCAAGGACGAGGCGGAGTTCGCCAAGGAGGCCAGGCGGGACACCTTCGCCAGGACGCCCGGCGACCAACTGCTCACCGACCTGCGCGGCAAGGACGTCATCTTCAGCTTCATCGAGAGCTACGGCCGCAGCGCCATCGAGGACCCGGTCACGGCCCCCGGCGTGGACGCCACGCTCGCCGACAAGACCGAGGAGCTGACCAAGGCCGGGTACGCGGCCAAGAGCGGCTGGCTCACGTCGGCGACGTACGGGGGCAGCAGCTGGCTCGGCCACTCCACCTTCCTGTCGGGTCTGTGGATCAGCAACCAGGCCCGCTACCGCACGGTCACCGCGGGCGATCACCTGACGCTCACCGGTGCCTTCAAGCGCACAGGCGCCTGGCGGACCGTGGGCATCATGCCCGGCGTGCAGAAGAGCTGGCCCGAGGGGAAGTTCTACGGCCTCGACAACATCTACGACTCGCGGGAACTCGGCTACCAGGGACCGAAGTTCAGCTGGTCGACCATGCCCGACCAGTACGCCCTGAGTGCCTTCGAGCGCCTGGAGCACGGCAAGAAGCACGACAAGCCGCTGATGTCGGAGATCATCCTGACCTCCAGCCACCAGCCGTGGGCACCCATCCCCAGGACGATCCCCTGGGACGAGGTCGGTGACGGCTCCGTCTACAAGGACATCGAGAAGGAGGGCAAGAGGGCCTCGGACGTCTTCTACGACTCCACGAAGGTCAAGGAGGAGTACGGCAAATCCATCGAGTACTCGGTGACCAGCCTCATCGACTACGTGGTGAAGTACGGCAACAAGAACACCGTGCTGGTCTTCCTCGGCGATCACCAGCCCCTGGCCCGGGTCAGCGGCGACAAGGCCGACTGGGACGTGCCGATCTCGATCGTCGCCCGCGACAAGTCCGTACTCGACAAGATCGACGACTGGGGCTGGACGGAAGGGCTGAAGCCCGGCTCCAAGGCTCCGGTCTGGCGGATGGACTCCTTCCGTGACCGGTTCCTGACCGCGTACGGCTCGACGCCCAGGCCGTAGCGGGTGTCGTGGACGAACCTGGACGGCTCGGCGGGAAGGCCTAGCGCGGGCGCAGGTCCACGATGCGCCTGATCTTGCCCACCGACCGTTCCAGCGACTCCGGTTCGACGATCTCGACCTCGGCCGAGACACCGATGCCGTCCTTCACGGCCGCCGCGATGGCCCGTGCGGCCGTCTCGCGGAGTTCCGGCGTGGCACCGGCGCGTGCCTCGGCCCGCACGGTGAGCGAGTCGAGGCGGCCCTCGCGGGTCAGCCGGAGCTGGAAGTGCGGGGCGACGCCCGGTGTGCGCAGCACGATCTCCTCGATCTGGGTGGGGAAGAGGTTCACGCCGCGCACGATGACCAGGTCGTCGCTTCGGCCGGTGACCTTGGCCATCCGGCGGAAGACACGGGCCGTACCGGGCATCAGCCGCGTCAGGTCCCGGGTCCGGTAGCGGATCACGGGCATCGCCTCCTTGGTGAGGGAGGTGAACACCAACTCGCCCTCCTCGCCGTCCGGCAGCACCTCGCCGGTGAGCGGATCGACGACCTCCGGGTAGAAGTGGTCCTCCCAGACGTGCAGTCCGTCCTTCGTCTCCACGCACTCCTGGGCCACTCCGGGGCCGATCACCTCCGACAGCCCGTATATGTCGACCGCGTCGATCGCGAACCGTTCCTCGATCTCGCGGCGCATCTCCTCGGTCCACGGCTCGGCACCGAAGATGCCCACGCGCAGCGAGGTGCGGCGCGGGTCCACACCCTGCCGCTCGAACTCGTCGAGGATCGTCAGCATGTACGAGGGCGTCACCATGATGATGCCGGGCTCCAGGTCCTGGATCAGCTGGACCTGGCGGGCCGTCATGCCACCGGACGCGGGGACGACCGTACAGCCGAGGCGCTCGGCGCCGTAGTGCGCGCCGAGCCCGCCGGTGAACAGCCCGTAGCCGTACGCCACATGCGCGATGTCGCCCGGCCGGCCGCCGGCCGCGCGGATCGAACGGGCCACCATGTCGGACCACATGGACAGGTCGTTCCCGGTGTAGCCGACGACCGTGGGGCGTCCCGTGGTGCCGCTGGAGGCATGGATGCGGCGGATACGGTCGCGGGGCACGGCGAACATCCCGTACGGGTAGTTGTCGCGCAGGTCCGCCTTGGTGGTGAAGGGGAAGCGGGCCAGATCGGCGAGCGAGCGGCAGTCCTCGGGGCGGAGCCCGGCCTTGTCGAAGGAGGCGCGGTAGAACGGCACGTTCTCGTACGCGTGCCGCAGGGATGCTGTCAGCCGCCGCAGTTGCAGTGCGCGCAGACCGTCCGCGTCTAGCCTCTCGCCCGCGTCCAGCAGGTCCGTCGCATCCGCCATCGGGACCGCTCCCTCACCAGCCGCGCCCTTGCGGACGACCGATCATTCGGTCGCCCCGTTCGGGATCAGTAAGGCAAAGGTGCGGGCAGGTCGTCAAGGGTGGGCGGGACGTCGCGGGGGAGTGCACGTGGTGCTGTACGGCCGTTCGGCGGAGTCCGGTGGGTGTCGTGGAGCCGTCTCCCGTGGGCCGGGCCCCCGCATCTCGCCGCCGGTGGGCGGAACGCGGGGGTGACGACCAGGAGAGGCAGGAGCGGGGGAGGCTACTGTGCGGCCTCCGCCGCGGCGGCTACTGTGCGGCCTCCGCCGCCACCGAGCGCGCCCACCGGTAGTCCGCCTTGCCGCTCGGGGAGCGCTGGATGGCTTCCGTGATCACCAGTCGGCGCGGGATCTTGTAGCCCGCCAGATGCGTACGGCAGTGGGTCTGGATGTCGCCCAGCGAGGGCCGCCCCGCGCCTTCGCGCAACTGCACCACGGCCGCCACGTGGTTGCCCCAGGTCTCGTCGGGCACTCCGGCCACCAGCGCGTCGTAGACGTCCGGATGCGATTTGAGTGCCTGCTCGACCTCCTCCGGATACACCTTCTCCCCGCCGGTGTTGATGCACTGCGAGCCGCGGCCCAGGACGGTGACGACGCCCTCCTCGTCGACGGTCGCCATGTCGCCGAGGAGCACCCACCGCTCGCCGTCCTTCTCGAAGAAGGTCTCGGCTGTCTTCTTCGGGTCGTTGTAGTAGCCGAGAGGTACGTGCCCGCGCTGGGCGACGCGGCCGGGCTCGCCGACGGCGACCGGCTCGTACGTCGCCGGATCGACCACCTGGGTACGGGAGTTGACCTGGATGCGGAATCCGCGGGTTGGGCCGGAGTCGGCCGTCGCCGTGCCGTTGAAGCCCGACTCCGAGGAACCGAAGTTGTTGAGCAGCATCACGTTCGGCACCAGGGCCTGGAACTGTGCGCGCACCGTCTCCGACATGATCGCTCCGGACGAGGAGACGCTGAACATGGAGGAGCAGTCGGTGCCCTTCATGGGCCCGTTCAGCGCGTCGATGAGCGGCCGCAGCATCGCGTCGCCGACCAGGGACATGCTGGTGACCTTCTCCTTCTCGACGGTCCGCAGCACCTCGGCGGGCACGAACTTGCTGTGGATCACGACGCGTTGGCCGAAGTAGAAGCCGATGAAGGCGGTGAGGGTGGAGGTGCCGTGCATCAGCGGGGCCGTGGGGAAGAAGGTGATCCCGTCACCCCCGGCCGCGACCCGCTCGGCGAGCTCCTCCGGTGTCTTCACCGGCTCTCCCGTGGGGGCGCCGCCGCCCAACCCCGAGAAGAACAAGTCCTCCTGACGCCACATCACACCCTTCGGCATCCCGGTCGTGCCGCCGGTGTAGATGATGAACTGGTCGTCGGCGGAGCGCGGCGGGAAGTCGCGCCCGGGTGATCCGGCGGCCTCGGCGTCGGTGAAGTCCACGGCGGGCAGGGCGGGCGCGTCCGGTGCGGGGACGCCCACCCGTACGAGATGCCGCAGGGTCGCGGCCCGTGGCAGGGTCGCCGCGACCCGCTCGGTGAACTCCGCGTCGAACACCAGCGCCACCAGGTCCGCGTCCCGGTAGAGGTAGACCAACTCCTCCTCGACATAGCGGTAGTTGACGTTGACCGGCACGATCCGCGCCTTCAGGCAGCCAAGGACGGTCTGCAGGTACTCGATGCCGTTGTAGAGGTGCAGCCCGAGGTGCTCGCCGGGGCGGACACCGCTGTCGATCAGGTGGTGCGCGATCCGGTTCGCCGCCGCGTCCAGTTCCGCGTACGTGAGGCGGCGCTCGGCTCCCGTACCGGGATGGTCGATGTGGACGAGGGCCTCACGGTCGGGGACCACGTCGGCCACCGACTCGAACAGGTCGGCAAGGTTGTACTCCACCGCTCCTCCTGACCCCGGCAAGCATCGACGAATGGACGTGCGTCATCGCTTCGCCGGTCATCAGAGCAAAGCCCGCCACAACTGTGAAGGGTCCGCGCAGAAGAAATCTGACTGCCTGTCAGAAAACCCTTGAACTGGTCCCTCCACTCCTGCAACCTGTTCTCGTTCCTGAGACGGGAGGACGGCAATGGGTGGGACGGAACACCTCACCGTGCAGCGCGAAGGCGCCACACTGGTGCTCACGCTCAACAGGCCCGAGGCGAAGAACGCGCTCTCGCTCGCGATGCTGGTCGGCCTGTACGACGGCTGGGTCGAGGCCGACGCGGACGACTCCGTGCGCTCGATCGTCCTGACCGGCGCGGGCGGCGCCTTCTGCGCGGGCATGGACCTCAAGGCCCTCGCGGGCAAGGGGATGGAGGGACAGCAGTACCGGGACCGCCTCAAGGCCGACCCCGATCTGCACTGGAAGGCGATGCTGCGCCATCACCGACCACGCAAACCCGTGATCGCCGCGGTCGAGGGCCACTGCGTGGCCGGCGGTACCGAGATCCTCCAGGGGACCGACATCCGGGTCGCCGGGGAGTCGGCCACCTTCGGGCTCTTCGAGGTCAAGCGCGGTCTGTTCCCGATCGGAGGCTCCACGGTCCGCCTCCAGCGCCAGATACCGCGGACGCACGCGCTGGAGATGCTCCTCACCGGCCGCGCGTACTCGGCCCGGGAGGCCGCCGGCATCGGGCTGATCGGCCAGGTGGTCCCCGACGGGACGGCCCTGGAGAAGGCCCT
The DNA here is from genome assembly GCF_019090165.1 of Streptomyces sp. BV286. Classification (GTDB taxonomy): domain Bacteria; phylum Actinomycetota; class Actinomycetes; order Streptomycetales; family Streptomycetaceae; genus Streptomyces. The sequence goes on from NZ_JAHRIB010000152.1 coordinate 193,213, forward strand.
CGCCGTCGCCGGGCAGATCAACGCCTGCGGACCGCTGGCGGTCGAGGCCGTCAAGGCGTCGGTGTACGAGACCGCCGAGATGGCCGAGTCCGACGGGCTCGCGGCCGAGCTGAAGCGGGGGTGGCCGATCTTCGACACGGCCGACGCGAAGGAGGGGGCGCGGGCCTTCGCCGAGCACCGCCCGCCGGTCTTCCGGCGGGAGTGAGCCCGCTGCGGCCGGCGCGCGGTCATGGCGCCGTCGTGGCCCGCCGCACCGTTGCCCGCGCCCCCGACAGGGCGCGGCCCCACCGTCCCGCAAGGAGAATCCCGTGCCCGAAGTCCTCAAAGCTCCCCTGGTCGTCGAGTTTCCCTTCACCCGCTCCCTCGGCCCCGTTCAGAGCGCCTTTCTCACAGGCCTGCGGGAGAGGGTCGTGCTCGGAGTACACACCGGGGACGGGCGGGTGCTGGTGCCACCCGTCGAGTACGACCCCGAGACCTCCGAAGAACTCAGCGAGCTCGTCGAGGTCGCGCCCACCGGGACCGTCAGCACCTGGGCCTGGAACCACGAACCCCGCCGGGGCCAGCCGCTGGACACCCCGTTCGCCTGGGTCCTGGTGCGTCTGGACGGGGCCGACACCGCCCTCCTGCACGCCCTCGACGCCCCGGGCCCCGACGCCGTGCACACCGGGATGCGGGTCCGTGTCCGGTGGGCCGGGGAACGGTCGGGTGCCATCACCGACATCGCCTGCTTCGAACCGTACGACGGCGCCGGCGCCGAACCCACCGGCAGCGACGGCCGGTTCGAGGACATGGTGACCGGCATCGTCGCGCCTGCCCGCCTCGACTACACCTACTCGCCCGGCCGCGCCCAGTCCGGCTACCTTCACGCACTCGGCGATCGCAGGGTCGTCGGAGAGCGCTGCCCGTCGTGCCGCAAGGTGTACGTCCCGCCGAGGGGTGCCTGCCCCACGTGTGGTGTGGCCACATCGGAACAGGTCGAGGTGGGCCCGCGCGGCACCGTCACCACCTACTGCATCGTCAACATCAAGGCGAAGAACCTCGACATCGAAGTGCCGTACGTCTACGCGCACATCGCCCTCGACGGCGCCGACCTCGCCCTGCACGGACGCATCGGCGGCATCCCCTACGACCAGGTGCGCATGGGGCTGCGCGTCGAGCCGGTGTGGCCCGACGGGGGCGGTCACCCCGACCACTACCGGCCCACCGGCGAACCCGACGCGGACTACGAGACGTACAAGGAGCTGTTGTAGATGCCCGCACCGAGGCCGCTGAGGGACATCGCCGTCGTCGCCTTCGCCCAGACCGACCACCTGCGCACCAGCGACGAGCTCTCCGAGGTGGAGATGCTCATGCCGATCCTGCACCAGGTCCTGGCGCAGACCGGGCTGAGGACCAGTGACATCGGCTTCACCTGCTCCGGCTCCACGGACTACCTCGCGGGCCGGGCCTTCTCCTTCACCATGGCACTCGACGGCGTGGGAGCCTGGCCGCCGATCTCCGAGTCCCACGTGGAGATGGACGGGGCCTGGGCGCTGTACGAGGCCTGGACGAAACTCCTCACCGGCGAGGCCGACACCGCGCTCGTGTACGCGTACGGCAAGTCGTCCCCCGGGTCCGTGCGGGACGTGCTGACCCGGCAGCTCGACCCGTACTACGTCGCGCCCCTGTGGCCCGACTCCGTGGCCCTGGCCGCCCTCCAGGCGCAGGCACTCATCGACTCCGGCGACACGGACGAGCCGGCGCTCGCCGCGGTCGCCGCCCGCAGCCGCACCTCGGCCACCGGCAACTCCCATGCCCAGCTGCGCGGTTCGGTGCCGCGGGGCGACTACGCGGTACGCCCCCTGCGGACCGGGGACTGCCCGCCCATCGGCGACGGAGCGGCCGCCGTGATCCTCGCCGCGGGGGAGCGGGCCCGCGAACTGTGCGAGCGCCCCGCCTGGATACGGGGCATCGACCACCGCATCGAGGCCCACGGCCTGGGCGTCCGGGACCTGACCGACTCACCGTCGACCCGGCTGGCGGCGGAGCGGGCGGGGTTGTTCGAACGGCCGGTGGACACAGCCGAGTTGCATGCTCCGTTCACCTCGCAGGAGGTGGTCCTGCGCAAGGCCCTGCGGCTCGGCGACGCCGTCGACGTCAACCCGTCCGGGGGGCCGCTCGCCGCCAACCCCATCATGGCCGCGGGCCTCATCCGCATCGGCGAGGCGGCAGCCCGGATCCAGCGCGGTGACTCCGACCGGGCGCTCGCGCACGCCACCTCGGGTCCCTGTCTGCAACAGAACCTGGTCGCCGTACTGGAAGGAGACCCGCGATGAGCAAGGAGCCCGTGGCCGTCGTCGGGATCGGCCAGACCAAACACGTCGCGGCCCGCAGGGACGTGTCGATCGCGGGACTCGTCCGCGAGGCGGCCCAACGTGCGCTCGCCGACGCGGAGTTGACGTGGTCGGACATCGACGCCGTCGTCATCGGCAAGGCCCCCGACTTCTTCGAGGGCGTCATGATGCCCGAGCTCTACCTCGCCGACGCCCTCGGCGCGGTCGGCAAACCGATGCTGCGCGTCCACACCGCGGGCTCCGTCGGCGGCTCCACCGCGCTCGTCGCCACGAACCTGATCGCGGGCCGCGTCCACGGCACGGTGCTGACCCTCGCCTACGAGAAGCAGTCCGAGTCGAACGCCATGTGGGGCCTGTCCCTGCCGATCCCCTTCCAGCAGCCCCTCCTCGCCGGAGCCGGCGGCTTCTTCGCCCCGCACGTGCGCGCCTACATGCGACGCACGGGCGCCCCCGACGGGGTCGGCGCCCTGGTCGCCTACAAGGACCGCCGCAACGCGCTCAAGAACCCCTACGCGCATCTCCACGAGCACGACATCACCCTGGAGAAGGTCCAGGCCTCGCCCATGCTCTGGGACCCGATCCGCTACTCGGAGACCTGCCCGTCCTCCGACGGCGCCTGCGCGATGATCCTCACCGACCGTGCGGGAGCGGCCCGTTCACCGCGGCCGCCCGCCTGGATGCACGGCGGCGCGATGCGCAGCGAGCCGACTCTCTTCGCGGGGAAGGACTTCGTCTCCCCGCAGGCGGGCAAGGACTGCGCGGCCGACGTGTACCGGCAGGCGGGCGTCGCGGACCCGCGCCGGGACATCGACGCGGTCGAGATGTACGTCCCGTTCTCCTGGTACGAGCCCATGTGGCTGGAGAACCTCGGGTTCGCCGACGAGGGCGAGGGCTGGAAGCTCACCGAGTCCGGGGTGACGGAACTGGACGGCGACCTGCCGGTGAACATGTCGGGCGGGGTGCTGTCCACCAATCCCATCGGGGCCTCCGGGATGATCCGGTTTGCCGAAGCCGCCCTCCAGGTACGGGGGCAGGCCGGAGAGCACCAGGTCGACGGCGCCCGCCGGGTCCTCGGGCATGCCTACGGCGGCGGGTCCCAGTTCTTCTCGATGTGGCTGGTGGGGGCCGAGCCGCCCACCTCCTGAAGCTGTCCCCCTCACGTGGCCTGTGCGCGGCAGTGACCGAAAGCTAGGCTGGCCGCGGACGACGAACCGGGAGGAGCACGGACGTGGCCGAGAGCACCATCCAGCAGCACCCGCTCGCGGGCTGGGACAAGCCGGAGCTGGACCTCAGCAGCGCCGACTGGCATTCCAGCAGCCGTGGGCAGGGTGATGTCCAGATCGCCTTTGTCGAGGGTTTCATCGCGATGCGCAACAGTGGCCGCCCGGAAAGCCCCTCCTTGATCTTCACGCCCGCGGAGTGGGGCGCGTTCGTGTCGGGGGCGCGGGAGGGGGAGTTCGACCTCACTTGAGAAGGTCGGTTCCCGCAGCGGCCACTTCCCAGGTGTGAGGCCCGCTCGACGGCCGGCCCCGCGCGGACCGTCGCGGGAAGCAGCACCGGCGCCTATGGCCCGGCCATCACTCGCAGGGGTGGCGGCCGGGCGGCGTCCCGGTGCGCGGCTGCCTCCGCTCCTGCCGGTGTGGTCCGGTGGGATGCCTGAGCCTCCTCTCTTCTCCGTTCTCCCTCACTTCTCCCTCCGTTCGATGCGGGCTCGTGCGGTGCGATCGCCGCCCGCCCGCTAATGGCTGCATCGAGACATATCATTAGCTCATGAGCGTCACCATCAGTGCCGAAGCACGGCTCGCCCTGGACCTGGCCCTGACCGTCCGCCACGACGGTCAGGGAGGAGTGGCCGACGACCTCGCCACCGTGGAGGGCCTCACCGCGTGGTTGCGCGAGCACCCGCAGACCGGCACCGGCCCCTTCCACGCCGACGACGCCGACCTGGCCGCCGTACGAGACGTACGCGCCGCCGTGCGCGCCCTGTTCGCCCGTGCCGTGCGTCCCGGCGAGCCGAGCCCGGCCGACGCCGCCCGGCTCATGCCCGTACAGGACGCCGTCGAACGGCTGAACGCCCGGGCGGCCATGGCCCCGACCGTCCCCGTACTCTCGTGGACCGAGGACGCCCACCCCGTCCTGCGCCAGGAACCGGTACGCGGCGCCACCGAACCGGCATCGGCACTCGCCCGCGCAGCCATCGCCTTCCTCGCGAGCCCCGACCGGCTGCTGCTGCGGGCCTGCCACGCGCCGCGCTGCGTGCGCTACTTCCTCAAGGACCATCCGCGCCAGGAGTGGTGCAAACCCTCGTGCGGCAACCGCGCCCGTGTCGCCCGCCATCACGAACGGCACAAGAAAACGGCATAGCCTCCGACCATGAGCATGAGCGGCAAGATGAGCGCGGAACGTGATCTCGGTCGGCTGCTGCGCGGTATGGAACCCGCCCTCCATCCCGGCCGCTACGTCTTCACCACCGTCCCCGGCAGCACAGCGCCCCCAGGGCTCTCGCCGGTCGTCACCGTCCTCGAGGACGAGGGCCTCACCCTCGTCGTCGAACAGGAGGACGCCGACGCCGCCCGCCTGACGTACGACTACGTGGCCGGCTGGATCACCCTGCGCATTCACTCGGCGCTGGACGCCGTCGGTCTCACGGCCGCCGTCGCCCAGGCACTCGCCGAGGCGGGCCTGAGCTGCAACGTCGTCGCGGGCTTCCACCACGACCACCTCTTCGTGCCGCACGCACGGGCCGCCGAGGCCGTTGCCCTGCTGGAACAGCTGGCCGAACGCGCGGGTCAGTAACCGCCGGACGGGCCCGCGGCCCTCGCTCCCGGCGTACGCTGAGGTGCCTGTAGGTCACGGTGCGCACCGTCTCCCCGCGGCGGCTGCACCATCGTGGCAGGGGGTGCGCCATGGGGCGGAACGGCATGCGGAGCAGAAGGACGCTCTTCGAGCGCGAGATCGAACTCGCCGCTGTCGACGAGGCGTTGAGCGAAGTCACCGGCCTGCGCACGGACACCCGCGGAGCCGGCATGGACAGCCTCGGACTCCGCGCGGTCGTCACCGGGACACTTCTGGACACCCCCGGCCGCCACCGCGAGGGCCACTTGTCCCACACGGACGACACAGAGCTTCTCGGGGACGACGCCGAACCGCCCGGCCGGCCACGGGGCGGACTGCTCGTCTTCGCCGGACGGGCCGGCATCGGCAAGACCAGCCTCCTCACCGAAGTGCGCCGGCGTGCCGCCGCCAAGGGCTGCGCCGTCCTGTCCGCACGAGGCGGCGACCAGGAACAGGCCGTCGCCTTCCACGTCGCACGCCAACTCCTCCAGCCCCAGCTCGCGGGCCTCCCCGAAGCGGAAGCCCGCGCCACGCTGGGCAGTTGGTACGCCATCGTCGGACCCGCACTCGGGCTGTGCGCCGCCGCCGACGGGCCGCCCCCCGACCAGCAGGGCCTGCGCGACGGCCTCGACTGGGTCCTCACCCACCTCGCCGTGCGCCGCGCCCCGATGGTGCTCGTCCTCGACGACGCGCACTGGGCCGACCCGGAGTCGCTGCAGTGGCTCGCCGCGTTCGCGCCCCGCGCCGAACAACTGCCCCTGCTGATCGTCGTCGCGTACCGACCCGACGAACTCCCCGACCACGCCGAGCCGTTCAGAAGCCTGCCCGGCCGTGCGGGCGGACGACCCCTCGACCTGGAGCCGTTGAGTGCCGTGGCGGTCGCCCGGCTGGTACGCGAGACCCTCGGCACCCGGGCCGACGACGCTTTCTGCCGCGAGTGCTGGGCCGTCACCGCGGGCAATCCGTTCGAGGCCGTGGAACTCACGGCGAAAGTACGCGACCGGGGTCTGGCCCCGACCGAGCCCGGAGCGCACCTGCTCCGCGATCTGGCCGCCGCGGTCAAGGGCAGCGGACTCGTCGCCCGCCTCGAACGCCTCGGCACCTCGACCGTCCGCTTCGCCTGGGCCTGCGCACTCCTCGGCACCGAGATCTCCCCGGCACTCGCCGCGGCCGTCGCGGGCCTCGGCTCCGAGGAGGCGGCCGACGCGGCGGACGCCCTGCGCGAAGCCCGGATCCTCACCGGCGCGGCGAGCGACGCGGACACCCTCGAATTCGTCCACCCCCTCATCGCCACCGCCGTCTACCGCGCCATCCCCGGCAGTGTCCGTGTCGCCCTGCACGGACAGGCCGCCTGGTGCGTCATCGACGCGGGACTCGGCCCGGCCGCCGCGGCCCGGCACCTCATGGAGACCCACCCCGACGGCGACACCTGGGTCGTCCAGCAACTGCGCGCCGCCGCCCGCGAAACCCTGCGCGCCGGAGCCCCCGACGCCGCCCGCCGCCACCTAGCCCGGGCCCTGCGCGAACCCCCACCCCTCGGAGAACGGGCCGCGATCCTCTACGAACTGGGCTGCGCCTCCCTGCTCACCGAACCGGCGACCACCGTCAACCACCTTCGGGCGGCCCTGGAAGAGCCCATCGCCGACCCCGGACTGCGCCACAACATCGTCTACCGGCTCTCCCAGGTCCTCGCCCACAGCGACCGCCTCGGTGAGGCCTCCGACACGCTCGCCCGCGCGACCAGGGTGACCGGCGACGCGCGCGTCCGGCTGCGGATGCAGTCGGAGCAGTTCATGTGGGATGCCTTCCGCGCCGACGAACCCGACTCGCCGGCCCGTTCCCGCCGCCTGGCCCGGCTCGCCGACCGGCTCACCGGCCGCGACCTCACCGAGCGCTATGTGATCGGCCTGCGCGCCTGGGACGCCACCCTGCGCGGCGAACCCGCCCACATCGCCGTCCAGCACGCGGAACGCGCCCTCGCCGGCGGCTTCGGCTGGGCCGAGGCGGACCGTGGCTTCGAGGTGCCCGTCCTCGTCGCCCTCACCTTCATGTACGCCGACCGCCCGGGACGCACCGAGGAACTGTTCGCCGCCGGGATCGCCGACTTCGAACGGCAGGGCTGGCACGGAGCCCACCTCTCCTTCGGCTACACCCTCCTCGCGTACGTGCGCTTCCGCCGCGGCCGGCTCGCCGAGGCCGAGGACTTCGTCCGCATGGGGCTCCGGCTCGCCGAACGGGTCGGCCCCGGCACCCCCGCCCACTGGTACGCCGTCGGCATCCTCATCGAGGTCCTGCTCGCCCGCGGCCGGCTCGCCGAGGCCACGCAGACCGCCGAGGACTACGCCTTCGGGGAGCCGTTCCCCGCCGCCGTGGTCTTCCCCGACGCCCAGACCGTGCACGGCGAACTGCTCCTGGCCAGAGGGCTGACGAAGGACGCCGTCGCCGAACTCGCCGCGGCCGGACGCCGCCTCGACCCGCGCGGCATGCGCAATCCCTCCTGGTGCCCGTGGCAGCTCCATCTCGCCCGGGCCGAGAGCCACGAAACCCCGGAACGCGCGGTGGCCACGGCGCTCGAGGCGGTGAGCCGGGCCCAGCTGTTCGGTGCGCCGTCGGCGGTCGGCCAGGCGCTGCGCGCGGCGGCCGACGTGTCCTCGGGCACAGCCCGCGTCAAGCTCCTCGAAGAGTCGGTCGACCATCTGGAGCGCTCCCCGGCGGCGTACGAACTGGCCTGCGCCCTCGTCGTCCTCGGCACGGAGCTGCGCCGGGGCGGGCGAGCCGGGGAGGCGGCCGAGCACCTCCACCGCGGACTCGACGCGGCCGTGCGGTGCGGGGCCGACGGTCTGGCCGAGTCCGCCCGTGACGAGCTGGCGGCCGCCGGGTTGCGGCCGCGCCGTCTGCGCAGCACCGAGTCGGACGTGCTCACCGCCCGGGAACGCACGGCCGCCGAGCTGACCGTGCGCGGCCTCGCCATGGCGACGATCGCCGAGGAGCTCCGCACGGAGGAGGCGGCGGTGGTCCGGTTGCTGTCGGCGGTGTACCGCAAGGTGGGGACGGACCGGGCGGGGCTCGGACCGGCCCTGGCCGCGGTTTCCGGAGAGAGCCCGGGAGCATAGCCAACGAGTGTTGGCCAACAGGTGATGGCAGGTATGCGGTGGCAGGTGCGCGGCGGCAGGTGTGCGGTGAGCGACGGGGGCGAGCGACGGGGGCGGTTGCGGGGCCGTGGTCCACGCGCGGTGGCCTACGTGTGGTGGCCATGAGCCTGGCGACCCGCTGGCCGTGGCCTACGCCCGGTGGCCCGCGAGCGGTGGCCTACACGCGGTGGCCCACGGACGGTGGCCTACGCCCGGTGGCCCATGCCTCGTGGCCCACGCACGGTTGCCCACGGGCGTGGGCAACCGCCCGTCCACCCCACGGCGACCAGCCCTCCGTTGCACGTACCATTGCGGCATGTCCTTCCTCCGCCGCCGCAGCGCCACCCCCGCCGGGCCAGACTTCGATGTCCTGGCCATGGACCCGGGCGACTGGCCGGGCAATCTCGGCGCGGGCCTGCTGCCCGCACCCGACGGCAGCTGCCAGGGTGTCTTCCTGCGCTACGACCTGTTCGGCGGCCGCGGTCCCGCGATGATCATCGGCAATCTGCCGGAGAACTCGCCGGCCCGCGACATCGCGGAGGGGGAGGTCCCGTTCGAGGTGGCACAGCTGCTCCTGGCGCTGGAGAACGAGGAAGAGGTCACGGTCGTCGGCGCCGAGGACATGCCGGTGATGCAGGGCGACAACCTCCTCATCGTGCGGCGGCTCAAGCTCTCCGAGACGCGCATCTCCTGCGTGCAGTTCGACCGCAGTGACAACGTCCTGGTGACGATCGCCGCCTGGGACCGCCCCATCACCGACGACCTGTACGCGCTCCTGAAGCCGCTGCCCGCAGAGCTGTTCCAGCAGGGCTGAACCCGCCGGGGGAATCCGGAAGTCGTATCTCCCTGTGCTTCGCACCGGAAGTTCCTTCCGCGCCGACCGTCTCCCGCACCCCGCACCCCGCACCCCGCCTTGCATCTCACCGTCCGCAGCGATCTGCTGCCGGACGGTGGGACCACGGACGTGATGGTCCGGTCGCGGCGCGCCGGGAGTACGTACCCGACGAGAATCGCTAGCCCGGCGACCCCGTGCTTCCCGCCGCATTCACGTCCTGGGGGTCCAGGAAATGGAAACCGGGCCGTGGGTGCATGAGGAAGTCGTGGTGGGAGATGTTCCACGCGTAGGCGCCCGCGAGCGCGAACACCACGCGGTCGCCGGCCCGTACACCCGATGCGGGGACGTTGCGGGCCAGAACGTCCTTCGGAGTGCACAACTGGCCTGTCAGCGTGACGAGTTCGCGTCGGGCGACAGGGCGGGGCCACGGATGCGGCCAGCCCTCCACCGGGAGGAAGGCGCAGGGCTGGTCGTGGCCCTTGGTCGCCGGTGTGCGCAGGTGGTGCGTGCCGCCGCGCACCACGGCGAACTCCTCTCCATGACTGTTCTTCACGTCCAGCACCTCGGTCGCATACCAGCCGCAGTACGCCGAGAGTGCCCGCCCGGGTTCGATACGCAGCGTCAGATCCGGGTGCCGGCTCAGGAGTTCGGCGAGACCCGCGCCGTATGCGGCCCAGTCGAAACGGTCCTCGGGGGCGGCGTAGTCGACCGTCATGCCCCCGCCGACGTTCACCTCCGTGAGCCGCACCCCGTGCCGCTCCGCGAGACCGACGGCCCAGCTCACGATGGACCCGGCCATCGCCAGCTGTTCGGCGGCCTGGAGTCCGCTGGCCAAGTGCGCGTGCACGCCTCGGAGTTCGAGCTGCGGATACATGCCGTCGGTCAGCAGGCCCACGACCGTGTCGGCCTGCGAGGGGTCGAGACCGAAAGGCGTGGGGCGGCCGCCCATCGCGAGGGAGCTCGCGGCCAACGAGCCAGTCGCCACAGGGAGGTTGAAGCGGAGCAGCACCGCCACCCGGGCATCCGGCGTGACCTGCCGGGCCAGCTCGGCCAGCATGTGCAGCTCGTACTCGCTCTCCACGTGGAAGCGCTCGACACCCACCTCCAGCGCCGCCGCGATCTCGGCGGGTGTCTTGCCCGGACCGCCGAAGGCCAGCGGGCGACCCGGCACCGCTGCGGCGACGTGGGCGAGTTCGCCGCCCGACGCCACTTCGTAGCCGTCCACGTACGGGCCGAGCGCGGCCAGGATCTCCGGCTCAGGGTTGGCCTTCGCCGCGTAGTAGAGCTCGACGCGCTCGGGAAGTGCCGCCCGAACCGCCGCGGCGTGCTCGCGCAGGGCCGCCATGTCGTAGACGTAGGCGGGGAGTTCGCCGGACGAAAGAGAGAGCACACGGTCTCGTACGGCGTCGGTCGGGGAGCTGGTCATCGGGCACTCCGGGTCGTGTGGCGACGGATGTCCTCGCCGAGCGGCGAGGGCAGGCGGACGTAGCCGGCCTCACGGTCGGCCTTGCGCTCCCAGCGGGTGAGGAGGTTCGCCTTGGCGGGCAGAGGCACTCCCGCGAGCAGCGCGGCCAGCGGAGGCGGGCAGCCGTACCGGTCGGCGTACGTCTGCAGGGTGACGCGGACCTCCGCCCACAGTGCGGCTTCGATGTGGGGATGCAGATCGGCGAGGGCGGCGAGCAGCTCCGCGACGTGGTTCACGAGCAGGCAGTAGACCACCCTGTCCCAGCCGCGCTGTACGTCGTAGGTCATCGGGCCCGCGACGTCGGGCGGCAGCGAGGCGAGGGTCCCGGCGTGGCGCTCCGGCAGGAGCTTGGTGCCCTCCAGATCGCGGAACAGGACCTGGGCGGGCATGCCGTCGCCGTCGACGCAGATCAGCACGTTCTGCAGGTGGGGTTCCAGCACCAGACCGTGATCGAAGAACGCGGCCAGAACCGGAGGTACGAGCAGCCTGAGGTAGGCCGACCACCAGTCGAGCGCGCCCCGCGGGCCGGCCCCGTCGAGAAGCCGGGAGATGTGCGCGGGGCCGGTCGGGTACTCGTCGGCCACGGCCCCCGCCAGCAGCGGGGTGGTGCCCGGCAGAAGGTGCCGGGTCAGGCCCTCCCGGACGATGACGCCGAAGCCTTCGAGCAGCTCGCGGTCCGGTGTCCCGTCGGGGCCGGGGAGGGCCAGACTGCGGTAGGCCGGTTCGCGGAGCACCGCGCTGCCGGGGAAGCGGTCGGCCAGGTCGGCGAGCACCGGACCGAGCACGCGGGTGAGTGCGACGGCGCCCGACAGTTCGTAACTCGCGTTCTTGCGCAGGCAGTTGGTGATGCGGACGTTCAGGCTGAACTTCAGGAACGACTCGCCGTCGTACAGCGTCCGTACGGATGCGGTGGCGGCGAAGGGCCTGCCCCGCGGGCCGAGGTCGATGATGTCCCCGCGGCCGAGAGCCGCGCGCAGCGCCGGACGCCCGCGCAGCATCGCGTACTGCCAGGGGTGGGCGGGCAGCAGCCGGTAGCCGTCGGGGACGGTGGCATCATCCTGCCGGCCCGGACGGTCGAGCGCGTCGAGTGCGCCGGGCTCCGCCCACTCCTCCGCGATCAGCTCCTCGCGTACGGCGAGGTGACGCAGCGGGAACGTCGCGCCTGCCTCCGGCGCGTACGCCTGCCACGAGTCCGCGTCCCCGGTGCGGGCCTTGGGCGTGGGGTGGAAGCGGTGCCCGAACAGCAGCGACTGCTCGGAGGCGAGGTAGGCGGCGACGGGCGTGTCGGCCGGAACGGGGCCGGCCTTCGTGCGCGCGGGCGGAGGGATCGTGCCGGTCCCGGTCCGTCCGACGAGGGATGCGGCGACGGTCCGGTGACTGGAGTCGACCTGCTCCAGGAACTCCTCGTTGTGCACACCGCTACGCGATGACAGCTCGCCTTGGGTGTGTTCGGCAAGCCGCCGCCAGCCGATCACGTTCCAGCCGTCGTCGGTCCTTCGTTCGCTCACCGGGCCGGTGAAGCGGTGTGCCCCGAGCAGGGATGTGCGGCGCAACGCGACGCGCAGCAGTACACCGCGGCGGGGAAGCCGTAGCAGCAGATGGCCGTCGGCGAACGCGGTCTGGTGCTCCGGCCCCGACACCTCGCGCACCAGGCAGTTGAGGAGCGTGTGCGCCACAGCCTCGTCCGCGGAGGGAAATTGGGCCCGCGCGGTCATGCCGGGAGCGGGGCTGGGGGCGGGGATGCTACCGAGCGACTCGGTCAGCGAGGGCATGTGTGGCTCCAGCGGGTGCAAAGAGAGCGGAGGACGGTCGCGCATACGGTGATCATGGCGACGGGGCGCCGATCAGTACGGGGGAGACCGGACCGTGACGGGCGCTGCCCGCCGCCGCGGCCACGCCGGCGGCGACCGCACCGGGCTCGGGGAGGATCTCGGTCAGGAACGGCGGCAGACCCGGCGCCGCGAACGACGCCACCGAGCAGCGGCCCGCGACAGCGTGCACCTGCCGGGGGCCGAACCCGGGGCGAGGTACGTGCACGGCCTCGGCACTCATGCCGAACCACCGGCCCCCAGGAGGTAGTTGGGGCCAGTGGTGTAGTGCTTGTTGATGTCCGAGGCACCCGAACGTTCCTTGGTGAGCAGTGTTCCCGCGGTGACCATCGCCTTGACCGGGAGGCGTGCCGCGTCCAGGACCTGCGCCCGCAGGACGGCGCCGGGTTCGCCCGCTCCCGTCCCGAGCCGCTCGATCGCCTCGGCGAGTCGGTCGCGGACGAGCCGCAGCAGTACCGGCAGCGGAGCGCGACCGTGCCGGGCGAGCCCGAACGCGTAGGCGCCCGCGCAGAGATGGACCGTGATGGTGGTGAACAGGTCGACGACCGGCCCGTCGCTCTCGACGAACGTCCGCGGGTCGTCGAAGTCCGCGGTTCCGGGAGCGTCGGCCCCGAGCCGTTCGTGCAGGCGGCGGCTGTTGATGCGCGGGCCGTCGTTGTCCTTGAGGAGCAGCCGCAGCCGCGTACGGCCGTCGGGCCGCAGGTCAAGGACCAGCGAGACGTTCTGTTGGTGCGATTCGAGCGCGATCCCGTACCCGAACAGGGTGGTCTGCCAGTCGAGGAGCAGGGTGAGGCAGGCGTCCAGCAGGGCGACGCAGTCCCCGCCGAAGAAGCGGTCCGCGAGGTGGTCGACGACCAGCCGTCCGCCCGGTGCCTCGGCGAGCAGTGCGGCCATGGGGACGACGACGGAGTCCTGGAGCCCGACCGGGTACCGCCGGAAGAGCGCGGCGAGCAACTCGTGCCCGGCGTGCGCGTACACGGTCTCGTCGGCGTGCAGGATCGTGTTCCGGAAGCGCCGTTCACGGAGGATGATCCGCTCGATCAGGCGCTGCCCTGCGGCTCCGTCGACGAGGGTGCCCGGCTTGATGGTGCGCCGGTTGCGCAGACCCAACGTGGCGGTTGCCAGGGGGAGTTTGACATGCAGGGACGGGTCGGCGGACAGCGCCACGGTACGCATCGAAAGGGTCGGTACGGCTTCGAGGTGGGCGCGGTCGGCGAGCACCGCCCGATCCGTCAGCCCGGTGGCGCGCAGCGCTCCGTCCAGCGGTGCGCCGAGGGTCAACGGATGGACGGGCAGGGCCACATGCGTGCGGTCGAGCTCGGTGAGTCCGAGCAGCGCCGGCGTGGGCCAGTGCTCCGGAAGTGACCCGATCACCGCGTCCCGGGGCACGGCGAGCCAGCGCAACGCGAAACGCGGCTGGAACTCCGGTGCATAGGCGCGCAGTTGGCGCGCGTCCAGTCCGGAGCGTCCCCGCGCGGTCGGGTAGACGGGGTGATCGAGGTGGGCGGCGAGCGTGTCGAACGCCAGCCCTTCGGCGAGTCCGGTCCAGTCGGCCGGCGAGGAACCATGACGCTCTGCCAGATGGGCGGTCACCTCGTCGTGGGCCGAGGCCTGCAGCCGCATGGTGGCCAGCGTCTGGCGGCACTCCTCGGCGAAGGCGTCGAACCCGTCCCGGTCGACGGGGTCGGCGAGGACGCGCAGCGCCGCGAGGATCATGTCGCACGTCTCGTGGGCGACGGGTGCGGAGTCGGCGGACTCCTCGACGAGCAACGGCAGCCGGGCCGCGTACTCGCACTGGAACCCGTCTTCGACGACGGGCAGCAGGAGCAACCGCCCCTGACCGGCGCTTCGTTGCAGCCAGGCGCCGTCCGGCCGGTGCACGAGCGTGCCGGCCGAGCGCAGGCCGACGACGTCCTCACGCAGCAGCGCGCTGAGCACCCGGATCACCAGCTCGCTCCGGGTGCCGTCGGCGTCCGAATGTCGCCTGCCGTCGTTTCCGGTGCCCGTGCCGGTGCCGGTGCCGGTGATGGGTCCGGAGCCGTCCGCCGGCAGGGTCGGGGCCGTCACGGCTGGATCTCCCAGCGCTGCCCGGCCAGGAACCCGGTCACCGCCCTGTCCACCGTTTCCTGGTCGTCGCCGGTTGCCCGCAGCACGCCGAGGTAGTCGCGATTGGTGCGGTACACCTCGTGCCGCTCGCCGACCGCCCGCAGCGGCCGATAGGTCAACCGCACGCCGTCGACGTCCAGTTCGGTGGCGGCTGGGGCGGCTGTCAGCGTGCCGGCGCTCTTCGCGTACGGGTAGTCCAGTCGAGCCGCGCGGTCGCGGCTCGCCCCGAGCTTCGCGGGCAGCGGCTCACCGAGGTGCGTACGCAGGATGTGCTCGAAGAGGGGAATCTCCAGCAGGCGCGCCAGCAGCAGATCGCACTGGTCGCCGATGGCACGGTAGTTGACCTCGATGATCCTCGCCCGGCCCTCGTGCACCACGAATTCGGTGTGACAGGCGCCGAAGCCCACTCCGAGCGCGTCGAGTTGGGCCAGCACCTGGGCGACGACCGGTTCGGGATGGGCCGCGACGAAGGTCAGACGCTCCTCTATGAAGTACGGCGGCGGGGAGACCAGCGTGTGGAACCCGCCCAGGACATGGCGGACGTGTCCGTCACCGAGTGTCTCCAGGGTGTGGAGCTCCCCGGGCAGGTACTCCTCGACGACCAGGGCGGCACCGGAGCGACGGCCGCGGATCTCCGCGCAGCAGGCCGCCAGTTCGGCTGCGCTCTCGACGCGTACGACGTCCTCGCTGGCCACACCCTCGCGCGGCTTCACGACGCACGGGTACGGCACGTCGAGGACGGCGAGATCGGCGACATCGGTGGCGTCGGTCACTTCGGTCGACCACACCGTGTCCGCGCCGACGGAGGCGAGATGGCGCCGCATCTCCGCCTTGTCCTTGGTACGCAGGGTGACCCGCCAGTCCTTGCCGGGCAGGCCGAAGTAGTCGGCGGCCAGGGCGGCCTGGGTCTGCAGATGGTCACTGTTGCTGAAGACCGCGTCGGGGCGGGGGAGGGTCGAGATCCGGGTGACGACGGAGCGGAAGTCGCGTACGTCGCACTCCAGGATCTCGGTCTCCGGATACACGCGCCGGTGGGCGTGCGGCTGGTCGGTGAGGACTGTGACCTCGAGGCCGAGCCGTGCTGCGGCGGGCAGCAACCCCTCGGTGACGGAGTCGGTGGGGTTGTGGGCAAGCAGGTACATGCGCATGCGGGCAGCGGCTTCCGCTCGTGGGTGGGGGTGGGGTGGCCGTGAGGTGGGCCGCCCTTGTAGCGGGAGCTACACCTTCGCGAGGGCCACGCCGGTGGCCCCGGCCTCGTAGGCGATCACCCCGGCGACCTCGAGCGCGGCACCCGCGACGATCCCGGTGGCGGTAAGCGGCAGTCGGAACCCGGTCACCACGCGTGCGTCTCGCCCCCGCCCCCGCCTCCGCCGCCGGGCGTCGGCGAGCAGTTCGTCGGTCAAGGTCGACGGGGGCGCGGAGCGGGTTCCGGGGGAGAGCCTCAGCGAGGCAGGGAGTACGAGGGCCTCGACGCCGTAGGGCGACACGGGTATGCGCCGGGGGCGCGAGGGCACACCCGCGGAGGAAGCCTGTTCGATCGCAGTCACGGTACGTGAGCTTAAGTTAGGCATGGATTTACGTTTCAACCAGCCGTGGTAGTGCGTGACATGTATCTCCCTTGATCGTCTCTTGGGGAGTGACGTCACGCGCTGCTGTCAGTGATCTCTATATTAAGGTAAGGCTTACCTGAGCTTCTTGCTTCGCCCCCGCGCACAGGAGTACCGATGACCGTGGCCCTGGAGACTCCGTCGACCGGTGCGGCCACGACCGTGTCCGGGCTCCTCACCACCGCGTACCGACAACTGGCGGAGGTGTGCGAAGCGTTGACGGTGCGGGTGGCCGACCCCACGGCGCCGTTCACCCGAACGGGGCTCAGCGGTGCGGAGTTGACGAAGGATCACGGAGCACTGGACGCCTACCTGTTGGCGGAGCACTCCCGCATCAGGACCCGCTACGACCACACCCCGCGCCCTGATGTCGCCGCGTCCCGCGCCCTCCACGACTACGCGTGGTCGGTCGGACTGCTGATGAGTGGCGTGTGGTACCTCACGGGCCGGGTGCCGCGTGTCCGCCCGGAGGATGTACGGATCGATCTGGCGTCCGGCATGTTCGAGATCAGCCCCGGACCGGACCTGGCGTGCCTCCCGGGGGACCCGGCAAGCACGCTCCCGGGCGTGCTGACCGTCCCTCACGAGGAGGCTCTGCGTGCGGAGTTGAGGGTTGCCGTCGCCGATCACATGGAGCCGTTGCTCTCCGCGATCGCCCCGCACGTCAGGCGCGGCCCGCGCGCACTGTGGGGCCTGGTCACCGACGACCTCGTCTCCGGCATCTGGTACCTCGGTCGCATGCTCGGCCGGGAACCGGACGCCGTACGTGCCGCCACCGCGCTGCTGCCCTCCGCCGTCGCGCCCTTCCCCGGCGGGGCGGACTTCCGCCACCTCACCGGCAGCGACGGCCGGCAGCACCCCACCCGCACGCGCATGGGCTGCTGCCTCTACTACACGATCCGCCCCGCGGAGGCCTGCGCCACCTGCCCACGCACCGGCGACGCCGAACGCCTGCGCCGGATCGAGGGCTGACCGGGCCCGGCTCCCGCCCTCGGTTCCGGCTCCCGCCCCTCTACGACTTGGACGGCATCACCCGCACATCGGCGGCCCGCACGAACGCCACCCGGTGACCGAACTGGATCTCGTAGTACGTGTCCGAACCGCGCACCACCCGGTGCGGCTTCGTGTCGAAGGTCGGCGCGTAGAAGTATTCGCCCGGCACCTTGTCACCGGCCGCGTACCGCTGCCCGGCGAGCAGCTTGTACGGCAGCGGGGAGACCGCCTGGACGGGCACACCCGCCGGGTAGGCCTCCTTCTCCGGGTACGCGCGCCCGTAGACGGGAATCTCGGTCAGGCCGGCCTTCGGTGTGACGACGGAACCGGTCGCGTTCACCGCCGTCGGCTGCTTCTCCGGGTTCTTGAACCAGGCCTTCTGGCCCAGGTACCAGATCGCCGTCCAGTCACCGTCGCGTCCGGCGACCGCGTACCGCTGGCCGGTGGACACGCGCGAGCCGATGTCGTTCACGTCGGTCGTGGAGTCCCCGCCCGCGGGCCGCAGCCCGATGTCCTTGACGAGTGGCGCGCTCCCGCGCGGCTCGGTGTGCAGCCGTACGGCGCTGGACCCGTGCTCCGCACACGGCTTGCCCTTGGTGACGCAGCCCGTGAACTCGGGCCGGTTCGCGTCGAACACCGGCAACACGGTCACCAGCCCGCCCGCCGGGCCGGGCTCGGCCCGCAGCGGCTTGCCGAGCAGCGCGAAGTAGTGCCGCCAGTCCCAGTACGGGCCCGGGTCGGTGTGCATTCCCGGGACGGCCGAGGCGGTCGGACCGGGCACGGTGTCATGACCGAGGATGTGCTGCCGGTCCAGCGGGATGCCGTACTTCTCGGCCAGGTACTTCACCAGGCGCGCCGACGACCGGTACATCGCCTCCGTGTACCAGGAGTCCGGCGCGGCCAGGAACCCCTCGTGCTCCAGACCGATCGACTTGGCGTTGACGTACCAGTTGCCCGCGTGCCAGGCCACGTCCTTGGCCTTCACGTGCTGGGCGATGTGCCCGTCGGTGGAGCGCAGGGTGTACTGCCACGACACATAGGTCGGGTCCTGCACCATGTTCAGGACACCTTCCCAGGCGCCCTCGGTGTCATGGACGACGATGTACTCGATGCTCTGGGACTTCGGCCGGTCGCCGAGGTCGTGGTTGCCGTAGTCGCCGTCCCCGAACTCCTTGTACGGAGCCGGAATCCACTCGCAGGACACGGTCGTCGGACACTCGGTGGCGCCGGCAACGGGTGCCCGCAGTCCCGCCCGCTTCAACTGTGCCGCTGCCGGGCGCAGTTGTGGGTGCGCCGCGAGCGCGACCCGCTGTCCCTCGTCCGTCGTGCGTGCCCCGCCGCGGCGGATCACGTCGAAGACGTCGTCGGCGTACGTCGCCGCCGTAGCGGTGTCGTCGGCACCCGAGTAGCGCGCCACCGCGCCGTACCAGTCGGCCGCGTCGTCGGTGAGCGGCGCGCCGAGCTTCTTCTGGGCGGCGGCCAGCAGCGCCGCGCCGCCCGCCACGTTGGCGGCCGCGTCCGTACGGAGCCGCTCCGCGGGAATGCCGCTCAGCTCGGCGGCCCTCGTCAGTGTCCTGAGCCGGGCCGGGAAGCGATTGTCCGCCGGAACCTCCGTGTCGGGGACGAGGGCCGCGCGCGAGTCGTCGCCGCGGGGGTCCTCGGTGCCGTCACTGTGATGCGGTGCCACGGTCCGGGCGATGGCGGTGCGGGCGTCGGTCAGATGCATCGGACCGTAGCCGCCCGAGACACTGGGCGCCCCGCCGTGCGCGTCCCAGCGGGACTGCAGGTAGGACACGGCCAGCAGCACGCTCTGCGGCACGCCGTACGTGGAGGCCGCGTCGGCGAAAGCATTCTGCAGGCGTGCGGACGACGTGGACTCCCGTGCTCCGCTGTCGGAGGGGGCGGCGCCGAGCAGGGGCAGCAGCAGTGCGGCCGAGGCGGCGGCCCCTGCGGCCCGGCGGGCACGTCTGTGCCGGGCGGTAGGGCTGGGGCCGGTGGGGGATCCTCGCAAGGCAGGCCTCCTGGGACGAGCGAGCGTGACAGGGCGTGCGGGAGCGGGTGTGCGTCAGTGGTACCGGCTCTCCGACGATCCGTCAATCATGCCCAGAGACAGGTGATTCCCCACGTCAGCGGCGGGTGTCGCCGCTCTCGGTCCACCGATGGCCCGGCCTGCGAGGCGTCAGTGGAGTGGACCTTTGAACTGATCGGGTGAACGTCCTTCACCCAGTAAAACGAGAAGCAGCGAGCAGCGAGCGGCGAGCAGTGAGCAGCAGCGGTGTGGCGCAGCGGTGCGGCGCGAACGGGCGCCCGCCACCGGGCACGACGAAGGTCCGCGGTGCGCCGCTGTCCCTGGCGCACCACGGACCACCATCCCCGTCAGCGAGTGCCGACCGCCGCGCGAACGGCCTTGCGGGCCATCTGGCAGTCGTCGTGCAGCCGCCTCAGCAGCAGCCGCTGCTCCTCGCCGGACGGCGCAGCACCCGGCTGGGCCGGTCCCGGTGCCGCCGGGGTCGTCTCGTGCATCGAACGCTGCACGGCCATCTCGTAGGTACGGATCTCCCTGGTGAGGACGAGCATCAGGTTCACCAGGAACGCGTCGCGTGCCGCGGGCCCCGCCGACTGGGCGAGCTGGCTGATCTGCCTCCGGGCGACGGGCGCGTCCCCGAGGACTGCCCAGAGTGTCGCCAGGTCGTATCCCGGCAGATACCAACCCGCGTGCTCCCAGTCCACCAGCACTGGACCGGCCGGTGAAAGGAGGATGTTCGACAGGAGGGAATCGCCGTGACAGAACTGACCCATGCCCTGGCGGCCCGCCGAGTGCGCGATGCCGTGCACCAGCTTCTGCAGGTCGCCCAGGTCCCGGTCGGTGAGCAGTCCCAGCTCGTGGTACCGGGAGATCCGCGCCGCGTAGTCCAGCGGGGCGTCGAACGTCCCCGCCGGCGGCCGCCACGCGTTCAGTCGGCAGATCGCGCCGAGTGCCGCCCTGATGTCCGCGCGAGGCGGTGCCTCCGCCGGGTGACGGTTCAGCGCCGCCACCCGCCCGGGCATCCGCTCGATCACCAGCGTGCAGTTGTCCGGGTCCGCCGCGATCAGGCGGGGCACTCGCACCGGCGGCCGGTGCCGCACGAACGAGCGGTATGCCGCTATTTCATGGCGGATCCGCTCGGTCCACACGGGCGAGTGGTCCAGTAAGCACTTGGCAACGGCGGTGCTGCGCCCCGTGGTACCGACAAGGAGCACGGAGCGTCCGCTGCGGCGCAGTACCTGCACCGGAGCGAACTCCGGACAGATCCGGTGCACCGAGGCGATCGCCGTGCGCAGCTGGGCGCCCTGAGGGCCGGACAAGTCGAGTCTCCCGCTGAGCGGTTGCGTACCGAGCCCCGGCATACGCCGCGTCCGACCGCCACCGAGCAGGGGAGCCGCGGCAGGGCGCGCGGGGTCGAGGTAGGGGCCGCCGCCGACCGGGCGGGTGTGCAGCGACCGGGGTGGGGCGGACACGGAGGACGATGCTGTGTACATGGGCGAAACAGATCCCTTCGTGTGCCTGAGAGTTACGGCGCCGCCCGTCCCGGCCGCCCTGGTGCACCCTGGGGAGTGTTCCTTCGGCGACCGGGTCGGGGTGGCGCGTTCCTACCTGACACCCGTCGCCCACTGGCACACCATCTGGCGTGCCCTGGCGAACCCTGGCGAATAGTCGCTCAGCAACTGACAGGCGGTTACTGTCGATTCAGCCGAGAACCTGGGGGCTTGACGTGAGCGGACAACCCAACACCCGACTGTCGGACCTGTTCGGCCTGGCCGGCTGGTCCAAGGGCGAACTCGCGAGGATGGTCAACCGACAGGCGGCGGCCATGGGCCACCCCCAGTTGGCGACCGACACCTCGAGGGTGCGGCGGTGGATCGACATGGGAGAGATCCCGCGCGATCCGGTGCCTCGGGTGCTGGCAGCACTGTTCACCGAGCGTCTCGGCCGTGTCGTGACCATTGAGGATCTCGGTCTGGTCCGGCACGGGCGCACGGGGAAACGGCAGGGCGGCGGGAGTGTGGAACATCCCGACGGCGTGCCGTGGGCGCCCGAGCGGACGGCTGCGGTCCTCACCGAATTCACGGGAATGGACCTCATGCTCAACCGACGCGGCTTGGTGGGCGCGGGCGCCGCGCTCGCGGCAGGATCTGCCCTCAGCAGCTCCATGCACGACTGGCTGCATTCCGATCCGGCCCTCGCGGCCGACGCCCCTGAAACCGACGACCCCCTGCACGCCGACCCCGCTGGGTTCGACCGCTACGAAGCCGCCCCCATCGGGTCGCAGGAGATCGAGGAGCTGGAGCGCTCGGTCGAGGTGTTCCGGGCCTGGGACGCCGCCCGCGGTGGAGGCCTGCAACGCAAGGCTGTCGTAGGACAGCTCAACGAGGTGGGGGGCATGCTCTCCTACCGTCACCCCGACCATCTGCAGCGGCGCCTGTGGGGCGTCGCCGCCAACCTCGCCGTCCTCGCGGGCTGGATGTCGCACGACGTCGGTCTGGAGCCCACGGCTCAGAAGTACTTCGTCATCGCCGCGCACGCGGCCCGGGAGAGCGGTGACCGGCCCCGCGCGGGCGAGGCGCTCTCCCGAGCGGCCCGTCAGATGGTGCACCTCGGCCGGCCCGACGACGCCCTCGACCTCATGAAGCTCGCCAAGTCGGGCTCCGGTGACGAGGTCCTGCCCCGCACGAAGGCCATGCTGTACACCATCGAGGCCTGGGCGCAGGCGTCGATGGGCAAGGGCCAGGCCATGCGGCGCACCCTCGGGGAGGCGGAGGACCTCTTCGTCTCGGACAAGGGTGACGTGCCGCCGCCGAGCTGGATGCAGCTGTTCGACGAGGCGGACATGCACGGGATGCAGGCCCTGGCCTACCGGACGCTCGCGGAGCACGACCCCTCCGCGGCGGCCGTCGCGCAGCGCCACGCCAAGGAGGCGCTGCAGCTGCGCGAGAAGGGCCGGGACCGGTCGAAGATCTTCGACCACATCTCCCTCGCGTCCGCCTGCTTCATCGCGGACGACCCCGAGCAGGCCGACCGGTACGCACGTCTCGCCCTGACGTCGATGGGGTCGAACTCCTCCCACCGCACCTGGGACCGGCTTCGTGAGATGTACCGACTGACGGGGCAGTACTCCAGCTATCCGAAGATCCACGATCTACGTGAGGAGATCAAACTGTCGCTGCCCAAGGGCGCCTTGAAGGCGAAGGGCGGCAACAGCGCACGGGCGTAGAGGGGCCTGGGCGGCTGCGACCGCTCCCCGCGGTCGTGGAGACGCCAGCTGTACGACGCTCGTGGTCTCGGTAGCTGTGCGCCACCGTCACATGGATCCTCACGCCGGTACACCGGTACACCGGAATCGTCGTGGCTGATGCGGGCCGTTGCGGGCCGACGTGTTGCGGTCGGGCCGAGTGCCGTCGGACCTGAGCCGTTCAGGGCGGCGACCCTGGCGACGACTCAGGTGGCGACCCTAGCGACGAGTACGCAGGCGTCGTCCTCGCGCTCCGTCTCGCCGAACTCCTCCATCACCGTCCGTACGCAGTCCTGCGCGGTGCGGGCCTCGCCGAAGCGGGGAGCCAGGTCGAGGAGACGGCTGACGGCCCCGGTGCCCTGCCCGCTCCCGGTCTCTCCCGGGTGAGGGGAGCCCCATCGCCAGGGGACCAGTCCGTCGGTGTGCAGGAGGAGGACGTCGCCCGGTTCGAGCGGCTCCTCGGCCTGCCCGTAGGAGGCACCCGAGGTGGCGCCGAGCAGGACGCCGTCCGGCGGGGTCAGCATGCGCCCCGTCCCGTTGCGGAACAGCAGCGGGGCGGGGTGTCCCGCCTGCGCCCAGACGAGGGTCCGGCTCCGCGGCCGGTAGCGGCAGCACACCGCGCTGCCCAGAGTGGGCTGGACGGAGGAGTCGAGCAACTGGTTGAGCCATGCCATGAGTTGGCCGGGCTCGGTGCCCGCGACGGCCATGCCGCGCAGGGCGCCGAGGAGCATCGCCATGCCAGAGGTGGCGGTGACTCCGTGGCCGGTGAGGTCGCCCACGCTCAACAGCGTGTCGCCGCTGGGCAGTTCGAGCGCGTCGTACCAGTCGCCGCCGATCAGTGCCCTGGTCGAGGAGGGCAGATAGCGGGCGGCCAGGTCGAGTGTCCCGGGGCCCTGCTGCGGGAGGAGCAGGGAGCCGCGCCACGGTGGCAGTACGGCTTCCTGCAACTCGACCGCGAGGCGGTGCTCGGTCTGCGCGAGGTGCCGTTGGCGTTGCAGCGAGTCCCGGGTCTCGCCGAGGGTGCGCTGACTGCGGCGCAGTTCGCTGACGTCCCGCAGTACGGCCCACATCGAGGCGGTGCTGCCGTCCGTGTCGAGCACGGGCTCGCCCATCATGTGCACGGTCCGTACGCCGCCGTCGGGCCGGATGACACGGAACTCGCCGTCGATCGGTTTGGCGTCGATCAGGCAGTCGGTGACCATCGCCGTCAGTCTCGGGCGGTCCTCGTCGACGACGACGGAGGGCAGTTCGTCGAGGGTGAGCGGGGGAGCGGCGGGGTCGCGGCCGAGGATCTGGTAGAGCTCTCCCGACCAACTCGCCTCGTCCGTCAGCAGGTTCCACTCGGCGCTGCCGACCCGGCTGAGCAGTGAGCCGCGGGGTGCGGCCGGCGGTGCGGTCTCGGCTTCGACGGGTACGGGTGGCGGGCCGTCCCTCAGTTGTGCCAAGTGCGCGTCGAGGTCGTTGAGCTGATGCATCGCCAGATCGCACAGGGCGCGCTGCCAGCGTCCCTCCGGGTCGGTGCCGTCGGCCGGCGCGTCACGTCGTACGGCGTCCATTTCGCCCCGCAGTCGGCGCGTCTGCGAAATGAGCGCGTCGACCGAGCCGCGCGGGGGCGGCTGGGCGGCAGGGTGGTCCGCCGAGAGGTGGGACGGCATGACGTACTCCGATACAGGCACGGTACGACCAAGGCAGAGGGAAGGACCGTTACGACTGTTGCACAGCCCGCGACGCGCTGTAAGTGGTTTGGCGACACACGACGCGGTGGTGCCCACGGCATATGCCGTAGTCCTCACGGAGGGTTTGGGTGGGACGGATTCAGTACTCGACCGGATGCCCAAGTCGTAGGAATCATAGGCGAGTTGATGGAGTGATCCCAGTGGTGGGTGAGCTCTTCAATCATACGTTCGGCGAGCGTATGTGCGGGTGTTCTGTGCCCCGCTCGTTCCTGCGGAATCGGGCGCCCGGAGATTGCCGGGTCGCCATCGCCGGTACGTGGGGCGGAAGTGGCTGAAGGGGCGGAACGTGACCGCCCGCGCGGGGCCGACAGCCGTCGGATCAACGGGCGTTGACCTCGCCGTCGCCCGAAGTGCTTGTACCGGTCAGTCGCAGTACCGCGTCCAGGCCCCGCCGGGAACCCGGTGCGGCCCCGGCGGGCAGCACATAGGCGCGCAGTCCGGCACCGGCCGCCCCGCCGTCCTTCGCCGGATGGTCGCCCACCATCAACGTCTCGGCGGGAGCGACGTCCAGTTCACGGCAGGCGTGCCCGAACAGCACCGGGTCGGGCTTCTCCGTACCGAACGCGTAGGAGTGCACCCACGTCGAGAAGTACTGGTCGAGCCCGTGGTGCGCGAACGTCGCCCGCAGATCCCAGCCCACGTCACTGACCACGCCCAGCGCGATCCCCTCGCCGGCCAGCCGCGCGAGCGTGGGCCCGGTGTCCGCGTACGGCACCCAGTGCTCGGGCGCCCGCAACTGCGCGTAGAGCGCGTCCGCGTGAGGCGCCAGCTCGCCCACCGACGCGTACCACGTGGTGAAGGCGTGCCGGTGTGCCCGCGACGACACGTCGCGCCCGTGCTGTGCCTCGACCACGTCGGGGTCGGTGAGTCCCCTCTCCAGCCCGTCCAGCAGCCGGTCCATCTCCCGCTCGCCGACGGGCCGTTGGAGGACACCGCGGATGCGGTCCGCGTACGTCGCGATCTGGAGGAGCGTGCCGCCGAAGTCGAAGAGCACGGCCCGGACGGGGGCCGGGCCCGGTGCGGAGGGTGTGGCGCGCA
This sequence comes from Streptomyces sp. BV286, assembly GCF_019090165.1. GTDB lineage: Bacteria > Actinomycetota > Actinomycetes > Streptomycetales > Streptomycetaceae > Streptomyces. The sequence goes on from NZ_JAHRIB010000152.1 coordinate 218,391, forward strand.
ACGGACCCTCGGGGCCGCAGACCGGGAGAGGGGATCGAGTCATTCGATCTTCCTAGCCGCACGGGGCGGGCGGGGCAAGCCCCGTGCGCCGCCCGCGGTCCGCGGCCGGTCAGTACCGCTGGGCCTTGGCCAGCTTCGGCGTCAGTGCCGGCTCGGCCGGCTTGCGGCTGATGGCGAGCGGCTGGGCCTTCTCGCCGGGTGCGAGGTCCTCGGCGCCGACGTACCGGGTCTCCACCGTCTTGCCGGACGAGTCGGTGAAGTCGACCTGGACGGCGTACGAGGCCTCGTCGTCGGTCCTGTTGGTGATGTTGACGAGGACGACGAGCAGGCCGCCGGTCTCCGACCTGGGCTTGCCGGTCATGGAGACGTCGGACATCGCGTTGCCCCGGCCGTCGACATCCTTGAGGGCGTTCTCCGCCGCCTCGTTGGCGCGGGACACCTCCGCCGACACGGACGCCTCGAAGGCCGACGCGGCGGCCGAGGCGGAGGACGCCGCCGCGGAGGCGGCGGCGCGCGCGGACTCGACGACCGACTCGTTCACGGAGGGAGCCGTGCCCGAGAAGGACGCGGTGTCGGGCGGTGAAGGCCGCTCGCTGAAGGACGAGCTGGAGCCGTCCGGGTCGCTGTCGGTGCTGCACGACGCGGCGGCGCTCGCGACCGTGGTCACGACCGCCGCCGTGAGGAGAGCCGAGCGGAAACGGCCCGGTCGGCGGGATCCCTGGGGTGTGCTCATCGCGTGCGGTCCTCGCTGTCGGGGACGTCGGAACGGTCACCGAAATGAACCTTATGCCGGAAATTTCAGTGCGGCATTCCGGGCGAGCCGGCCCCGGTCGCTCATCCGGCGCTCGGTTCGCGCCGACGTCCTGCGCCGGGCGTCGCGCCGCGGGGCCGAGCCGGTCCGACCGGCTCGGCCCCGCGACGAAGCGTCGGTCGTGCTCAGTAGCGGAGTACTCCCGCGATGCCGTCGGCCTCGGCGAGTGCGCCGTCCGGTACGAAGCGGACCTGCGCGCCGGTGTCGAGGCACTGTTCGACGATCTCGTCCACGATGTCGTCCCGGGCGTCGAGGTCACCGCTCTCGGCAGGGACGAGATGGTCGCCGCCGTCGTCGCGTACCGTCACGCGGTAGTTCTCCTCGACGGCCAGCAGGCGCACCCGGCCGGCGGTCGCGTTCTGCCAGACCTCGTCGACGCCCGCCGCGAACTCCCGGCGGCCCTTGGCGGTTTCGAGCTCGCGGGTCACGGTGTCGACGCTCTTGAGGTCCTCGGCGGTGACCAGCGGGCCGACCGCCTGCCACACCGCGTCGGCTCCGGCGTGCCCGAGGCCGCCGTGCGGGACGTGGACGGCGTCCTTGGTGACGGTGCCGACCTCGTCGAGCAGCGAGAGCGCGGCCTGTTCGCCGGCGACGTACACGGGCCTCGGGGCGGAGCGCAGGACCCCGGCGAGGGCGGTGTCGCCGTCCCGCAGGAAGTGTCGCGTGCGTTCGTCGCGGAAGGTGCTCGGCAGGTCGCCGACGCGCTCCTTGCGCTCGGCGTCCGGATCGTCGAGGCTCCGCGTCAGCGGGAACCCCGCGGTCCCGGCCTCGACGACATGCCCTCCGCCGCCGCTCCACAGGGAGATCCGGTCGGCGGAGACGGCCAGCACCCAGAACGGACGCTCGGCGGCCTGCGCCGCGACGAGATTGCGGGTCAGGAACGTGTCCGAGAGGACGACACGCTCCGGCACGGTCCGGGCCAGCGACCACACCTGGTGCTCACCGGGGGCCGCGAAGATCGCGAGTCCGTCCTCCGCGTGGCTCAGGTCGACCTCCGCCAGCGCCTGTTCGAGCTGCCCGACGACGTCCATCCGCCGCTCACGGGTGACCGCCGGGTCGGTCTCGAGTTGCTTCTTCGCCTCAGCCAGGACATTGCGCAGCCGGACGGGGTCCTGCGCCTTGTCGGGTTCCCTGCGATGGGTCGGCGTCAGGACCGACACCGCCGGGTAGGGCCGCGGCCGACGCAGTTCGACGAGTGTGGTGGGGCTCAGAACATGCTCCATAGATGCACGATATGACCGATTTGATGGTGTGGCATTCGGGGGAAGGTGATCGGGCAAAAAGGGCAATTGATTGTTAACGTCACCGGACAAGTCGCGCCGCGCACTCCCTGCAACGCCCTAGGACGCACATGACCCAGGCCGAGACCGGAGCCGGGACCGAGCCCCGGGCGCCCGCAGCCAAACTCACCCTGCCCACACTGACCACGATGGTCGTCGGCTCCATGGTCGGCGCGGGCGTCTTCTCGCTGCCCCGGCGTTTCGGCCAGGAGACCGGAGTGGCCGGCGCGCTCATCGCGTGGGCGGTGGCAGGCACCGGGATGCTGATGCTGGCCTTCGTCTTCCAGCGGCTGGCCATTCGCAGGCCCGACCTCGACGCCGGCGTCTACGCCTACGCGAAGGCCGGCTTCGGCGAGTACCTCGGCTTCTTCGCCGCCTTCGGCTACTGGGCGAGTGCCTGCGTCGGCAACGTGACGTACTGGGTGCTCATCATGTCGACGGTCGGCGCGATCGCCCCGGCGCTCGGCGACGGTGACACCGTCCTCGCCATGGTGCTCTCCTCGGCCGGTCTGTGGGCGTTCTTCCTGCTCATCAGCCGCGGGGTCAAGGAAGCGGCGGCCATCAACAGGATCGTCACCATCGCCAAGATCGTGCCCATCCTGGTCTTCGTCCTCATCGCGCTGTTCTGCCTCAAGCCCCACGTCTTCGCCGAGAACTTCGCCGGCGCCGACTACGCCGGGTCACTGTTCCAGCAGGTCAAGGGCACCATGCTGGCAACGGTCTTCGTGTTCCTGGGCGTCGAGGGCGCCAGTGTCTACTCCCGGCACGCCAAGCGCCGCGAGGACGTCGGCCGTGCGACCGTCCTGGGCTTTCTGAGCGTGTTCGCCATCTTCGCCTCGGTCACCATCATCTCGTACGGCATCCTGCCGATGAGCGAGATCGCCGAACTCCGCCAGCCCTCCATGGCAGGCGTCCTGGAAGAGGCGGTCGGCACCTGGGGAAAGGTGTTCGTCAGCGTCGGCCTGATCGTCTCCGTCCTCGGCGCCTACCTCGCGTGGACGCTCATGGCCGCCGAGGTTCTCTTCGTCGCCGCGAAGGACGAGGACATGCCCCGCTTCCTGGGCCGCTCCACCGCGGCCGACGTGCCCCTGCCCGCGCTGCTGATGACCACCCTCCTCACCCAGGTCGTGCTCGTCGTCACCCTCTTCTCGGACGACGCGTTCAACTTCGCGCTCGACCTGACCAGCGCACTGACCCTCATCCCTTTCTTGCTGGCCGCCGCCTTCGCCGTGCAGGTCGCGCGGTCCGGCGGCGGGGGCCGGGCCGACCTCCCCATCGCCGCCCTCGCCACCCTCTACACCGCGTTCCTCCTCTACGCCGCCGGCCTGAAATTCCTCCTCGTCTCCCTGATCGTGTACGCGCCCGCCACGGTCCTGTTCGTGATGGCCCGCCGCGAGCAGGGCAGACGGCTCTTCTCGCCCCGCGAACTCGTGATCCTCGCGGTCTCGGTCGCCGGAGCGGTCGTGGGGGTGGTCGCCCTGGCGCGGGGCTGGATCAGCCTCTGACGCCGTTGCCCGACCGGGGCCGACCTCCCGCCCCCTCACCCGCCGACTCCGCGAAAGGCAGACCGTGACCAGACAGGACACCCCACCCCGGCCCGCGTACGGCGTCCACTCCGAGGTCGGCAGACTGCGCAAGGTGCTGGTCTGCGCACCCGGGCTCGCCCACCGCAGACTCACGCCCACCAACTCCGACGACCTGCTCTTCGACGACGTCATGTGGGTGGAGAACGCCCAGCGCGACCACGCAGACTTCGTCGGCAAGTTGCGTGAGCGGGACGTCGACGTCGTCGAACTGCACGATCTGCTCGCGCGGACCATGGCCGACGCGGAGGCGAGAACCTGGCTGCTCGACCGCAAGATCACCGCGAACGAGGTCGGCCTCGGCCTCATCGACGACACCCGGGCCTTCCTGGAGTCGCTGGAACCCCGCAGGCTCGCCGAGTACCTGATCGGCGGCCTGGCCACCGTCGACCTGCCCGAGGAGTTCCGCGACGGCTACGTGGCCCTGGCCCGCGAATCGACCGGCGCACGCGAGTACCTGATGCCGCCGCTTCCCAACACCCTCTACACCCGGGACACCACCTGCTGGCTCTACGGGGGCCTCACGCTCAACCCGCTGTACTGGCCCGCCCGGCACGACGAGACGCTCCTCATGAAGGCGATCTACACCTTCCACCCGGACTACGCGGGCTCCGAGGTGTGGTGGGGGGACCCCGAACTCGACTGGGGACAGGCCACGTTCGAGGGCGGTGACATCATGCCCGTCGGCCACGGCGTGGTCCTCATGGGCATGAGCGAACGCACTTCCCGCCAGGCGATCACCCAGGTGGCGGCCGCCCTGTTCGCAAAGGGGGCGGCCGAGCACGTCATCGTCGCGGGCATGCCCAGACTGCGCTCAGCGATGCACCTCGACACGGTGTTCACCTTCGCCGACCGGGACCTCGTGACCCTGTACCCGGCCATCATGGACGCGGTCCACACCTTCTCCCTGCGCCCCGGCGACAGGGCGCCCGGCGTCGAACTGACCGACGAGGGCTCCCGCCCCTTCGTGGATGTCGTGGCGAAGGCCCTCGGGCTCGCCGCGCTGCGGGTCGTGGAGACGGGCGGCGACGTCTACGCCTCGGAACGGCAGCAGTGGGACAGCGGGAACAACGCCGTCGCGCTGGAGCCCGGTGTGGTGTTCACCTACGACCGCAACACGCAGACCAACACGCTGCTGCGGAAGGCGGGCGTCGAGGTCATCACGATCGTCGGCGCCGAGCTGGGACGGGGCCGGGGCGGCGGGCACTGCATGACGTGCCCGATCGTGCGCGACCCGGTCGACTTCTGAACCCGCTTCGAACCCGCTTCGAACCCGCTTCGAACCCGCTCAGACCCGCTGGATCAACCGCTCGGCAGGCCGCCCGCGGTTCGGCGGGTCTCACTCCTCCGAGCCGCACGAGCTGCCGTCGGCCGGCAGTCGTCCGTACAGCAGGAAGTCGTCGACCTTGCGGTGCACGCACTTCGACGAGGCGTAACCGGTGTGCCCCTCGCCCTTGTTGTCGAGGACGACCGCCGACGGGCCGAGCCGCCGGGCGGTCTGCGTGGTCCAGCGGTACGGGGTCGCCGGGTCGCCGCGGGTACCCACGAGGAGCATCTTCGGAGCGTCCACGTCACGCACCTGCTCGCGGATGTACGTGGTGCCCCTGGGGCGGCCGAAGCACATCAGGACCTGGGCGAGGCGGTACCGGCCGAAGACTGGTGACGCCTGCTCGTACTCGGCACGCAGCCGGCGGATGTCCTCGGTGACCTGGTCGGCGCTGGGCCGGTCGGGATCGTCGGCGCAGTTGACGGCCATCAGGGCGGCCGGGAGGTTGTCGAGGGGGACGTCCCCCTCGTCGACGAGACCCCCGTCCGTGTCCCCATTCTTGGCGTGCCCGGCGTTCTCGGCGGGGCCGCGGACGCCGGGGACGGCGCTGCCCCCGGTGGAGAACCGCATGATGCCCCGGGTGTCCCCGTCCTGGACCAGCGAGGTGAGCGCCTGCGAGAGGGTCGGCCACAGTTCCTTGCTGTAGAGGGCCTGTCCTATGGCGCCCACCAGGTCCTGGCCGGAGAACGGTATGCCGAAGTCGGCCGGCACCGGATTCTCGTCCAGCGAGCCGACGAGCCGGACCACCTCCTGCCGGGCCGCGCGCGGATCCTGGCCGAACGCGCAGTTGATGTCCTCGACGCACCAGTCGAGGAAGTCCTCAAGGGCCGTCTGCTGGCCCCGTGCACCGGCGATGCCCTGCTCGCTCAGCGGTTCGGTGAGGGTGTCCACGCCGTCGAGGACCAGGCGTCCCGTCTTCCCGGGGAACTGGGCGGCGTACACCGCTCCCAGCCGCGTCCCGTACGAGAAGCCGAGGTAGTTGAGCTTCTTGTCGCCCAGGGCCTGGCGCATCACATCGAGGTCGCGGGAGGCGTTGACCGTGCCTATGTGCGGCAGCACCGGCCCGGAGTGCTCGGCGCATTCGGCGGCGACCTTCCGCAGCACCTCCAGGGCGGCCCGCGGATCGTCGCTCACCTCCGCCTCGGGATCCGCGGCGTCCATGGCCTCGTCGGTGCCCTCGCCGCAACTCACCGGGGAGCTCCGGCCGACGCCGCGGGGATCGAAGGTCACCACGTCGTAGCCGTTCGTGAGGCCCATGAAGTCCTTGCCGCCGGCGGCGAGTTCGCCGACGCCCGGCCCGCCGGGCCCGCCGAAGTTGAGCAGCACCGACCCTCTGGACGCGCCCGTCGCCCTGAACCTGGCCATGGCGAGGTCCAGCGTCCCGTCGGCGGGCTTCGCGTAGTCGAGGGGGACGGTCACCTTGCCGCACTGCAGGTCCTCGGGCAGACCGTCGCCGGGGCAGGACGACCATTTGATCCGCTGGTCGTAGAAGCGGGACAGGTCGGGCCGGTCGGTGGCCGCCGCGGCCACCGACGGCAGCCCGGCTCCCAACAGGGCCAGCGTCACGGCGCAGGTGAAGGCGTGGCGTTGGTGCGTGGACAGCATCACAGGCCTCCCGGGACGCCCCGGCCCGCAGCCGGGGATTCCCCCTCGAACACGATAAGGGGGCGCCTTCGAGCACGCCTCCCGGCGAGCGCGCGGGCGGCGGAGGCCTTACCCTGCACCGCCCGGCGGGCGATCCGGCCATCTGCCCGGCGCCCTCGCGCCGCCCGCCGTGGCGACGCGTCGCCGCAGCGGACCCTTCGAACCACCCTTCGACCGGCGTCCGCTCGAAGGGTGGTGAATGACGGGTGGGCCATAACCTGCGTGGTTTGCCCGCGTTTAAACGGTGCGGGCGACTGCCCGCCATCATGTCTGGAAGGCAGGGAACCTATGAACCGGGTTGCCCGAAACGGTTTGATCATCGCGGCCGCCGCCTCCGGCGCCGTGGCCGTGACGATGCCGGTGTACGCGGACTCCGCGGCCGACGGCGTCACGACCCGCTCGCCCGGGCTGATCTCCGGCAACACCATTCAGCTCCCCGTACACGTTCCGGTGAACGCGTGCGGGAACACCGTGAATGTGGTCGGACTCCTCAACCCCGCGGCCGGCAACAGCTGCGCCAACGTGGGCGGCGACAGCAAGGGCGGCAAGGGCGGCGGACACGACGGCTCCGCGGGGGCGGTCGCCGAAGGAGGCGGAAAGGATTCACCGGGTCTGATCTCCGGCAACGGTGTGCACCTGCCGGTCCAGCTCCCCGTGAACGTCACCGGCAACTCGGTGAACGTCGTCGGCATCGGCAACCCCGCCGTCGGCAACGAATCCACCAACACCTCCGGCGAGCGGCCGCACCACCCGGCCACGCCGCCCGCTCCGAAGCCGACCCCGCCGTCGAAGCCGCCCGTGAAGCCGGCGGTTCCGGTGGAGCCCGAGGCGCCGCGGACCGTGCCGGAGGAGCCCGGCGCCTCCCTCGCCGAGACCGGCACGGACCTGATGGGCCCGACGGCCGCCGCGAGCGCCGCGCTGATGCTGGGCGGAGCCGCGCTGTACCGCCGGTTCCGGTCCGCCGCCGGTCAGCGGTCCGAGCACACGGGCGGGCGCTGACCCGAACCGACGGGCGTACACCGACGCGCGTCAGGGTCGTACGCGGCTCGTCGTCCTCGGCCGACCGGCACCTCCGAGGACTGAAGGCCCCGCCGGCCCAGCGGTCGGCGGGGCCTCCGCCCGTCAGCGCTCTTTCCGAGCCGCGGTCCGGGCGTCGACGGCACAAGCGCAGAGCTGCCACACGCTCGAACTCGGCTAGGACCGGTCCGACGGTCGTGCGTCGGCCGCCGTGCTCTCGTCGCGGCGGCTGAACATCCATTCCAGTCGTGGCTCGACCAGGGACCGGAACACCGTGCGGACCGGGCGGGAGCACAGCGCGGTGATGAGTCCCACGGCGGCCGCGGTGACGGCCAGTTGGCCGAGCGGGGTGTGCAGCCAGGGGTGGTCGTACCAGTCCCAGAAGCGGGACGCCTTGATGACGAAGCCGTGCAGCAGGTAGCCGTACATCGTCCCGGCGCCCAGCGCCGTGCACCACAGGAGCCGTCCCGGTACCCAGGCCAGGAAGCAGGCGGTCAGGACCAGGGCGAGGCAGAACAGTGCCGGAGTGGTGAAGAGCCCCACCCAGTTCGGCACGCCCTGGCCCGTGACACTGCCCCGGTGGTAGAGCCACCCGGCGCCGAACCAGGGCGCCACCGCGTACGCCGTGACCAGCGTCGTCGCCACCACCGGCAGGGCCCACAGCCGGACCCGCCAGGTGCGCAGCCGTTCGAAGTGCTCGGCGCGCAGGGTCAGGCCGAGCACGAAGAACGGCAGGAATCCCAGGACCCGTTGGATCGAGATGTCCCCGCCCAGGTCCGGCGAGACGGCGGCCAGGACGGCGAATCCCAGCGCGACCGGCACCGGGTGGCGCAGCGCCAGCCAGATCGGGGTGGTCAGCCGCCAGACGAAGAGCGCGACCAGGAACCACATCACGTACCAGGGGTCCAGCAGGCTCAGCGGATAGCCGGGATCGTCCTGGGCCCACCGGTAGAACAGCGTGTAGGCCGTCTCGAAGACGAGGTACGGCACGACGATGCTCGTCAGGAGCCGGCGCACGCGGCCCGGGGCCATGTCGAAACTCCGCGAGAAGTATCCGGAGATGAGCGCGAACGCGGGCATGTGGAAGGCGTAGACGGTCAGATACGCGGCCGTCGCGGCCCTGCTCCCGTGGGTCAGCGGTTCCCACGCGTGGCCGCAGGCCACCAGCACGATGGTGAGGTACTTCGCGTTGTCGAAGTACGGGTCTCTGCGCGCGGACGCCGACTTGGCCGGAGTGGGGATCAGGTGTTCCCGCGGAGCGGCGGGTGCGGGGGCTGACAGGTCTTGCGACACCACATCTCCTGGCCTCGGTGGCGGTGAGCCGATCTCGTCCGCCTGCCCCCTCACGTACGGCGCAGTCGTGCCGTCCGTTCGCCGCGGGTCGTTTCCGCCGGCTCTCCGCGTGCGAACCACCGGCTGCGTACGAGCGGCGAGTACGACGCGGTGATCGACTTCGACGCGGCCCTGCGCGATCCGGCCCTCACTCCGGCCCGGCTGTCCCGTCCGTCAGGCCGGAGTGACCTCGACCGGCAGTTTCTTGATGCCGTTCACGAAGTTGGACCGCACCCGCGGCACCTCGCCGGTCAGCCGGATGTCCGCGAGACGCGGGATCAGCTCCTCGAACATGACCCGGATCTCGGTGCGGGCCAGCAGATTGCCCAGGCACAGGTGCGGGCTGCCCTTGCCGAAGGTGACGTGGTCGTTGTCCTGCCGGGTGACGTCGAAAGCGTACGGGTCCTCGAAGACCGCCTCGTCGCGGTTGCCCGAGGCGTACCACATGACGACCTTGTCGCCCTCCTTCACCCGCTTGCCGCCGAGTTCGACGTCGCGGGTCGCGGTGCGGCGGAAGTGGTAGACGGGGGAGGCCCAGCGCAGGAACTCCTCGACCGCGGTGGGGATCAGGGAAGGGTCCTCCTGGAGCTTCGCCAGCTGCTCGGGGTGCTGGATGAGGGCCAGCATGGAGTGCGAGATGGCGTGGCGGGTGGTCTCGTTGCCTGCCACGACGAGCAGCAGGAAGTAGTTGTCGAAGTCCTGCTCCGTCAGCGGGACGCCGTCGCGCGGGGTGGTGTTGACGAGTTTGGAGACCAGGTCCGTACCCTCGCCGCCCCGGCGCTGCCGCGCCACCTCCCGCCCGTACGCGAAGACTTCGAGCGAGGCGGGGGAGCGGAAGGGCAGATCGCGGTACTTCTCGCTCTCCGCGCTGTTCAGCAGGACGTCCGCGTAGTCGGGATCGGTGTTGCCGATGATGCGGTTGCCCCAGTCGATGAGCTGCTGGTTGTCCTCGGGCGGTACGTCCAGCAGCCGCGCCAGCACGTTGATCGGGAAGTCGGCGGAGACGTCGGTGACGAAGTCGAAGCGGCCCTTCGCCAGGGCCGTGTCCAGTGTCTTCGCGGTCAGGCCGCGCAGGAAGTCCGTGTACTGGCTGATGACGTTCGCGCCGAACTGCCGTTGCAGCAGGCTGCGCAGCGCCCTGTGGCGTACGCCGTCCAGTTCCAGGATGGAGGCGCGTTTCTTGATCTGGTCGTCGTCGACCTCTTCGAGGTTCACGAACCTGGTCGAGGTGAACGTCTCGGAGTCCCGGTCGACGCGGGAGATGTCCTCGTGCCGGGTCACCGACCAGAAACCGGAGTTGGGCGCATCCTCGGGCTGCCAGTGGACCGGGTCCTCGTGGCGGAGGGTGTGGAACATCCGCCAGGGTGTGACGCCGTCGGTGAAGTGGTCGAGGTCGGCGAGGTTCACGTCCGCGAGTGGCAGGGGCTCGTGCGCGGCGGCGGTCAGGGTGTCGGTCATCGGTGGCTCCTTGGCGTCACAGGTGGTACGCGTACTCGGTGAACTCCCAGTCGGTGACGTGCCGTTGGAAGCGCTCGACCTCGTTGCGCTTGTAGGAGAGGAAGGAGGTGGTGAAGCCCTTGCCGAGCACTTCGGTCAGAGCGGTGTCCGCCTCCAGCGCGTCGAGTGCGTCGGGCAGTGCCATGGGCAGCACCGCGGAGCGGGTCGTGTCGTAGCCGTAGCCCTCCAGCGGCGCCGGCGGCTCGTCGCCCGCCAGTACGCCGAGCAGCGCGGCGGCCGTCATCGCGGCGATCGCCAGGTACGGGTTGGCGCTCGCGTCGCCCAGTCGCAGCTCCAGCCGGGCGCCCGAGCCGCGCTCGGGCGGGATGCGGACCATGGCGCTGCGGTTGTCGAGGCCCCAGTCGATCAGCCAGGGCGCCAGGGTGTCGGGCCCGAACCGCTTGTAGGAGTTGACCGTCGGGTTGAGCAGCGCGGCCAGTGCCGGGGCGTGGGCCAGCACTCCGGCGATCGCGTGCCGGGCCGTCGCGGACAGGCCGTGGGCTCCGGACGGGTCGTCGAAGGCGTTGCGGCGGTCGACGTCCTCGCAGGACAGGTGGAGGTGGAACCCGGATCCGCCCGCGTCGTTGAACGGCTTCGCCATGAAGGTGGCGAGGCGGCCCTCCTTGCGGGCCAGTTCCTTGACCGCGGCCTTGAAGCGGAAGGCCCGGTCGGCGGCCGACAGGGCTTCGGAGTGCGTCAGGTTGATCTCGAACTGGCCTCCGTCGAACTCGTGGTTGCCGTTGATCACCCCGAGGTCCAGGTCCCGCACCTGCCGCAGGGTGCGCAGGAGGTGGTTGTCCGGGTCGCCGCGCAGCCCCGCCGTGTAGACCACGCCCGGCGTCGACCCGTACCGGCGCCAGCCGCCCGCCGGTCCGGGCTCGGGGTCGCAGAGGTAGTACTCGAGCTCGGGCCCGACCACCGGGCGCAGGCCGTGTTCGGTGCAGCGGGCGAGGACAGTGCGCAGCAGATCGCGGGGCGACTCGGCGGCGGGTGAGCCGGTCGCCGGATCGACGACGTCCCCGAGGCAGGTCGCCACGCCGGGTTCCCACGGCACCGCGGTCAAGGTGGTGAGGTCAGGGCGCACGGTGATGTCGGGCAGCCCGGCGTCCAGTCCTCCGGCCACCGGGACCACGTCGCCCTGGGGGGAGGTGTGGTAGACCGCCCGGCAGAAGGCGAGCCCGTGCTCGCACACCGCGGGCAGATGGTCGAGCAGTACGTCACGGGCACGGTCGGTGCCGATGAGGTCGGGATAGGTCACCCGGACGACGTCGACGCCCTCGGCGGCGAGCCGCTCGGTGTGGCGTCGGACCTCTTCGGCCCCGGGGGATGGCTGAGCGCTCACCGGTGTCTCCTCGGACAGTCGGGCGGGAGGCGTGGAGCCAGTGCGGGCGGCGGGCCGGACGAACAGGCCCACCAGTTTGTTTGGCTCCAAACGTTAAGCATCGGTTCACGTCTCCACAAGAGGTACTCCCTCAATTTTTCTCCTGCTCGTCAGGTATTGACCGGTCGGGCTTCGCTCCCTACTTTGTTTGGAACCAAACGACCTGTCTGAGAGGGGTCCGGCCGTGAAGGTCGTCGTCGACACCACCAAGTGCAAGGACCACGGGCAGTGCGTCTTCGCAGCTCCGGACGTCTTCCGACTGGACGACGGCGGGCGCCTCGCCTTCGACGCGGAGCCCGACGCCGCCCTGCGCGACGACGTCGAGGAGGCGGCGGACGTCTGTCCGCTGCAGGCCATCTCGATCGAGGACTGATCACCATGACGGGTACGACGGGTGGCGCGACAGGCCGGGCGGCGGGCCGTGTCGTCATCGCGGGCGCCTCGCTGGGCGGCCTGCGAGCCGCAGAGCAGCTGCGCGCGGCCGGCTGGACCGGGGCCGTCACCCTCATCGGCGACGAGCCGCACATGCCGTACAACCGGCCTCCGCTGTCCAAGGAGGTGCTGGCCGGCAGTGCTCCGTTCGAGTCGCTGGCCTTCACGCCGAGGGCGTCCGCGGCCGATGTGCAGTGGCGGCTCGGGACCTCCGTGACGGCGGCCCGGCCGGCCGAACGCGTCGTCGAACTCGACGACGGCACGACCCTTCCGTTCGACGCTCTGGTCGTCGCCACCGGCATGCGCCCGAGGCGGCTGCGCTGCCCGGGGCCGCTCGCCGGCCGCCACACCGTACGCACCCTCGCCGACGCGCAGGCACTGCGTGATGAACTGACCCTGCCGGGCGCCCGAGTCGTCGTGATCGGCGCCGGCTTCATCGGCTGCGAAGTGGCGGCCACGGCCGTCGGGCTGGGTGTCGAGCACGTCACCGTGGTCGATCCCCTGCGGCTGCCCATGGTGGGTCCGCTCGGCGAACTGCTCGGCCGTGCCCTGCTCCGGCGCCACGAGGAGCGCGGAGTGCGCTTCGCGCTCGGCGCGTCGGTGGTCCGGTTCGAGGGCGCCGACCGGGTCACGGGCGTCGTGCTGGGCGACGGGACGGTGTTGCCCGCCGATGTGGTGGTGGAGTCGGTGGGTTCGGTCGCCAACACCGAGTGGCTGGACGGCCACGGACTCGACCTGTCCGACGGCGTCCTCACCGACGAGTTCCTGCGCGTCGGCGGGCTCCCGTACGTCGTCGCCGTCGGGGACGTGGCCCGGTTCCCCAACGCGCGCTACGACGGTGTGCCCCGCCGGGTCGAGCACTGGTCCATTCCCACCGACACCGCCAAGCACGCCGCGAAGACCCTCGTCGCCCATCTGTCCGGCGCGGGCGGCGAGTTGAAGCCGTTCGCGCCGCTGCCGACCTTCTGGAGCGACCAGCACGACTTCCGGCTCCAGTCGTTCGGTGCGCCGGCCCTCGGCAGGGACGACGTACGCGTCCTCGACGGCGACCCTTCCGGTGACGTCCTGGCCGGCTACCACCACGGCGGCCGACTGGTCGGCGTCGTCGCCCTCGGGGGTCCCTCGACGGTCGCCAAGACCGCCCGCTACCGCGCCGACCTGCTCGGGCAGCCCGCCCTCACCGCGTAAGGAACTCCTCCCATGACCAGCGTCCGTGGCTACTTCCACCCCAAGACCGCGACCGGTTCGTCGTCGCTGATCCCCTCACCGCCGTGGCTGTACTCGGGCGACCTGCTCACCGTCGAGTACCGCACGGACCCTTCGCGGGTGCGTGAACTGCTGCCGGAGCCACTGGAGTTGGCCGAGGAAGATCCCGGCGCCGTCGCACTGATCTGGGCCGACTGGCAGTCCTGTTCGGCCGGTGCGCAGGAGCTGCTGGATCCCGTGCTCTCCCAGTACAAGGAGGCGTTCGCCGTCGTGCGCTGCTCCTACCAGGGGCGGACGTACTCGCGGTGCGTCTACATCTGGGTCGACAAGGACTTCGCGATCGCCCGCGGCCTGCACCAGGGGTATCCGAAGAAGCTCGGGTCCATCCACCAGACGCGGCCGCATCCCTACGGTCCCGCTCCGCGGATCTCGGCGGGGGCCCGGTTCGGGGCGACGCTCGCCGCCGCCGACCGCCGGCTCGCCCAGGCCGTGGTGACGCTGCGGGAGCCGTCCCGGACGAACGGGTTCGTCAACGGACATCCGATGGCGCACCACCGCTGGCTGCCGTCTGTCGAGAACGGCAAGGGGCTGGCTCTGGACGAGCTGATCGAGACCGGGGCGGCCGCCTTCGAAGGCGGCCCGGCGTGGGTCGGTGACGCGGAGCTGGAGCTGTTCGAGGCGCCCACCGAGGAGTTGGCCCGGCTGGAGATCCGGGAGCCGATCGCCGCGTACTACCGCCAGGTCGGCGTGGTCTGGGACGGGGGGACCTTGCTGGAGTCCGGTACCTCGGGGGCGTCCGCCTCGTGAGGCCGGTGGGAGTGTGCCGGTCCGTCGTGGCCTGTCGCGCCCACGCGGCGGAGCCGCCATATCAAGTTCAGCCCCGCGCCCCTGAAAAGGGCGCTCACGTCCCCCGTTCCCCCATCTGGAGCCAGTCCCATGTCTGAGAAGATCGTCGTCGCCGGAGTCTCCGTCGACACCCGGCACTGGATCGGCGGTCGACGGATCGCCTCCGCCGAGACCTTTGCCGATGTCTCGCCCATCGACCAGAGCGTGCTCGGGGAGATCGCCCGTGGCGGGCCGGCCGAGGCCGAAGCCGCCGTTGCCGCCGCTCGCGACGCCTTTCCCGCCTGGGCGGCCACCACCCGCTCCGAACGCGCCCGCATTCTGCACGCCGTCGCCGACGGTGTGGAGAAGCGGATCGAAGACCTGGCGATCGTCGAGACGCACGACAACGGAGCGTTGCTGCGCTCGCACCGGCGGGGCGTGATGCCGCGGGTCGCGCACAACTTCCGGTTCTTCGCCGACTGGCTGCTGACGCTCGAGCACGAGGACTTCGAGACGCGCGGCCACCGCAACCACGTGAGCTGGGACCCGGCGGGGCCGTGCGTGCTGATCACGCCGTGGAACGCGCCGCTGATGCTGGCCACCTGGAAGGTCGCCCCGGCCCTCGCCGCCGGGAACACCGTCGTCCTCAAGCCCGCCGAGTGGTCGCCGCTCACCGCGTCGCTGCTGGCCGACATCGCCGCCGAGGCCGGCCTGCCGGCCGGAGTGCTCAACGTCGTCCAGGGCCTCGGCGCCGAGATCGGTGACTCCCTCACCTCCCATCCCGACGTACGCCGCATCAGCTTCACCGGGTCGGTGCCCACCGCCCGGCGGATCGCGGCGTCGGCCGCCGCGAACCTCACCCCGCTCAGCCTCGAACTCGGCGGCAAGTCACCGCTGCTGGTCTTCGCTGACGCGGACCTCGACCTCGCGGTGGACCTCGCGGTGGAGCAGTACGACAACGCCGGGCAGGTGTGTCTGGCCGCCACCCGCATCCTCGTCGAGGAACCGGTCGCCGAGGAGTTCACCCGCCGCTTCACCGAGAAGGCCGCCACGCTCCGGCAGGGCGACCCGCGGGACGAGACCACCGACCTCGGGCCCACCATCCACCCCCGGCAGGTGGAGAAGATCGACGGGTTCGTGCAGCGGGCCCTCGCCGCCGGCGCGCGCGCCGTCATCGGCGGCAGCGCGGGCCAGGACCTCTCCTACCGTCCGACCCTCCTCACCGACGTCACCCAGGACTCCGAGATCGTCCAGGAAGAGGTCTTCGGACCCGTCCTGACCCTCCAGACCTTCGCCACCGAGGACGAGGCGATCCGCCTCGCCAACGACACCCGCTTCGGCCTCGCCGCCACCGTCGCCACCGGGGACCCGGAGCGCGCCGAGCGGGTCACCGGGCAGCTCGTCGCGGGCACGGTCTGGGTCAACTGCTTCTTCGTACGCGACCTGCGGGCGCCCTTCGGCGGCTCCCGACGCTCGGGAGTGGGCCGCGAGGGCGGCACCTGGAGCTTCGACTTCTACTGCGACCTCAAGAACACCGTCACCGCCCCGAACGGATGGACCAACCATGGGTGAGATCGTCGGGGCGGGCCTGCTCGCCCATGTGCCCACCATCGTGCTGCCGGAGGCCGAGCGGCTCGAACTCAACGAGGGCAAGGAGATCACCCTCGTCACCGGACTGCGGCAACTGCGCGCGGACGTCTTCGAATCCGGCGCCGCCGACGACTACGACACCGTCGTGGTCCTCGACTCGCACTGGGCGACCACCGTCGAGTTCGTCGTCACCGCCCAGCAGCGCCGGGCCGGGCTCTTCACCTCCGAGGAGCTGCCGCGCGGCATGTGCCGCATGCCCTACGACTACCCGGGCGACCCCGAACTCGCCCACAACATCGCCTCGTTCGCCGACAAGCACGGCACCTGGATCACCCCGATCGACGACGACCACCTGCCGGTCTACTACGCCACCCTCAACCTCTGGAAGTTCCTGGGGGAGGGGCTGCCCGACAAGCGCTGGGTGACCATCGGCGTCTGCCAGACCGGCGACATGGAGGACCATCTGCGCCTCGGGCGCGCACTCGCCGACGGCATTGCCGCCACCCCCGGCCGACGCGTCCTGCTCATCGCGTCCGGCGCCCTCTCCCACACGTTCTGGCCGCTGCGCGAGATCCGTGACCACGAGGCCAGCGACCCGGCGCACATCTTCACCCCCGAGGCCCGCGAGGCCGACCGCGAGCGCATCGCGTGGTTCAAGGAGGGCCGGCACGACAAGGTCCTCGACTCCATGCCGGAGTTCTGGAAGCACAAGCCCGAGGCGAAGTTCTTCCACTACCTGATGATGGCCGGCGCCCTCGGCGAGCAGGCCTGCGTCGCCAAGGGCCGCCAGTACGGCGAGTACGAGAACTCCGTCGGCACCGGCCAGGCCCACATCTGGTTCGACCGCCCGGCCGAGGGCTGGACCGGAGCCTGAGCGCCCGCGAGTTACGCCGCCCCGCCCAGCCGACACCCGAAAGGCCTCCCCATGGCTGCATCCTCCGAGTATCGCCGCATCCTCCTCGACGGCGCCGTCACCGAGACCGTCCGTGAGGGCGACGAACTGGTCGCCGGCGACGGCCGGCGCGTCAAGACCGAGGACGCCCAGCACCTGCCACCCGTCGTCCCGTCCAAGATCATCGCGGTCCACCTCAACCACCGCAGCCGCGTCGAGGAGTTCCGGATCCGGCTGACCCCCACGCCGACCTACTTCCACAAGCCGACCTCGGCCCTCAACTCCCACAAGGGCGCGGTCGTCCGCCCCGAGGGCTGCAAGTGGCTCAACTACGAGGGCGAGGTCGCCATCGTCATCGGGCGGACCGCGCGGAACATCTCGCAGGCGGAGGCCGGCGCGTACATCGCGGGCTACACGATCGCCAACGACTACGGCCTGCACGACTTCCGCGACACCGACGCCGGTTCGATGCTCCGCGTCAAGGGATCCGACACGCTCTGCCCGCTCGGCCCCGGCCTGGTCACCGACTGGGACTTCCACGGCAAGTACCTGCGTACGTACGTCAACGGCGAGGTGGTGCAGGACGGTTCGACCGACGAGATGGAGTGGGACATGCACTACCTCGTCGCCGACATCGCCCGCACCATCACCCTCCACCCGGGCGACGTCCTGCTGTCCGGCACCCCGGCCAACTCCCGCCCCGTCCGGCCCGGCGACGTCGTCGAGGTCGAGGTCGAGGGCCTGGGACGGCTCAGCAACCACATCGTCACCGGCCCCGCTCCGATCCGTACGGACGTCGGTGCCCAGCCCACCGAGTCGGAGGAAGTGCTGTCCACCGCGCTCGGCGGCGACTGGGAGTTCCGCGGCATCAGGTCCCCGAAAAGGTAGGTAAGCGACATGGACACGACCGCTGTCCCCACGACCGTCGAGGCCCCCGCGGCCTCGCGGACGGGCCTGAAGCGCAACGCGCTCGGAGCCCTGGGCATCCTCTTCTTCGTACTGTCCGCCCAGGCACCCCTCACCGGCGTCGCCGGCGCCGTCCCCATCGCCGTCGCCATCGGCACCGGGCCCGGCACCCCCGCCGCGTACGCGATCGCCGGGCTGATCGTGCTGCTGTTCTCCGTGGGCTTCGTCGCCATGGGCCGGTACGTCGTCGACGCCGGCGCCTTCTACACCTACATAGGCAAGGGTCTCGGCAGGAGCGCCGGCACCGGCAGCGCGGGCGTGGCGCTGCTCGCGTACAGCACGATCCAGGGCTCGATGTACGGGCTCTACGGGTCCGTGGTGAGCGGGCTGTTCGACCGGTTCGCCGGGATCACGGTGCAGTGGTGGGTGGCTGCGCTGGTCACCATGGCGGTCGTCCAGGTGCTCGGCACGGCGGGCATCGAGCTGGGTGCGAAGGTGCTCGCGGTCTTCGTCCTGGCGGAGTTCAGCATCCTGCTGGCCTTCGGCGTCGTCACCTTCTTCAAGGGCGGTGGCCCCGAAGGCCTGGCGCCCGCCGAGAGCTTCTCGGTCTCGGCGGCCCTGGACGGCGCGCCGGGCGTGGCGCTGGTCTTCGCCCTCGCGTCGATGCTCGGCTTCGAGGCCACCGCCATCTACGGCGAGGAAGCCCGCGACCCCAGGAAGACGGTCCCCAGAGCCACCTACCTGTCCGTGGCCGTCATCACCGCCTTCTTCGCCTTCACCTCCTGGATGCTCATCTCCTCGTACGGGGCGGCCGAGAGCGGCGCGGCGGCGGGCAAGGCGCTGGAGAGCGGCGACTCGACGGCCTTCGTCTTCGCACCGGTCGCGGACCTGTTCGGCAACTGGACCAACGACGTGCTGCCGTTCCTGCTCGCCACCTCGCTCTTCGCGGGCATTCTCGCCTTCCACAACTCCGCCAACCGGTACTTCTTCTCGCTCAGCCGTGACGGGCTGCTTCCCCGCTGGCTGTCCTCCCTCAACCGCAGGCAGTCGCCGTGGGTCGCGGGCGCCGTGCAGACGGCCACGGCGGTGCTGCTCGTGGTGCCGTTCGCGGTGGCGGGCAAGGACCCGGTACTGACGCTCTTCTCGTGGTTCAGCGGCATCGCCGTACTGGCCATCACCCTGCTGTACTTCCTGACCTCGCTGTCGGTCGTGGTGTTCTTCCGGCGCGAGCGGCTCGACACCCGCCCCTGGAACACGCTGATAGCGCCGCTCCTCGGCGCGGTGGGCACCGCGGGAGCCATCTGGCTGATCCTGGAGAACTTCACGACGCTCATCGGAGGCGACTCGGCCACCGCCACCTGGCTCGCGGTGACCGTGCCGACCGTGCTGCTCCTGTGCGTGGGGCTCTCCCGGCTGCCGTACGCGAGAAGGGCGGCGGCCCGGACGGAGCCGGCGGCCGGGGCCGCGTCCGACACCACGGCGGGCCCCGTCTGACGGGCCCTCGCGGCGGCCTGACGGCTGACGTACGGCTGGTTTCCCCGGTGCCTTGGGGGAAACCAGCCGTACGTTACACGTATAATTTGACTCCGAACGATTCAGCGGCGCGCATCGGAGGAGTTCAGTGGTCGGGCAGCGATCCATCACCGAGACCGAGAAACTCGTCAAGGCCAAGCTCGGCGAAACCCCCGTCCGGCACGAACAGATGGCGGTCGTGGCGAACATCTACCGCGCCGCGTCCGCCGTCCGCCAGCACGTGGAGAACTCCGTGCTGCGCGGCTCGGACCTGACGTGGACCGGGTTCGTCGTGCTGTGGGTGGTGTGGATCTCGGGCGAGACGGAGACCCGGCTCGTCGCCGAGGAGGCCGGGATCTCCAAGGGCACGCTCACGGGTGTGGCCCGCACGCTGGAGTCACGGGGGCTGGTCCGGCGTTCCGAGCATCCCTCCGACGGGCGCCGGGTCCTGCTCGGTCTCACGGCGGAGGGGGAGGCCCTGATGCGGCGGCTGTTCCCCGCCTTCAACGCGGAGGAGGCCTTCGTGGCCAGTCCGCTGAGCGACGAGGAGTGCCGTACGACCGCCGACGCGCTGCGAAGGATCGTCGTCCAGGTGGAGTCCCTCGGGGAGGAGCGCAGGCTCGAACTGCTCGACGGCGCCGAGCCCGCCCCCCGCCGGAGCGGCCGCCGGCCCAAGGCCTGACGACCGCCGCCCGGAGCAAGCGCCGCGCAGCTGTCAGGGCCTGGGGCCACGAGGCGCGTCGGCGGCACGCACCAGCGCGTCGAAGAGGTTCTGGTTGGCCTCGTCGCGGTGCGCGGTGTCCTCGGGGTGCCACTGGACGGCGGTGAACCAGCCCTTGGCGCCCGGGAGTTCGAGTGCCTCCACCGTGCCGTCGGCGGCACGGGAGGTGACCGTGAGGCCGGTGCCCGTACGGTCCACGCGCTGGTGGTGGTAGCAGGACGCCTCCACCTTTCCGGCCCCCACGGAGCTCTCCAGCAGCGAGCCCGGCCGGATCGGCACCGGATGGACGACATGCCGGTGCTCGCTCCCGGGGCCGCCCATGTCCTGGTGGAGGGTCCCGCCGAGCGCGACGTTGACGACCTGGAGACCACGGCAGATCGCGAGCAGGGGCATGCCCAGATCCAGTACGTGGCGCGCGACGGCGAGGTCGAAGGCGTCCTGGAGGTCGTCGACGTCGTAGACGCTGTCGTGGCTGGCGGCCGCGCCGTAGCGATGCGGGGCGAGGTCGCCGCCACCGGGAAGCAGCACTCCGTCGAAGCGGGCGATGCGGGACGCCACATCGGTGTGGGCGGGGTCGGTCGGATGGATCGTCGCGGGCTCGCCGCCGGCCCGCCAGACGGCTTCGACCAGGGCGCGGGCGTTGACCTCGGCCGCGTACCGCAGCGCCGAGGTCGAGGCGGCGAAACGGGCGGGGACGGCGATGAGCGGTCTCGCGGGCGTCGTCACAGCTGGATCCAGGTGGTCTTGAGCTCCGTGTACTTCTCCAGCGCGTGGGCGGACTTGTCGCGGCCGTTGCCCGACTGCTTCATCCCGCCGAAGGGGACCGTCAGATCGCCCTCCTCGTAGCAGTTGACCCACACGGTGCCCGCCCGCAGCGCGCGCGAGACCGTGTGGGCGGTGGACAGGTCACCGGTCCACAGCCCGGCCGCCAGCCCGTACTCGGTGGCGTTGGCGAGTGCCACCGCCTCGTCGACGTCGTCGAAGGTGAGGACGGACAGGACGGGCCCGAAGATCTCCTCGCGGGCCAGCGCCGCCCCGGGAGCGACCCGGTCGAAGACCGTCGGCTCCAGGAAGCTGCCGCCGGACGCGGCGAGGACGCGTGAACCGCCGGCACGCAGCCGGGCGCCCTCCGCCGCCCCGCCGTCGATGTGGTCCAGTACGCGACCCAGATGGTCCTCGCCGACCAGGGCGCCCATCTCGGTCGCGGGGTCGAGGGGGTCGCCGACCCGCAGGGCGCGGGCCCGGGCCACGACGGCCTCCGTGACGCGCTCGGCGACGGAGGAGTGGACGAGCAGCCGGGAGGGGGCGGTGCACATCTCGCCCTGGTTGAAGAAGATGCCCCAGGCGGCGGTGGCGGCGGCCTTCTCCAGGTCGGGGGCGTCGGGAAGGATGATGTTGGGTGATTTGCCGCCCAGTTCCAGCCAGACGCGCTTGAGGTTGGAGTCGGCCGCGTAGCGCAGGTAGTGCCGGCCCACCGCGGTCGACCCGGTGAAGGCCAGGACGTCGATGTCCGGGTGCAGTCCGATCGCCCGCCCGGCGGTCGGGCCGTCACCCGCGACCACGTTCAGGACACCGGCCGGCAGTCCGGCCTCGGTTGCCAGCCGGCCCAGCAGCAGTGCGGACAGCGGTGAGTTCTCCGACGGCTTCAGGACGACGGTGCAGCCCGCCGCGAGAGCCGGTGCGACCTTCCAGCTCGCCAGCGTCAGCGGGAAGTTCCACGGGACGACCGCGCCCACGACACCGGCCGGTTCCCGGGTGACGAGCGCGAGCGCGTCGGGGGCCGTGTGCGGCGACTCGTCGGTGAGCTTGTCGGCGAGCTGTCCGTACCAGCGGAAGGTGTTGATCGCGGCGCGCAGTTCGATGTCGTACGCGTCGCGGATCGTCTTGCCCATCTCCAGGGTGACCGTCAGCGCGAGGTCGGCCCGCCGCTCCTGGAGGAGGTCCGCGATCCGGAGCAGCACCCGGCCCCGCTCGGCCGGCGCGAGGCGCGGCCAGGGTCCGGTGTCGAAGGCCCGCCGGGCGGCCGCGACGGCCGCGTCCACCTCGGCCTTGCCGCCGTCGGCGACCCGGGTCAGCGTCCGGCCGTCCCGGGGCGAGACCACCGCGAAGCTCCCTCCGCCGCCTGGCTCCTCCGCGCCGTCGATGTGGTGCGACACGGACAGCGTGAGTGCCTCGGCGCGGCGGAGCCAGTCGTCGTGGGTGCCGTCCGCCATGGGTGCCTCCGGGGTGCGCGATGCTATATGTTTGGAGTCAAACGATATAGTCGGAAGGTGCCGATCACAAGGGCGGACCACCAGGACCGCCCCGGCCCGGGAAGGGCCGGCGTGTCCGGGTGGAAGCCGGCGGCCGCCGGTCCCGTCGAGAAGGGGAGACTCACCGTGCGCGCACTCGTCATACGCCACGACCATGCGTCACAGTCCGGGCCGGTCGGCGAACGCCTGACCCAACTCGGTTACGACATCGACGAGTTGCTCGTCGTACCGGAAGGGCGGCACCACGCGCCGGCGGTGGGCTTCACCTTCCCCGACCCGACCGCCCACGACGCGGTCGTGGTACTCGGCGCTCCCTGGTCGGTCTACGACCGTGCCGCGGTCGGCCCGTGGATCGACGGCGAACTGGAGCTGCTGCGCACCGCCCACGCCGCCGGCATCCCGACCCTCGCCATCTGCTTCGGCGCGCAGGCGCTGGCGACCGCCCTGGGCGGCTCCGTGGAGCGCTCGCCCCGACCCGAGATCGGCTGGACGACCGTGGATCCCGTCGGCCCCGAAGGCCCGGGACCGGTTGCCGCGGGCCCGTGGTTCCAGTGGCACTTCGACCGCTTCACGCTTCCACCGGGAGCCGTGGAACTGGCCCGCGGCACCGTCGGCCCGCAGGCGTTCCGGTCCGGACCCGCGCTCGGCGTGCAGTTCCACCCCGAGATCACCGAGGCGACACTGCTCAGCTGGCTCGACCTCGGCGGCCGACGCCAGGCCACCGACCACGGCGTGGACCCCGACCGGCTGCTCGCCGAGACGCGGGCCTCGCGCGAGGAGACACGGCGGCGGGCGCACGGACTGGTGGACGCGTTCCTGGCACAGGTGGCCCGGTCATGACCCCCACGCCGCGCATGCTGCTCGTCCTCAGCGAGAACTGGACCCTCACCGGCGGCCGCGCCGACCTGCCCATGGCCGTGCGCTGGGCCCGGGAGGCCGAGGACGCGGGATTCGACTCCGTCATGGTGAGCGAACACATCGTGCTGGGCCCCGACGCGTCCGCCGACGGCGTCATGGGCAACCCCCGGGACTACGCGCTGCCGGGCAACCAGGACCCGTACACCCCCTGGCCCAACTCCCTGCTGCTCCTCGCGGCCATCGCCTCCGTGACCGAGCGGCTGCGGCTGGCCGCCGCGGCCGTGCTCGCCCCGCTGCGGCATCCGCTCCTGATGGCCCGGGAGCTCGGCACCCTCGACCTGATCAGTGAGGGACGCCTGCTGGTGCAGCCCACGGTGAGCTGGAGCCGGGACGAGTACGACGCGCTGGGCGTGCCGTTCGGCCGCCGCGGACGGCTCCTCGACGAGCACCTGGCGGTCTGGGAGAAGGCATGGGGACCGTCGCCGATCTCCCACGAGAGCGAGCACTACCCCTTCCGTGACGTCTACTTCGAGCCCAAGGCCCATCGGCCGGACGGTCCGAGGCTGTGGTTCGGCGGACAGCGCCTGCACGGCCCCGTCCTGCGCAGGCTGGTCCGGCACGGACACGGCTTCCACCCGCTCGGGCGGCCCACCCCGCAGGACATGCACCTGCTCGGCGAGGCCATGTCCGGGGCCGGGCGCGACCTCGCCGACCTGGAGATGATCGGCGGCACCCAGGCCGTCTTCCCCGACGACCACTCGCCGGCGGACCTCGGCGCGGCCCTCGCCTCCGTCCCGGAGCAGTTGGAGCAGGGCTTCACCACTTTCTGCGTCAAGCCGAACCAGTTCATCGACGACCCGGACGGAGTCGGCGCCTTCTGCCGCGAGGTGATGCGGCGCGTGGAGGCCCTCACCAGGTGACCGGCCGTGCCCGCCGCACGCGAAAGCCCTTCCCCGGCCGGATCCGCTCCGGCCGGGGAAGGGCCCTGCCCCGGTCAGGGGGCCGGCAATGCAGGGACTGCGCCTGTCACCGTTCGAAGACCACCCGTCCGTCGAACACCGTCAGATCGACCTCGACGCCCGTGATGTCGTGCGGGTCGGTGGCCAGCAGGTCGCGGTCCAGGACGCACAGGTCCGCCACCTTGCCCACCTCGACCGTCCCCTTCCAGGACTCCGCGAAGTCCTGCCGCGCCGCGTTGACGGTGTACGCCCGCAGGGCCCGGGCGAGATCCACGCACTGGTCCGCACCGCTTCGGCGGCCGCTGGCCTTGGACTCGCGGAGCAGCATCGCCGCGACCCCCTGCCGCCAGTCGGGCTCGGTGATCGGCGCGTCCGAACTCGCGCACACACTCACACCCGCCTCGAACGCGGACCGTACGGGCCACTGGTAGGCCGAGCGCTCCGGTCCGACCACCTCGTCCATCAGGTCCGAGATGGTCCATTTGATGGACGGGTTCATGTTGACCCCGTACCCGTGTGCGGCGAGTGCGGCGAGGCTCTCGGCGCCGATGAAGTCGCCGTGGATGACGTAGTGCCGGGCGTCCGGGCGCGGGCTCGCCGCGTTCGCCGCGACGAAGGCGTCCACGACGGTCTCGATGGCCCGGTCACCCGTGACGTGGACACCGAGCTGGAAGCCCGCCTCGTGCGCGACGCCGATCATCTCGCGCAGTTCGTCCACCTGCAGTGCGGGCGTGTCGCCGTGCACGCACAGGGCTCCGTGACCGCCCTCCGGATAGGGCTCGCTCATCCAGGCCGTGCGGTTCGGCGGCACCCCGTCGGCGAAGATCTTGACCCCGATGGCCCGCAGCAGCCGCGGGTCGGCGGACTCGGGGCTCCGCAGCTCGGCCAGGCCCTTGCGCACGTCGTCGGCCGAGCCGCCCATCGGAGCGGGCAGCAGCAACACGCTGACGCGGGCGTCGAGTTCACCGGCGGCGACGAGTTCGGCGTACGCCGTCCAGTTGTCGGTGCTCAGACCGCCGAAGAGGGTGCCCGTGCCGCCGGGGCCGAGGCCGGGCTCGGTGTAGCTGGTGATGCCCCGGGAGTGGAGCTCGTCCACCACACCGCGGATGGCCTGCCGCCGCTGGGCCACGGTGGGGGAGGGCAGCGCGGCCTGGAGGAGACCCTGGGCGGCCTCGCGGAGGATGCCGGTGGGGTCGCCGTCGTGGTCGCGGTCGATGACACCGCCCGGGGGCGCCTCGCGGTCCGCGTCGATCCCGCAGGCGCGCAGGGCCGCGCTGTTGGCCCACACCATGTGCGAGGAGAAGTCGGTCAGACAGACCGGGTTGTCCGGTGCCACCTCGTCCAGGTCGCGGCGGTGCGGGAACCGCCGCGCGTCGGCGAGGCACTCGGCGAGATACCCCGTGTCCCAGCCCAGGCCGATGATCCACTCTCCGGGTGCGGCGAACAGGACGGCGCCGGCGACGGCACGGGTGATGTCGGCGATGGACCGGACCGCCGGATGCCCGACGTCGATGGCGAACGGCGGTTTCGTCATTCCGTACGCGGCGCCGTGCAGATGCGAGTCGTTGATCCCCGGCAGCACCGTCCGGCCGTCGAGCTCGACGACCCGGGTGGCGGGGCCGGCGAGCGCCCGCACCTCGGCGTCCGTGCCGACCGCGGTGATCTCCCGGCCGCTCACGGCCACGGCCTCGGCGACGCTGAACCCGGGGTCGACGGTGAGGACCTGACCGCCGGTCAGGATGAGGGTGGGCGGGCTCTCGCTCACGGAAGGACCTTCCTGGTGGTGGGACGGAACGAACAGGGAGTGCGGGACGGCGGACGGGCGGCGCGGGAGCACGGACAGGGCGTGCGGGAAGGCGGACAAGTGGTGGGGGAACGGGGAGTCACCGTGAGGTCCTTGGCCCGAAGTAGGCGAGTGCCGCGCCCGCCACCAGTGCCACGCCCTGGGCCATCAGCTGCCAGAAGGTCGGCACGCTCAGCAGTGTGAGCCCGTTCTGCAGACATCCCAGGAACAGCACGCCGAGCAGGACCCCGAAGATGGATCCGGAGCCTCCGCTCAGGGCCACCCCGCCGAGCAGCACGGCGGTCAGCACGGTCAGTTCGAAACCGGCGCCCGAGGTGCCCGCCACGGCGCTGTCGAGCACCGACGCCCGGATGGCCCCGGCCAGCGCGGCCGCCGCGCCCGTGAGGACGAACAGCGCGAAGGGCGTACGCCGGACGTTGATGCCGGACAGGTAGGCGGCCTCGCGGTTGACCCCGATGGCGAAGACATGGCGTCCGGCCGGGGTGAGCGCCAGGAACAGGGCGCCCGCCACCAGTACGAGCGCCGCGACGACGACCGGCGCGGCGATCCCGGCCACGCGGGCGCCGCCCAGCCAGGCGAACCCGGTGCCGAAGTCGCTCAGCGGCAGGGGGAACAGCTGCTGCGCCAGTCCGCGTACGGCGGTCAGCATGCCCAGCGTCACGATGAACGCCGACAGGCCGAGGTAGCAGCACAGGACGCCGTTCACGGCGCCGACCGCCGCGCCCGCCGCCAGCGCGCCGAGCACCGCCACCGCGGCCGGCTGCCCCTGCTGGCCCGCCAGCCAGCCGCCCACCAGTCCGCCGAGGGCGAGGGTGGAGCCGACCGACAGGTCGAGATAGCCGCTGATGACCAGCAGGGCGAGCGGCACCGCGACGATGGCGATCGTCGCCGCGTCGGTGGCGATCCCGCGCAGGTTGGCGGCGTCGAGGAAGCTGCCCGCCGACAGCTGGAACACCAGCACCATCAGGGCGAGTACGACGGTCAGCGGATGGCGCCGGACCGCCGTCAGACCGCCTGTGGCCAGGGCGCGCGGGCCGGGCCGCACCGGGCGGTCGACAGTGGTGGTGGTCATGGTGCTCCTTCGGCGGTGCCGGAGTGGGACGGGGAGTGCGTGTCGTGAACCGCCGACAGCAGAGCCTCTTCGGTGAGTTCCGCGCCGGTCAGCTCACCGACGACGCGTCCGCGGGAGACGATCAGACAGCGGTGGGCGAGCGCCACGATCTCCTCCGGGTCGCTGGAGGCGAACAGCACCGCGGTGCGCCGCTCCGCCGCCAGCCCCTCCACCACCCGGTAGATCTCCTGCCGCGCCCCGACGTCGACTCCCTGGGTCGGTTCGTCGAGCAGCAGCACGTCGGTCCCGCGCACCTCGTTGATCCAGCGGCCGAGGACGAGTTTTTGCTGGTTGCCGCCGGAAAAGGAGGCGGCCGGCAGGTTCGGCCGGGCGGGCCGCAGCCCGACAGCCGCCGCCAGCGCGTCGAAGGTCCGCCGTTCCGCGCGCAGCGACCGCACACCGCCCCGGGCTAGCGGGCGTACCGACGGCAGCAGCACGTTGTCCTGCGCGCCGAGGGTGGCGAACAGGCCCTGGCCGCGCCGGTCGGCGGGCACCAGGGCGATCCCGGCGGCCAGCGCGTCCCGCGGGTGTGCGGGGGTGACGGGGCGGTCACCGACGCGCACGGTCCCGCCCGATCTGCGGCGCCTGCCGAAGAGGGTCTCCAGGATCCGCGTACGCCCGGAGCCGATGAGGCCGAACAGGCCCACGATCTCGCCGCCCGCCACGTCGAGGCCGACCGGTCCGAACCCGGGCCCGGTCAGGCCGTCCACGGCCAGCAGTGGCGCGGGCGGGTGGCCGGGAGCGAGCGGGGCAGGTGCCCGTCCCGCGGTCGGAGGCCGCATCCGCTCCGGTCGGCCGGCGCGCTTGTGTTCGGCGGGCCGGGCGTCCGCCGCGCGCCCCTGGCCGACGATCGTGTCGACCAGCTGCTTGCGGCTCTGGCCCGCCACGGGCGAGTGGTGGTCGACCCGCCCGTCGCGCAGCACGGTCACCGCGTCGGCGAGCCGCTCGACCTCCGACAGCAGATGCGTGACGTACACGATGGCCAGTCCCTGGGTGCGGAGGTCCTCGACGCGCTCCGCCAGCGCGTCGCTCTCGGTGCCGGAGAGGGCGGCGGTCGGCTCGTCCAGGACGAGGACCGACGCGCTGCGGCTGAGCGCCTTCGCGATCTCCACCAACTGCCGCTGTCCTGTGGGAAGTTCGCCGACCCGGTCGCGTGGCGAGCAGGTCGCGGCCACCCGTTCCAGGAGCCCGGCGGCGAGCGTCTCCTGCGAGCGGCGGTCGATCGTGCCGTACCGCGTCCACTCCTGGCCGAGGAAGATGTTCTCGGCCACCGTGAGCGAGTCGACCACGCTCAGCGTCTGGAAGATGATCGCCACCCCGGCCGCGATCGACCGGCGCGGGCTCAGCCGGGTGTACGTGACACCGTCCACCTCGATCGTTCCCGAGTCCGGCGGGAAGGCGCCGCCGAGGCACTTGATGAGGGTGGACTTGCCTGCCCCGTTGTGTCCCAGGAGGGCGTGCACCTGGCCTGCGGGCACCGTCAGGTCCACGCCGTCGAGGGCCTTCACGCCGCCGAACGACTTGGTGAGCCCGCGGATCCGCAGGTTCGTCGCCGGAGGCGGCACGGTCACGCCGGTCGTCGCCGTCATGGCGCGCCTACGCGTTCTGCGCGAGCAGCGCGTCGATCTTCGCGCCGTCGCCCGCCCGCAGCAGGGTGACCGGCACCTCCGCGCTCGGCTTCGCCTTTCCGGCGGCGACCGCGAGCGGTACGTCCACGATCGCGGCGGCGATGTCCTTGGGTGCGAGCGCCGCCGACGCCCGGTAGAAGGTGCCCTGCTTGATCGCCATCAGGGAGGGGGCCGAGCCGTCCTGGCCGCCGACGAAGGTCCTGGCGTCGTCCTTCTTCCGGCCCGCCTGCTGGAGCGCCTTGTACCCGCCGTAGACGGCGGCGTCGGTGACGCCGAGGATGATGTTCAGATCGGGGTGCTTGGCGAGGATCGCGTTGGACTTCGACAGGCCCGTGTCCGGGTCGATCGCCTGTTCCTGGGCGACCACGTCCACGCCCGGGGCGAGTTTCGTGAACGCGTCGACCATGCCCTTCGTGCGTTCCCTGCCGAGCTGGATCGTGCTGTCGGTCAGGAACGCGACCTTGCCCTTTCCGCCCAGCTCCTCCTGAGCCCACTTCGCGGCCGCCTCGCCGAGCAGCCTGCCGCCCTCCAGGAAGCTGAACTGGATGTCGGCGCTCTGGTGCTCCAGCGTTCCGCCGTACGTCACCCAGATCAGCCCTGCGTCGAGCGCGGCCTGGGCGATCTTCTCCGTCGCCTCGAAGACCATGGGGAACGACACGATCGCCGGGATCTTCTGGGTCACCCACGTGTTGAGGTTGGTGGTCTGGGTGTCGGCGTTGCTCGCGTCGCTCGTCGTGACCAGCGAGACGTCGTGCTTCTTCGCGGCGGCGGTGGAGAGCTTGACGAGGGTGGAGTAGAGGGGGAGTTGGGTGAACGGATAGTCGAGACCGATCTTCGTCAGGGTCCTGGCGCCCGCCGGGGAACTGCCGGCCGGCTTGTCGGCGGAGGCCGTCTGCGGCCCGGCGCAGCCCGCGGCGGCCAGTGCGGTGGCCGTCGCCGCGCCGCCGGACCAGGCGAGGAACTGTCTGCGGGAGGCGGAACCGATGTGCGGTGGCTGGATCATGCGGAGACCTCTCGACGGACGCTCGGCGGGTATCGCCGCTGGGATGTGGCGAACAGCCAAGACCCCGCGGCCTCGCGCCGCCATCCGTACAAATACCGAGCCGCGACCGGCGTGATGGTTCAGCCCGCTTCGGGTGGGCGCGGCAGGCACCGGTCCGTCTCGGAGGCTGATTGGTCCGGCCGGACCGCTCCTCCCCAGGCCGTGTCCTCGCGTGCCTGTTACCGGACCGGTCGGCCGCTGCCGCTCGTTCTCTGCCGGGTGCGGCTCGGCCAGGAGGCTCGTGACCGGTTCGGTCGCAACGCGGTGAAACGCTTGTCGGGGCCTCCACGGGCCACTATCGTTAGGGCCCAAACAATCATGTGCTCACGGGCCACCGGAGGCTCGCATGCTCAGTCACCGCCAGATCGCGGCCGCCACCCGCATCGGGATGCTCACCCGTGAGCGCGACACCGCCGCGGCCTGCGCCGAAGCCCTGCACACCCTGGCGGGTGCGCTGCCCCAGGATGCGGCGACGTTGGTCGGGCTCGACCCGTTCACCGGGGCCCACGTCCAGGTGGCCGGCATCGGCTACACGCCGGAGGTCTCCGAGGCGCTGGCAGCGGAGTTCGTCGGGACCCCGTGGTTCCACAACGTCGTCACGCAGCCCCTGCCACCCTCCATCTCCGAGGACTCGCACTCCGACACCGCCGAGGAGCGCTTCCGCAACGGCTGGTTCTACGAGCAACGGGTCCGCCCCGCCGGCTTCCGTGACGGCATGACCGGCGCCCTGCGGCACCACGGCCGCTACGTCGGTCTGATCCACCTCTCCACGGAGCGCGCCGGCGCGTACGACACCGAGGCGCGGTACCTGCTCGCCAACGTCATGCCCGCCCTGGCCGCTCTCGCCGACCCCACGGCGAGGGCGGGTGACCTGCACGACCTCCCCGAGTCGGCGGCGGCCTCACTCGCCACCGCGGACGGCGTCATCGACCTGCCCGGCCGAGCCCGGCCCCGCGTCCTGGACGACGAGGGATTCCGCGGCCTCCTGCGCGCCTTCGACGCCGCGCAGGGGGAACGCCTGCGCCTGCTGTGGCCGGTGGGCCGTGACTGGCACAGGGTCGTCCTCCACCGGCACGGCCACGGCCCGGGCGTCGTCCGGCAGGCGGTCCTCGTGCACGAGACGCCCACCGGTCTCCCGTACGGACTGAGCCCGCGCGAGCTGGAAGTGCTCACCCGGGCCGCCATGGGCCAGACCAACCAGGTCATCGCGCAGGGGCTGTTCCTCTCCCCGCGCACCGTGCACAGCCACGTCGAGCACATGCTCCGCAAGACCGGCACGGCCTCCCGGGCCGAGGCCACGGCCCTGGCGGTGCGGGACGGACTGCTCCGCCCGGCGCCCGAGGACCTCGCGCACTTCGTCGAAAGGCACTCCGGCGCCCGGTGACGTGCCGGGCGGGCTCAGCACGCCGTCCGAATCCCGCCAGCATCCGTGATCGCGCCACCCCACCATGGGAAGTGGCACGAAAGCGTATGAAAGGGAGGCGACGATGACCGCCTGCACGACGATCGAGAGCCCACTGGGCGACCTGCTGCTCACCGGTGAAGAGACTCCGCACGGCGTGGTGTTGACGTCCCTGTCCATGCCGGGACAGCGCAACGCGCCCGCACCGAAGCCGGGTCGGCGGCGCGACCCGCACCGCTTCGCCCGGGTGGAGCAGCAGTTGACCGCCTACTTCGACGGCGAACTCACGCGGTTCGACATCGAGTTCACCCCCGCCGGCACCGACTTCCAACGGCGGGTGTGGCGCGCCCTGGAAGAGATTCCCTACGGCACGACGACCACGTACGGGGCACTCGCCGAACGGCTCGGTCTGCCCCGCGAGCGGATCCAGGCCCTGGGCGCCGCGATCGGCGCGAACCCGCTGCTCCTGGTGCGCCCCTGCCATCGGGTGATCGGCGCGGACGGCTCCATGCGCGGCTACGCCGGCGGCGTGGAACGCAAGGTCCGGCTGCTCACGCACGAGGGCGCCCTGCAGCCGACCCTCCTCTGACACCCCGGGCCGTACGTGCCCCACGAGGCGAACCGCCGCGGAGCCGACCCGAAGGAACACCCACCATGAACGACCCCACGCTCCCCGCTAGCCGGGTCGCGGCGCAGGACTGGGCCGCCCTGGCCGGCGAACTCGACGAACACGGCCACGCTCTCACCGGCCCGCTCCTCACCCCCGGGCAGTGCCGCGAACTGGCCGCCCTCTACGACGAGAACGAGCACTTCCGTGCGACCGTCGACATGGCCCGCCATCGCTTCGGCTCGGGACAGTACCGCTACCTCACCCATGAACTGCCGCCGGTGGTAAGGGAGTTGCGTGAGGCGTTCTATCCCCGGCTGCTGCCCGTCGCCCGCGACTGGGCCGAAAGGCTCGGCCGGCCTGCTCCCTGGCCCGACGCGCTGGGGGAGTGGGTACGGATGTGCCATGCCGCCGGGCAGTCCAGGTCGGCGCAGATCCTGCTGCGCTACGGACCGGGCGACTGGAACGCCCTGCACCGGGACGTGTTCGGCGACCTGGTCTTCCCGCTCCAGGTCGTCGTCGGCCTCGACGCACCGGGGGAGGACTTCACGGGCGGGGAGTTCGTCATGACCGAGCAGCGTCCGCGCGCTCAGTCCCGGGGGTCCGCGACGACCCTCCTCCAGGGCCACGGTCTGGTCTTCACGACCCGGGACAGGCCCGTGGCCTCCCGCCGGGGATGGTCCGTCGGACCGATGCGCCACGGGGTGAGCACGGTCCGCTCCGGGCGGCGGCGCACACTCGGCCTGGTCTTCCACGAAGCCACCTGACCCGCGGGCCGACGGCCGCGCCACGGATGCCCTGCCGGCCGCGCGGCATCCCCGCTGTCCGACCCCACCGAAACCCCGTTGCCCCGCCGACCCACGGGTGATGGAGTGACGCGATGGATCACGAAGCGGTACTGGCAGTGTTCGACCGGGACATGCGTGAGGGCGCGCGACCTTTTGACCGCGACTCCGTAGTGGAGCGCGTCGGCCCGGTGGTCCGGCACGTCGGACCCGAGCAGGGCTGGAACGGAGTGCTCTGGTCGGATCTGAAGGAGGCCGACGCGGACGCCGCCATCGCCGAGCAGACGCGCTACTTCACCGCGCTGGGCCGCGAGTTCGAGTGGAAGCTGTACGGGCACGACCGGCCGGACGACCTGGGGCAGCGCCTGCGGGCCGCCGGGTTCACACCCGAGCCGGAAGAGACTTTGATGATCGCCGAGGCCGACGTGCTGGATCTCCACGCCGGGCCCCCGCCGGGCATCGAGCTGCGGCCCGTCACCGACGCCGCCGGCGTCGACCTCGTGGTGGACGTCCACGAGCAGGCCTTCGGTACGTCCGGTACCCGGCTCCGCCACCAGATGCTCGCCCAGCTCGACGGGGAACCGGACAACGTGGTCGCCGTCGTGGCCCTCGCCGCCGACGTCCCGGTGAGCTCGGCCCGGATGGAACTCGTCCCCGGCACACGGTTCGCGGGCCTGTGGGGCGGCGGCACCGTCGAGGCCTGGCGTGGCCGCGGCATCTACCGGGCCCTGGTCTCCCACCGGGCCCGCATCGCCTTCGAGCGCGGCTACCGCTACCTCCAGGTCGATGCCTCCGACCAGAGCCGGCCCATTCTCCAGCGCCTCGGTTTCGCACCGCTCACCACGACCACGCCGTACGTCCACGCGGCGCCGTAGCATCCCGGCCGGACGCCGGACGCCGGACGCCGAGTCCGGGACCCGCGAACGGGCGGGGCCAGGTGACAGCGGTCCCGCCGCCGGGCCCCGTAGCCCGTGCGCGCTGTTCGCGCCGTTCGTGTCGTTCGCGCCGTTCCCTCGCCGAGAGCGGTGCGGGCACCCGTCTCACAGGTCGAGCTGGTACTCCACCGCCCTGTGCGTGGGCAGGTAGCCGAGCGTGTCGTTGATGCCCCGCATGTGCGTGTTGCTGTCCGCCGTGTCGGTGAGCAGGCCGCCGAGCTCCGGGTGCCGCCCGCGCGCCAGGCGGATCGACTCCGCCTTCATCCACAGGCCGAGGCCGTGGCCGCGGTGCTCGGGCAGTACACCGGTCCCGTAGTGCTGTCCGTCGCCCCGCTCGTCACCGGGCACGACCAGCTCGGAGAAGCCGACGACCGACCCGTCCGCCGTGTCCACGACGGCCACGGTGTGCAGCAGTTCGCCGCGCTTGGCGATGGCGTCGGCGGCGGAGAGCACCCGATCCACGTCCCAGACGACCGTGCCGTAGTCGGCCCCGTCCATCGGCATGTCGTCCATGGCCCGGCGCGACGCGGCGAAGGTCCGGGCCAGCTCGGGTGGAACTGTGCCCTCCCACTGGACCAACCGGTAGCCCGCACGGGGCTGTTGGACGATCGCGTCGATACGGCCGAGGTCGGCGTCTGCCAGCGGCAGGCGGGCGTACGTCAGCGCCAGGACCCTGCGGAATCCGTGGGCGGCCAGGAAGTGGTCGCCGGGGGAGTCGCCCTCCGCCTGCGCGAGGAGCGACCGGCGTCCCTCGCCCCGTGCCGCCGTGACCGCCGCTTCCAGCAGACGGCCGCCGATGCCCCGTCTGCGCTCCGCGCGGTGCACGGCGATCTCCAGCTCGGCGAGATGCTCCTGCCCCTCCTTGGTGAACAGGCGCAGGAACGCCGACCCGGCCGGTACCCCTTCGTCGTCGGACGCGAGCCAGGCCAGACGGCGGCTCGACGCGGTGGGTTCGGGGTCGGTGAGCGCGGTGATGCGGTGGGGCAAGACGTCTCCGTCACGGTCGGCGCGAAGTGCGGGAAGCCCGCAGACGCTAGCCGTGACGGAGAACGGCCCGCAACAGCTTTTCGTGAGGTGCCGCGAGCTTGTCCGAGGTGCCGCGCCGAACGGCCGGTGGCGCTGCACCCCTGCGTGCGGTGGACGCGTGCGGCCGATGCGCGTGGCGGAGCGCCGGCGCACCGCGGAACCCGTCGTGCGGTACTCCTCGGCTCCGCCCTCGTCAGCGGCGGCCCGACTTCGATCGGTCCAGGGCCGCGACGCCGAGCGCCGCGAGTCCGATCTGGATCAGCCACTCGACCCAGTCGACTCCGTCGGTGTCGCCCACGTCGAACGCGTTCGCGAGCGCCGAACCGATGAGTGCGGCCACGATGCCGACACCGATCGTCCACAGAATGCCGATGCGCTGACGGCCCGGAACCACGAGCCGGCCCAGCACGCCGATGACGATTCCGATCACGATGGCACTGATGATGCCCGAGATCTCCATCTCAGCCCCTCTTCGTCATACTCCTTACCTTCTTCAATGCCCCCTGAACCTTCTTCAATGCCCCCTGAAGGCGAGTGCAGTCCGGATCGTTTGCACTCACCCGGTGACGGGCGCGATCCAGCCGGTGATCCCCAGCACCTCGCGCGCGATGTCGATCACCTCGCGGTCGTCCGTGACCACGCGCACGGTGTCGGCGGGCGCGTGCTCCTCCAGGAGCCGAGCCTTCCCGGCGCTGCCCCGCAGCTCCTGCTCCAGCTCCGAACCGAGCTCGCGGCCCTTGAGGCGCTTGGCGGCGGTGGCGTCGGTGGCCGTGAGGAGCACCCGCACCAGCCGTACGTCCTCGCCGATCGCCCGCTCGAACATGCCCGCCGCGCCGGCCAGCACGCTCACCGTGTTCGTGTAGACGAGACGCCGGTGGCCCAGTTCGGCGAAGTTCTGCCACACCGCCGCCAGATTGCGTTCGGTGATCCCGGCCCGGTGCGGGTCGTCCGGCGGGGCCGGATGCACCTGGCCCATGAAGTCGCCCTCGATGACGGCATGCGCGACCCCCGCTCCGCGCAGCCGGGCTGACACCTCCCAGCCGACCGTCGACTTCCCGACGCCCGCGCGTCCGCCGATGAGCAGAACCTCCGCATGATCCATGGGAGCAGCCTGCCAGTCCCGGGCCGGTCGGCGCGATCGAGAGAGGGCCGAAGGGTCAGCCCGCGCCGTCGGTGAGGCGCCATGTCCGCAGGGCGACCTCCCGACCCCGGGACGTCCGCAGGACGGGCTCGTCGTCGGTGAGGGTGAATCCGGCGGCCCGGGCGACGGCGGCACTGGCCGCGTTGGCCTCCTCGATGCACAGCACCACGCGGCGTGCTCCCGTGTGCCGCACCGCGTGGGCGGAGAGGAGCCGCACGGCCCGGGAGGCCAGTCCCCGGCCACGATGGGCGGCGCCGACGCCGTACGCGATCTCGACGTCCCGCTCGTCGGCCTTGCTCGGGAACAGCAGTACCTCGCCCCGGGGCACGACGCCGTCCGTCGTGATCGCGAGCTGCACCTTGCGCCCCTGGGCCCGCGCCTCCTGGGCCTCGGTGAGGTAGACGAGCGCCGCCGACGCGTCGAACGGCGAGGCCACCGGTGTCCAGCGGGCGATCTCAGGGTCGTCGTACAGCTCGATCAGCGCGTCCAGGTCGTCCTCGGACCATTCGCGCAGGTGAAGTCCCTCTCCTTCGAGGCGCAGGCGGGGAGGCAGGGCGAGTGTCAGCGGGCTGTCCATGAGGTGATCCTGCCCCGCGAACGGGCGGGTGGCCAAGGGCGCGTGCCGTCGTTCACAGCGCCGCCGAGCGCCCCAGGTCGACGAGGCACGGGTCGGGGGCGCTCGCGCTGCGCACGGCCTCACGTATCTCGGAGGCGGGATCGCCCAGGTGGTAGATCCGCTCGGACGGTTCGATGCCGTCCAGGAACTCCTGGTAGCGCACGGCGTACGCGAGATGCGCGAGTGGTTCGGCGAGGGTCAGGGCGCGCGCCGGATCGCTGCCGGGGACCTGCTCGCGCCAGGCGTCTACCCAGGCACGCGCGGCGCTCGCGCGCACATCCTCGGGGAGGAAGGAGCTCAGGCGCAGGCCGTCGAGGACCGGGTTGCCCCAGTGTGCGTCGGCGAAGTCGATGATCGTGGGTGGTCCGCCGTCTGCACGCCAGTTGCCGGGATGGAAGTCGCCGTGCGCGACCGTGTCCGGCAGACCGCACTCCTCCAGTGGTCGCACGCGATCGGCCAACGCCCGTGCGAGGTCGCGTTCCTGGGCCGTGAGCTCGGTGCAGGCCGGGCCGTCGAGCAACTCCGTCACGCGCTCGGCGAGGCCGGACATCCGGCGGTCCGGCAGGGAGGAGGGCCGCTCCTGCGGATTCTTGGCGAGGGCCGCCTGCGCGGCGACGAACTGCCGCACCCCCGTGGCGGCGGTCTGCGCCGACACCCCCCAGCAGTCCTCGCCCGGAACGTGCTCCATGAGGACGCGCCCGCCTGCGGAGCCGAGGACGGTGGGGACCAGTTGCGGATCGACGCGGGCGAACGCGGAGACGACCTGCGCCTCGTCCGCGGCGAAGTGCGGGGTGGCCTTGAGCCAGACCGCCCCTTGGTCGGTCGGCAGCCGGAAGAGCCCCGCCAGGTTCCAGGTGCGGCGCTGTTCCACGGGCCCGGTCACCGGGCGCCCGGCCGCGGCCAGTTCGTGTTCCGCCCAGTCGAGCAACCGCCGGAGGCCGTCGGCGTCGGCCCACGGGGCACGCAGCGGTTCCTGCGTGCTCAACAGGCCCGGTTCTGAAGGAAGCCGGAGCAGCACACGGGGGCGGTCCAACGCCTCGACGTGGTAGGTCACATGGCCGTCGCGCGCACCCCCGCCGCCCTCCACGGCCAGGAGGCGCAGCACTAACACCCGGACGCCCAGGGCCTGTTGGAGTTGTCGGGTCACGGGCTCGACCTCGGACCACCACGGTACGTCGACGGCGAAGGGGCCGGCGACGCCGAGGAAGTCCTCGCCCGACGTCACCCACGCGCTGAAGTTTCGGCTCACCGCGACAGTGTGAGCGGTGCCGCCCCGCGCGGCCAGCGAATATCGCCCCCCGGGGCCACTCTGCGTCTCCCGCCGATCCCGCTCGCGCTCTGTGACGAGCTCGCGTGCGTACGGCGGCTTTCCCCGCCCGTCGTCCCACGACAATTGACATGCAAGTGATTGCCTGCATAACGTTGGGTGTGCGATCGGATGAGGAAGCAGAGACGGAGAGACAGCCGGGAGCGGCCGGGGACGCGGAGACCGACCAGGTCTTCAAGGCGCTGGCCGACGGGACACGCAGGCGACTGCTCGACAGGCTGCACGAACACAGCGGACAGACGCTCGGTGAGCTCTGCGAGCACATCGACATGACCCGCCAGTCGGTGACCCAGCACCTGGCCGTCCTCGAGGCCGCCAACCTGGTCAGCACGGTGCGGCGGGGACGGCAGAAGCTGCACTACCTCAACCCCGTACCGCTCCACGAGATCCAGGAGCGGTGGATCGACAAGTTCGAGCGTCCGCGCCTTCGCGCGCTGAGCGCACTCAAACGACGAGCCGAGGAAGACATGACCGACAAGCCGACTTTCGTGTACGTCACCTACATCGCCAGCACTCCGGAGAAGGTGTGGGACGCCCTCACCGACGCCGACGTCACGGCCACGTACTGGGGCCACAGCAACGTCTCGGAGGACTGGCGCCCCGGCTCGCGGTGGGAGCATCGGCGCACGGACGGTTCCGGCGTCGCCGACGTGGTCGGCAGCGTCGTGGAGAGTGAGCGGCCCACCCGCCTGGTGACCACCTGGGCCTCGCCCGAGGACGAGAAGCAGGAGGACCGGCATTCCAGGGTCACCTACGACATCCGGCCGCACGGCGACATCGTCCGGCTGACCGTCACGCACGAGGACCTGGCGGACGAGACGGCGGCCAGGGAGGTCTCCGGCGGCTGGCCGGCCGTCCTGGCCAACCTGAAGTCCCTCCTGGAGACCGGCAGTCCGCTGCCGCAGGAGCCGTGGCTGGTGCCCGGGAACTGACCGCCCCGTCGCGTGGGCCGGCCGGTCCGCGGCGCTCGGCGCGCGGACCGGCCGACAGTCCTCATCGGTGCAGACGTCCTGCTACGTCTGTGGTGCACTCTTCGCCGAGGCGGCCGCGCACAGGAACCCCAGCATCACGGCGAGGACGCCGATGATGATGTTGTTCACCACGACGCCCGCGTCGGGGCTCTCGCCGACGATCCACGGCGAGATGATCATCCACGCACCCATGGCGCACATGGCCCAGCTCAGGCCGTACATCCGCATCGGGGTGGTGGTGAATCCGAGAGCCAGCACGCCGATGGCGATGCCCATGATGAGGTTGTGCGTCACGAGGGCGGGCTGACTCGTCGTGTAGTGGAGAATCCACGGGGAAGCGGCGCAGTACAGACCGAGCAGGAACACCGGTCCGTCCACGAGCGCCACATCGCGACCACCGAGCATGCGGGCATATCGGTCCCGCATTTCGGATACATCAGGGTGACTGCTGATGTCACCTCTGGTGTTCGAGACGTTGGCCATGACTCGACTCCTTTGTCTCTGCAGGCCTGACCGCGAATGTGCGGTATGCGGTAGACGCCGCGTACGTACATTCTGCGCTTATTTTCTGTTTATGTGTAGCGCTGGGGTGATATGGCGGAGGCGGATGTGGCGCCGTCCACGCGGGGCCGTCCGCGGGTCCACTGCCGCGGCCCCCACGGAACCGAGGGCCGGGGCCCCGACTCGCATCGATTCTGCGTCGTACAGTCGGGTGCATGAACGGGTCGACGGGCGGGCCGGGTCGGCCGGCGCCCGACACGGACGAGACGGTGGCGGGCGGGGCGGGGATGACGACCGGGGGCCTGGCCCGTCGGCTCGGGGTGTCTCCGACCACGCTCCGCTCGTGGGACCGCCGGTACGGCCTGGGTCCCGCGGTCCGCGCCGACGGGCGGCATCGTCGCTGGACGCCCCGGGACGTGGCGGTGCTGGAGGCGATGTGCCGGCTCACCTCGGCCGGTGTGCCACCCGCCGAGGCGGCGCGCGCCGCCCAGGAGGCAGCTGCCGGAGAGGCAGCAGCCAGGAGCGGTGGCGCGGCGGCCGCGGGAGAAACGGCCGCTGAGCGGCGGACCGAGGTGGACGGGAGCGGCCCGGCCCCCGCGGTCCGGTCCACGGCCGTTGAAGGAGCAACCCCGCCCGAACGCCTGCCGCCCGCAGCGGGCAGCCTGACGCCCGAGGTCGACGGCCCGAGGCCCGGGAGCGGTCGGCGCTCGCACGCGGCGGGCGCCCTGCCGCTCGGCGATGTGCGTCAGGAGTGCCGCGGCCTGGCTCGCGCGGCCGTGCGGCTCGACGCTCCCGCCGTGGACGGCCAACTGGCCTCGGCCGTCGAGCGGTACGGCCTCGCCGTCGCCTGGGAGGAGGTGATGGTGCCGACCCTGCACGCCGTGGGGCGCAAGTGGGCGTCCTCGGGCGACCGCTATGTCGAGGTCGAACACCTGCTGTCCTGGCACGTCTCCACCGCGCTGCGCCGTGTCACGCCGTCTTCCCGGGTGGCGACGCCGTGGGACACCGCGCAGGGGCCCGTGGTCCTGGCCTGCCTGCCGGGCGAGCAGCACACCCTGCCGCTGGAGGCGCTCAACGCCGGGCTGACGGAACGCGGCCTGCCCACCAGGATGTTCGGCGCGGCGGTGCCGTTGGAAGCACTCACCGCGGCGGTGCGCCGAGTGGGACCCGCGGCCGTCGTCCTGTGGGCCCAGGGCCGTTCCACGGCGAGCATCCCCCTGGCCCGGCACATCGCCGCCACGCAGTGGGGAGTGCGGGGCGCGCGAAGCCACCCGACGGTCGTCCTCGGTGGCCCCGGGTGGGCCGGCCGCTCGGCCCGGGGCATGGTCCGGCCCTCGAGCCTGACGGAGGCGTTGTCGGTCCTCACGGCCCGGTACGAGAACGGCGCCCGGGGCCGGCCCAC
This sequence comes from Streptomyces sp. BV286, assembly GCF_019090165.1. Classification (GTDB taxonomy): domain Bacteria; phylum Actinomycetota; class Actinomycetes; order Streptomycetales; family Streptomycetaceae; genus Streptomyces. The sequence goes on from NZ_JAHRIB010000152.1 coordinate 258,714, forward strand.
CGACGGGCCGGCCGACTGATCGCCTCGCCGGACCGCCGGACCGTCGGAGCGCCAGACAGCCGGACCGTCGGACCGCGGGCACCGCACGCGACGTGCCCGATCCGCCCGATCCGCCCAAGCCGCCCCCGCGTTGCCTCACTCGCGTCCGCGGGCCTGCTTGAAGCGGGCCAGTCCTTCGGAGAGTTCGACGATGGGATCGGGATAGTCGTAGGCGGCACGCTCCAGGCCCTGGAGTTTCCACGGCTCGTGCACCGCGGCCCCGGCCAGCCCCGCGAGTTCGGGCACCCAGCGCCGTACGTACGCGCCGTCCGGGTCGTACCGCTTGCCCTGCAGGACCGGGTTGAGGACGCGGTTGGGCCGCGTGTCGGTGCCGGTTCCCGCCACCCACTGCCAGTTGAGCTGGTTGTTGGCGACGTCGCCGTCGACGAGCAGGTCCAGGAAGTGGCGGGCGCCCACGCGCCAGTCGACGTAGAGCGTCTTGGTGAGGAAGCTCGCGGTGAGCAGGCGGCCCCGGTTGTGCATCCAGCCCTCGTGCCGCAGCTGGCGCATCGCCGCGTCGACGACGGGATAGCCGGTCCGCCCCTCCTTCCAGTCCTCGATCTCCTGCCGCGCCTCGGCCGGCGACCGCCACCGGTCGTGCCGGGTGCGGTAGTCCGCAGTGGAGACGCTCGGCCGCGCCGCCAGTACCTGATGGTGGAAGTCCCGCCACGCGAGCTGCCGTACGAAGGCATCGGCGCCGGGCCCGCCCGCCTGCCGTGCCCGGTGGACGAGCTCGACGGCGGACAGCGTCCCGAAGTGGATGTGCGGCGAGAAGTGCGACGTGGCGTCCCCGGCCAGATCGTCGTGGCGTTCCTCGTACTCGGCGATCCCGTTCCGCAGCCAGGCCGTGAGCCGTTTCCTGCCCTCCCGTTCGCCGCCCGTGGCGAGGCCCTCCGACAGGCCGGACAGCCCCGCGCGCTCGGGTAGCTTCTCCGAACCGACGTTCTCCGGTACGCGCACGGCTCGGGGCGCGCCTCGTACGTGACGCTGGTGATGCCGCTCCCAGCGCCGGAAGTACGGGGTGAAGACGGCGAAGTGGTCCGAGGACGCCGGGACGACCGCGCCCGGTGCCAGGGCGGTGATCACCTCGTCGTGGACGTGGAGACGGCGGCCCTCGGCCTCCAGGGCGCTGCGCAGCCGCTGCTCGCGCCGCTGGGCGTAGGAGGTGACTCCGGCGGCCATGTGCACTTCGTCCGCGTCCGTCTCGGCGACCACCTTGCACACCTCGTCGACGAGGTCTCCCGAGCGGAACACGAGCCGGCCGCCGCGCTCGCGCAGGCCCGCGTCCAGATCCCGCAGGCAGTCGGCGAGGAACGCCAGCCGGTTGGGAGCGGCGAAGCCGGCCTCGTCGACGGCCCGGTCGCGCACGAAGAGAGGCACCACGGCGCGCGCGTCGTCGAGGGCGGCGTGCAGCGGCGGATGATCGTGCAGGCGCAGGTCGGAGGTGAACAGGACGACCGAGACGTTCATGCGGGACTCCGGAACTCCAGGAGGTGGCGACGGGACGGGGAGGCGAGCAGACGAGGGGAGGGGGGGGGCGTCGGAGGCAGGGGGCGGCGGTGGCGCCGAGGTGGGCCGGACCGCGCTGTCTCAGCGATGAGGTACTTCTCGGTCGGCAGGGCGGGCGGATGCGCGGGTCGACTTTTTTGTTGTGTTTCGGGCGTCTTGCGTAAGTCACTCGGTGGGCGTGTCCCGCGGTGTCGCGGCGGGGCCCGCCTTGGCGGCGGTCCGTGCGATGTTGCGGGCCATGCCGCCGAACACCACGGCGTGGAACGGCGACACGCTCCACCAGTAGGCGTGGCCGAGCAGTCCGTGCGGATGGAACAGGGCACGCTGGCGGTAGCGGACGCGGCCGTCGTCGTCCGTGTCCGTGGACATCTCCAGCCAGGCGAGGCCCGGCAGGCGCATCTCGGCGCGCAGCCGCAGCAGCCGGCCCGGTTCGATCTCCTCGACGCGCCAGAAGTCGAGCGAGTCACCGACCCGCAGTCGTGCGGCGTCACGGCGTCCGCGGCGCAGCCCCACACCGCCCACCAGCCGGTCCAGCCGGCCGCGCACGGCCCAGGCGAGGGGGAAGGAGTACCAGCCGTTCTCGCCGCCGATGCCCTCGATCACTCGCCACAGGGCCTCTGGCGTGGCATCGACCACGAGTTCGCGCCGGTCGGTGTAGAGGCTGCCACCCGCCCAGTCGGGGTCCGTGGGCAGCGGGTCGCTGGGGGCACCGGGCACCGACGCGGACGACCAGCGGGTGGTGACCCGGGCGTCCCGGACGCGTTGCAGGGCCAGCCTCACCGACTCCTCGAAGCCGATCGGCCTGCCCGGCGGGTCGGGCACGTACCGGGCGATGTCGTGCTCGTGGCAGACGACCTCGTGGCGCAGCGACTCGGTCAGCGGGCGCGCGATGGACCGCGGAACGGGGGTGACCAGGCCGACCCAGTAGCTGGAGAGCGTCGGCGTGAGGACCGGCACGGGCAGGATCAGCCGCCGCGGAAGACCGGCGACGGCCGCGTACCGCACCATCATCTGCCGGTACGTCAGGATCTCCGGCCCGCCGATGTCGAAGGCCCGGCTGACGTCGTCCGGCATGCGCGCACTGCCCACGAGCGTGCGCAGGACGTCCCGCACCGCGACCGGCTGGATCCGCGTGTGGACCCAGCTGGGTGTGACCATCACGGGCAGCCGCTCGGTGAGGTAGCGCAGCATCTCGAAGGAGGCCGAGCCCGAACCGATGATGACCGCCGCCCGCAGCACCGTCGTCGGGACGCCGGAGTCCAGGAGGATGCGGCCGACCTCGGCCCGGGACCGCAGGTGCGGCGACAGCTCCTCGTCGGGCACCCCGGCGGGTGTGAGTCCGCCCAGGTAGACGATCCGGCGTACCCCCGCCGCGCGGGCCTGCTCCCCGAAGATCCGCGCCGCCCTGCGGTCGGTCTCCTCGAAGCCCTTGCCCGTGCCCAGCGCGTGCACCAGGTAGTACGCGACGTCGACGCCCCGCATCGCCTCGGCGACCGACTCGGCGTCCGTGACATCGCCGTGTACCACTTCGGCGTCGCCCGCCCACGGATGGTCTCGCAGCGCGCCGGGGGAGCGGGCCATGCAGCGCACCCGGTGTCCCGCGTCCAGGAGCTCGGGGACGAGACGTCCGCCGATGTATCCCGTCGCGCCCGTCACCAGACAGCGCGGCGCGGGCACGGTGAGGTCGCTGCTCATGGGTGGTCCGTCCTCCGTCTCGGCGTCACTTCTCCCGGTGATCCCTTCCCCGGCGGGCGCCGCCGCGGATGCGCCGAGCGGGCCACAGCGTGCGACCGGTTCCCGGGCGGTCGGGACCGGTGACGGCCCGGGCCGGGGAGGGCGGAGCCTTCTATAGGCTGAGCGTGTGGCCAGCGCAGACGACCGGGAGAGCCGGGCAGGAGATCGGGAGCCCCGCGAGGGCCCGGCCGGGGACGGCACCGCGGTGACCGATCTGCAGGCGTTCGCCGTGCGTCTGCGGCGGATGAACGGCGAGATCAACCGCCTGGTGCACGGGTTCGCGGCCGACCAGGGCCTGCACGCCACGGACGTCCAGGCGCTGGCGGCGATCCTGGACTCCGACGGGCCGATGACACCGGGCGGGCTGCGCGAGCACCTCGGACTGACCTCCGGCGCCGTGACCGCCTGCGTGGACCGGCTGGAGCGCGCGGGACACATCCGCCGGGTCAGGGAGAGCGCCGACCGCCGGGTGGTCCACCTGTACTACGCCGCCGACGCGCGGTCGGCGGCGCGGTCGCACTTCCGTCCCCTCGCCGACGCCACGGAGGCCGCCCGGTCGCAGTTCACGGCCGACGAACTGGCCGTGGTGCTGCGCTTCCTCGCGGCGATGAACGAGGAGCTGTCGACGCTGCGTTCGTCCGGGCGCTGAACGGCCGGACGCCCCGCTCCCCGCCACGGTGATCCAGCCGGGCCGGACACCGGGTTTTCGCGGGCCGCCCGCATCCATGGGCCGGGTCATGGCGGAAGAAGACGTGTCGTCTATGCTCGCGGCACCCATGTATCTCAATGATTAAGATTGTTCATTGTTGAGTTACCGGATCGATCCCTCTGGAGAACGATGACCATCTCGCCCCGGCGGGCCCGTCTGCTCGTCCCCGTCGTCCTGCTCATCGCCTGGCTGGGCATCGGCGGCGCGCTGGGCCCCTTCGCCGGCCGGCTCGGCGAGGTGGCGACCAACGACCAGGCCGCCTTCCTGCCCCGCAGCGCCGAATCCACCGCGGTCATCGACGAACAGCGCGCCTTCCAGCAGGACGAGACGCTGCCCGCGATCGTCGTCTGGACCCCCGACGACTCCGCGACGGCCGACGCTCTGCGAAGCGCCGCCACCCGGGAACTCGCCTCGCTCGCCGGCGCACCGGGCGTCGTCGGCACCCCGTCGCCCGCGATCGTCTCCGACGACGCCAAGGCGCTCCAGGGCGTCGTCCAGCTGCGGCCCGACCTCGAAGAGAACCTCCCGGTCGCCCTCGAAAGGATCCGGAAAGCGGCCGAGCGCGTCGACGGCGCGACGGTCCAGCTGGCCGGGCCCGCCGCCAGCCAGGCGGACCTCTCCGACGCCTTCGCCGGCATCGACGGACTGCTGCTGGTCGTCGCGCTGGTCACCGTCCTCGTCATCCTGCTGCTCGTCCACCGCAGTGTGCTGCTGCCCCTGGTGATCATCGTCGGCTCGGTCCTCGCGCTCGGCCTGGCCTGCGCGATCGTCTACGCACTCGCCGCACGCGACATACTCCGGGTCGACGGACAGGTCCAGGGCATCCTCTCCATCCTGGTGATCGGCGCGGCCACCGACTACGCCCTCCTGCTCACCGCCCGGTACCGCGAGGAACTGACCACCGGGGCCGACCGGTTCGGCGCCGTACGAGCCGCGCTGCGCGAGTCCTGGGGCGCCGTCGTCGCCAGCGGCGCGACCGTTGCCCTCGGTCTGCTGGCCCTGTTCCTCAGCGACCTGACGAACAATCGCGCCCTCGGACCGGTGGGCGCGATCGGCATCGTCTGCGCCGTCGTCAGCTCACTGACGTTCCTGCCCGCGGTCCTCGTCCTCCTCGGGCGGGCCGCCTACTGGCCGGCCAAGCCCCGCTCCACCGACGGCGGTGGCAGCGTGTCGGGCCTGTGGACCCGGGTCGCACACCTGGTGGACAGGGCTCCACGCAAGGTCTGGGCGTTCTCCCTGGCCGGTCTGCTCGCCTGCGCGGCCTTCGCGCCGACCCTCACCTCCAAGGGCGTACCCCTCGACGAGATCTTCGTGAACGACGCGCCCTCCGTCGCCGCACAGCGCACCCTCGGCGAGCACTTCCCGGGCGGCTCCGGAAACCCCGCCGTGGTCGTCGCCGACGCCGACCGGCTCGATCAGGTCGTCGCCGCGGCCCGGCGGACCCAGGGTGTCGCGGACGCCGCCGGCGTCACCGGGTCGGGCCGCCCCGGTGGTGAACCCCGGATCGTCGACGGCCGGGTACGCATCGACGTCACCCTCCGCTCCGCCGCCGACAGCGACGAGGCCAAGGACACCGTGGTGCGTCTGCGTACCGCGGTCCACGCCGTGCCCGGCGCCGACGCCCTCGTCGGGGGCTACACGGCTCAGCAGTACGACACCCAGCGCACGGCCGAGCGGGACCGCACGCTCATCGTCCCCGTGGTGCTCGCCATCATCTTCGCCATCCTCGCCCTGCTGCTGCGCTCGCTGCTCCTGCCCGCCGTCCTGGTGGCGACGGTGGCTCTCAACTTCCTTGCCACCCTGGGCATTTCGTCTCTCGTCTTCCAGCACGTCCTCGGCTTCTCCGGCACCGACTCGTCCGTGCCGCTGTACGGCTTCGTGTTCCTGGTGGCCCTGGGAGTCGACTACAACATCTTCCTCATGTCCCGGGTGCGGGAGGAGTCGCTGCGGCACGGCGTGCGTGAGGGCGTCCTGCGCGGTCTGGTCGCCACGGGTGGCGTGATCACCTCGGCCGGTGTCGTACTGGCCGCCACCTTCGCCGCCCTCGGAGTGATCCCGCTGGCCTTCCTCGTGCAGATCGCGTTCATCGTCGCCTTCGGTGTCCTGCTCGACACCCTTGTGGTGCGGTCCCTGCTCGTGCCGGCGCTGACGCTGGACATAGGGAGGGCCGCCTGGTGGCCGGGCCGGCTGAGCCGGAAGCGGGACGAGGGGCCCGACGGCGGGGCCGCCGGGCAGCGCGAGCAGGCCACGGCGGGAGGCGGTGCGCGCCCTGCCGGCTGACGGCCGGTGACGGCCGGGCCCGCGGCTCACCGCGTCTGTCGTGTCTGTCGTGTCTGTCGTGTCTGTCGTGTCTGTCGTGTCCGTCGTGTACCCGCGGCATCGTGCCGCGGGTACCGGCACATGTGCGCGCAGATCGGGGGCAGAAGAGTCGACAACGCAGAAGATGAAGGCGACAGGGTCGCCGACCGGTCCGGGAGGAGTCCGCCGTCATGAGTGCGAAGGTGCTGAAGCGCTTTCCCGCAGGAGCCCCGCGAGGCTCCTGGCCCGCCGAGGAGTACGCGGCGCGACGCCGGGACGAGGGAGAGGCCGCGGCGGTCGTGATGGACCTGGAGTCGGACGCCTTCCTCGTGGTGATCCGGGCGGGCGACGAGGACTGAACGTCGTCCCGTCGGCGCGTGCCGCTCCACCGCGGACCGTTCCTCCGACGGGCCGCCGATCACGACGGCCGGACGGCGACACGCTCACATCGCCCCGCCCGTCCCGGTTCCAGCTGCGCTGTTCGCACTCCCGCGGAATTCCGTACCCGCGCCACCCTGTTCGAAGGACGTCCGGCGCACCGTCGTGCAATTGACCGGTCCGGGATACGAGACCGACCGGGTATTCCTTGACGGTCCGGACCGATGCCTGCCACGATCGAGAACATGATGATGCGACTGGACCTCACGCGGCGACGCCATGTCGACCTCGCGCGTGTCTCCAGCGCCGCCTGTTGCCTCGCGGCCTGATCCTCCGGATCCGCTGCGCCTCACCCCACCTTTTCTTCCGCGGCTGCCGACAGCCGTGAGTCGCCTTGCGCTGCCCTGATTCGGCAATTCCCCACGCCCTGCCGAATTCGGCTGCCCGAATTCCCGCAACAGGAGTTCCGCATGCCTGCAGAGAACCTTTCCGCAGATCCCGTCCGCTTCGCTTACTGGGTCCCCAACGTCAGCGGCGGTCTCGTCACCAGCACGATCGAACAACGCACCGACTGGGGCTACGACTACAACCGCGAACTCGCCGTCCTCGCTGAGAACAACGGCTTCGACTACGCCCTCAGCCAGGTCCGCTACATGGCCAGCTACGGCGCCGAGTTCCAGCACGAGTCGACCAGCTTCAGCCTCGCCCTGCTGCTCGCCACCCAGCGTCTCAAGGTCATCGCGGCGGTCCACCCGGGCCTGTGGCACCCAGGGGTACTCGCCAAACTCGGCGCCACGGCCGACCACCTGTCCAACGGCCGCTTCGCGGTGAACGTCGTCAGCGGCTGGTTCAAGGACGAGTTCACCGCCCTCGGTGAACCGTGGCTGGAGCACGACGAGCGCTACCGCCGCTCCGAGGAGTTCATCCAGGCCCTGCGCCAGATCTGGACCGAGGACCACACCGAACTCGCCGGTGACTTCTACCGGTTGCGTGACTTCTCCCTCAAGCCCAAGCCCCTCAACACTCCCGAACGCCCCCACCCGGAGATCTTCCAGGGCGGCAACTCCAGCGCCGCGCGCGCCATGGCCGGCCGGGTCTCCGACTGGTACTTCTCCAACGGCAAGGACTTCGACGGCGTCGTCGAACAGCTCGCGGACGTACGCGCGTCGGCCGCCCAAGTCGGCCGTACGGCACCGAAGTTCGGCCTCAACGGCTTCCTGATCGCCCGTGACACCGAGGCCGAGGCCCGCGAAACCCTGCGCGAGATCGTGGCACACGCCGACCGCGAGGCCGTCGAGGGCTTCGGCGCCGCCGTCAAGCAGGCCGGCCGGTCCACCGCCGACGGCAAGGGCATGTGGCAGGACTCCTCCTTCGAGGACCTCGTCCAGTACAACGACGGCTTCCGTACCGGGCTGATCGGCACCCCGGAGCAGGTCGCCGAGCGGATCGTGGCCTACAAGCGCCTCGGCGTCGACCTGCTTCTCCTCGGCTTCCTCCACTACCACGAGGAGGTCGAGTACTTCGGCCGCCGTGTGCTGCCCCTCGTACGCGAACTGGAAGCCCGACTCCCGGACACCGAAAGCGAATCCGTGGCGGTCCACGCCTGAGTCCGGCTCCTTTTGCACTCCGCTGTCGCCAACAAGCGGCGAGAAGCGGGCCGCTGGCTGTTCGAGGGCGAACTGCCCGGACCCACCTGGTACTCCTGACCGCTCACCCCGGGGCGCCTCCCGCGCGGAGGCACCCCCGTTCCGAAAGAGAACCCATGGCCACCGTTCTGTCCGTATCCGGCAGTCCCTCCGCCTCCTCCCGCACCAACCGTCTTCTGCGCCACCTCGACGCCCGGCTGACGGCACAGGGCCACGAGGTGATTCCGCTCGACGTCCGTACGATCCCTGCGGAGGCACTGCTCGGCGCCGACTTCCGGCATCCGGCGATCGTCGAGGCCACCGCCCTCTTCGCACGTGCCGACGGCGTCGTCATCGGCACCCCCGTCTACAAGGCCGCCTACTCCGGAGTCCTCAAGGCACTGCTCGACCTGCTCCCGCAGTACGCACTCACGGGGAAGACGGTGCTGCCCCTGGCGACCGGTGGTACGACTGCACATGTGCTGGCCATCGACTACGCCCTGCGGCCGGTGCTCAGCTCCATGGGCGCCCGCCACGTGGTCCAGGGCTGGTTCACCCTCGACAAGGACATCTCGGTGGGTGAGGACGGCGGACTCGCCGTGGCGCCCGAGGCCACCGAGGCGCTGACCCAGGTGCTCGACCAGTTCTCCGAGGCGCTGGGCCGCACACCGGTCCTGGCCGCGGCGGGCTGACCGTGTCCGCGAACACGTCCGCCAGGACCGCCGTGGGAGCCTCCACGGGGGACCCCGCGAGGACCGCCGCCGTCGCCGCCGACGTCATCGCCGACGACGCCGAGGCCCTGGCCGTCGCGGCGGCCCTGGCCGACGGGTTCCGGGCCGGAGCTTCCCGGCGCGACAGCGAACGCGCCCTCCCGCACGAGGAGGTGGACCGGCTCTCCGCCTCCGGACTGCTCGCCGTCACCGTGCCGGCCGAGTACGGCGGCGCCGACGTACGCCAGGAGACGCTCGCCGAGATCTTCCGGCTCCTCGCGTCCGCCGACGCCGGCCTGGCCCAGATCCCGCAGAGCCACTTCGTCTACGTCAACGTGCTCCGCCGCCAGGGGACCCCGCAGCAGCGCGCGTTCTTCTTCGGCGAGGTGCTCGCCGGGCGCCGCTTCGGCAACGCCCAGTCGGAGGCCGGCACGAAACACGTCCAGGACATCCGCACCCGACTGGAGCGGCTCCCGGACGGCTCGTACGTCCTCACCGGGGTCAAGCACTACGCCACGGGCGCCCTCTTCGCCGACTGGATTCCCGTCCTAGCCCGCGCCGCGGACGACAGGCTGCACGTCGCGTTCGTGCCCCGGGGCGCCGCGGGGGTCACGGTCGTCGACGACTGGGACGGCATGGGCCAGCGCACCACGGCCAGCGGGACCGTCCGCCTCGACGCCGTGTCCGTACCCGCCGACCGGGTCGTTCCCCACCACCTCACCTTCGAAGGCCCGCAACTGCACGGCGCGGTCGCCCAGTTGCTGCACGCCGCCATCGACGCCGGGATCGCGGCGGGCGCGCTCTCCGAGGCCGTGGAGTTCGTCCGTACCAAGAGCCGACCGTGGTTCGAGAGCGGCTTCGAGACCGCGGCCGAGGACCCCCTGCTCATCCAGCGGTTCGGGGAACTGGCCGTCCAGGTGCGGGCCACCGAGGCGCTCCTGGGCGTGGCGGCCCGTGAGGTCGACACCGCCCGCGCCGACCTCACGGACGCGACGGCCGCCGAGGCGTCCGTCGCGGTGGCCGCCGCGAAGGCTCACGCCGCTGCCACCGCCGTCGAGGTGTCGAGCGCGCTCTTCGAGGTGGCCGGCACCCGCTCCGCCCTCAACTCCCTCAATCTGCACCGGCATTGGCGTGACGCCCGGACGCACACACTGCACGACCCGGCCCGCTGGAAGATCCAGCACATCGGCCGGTACGTGCTCAACGGCACCCCGCCGCCGCGCCACGGCCTCCTCTGAGGCCGGCATCCCGCCCCACCTCGAAGAACACCCTCGATCGGAGAACGCCCCCGTGTCCCTCACCTTTCACTGGTTCCTGCCCACCAACGGAGACAGCCGCCATGTCGTCGGGGGCGGACACGGCACCCCGGCCACGGTGTCCGGGCGGGACCGGCCGCCGACGGTCGCCTATCTGAGCCAGATCGCCCGGGCGGCCGAGGACCTCGGCTTCGTCGGCGCGCTCACGCCCACCGGCGCCTGGTGCGAGGACGCCTGGCTGACCACCGCGATGGTCAGCCAGCACACCGAGCGGCTGAAGTTCCTGGTCGCCTTCCGGCCGGGGTCCGTGTCGCCGACGCTCGCCGCGCAGATGGCGTCCACGTTCCAGCGGCAGTCCGGCGGACGGCTCCTCCTCAACGTCGTCACCGGCGGCGAGAGCCACGAGCAGCGCGCGTACGGCGACTTCCTCGACAAGGACGCCCGCTACCGCCGCACCGGCGAGTTCCTGCAGATCGTGCGGGGCCTGTGGGAGGGCAGGACCGTCGACCTGTCCGGCGAGTTCCTGCGGGTCGAGGACGCCCGCCTCGCCCGGCTGCCCGACCCGGTCCCCGAGGTGTACTTCGGCGGATCGTCCCCCATCGCGGGCGAGATCGCCGCCCGGCACGTGGACGTCTACCTCACCTGGGGCGAACCGCCCGCGCAGGTCGCCGAGAAGATCGCGTGGGTCCGCGCACTGGCGGAGAAGGAGGGCCGCGACGTCCGGTTCGGCATCCGGTTGCACGTCATCACACGCGACACCTCCGAGCAGGCCTGGGCGGAGGCCGAGCGGCTGCTCGCCGGCTTCGACCCGCAGACGGTGAAGTCCGTACAGGCCGGGCTCGCCCGCAGCGAGTCCGAGGGGCAGCAGCGGATGCTCGCCCTGCACGGAGGCGGCAGCCGGGACGGTCTGGAGATCTACCCCAACCTGTGGGCCGGCATCGGTCTCGTGCGCGGCGGCGCGGGCACCGCCCTCGTGGGCAGCCACGACGAGGTCGCCGAGCGCATCGCCGAGTACCACGACCTGGGCATCGACGAGTTCGTGCTCTCCGGCTACCCGCACCTGGAGGAGGCGTACTGGTTCGGCGAGGGAGTCCTGCCCCGGCTCGCCGCGCGGGGACTGTGGCAGCACCCGTTCACCGGCAGGGCCACCCCCGCGGCACAGGTCCCGTTCGCGAGCTAGCGCCTTGCTCACACCGAACGCCTCAGCGCGGCACGGCCACGCTCATTCGCAGTCCGCGGTCGTCCACTCGGCTGCTATGTCCCCCTCCGGGGTGTACCCGTAGGCGTGTAATCGGGCGGCCAGGTCGGCGTTGCCCAGCTTGCGCAGGACATCCTGTGCTTCGTCCGGCGCGGCCGCACCGGCCACCGCCGCGCGCCGGTACCAGGGGAGTGCTTCGTCGAGGCGCTCGGCTCTGACGAGTCGGCCGGCCGCTTCGGCGAGGGCGTTGGTGTGGCCGGCTGCCGCCGCGCGTTCGTACCAGGGGAGTGCTTCGTCGAGGCGCTTGACCTTGCTGAGCTGGTCGGCGGCCTCGGCGAGGGCGTTGGTGTGGCCGGCTGCCGCCGCGCGTTCGTACCAGGGGAGTGCTTCGTCGAGGCGCTTGCCGTCTGCCAGCTGGTTCGCGGCTTCGGTGAGGGCGTTGGTGTGGCCGGCTGCCGCCGCGCGTTCGTACCAGGGGAGTGCTTGGTCCAGGCCTTCGGCCTTGGCCAGTTCAGCTCCGACGGACGCCAGAACATCGGTACCGCCCGCCGCCGCCGCGCGGTCGAAGCAGAGCAGAGCGTCCGCGCGCCGTCCCTCGGCCAGGAGATGGCCGCCGACCTCGGCATGTACGTGCGTGGGACCTTCGGACGCGGCGAGGTCGCCCCACTCCGACGCCTCGTCCAAGTACCCCAGGTGTGCGAGCTGCTGAGCGATCTGCTCGTAGAGAGCGACCCGTTTCGCGGGCCACCCGCCACTTTCGATCACCTTGTGGCACCAGTCGACGGCCTCGGCACTGCGATCCGCCAGGATCAGCTCAACCGCCGCGTGGACACACGCCTCCGCGTAGCCGGCCTCGGCCGCTCGCCGGTACCAGTGCAGTGCCTCCTCTTCCCGGCCGGACGTGGACAACTCGGTGGCAGCCGCCATCAGGGCCTCCGGCTGGCCCGCCGCCCAAGCCCGTTCGTACCAGGCGAGAGCCGTGTCGAGATCGCCCATGTTGGCGCGGCAGTCGGCCACGAGCTGCAGTGCCTCCACATGACCCGCGGCGGCGGCGCGCTCGTACCAGCCCAGTGCCTCGTCCATACGACCGGCGTCGGCGAGGTGATCGGCGGCCTCCGTCAGGACCTCCGTACAACCGGCGTCGGCGATGCGGCCGTACCGGTCCAGCGCCTCGTCCAGGCGCCCCACGGCGGCGAGGTGCTCGGCGGCCGGGCGGAGAACCGACAACTGGCCGAGCGCCGCGGCCCGTTCGAACCAGTCGATGTTCTCGCTGGGGTCCTCCACGCGGCCGGCGACCTTCTGCAGGGCGTCCGCATGGCCCGCGGCCAGGGCACGCTCGCACCAGTCGAGGGCCTCGTCCAAACGGCCCTCGCCGATGAGGAGTTCGGCGGCGAGCTGCAGGGCTTCGGTGTGGCCCGCCTCGGCGGCCAGCTCGAACCACCGGAGCGCCTCGTCGGGCCGTGCCGCGCCGACGAGACCGTCCGTCACCTGCCGCAGGGCCTCGGAGCTGCCGGCGACGGTGGCCGTCGTGTACCACTGCGTCGACTTCGTCGCCCAGTGGTCGATCTCCGCCGCCGTTCGCAGGGGCAGTGACCAGGGAGGACCGGCCCGGTCGAGGAGACCGGCGGCCACCAGCTGTTGCGCCGCGTGGGGAAGCGACTCGAAGTGATCGGCCTCGATGGCCCGCTCGTACCAGCTCAGGGCCTCCTGTACGCGATCCGCCAGGAGGAGCTGGTCGGCCACATGACAGAGAATCCCCGAGTGCCCTGCAGCGACGGCACGTTCGTACCAGCGCTGGGCCTCATCCACGCGACCTGCACGCATGAGCCAGTCGCCGGCCACCGAGAGGCAGTCGGTGCGGCCGGCGGAAGCCGCCTTGTCGATCCAGTCCAGAGCCTCCGTCAGACGGCCGGCCTCGGCCAGGAGCTCGGCGGCACGGTCGTGGCGCCCCGCTCTGATCCACAGGGAGCAGGCATGCCGGACGACTCCCCGGTTCGCCGCTTCCAACGCGAAGAGACCTGCGACTTCCGGTCCGCAATGGGTTCTCGCCGCCTGCCAGAACAGTTCGGGAACGTGGTCGAGCAGGCGCTCCGAACGCCCGTACTGATCCAGGTAGTCCGCGAGGCGATACGCCTGCGGCACGCCCCGCGCACTGCGAGGCCCGGCGCCTCGTGGCCGTTTCAGAGGGTGCAGTGGTCCTCGCGCCCCCATGACGGGCTTGGTGAGGATCGCCAACGGCTTCTCGGGCCAGTCGTGGTCGTCCGTGAGGTCCCAGTCCGTGTCACTGATGTAGGCCTCGGCGGCGGCGGTCAGGAACGGAAGCGGGATCCCGCGTGGGTGGCCCAGACGGCGTGCGTCCATGGCGGCCTGCAGCAGTGCCCTGGTCTCGGGGACCGCCGCGTTGTAGATGTCGAGCAGCGTCGGCGCCCCGGCGAGATACTGGGCGACCATGCCGTCGGACGCGAACCGGGCGGCGGTGATGAGCCGGGGGTCCGAGGACGTCCGCAGGGCCTCGATCGCGTCGGGGCCGAAGGAACTCGGTACGTGCAGGTGCTGACCGGCCAGCAGACGCCGCGCCTGTTTGTGCGGGTCCGGTTCGTTGAGCGCAGGTGCACGGGTCAGCAGTTCGAAGTACTCGAGGCCGGACCAGATGGTGCCGAGCACCAGGACGGGAGCCCGGGAGCCGTCTGCCAGCAGGCCACGGACCTTGTCGGCGATCGCTTCACCCTGACTGCGCGACAGGAGGTGGTGGTGGGCCTCGTCGAGCCAGACCACGGTGCGGGGGCCGACGTGATCGAGGTCCGCGAGAGCGTCCGTCGCGCGTTCGGGGTCGGCGGGTCTCCACAGGCGCCAGCCTGAGGGCAGCTGACGGAGCGCCTCCCAGCAGGCCCTGGTCTTGCCGGTGGAGGAGTTGCCGACCAGCATGGCGAGTCGGCTCAGTCCGGTCACGGCGTCGGTGACGATCTCGCGCAGTCTCGTGTCGTGGTCACGGTCCAGGTACGGGGTGAGACCGGTGTGGCCCTCCAGGGCGACGACTCGGTGCACGTCCAACTCGTAGGGATCGAGTGCCGAGATGTGACGCCCCAGCGGTTCGGCGAGCTGGATCCTGGTCCACAACCGGGCCGCCTGCCGCCCGGCTGCAGGGCCGTCCCCACCGGCCATGGCGGTGAGCAGCTCGACGAGGGCCACCACATCCGCCTGTTTGGCGGGGGCCTCGGGCATACCGATCAGACGGGCGATGGTGTCCCTGGACGGACAGGCGTCCACCTCGTCGTCGTCGATCATCCGGTCGCTCAGCTCATTGAGCGTGGGCGCTCCCGCCGAGACATAGGCCTCGTACGTGAGGTCCTTGAGCTCACGCAGCGGACCTGGCGCGACCCGAGGGCGAGCGATCAGACGTGACGTGCCGGCGATCGCCTTGTGACGACTCGTGCCCGATGCCGACTCACCCCGCTTCATGCCACCATCATCGTCGCGAAGAGGCCTTTGTGGGATGTGAGTTCGAACGGATCCCGTGATCCGGTCGATGCCGGAGGGTGGGTTCGTGCTCATTGGTCCGTAAGTCCTCCCGCGTCCGGGATTTGCTGGCTGTTCTGGTGAGTGGATGGGTGGATCCGGGCCGCCTGCCACGGCCCGGATCCCCGAAGGACCGGCACGCTAGATCGCCGTGCGCAACCAGTCCACGACAGCGCGCACCAGCCCGCTGACGACGCCGCTGAGGGCGGCCGAACGGGCCTCGGTGAGCGACCGGTCGCGTCGGCGGTCCGACTTCCTCTTGTCACTGCGCATGGTGATGTCCTGACTTCGGAAAGGGATGGGGCAGCCGGCCGGCTTCCTTCGACTGTGACGGTCGTTCGAACCTCTGTTTCGAGTTGCGACGAGAAGGGACGAAGGAGGCCGGGGCCCGCGCAGACCCGCAGCTCAGCGGCCACCCGGTCCGCGCGGCGAGGGCCACGACGCGATGAAACGCGACGAGACACCGCCCTGTGTCCGAGGCCGTGGCGCCGGGAAAACCGCTGTACTCCGCGCCTCCCGGGTGATGACCTTGAGTGAGCCCCCCGGCTCGCACCAGGCAGACGGGGCGAGGCGACAAGGGTGAAAAAGGGGGGACGGCTGTGACCACCAGGAACATCCTGCTGTCCGGCATCGTCGGTTCGACCGCCTACGGCCTGGCCCACGAGGGCTCCGACGTGGACCGGCTCGGCATGTTCGCCGCCCCCACCGAAGACCTGCACGGCCTCCACGGGCCGAAGGAGTCCCACGTCACCACCAAGCCCGACAGCACGCTCCACGAAGCGGCCAAGTGGTGCAGGCTCGCCCTGGGCGGCAACCCGACCGTGACCGAACTGGTGTGGCTGCCCGAGGAGTTGTACGAGGTCCGCACGCCGCTGGGCGACGAGCTGATCGGTCTGCGCACGACCCTCCTCTCCGCGAAGCGGGTCCGTGACGCCTATCTCGGTTTCGCCACCCAGCAGTTCAAGCGGCTCTACGACCGGGGCGACAACTCGTTCTCCGCGGACACCCGCAAGCGGACCGCCAAGCACGCCCGGCACCTGCGGCGCCTGTGCCACCAGGGCTTCGAGCTGTACGCCACCGGCCGCCTGAGCATCCGCGTCGAGAACCCCGAGGAGTACCACCGCTTCGGCGAACAGGTGGCGGCCGACGCCATGGCCGCGCTGCCCCTGCTCAAGCACTACGAGTCCGCCTTCGACGAGACCCGCAGCGTCCTGCCGGAGCAGGCCGACGAGGCACCCGTCGAGGCGTGGCTGCGCAGGGTCCGGGCCCACCACTACACGCGGACGGGAGCATGACGCCCGGCTCGCAAACGGCGGCCCGACCGCGCCCCGCTCACTCCGCGCGGCGATGCGTACAGGTGGCGCGTGCCGACGGCGTCCACCAGTGGCGCGCCGACCGCTGACTGCCCGGGGCGGCGGCCCGCCTACGCCGCCGCCGGCGCTCCCGCTCCGGCCGACGGACCCGCCCGGCGGGGTGGCGCGGAAATCCGCCGTCCGAGGGGTCCCGGTGGGCCCTTGGTGTGACCTGTCGCTCACGGGCGACCGTTTCGGCCTGTGCGGAATGAATGATGCCGTATAAATGGTTGGTATATACATCGAGCTTGTCGCTCGATCCACCGTGCGCGGGCCGCCGGCCCGCCCCGACCAGCGAGGCACCGTGAACCAGCCCACCCCCGAGCAGCCCGCCGACGTCGTGGCCCGGCTGCGCGCCACCTTCCGCTCAGGCCGCACCAAGCCCGTCGAATGGCGTACCGGCCAGCTGAGCCGCCTGCGCGAGATGCTCACCGCGCACGGCGAGGACCTGGCCGCGGCCCTCCACACCGACCTGGGCAAGAGCTCCACCGAGGCCTTCCGTACGGAGATCGACTTCGTCGTGCGGGAGATCGACCACACCCTGGAGCACCTCGACGGGTGGCTGCGCCCCGAGTCCGCCCCCGTCCCCGCGCACCTCGGCGCCGACGCGACGGCCTGGACGCGGTACGACCCGCTCGGTGTCGTCCTGGTCATCGCCCCCTGGAACTACCCGGCGCAGCTCCTGCTCGCCCCGATGCTGGGCGCCCTGGCCGCGGGCAACGCGGTCGTCGTCAAGCCCAGCGAAATGGCCCCGGCCACCTCCGCCGAGCTCGCCCGGCTGCTGCCCCGGTTCCTCGACACCGAGGCCGTCGCCGTCGTCGAGGGCGGTGTCCCCGAGACGACGGCCCTGCTCGCCGAGCGGTTCGACCACATCTTCTACACCGGCAACGGCACGGTCGGACGCATCGTGATGACCGCCGCCGCCCGGCACCTCACCCCGGTCACCCTCGAACTCGGCGGCAAGTCCCCGGCGTTCGTGGACCGGGACACCGACCCGGCCGTCGTCGCCGACCGTCTGGTGCGCGGCAAGTTCCTCAACGCCGGGCAGACCTGCGTCGCCCCCGACTACGTCCTGACCGACCCGGAGACCGCCCGCGCCCTGGAGCCCGCGCTGGCCAAGGCCGTGGAGGCGCTGTTCGGGGCCGACGCGGCGAGCTCCCCCGAGTACGGCCGGATCATCAACGAGCGGCACTTCGACCGGCTCAGCGGGCTGCTCGGCTCCGGCCGGGTCGTCGTGGGCGGCGACAGCGACCGCGCGACGAAGTACATCGCGCCGACCGTCCTGGCCGACGTCGAGCCCGACGCGCCGGTCATGCGCGAGGAGATCTTCGGCCCGGTTCTGCCGATCGTGACCGTCCCCGGGCTGGACGACGCCATCGGGTTCATCAACGACCGCGACAAGCCCCTCGCCCTGTACGTCTTCACCGAGTCGGACGTGACCCGGGAGCGGCTCGCCGAGGAGACGTCCTCCGGAGGCCTGGGCTTCGGTCTGCCGCTCGCCCATCTCACGGTCTCCGACCTGCCCTTCGGGGGCGTGGGGGAGAGCGGCATGGGCAACTACCACGGCCGCTACTCGATCGAGACGTTCAGCCACCGCAAGGCCGTGCTGGAGAAGCCGCTGAGTTGAGGCGGAGCGGGCGGAGGGCGGCTGCGGGGCGAGTTGACTGGTCTACACCCTTGACTGGTCCAGACCAAGGGAGTTGAGTGTGCCTCCACACCCCCCACCACGGCCGCTCCGTGCGCCGCGGCCGGTGTCACCGGCGCGCGTACAAGGTCTGCTCCGCTCTGCCCTCGTACGGGTGCGGCCGTGCTCCGCGAAGGAGTTGGTCCTGTGTCGAGGCGTCGTATCTCTGCGTTCGTGGCCGCGGTCGTCCTCGGATGCGCCGCGCCGGTGATCCTGCCGGCGTCGGGCGCGTCCGCCGCGGCCTGTTCGAGCTACCCGAACTGGGTGGCGGGCAAGGCCTACGTCACCGGAAATATCGTCCGGTACACCGACGGCAAGGCGTACATCGCCGAGCACGACAACCCGGGCTACGACCCCACCATCAGCACCTGGTTCTGGGAGCCGTACGCCTGTGACGGCGGACCCACCAACCCCTCCGGGTTCGTGGTGAGCGAAGCGCAGTTCAACCAGATGTTCCCGGGCCGGAACTCCTTCTACACCTACAGCGGGCTGAAGGCCGCGATGAGCGCCTACCCGGCCTTCGCGAACACCGGCAGCGACACGGTGAAGAAGCAGGAGGCCGCGGCCTTCCTCGCCAACGTCAGTCACGAGACCGGCGGGCTGGTCCACATCGTCGAGCAGAACACCGCCAACTACCCGCACTACTGCGACTGGGGCCGGCCGTACGGCTGTCCGGCCGGCCAGGCCGCCTACTACGGGCGCGGGCCGATCCAGCTCAGCTGGAACTTCAACTACAAGGCAGCGGGCGACGCGCTCGGCATCGACCTCCTGAACAACCCCTGGCTCGTGCAGAACGACGCCGCCGTGGCCTGGAAGACGGGTCTCTGGTACTGGAACACCCAGTCCGGCCCCGGCTCCATGACCGGCCACAACGCGATGGTCAACGGGGCGGGCTTCGGTCACACGATCCGCTCCATCAACGGTTCGCTGGAGTGCGACGGCAAGAACCCCGCCCAGGTGCAGAGCAGGGTGAACAACTACCAGCGGTTCACGCAGATCCTCGGCACGACGACGGGCAACAACCTGTACTGCTGACCCTGTTGGCGGACACGGCTCCGCGGCCGGCTGTGAACCGGCCGCGGAGCCGTGACGCCACTCGTTGCCCGGCGCTCAGCGCGTGACCGTGTGCCGCGTGTTGGGGACGCAGTGGGTCATGGTCAGCCCGGCGACGTCCCGGGGCGGGTTCTCACCCAGCTTGGCGAGCCGCTCGCGATCCTCCTCGGTGAGGTCCTGGCCAGCCAGCGGCTGAAGGCCGGCCACGTCCTGGGGACTGATCTTGAGCCCTTCGCCCACCTTCAGGCCGAGTTCGTTCTCGACCAGCAGGAAGTGCCAGACCATCCGCTCCTGCACCGGCCGGTCGCACTGGGACAGCAGCGCGACGAAGTTCTTCACCAGGTCGTCCCGCTCCCACTCCTCCATCAGGAGGTAGCGCTGCCCGGCCTGCATGTAGTCGTTCGTGCGGGGGATCCGCTTGCGGGTGAGCCGGCCGTGGATCTCCGGTCCCTGCTCGTCGAGTGTGGGGTACTGCCCCTCGCGCAGGCCACCGGTGATCGACGGCTCGTAGTTCACGACCGGATTCTCGCCGCCGCCGTCCACGTGGTACGTCATCTGGCCGTCACGCTGGTTCGTACGGACCTCGGCGTTCTTGGCCTGGTTGACCGGGAGTTGGAGATAGTTCGGCCCGACCCGGTAACGCTGTGTGTCGCTGTAGGAGAAGGTCCGGCCGACGAGCATCTTGTCGTCGGAGAAGTCCAGGCCGTCCACCAGGACACCGGTACCGAAGGAGATCTGCTCGTTCTCCGCGAAGTAGTTGTCCGGCATCCGGTCGAGCACCATCCTGCCGACCGGCTTCGGCGGGAAGTCCTGCTCCGGCCAGGTCTTGGTGTCGTCCAGCGGATCGAAGTCGAGCTCGGGGTGGTCGTGGTCGTCCATCATCTGGACCAGCAGTTCCCACTCCGGGTGGTCGCCGCGCTCCACCGCCTCGTAGAGGTCCTTGGTGGCGTGACCGAGGCTGCCGGCCTGGACGTTGGCCGCGTCCTCCTCGGTCATGCTGCGCACGCCCTGCTTGGGCATCCAGTGGTACTTGACCAGGACCGTGCCGCCCTCCTCGTTCACCCATTTGTAGGTGTTGACGCCGAAGCCCTGCATGTGGCGGTAGTCGGCAGGGATGCCGCGCGGGCTGAAGAGGTTGATCAGCATGTGCATGGACTCGGGTGTCTGCGACATGAAGTCGAAGATCCGGCGCGGCTGCTGTTCGAAGGTGACCGGGTCGGGCTTGAGGGCGTGGATCACGTCCGGGAACTTGATCGCGTCCCGGATGAAGAACACGCCCAGGTTGTTGCCGACCATGTCCCAGTTGCCGTCCTCGGTGTAGAACTTCACCGCGAAGCCGCGCGGATCGCGGGCCGCCTCGGAGGAGTCCCGGCCGCCGATCACCGTGGAGAAGCGGACGGCCAGGTCCGTGCGCCTGCCGCGCTCCGCGAAGAGCTTGGCGCGGGTGAAGCGGCCGATCGGCTCGTCGCCCCAGGAGCCGTACGCCTCGAAGTAGCCGTAGGCGGTCACGCCGCGGGCGTGCACGACGCGCTCGGGGATGCGCTCGCGGTCGAAGTGGCTGATCTTCTCGAGGAACTGGTAGTTCTCCAGCGTCGCGGGGCCGCGGGCACCGACGGTCCGCTGATTCTGGTTGTCGTGGACCGGGTGTCCCTGCCGGTTGGTGAGTACCTCCCGGTCGTCGTCCGGGGTGGGGCCGGTGCTCGATACGTCCGTCACGTTCGTCCACTCCTCTGGGTCGTACAGGAATTCCTCACAAGGTATGCGCCGATTTGACCGTATATCCCCCCGCTCGGGGGAGGCGCAGCCGGTGGGGCCGTTCGCCGGGCCGTACCGGTCGGCGTGACACCGTGGTCAGCCGAGGATGCTCCACGACGTGGTGCCGTTCGCCGCCATGAGAACGGCGAGCACCACGATGTCGGCGATGCCGAGCCACAGCCCGAGCAGCGCTCTGGAGCGACGGGGCGTGTCCCGGCGCAGGGCCATGGTGGCCAGGACGATGGCGATGGGGCCGAGGACGAAGTTCAGGACGAGGAGACCGACCAGGCCGAGGACGAAGGAGGCCACGGCCATCCCCTCGGTGTCCCGCCTGCCGGTCTCCCGCGTGTCGGCCTCCCGCCGGCCGGGCGCTGTCAGTCGCATCACGTCACGCCCTTCGGGTGCGGCCGGACCGGCGCCGCTCACGGACGGCGAAGACCGCCAGCCAGACGGTGATGGCCACGCCGGCCACGAGGGTCACGGGCCAGGGAAGGTAGGCGGCCGACCCGATCAGCACGGTCAGCAGAAGGAAGGCCACGACAAGGATGAGCATGTCTACTCCCGTTCGCGCGGGGACACGGGCAACGCGGTGGAACGCCACTGCATGAACATGCGGTCACGGGTGTCCCGGCGGACCGACGTCACACCTCCGTCGGGCGGGGGGAGGTTGGCCGCGCCGCTCAGGGGTACTCCGACGATCTTCCGGAAGAGCCGTGGAAGAACTGGAAGGTGACTGGTGCAAGAAAAGAACGTGAGTGACGTGAACGACGTGAACGACGTGAAGAACGTGTTCGTGATCGGTCTCGACGACGCCAACCTGCCGACGCTCGAAGCGGCGCCGGCAGCCAAGTCGCTGCGATACCACCCGTTGTTGACGGTCGAGGAACTGCAGGGCGGGGAGGTCTCGGTCCCGGAGCTCATCGACAAGGCCCGGGCCGTGCTGGACGCTTTCGACGGGAGCATCGACGCGATCGTCGGCTACTGGGACTTCCCGGTCAGCACCCTCGTCCCCATCCTCGCCGAGCGGTACGGAACCCGCAGCACCGGCCTGGAGTCGGTGGTCAAGTGCGAGCACAAGTACTGGAGCCGGCTGGAGCAGCAGAAGGTCACGGACCGGCACCCCCGGTTCGGCCGGGTCGACCTGGACACCGACGACCCGAAGCCGCCCGAGAACGTGCGCTTCCCGATGTGGGTCAAGCCCGCGCTGTCGTACTCCTCCGAACTCGCCTTCGGCGTCAAGGACATGGACGAGTTCCGTGACGCCGTCCGGCAGATACGCGAGGGCATCAGCCGGGTCGGCCGCCCCTTCGAGTACATCCTCGACCAGCTGGAGCTGCCGCCCGAGATGGACGGGGTCGGCGCCCAGGTCTGCCTCGCCGAAGAGGCGATGACGGGCCTGCAGGTCGCCGTCGAGGGATACGTCCACAAGGGCGAGGTGACCGTCTACGGCGTACTGGACTCCATCAACTACCCCGGCACGTCGAGCTTCCAGCGTCACCAGTACCCCTCGACGCTGCCGCCACCGATGATCGCCCAGCTGCACGACGTCACCGAGCGCACCATGCGCCAGATCGGCTTCGACGAGGCCACCTTCAGCGTCGAGTACTTCTACGACCCCAAGACGCAGGAGATCAACCTGCTGGAGATCAACCCCCGGCACTCCCAGTCCCACGCCGAGCTGTTCCAGTACGTCGACGGTGTGCCCAACCACCACAGCATGCTCGGCCTCGCCCTCGGGGAGGACCCGCGCATGCCCCAGCGCGAGGGCCCCTACGCGATGGCCGCGAAGTGGTACTACCGGTGGTTCACCGACGGAGTGGTGCGCAACGTGCCCTCGGCCGAGGACCTCGCCCGTATCGAGAACGAGGCCGACGGCGTGCGGGTGGACGTCACCACCGAGGAGGGACAGGCCCTCTCCGACCTGTCGCAGCAGGACAGCTACAGCTACGAGCTGGCGCACATCTTCACCGGCGGGAACAGCGAGAAGGAGCTGCGGGAGAAGTACGACCACTGCGTTGCCGCCCTGGGACTCACCTTCGACGAGAGCCCCCAGGAACGACCGCACGACTAAGGAGCAAGACCACCGCATGCGTTACGTGAGCAACCTGCCGTACGCGACCAAGGAAGAGGAGGACGTCCGCATCCCGATGCCCGACGGTGTCCAGCTGTCGGCCCGCGTCTGGCGCCCCACCTCTTCGGACAACGAGCCCGTGCCCGCGGTGCTGGAGTACATCCCCTACCGCAAACGCGACCTCACCTCGGTACGCGACTCCATGCACCACCCCTACATCGCCGGGCACGGCTATGCCTGTGTGCGCGTCGACCTGCGCGGCACGGGTGATTCGGAAGGGGTACTGAGGGACGAGTACCTGGAACAGGAGCAGGCCGACGCGGAAGCGGTCCTCGCCTGGCTCGCCGACCAGCCCTGGTGCGACGGCAACACCGGCATGATGGGCCTCTCCTGGGGTGCCTTCGCCGCCCTCCAGGTGGCCGCCCGGCAGCCGCCGAGCCTGCGCGCCGTCGTCATCGCGTCCTTCACCGACGACCGGCACGCCGACGACATGCACTACATGGGCGGCGCCATGCTGTCGGACAACCTTGCCGAGGCCGGCACCATGTTCGCCTACGCCACCTGCCCCCCCGACCCCGCGGTGGTCGGCGACCGGTGGCGCGAGATGTGGCACGAACGCCTGGAGAACACCGGCCCCTGGGTCCTGCCCTGGCTGCGCCACCAGCGCCGTGACGACTACTGGCGCCACGCCTCGGTCTCCGAGGACTACCGGGCCGTCCGCTGTCCCGTCCTCGCCTCCAGCGGCTGGGCGGACGGCTACTCCAACGCCGTGACGCGGCTGCTCGGCCATCTGGACGTGCCCCGCAAGGGGCTCATCGGCCCCTGGTCGCACAAGTTTCCCCACCTCGGCGAGCCCGGGCCCGCCATCGGCTACCTCCAGGAAGTCGTGCGCTGGTGGGACCACTGGCTCAAGGGCGTCGACAACGGCGTCATGGACGGCCCCATGCTGCGCACCTGGATGCAGGACAGCGTGCCCCCGTCCACGTCGTACGAGGAGCGCCCGGGCCGCTGGGTCGCGGAGCCCACCTGGCCGTCCCCGCACGTCTACCCCATGACGTATCCGCTGACCCGCCATCGGATCGGCGACCCGCGGGACGCGGGCGGCGACCCCGGCAGCGAGGACGCGACGGCCGGCGAGGGCGCCGCGATGACGGTGCGTTCCCCGCTGTCCGTCGGCCAGTTCGCGGGCAAGTGGGCCTCCTACAACGCGCCGCCGGACCTGCCGTACGACCAGCGCGAGGAGGACGGCGGCTCCCTCGTCTTCGAGACCGAGCCGCTGACCGAACGGCTGGAGATCCTCGGCTCGCCGACCGTGGAACTCGACCTCTCGGCCGACCGGCCGGTCGCCATGGTGGCCGCTCGCCTGTCCGACGTGAGCCCGGACGGCGCAGCCACCCGCGTCACCTACGGCCTGCTCAACATCACCCGCAGGGAGAGCGCCGAGAACCCCGAGGCCCTGGAGCCCGGCACGCGTTACCGCGCGACAGTGCAGCTCAACGGTGTGGCGCAGGCGTTCCCGCCCGGGCACCGGGTCCGGCTGTCGCTGTCCACCTCGTACTGGCCGCTCGCCTGGCCGCCTCCCGAGCCCGCCCTGCTGAGCGTGTACGAGGGGTCCAGCACGCTCACGCTCCCCGTCCGCCCGACGGACGAGCCGGACGAGATCGCGGCGAACCCGTTCGAGGAGCCCGAGGGCACGCCTCCGGTGCGCACCACCCGGCTGACCGCTCCCGAGGGACGGTGGGAGGTGAAACGCGACATGGTCGACTACCGGGCCGAGCTGGAGATCGTGAAGGACCAGGGACTCGTCCACTTCGACGAGATCAATCTCGACGTCGGCCGCCGCGCCTACGAGCGGTACACCTCCGTCGCCGACGACTTCACGTCGGCCACCGGCGAGTCGAGCTGGACGATGCGTTTCAGGCGCGACGACTGGGACGTCCGCGTGGAGACGAGCACCCGCCTGAGCTGCGACGAGCGGGACTTCTTCGTGGCCGCGACGCTGGACGGCTACGAGGGTGAGCGCCGGGTGTTCTCCCGTACGTGGAACGAGACGGTGCCACGGGACCTCCTGTAGTGCCGCACGGGCAAGGTTCGCCCCGGGCCCAGCCGTGATGACGACGGCGGGGCCCGGGGCCTGCCGGGGAGGCGTCGATTCCCGTTGCCCGGGCACCCGCTGGGGGAAAGCGGAACACCACGACAGGAAACGTACGAGTGAGGAGCTTCCCGGCATGACCGTTCCCGAGGACGACCGTCGTAGGACCGAGGCCGCACACCAGGTACCGGCGCAGCCGGACCGGGCACTGCCCCAGGAGCGGGGCGGCACCGGCCGTACGCTGCGTGAGGCCCTGGAGGAGGCCCGGGTCCGGCCGGGCGACTTCGCGGAGCGGGAGGCGAGGTAGGCCATGAGTTCACTCACCGGCCTGGAACGAGCGCTGGAGCGCTTCGGAGGTTCGCTGCTCGCTCAGATGCGGCACAAGGAACCGGTCGAACTGGTCGAGGCCCTGCGCAAGGAGTGCGACGACAACACGGTCGTGTGCAGCGAGAACCGGACCGTCGTCCCCAATGCCTACGACGTCGAGCTGGCCGAGTTCGCCTATGAGGAACTCGAGCGTCGCGGCGCCCGCGTCGACCAGATCCTCACCGACAGCCTGCTGCGCCACGGCGAGGACCGGGGCTACGAGTGGGCCGGCCCCCTCGCGGTGCATGTCACCAGGTCCCGCGACGTGCCTAACGGCCGGTACCGGGTGGCGAGTCAGGTGATGCGGCATGTGCGGGCCGACGCCTTCCGGCTCTGACTTCCGGCTCTGACCGGTCGCCATCGTGCCGATCCGGACCGCGCCGTCCGCGTGGTCCGCAGACGGCAGACGGCAGACGGCCGGCTATCCGCGGGGCGGACGCCTGAGGACGGCCGACGTGATCTCCGCGAGTGTCTGCCCCGTGCGGAATGCCTCCGCCCGCATTGTGGCGAGAGCCGACTCGACACTCATGTCGAAGCGGGCGGCGACGACCCCGATGGCCTGATGGGTCGACGACCAGTGGGCCCGTGCCACGTCCTGGGGCTTCCACCGGGGATACGCGAAGTCGTCGAAGAGCTCGCGATGTGCAGGCAGGAGAGCCGTCACCACGGCGTCGGCGACCTGGGCCCCGGCGCGCATCGAGGACGCGTCGAGGCCGTCGGAGGCACGCGTGAAGAGCTCCATCGAACCGAGCGTCTGGTCCGCGAGCCGCAGGGGAAACGCGTAGACGGCGCCCACTTCGGGAAGCTGCTCGGCGACCGTCGCCCCGAAGAACGGCCACGGCGTGACGCGTTGCCGCAGACCACTGCCCACGGCGGGAACCCCTTGCGAGGCGGCGGTGATGCAAGGGCCCTCCGCCACGGTGAACTGGATCTCCTCCAGCCGCAGGGCCGTGTTGTTGGACGCGCACAGCAGTTGCCGGGACGGCGTGTCGGTGAGCAGGGAGAAGGCGACTCCGTCGACGGCCAGGACCTCGCAGACCGTGTCGCAGAGAGTACGTGGCAGGTCGTCGGCCCTCGCGTGACGGGCAGCCTCCGAAACCGTCTGTGCCGCCGAGAAGCGCCGTGCCCCCATCGGAGTCTCCGTCCCTGTCCGCACCCGAGCCGTCATCGCTGCGGGTACCTCTTCACCGGCGTCCGGAACGTGGTGGTGCCCGACGACCTCGGTCGTCGGGCACCACGGTCCACCTGACCGGGACGAGCCGAGGCTGCCGACGTGGCGGCCGCGGGCAGCCCGTTCGTGAGCCGGTCCGGTGAGGTCAGACCCCGCGCTCGGATGCCGTCGGCAGCTCCTCCTCGGGCACGACGTGGACCGCGGCCTCCTCGGCGCCCGCGGCTCCGCCGTCGATGCCCATGTCGGAGGCGACGGCTTCCTTCGTCGTGTCCGGGTGCGCGCCCTCGTCCGGCGCCACCAGCCGGCCCGCACGGTCGGCGCCGACCTCCGGGCCGACCGCTTCGCCCTCACCCCCGGGCAGGTCGCCGATGCCGTCGCCGGGCGGCGCCTCCACCTCGGGGACCTCCTGGCGCAGCCGCTCGTCGAGGGTCTCGCCCTCGTGCTGCTCGGCCGCCGTGACACCGGTCTTGGTGACACCCAGGGGCCTCTCGGGCGGGGAGTAGCCCTCGTCGAGAATGTCGTCGTACGTGCGCTCGTCCACCGCGTCCTGGAGATCGAGCGGCGCGGCGTCCTCCTGCTCCTCGTTGGTTCCCGTGGGCTGGTAGGCGTCGTCCGCCATGCTGTCGTCGTTCATGTTCACCCTCCTGGCCCGGTGATCGGTCGGTGCTCCCCGTAGGAGTACCGCGGTGCCCGCCATGCAACCCGCGAAACACCGGACGACCTGGTGAACCGTGTCCGCACCGTCCGAGCTATTGACCGGTACATACCAAGCCGATTGAGTGTCCCGCGCAGACCCCCCATTTTTTCCGGCCGCCGTTCCGGCGTCGCCGTGCTGCCGAAGGGACCCGACCGTCATGCGGAGCCATCGCCCCCTGCTCGCTCTCACCGCCGCCGGAGCGGCACTGACCACCGCCCTGGCCGCTCCCGCCCAAGCGGCCGAGGTGCCGACGGCGGGCGTGTTCTACGTGCAGAGCGCGGTCACCGGCCTGAACGCCGCCGACAGCGGGGGAGCGGTCGTCCAACGCAACCCCAAGGGCAACGAGGACCGCCAGCAGTGGTCGCTCCGGTCGAGCGGCGCGTCGTACGTCCTCGAAAGCACCGACACGGCGGGCAGTTGCCTCGGCCGCTCGGGTGGCCAGGCGAGAACAGTGGCCTGCGCGGGTGCCGACGCCCTGTGGGAGATCACGCCGACGGGCACCGACCAGTACCGGCTCAAGGTCCCCGGCGCCGACCAGTACCTGACGGTCGGAGCGAAGGCCTCGGGCGCCAACTACCCCGCCCAGCTGGTCGTGGGCGCGGCGGGCGGCCCCGCGGCCTGGTACCTGACTCCGGTCACGTCCCCCGTCGCCCCGATGCCCTCCCAGGACCGGCGCACCCTGGACCAGGTCACGTTCCTCACCTCCCACAACGCCTACGCGAACGGCGTGGACGGCGGTTTCGCCCCGCCCTTCGTGAACCTCGTCCCGAACCAGACCCGGGGCATCGACCGGCAACTCACCGACGGCGTACGCGGGTTCATGCTGGACATCCACCAGACGTCGGACGGCGCGATCCTGTGCCACAACAGCTGCACGCTCGTCAGCAGGCCGGTGGCCCTGTGGGTGGACATCCAGCGCATGGTCGACTTCCTCAAGCGGAACCCGGACGAGTTCGTCACCGTGTTCCTGGAGGACTACGTCGACCCGGGCGTCCTGCGCAGTGAACTGGCCCGCGTGAACGGCCTGTCCGACGTCCTCTACCGACCGGACCAGACCGGCGTGCGCACGAAGGGCTGGCCGCGGATGGCGGACCTGATCGCCGCCAACGACCGTCTGCTCCTGTTCACCGACCACAGCCGCTCCGCCGACCAGGCCGCCGGGCTCACCCGCGACAGCTTCGGCGTGATGTACCAGCGTGAGTGGACCGTGGAGAACTACTGGTCCATGGGCTCGGGCCTGGGGAGCTCCAACTGGGCCTGCTACAGCCGCTGGTACGACGCCAACACCAACGTCCCCCTCACCGCCGCGGCGCCGCCCTTCCGGCCGCTCTTCGTCATGAACCACTTCCGCGACGCGGGGATAGCCTCCACCGCCGCCACCGACAACACCAAGCTCACCGACCGGGCCCAGCGCTTCTGCCAGCCCGCGGCCCGCAAGAAGCCCAACTTCCTCGCGGTGGACCACTACGACCTCGGCTCACCCGCTTCGGCGGTGGCGACGCTGAACACGTACACCTACTGAGCCGAACACGCCCACGTACCGGCGAGGAGGGTCCGGGCGCGAGAGCACCGGGCCCCTTAGCCGTACGCCGCTTCCGCCGGTGAGCTCCGGGGGAAGCGGCGTACGGACCGCTCGACGCGGCCTGTGGTCAGCCCAGTTGGGCGTGCAGGAAGTCCACCGTGCTCCGCCAGGCGAGCGCGGAGGACTCGGGGTCGTGCACCGCCGGGCGGCCGTCGTTGAAGAACGCGTGGTCGGCCGGGTAGACGCGCAGGTCCGGGGTGATGCCGGACTGCTCGCGGATCGTCTCGGCGAGAGGGGCGAGGGAGTCGACGGGGATGCTCGTGTCGCGTTCGCCGTAGTGGCCCAGGATCTGCGCCTTGAGCCCGGAGAAGTCGGGCGTCTCACCCTGGATGACGCCGTAGAAGGGAACGGCGGCACGGACGCGGGCGTCGGTGGCCGCCTGGTGGAGGACGAAGCCGCCTCCCATGCAGAAGCCGACCGAGCCGACAGCTCCGGACGTGACCTCGGGCATCGCCAGCAGATGGTCGACGGCGCCGGACAGCAGCTCGACGCCGCGCGACACGGGCAGGTCCTGCATCATGCGCAGCGCCTCGGAGCTCTCGTGGGCCACGTTGCCGCCGTACAGGTCGGGGGCCAGCGCCACGAAGCCCTCCTTCGCCAGGCGCTCGGTGACGTCCGCGATGTGGTCGGTCAGGCCCCACCACTCCTGGATCACGATGACGCCGGGCCCCTGTCCGGCCGGAGGCAGTGCCAGGTAGCCGTGCGCGGTGCTCCCGGCGCTCGGGAAGGTGACGTTCTGGTGGGCGGGTGCCCCGGTCGACCTGGGCGTCTCGGACATGGTGTGTCGCTCCTGCCTGTCGCTTGATCCTGCCTCCGTCCAGCATGCAGGAGACGGGTAAGACGACGGCAAGCGGCCCCTGCCTGGTCCGGCTCCGCGCGCCCCCGGCCGCCCGCCCCGCCCGGAGCCGAGGGCGCTCATGCGGACCATCCCCGCCGATGCCGTATCCTCGCGTGTTACGTATAACGCCAGTCGCTGAACCCACCCTCCCGAGAGGCCCCGATGAAACGCGTCGCCCTGGTCACCCTCGTCGTCGACGACTACGACGAGGCCATCCGCTTCTACACCGACGCTCTCGGGTTCCGGCTCGCCGAGGACACCCCGCGCCCCGACGGGTCCCGCTGGGTCGTCGTGGAACCGGACACCGGCGGGACCGGCACCGGCCTGCTGCTGGCCCGTGCCAAGGGCGGGACGCAGCGCGACCGGGTCGGCGACCAGACCGGTGGCCGGGTCGGCTTCTTCCTGCACACCGACGACTTCGCCCGCGACCACGCACGGATGGCCGCGGCGGGCGTGACCTTCCTGGAGGAGCCCCGCCACGAGGCGTACGGCTCGGTCGTCGTCTTCCAGGATCTGTACGGGAACAGGTGGGACCTGCTGCAGCCCGCATCTCCCGACGCGACCGACCACTGACCAGCCGTCCCCACCCGCGGACCACACCCACAGACAACCTGCCGAGGAATCACCGCATGACCGCGTCACGCATCGACATCGACACCATCCGCCGGCTCCCCAAGGCCGTTCTCCACGACCACCTCGACGGCGGACTGCGCCCCGCGACCCTCGTCGAACTCGCCGCGACGGTCGGCCACACACTCCCCACCACCGACCCCGACGCGCTCGCCGCCTGGTACTACGAGGCGGCCAACTCCGGCGATCTGGTCCGCTACATAGCCACCTTCGAGCACACCCTCGCCGTGATGCAGACCCGGGAGGGCCTGCTGCGGACCGCCGAGGAGTACGTCCTCGACCTCGCCGAGGACGGTGTCGTCTACGGCGAGGTCCGCTACGCCCCCGAGCTGATGCTGAACGGCGGGCTCACGCTGCCCGAGGTCGTCGCGACCGTGCAGGAGGGCCTGGCCGCCGGTATGGCGAAGGCGGACGCCGCCGGGACCCCGGTCCAGGTCGGCACGCTGCTGTGCGGGATGCGCATGTTCGACCGGAGCCGTGAGATCGCGGACCTGGCCGTGACGTTCCGCGACGCGGGCGTCGTCGGCTTCGACATCGCGGGCGCCGAGGACGGTTTCCCGCCCGCCGACCACCTCGCCGCCTTCCGGCACCTGCGCGAGGAGAACGTCCCGTTCACCATCCACGCCGGTGAGGCACACGGCCTGCCCAGCATCCACCAGGCGATCCAGGTCTGCGGTGCCCAGCGCATCGGCCACGGAGTCCGGATCACCGAGGACATCGTGGACGGCAAGCTCGGCCGCGTCGCGGGCTGGGTGCGCGACCACCGCATCGCTCTGGAGATGTGTCCCACCTCCAACCTCCAGACGGGTGCGGCCACGTCGATCGCCGAGCACCCGATCACGCACCTGCGCGACCTCGGTTTCCGCGTCACCCTCAACACCGACAACCGGCTGGTCTCCGGCACGACCATGACCCGCGAGATGTCCCTGCTCGTCGACGAGGCCGGCTGGACCCTCGACGACCTGCGCACGGTCACGGTCAACGCCCTCAAGAGCGCGTTCGTCCCGTTCGACGAGCGCAACGCCCTGATCCGGGACGTGGTCCTGCCGGGGTACGCGCTCTGAGCGCCGGCGGTCGGCCGGACCCCGCCGCGGGGTCCGGCCGACCGCGTCCTCACGCGTCCGGCACCCAGTTGCCGTGGAATCCCAGCGGCACCCGCGCCGGGAGATGCACCCGGGCCACCGGCTCAGCCGTGAAGTCCTGGGCGGACAGGATCAGCAGATCGGCGGCGCCCCGGTCGGGATTGTGCACGTACGCCAGGGTGTAGCCGTCGTCCTCCGCCGCCCTCGGGTCCGTCGGATCGGAGGCCACGAACACCGCCTCGCCCGCCGCCGAGTGCCGGGGCAGCCGGTGCACCTGCGTCGTACCACGCAGCAGATCGTGCTTGATCAGTTCGTTGCTGAAGGCACGGTCGGGCGGATTCCCGTCCGGCGTCACGTACGCCAGCATCATCTCCGCGGCGGCCGCCGAGTAGCCGTACCGGTGCCGCCGCGTCAGCAGCGCCTCGTTGACGCGCGGGAACTCCTGCGGCCGGTCGTCCAGAACCCTGGTCCGCACACAGCCCCGGTCGAGATCGACGGTCCAGCGGTGCAGCCGCGGCGTCCCGGCGCCGTAGGGCCCGCCGGAGCCGCGCCCCGCGACGAAGAAGGGCGCCGGGTAGGCCGTGAGGTCGACGACCACCGACGATCCCTCGTCGTAGGCGTTGAGGGTGTGCGAGTAGTACGTCGGCTCGGCCTCGATCCAGCGGATCCTCCCGCCGGCCCGTGGCAGGACGCCGACCCGCGCCGCATGCCGGTCGTTCCACACGTACGGCACCAGGTCGCCCCGCTCCGCGGCCGCCAGGTCGAAGGTGACCGGCATGTCGAGGATGACGACGTACTTCTCGGTGAGCGCGAAGTCGTGGATCATCGGGCTGTCCGACACCGGGATCCTCGTGGTCCGCACGACCCGCCCCGCGGCGTTCACCACCAGATGCCGTATGTGGTTCCAGGTCGGGTAGTACGTGATCGCGTGCAGCTCGCCGGTCTCCGCGTCCAGCTTGGTGTGCGCGGTGAACGAGCCCTCCAGGGTGCCGCGGAAGTCGTACGTGCCCACGGTGTCGAGCTCATAACTGAGTTCGTAGGGGAGCGGGCCGCTCTCCTGGATGGCGAGGACCCGTCCGCGGTGCCCGATGACATGGGTGTTGCAGGGGAAGTCGTCCGGGGGCACCGGTCCCGGGTAGGGCTCGCCGAGCTGCTCCGCGACGCGGGCGGAGCGCACCCAGCGGTTGCGGTACCACTCGGCGCGGCCGTCGCGCAGCCGCACGCCGTGCACCATGCCGGCGCCGTGCATCCAGTGGTGTGCGCGGGGGTCCTCCAGGCCCAGGACGTTGGGCCCGTTCCTGAGGTACCGGCCGTTCAGCTCGCGGGGAATCCTGCCGGTGACCGGGAGGTCGAAGGCGGTCAGTTCCTCGGTGACGGGAGCGAACGCCCCTTCCAGGAACGGATGGTGGCGACCCTTGTCGCCGGCGGGAGCGCCTGCCGCGAATCCTCCGGTCGACCCCACCAGTCCGCCCGCCGCCGCGATGGCGGCCGCCCCGCGCAGTACGTTCCGTCGGCTGTGCTCGGTCATCTCCGTACCCCTGCCTCGCAGTTGTCGTGTCGATGTGCACGAGTCTGCTGGCGGACGAGGGGACGGTCAGGAGTGCTGGAACCCCTCATGGGGGTGGTGCCAGGCCCCCTGTTTCGAGCAGTGACATGAGGGCCCGGGCGGCCGGACTGGTCGCTTCCGGCGGCGGGAGCATGGCGACGGTCTCGTACGGCGTCTCGGCGTCCGCCTTGAGCGCGAGGGCCGGCAGTGCCTGCCGCTTGTGGGCGAAGTGGCGCGGTACGACGGCGATGCCGAGGCCCTCCTCGACGAGGTCGAGGAGGCTGTGCACGTCGTTGACCTCCAGCGCGACCGTGCGGTGCACACCCGCGGCCGCGAAGGCCGCGTCGGTGGTGCGGCGCGGGCCCCAGTCGGGGTGGAAGTCCACGAAGGACTCGCCGCCGAGTTCGTCCGGCGTCACGGGCCCGCCGCCCGCCAGACGGTGCGAGGGATGACAGAGCACGGTCATCGGTTCGCTGGTCAGGGGCAGGCAGCGGAGGTGTTCCGTGTCGGCGCGGGTCGTCACGGCGAAGGCCAGGTCGAGGCGGCCCGCGGCGACGTCCTCGGCGAGCGCCCCGGAACCCGCCTGCCGCAGCCGGATCTCCACGTCGGGATGCTGCCTCCGGAACGCGGCCAGCAGCTGGGCGACGGGCACCCCGGCGATGCACTGCTCGGTGCCGACCGACAGCAGGCCGCGCAGCACACCCTGCACGGCGGCCACCGCGTCCTCGGCCGCGCGGACCTGGGCCAGGATCCGCTCCGCCTCGGTCAGCAGCGCCCTGCCGGCCTCGGTGAGCGTGACGCGGCGGGTGGTACGGACGAACAGCGGAGCGCGCAGCTCCCGCTCCAGGGCGCGGATGGAGGCGGACAGGCCGGACTGCGACACCATGAGCCGTTCCGCTGCCCGGGTGAAGTGCTGGTCCTCGGCGACCGCGACGAAGTGCTGTAGGTGGCGCAGTTCCATGATTGAGAAGCGTATCCGCTGAATCCCATCCGATTCTCCTGTTGGACCGCTGTCCGCCGGGCAGGCGAGAGTGGACACCGGTCCACTCCGTACCGACCCCTCTGGAGACCGCGTTGTACACCGCACACACCGATCGTTACGCGGACATGCCCTACCGGCGCACCGGACGCAGCGGCCTGAAGCTGCCCGCGTTCTCCCTCGGCCTGTGGCACAACTTCGGCCCCGACCGGCCGGTGGACACGCAGCGTGCGATCCTGCGCCGCGCGTTCGACCTGGGCGTCACCCACTTCGACCTGGCGAACAACTACGGGCCGCCGCCCGGCGCCGCCGAGTCGGCGCTCGGTGAGGCGCTGAAGGCGGACTTCGCGCCGTACCGCGACGAGCTGGTCATCTCGTCGAAGGCCGGCTACCTGATGTGGCCGGGCCCGTACGGCGAGTGGGGCTCCCGCAAGTACCTGCTGTCCTCGCTCGACCAGAGCCTGAACCGCATGGGCCTCGACTACGTCGACATCTTCTACTCGCACCGCCCCGACCCGCAGACTCCGCTGGAGGAGACGATGGGTGCGCTGCACTCGGCCGTCCAGCAGGGCAAGGCGCTGTACGTCGGTGTGTCGAACTACTCGCCGGAGCAGACCCGTGAGGCCGCCCGCATCCTCGGCGAGCTGGGCACCCCGCTCCTCATCCACCAGCCGCGCTACTCGATGCTCGACCGGCGCCCCGAGGAGGAGGGACTCCTGGACACGCTCGACGAGCTGCGGATCGGGTCCATCGCCTACTCGCCGCTGGAGCAGGGCCTGCTCACCGGCCGCTACCTGGACGGGATCCCGGAGGGTTCGCGGGCCGCGAGCGACAGTCCCTTCCTGAGCGCCGACAAGGTGACCGGGGAACTCGTCGCCCACCTGCGCGCCCTGAACGACATCGCCGCGTCGCGCGGCCAGTCCCTGGCCCAGATGGCGCTGGCCTGGGTGCTGCGCGGCGAGCGGGTCACCTCCGCGCTGATCGGCGCGAGCAGCCCGCAGCAGCTGGAGGACAGCGTGGCGGCCATGGGCAACCTGGAGTTCTCGCAGGACGAGCTCACCCGGATCGACGACATCGTGCGGAAGGCTGCCGCCTAGGGCGGGTCGCGGCCCCTGCCGGGGCCTTGGATCGGGCCCGCCGGTGTCGCACCGGCGGGCCCGACCCGTTTCCCGTCGGCACTGCCGCGCGGGACGCGCACGGCCCGGACCCGTCGTACGCCGACGCCGCTGGTCAGTCCGTGACGCGCTCCTCCAGCCGTACCGTCACGGTGTCCCCGGCCTCCTTCCCGATCGCCTTGCGCACATCGGCCTTCACGGGGAGTTTGTGGGTGCCGTCGCCGAGCGCCATGAACGAACTCCTGAAGGGATGGCCGTCGATCGTCCCGCGGACCTTGACCAGGCCGCGGGTGCCGAAGAACGCGACCGAATCGGGCCAGACGACATACGTCCAGCCGCCGGTTTCGGGGCTCTTCCGCAGTTCGGCCGTGAATTGCTGGTCCAGTGCGGTGTCCGTGCTCATGATGTCCTCCGCTTTCCCGGTGGTCTCTCTCATACAAGACCGCCGGATGCGGCAGAACTCATCGCGATCGCCGGGCCGCTCCGCCGCGGGCACCCGGTCGGGAAACCCGTGCACGCTCCGTATCCGCCCGTCCTCTCCAGTCGCGCGGCGGCCACGGCCTTCGCCTCGGCCCCGGCCCGGACCCCGTTCCAGGCCTTGAAACAGCGGCCGCGCGGTTTCGGCCAAGCAGGGCAGTGAATATGCCAGGAGACTGGCCGGAAAGTTGTGGTGACACTGTTTCAGGAGTGGCGATACTTGAATGCTAGAACCATTCACCACCCGGAGAGCCGCTCGGAGAACTTCCCGAGAAAACGCCCCGGGAGCGTCCCGGTGAACCGCCCGGAGCGCGCACTGGGAGCCGCCCGGAGATCCCTCCGGTGAACCGCATGAGAACAGCGCCACAGTGCACTGCAAAGCGAGCCGCAGGAAAGCGAGGCCGGCCCGGCAGCAAGCGGATGCAATGGGGGAGTGATCGTGCACGACGAATTCCTGTGCCACGTCACCGCGTACGGAGTCTGCGGCGGAATGTGGGTCGGAATACCGCTCGGCACCTACCGGGCGCCCACCCTGGCCCTGGCCATGTGGTGGTTACGGGACCGGGCGTCCTGGATCGCCGAACGCCTGGATCCGAACCCCGACGCCCCGTACTTCCCGCCGAACTCGATGGCGCCCGTCGCCCTCACGTCTCCGGACGTGCCCGGCATGCTGCGCACCTGGTGCGGCGACATCGCACAACAGGATCTGGCCGCCGAGGAGTTGGCCGCGGGGCATCTGCTGCGCATCGCCACGTACGACGAGACCACCGAGTACGAGCTGCTCGCGGAGTCGGTCGACGCCCTGAGGATGCGGCGCACCCAGCCCTTCCTGTCCGTCCCGGCCGCCTGAGCCGACGGGGATCCCGCCGCCCGGATCCCGTCGCCCCCGATCTCGTCGTCCACTACGCGCGGCAGGCGCATACTCGGGCGAATAGTTAGAATTCAGGCATGGCAGAGCGGTCTGCGGCGCCCGAACTCGTCCTCGAAACCGAGACGGGATCCACGGTGATGACCCCGAACCACGCCTACCGCGTGGGGCGGGATCCGCTCTGCGACATCGTCATCGACGACGCCAGGGTCTCCTGGCACCACGCGGTCCTGCGGCCGGGCGCCGACCACTGGACGCTGGAGGACGAGAACAGCACGAACGGCACGTACGCCGACGGCCGCCGCGTCCGCGCGTGGGACGTCGGGCCCGGCAGCGTCATCCGCTTCGGCAACCCCGCCGACGGCCCGTGCGCCGTCCTCGCGGACCGCCCGCCGCCCGCCCCCGAGCGGCCCTCCGCCGTTTCGATGCCCGCGGCGACCGGAACCTTCCGGCAGCCCACCACCGTGCGGCCGCTGCCCGCCCGCTCCGTGCGTATCGGCCGTGGCGACGACAACGACCTCGTCGTCGACGACCTGAGCGTCTCCCGGCGGCACGCCGAACTGCGGGCGATGCCGGACGGCACGTACGAGATCGTCGACCTGGGCAGCCACAACGGCACGTTCCTCAACGGTCAGCCCGTCACCCGCGCCCGCATCGACGGGGGCGACATCGTCGGCATCGGCCACTCGGCTTTCTGCCTGGTCGGCGACCAGCTCCAGGAGTACGTCGACACCGGTGAGGTCTCGCTCGACGTGCAGGACCTGTCCGTCGCCGTCGACCGGGGCCGCAAGACGCTCCTCGACCGGGTCTCCTTCCCCGTCGGTGAGAAGTGCCTGCTGGCCGTCGTCGGACCCAGCGGCGCCGGCAAGTCCACGCTGCTCAACGCCCTCACCGGCCAGCGCCCCGCCGACCGGGGCACGGTCCTGTACGACGGCCGCGACCTGTACCGGGACTACGCCGAGCTGCGCCAGCGCATCGGCCTCGTCCCGCAGGACGACATCCTCCACTCCCAGCTGACCGTGCGACGCGCCCTCGCCTACGCCGCCGAGCTGCGTTTCCCGCAGGACACCGCGAAGGCCGAGCGCAAGGCCCGGGTCGACGAGGTCATACACGAGCTGGGCCTCGAACAGCGCGCCCGGCAGCCCATCCACAGCCTCTCCGGCGGCCAGCGCAAACGGGTCAGCGTGGCACTCGAACTGCTCACCAAGCCGTCCCTGCTCTTCCTCGACGAGCCGACCTCCGGACTCGACCCCGGAATGGACCGCTCGGTGATGCACATGCTGCGGGGACTGGCCGACGACGGGCGGACCGTCATCGTCGTCACGCACAGCGTGCTCAGCCTCGACGTCTGCGACCGGCTGCTCGTCCTCGCGCCCGGCGGCAAGGTCGCCTACTACGGGCCCCCCGACGAGACGCTCGCCTTCTTCGGCTACGAGCAGTGGCCAGAGGCGTTCGAGGCGTTCGAGCGGGATCACGACCGGGACTGGGCGGGCGACTACCGCGAGTCGCCGCACCACAGGCAGTACATCGTGAGCTCCAGCGCCCAGCCGCGCCTGCCCGAGGCCGCCCCGGCCCCCGGCACGGTCGTCCGCCCGCCCAAGGCGCAGAGCTGGGGATCGCAGCTGGGCACCCTGGTGCGCCGGTACGCGGCGGCGCTCAGCGCCGACCGGACGTTCCTCGCCATCATGATCGCCCTGCCCTTCGTCATGGGGGCGATGGCCCGTGCCCTGTCGGGGAGCAAACTGACGCAGGAGACGGCGATGAACGCGCTGCTCATCCTCTGCGTCGGCGGAGTCCTGACCGGCGCGGCCAACGCCGTGAGGGAACTGGTCAAGGAACGGGTGATCTACCAGCGGGAGCGGGCCGTCGGCCTGTCCAGATCGGCGTACCTGATGTCCAAGGTCGTCGTCCTCGGCACGATCACCGTGCTCCAGGCCGTGGTGCTGACCCTGGTGGCACTGCTCGGCGTCGACCTGAACGCGCCCGGCGGCGAGGGAGTCGTCCTGCCGCCACTCGTGGAGATCACGCTCGCCGTCGCGCTGCTGGCCTTCACCGCGATGATGCTCGGCCTCCTCGTCTCCGCGCTGGTGCGCAAGGAGGAGGTCACGATGCCGCTGCTCGTCCTCCTCGCCATCGTCCAGGTGGTGTTCTGCGGTGCGCTGCTGAAGCTCGACGGCGTCCCCGGCATCGAGCAGCTGTCGTGGCTGGTGCCGTCGCGCTGGGCGCTCGGTGCGATGGCGGGCACCATCGGGCTCGCTCGGCTGGTCCCCGGCGACCTGACGGCCGACCCGCTGTTCCGGCACTCGGTGGGCGTGTGGCTGCTCAACATGGGCATGCTCGTCGTCCTCTCGGCGGTCTTCGGCTACCTGGTGGCCCGGCTGCTCAGGCGACACGAGCCCGAAGTCATGCGGAAGTAGGAAGCAGGCGCGATGACGACGACTCCCGACTTCCGTCCCACGCACGTGGTCCCGCAGGACGGCATGCCGTCCTGGGACGCCCCGGACCCGGTCCGGCCCGCCGTGCCCCTCGACGCCCTCCTGCCGGTCCGGCTCGTCGAGCGCCTCGGTGACTGGGGGCACGTCCTGTGCGCCAACGGATGGTCCGCGTGGGTCGACGGCCGCCTGCTGGTCGCCGTCCCGCAGGAGCCGCCCGCCGCCGGGCAGCCGCTCGCCCGGACCGCCGACCCACGTCCGCTGCTCGCCCGCGTCGAGGAGACACTGGGCCGCTACCGGCAGACCGTCGAGGAACTGGCCGCCGGACACCTGGACGGCGAAGCGTTCCACGGCCGGACCCAGGGCATGCGCGTCGGGATCGTTGTCGAGGGCGAGGCCGTCTGGCTGTACGAGGCCGAGCACGAGCGGTGGGTGTACTGCGACGGCACCCGGATGAGCACGTACGCGACGCAGGAGCCGCCCGCCGCGGCCGGCGCCGCACCGTCCGCCCGGCCTCCCGCCCCGTCCGCCCCGGCCGGGACCAGGCCGCCCGCCGGACCCGGCCGTCCGCCCACCCGGGCCGTACCGGACGCGGGCCCCGAGCCCACACAGGTCGTACCGGGTCTCGGGCCCGAGCCGGGCCGAGGGGCGCCGGGTCCGGGCCCGGAACCCACGCAGGTCGTGCGGGGCACCGGACCGGACCGGCCAGGGGGCGGCGAGGACACCGGTCACGCCCCCACCCGGCTCGTCACGGGTGACGGTGACCAGTGATGCCGCACGACACCAGCCTGTACTCGGGGCGGCCCTCCGACCTGATCGGCAAACAGATCGCGGGTTACCGCATCGAGCGCGAGGTCGGCCGCGGAGGGATGGCCGTCGTCTACCGGGCCAAGGACCTGCGCCTGGACCGCACGGTCGCCCTGAAACTGCTCGCCCCGGAACTCGCCCGCAACGACACGTTCCGCAAACGCTTCACGCACGAGTCGCGCGTGGCCGCGGCCATCGACCACCCGCACATCGTGCCGGTCTTCGAGGCGGGCGAGACGGACGGTGTCCTCTACATCGCCATGCGGTACGTCGCCGGCCGTGACCTGCGCCATCTGCTCGACCGGGAGGGGCCGTTGGCCCTCACGGTGGCCGCCCGCATCGCCGTGCAGGTGGCATCCGCCCTCGACGCCGCCCATGACCACGGTCTGGTCCACCGGGACGTCAAACCCGGCAACATCCTGGTGGCGGCGGGCACGGACAGCGACCACCCCGAGCACGTCTACCTCACCGACTTCGGCCTCACGAAGAAGTCGCTGTCCCTCACCGGCTTCACGACGGTGGGCCAGTTCGTCGGCACGCTCGACTACGTGGCACCCGAGCAGATCTCCGGGCGTCCGGTCGACGGCCGGTGCGACGTCTACAGCTTCGCCTGTGTCGTGTACGAGACCCTGGCCGGCCGCCCGCCCTTCCAGCGGGACGACGACATGGCCCTGCTGTGGGCCCACCAGTACGACCAGCCGCCGCCGCTGACCGGCGAGCGGCCCGGACTCGCCGCGCCCGTCGACGGTGTGCTGGCGAAGGCACTCGCCAAGAGCCCCGACGACCGGTACGAGTCGTGCCTCGCCTTCGTGGCCGCGCTGCGCGCCGCGGCGACGGGCGCGGAGGCGGCGGGGCACGCGCCCACCCAGGTGGACCTCCGCGCGGTCGGGGCTCCCCAGCGGCCGGGGCCGCCGCCCGAGCCGCCGAAGTGGGCTCTGCCCGTGTTTCCCCGCTCACGCTGGTGAGGCTCCGCCCAGGCAGGTACGGGCAGGTACGGGCAGGTACGGGCAGGTACGGGCAGGTACGGACCCGGAGCAGAGACGGGAGCAGCCCCGGAACAGACGGGAGGCCGCCCGGACGGGTGAACGGGCGCGGGTTGCACCGGGCCCGTCGCGCGGTCCTCCGTGCCCCTTCCGGGCACGGCGGTGGAGCGTCGCCGTCGGGCCGGGGACCACGATGCGGTAGCCCGTTCGTGTGGTGCGCGGACACACCCGCGCGCCCGGCCGAGGTCAGGCCTTCGGTTTCTCCACCTCGCCGTGGTGGCGCATCCGGGAGGCGAGCAGTGCGCCCGCGAAGCCGGTGACCAGGCCCCAGAGCAGGGCGAGACCGAGCGCGGCCCACAGGCCGGGCCGCAGGAACAACTCGCCGGACAGCCCGCCGCCGACGTCCCCGATCCCGAGCAGCGACAGGCCGTAGTGCGCGTCGATCCGGCCGAGGAGGCAGACCGTGAGCACCGTGAGCATGAGCGCGACAGCCATGTGCACGGCGTGCTGCCACGCGCGCATCCGGCCCGGTGAGCGCGAGGCCATGAGGAAAGCGGCGCCGACCAGCAGCACGGCGTTCACGACCAGCAGCCACCACACCCTGCCGTCCTGCTCGGAGAGGGTGCGCAGGTCGAGGGTCGAGAGGTCCGGCGTACGCAGCACGGTGTCCAGCACCTTGGGCATCGGCAGCCCGAACGGCCCCTCGACGCGGCCCTCCCAGGTGACGCCCAGACCGATCGTGAAGACGAGCCATACGAGGTTCGGCAGCCCGAGGAGGATCACCGCGAGCGTCTCCCTGGCATGGCCGCGGGTCACCGCCACCACCAGCGCGACGACCACACCCAGGGCGACGAACGCGAGCAGCAGCACGACCATGGCGTACGCGGCAGGCCGTACCGACTCCTGGAAACGCAGCAGACGGGGCGGGAGCGGGGCCCTGGGCGAGACGAGCAGCGCGAGGACGAAGACACCCGCCAGCCAGAGGAGACCGAAGGCCAGCGTCACCGGCACATCGGCCCTGAAACCGACCCGCGGTGACGAGGTGCCGAAGAGGTCGCCGACGTCGGAGAGCGTGCCCTCGCCCAGGGAGACGGCGAAGGTCTGGCGGGCCGACAGCGCGAGGCCGGCCAGGGCGAGCAGCCACACGACGGCGATCCGGCCCGCCCAGCCCGCCAGTTCGGACGCGCCCGCCACGGCCCGGTGACGCAGTGGCCGCAGGAACCCGGCAGCAACGACCAGGACTCCGGTGAGGGTCACCGACAGCGGAATCACCGTCAGGCCCGCCCGGGTCTCCGCGATCGCGCCGGCGTCCCCGGCGAACTCCACCGAACCGCCGACCGCCACCACCACCGTGGCGGCCACGACACGCGGGAAGGCGCCGTCGGGTAGGTCGGACGCCCCGGCCGCCCACAGTCCGAGCGCCGCCACCACGAGCATGGCGATCAGTCCGGCGAGGACCGTCACCAGGGCCTGGACCCAGCCGTGCCGGGCCACTGCCTGGTCAGGGGATGTCTGGAGGCTCACCCTGCCACGCTAAGCAGCCTGCCGGTGGCGCGCCTGCCGGGAGGGCCGACCGCGTCGGCTTGGGGGCGATACGGGATCGGAGCACACAAGGTGCTCGTCGTTGAATAAAGCGGTACTAATCGGTTGAAGTACCGCATTGTCCCTACGCCGGGAAGAAGAGCTCGTGAGCGTCGAACCGCCGTCCTCCGGCCGCCCCACAGGACCACCCTCCGGCCCCTTGTCGGGACCGACCAGGCCGAGCCCCACGCCGCCACCCGACGAGCGCACCCGCGTGAGCCCGTCGAGCGGTGAATCGGGCGGCGGCCCTTCCGGCCCCTCAGGTCCCTCGGGTGGAGGATCCGGTGGGTCCGGCGGACCGGGTGGATCCGGCGGGGGCGCGGGCAGAGGACCCGACCGGCCCTGGTGGAGGTCGGCGCCGCGGGTCGCCGTCATCGCCGCCGCGGTCGTCGCCGCGGTGGTCCTGGTCGTCGTCCTCACCCGGCCCGACGACAGCAGCACCACCAGCTCGGGCGGCGAGGTCTTCCTCCAGTCGGCGGGCAAGTCGGGACCCGACCCGTTCACCGAGTCGACGGCAACGGACAGTTCCACCGCGCCCGTGACGCCCTCACCCACGGACGCCCCCGATTCGGACAACGTGACGCGGGGCGTGGACGGTTCGGCCCCGGGCCTCTACGGCGGCACACAGAAGGTGGCCAGCTGCGACGTCGAGAAGCAGATCTCGGCGCTCGAAGGGGCTCCGGAGAAGAACAGGGCGTTCGCCTCGGTGCTGGGCCTCCAGCCCTCCGGCGTGCCCGCGTATCTGCGCTCGCTCACCCCCGTACAGCTGCGGATGGACACCCGCGTCACCAACCACGGCTACAGCGACGGCAAGGCCACCAGCTACCAGGCGGTCCTGCAGTCCGGCACCGCGGTCCTCGTCGACGACCGCGGCGTCCCCCGGGTGCGCTGCGCCTGCGGCAACCCGCTGCTGCCGCCCGTGGCGCTCAAGTCCACACCCAAGAAGACGGGCGACTCCTGGCCGTCCTACCGGCCGTCGAACGTCGTGGTCGTCACGCCCGCGCCCCAGGTCATCAACATCTTCGTGATCTTCGACCCGGACAGTGGCGACTGGTTCGAGAGGCACAAGGGCGACACCGGTGGCAAGGACCGCAAGACGGATCCTCCGGAGAGCCGGCCGTCCCCGTCGACGAGTTCCCTGTCTCCTTCGTCGGCGTCCCCGTCCCCGTGCGTGTCGGTGCCGGAGGGCGCGACCGCGACGCCGAGCGGTTCGGCGAGCCCCTGCCCCTCGACGTCGTCGGCCACGCCGTCCGCGGAGTCCGATTCGCCCTCGTCCGAACTGCCGCCGTCGGAGCCCTCCGACCCGGCGCCCGACGACGGCGACACGACGACGGAGTCGGCCGCCAGCCAGAGCGTCCCGGACTCGGGCGCCACCTGACCGGCAGCGGGTACGGGACGTCCCGCCGACGACCGGGGAAAGGGAAAACGGGTGGCGCATGCGTGAGGGAGCCCGGATGCTTCTCGCATGGCCGACGCCCCTGAACCCGAGCCGAACCAGCAGGCACAGCCCGAGCGGAGCTTCGGGTGGTGGGACATGTTCGTCCATCCCGACGAGGATCCGCGGTCGGACGACGAGTTCGTGGGAGAGCGGGCCACGCTCGTCGGCTATCTGCGGGACCACCGGCTCACGTTCGAGATGAAGTGCGCCGGGCTCGACGCCGACGACATGGCGCGGCGTTCGGTGGAGCCGTCGAACCTCTCGCTGCTGGGGCTGCTGCGGCACCACGCGAGGGTGGAACAGGCCTGGTTCCGCCGGGTCATGGCCGGTGAGGACGTACCCCCGCACTACCGCACCGAGGAGGACCCGAACGCGGACTTCACCGGC
The DNA here is from genome assembly GCF_019090165.1 of Streptomyces sp. BV286. Classification (GTDB taxonomy): domain Bacteria; phylum Actinomycetota; class Actinomycetes; order Streptomycetales; family Streptomycetaceae; genus Streptomyces. The sequence continues at coordinate 302,672 of NZ_JAHRIB010000152.1, forward strand.
GCGGTGCCCGACCCCGCGGTCGTGGCGGAGGCCTGGGACACCTGGCGCGCCGAAGTCGCCTTCGCCGAGCGGTTCGTGGAGAAGGCCGCCGACCTCGACCTCGCCGGGGGCAACGACGAGGAGCCGGTCACCCTCCGGGTGGTGCTGGTCCACATGATCTCCGAGTACGCGCGGCACAACGGTCACGCGGACTTCCTGCGGGAGCGCATCGACGGACGCGTCGGCCAGTAGACCCGATCGCGCGACCGCCTCCGCCTCCGCCATGGCCTCCGCCTCCGCCGTCGTTCCGCGCGGTTGCGACCGGAGTCACCCGTCCGGAACGGCTGTCCGTGCCACCGATGAGTTTCCCGTCGAGGATCAGTCGATACAGATGACTGCGTTCCCGCCCCAGGAGGTACTCATGACCACCGACGGATTCACCACGTGTCTCTGGTTCGACGGCCAGGCCGAGGAGGCCGCGAACTTCTACGTCTCTGTCTTCAAGAACTCCGAGCTCGGCAGGGTCGGCCGGTACACGGAGGCCGGGCCCGGACCCGTCGGTTCCGTCATCACGGTCGACTTCGTGGTCAACGGCCAGAGGTTCGTCGGACTGAACGGCGGACCCCAGTTCAAGTTCACCGAGGCCATCTCCTTCCAGGTGGACTGCGGGGACCAGGAGGAGGTGGACTTCTACTCGAACGCCCTCACCGAGGGCGGCGGCGAGCAGGGCCCCTGCGGCTGGGTGAAGGACCGGTTCGGAGTCTCCTGGCAGGTCGTCCCGACCAGGCTGACCGAGATGATCACCGACCCGGACCAGGAGAAGGTGAACCGCGCCATGGCGGCCATGCTCAAGATGCACAAGCTCGACATCGCCGCTCTGGAGAAGGCCTACGCCGGTGAGTGAGGCGACCGGCGCCGCATGACGGCCGGTTCCGCGGACCCGGGTGGCAGCAACCGTCCGCCACCCTCGGGACCGGTCGAGCCGGCCACCGTGCACGGCGGTCAGCGGGCCGCGGAGACCACGGCCCGGCTGATCGCCTTGGTGATGCGCAGGATTCCGGGGGAGCGGACCGGGCACGGCCGGGGCTTCGAGATGGTCGGCGCCAGACAGAAGTGCAGGAAGTCGTCGTCGCGGTGCAGGGCCGTTCGCCCGCTGCCCGGTTGCGTGCAGTAGGACGCGTGCGCGCGTTCGTACGCGGTGCACGGCAGGTACTGGGCCCAGGTGTAGCGGGCGGTGGCCGGGCTCACCGCCTTTCCGGCGTCCGCGAGCAGGTCGCCGGAGGCTTTCGCCTGCCGCTCGTACACCGCGTTGACGCGCCGGACCCGGTCGGGCGTCATCGCGTCCGGTCCCTGGAGCACCCACACGATCTTCGCCTCGCCGCCGCCCGCCGCGCCCGCGATCTGGTCGGTCAGCCGCGCGGCGTCGGCCGTGTAGCGCGCGAAGTACTTGTCCCGCGAGGTGGTGTACGAGACGCCGTCCATGCAGGGCGTGTAGTCCCACGCGTTGCCCCAGAACTGCAGCACCACGAAGTCCGGGCGCAGCCGGCGGACCAGCGCCGCCGCCTTGTCCTGCGGCGGTACGAGGGAGTCCTCGCCGGTGCCCTCCAGGTAGTCGCACAGGGTGGTGCCGGAGTACGGGGCGCTGGTGTAGCGCGCCTTCGCCTCCTCACGCAGGAGCCCGCCGAGGACCTGCTGGTTCTCCGTGGCGATGGAGTCGCCCAGGTACAGGACGGTGGGGCGGGGGCGCCCGGTGTCAGCGGTGGCCTCGGAAGCGGAGCCTGACTTCGGCCCTGTCGGCGTTCCGGGTTCGGTGCCGGCCCCGGGGGTGACGGCGGGGCGCTGATGGGTGGTCGAGCCGGATCCGGGCGACGCGGGCGTGGGCGCGGCCTCGGGGGCCGACGAGGGGTCTCCGCACGCGGTGAGCAGCAGTAACACTGCCAGCAACACGACGATCCACGGCTTGCTCATGCGGCAACTCCCGCCCCAGCCACCGAAAACGGCCCCCAGACAAGCACAACGGGCCGTAGGGCGGAAGGGGTTGAGGGCCAGTTCGAGCCTCCGGGTTCGTGAACGACGGTGACCTCCCGATGCAATAAATGTCGTAGCTCTGCTTAATTGTTGATGTAGATCAATTCACTTGTGCTGCAGGATGAGATCGGGCACCGTCGTAGATCATGCAGCCCAACTCCCCATGGCGCACAGCCGACTTCAGGACTCTCTTCGGTGCGACCGCGCTCAGTCAGCTCGGTACGAACGTCAGCTATGTCGCCGTCCCGCTGGTCGCCGTGGCGGAACTCGACGCGAGCCCCGGCCAGGTCGGCGCCCTGGCCACCCTGAGCACGCTCGCCTTTCTGCTCATCGGCCTGCCCGCGGGAGCCTGGGTGGACCGGATGCGTCACCGCAGGGTGCTGATCGCGGCGGACCTCGCGCGGGCCGTCCTGTTCGCGTCCGTGCCGCTGGCCTGGTGGCTGGACGCGCTCACGCTGGGACAGTTGTACGCGGTCGTGCTGCTGAGCGGCTGCGCCACCGTCTTCTTCGACGTCGGCTCGCAGAGCACCCTGCCCGGACTCGTCGGCCGCGACGCCCTCGTACCGGCCAACGCGGCCATGATGAGCCTTCTGGCCGTGAGCAACGTGGCAGGCCGGAGCGCGGGCGGGACGCTCGTCCAACTGCTCACCGCGCCGGTGGCCGTCCTGTGCACCGCGGCGAGCCATCTGGCCTCCGCGCTCCGGCTCACCGCTGTCCGCGGGGCCGGGGCGCCGCCCGTGCCGACCGAGGCGACCCGCCTGTGGACCCAGGTGGGCGAGGGCCTGCGGCACGTCTTCCGCAACAGGGAACTGCGCGCGCTCGCGCTCACCGCCGCCCTCACCAACCTGGGCTCCCAGATCATCAACACCATGCTCCCGGTCCTGTTCGTTCGCGAACTCGACCTGCCCGCGAGCGCGCTCGGCCTGTACTGGGCGGCGAGCGGCGTCGGTCTGCTGCTCGGTGCCCGGTGCGCCCGCCCCCTCGCTTCGCGCCTCGGCTACGGCCGCACCCTCGGCGTCATGGGCCTGTGCCTCGCCCCCGCCGGACTGCTCGTCCCGCTCATCGACCGCGGGCCGTGGCTGTGGATCGCGGGCACCGGCGGGGTGCTCGCGATGTTCAAGACGGGCATGGACAACGTGCTCGGGGTGAGCCTGCGCCAGCGGATGACCCCGGACGCCCTCCTCGGCCGGATGAACGCCACGTTCAGGTTCGTTCTCACCGGCGCGCTCGCCGTCGGCGCCGCCGTGGCCGGCCTGATCGGTGAACTGGCCGGAGTGCGGACGACGTTGTGGGTGGGCGCGGTCTTCCTCGCGACGGCTTTCCTGCCGGTCTTCCTCTCCCCGGTCCGTACCCGGCGAGTCCTGCCGGACCAGCAGCCGCCACCTGTCAGGTCTCCCGCTGCGAGGATTCCGAAGGCGCCACGGAGCTGACGGGGAGCGCCACGGCTGCGCGCGCACGGTCGGTGTCGGCGTCGACCGTCCGCCGCACGGAATCAGGGTGCCGGTCCGGGGGAATCCGCCGGCGTGCCGAATGGGCGAATTCAAGATCATGTCACCGTTTTGTTCCAGCAGGCCCAGCTCCACAACCGAAGTCCCCCCACGTGGGTCTAGGTGGGAGAGATGGATCGGATCGAAGGGGAAAGGCCTGATCATGGGGGACATTCGTAGACGGGCAGCCGTCGTACTGGGGCTCACCGGCCTGGTGGCGCCGCTGACCGTCGCACTGGGCGCGGCGCCCGCGCAGGCGGCGAGCTGCACCACGCAGAGCGGGCCGTATCAGAAGCAGGTGGAGAAGTTCCTCGGCCGGCCCGTCGACGGCAGGCAGTCCGCCGCCGACTGCAAAGCGATCAAGGCCTTCCAGACCAAGCACGGCATCACCCCGAACATCGGCTACGCAGGCTCCGTCACCTGGGGCGTGATGGACCTGATGACCAAGCAGAAGGCCGTCGGGAAGAAGCCCAACAAGGACGGCAAGTGCCCGGTCAACAAGGGCCGCATCGCCTGCGTGAACCTGACGCTCCAGCTCAGCTGGATCCAGGACGGCGACACCCTCGTGTACGGACCGGTGCCGGTGCGTACGGGCCGCAACGGCTACGAGACCCGCACCGGCCTGAAGAAGATCTACTGGCGGAACATCGACCACGTCTCGTCGATCTACGACGTGCCCATGCCCTACAGCCAGTTCTTCGACGGCGGGCAGGCCTTCCACTCGGTCGGCGTAAGCATGTGGAACCCGCCCGGCTCGCACGGCTGCGTCAACATGACGAAGACGGACGCCAAGAAGTACTGGTCGCTCCTGAAGAAGAACGACGACGTCTACGTGTACGGCCGCAAGCCGGGCACCTGACCGGTCCGGCCCGGCCGCTCCGGGGAACGGCCGGACCGTACAGACCGGACCGTACAGAAACGTCACGCCTGCGGAGCGTCCCCGAAGTCCGGGATCTCCAGCCTCGCCCCTCCCTGCCGTGCCGACTCGTGCGCCACGATGCCCGGCAGGGTGTAGCGGGCCGCCACCCACGCGTTCACCGACGGCAGGGTGCGGGTGTTGACGGCGGTCACGAAGTCGTCCACCAGGAAGTGGTGGCTGCCCTCGTGGCCGTTGTGCAGGTTGTCGAACTCCCTCGGCAGGCGTGAGCGGTCGTGCACCGGAGCCGACCCCGAGGTGAAGGCGGCCCGCAGCTCCGGCGCGATGTGCTGGAGGGAGGGGTCGTCGGGAGACATCGTGGGCTTGGGCTCAAGGAGCTCGCTGATGTCCTTCACCCCCTTCTTGTCCTGCCAGAAGGCCACCGTGGCGAGCTGCTCCATGCTGGCGTCCGTCCCGAAGAACCGGAAACGCGACTCCCGGATGTGCGAGGGGTAGCCCACCCGCCGGAACTCGTTCGTACGGAACGAGCCGCCGCCCGCGACCTCGAACAGCGCGGTGGCGTTCGAGAAGTCGTTGCCGAACTGGCTGACGTCCTCGTCGAAGACGCCGTCCCCGCGATCGTCCTTCACCCCGATCGCGGACACGCTCACCGCGTGCGTCTGCCAGGCGCCGAGCACCCCGCCCACCGAGTGCGTGGGATAGAGCAGCGGGGGATAGCTTGCGGTCGCCTTCCAGTTCTCGCCGCCGCTGTACTGGTAGGCCTCGTAGAACCCGAGGTCCATGTCGTGGACGTAGTCGCCCTCGGCGTAGAAGAGCCGCCCGAAGGAGCCGTCCGCGATCTGGTTGCGGGCATGGACCGTCGCCGGGTTGTACTGGCTGGTCTCACCCATCATGTACGTGAGCCCGGTGGCCCGTACCGTCTCGATGATCGAGGCGATCTCGTCGCGGCTGATCGCCATCGGCACCGCCGAGTAGACGTGCTTGCCGGCGTTGAGCCCCTGGATCACCAGCGGGCCGTGGGTCCAGCGCTGGGTGAAGATCGCGACGGCGTCGACCGCCTCCGACTCCAGCATCGCCTGGTACGAGGGGAAGGTTCCCGACAGCCCTTCGGCGGACGCCAGTTGCTCGGCGCGCTCCGGGAGAAGGTCGGTGACATACACATCGCCGACGCCGGGGTGGGCGAGGAACAGTTTGGCGAACTGGCCGGAGAACTGCCCGGCGCCGACGATGCCGAGGGAGAACGTCATAGGGGCATGCCTCTCACTGGGGTGAATGCTCACGGGTGGTGAATGCTCACTGGTCGAGAATGAGGTTGATCTGGTCGTTGGTCTCGTCGAGACCGCCGACGGGCGCGTCGTTGCCGAAGACGTCCTGCATGGCCGGTTTCATCAGCGCGAGGACGTCCGCCGCGTAGTTGGTGATCGGGTAGGAGAAGGTCGTGAAGTCCTTGGTGTCGGCGATCGGCCGTGTGAAGGCCGACACGTCGATGCCCTTCTTCCGGTAGGCGGCGACAGCGGCCTCGGTGCCGTCCGGTGTCGCCGGGAAGACGATCCCGTAGGTGCCCACCGTCCGCTGGCACGCGTCCGAGGCCAGGTACGTGACCCACTTCTTCGCGCCGGCCTTGTTGCTTGCGCCCTTCGTGACGGAGTCGGCGAGGCCGTTCATCATGGTCGCCCGTTTGCCCGTCGGCCCGGCCGGGTTGACGGCGCTGCCGATGTCCAGGCCCTTGAACCCGGCGTACGTGGAGATCATCCAGGCGCCGTCGAACGCGGTCGCGGCCTTGCCCGCCGCGACCTGTGTGTTGGCCTGGTTGGACTGGGAGTTCCAGTCGGTGAAGGGCGTCATGTACCCCTTCTTCGCCAGGCCGAAGTACCACTTGACGACGGACTGGAAGGTCCCGCTGTCGTAGTGGTACTTCTTGCCCCAGCGCTTCGCGTCCGTGTACGTCCAGCCCGCCGAGCCGGTGAAGGGGCTCCACTGCGTCTGCCCGTCCCCGTCTCCGGCGCCGTTGGTGGCCAGGCCGTACACCTTGACGTTGTTCTTGTCGAAGCCCGGCTCGTCGCCGCGCTTGCCGTTGCGGTCGACGGTGAGGTGGGCGATCGTCTTCTCGAACGTGCCGCCGTCCTTCGGGTTCCAACTGAGGCCGTTCAGCTGGTCGGCGGAGATCCCGGCGGCCTTCGCCATCTTCTCGTTGTAGAACAGCCCGACGGTGTCCCAGTCCTTCGGAGCGCCGTAGCGGTGGCCGTCCTGGCCGACCCAGTTGGCCGCGAGGCCCGGCTGGTAGGAGGAGTCCTCGATGGGGAGGTCGTCCAGCGGTTCGAGCACCTTCAGGTCGGCGAACTGCCCGAACTTCTGTATGTGGTCGGTGAAGACGTCGGGCTCGGTGCCCGCGATGAAGCTCGCCGTGAGCTTGGTCCAGTAGTCGTCCCAGCCCATCTGCGTGATCTTCACGTCCAGGCCGGGATTCTGCTTCTCGAAGTCCTTGGCGCAGGCCTCGTACGCGGGCAGCTGGTTGGCGTCCCACAACCAGTACGTCACGGTGTTCGACGAGGACCCGGCGGAGTCGTCCTTCGCGCATCCCGCCAGGGTCAGCGCGAGCGCTCCGGTCAGCGCGACGAGCGTACGGGAGTGCCTCGGGGGCGTACGGAATCGCATCAGGTGCCTCCTACTTGATTCCGGTGAAGCTGATGGAACTGACGATCCGCCGCGCGAAGAACGCGAAGAGCGCGAGCATCGGGAGCGCGGCGATGAGCGTCGCCGCCATCAGCCCCGACCAGTCGACGCCGGTCTGCGGGGTCTGCGCCCGGAAGATGGCCAGCGCGACGGTGAGCACCCGCGAGCTGTCGCTGTACGACACCATCAGCGGCCAGAAGTAGTCGTTCCAGGAGGTGATGTACGTCAGCACCGCCAGGGTGATCACCGGGGTGGAGGCCATCGGCAGCAGCACCTTGAAGAAGATGCCGACCTTCCCGGCGCCGTCGAGCAGCGCCGCCTCCTCGACCTCGCGCGGGACGTTCATGAAGAACTGGCGGAGGAAGAACACCGCGAACGGCGTCATGAACATCGTCGGCAGCGCGATCCCCAGCAGCGAGTCGATCAGGCCGAGTTGCTTGATGAGGACGAAGTTCGGCAGCAGGGTGAAGATCGTCGGGACCATCAGTCCGGCCAGGAACAGGGCGAAGACCGTGTCGCGGCCGCGCCACCGCAGGCGGGCGAAGGCGTAGGCGGCCATCGCGGAGAAGAAGATCTGGCAGGCGGTGATCAGCGTCGAGACGACCACCGAGTTGAGGAGATAGCGCCAGAAGTCGAGCCCGCCGCCCGCCCCGCCCTGCGCGATGGCCTCCTTCGTCGACTGCATGCCGAGCGCCCGGGCGAAGCCGCCGCCCGTCGCGTCGACCGGCAGGGGCGAGGTCGGGTCGGCCGCGATGCCGGCGTTGGAGGAGAGCGCGGTGCGCAGGATCCAGTAGAACGGCAACAGGGTGACCAGCAGGATCGCCCCCATCACCACCCATGCCATCACCCGCCCGAAGGAGGGCCTGGGCCTGGTGCGGCGCACGGTCGCGCCGGTCGGTGGTGTCGTTGTCACAGCAGCCATGACGGTGTCTCCTTCCGTTCAGCCGAGGTCGGTCTGGCCGGCGCGGGTGAGCCGGTACTGGAGGATGGTGATCGCGCTGAGCACGACCAGGAGTGCCACGGACATCGCCGAGGCGTAGCCGAACTGGAAGCGGCCGAACGCCGAGCCGTAGATGTAGAACTGCAGGACGTTGGTGGCGTTCGCCGGGCCGCCGCCCGTGGTCACCGCGACGGTGTCGAAGACCTGGAACGAACCGATCACGGTCATGATCAGAACCACGGCCAGCACCGGCCGCAGCAGCGGCATGGTGATGCGCCAGAACATCCGCCACTCGCTCGCGCCGTCGACCTTCGCGGCCTCGTACATGTCGCTCGGGATGGCCTGCAGTCCGGCGAAGAGCAGCAGGGCGGTGTAGCCGACGTGCCGCCACACGTTGATCAGCGCGATGGTCGGGATGGCCCAGGTCTCGTCCGCCAGGAACGGGATGCGGTCGGCGCCCAGGCCCGCGATGATCTCGTTGCCGATGCCGAGCTGGGTGTCGAGCATCCACAGCCAGACGATGCCCGCGACGACGTTCGACATCAGGTAGGGCGTCAGTACGATGCCCCGCAGCACCGCCGACTGCGTGAGCCGCTGGAGGAGAACGGCGATGGCCAGCGCGGAGACCGTCTGCACGCCGATGTTGATGAACACGTACTCGAGGGTGACCTTCAGCGAGTCCCAGAAGATGGGGTCGTCGATCATGCGCCGGTAGTTGTCGAGGCCCACCCACTCCGCGGGGGTCAGCAGATTGAAGCGGGTGAAGCTCAGATAGATGCCGCGCAGCGTCGGCCACAGCAGGAAGACCAGGAAGCCCAGCATGGCGGGGGCGATGAACAGGGCTGCGAGGGCTCCGTCACCGCGTCCGACACCGTTGCGTTCTCGCTTCCTCACGGTCCTCGGCTTGCTTGCTGTCCCCTCGGCGTCGCGCAGTGGCAGACGCGACGGGGGGCTGCTGGAGGCGACGGTCATCGGGAGACTCCCTCGTCTGCGGCTCGTCCTCGGGCCCCACTTACTTTTGAGGCGAAAGAATCCAGCCGTCAAGGGGTGTGCGCATATCTTTTCACCCTGGGCTTACGCGGCCCGGGGTGGCATCATTACTTCTGCACCGGAAGAAATCTTGTGGGGGTTGGGTCATGACAGCACGCGCCGCCAGCTGGCTGCCGCTCAGTCCCGGTGAGCGGTCCGTGGCGATCGAGGTCCTCACGCACGGTCCCCTGTCGCGCAGCGACATCGCCCGGCGGCTCGACCTGTCCGCGGGCAGCCTGACCCGGCTCACGAAGCCGCTCATCGAGTCGGGCCTGCTGGTCGAGGTCGCCGAGGGCAGCGCCTTGCCCGAGGCGCGGCAGGGACGCCCCTCCCAGCCCCTCGACATCGTCGCCGAATCCCGCACCTTCGTCGGGTTCAAGGTCACCGAGGACATGGTCTACGGCGTCGTCACGACCCTCAGGAGCGACATCGTCGCCCGCCACGACCTGCCGCTGTCCAGCCACGACCCACAGCACGTCGTGGACGTGATGCGGGCCGTCACGCAGGAGTTCGCCCGCGACTTCCCCGGCCTCGCCGGGATCGGCATCGGGCTGGGCGGCCGTGCCTCGGACCGCTCCGTCGTCGACGAGTCGGCCTTCCTCGGCTGGCACGACGTCCCCCTCGCACGGCTCCTGGAGGAAAGCACCGGACTGCCCGTCGTCGTGGAGAACGACGTGAACGCGCTCGTCGAGGCCGAGAGCTGGTTCGGTGCGGGCCGCGGCCTCGACCGGTTCGCGGTGCTCACCATCGGCGCGGGTCTCGGCTACGGCCTGGTCAGCGGCGGCAGGCGCGTCGTGACCGCCGAGGACGGGCGAGGGGTCGGCCGCTTCTGGATCGTGAACCCGAACGGCCCGCTCACCCCCGAGGGCGAGCGCGGCAGCGCCATCTCTCTGCTGACCATCCCCAGCATCCGCTACCAGGTCCGGGCCGCCACCGGCCGCGACGTCTCGTACGACGAGGTCCTCGCCCTGGCCGCCGAGGGCGAACCCATGGCCGCCCGCGTCATCGACGAGGCGGCGCGTGCCCTGGGCACCCTCGTCGCACAGATCGCCAACTTCGCCATGCCCGAGAAGATCCTCCTCGCGGGCGAGGGCGTGGGCCTCGTCGACGTGGCGGGACCGGTGGTCGAGCAGGCCGTCCTCGCCAACCGCCACCCGCAGGCCGACCCGGTGAACCTGGAGACCAAGGTGTCCGACTTCCACGACTGGGCACGGGGCGGCGCGGTCCTGGCCATCCAGGTGCTCGTGCTGGGTTCCGGGCCCGTCACCGCCTGACGCCGCAGCCAAGCGGCCACCGGAAGGCAGCGCGGGTGACGTCGGCCACTCACATGGCCTTCACGCAGAGCCCCGTATGATTCACGGTATGTCCACCACTCACTCCACCACCGACCATCGTGCGCCAGGAGCCACGCAACGCTCGTCCGACGAGGTCAACGACGAGATCAGGGCCCTGTGGCTGCGGGCCGGTGGGACGCTGAGCGGCGAGCAGCGGCGCGAGTACCAGCGCCTCGTCCTGGAGTGGGCCTCGGCCGCTCCCCGGCCCGCCTCGCACGCGCCACTGAAATCGTCGAAGGCGGCCTGACCGGCCGGTCCGCCCGCCGAGCGCCTCTTCATCCCTTCATCGCCCCCTGCAGCAGTCCGGCGATGAAGCTGCGCTGGAAGACGACGAAGAGGATCAGGATCGGCAGCATCACGATGATCGTCCCCGCCGCGAGGGTGGGGATGTCCGTGCTGTTCTGACCCACGAAGAAACCGAGCCCCGCCGGCGCCGTGTGCTTGGTCGTGTCCTGGATGAGGACCAGTACCAGCAGGAACTGGTTCCACGACCACATGAAGACCAGCAGACCGAGCGTCATCAGGGACGGGCGCGCCAGCGGCAGCAGGATTCTCAGCAGGATCGTGCCCGACGAGGCACCGTCGATCCGGGCCGCCTCCACCAGCGACGCGGGCGTGGACTGGAAATGGGTGCGCATCCAGAACACGCTGAACGGCATGAACAGCGCGATCTCCACCAGGATCACACCCAGGTAGGAGTTGGTCAGCCCGAGGCTGCGCAGGTCGAAGTAGAGGGGTACCACGATCAGTTCGACCGGGATGGTGAGGCCCGCGATGAAGAAGGCCGCGACCGCGTTGCCGCCCGGAAGCCTCATGGTGCCGAGCGCGTAGCCCGCCAGCGCCGCGAGGACCAGGGACGCGGGGACGACACCCACCGCGATGGTCAGGCTGTGCCGGATGAGATCGGAGAACCCGGCCACCGACCACGCCTGCTCGTAGTTGTCCCAGCTCCACCGCTCCGGCCACGTCAGTCCCACCACCGGGGTGCCCGCCGGCTGGAGCGAGGCGAGGAAGACGCTCAGGAACGGGATCACGACGGCGATCGCCATGACGGTCAGGAGCGCGTAGCCGGACCAGCGTTCCGATCGGGTGGCCGTGTTCATGTCTCCGACCTCGACAGACGGTTGATGAGGTAGACGATCGCGAGTATCAGACAGCCGAGGACGACGGCCAGCGCCGCGGCGAGTCCCACCTTGCCCTCGGAGAACGCCAGCCGGTACACGAGGAGACCGGGGACCGTCGTCTGCTCGCCCGGGCCGCCGTTCGTCGTCACGTACACGATGTCGAAGCTGGCCAGCGCGGCCACCGTCGTGACGGTCATGGCGACGGCGAGTTCACCGCGCAGGTGCGGCAGCGTCACGGAGACGAACTCACGGACCGGGCCCGCGCCGTCGAGCCGGGCCGCCTCGTACAGGCTGGGGTCCACCTTCTGCACACCGCTGAGGAACAGCATCATGCACAGGCCGCTCAGCACCCAGGTGCCGACGAGTCCGACCGCGATCAGGGCGGCGCCGAAGTCGCCGAGCCACGCACGGGTCACACCGTCCAGGCCGACCGCGCGGAACGTCTGGTTCACCAGCCCGTCGTCCCCGTACAGCCAGCGCCACGTCACACCGACCGCGACGAGCGGGACGACCTGCGGCAGCATGAACAGGAAGCGGTACGCCCCCATGCCGGGGCGCCGGAAGCGGGCGAGCAGGCCGGTCATCGCCAGGCCCAGCACGATGGGGACGAAGGAGAAGAACACCACCAGCACCAGGGCGTTGAGCACCGACTGGCGAAGGACGGAGTCCTGGAAGATCTCCTGGTAGTTGCCGAGGCCCACCCAGTCGCCCAGCGTCACGCCGTCCCACTCGAACAGCGAGAGGTACGCCGTGTGCAGGGCGGGCAGCACCGCGAAGGCGAAGTAGACGGCGAACGCGGGCAGCACGTACACATAGCCGCGGTACGGGCTGCGCCTGCGGCCGCCCGCAGGCTGCTTCGGCGGCCTACTCGGCATGGTGTTCCTCCCACTCGTCCTGAAGTGAGTCGAGGTAGTCCGCGGGGTCGATACGGTCCGCGACGAGTTTCTGGACGCCGGAGCGCAGCCGGTCGAGCATCGCGGGGGCGGCGAAGTCGGGGAACGTGGTGATCCCGTCGTCGGCGACGGCCAGGCGGTGGCCGTCCGCGATGTCGGCGAGCACGCCGGCCGGCTTCTTGACGGCGTCCGGGTTGGGCGGCAGGAAGCCGTTGTCGCTGATGATCTGCCCGGCCTCGGGTGAGGTCAGGAAGTCGAGGAACAGGCCTGCCGCCTCGGGGTGTTCGGTGCGGGAGGCGACCGCGTAGGACACGCTGAAGCCCGAGGCCACGGTGGGGTCGGAGGCCTGTTCGCCGGGCATCGGGAAGAAGCCGACGTTGTCGCCCATGACGGTCGCCAGCTGCCCGGCCGCCCAGTTGCCGTTGATGAGGAAGACACTGTCGCCCTTCGCGAACTGGGCGGTGGAGTCGACCTGTGCGGTGCCGTTGGCGGACTCGTTGTAGTAGCCCTTGCGGCCCCAGTCGATGACGAGCTCGCTCGCGGTGACGGCGGCCGGTGTCTCGATGGTGGCGCCCTTGGTGCCGTTGACCCAGTCCCAGTAGTCGTCCGTGGGCATGGTCTGGTTCAGAAGGGCCGCCCACAGATGCAGGCCCCCGGAGTCGAGGGCGCCGACGCCGAGCGGCGTCAGGTCCGCCTCCTTCGCCGCGGCGAGCTGGTCCTCGAACTGCGCCACCGTCGTCGGCGGGCCGTCGATCCCGGCCTTCTTCGCGAGCTCCTTGTTGTAGTAGATGCCGGTCATCGACAGACCGGCGGGGACCCCGAACAGCGCGCGTCCGCCGGTGGCCTCGCTGGTCTGCCCCGCCGTCAGCTGGTCGAGGCTGACCGGGGGGATGGCGTCGTCCCAGCCGTAGGCCTCCCGGTAGGGCGCGAGGTCCAGGATGTGCCCGTCCGCCGCAAGGTCGGTCATCCCGACCGCGTACTGCGCGATGTCCGGGGCGCTGTCGGAGGTCATGGTGAGCTTCAGGTTCTGCACGTAGTCCGAGAACGTCTTGTACTGCGGCTCGACGCCGATGCGGGGATGCTTCTTCTCGAACGCGGCGATCAGCGCGTCGACCATCAGCGGGGCGTCGGCGAACTGGAGCTTCAGGGTGATGTCCTCGTCCGGCACGGCGGTCGAGGACGGCACACTGGCGGGTCCCGGCGCCGCGGCCGCGCTGCCGGGGGTCAGGGCGTCGCAGGCGGTGAGCGGCAGCACGAGGGCGACGGCACTGACCGCCGCCGCGACTCGGCGGCGCACCCGGTGCGTCCTCTCCATCATCGGCCTCCTTGCGTGGTCGGCGTGCGGATGCGGATCGGTGCGTCAGCCCCGGGGACAGCGGTCCCTGACCTTGTCCAGCAGGGCGTTGTTGTGGTGCTCGGCGTCCTCGGCGGTGTTCTGGCTGACGATCAACGGTGGTGCCTGGCCGTGGTGTTCGGCGAGGAGTTCGGCGGCCCGGCACGTCATCGCGTTGACGATCGCGGCCCCCACGACGGTCGACAGGGCGCCCACCGTGAGGTCGCCCAGGGGGACCACCGCGTCGCCCGGGCGGCCGTGCGTGTCGATGACGATGTCGGCCACGTCGAGCAGGCGCAGGCCCTCGGCATGCCGGGACCCGGCGGCGAGCGAGTGGGCCCGGCTCGTGACGGCGACCACGATCGCCCCCAACTCCCGTACGCCGAGGGCGAATTCGACCGGTACGGCGTTGATCCCGGAATTGGAGACGACGACCACCACCTCGCCCGCCCTGATGTCCGCCGTGCTCAGGATGGCCGCCGCGTACCCGCTGACGCGTTCGGCCGCACCCGCGTGACGGGGGGCGACGGGCGAGAGCGCCGGGTCGGCGATGACGTTGACGGGTGCCAGACCGCCGGCGCGCAAGAGCGGTTCGATGGCGACGAGTTGGGAGTGTCCGCTGCCGAAGTAGTGGACGACGCCCCCGGCGGCGACGCTGTCCGCGACGGCCCGGGCGGCACGCTCGATCGCGGGCCGCTCGGCGGTGGCCAACGCGGTGAGGTTCTCCTGGAGTGCGGCGAAGTAGACGAGATCGGCGTTCATCGTGTCGAGGCCACCCGAGGTGTCGAACGGAGCCGCTTGCGTGGCTGTGGACCGTACCAGAGGGGTATGGCGATGCACAGCCCCACGGCCAACCGGCCTTCCTTCCGGTCGACTTCCTTGACCGTGCCGCGTCGTGCGTCTAGCTTCGACAGATCCGTGGTACGTACCACAGTCGATTTTTCGTCAGGAGCGGTCCGGACGATGAGATTGCCCCAGGAACCAGGTGCCCCGAGCCCGGCCGCCCGGCAGCTGCTGCGACGGGTACTGGGCGACCGGTCCGCGGAGTTCTCCGCCGACGTGGTCCTTGGCGGAGGCGGACCCGACTGGTACGAGGTCGATGCCGGCCCGGGAGGCGTCGCCCTGCGCGGCTCCAGCCCGGTCGCGGTCGCCTCGGCGCTGCGGTGGTACCTGCGGACCGTCTGCGGCACGCAGATCACCTGGGACGCCCCCGCCCCCCACCTGCCGGACCGTCTGCCGCGCACCGGGACGGCCGCCCGGACGGTCTCCCCCCACCTGCACCGCTACCACTTCAACGTCTGCACCTTCGGTTACACCACGGCGTTCTGGGACTGGGCGCGCTGGGAGCGTCACATCGACTGGATGGCCCTGCACGGCGTGACCACCCCGCTGGCGATGACCGGCCTGGAGGCGGCCTGGCAACGGGCCCTGCTGGACACGGGCCTCGACGACGGGACCGCCCGGCGTTTCCTCGGCGGACCGGCCTACCTGCCGTGGAACTGGCTCGCCTCGCTCGACGGCTGGGGCGGCCCCCTGCCGCAGAGCTGGATCGACGCACACGCGGAACTCGGCCTGCGCATCCTGGACCGGGAACGCGCCCTGGGCATGCGGCCGGTACTCCAGGGCTTCTCCGGACACGTCCCGCGGGAGCTGATCGCGGAGCGGGGCGCCCGGGCGACGACCCTGCCCTGGTGGGACTTCGAAGTCGGTGTCCTGGACCCCCGGGACCCGCTGTTCGAGGAGTTCGGCACCACCCTGCTGACCGAGCAGACCCGGCTGTTCGGCACCGACCACCTCTACGCCGCCGACCCGTTCATCGAGACGACACCCCCGGTGAGCGACCCCGCGGACATCGCCGGGGTGGCGCGGGCCGTGCACGGCGTCATGACCGCCGTGGACGACCGGGCCACCTGGGTGCTCCAGGCGTGGCCCTTCTCCTACCGTGCGGACTACTGGACACCGGACCGCACCCGGGCGTTCCTCGACGCCGTCCCGGACGACCGGATGCTGATCCTGGACCTGTGGGCCGAACACCGGCCGGTCTGGCCGCACACCGACGGCTACCGGGGAAAGCCCTGGGTGTGGTGCATGCTGCACAGCCTCGGCGGGCGCCCCGGCCTGTACGGAAAGCTCGACGAGATCGCCACCGGCGCCGCCCGGGCCCGCGCGGACGAACGCGGCAGGTCCCTCGCCGGTGTCGGCGCCGGCATGGAGGCGTTCGGCGGCGACCCCGTCCTGTACGAGCTGCTGGCGGACGTCGCCTGGCAGGGCGCCGTCGACGACGTACGGGCATGGCTGGAAACGTGGACCCGGGCCCGGTACGGCCGGGCGACGCCCGCACTGCTGCGCGCCTGGGAGCTGCTGCACGACACCGTCTACGCGGCAAACGCCCCCGGGCCGCCGGGCTCGGTCGTCGTCTGCCGGCCCACACTGGAGGGCGAACTGCGGAACGAGCTCCCGGTGCACCTCGCCGGGCCCCCGTCCCCCACCGTGCCGCCGGGCCTGGCCGAGGCATGGACGCTCCTGGCCGGCGAGGCGAGGCGCGAGGACAGCTCCGGCCCGCTCGGCAGGGACCTGTGCGACGTCACCGCCCAGGTCCTCACCCACCTCGCGTGCGAGAGGCAGTGGCGGGCGGCGGACGCGGCCCTGGCCCGGGACGCCGAAGCCTTCCACCGGGCCGCGGGTGACCTGCTGGACATCATCGGAGACCTGGACACCCTGCTGGCCACCCGGCCCGAACACCGGCTCGACACCTGGCTGGACGACGCCAGGAGCTGGGCCACCACCCCGGCCGAGGCCGAGCTGTACGAGGCCAACGCACGACGCGTCCTCACCCTCTGGGGCCACACCCACAGCAAGCTGCACGACTACTCCGGCCGCCACTGGGCCGGTCTGGTCCGCACCTTCTACCTGCCCCGCTGGCGCAGCTGGTACGAGCACATCGCCCGGGCGCTGGAGAGCGGATCCCCGTACCCGGCAAAGGACTTCGAGGAGTCCCTGCTCGCCCAGGAGGAGTGGTGGGTGGCCGACCGGGGCCCGACGGCGGCACCGGAACCGGACACCGCAGCAGCGACCCTGGACGTGGTGCGTACGCTGATGCCCCGCTACCGCGTCCCCGGGGGATAGCGGACACGTGCGAACCGCGGAGTGAATGTGACGGTCGAGGACAGGCGCTCAGACGACGGCCCGGCGACGGAGTCCTACAAGCACGAGGCGCTGCGGCGACAACTCCAGGCCGACATCGCCCGGATGCGTCCCGACGAGGCGCTGCCCACCGAACGGCAGCTCGCCGAGCGGTACGACGTCAGCAGGGCGACCGCCCGGCGCGCGCTCCAGGCACTCCGCGAGGACGGCCTCGTCCGCAGCGTGCGGGGCGTGGGAACGTTCGTCTCGCACCCCCAGATCACCAAGACGTCCACGCTCACCTCGTTCTCCGAGGACCTGCGCTCGCGCGGCTACCGGCCCAGCGCCGAACTCCTGTCCGCGGAGCTCGTCGACGCCGACCTGCACCACTCCACGGCCCTGGGCGTCGACCCCGGCACCACCCTCCACCGCATCGAACGGCTGCGCCTCGGCGACGACTTCCCCATCTGCCTGGAGACGGTCTACCTCTCCGCCGAGCGATTCCCGGCCCTGGACGAGTCGCTGTTGAAGGGATCGCTCTCGGAAGCCCTGCAGATCACCCAGGGGGTCCGCGTCGTGCGGGCCACCCAGCAGATCAGAGCGGTGAACGTGACCGGCCGCCAGGCCGGACTGCTCGGCGTCAAGGAGGGCTCCGCCGCCCTGCTCGTACGACGCACGGCGTTCGACGAGACGGGGCACGTCGTGGAGTACGGCGAGTCGCTGTGCCGCGGTGACCTGTACGAGTTCTCGCTGGTGGTGACGAAGTAGCGCCACCGCGCGGCGCACGCTCTGCCGTCGGCGAATCTGCTGCGGGCCGAGATTCCTTCCGTGCCGCCGCCGGCGGACCGAGGGTGGGGACAACGCGGCGCTCCGGGCCGCGTCACCACCAGGAGGAGCCATGGCACTCAGCAGCACCGGACCCGCCCTCGGGCACCCGACCGGCCTCGGCCGGGCCCCGACGCCACGGGCCGAGGAAGGCGACACCCCCGCGTCACGGTTCGACGACCACCTCGCCGCCCAACTCCTCAACCAGCGCATCATCCTCCTCGGCACCCAGGTCGACGAGGTGTCCGCGAACCGCGTCTGCGCGCAACTGCTCCTGCTCTCCGCGGAGGACGCACGCACCGACATCGGCCTCTACATCAACAGCCCGGGCGGCTCCGTGCACGCGGGCCTCGCGATCTACGACACGATGCGCCTCATCCCGAACGACGTGTCGACCCTGGCCATGGGATTCGCCGCCAGCATGGGGCAGTTCCTGCTCACCGTCGGCACTCCCGGCAAGCGCTACTCGCTCCCGAACGCGCGCATCATGATGCACCAGCCGTCGGCCGGTATCGGCGGCACCACCGCCGACATCGCCATCCAGGCGGAGAACCTCCAGTTCACCAAGGAGACCATCGAGCGCATCACCGCCGAGCACACCGGCCAGAGCGTGGAGACGATCTCCCGCGACGGTGACCGCGACCGCTGGTTCACGGCCGAACAGGCCAGGGAGTACGGCATGGTCGACCGGGTCGTCGAAGCCCTCGACGACGTCCGCCCGGCGTCCTCGAAGCGACGGATGGGACTCTGACATGAGCCAGTACACGATCCCGAGCGTCGTCGAGCGCACCCCCCAGGGCGAGCGCTCGTACGACATCTACAGTCGGCTGCTGTCCGAGCGGATCATCTTCCTCGGCACCGAGATCGACGACGGCGTGGCCAACGTCGTCATCGCGCAGCTGCTCCACCTGGAGTCGTCGGCACCCGAGCGGGAGATCGCGATCTACCTCAACTCGCCCGGCGGCTCGTTCACCTCGCTCATGGCGATCTACGACACGATGAGCTTCGTCAGCGCGCCCATCTCGACGTTCTGCGTCGGACAGGCCGCCTCGACCGCGGCGGTGCTCCTGGCTGGGGGAGACCCCGGTCGGCGCTTCATCCTGGAGCACGCCCGGGTGCTGCTGGGCCAGCCCGCGAGCGGCGGCGCACGGGGTACGGTCTCCGACCTGAGCCTCCAGGCCAAGGAGATGATCCGGATCCGTTCCCAGGTCGAGGAGGTGCTGTCCCTGCACACCCACCACTCGGTGGAGAGCCTGCGCGCCGACATGGACCGCGACAAGGTCTTCACCGCGCAGGAGGCAGTGGCGTACGGGCTCGCCGACGAGGTGCTGAGCCGGCGTCTGGCCGTCGCCGCCTGAGGGGTCCGCCTCAGGCGGCGACGGCCACCGGGGCTGCGGGGCCGTGGGGTCACGGGGCCTCAGGCGGCGAGACGGATGTCGCCCGTCCGGGACCTCGCCTCCGTGCGCCGCGGCGCGGTGCGGGACCCGAGCGGCCTGGGCCGGGCCTGGAGGGTGAGCCGGCGGTGGGTCAGGGCGAGCAGATCGGCGAGGCCGAGCCCGAGCGCGTGCGCGGCGGCCGCGAGGACCTCGGACGAGGCCTCCTTGCGGCCGCGCTCCAGCTCGGAGAGGTACGGCATCGAGATGCGGGCCGCGTCGGCGACATCCTTGAGGGTCCTTTCCTGCGCGAGCCTCTCGCGCCGCAGGACGTCACCCACGACGTCCCGCCACAGGGGCTCCCGGGGTGTCGGCTCCTCCCGTTCGGCCGGCTCGGCCGGCACGGGTCGCAGGGGAATGACGCGGGCTTGGTCGGACGCGTGGCTGCTCACTCCTCCACCCTAGGAAGTGCGGCCCGGTTCGGGGAGGCCAACGCGTTCTGCCCTCGGCGAAGCACGGGCCCTCAACGCTCCATCACCCGCTGCCGCCACCAGGCGCCGGGCGGCTGCCCCCACGGAGTCTCACGCCGCCACGGTTCGGGAAGGGTCCGGCGTACCAACCGCTCGTCGGCGCGGGCGAGTCGGCGCAGAAGGTCGGTGCGGGCACCGGACGGCAGCCGGTACAGGGCGTCCTCCAGCGTGTCCCGCGCCTCGCACGGGCTGCAGCAGGGACAGTCCGCGTCCAGCAACGCGGTCAGGTCGTGCCGGGGGCGGCGCACGGCGTGTTCGTACGTGGCGAGGGAGTCGGCGACGGCGTCGCGCCACAGATGCTCCGCCTCCACGCGGCGGATCGCCGCGCGGGTGAGCGCGGAGACACCGGTGATCCGGCGGACGGTCACATGTCGGGAGGGCTGCCACCGCTCGGCGCGGACGGCACTCGGCCGCCTACGCGGCACGGCCCTTTCTGATCGAGGTCATGCGCGCATCCTGCACGCTCGCCCCCGCCGGGCGCCACCAGATATCGACGACACCCGCTCCGTGAACTTCTGTCGGTGGACCGGGCGTTCAGTGGGCGTGCGGCTCGTCCCGGTGCACCGGCCCGTGCGCGGCCTCGCAGTGCGCGTCGTCGGCGGCGCCGGTGCGGACCTCCAGGACGTCCTCGGGAGCGTGGTCGACCTGAAGGGTGGTGTGGGTGATCTCGTGGTCGCACTGCAGGATCTTCTCGAGGTCCCGGCGCACCGTGTGGCAGTCCGCGACGGGCTCGACCAGGACGTGCGCGGACAGTGCGGGCTGCCCCGACGTGATGGTCCAGACATGGAGGTCGTGCACTTCGCGGACCGAGGGGTGCGCGACCAGCTGGTCGCCGATGCCGTCCGGGTCGAGGTGCGCGGGCGCCGCCTCCAAAAAGATCCGCCCCGATTCGTGCACGAGCCCGTAGCCCGCCTTGAACATGAGGGCCACCACGACCAGGGTGGCGATGGCGTCGGCCCGCGCGAACCCGGTGAGCAGCACGACGAGACCGGCGATCGCGGTACCGACGAACGCGAACAGGTCGTTGAGTATGTGCTGGTAGGCGCCCTCGACGTTGAGCGAGGACCGGTTGGCCTTCGAGATGCACCAGGCCGCCGCGATGTTCACCACGATCCCCGCCAGGGCCGTGCCGAACACCAGCCCGCCCTCCACCTCGGGCGGATCGATCAGCCGCCGCACCGCCTCGTAGGCCAGCCAGCTGCCGAGCAGCAGCAGGGTGAGTCCGTTCGCCTGGGCGGAGAGGATCTCGGCCCGCTTGAGGCCGTACGTGAAACCGCCACGGGCCGGGCGCGCGGCCAGTCGCATCGCGATGAGCGCCAGCACGATGGAC
This sequence comes from Streptomyces sp. BV286, assembly GCF_019090165.1. Taxonomy (GTDB): domain Bacteria; phylum Actinomycetota; class Actinomycetes; order Streptomycetales; family Streptomycetaceae; genus Streptomyces. The sequence continues at coordinate 323,550 of NZ_JAHRIB010000152.1, forward strand.
ACCGCGTCGGTGAGCATGTGCGCCGCGTCGGATATCAGGGCGAGCGATTGGGCGAGGATGCCGATGACGACCTCGATCGCCATGAACGAGGTGATGAGGGTCAGCGCGATCGCGAGCCAGCGGCTGTCCGCGTCCGCGGCGACACCGTGCGAGTGCCCCGCGTGCCCGCCCGACCCGTGGTCGTGGCCGTGGTGCGCGCTGGTCATGAGTGTCCCCCTCGATCCGGTGTCCGACCCCCGCAGTGAAGCGCACCTCGGGGAGATCGGCAAAGGCTGCACCGGTGACCGTTGTCATCATCGTTAACAGGCCCTTGACCTGCGACGACGCTCTCGTGGTGACAGGTCCCGACGGAGGCTGGGGTCAGGCGCCGAAGAGCTGTGTCCAGTACGTGCCCGCCGAGCCGCCGCCCGCGAAGCCGACGCCCATGTGGGTGAAGGCGGGCTTGAGGATGTTGGCGCGGTGCCCGGGGCTGTCCATCCAGCCCCGGACGACCTCGGCGGGGGAGCGCTGGCCGCAGGCGATGTTCTCGCCGATGGTGCGACGCGTGCTGCCCGCGGCGGACGCCCGGTGCCAGGGCTCGCTGCCGTCCGGGGAGGTGTGGGAGTAGAAGGCCCGGGCCACCATGTCCGCGCTGTGCGCCTGTGCCGCCCTGGTGAGCAGGAGGTCCTCGGCCAGTGGCGGCAGGCCGGCCGCGGCCCGCTCGGCGTTGGTGAGCGCGACGACCTCGGCGGCGGTCCGGGACAGGCCGCCGGGGGTGAGGGGGCGGGCCCACAGCGCTGTCCAGTAGAGGGTGCCGGTCCGGTCGTCGGGCACGCAGGCCACGCCCGCCTCGGTGAACGCGGTGTCCTGGAGTGTCCGCCGGGACCGCTCGCCCGAGAGGCAGTACTCCACGAACTCCGCCGCGTCACGCGGACCGGACACCAGATGCTCACCGATCGTGAGGTACGCGTAGCCTCCCGCGGTGACGCGCTGGTGGACGGAGAGCCCGTCCGCGCCCTCGGAGTCCAGGCGGCCGCGCGCCGCCATCCCCGCGGCGTGCGCCCGCGCGGCGGCGGTCAGACGGGCGTCGAGGGCGACCGGCGGGGAACCGGCCGCGCCGCGGGCGGAGTTCACGAGGCGCAGGAAGCCGTCGGCGCCGGGTACGCCGGGTCCGGGATCGGTGGACGAGCCGCGAGTGCCCGGTGTCGCCGTCGTACCGGAGCCGCCGCGTGCCGGTGCGCGTCCCGCGCCCCTGATCCTCCCCAGCGCGGCGCGCGCGGCGCCCCGGGCGGTGGCCGGCCCGGAAGGCCCGGACCCCGTGGCACGGGATGCCCCGGGAGCGGCGCCGGGGGATCCGGCAGGAGTGCCCGCTCCCGCGTCGGAGTCCTCGCTCACCTCGACCCCGAAGTCGCGGGCGATCCCCGCCAGCCCGTCGGCGTACCCCTGGCCCAGGGCGCGCAGCTTCCACGTGCCGCCGCGGCGGTAGATCTCGGCGAGCAGCAGCACGGTCTCCCGCTGCGGACGCGGCGGGGTGAACCGGGCGAGGATCCGGCCGCCCGAGCCGGTGACCAGCAGGGTCGGAGCGGGCAGCCGCCCCAGCGGCGTGCCGGGCTCGGCGGGGCTGACGACGACGGTGACGCGGCTCGCGCCGGCCCGCAGCGCGGCCGGGTCCACCGTGAGGGTCTGTCCGCTCAGCCGGGCACCGGGTGCGGCGGGCTGGTTGTAGAAGACGAAGTCGCCGTCCCCGCGCACCGTGCCGCCGTCGTCCGTGACGAGCGCCGACAGGTCGAAGGGGCCGGGCACCCGGAGGGTCAGGGTGCCATCGGGCAGGGGCACATTGCCGCCGGGGACCAACTCACTCATCGCGCCGCCTGTCGGGTGCCGGATCACTGTGCGCGCCCCGTGGGGCGTCGGTACGACAACGCCCCACGGGTGTGCACGGGTTCCTCGGACCCGCCGGCGATCAGTCGCGGGCGACGCCGGGAGCGATGTCCTCGTACCGCTCCACGCGCGCCTCACCCCGAGTCGCGGCGGCCTTCGCCGGCTTGCCGCAGAACGTGGACTCCAGCGTGCCCGCCATGGTGGTGAGGACCGTCCCGTTGTTGGACGTGTTGGCGAGCGCCGTCACGGTACGCCCGCCGCCCTTCGACGTGAACGAGTACGTGTAGTAGCCCTGCACGGTGCCCGTGTGGCCGTACACCGAGACGCCGCACGACAGATCGCGCCGGCGCAGACCGAGCCCGTAACCCTGGGTGCTGTTGACGGGCACCCACTTCTGCATCTGCGAGAGCTGCTCGGCCGACGTCAGGTCGCCGCCGAGCAGGGCCGAGAAGAAGGTGTTCAGGTCCCGGGTGCTGGAGATGACCGCGCCCGCGCTCTGCGCCCAGGAGACGGTCTGCTCGGTCGAGTCGACGAGCGGCGCACCGGCCTCGTCGGGGGTGAGGTAGCCGCGGGCGTGCTTGCCGGGGACGGCCGTCCCGGGGTGCACGTAGAAGGTGTCCTTGAGGCCCAGCGGCTTGATGATGCGGCTCTGGTACGCGGACCGCACGGGCTTCCCCGTGAGCTTCTCGATGAGCATGCCCGCGACGACGAAGTTGGTGTTGGAGTACGAGTAGGCGGCGCCCGGCGCGCTGCCGAGGGGCTGCTTCAGGGACAGGTCCACCAGGTCCTGGTAGCTGAAGACCTTGTTGCGTACGGCCTCGAAGCCCGGGACCGTGTGCTCGAACATGTCGTTGGTGTAGTCGTAGAGACCACTGCGGTGGCTCAGCACATGGCGCACCGTGATGTTGTCGTCGGGCAGCAGCCCCGGGAGATACGTGTTGACGGAGGTGTCCAGGGCGAGCGCGCCCTCGTCGACCAGCTGCAGCAGGACGACGGCGGAGAAGCTCTTGGTGACACTGCCGACCCGGAAGCGGTCGGCGGTGCTGATGGCGCGTCCGGTCCCCTTGTCGGCGACGCCCTCGGTCACCTTGTGGACCGCGCCGCGGTCGTCGATCCGCGCGACGGCTCCAGGCGCTCCCTGCGTCAGCGCCGTACGCAGGACCGCGCGCAGCCCCGCGACGTCGGGTGCCGGCAGTTTCTGCGCCTTGGCGGCCGAACCGGCCTGTACGGCGGCGCTGTTGACGTCGGCAGGTGCCGCCGCCGCATCGTGGGCGGGCACAGCGAGGACGGACAGCAGGACCGCTCCCAGTGCCGCCGTACCGCCTCTGCTCATCATTCCTGAGACCATGTGTGTCGTTCTCCCCGTAGTCGTCCGCCGAGCGGATTCACGTCGAGCCACGCCGCGGTCACGGCGTCGGCACCATCTCTACGCGCCGGACGTGCAGACAGGTTGCACCGGCAGGGATGAATTTCCGGTCGCCCGCGTGACGCCCGGGCCGGCGGCCCGGCATCCGCGTCCTGACCGTGCCACGCCGTCGCCTGAACGGACCCGTCGCACGGGGGCGGCGTCCGGCACGACGCCGCCCGGGTGCCAGACTGACCCCATGGACGAGCGCGAATTCAGCAGGTCAGGCCAGCGGGCATCGGTAGTGGGACTCGGCACGTGGCAGCTCGGTGCCGACTGGGGCGACGTGGACGACAAGGACGCCCTGGCGGTCCTGGAGGCGGCCGCCGAGTCGGGGGTGACGTTCTTCGACACGGCCGACGTGTACGGCGACGGGCGCAGTGAGGAGACCATCGCCACGTTCCTGCGCGGCAGGCCGGACCTGCACGTGCTGGTCGCCACGAAGATGGGCCGCCGTGTCGACCAGATCCCGGAGAACTACGTCCTCGACAACTTCCGTGCCTGGAACGACCGTTCGCGTCGCAACCTCGGCGTCGACCGCGTCGACCTGGTGCAGCTGCACTGCCCGCCGACCCCGGTGTACTCCTCGGACGAGGTGTTCGACGCCCTCGACACCCTCGTCGAGGAGGAGCGCATCGCCGCGTACGGCGTGAGCGTCGAGACCTGCGACGAGGCGCTGACCGCCATCGCCCGGCCGGGCGTCGCCAGTGTCCAGATCATCCTCAACCCGTTCCGCATGAAGCCCCTTCAGCGGGTCCTGCCCGCGGCGCGTGAAGCCGGCGTGGGCATCATCGCCCGCGTACCCCTCGCCTCCGGCCTGCTCTCGGGCAAGTACACGAAGGACACGGTCTTCGCGGAGAACGACCACCGCACGTTCAACCGCCACGGCGAGGCCTTCGACCAGGGTGAGACCTTCTCCGGTGTCGACTACGCCACCGGTGTCGAGGCGGCGGCCGAGTTCTCCGCGCTCGCCCCGGAGGGCATCACCCCGGCGCAGCTGGCGCTGGCCTGGATCGTCCAGCAGCCGGGCGTGACCTCGGTGATCCCCGGCGCCCGCTCGCCCGAGCAGGCCCGCGCCAACGCGGCGGCCGGGAAGCTGCCGCCGCTGTCGGCGCAGACCCTGTCGGCGATCTCCGACCTGTACGAGCGGCGGATCAAGGAGCAGGTTGAGGGCCGCTGGTGACTCCCGTCCGCGGGTGGCCCCGGGCCGGCGAGCCACGGATCACCCGCGGGCCGGTGGCCACCGGCCCGCCCTCGCCCTAGCGCCGACTGGCAGACCGTGCGAACGGGCCCGGGCCACCCGGAACGGCACCCCGCCCCGCGTCAGAGCGCCCGCTCCCGCGCCCGCTGCGCCGCCTCCCGTACGGAACCGCGGTGCACGGGGCCGTGCCCCGGCAGCAGGACGTCACCCGACAGTGCCTCGAAGGTGTCCAGCGAGGCCAGCGCACCGCCCCGGTCGCGGTGGAACATGACGGGGAGCAGCTGCGGTCCCGGCACACGTGAAGTGGGATGGCCGCTGACCAGCCCGTCGCCCGATATCACCACCCCCGCCTCCGGCAGATGGAAGGCGCAGTGCCCCGCCGTGTGGCCGGGCGTGTGCACGGGGACGGGGCGGCCGGGCAGGTCGAGCGGTCCCTCACCGGGGAACGGCCGTGGTTCGGCGACCGGAATGTGGGCGGTGCCGCCGGACCGCAGCGCGTGCACGGCCCACGGCACCACCCCGGGCCGCCACGCGTTCCGCAGGACCTGCCCGACGGACACCTGGTGGAGGAAGTCCCGGCGAGCGTGCGGGACTTCGGCCTCGTGGGTATGGACCGGCGTGCCGTACGTACGGCTGAAGTAGTCGGCCGAACCGAGATGGTCGTTGTGGGCGTGGGTCACGAGGACGGCCGTGACCGCGTCGGGCGAACTGCCCACGGCGGCAAGGGACGCGAGGACCTTGTCGCGGTCACCGGGGTAGCCGGTGTCCACGAGGGTGACGGCGTCCCCCTCGGTGAGGATCACCCAGTTGGTGTTGCTGCCGTGCACGAGATGGATGCCGTCGGCCACCTCGCGGATGTCTGCCGCCTGCACGATGGTCCCCGATCTGGAGGTCCCTGCCTGACGGACACACCCAAGCAGACCCCCGGGGACCTCAGCGCAGGGGGTCGGAGGAGGCGCGCATCGACTTCAGCGCCAGCAGCAGTACGGCGATGTCGTCGAAGTAGGCCGGGTCGGGCAGCAGGTCCGTCGGCAGCACGACATAGGCGACCGCTCCCCAGAAGACCCAGCGGGGCCCGGTCGGCAGTCCGGCACGGCGGAGGTCGCGCCGGGTGCGGACCAACCTCACCGTGAGCACGACCGCCGCCGTGAGGGCCGCCGCCAGTACGGCCGCGACGACGAGAACCAGAATCCACGTGTTGCTGTCCATCAGCCCCTCCTCCGTCCCGTCCGGTGCTGCTGTTCGGATGCCCAGGTTCGCCCCGTCATCACCGCCCGGCCGGACCGACACGCGGCGCGGTGCGTCGGAACGCCACCCGTCGCGCACCTACTCTGTGCTTTCGATCGACCACCTTGAGTGAACAGTGGGATGTGCGCGTGAAGATCGCCTGTGTCGGCGGCGGGCCCGCCGGCTTGTACTTCTCGATCCTGATGAAGCGTCAGGACCCGGCCCATGAGATCACCGTCCACGAACGGAACCCGGCCGGCTCGACGTACGGGTGGGGGGTGACGTACTGGGCGAGCCTGCTCGACGAACTGGAAGCGGGTGACCCCGAGTCGGCGCGCGCCGTGAAGGAGAGCTCGGTCCGCTGGAGCGACGGTGTCGCGCACGTCGGCGACCGTACGACCAGGCATCACGGCGACGAGGGTTTCGGCATCGGACGCGGCCGACTGCTGGACATCCTTGCCGAACGGGCCCGCTCGCTGGGCGTGCGCGTCGAGTTCGAGGACGAGATCGCCGACGGAGCCGAACTGCCCGACGCCGACCTGGTCGTCGCCTGCGACGGCGTCCGCAGCGGGGTGCGTGAACGGTACGCCGCCCACTTCGGCACCGAGGTCGTACTCGGCCGGAACACGTACATCTGGCTGGGCACCACGAAGGTCTTCGACGCGTTCACCTTCGCCTTCGTGGAGACACCGCACGGCTGGATCTGGTGCTACGCCTACGGGTTCGGCGCGGACCGGAGCACCTGCGTCGTCGAGTGCTCGCCCGAGACATGGACGGGCCTCGGCCTCGACCGGGCCGACGAGGCGGACGGGCTCGCCCTCCTCGAAGAGCTGTTCGCCGAGCTGCTGGACGGCCACCGGCTGATCGGCCGCGCCGGCGCCGGCGGCAGCGCGCAGTGGCTGAACTTCCGCACCCTCACCAACCGCACCTGGTCCCACGGCAACGTCGTCCTGCTCGGCGACGCCGCCCACACGACGCACTACTCCATCGGAGCGGGCACCACGCTCGCCCTGGAGGACGCCATCGCCCTGGCCGGCGCCCTGAGCAAGCGTTCCGGTTCCACACCGGCCGAACTCGCCCCGGCCCTCGCCGCGTACGAGGAGGAACGCAGGTCCGCGCTGCTGCCCGTGCAGAGCGCGGCCCGCCACAGCGCCCAGTGGTACGAGAACCTGCCGCGCTACATCACCCTCCCTCCGGCGCAGATGTTCGCGCTTCTCGGCCAGCGGCACTCGCCCCTGCTGCCGTACGTGCCGCCGCAGCTCTACTACCGGATCGACCGGGCGGCAGGCAGGCTCGAATCCCTGCGCAGACTCAAGCGCTGGCTGGGCCCGAAGGTGGCACGGACCCTGCACGCGAAGAGGGGCTGACGCCACGTCAACGGGACGCCCCTGGCGGAAACGGCGGTGTTGCCCATGGGCCGGAAGATGCGCGAGCGTGCTGGGTCATGGACCGAGACCGGGGCAACGCCGCCCTCCCCCTCACCCGCCGCCGGCTCCTCGCGGCCGCGGGCGCCACAGGTGCCGTCACCGCCATGGGCGGCACACCCGCCGCCGCGTCGCCGCACGCCGAACTCTCCCTGACCTTCACCGAGGCGACCAACGGGTCGGCAAGCCTCGCGCCCGGCGGCGACCGGTTGATCGCCGAGATCCAGAACGTGCTCTGGTCGCTCCCGCGCACCGGAGGCAGCGCCGTCCCCCTCACGCCCGCGGACCTCGAACCGAACCGGCCCGTGTACGCGCCGGACGGCGGGCTCGTCGCCTTCTGCGCCTACCGGGGCGGCGGGTTCCACATCTGGACGATGCGGCCCGACGGTTCGGACCTGCGCCGGCGCACCGACGGGCCCTTCGACGACCGCGGCCCGGCCTGGTCGCCCGACGGCACCCGCATCGCCTTCGCCTCCGAGCGCGGCGGCGACCCGGTGACCGGCAGCCCGTACCGGGTCCACGTACTGGATCTGCGTACCGGCGACATCCGCCGGGTGACCGGCCTGCCCGGTCAGGCGGGACCTCTGCAGGAGGGGGCCTGGGAGGACTTCGACCCCACCTGGTCGCCGGACGGCACGCGGATCCTGTTCGTCCGCGCGAAGGGCGTCACCACGGCCAACGGCGCCGGACTCGACGCCCGGACCGTGGCCGCCGTCCCCGCCGACGGCGCGGGCCCGGTCGCCGTCGAGCACACCGACACCACGGGCGCGCAGATTCTTACCCCAGCACTCGCCCCGGACGGCCGTCGCCTGGCGTATCTGCGGACCACCGCGGCGCCCCACGGCTCCTGCACACTCGTCGTCGACGGCGAACCCGTCGCGGTTGTCGGTGACGTCGCACCGGTACCGCCCCGCTGGACGGCGCCCGACCGGCTCCTGCTGACGGTGGACGGCGCCTTCACCCTCGTACGACCGCGGACCCCGGCGGAGACGGACGTGATCCCCTTCGAGGGGGTGCTGCCCGTGGACCGGCCCCGCTACCGGGTCAAGGAGTACGACCTGGGGGAGGGGCGAGCCCGTCCGGTACGGGGCATCCACCTGCCCGCACTCTCACCCGACGGCCGGCACATCGCCTTCGCCGCCCTCAACTCGCTGTGGCTGGCCGACACTTCCGGTGGCAGAGCGCCCCGGAGGCTGCGCCGGGCGGCGGCCACGGAGTACCTGCTCGGGCCCTCGTGGTCACGCGACGGACGTGCCCTGGTGTACGCGGACGACCGGGACGGACTGCTCGGGGTGTACCGGCGCGATCCGGCCACCGGTGAGGAGACCGCGCTCGCGACCGGCGGCCGGGTCCATCCCGCGCTCTCACCCGACGGGACACGGCTCGCCTGCCTGGACCTGACCGGGCGGCTCGTCGTCCGTGACCTCGACAGCGGCGCGGAGCGGGTGCTCGCGACCCCGCTCGGCGCGGGAGGGCTGCCCGGGCGGCCCAGCTGGTCGCCCGACGGCCGGTATCTCGCGTTCTGCGACCGCAACCGGCTCAACCTCCGCTTCCGGGAGGGCTACAACCTCGTCCGCGTCGTCGACACCACGACCGGGACGGCCCGCCTGCACGCGGTGGCCCCTCATGTCTCGCTCGCCGACCGGTACGACTCGGGGCCCGTCTGGTCCCCGGACGGCCGCTGGATGGCGGTGATCGTCGAATCCGCGCTCTGTCTGCTGCCCGTCGCACCCGACGGGACGCCGCGCGGAGCGCTGCGCACCCTCACCACCGAACCGGCCGACCATCCCTCCTGGTCCGGCGACTCGAAGACCCTGCTCTACCTCTCCGGCGCCCGGCTGCGCCTGATCGGCGTCGGCGGCGGACCGGCCCGCACCGTCCGGGTGCCGCTCGACCAGCGCCGCCCCGTACCGGCCGACACCGTGGTGCACGCCGGCCGGCTCTGGGACGGCACGGGCGAGTCCGTCCGGGACGACGTCGACATCGTCGTACGCCGTGGACGCGTCACCGCCGTCGAACCCCATCGCCGGCGCGGCGCAGTGACGAGGATCGACGCGTCCGAGCGGACCGTCGTGCCCGGCCTGTGGGACACGCACACCCATCCGTGGCAGGTCACCTACGGCGGCCGGCAGACCGTCGGGCAGCTCACCTACGGCATCACGACCGCCGTGTCCCTCGGTGGCTTCGCCCACGAACAGGCCCGCATCCGCGAGGCGGTGACGGCAGGTCAGCTGGCCGGGCCCCGGCTGCTGACCACCGGCGAACTCCTCGACGGCTCCCGGGTCGCCTACAGCATGGGGCGCGCCCATCGGACGCGGGACGGGCTGCGGCGTTCGCTGGAGCGTGGCGCCGCGCTGGACTGGGACTTCGTCAAGACCTATGTGCGGGCGCCGGGTTGGGTGATGGAGGAGGCGGCGCGCTTCGGGCACGAGCGGCTCGGCGTGCGCTCGGGCAGTCATCTGCTCTCGCCCGGCGTGCAGCTCGGCCAGGATCTGACGACCCATCTGCAGGCCACCCAGCGGGCCGAGTCGGGGCACGCGATCACCCCGTCGGGGCGCGCCCACCAGGATCTGTTGGAGATCTACACCGCGCGGGGCGTGGGCTTCGGGCTCATCGCCACCCCGTTCACCTCGGCGCCCCTCCTCGGTGCGGATCCGGCTCTCGCCGACGACCCCCGGGTCACCGCCGTGATGCCGCCCTGGGACGCCGCTCTCGTCCGGCAGGGGGCGGGCGTGGCCCCGACACAGGCCCAACTCGCCACCCTGCGCGCGGAGACCGACATCTACCGGCGGATCCTGGCCGAGGGCGGCCTCGTCGCCCTCGGCACCGACCAGCCGCTCCTGCCCGTCGGCCTCTCCCTGCATCTCGGTCTGCGCGCGCTGCACCGGGGCGGCCTCTCCCCGGCCGAGGCCCTGCGCACGGTGACCGTGCTGCCCGCCCGGCTCTTCGGCCTGGACGACGACCTCGGCACGGTCCGCCCGGGCAGGCTCGCCGACCTGACCGTGGTGGACGGCGACCCCTTCACCGACTTCGACACGCTCGTACGGACGGTCGCCGTGCTCCGGGGCGGGGTCCCTTACACGACCGCCGGCCTGGTGGCCGCGTACGGGCCCACGTCCTCGTCCGCCACCCGGCGGGCGACGGACGAGGAGGACTGGCTGGAGGCGGGACGGCTGATGAAGCGGGACGGGTGCTGCGACGTGGGCCACTGAGGAGCCACGGGCACAGACCCGTCACGGAAACGGCGGGGCCGCCCCCGGTCGGGTCGCGGACGGCCCCGCCGACCGGTCAGGCGGTGTCGAACGTGTAGTGGGCCGTGTGGTCCAGCAGATCGGCGGGTGCGGTGTCGTTCCACGGCTTCATGCGCTCGTCGCGGTCGATGACGTCCGGTGTGCCCGCGGTCGGCAGGTAGCCGGAGTCCGGGTGTCTGCGCTGCCACTCGGCCCACAGCTTGTCGATGTAGGCGTGGTGCAGCCAGAAGACCGGGTCGTTGGGGGAGACGCCCGTGGCCATCTGCCCGCCCACCCACACGTGGACCCTGTTGTGCAGGTTGACTCCGCGCCAGCCCTCGAGATGGTTGCGGAAGCCGTCGGACGCGCTGTTCCACGGCGCCATGTCATAGGTGGACATGGCGAGCACCGACTCGACCTCGGCGCCGGTCGGCAGAGGCCGTCCGTTGCCGCCGAGCGAGCGGCGCAGATACGTGCGGGCGTCGACCCGCACGGATATGGGCCAGTTTCCGGCGGCCGCGGCGAACGGCCCCTCCATCACCCGTCCGTCGACGGCGCGTCCCGTGCCGCCGAGGAAGTCCGGCGCCCACAGGCCGGAGCGGGCCGTCCGGTCGGTGGTCCAGTCCCAGTACGGCAGCGCCACGGAGGCGTCGACGGCCTGCAGGGCCCGTTCGAACTCGAGGAGGAACCTGCGGTGCCAGGGGAGGAACGAGGGCGAACGGTGGCCCACCCGTTCGGAGGTGTCGGTGTCGCTGAGGATGAACGCGTTGTGGGTCGTGACGAAGGCGTCGTACCGGCCGGTCCGCTTGAGCTCGAGAAACGCGGCGACCAGCCGGCGCTTCTCGTCCGCGGTCAGGTTCGCCTGGTTCTTGCGTACGGTCATGAGAAATGAACTCCAGTGCCGGGAAGGTCAGTTGAACGGGACGAGCGGGGCTCCCTGGAGCTCCTCCACCGCGGCGCGGGCCGCCGCGCGCGGGCTCGCCACCGGGTCGTAGTGGCTCACGACGCTGATCCAGGTGCCGTCGGCGTTGCGCATCAGGTGCAGCTCGGCGCCGTCGACGAACACCGTGTAGCCGGCCCCGTGGTGGTGATGGCCGCCTGTCGGCCGGCCCGTTATCCGACGGCCCTTGTAGACCTCGTCGAAGGCGGTGGGCCCGTCGTGGCGGTCCGCTGCGGACTCGTGCGAAGGGGCGGCGGCCAGGGTGCCGGCGGTGACGGCCAGTCCGGCCGCGCCCTGCAGGGCACGGCGGCGGGTGGGATGCGGCATACGGAGACGTCCTCGTACTCGGTCCCGGCGGCAGAAGCGGTCGCATATGCCGCCGGGAAGGGATCGATTGGCGATTCGTATGCCTATCGACCCTTTGGCCGAGCAGGGAAGTCGGGACTGCTTGGTTGGCTACGATCAGGACAATTGCCCACATGTCATACAGGATTGAACAAGGGTGATCTTGCTGTGCGGAGGCCTCCGGAGAGCCTTCGGGCGCAACTTCGCTCCCCAGTGGGGTCCGTGGCGATGATCTTGCGGGTTCCCGGACATGTCCGTGGTGTCGCTCACGTCCGAAAACTGACGTGAATTCCCACCATGGGTCGGTCTTCCCCGCTGCGGCGCACGGCCTCGTGAGCGTTCGAACGAAACGTGGTGCCCACCCCCGCTTCCGACGTGGATTCACTCCTGGACCGACGCCCCTGGCTCGCGGCGGCGTCCGCCGCGCCCTCCTCGCGATCGGGCAACCGGCTTCCCGGGCAGGGCAGTTGGAACCGGATCATCCGCAAACGCACCGAGAGTCGCCGCGCCTCGCCGTGGCCGATCGTGCGCTGCCGCAACTAATGTGATGAAAGAGGGCCACAGCGGCCCTACGTCGGGATACGCTGCCCGGCGCACCCCACGTTCGAGTCCGCGCACGTGGGGGCCGGTCACCCCGGCCTGCTCGTGTGCGGGTTCAGCGGAGCCCCAACGCGAGAGACATACCGTCCGGTCTGACGCACCACCCTCACCGTGACCCGGTGAGCCCAGCCGATCCCGGAAGGCTTCACGCAGCCGGGCTCCGGTCAACCTCGGCGCCCCGCCTCCGGTCCGTACGCGCAGTGCGGCCCTTCGGGTACGGCGCCCCGAACCCCCGTCAGGGCAGCCTCGGCTCGACCTCGGCACCGAACAGAACGCACCAGGGACTCCGCCAGGATCCGTGTGCCGCGGGCGGCTCCATCACGACCTGCCGGTCCGGCCGGGATCGGGCGACGCCCTTCCGGTGCGCAGCCGGCCGCCGAGTTCCACCGACTGCCTGTCATCCAGTGAGGAACGATGAGCATGCGCGCCCGCACCACCGTAGCTGCGGCCATTTCGACGGTCCTGGCCATCTCCCTCACCGCTTGCGGTGAGGACTCCGACACCGGCAGCGGCGGCGAAGCGGCGTCCGTCGGCATCGCCATGCCCACCAAGACGTCACAGCGGTGGATCAACGACGGCCAGAACATGGTCGACGAGCTCAAGGGGTTCGGCTACACCACCACCCTCAAGTACGCCGACAACGACCCGAAGAACCAGGTCGCGCAGATTCAGGCCATGATCGACAGCGGCGTCGACGCCCTGGTCATCGCCTCGGTCAACGGCAAGGTGTTCGCCGACGTCCTGGAGAAGGCGGAATCCGCCAACATCCCGGTGATCGCCTACGACCGGCTGATACTCGGGACCCCGAACGTCGACTACTACGCGACCTTCGACAACGTGAAGGTCGGCACGCTGCAGGCCGACTTCATCACGGAGAGCCTCGGGCTCGTCAACGGCAGTGGGAAGGGCCCGTTCACCGTCGAGCTCTTCGCCGGTTCTCCCGACGACAACAACACGCGCTACTTCTACGAGGCCTCGATGGAGGTCCTGGAGCCGTACATCCAGAACGGCGACCTGATCGTCAGATCCGGCGAGACCGAGCTCGACGAGATCACCACCCTGCGCTGGGACGGCCCCACGGCGGAGAAGCGCATGAACAAGCTCCTCGACTCGGAGTACACCGACCAGGACGTCGACGCGATCCTCTCCCCGTACGACGGCATGTCGATCGGCATCATCAAGGCGCTGAAGGAACACGGTTACGGGGCGCCGGGGAAGCCGCTGCCCATCATCACGGGTCAGGACGCCGAGGTGCCCTCGATCAAGTCGATCATGGAGGGTGACCAGTCCCAGACCGTCTACAAGGACACCCGCGAGCTGGCGCTGGTCACCGCGTACATGGTCAACTCGATGGTTCACAACAAGAAGCCGGCGCTCAACGACACCCGGACGTACGACAACGGGAAGAAGGTCGTCCCCGCGTACCTCCTGGAGCCGGTGAGCGTCGACAAGGCCAACTACGAGCAGGTGCTCGTCGACTCGGGTTACCTCAAGAAGAGCGACCTGAAGTGAAGTGAGCCGGTGCACGCGTGCGGGGCGGGGAGAGAGATCTCCCCGCCCCGCACGCGTTCGGGTGGGCGCCGTCGGTCCGGGCCGCCGTCGGCCGCCGTCAGTTGACGAAGACCGTCGGGCTGCCCTCCTGCGTCGTGTCGGTGACCGGGGCGTACTTGGCGGTGAAGAAGCCGTTGCTGAAGCACAGCGACGAGCCGGAGAACTTCGTGAACTGCTGGTTCGCGAAGGCGATGCTGTTGTCGACGTTGCTCGACGTGCCCGACAGGCTGGGCGCCCGGTAGACACAGTTGATGCTGCCGAGCAGCGTCCGCAGCACGACGGTCGTCTGGATGGACGAGCCGGCGGCCGGGGTGATGGTGACCGCGCCCTCGGAGGTCACGGCCGTGGTGTAGGGCAGGTTGTCGACCGTGATGCGGGTGACGCCGAGCACCCCGATGACGTTGCTGGTGCAACTGGCGCTGTCGAAGGTGTGACTGGTGACCGACTCGGTGGCCGTGCCCGGCGCGGCCGGGTTGTCGACGACCTCGGCGACGAAGGCGGACGACGAGCAGGAGAGGCCGCTCGTGCCGGTGGCGCTGGAGTAGAGCGTGGCGTTGGTGCCGGCGGCCAGCGAGGCGCTGAGGACGTCACCGGCGGCGACGGCCGTGCCGGCGGGGCCGCCGGTGGTCAGGACCGAGCCGTCGGCGGCCGAGGCCGGGCCGGCCGCGGAGAGGGCGAGGGCCGTGACCGCCGCGGCCAGGGCAAGGGAAGTCCGAGTACGCATGAGGGTGCCTCATTCTGGAGGTGGGGTGGGGAGAGAGTGCCGGCGCCGGCCCGTCGCGCCTTCTCCGTACGCGACGGGCCGGCGATGGCTGCCGGGTGGTTGGCCGGGGGCGTCGACGGACGGCCTCCGGCACGGGACCGGCGGTAGGGCGACCGGACGCGGTCCCGGAGGGGAAGCGACCGTGCCGGTGCCATGGAGGGGTGGATGCGGATCGCACGTGCGGTCGGCCTGCTGGTAGTGGTCGGTCGACCGCCTGACCGGCCTGTCGGCCGTGTGGCGGGATGGTGCCCGGGAGTCGACGTGCGCCGCTGGACGGATCCGGCGCCACGGATCCGTGCGTAACCAGGGAGAGTTCTAGACCTGAGTGATGTTCAACGTCAAGATGCTGTAAGGAAGTTGACGTTGAATCAGTGATCGGGCCCGATCGTCGGCCGGTGCGTGCCGCAGGGGCTCCGGGCTGCGGGGGAGTGTCTTTCCCGGAGCTGCGGGAGGGGCCCTCCACGCCTTCGTCACATCTCCAACGTCCTTTTCGCACAAGGTGCTTGACCCTCGCCCCTTACCGCGGGTAACTTCCGTCGCGGCTACTGCTGCGTAACCTGAAAGCCCTTGCACCCGCCGGGAGGTGTGGGGAGGCGTGCGCCGCATTCGCTGTCCGCGCCAGGACAACGTGCCACTTGAAGCCCTACCCGCGTTGACCATGCCCCTGGGAGCAGAAAATGGCCTCGTCCTCGGACGCCGTCTCGTCCGCCGGTTCCACCCCTGAGCCTTCCGAAGTGCCGGAAAGCGGTTCCATGTCACACACCCCTGGCACCCCCGAGAGACGCGGGCGGGTGCGGCTGCGCCGGGCCGCGGTGATGGGCGTCCCCGCCACCGCGATCGCCGCCACACTCATGATCCTCACCGCCGAGGGGGCCCTGGGTGTGCAGTTCGCGATATCCGGCATGCCCTTCACCGTCACCGCGACGAACCTCGACGGCGAGGGCTTCGCGCAGTTCGGTTCCCTCGACCAGATGGCCGAGGGCAGCCCCAACGAGGGTGACACCGGCGGCCAGGTCCTGGTGGTGGTGTCCGCGATCAAGAAGGCGACCCTGACCAAGCTCTGCCAGAGCGTCGACCTCGGTGGCACGAACCTGCTCATCACTGCCGGCGCGGGGTCGCAGCCGGTGTCGGCGACCAACCTCACGACCGACTCCACCGAGCTGTCGGGTGACGCGGCCTTCGACAACATCGAGATCGGCAACGACGCCAGCACGCTCAACAAGTCCCACACGCGGGGCTCGGCGGGCGTCTTCAGCCAGCAGGCGGACACCGTCCACATCTCCAACCTGCGGCAGACCAACTACGCCACCACGGCGGCCGTGTTCAAGCTTCCCGGTCTGAAGCTGCGCTTCAGCGACAAGGGTTGCTGATGGTCGCCTTCCGGCGCTGGCGTGCGGCCCGCCCGTTCTGGGGCGGGCTGCTGCTCGCTCTGGGCGGGGCGGAGATCCTGCTCACGCAGAAGGCGTCGTTGAAGGTCGTCATGCACATCGGCATGCAGGGCCTGGCCGGCTATCTCCTGCCCCTCCTGATGCTGATCTGCGGGCTGCTGATCCTCTTCAACCCCGCGCAGCGCCTCTTCTACTCGGTCCTCGGCGTCCTGTTCTCCCTGGGCACCTGGCTCACCTCGAACCTGGGCGGATTCTTCATCGGTCTCCTCCTCGGTGTCGTCGGCAGTTGTCTCGCCTTCGGCTGGCTGCCGAACCAGGAGCCGCGCCCCGCCCGTTCGTGGCGCCGCCGCAGCAGGGAGCCCGTGAGTCAGCCGTGACGTGTCGGGGGTGCCACCGGGTGGCACCCCCGCGGTCACTGCACTCCGTGCGGCCGGAACTGGACACTGACGCGAGGGCCCGCGGCCCGCGCGCTCTTGGGGATCGCGTGCTCCCAGGTGCGCTGGCAGGAGCCGCCCATCACGATCAGGTCGCCGTGTCCGAGCGGGCGCCGCACCACTGCGCCGCCGCGCCGGGGCCGCAGCAGCAGATCCCGCGGAGCCCCCACGGACAGGATCGCGACCATCGTGTCCTGGTGCGCACCGCGGCCGGTCCGGTCCCCGTGCCAGGCGACGCTGTCGCGGCCGTCCCGGTAGTAGCAGAGCCCGGCCGTGGTGAACGGTTCGCCCAACTCCTCGGCGTAGTGGCCGGACAGGGCGTCCCGCGCCTCGTCGAGGACGGGATGCGGCAGGGCGTCGGCCGCCCGGTAGAACGCCAGCAGCCGTGGCACGTCCACCGTGTGTTCGTACATCTGGCGTCGCTCGGCCCGCCACGGCACCTCGTCCGCCAGTCGGGCGAAGAGGGCGTCCGCCCCGTGGAGCCAGCCGGGCAGCAGGTCGATCCACGCCCCGTCGCCGAGCGCGGTCCGGCGCAGCCCGCCGAGCGGGTCGAGACGGATGGCGTCGCTCTGGTCGAACAGTGAACCCTGGAGATGCGTGGACATGCCTCCAGGCTACCCGCAGATTCGAATGCGTGTGCTATTGGTGTCGAGGGCAGGGCGAGACGGGCAGGGCAAGACCGGTAGGGCCGACGCGTCAACCCAGGGTCAGCAGGACGACGGCGCCCGCGGCGGCCAGCAGTCCGGCCACCTGCTGCCGGCTCACCTTCTCGTGGAGCAGCGCAAGCCCCAGCACGGTGGGAATCGCCGGGTACAGCGATGCCAGTACGACGGCGAGGGCGAGCATCTGCTGGTGGGCCGCCCACAGATAGAGAGCGAGACCGAGGGCGGCGCCCGCTCCGATGACCAGGGCCTGGACCAGCCGGGCCGTCGGCTGCCGGAACTCGGGCAGATGCCGCCAGGCGCTGGGCAGCAACAGGACGACGGCGGCCGCGCGCCCGGCCGCCACGGGCCACACACCGCTCGCGGGATCCGCCTGGGCCAGGCCGATGTACTGCACGGCCACTCCCAGGCTGGCGAGCAGCCCGTCGGCGGCCGCCCGGCGCGTGGCCGCGCCCCGCGGGGTACCGCCGCCGGACACACCACAGCGCGGGCACCGTGACGCAGATTCCCAGCCAGGCCAGGGGTGTGGGCCGGTCACCCAGGAAGCAGACGCCGCACAGCACGGACAGCGCCACCCCGGTGACGGCGCTCACCGGGACCACGACACTCATCGCCCCCCGGCTCAGACCCCGGTTGAGGAAGTGCATGGCGGCTCCGCTGCCCACCCCGGACAGTGCACCCCACAGCACATCGGTGGACCGCACCGCCTCCGCGGGCACCATCGACGCCAAGACGACCGCCAGCAGGAGACCGCCGATCTGGCCGAGGAAGGTGACGACGGCGAAGTGCATCCTGCGGGACAGCAGCCCGCCGGCGAAGTCGACGACGCCGTAGCAGACCGCCGAGGCCAGTGCGAGAAGAGCGCCCATCGGCCCCGGGTGCCCGTGCGGAGGCGGATCGATGTCCCGCGGGGCGTCAGAGCCTCAGTGTCCGGAGTCGGGGCGGGTGCTCGGGGAGTGCCGGCGGTGGCTTGTGTCGCACCAGGGATAGATGCGGCTGCGTCGGCACGTGCACAGAGCCACGCAGAAACGCTCGGAGGTCACGGTCGTGCCGTCCTCCAGAACGATCTCGACCGGCCCTTCGACGAGCAGGGGGCCCTCACGCCGGGCGACGATCCGACGCGGGCGTTCGGCGGGGGTGTCCGGCACGGCCGTTCACCGCCTTTCTCTCGACGATCCGGTCCGGGAATCCATGGGGCGCGGGTGCGTCACGCGGTCACACGGCTGTGCGCAACGAGGACTCGCCCGAGCGCCATGCTGCGAGCAACCGGTCGGCGAGACGGTCCTCCAGCCATTCGGTCGCGTCGACTCCGAACGCGATGTCGCGGTCGAGGTGCGGCTCCTCCTCCAGTAGACCGGCGACGACCTCGCGGCGTACGACCTGCTCGTGCACCGCGTCGGCCTCGACGTGCTCGCGGTAGAAGTGCTCGGCCGCCGGTCCGGCGCCCGTACGGGCCATGGCGCGGGCCAGCCGCTTGGAACCGGGGGAGGACGTGGTCTCCACCGCGGCGAAGTGCCCCACCAGCGCGCCGCGCAGCGCGCGGTGCAGACCGAAGAGGGACATCAGGTTGACGACGGCGAGGGCCTCCGCGCCGCTCGCGTCGAGATAGCGCCCGTACGTCGGGTCCAGGTCCAGGTCGGCCATGAGGTCGGCGAACAGCTTGGCGTGCACGCGATCGGCGCGCCCCGCTCCGAACTCGTCGAACTCCACCGCCGCCATACCGGCCTTGGCGCGCCCCCACAGGCGTGGGAGAACCCAGGCGTGCGGGTCGGCCTCTTTGAGGTGGTAGACCGAGCGCTGGGCGGCGTACTCGCGCAGCTGCCACAACTCGCCCTTGTCCTGCAGGAAATGGGAGACGCCCTGGCCGTCGACGGGTTCCACGAGCAGTTCGTCCAGTGCGTCGTCCGCGTGGTCGTGCCTGGTCGCCCCGGCGCGCAGGGCCGCGAGGAACGGCTTCTCCATCGCCGCGCGGACCCGCAGCAGCTCCGGGTCCCATTCACGGGAGGAGTCGACGCCGGCGAAGCCCCGGTAGTGCAGCTCGTAGCAGAGATAGAGAGCGAGCTGCAGATCCTCACCGAGGGGCGAGGCGTCGGCGAGAGTGGCGTCGTCCGGCAGTGGTCCCGTGCCGCGCAGGTATGCGATGAGTGCCGCGGAGAGGTCTCCCCGGCTCGGCGGGAGTTCCGGTGCCGCGGTCGGGCGCTGATCCACACGTTCCATGCGCCACGAGTACCCGTGATCGACAGCTCCTCACCTGCGGAAGCTCTGTGAGGGAGCTGCGGCGAGCGACCGGACCACGGGTGTCGGGGCGACTCCGTGCAGGTCGGCGGCCATGGCGCGGCCCGTCCGGTGCGTCCCGCCCCGGCCGCGCCCGTCGTTCAGATGGACGGGGCTCGGGCCGGGACCGAGGTGCCCGTAAGTCCACGCCGTGCCCGGAACGATGCAACCCGTACCGTGCCCGGCGTGGACCTGCCGCACGTGTCCTGTCGACCGTCGCACCGGCAGCCCACCGCGGAGCGCGCCCGGCATCAAGAAGAGAAATGGAGGTCAGGTGCGGCCGGGGCCGCCGCTGCCGAAGCCGCCACTGCTGTTCTCGTCCCAGGTCGGCGCCTCCTGGTCAGCGGCGCGGTGGGACGAGCTGTTGCCTTCGGCGCGCACCTGGTTCGGGTTCAGCCGGTTCCCGCTCCGGGGCACCTCGGAGGGCTCGCGCCGTTCCCGCACCTCGCCCACGGGGCCCGAGTCGGGAAGGCGCGGCTGCTCCTCGGGGCGCGGCGGCGCGGATTCCCGGGAACGGAGTCGACGTCCCCACCACACGGCCCAGATCAGACCGCCGACGAGGACGACGCCCACCAGGAACGGCACGATTCCGCCGACTGCGGAGCCGGAGACGGCCAGGGGTGTCGCGATGAAGTCCATGCCCCGCGAGTACCCTGTGCCACCGACCGAAACAGTGCGTCCGCGCACCGCGCTCTCACGGCATCCGATCAGCCCCATCCTCGCCCGTCCGGGGCGGCCATGCCGTCCGGGACGGCCACGCGAAACGGCTCCGGGGCAGGCCGTGCTCCGGAGCCGGTTCGGCGAGGTTGTCCCTCACCATCTGTACCAACGCGACCTGCCTCCCGAACTCGAGGTGCTGCGCATCAGGAAGCCGAGCAGCCAGATGACGAGCACGGCAATGGCGATCCACCACAGGATCTCCAGTGCGAACCCGGCTCCGAAGAGAATCAGAACCAGCAGCAGGACCAACAGAATCGGAACCATGACCTCCACCTCCTGGAGGCTGGGTTCCCCTAATCGCGATTTAGTACCGCGACGTGAGTGCGGCGGGCTTCCGTCGACCGAGAGGCGTGGGAAGCGTTTCCAGGGCTGTCACTCTGCATGACCGACGAGCACCGTAACGTCACGTTATGGGATGATTAGTTTGTTGATGTCCATTTAGGGGAATCTGTACCTAGTGCTTCGGACTGGAGGCACGTCCGTGGGAGCTGGTTCGCCAGACCTCGGCGTGTTCCGGCCGGTCCGTGTGTACGCCCTCCCATGGTGACTGTCCCGTCGGCACCCTCTGAGGGAGATGCGACGCACCATGCCAATCACCGTCAGGACGAAGCAGCATCCGCACGACGACGCCCCGGACTCGGCCGCCGCCTTCGAGCGGCTCGCCGCCCTGCCGGAGGGGGGCGAGCGGCAGGCCCTGCGCGACGAACTGGTGCGGGACTGGCTGCCCATGGCCCACCGCATCGCCATCCGGTACCGAGGGCGGGGTGAGTCGACCGAGGACCTCGCCCAGGTGGCGGCACTCGGCCTCGTCAAGGCAGTCGACCGCTACGACCCCGCGCGCGGCAACGCCTTCGAGAGCTATGCCATCCCGACCATCACCGGCGAGATCAAGCGCCACTTCCGCGACCACATGTGGGTTCTCCATGTGCCGCGGCGCGTCCAGGACCTGCGCAACCGGGTTCGCGCGGCCGCGAAGGAGTTGTCGCAGACCATTCCCGGTCGTCGGCCCACGGTCGCCGAGATCGCCGCGTACGCGCAGATGAGCGAGGACGACGTACGCGCCGGATTCGAGGCCCTCGACAGCTTCACCGCTCTCTCCCTGGATGCCGAACTGCCCGGCAGTGACGACGGCTACGCGCTCGGGGACGCCCTCGGCGAGTCCGACACCGGATTCGACCTGGTCGTCGACCGCGAGGCGGTGAAGCCCTGCATCGCAGCCCTTCCCGAGCGTGAGCGGACCATCCTCTACCTGCGCTTCTTCAGGGGGATGACCCAAAGTCACATCGCGGAGTGCCTCGGTATCTCGCAGATGCACGTCTCGCGGCTGCTCAGCGGCTGCTGCGCCAAGGTGCGCGAGGAAGCGCTCGCCTATGCGGAGCCCGGGCCCGAGCCTGAGGCCGGATCCGAGCGTGGGCCGGGGGCCACGCCCTCCGCGGGAGGCGCCCGCTCCTGATGAGTCCGTACAGCCGGCGCCCGCGAGGGGCCCTGGCGCCGGCAGACCCAGCCGCCCGTCGCGGGTTTCCCCGAGACGGGCGGCTGGGTGGCGGGCTCACTGCCGAACCCTCCCGGGAGCGGTTTGCCAGCGGCCTGCCACTCTCCGGACTAACCAGCAACGGCTGATCAAAACACGCTCGTCGCGGCCCGCCCGCCGCAGTCGAACGCGAGGTCGAACGGGTCGAGGCGGCCTTCCGCCGCCAGGCGCCACGCTCCCCGTCGTCGCCTTCGTCCGTCAGGTGCGTGTCGACGCGCGACCACCCGCCTTCGGGTCGGGTAACGGTGAGTGTCCGGCACGTCACGGATTGCGAAGGTGGAGTCTCGGGCGCAGGGTGAAAGCGCAGTCCAACCCCTCATTCGAAGGACGGAACATCATGGGTAAGGCAAAGGGCAAGGCGAAGCAGATGAAGGGCAAGATGAAGGAGAGCGCGGGCCGGGCCACGGACAACATGTCCATGGAGGGCGAGGGCCGCGGTGAGCAGATGACGGGCAAGGCCGAGGAGCTCAGGGGCAAGGCCGCCGAGCACACGAGGAAGTCCGGCCGGTAGAGCGGCCCACTCGCACGTGGTACGCCCTCGCGTGGTCGCACCGGGTCCCGCCCGCGACCGCCGGGGGCGTTCCCGTGTTCCCGAACGGGCGGGGTGCCCGTGACGGAGGAGGTGTGGAGCAGTGATCCAGGGGCACTCGATGGCTTGAAAGACGTGCCCGACCAGGCGATCGGCGGCCGAGGGCACTCACCTCCCGCACCCGAGAGGGCGCCCGGACGGAGGACCACCCTCATGGCCTTTCTCCTAGACCCAGCACGCCCTTCCGCCACCGTGGTGGCACCGCCGGGTGTGTACGCGCCGCAGGCCGACACCTTCCTCCTGGCCCGCGCTCTCTACCGCGAGGGTCCGGGCCCCGGAATGGACGTCCTCGACCTCGGGACCGGCACCGGAACGCTGGCGATCTGCGCGGCCCGCAAAGGCGCCCGCGTCACGGCGGTCGACATCGCCTGGAGGGCCGTGCTCACCGCCCGGCTGAACGCCCTGCGGTCCCGGCAGCGCCTGACGGTGCACCGCGGTGACCTCCTCGAACCGGTCCGCGACCGGTCCTTCGACATCGTGCTGAGCAATCCGCCGTACGTTCCCACCCCGCCCTCGGAGTCCTCCAGGGGTCGGGGTCCCGAGCGGGCCTGGAACGCCGGTCTCGACGGCCGGACGGTCCTGGACCGCATCTGTGCCGAGGCTCCCCGGGTCCTGCGACCCGGTGGCGTCCTGCTCCTCGCCCAGTCGGGGCTGAGCGGCACACAGGAGACGCTGGAGCGTCTGGAGCGATCCGGACTGCGGCCCGCGGTCAGCGACCGGGCGCACATCCCGTTCGGGCCCGTACTCCGCTCGCGTCTGCCGTGGCTCCGGGAGTCGGGGCGTATCGCGGAGCGTGACGAGAGCGAGGAGCTGGTGATCATTCGGGCGGAGCGGGACTGACCGCACGCCGGGACGCCGGGTACGGGTCAGTCGGCCGGCCGTTCGCGGACGACGTCCGGCGCCCGCTTGTCGTCGCGCAGCCCGAGGAACCGCGGATGGCGCAGCATCCCGTCCCGCGTCCACTCGGTGAAAGCGATCTGCGCGACCAGTACCGGACGGGCCCATCGCGCGCCCGCCTCGGTCACCCGGTCGCCGAACGGCGACGCGCCGACGCGGAGTTCGTCGAGACGCGCGCGCAGCGCGAGCAGCGTACGGCGGTCGAAACCCGTGCCCACCCTGCCCGCGTACCGCAGCCTGCCGTCCTCGAAGTGGCCGAGCAGCAGCGCACCCAACCCGACACGGCTCCCGCCTGGTTCGGTGAACCCGCCGATCACGAACTCCTGCTCCAGGGAACACTTCAGCTTGAGCCAGTCGGACGAACGGCGGGACTGGTAGAGGCTCTTGGCCCGCTTGGCGATCAGCCCTTCCCAGCCCCGGGCGCAGGCGTCGGCCAGGAGTTCGGCGCCGCCGTCGTTGCGGTGCGTCGTCACGCGCAGGGGCGCACGGTACGTCAGGGCGCGGCGGAGCAACGACTTGCGGGCGCGCAACGGCAGCCGAGTGGTGTCCGCGCCCTCGAGGCGGAGCAGATCGAAGAGGTAGTACGTCACGGCCACCCCGCTCGCCTCGACGTCCCGGCGCCGGGTGAGCCCCATCCGTTGCTGGAGGCGGGAGAAGTCGGTGCGGCCGTGTACGAACGCGACGATCTCTCCGTCCACCGTGAAGTCGGTGCACGACTGGGCGGCGAGCGCCTCCACGATCTCCGGGTACGTCTCGTTGAGCCGGTTGCCGGAGCGTGAGAGCAGAACGAGCCGGCCTCCCTCGCGCACCGCCAGCACGCGGACACCGTCGAGCTTCCGCTCGAAGATCCACTCACCGGGGAAGTCGCGCTGGTCGCTCAGGGTGGCGAGCATCGGCCGGGAGGCCAGCTCCACGCCGGGAACCGCGTCGCGGAGCAGCTTCTTGTGATGCCCGGGCAGCGCGCCCAGGAGATCGGTCATCGCCGCTCGCTCCTTCCCGGCGACCTGCGGCGGGCTCCGGCCACCGCGCACCGGACGGACCCGCGGCGGATAGCTGTGGCCCGTGTCCGGTTTCTTCCCGCTGTACGTATCGTCCCGCACGTCTCTGGTGTCCCGCGACCGCACGACCGCCTCATGATCATGTCGGGTGCGCGGGTGCGGGTGGCGCCCGAGCGTTCGGACCCGGCCCGCCGCGGCGCCGCTACGTCCGGGCCGGGCGCACACACCGGTGCGCGACCACCGCTCCCCGCGGAGGCGGACAGCAGAATGATGCGGGAAGAGCCGTGCCCGGCCCCGGCACGCGGGGGCGGACCGGCCTCATGGGGGAGGATCCGTGGACAGGACAGAGACCACCGGACACATACCCGACGGCGACGCGAACGCGAGGGATCTGGCGGACCTGCGGAGACGGGACTTCGCCTACCTCGACGCCGAGGGGCACACCTACCTCGACCACACGGGAGCGGGCCTTCCACCGGCCTCCCTCGTCCGGGCGAGCGCCGAACGGATCACCGGCGGGGTCTTCGGGAACCCGCACTCCGCGAGTCCGGCCTCCCGCGCCTCGGGGTCGCTGCTGGCCCAGGCGCGCCGGGCGGTGCTCCGCCATTTCCGCGCCGACCCCGACGAATACGCCGTGATCTTCACCCCGAACGCGACAGGTGCCCTGCGCTTGGTCGGCGAGGCGTACCCCTTCACCCGCCGCAGCAGGCTGGTCATGTCGCTCGACAACCACAACTCGGTCAACGGCCTGCGGGAGTACGCGCGTTCAGGCGGCGCGAGCGCAACGTACGTACCGGTGGCCGGTCCCGGGCTCCGGGTGGACGAACGACGACTGCGGTCCGCCCTGCCCGTCCGGGGACGCGGGCTCCTCGCGTATCCGGCGCAGAGCAACTTCACCGGAGTCCAGCATCCCCTCACCTGGATCGCGGCGGCCCAGGCGCGCGGTTACCACGTCCTGCTGGACGCAGCCGCCTTCGTGCCCGCCAACACCCTCGACCTGAGCCGGTACCACCCCGACTTCACGGTCGTCAGCTGGTACAAGGTCTTCGGTCATCCCACCGGCGTCGGCAGTCTGATCGCCCGCCGGGAGGCGCTCGCCCGGCTGCGGCGTCCCTGGTTCTCCGGAGGCACGATCCACGCGGCCGGCGCGCAGACCCAGTGGCACGTCCTCGCGGACGACGAAGCGGCCTTCGAGGACGGGACGGTCAACTTCCTCGCCATCCCCGACGTGACGGCCGGACTGGAGTGGATCGACGGGATCGGCATGGACCGCGTGCACGCCCACGTGAACGCGCTGACCGCCCAACTCCTTTCAGGCCTGCGGGCGTTGCGGCACAGCGACGGCTCCCCGCTGGCCAGGGTGTACGGCCCGTGGGATCTCGTGGCCCGTGGCGGGACCGTCGCGCTGAACCTGCTGGGCGCCGACGGCCGCGTCATCGACGAGCGGGTCGTCACCCGCGACAGTGCCGCACGGGGCATCTCGCTGCGCACGGGCTGTTTCTGCAACCCGGGCGCCGGCGAGGCGGCCTTCGCCGTGTCACCGCGTCGACTGCGATCGGCGGCCCGCCGCCGACTCCGGTCGATGGAGGAGTACTTGGAGCTGCTGCACCTGCCCTCGGCGGGCGCGGTCCGTGTCTCGCTCGGTCTGTCCTCGCAGCCCAGGGACGTCGTCACGTTCCTCACCTTCGTGCGGGAGACCTACCGCGATCGGACGCCCGCAGTGTCCGGTCTGGAGGCGAGAGAGGGCTGTTGACCGACGGTGTGGAACCCTTGATTCCGTGGTTGTGCCCCCAACGCCGCGACCTGTGAGCACATTTGCAGGTCAGACATATTCAAGGGGGCAACTTCAAAAGATCTCTGCTTCTTTCATTGACGGCGGAAAAGAATCACCCTAGGTTCCGGGGCATGCGTTCGACTCCTCGTACGGAGGCGTTCTTGGCCCCCACGCCGGCCGCCGCCCAGATCTTCACCACCGTGCTGTCCCACGGTCCGCTCACCCGGTCGGACATGGCCGGGCGGGCCGGGCTGTCGGCGGCCGCCGTCACCAAGGCGGTCCGGCCGCTGATCGAAGCCGGATACCTGGTCGAGGAGGCGGGGGAGGAATCACGTCCCTCGCTCGGTCGGCCCGCCACCGTCGTGCGGGTGGACGGCGGACGAGCCCTGTTCATCGGGGTCAAGGTGACCGGTGACGAGATCATCGCCGTACTGACGGACCTGTGCTGCCGGATCCGTGTCGCCCGGCACGTGCCCCTGCAGGCCCGTGAGCCGAAGTCGGTGCTGGCCTCCGTCGCCGCCCTCGTGCAGGAACTCCTCGCGGAAGCCGACGGGTTCGGCGTGCGGGTCCAGGGAATCGGCGTCGCCGTCTCCGGTGACGTGGACCGGGCCGCGGGAGAAGTCCGCCTCTCGCCCTTCCTCGACTGGCGCGACCTGCCCCTCGCGGAGCTCGTGGAGATGACCACCGGACTGCCGGCCACCGTCGACAACGACGTCCGGGCCCTGACCGTCGCCGAGCAGTGGTTCGGCGCGGGCGTCGGCCTCTCCGACTTCGCCGTGGTCACGGTGGGAGCGGGCATCGGCTGCGGCCTGGTCGTGCACGGCAAGGTCGTCTCGGGGGCCCACGGGGTGGCCGGCGAGATCGGGCACGTGGTCATCGACCCCACGGGCCCGCCCTGTCACTGCGGAAACCGCGGCTGCGCCGAGGCGATCGCCGCCGACCCCGCGATCGTCGCCGCGGTTCGGGACGCGACGGGCCTCCCGGTGGCCGACGCGTCCCAGGCCGTGGACCTGGCGCGCCGCGGCGACCCCGGCGCGCGGGGCGTCTACGCGCGGGCGGGGGACGCGATCGGGCGGGCCATCGCGACCGTGGCCAACCTCGTCGGACCCGAACGCGTGATCATCTCCGGTGAGGGCCTCGCCGCGTACGACCTGTTCGCCGAGCAGATCCGCGACGCCTTCGCCGCCTCCGCCTTCGGCACGGCCGCCCGCTGCGACCTGCTGACGCGTCCGCTGCCCTTCGACGAATGGGCCCGCGGCGCCGCGGCGACCGCGATCCAGTCCTTCATCGGCGGTCCCACCCGCGGCACGGGCTGAACCTCCGCCCCAACTGAGGGCACGTCAAAATCTTTATCCCGCACAGCAGTTACCGAGCTGCCACCCCCCCACCGCACAACCGATCCCTTCACAGGAGGTCCGACCATGCGTTCATCCATGTACGCGCCCGGCACCCCCGCACGCCGTTCCCTGAGAACCGTGCTCGTCCTGGCCCTGACCGCCGCGACGGCCGCGGTCCTCCCGGCCGCCCGGGCGGCCACGCCCACCCCCACCGCGGGCACCGAGGCCGTCGCGGCCAAGCCGTACATGGGCTGGTCGAGCTGGAGCATGCAGTCCTCGAAGTACCCCGGCCTCAATCCCGACGGTGACTACAGCTACCTCACCGAGAAGAACGTCCTCAAGCAGGCGAACGCCCTGGCGGCCAAGCTCAAGCCGTACGGATACGAGTACGTCAACCTCGACGCAGGATGGTGGCGCGACCAGGACTGGAAGCCCGGCTTCGACCAGTACGCCCGCCAGAAGGCGGATCCGGAGCGCTTCCCGCGCGGCATGAAGGCGGTCGCCGACCACGTGCACGGCAAGGGCCTCAAGGCGGGCATCTACCTGCCCGTCGGCCTGGAGAAGGAGGCCTACGGCGAGGGCAAGGTCCCGGTCTGGAACGCCGGCGACTGCACGACCGCCGACATCGTGTACGGCGACCTGCGCACCACCAACGGCTGGGACAGCGCCTACAAGCTCGACTTCTCCCGGCCCTGCGCGCAGAAGTACGTGGACTCGCAGGCCCGGCTCTTCGCCGACTGGGGCTACGACTTCCTGAAGCTCGACGGTGTCGGGCCCGGTTCCGGCAAGAGCGGCGACCAGTACGACAACGTTGCCGACGTCGCCGCCTGGCACAAGGCCATCGCCGCCACCGGCCGCCCCATCCACCTGGAGGTCTCCTGGTCGCTCGACATCGGCCGGGTCGCCGACTGGAAGAAGTACTCCAACGGCTGGCGCATCGACACGGACGTCGAGTGCTACTGCAACACCCTCGTCAGCTGGGAGAACTCGGTCGACGACCGCTGGGACGACACCCCGGGCTGGACCCGTCACGCGGGCCCCGGCGGCTGGAACGACCTGGACTCCCTCGACGTCGGCAACGGTGCGATGGACGGCCTCACCAAGGCGGAACGTCAGAGCTACGCGACCCTGTGGGCCATAGCCAAGTCCCCGCTCTACACCGGAGACGACCTGACCAGGCTCGACTCCTACGGCCTGTCACTGCTGACCAACCGCGAGGTCATCGCCCTCAACCAGGGCGCCACACCCCCGGCCCGCCCCGTCACCCCGTCCGACCCTCAGCAGGTGTGGGCCGCCAGGAACAGCGACGGCAGCTACACCGTGGCCCTGTTCAACCTCGCCGACTCGCCCGCCGCCGTCACCGCCGACTGGGCGGCACTCGGCTTCACCGGCAAGGCCGGCGTACGGGACCTGTGGAACCGCGAGAACCTCGGCACGTACAGCAACAAGGTGACGCAGGCCCTGCCCGCCCACGGTTCCCGTCTGTTCACCGTGACTCCGCGAGGCGGCAAGCTCACCGCGACCGGCTACGAGGCCGAGTCCGACGTCAACACCCTCAGCGGCAATGCCTCCGTGGGCGACTGCTCCGCCTGTTCCGGTGAGCGCAAGGTCGGGAACCTGTACGTCGGCGGCAAACTCCGCTTCAACGACGTCGTCGTCGCCAAGGCCGGTACGTACCAGGTGAAGGTCACCTACGTCAGCGGTGACCCCCGCCCGGTCGACATCTCCGCGAACGGCAACGGCGCGATGCGCCACAAGTTCCCCTCCACCGGGGACTGGGGGACCACGGAGGCCGTCAGTGTGCCCGTCTCCCTCAAGGCGGGCGTCAACACCGTCACCTTCGACAGCGGTTCCGGCTACGCCCCGGACATCGACCGCATCGACGTACCGAAGTCGTCCTGACCGCCGTTCTCTTCCCCCGGAGCGCACCATGGACAGCAGCCCCACCGACCCCGGCCGACGAAGACTTCTCTCCCTCGCCGCCGCGGCCGGCGTCGGCACCGCACTCGGCGGCCTGCCCGCCTTCACAGCGAGCGCGGCCCCGCACCGGCCCACCGATTCGAAGCTCCAGGAGGGGAGTTCACGCGACCGGCTGTGGTGGCGGGCGCCCGCGGACGAGCACTCGATGATCGAGCAGGGCCTGCCCATCGGCAACGGCCGTCTGGGCGCACTCACGAGCAACGACCCCGGCCGCGAGCTCCTCCTGATCACCGACGCCACGATGTGGACCGGCGGACCCAACGACACACTCGACGCCGACGGCCAGTTCCCCTACGACCGTGAGAAGTTCGGCTCCTTCACGCTGCTGGGCCGCCTCACCGTCGACATCCCGGACCACGACCTGTCCGCCGTCAACGGCTATCGCCGCACGCTGGACCTCGCGCAGGGTGTGGTGACCACGTCGTACGTGCGCTCCGACGTCACGTACCGGCGGCAGGTCTTCGCCAGCCGGCCCGACGACGTGATCGTCCTGCACTTCACGCAGAGCGGCGGCGGCCGCTACACCGGCGGCATCGCCCTCGAAGGGACCCACGGAGAGACCGTGAAGGGCACCTCCTTCGGCGCTGCCTTCCCCAACGGCCTGCGCTACGGCGCGGCGGTGAAGGCCTACGGCAGGGGTGGCAGCGTCCGCGTGCGCGGTTCGCGGATCGACTTCGCCGACTGCAAGGACCTCACCGTGCTGGTCAGCGGCGGCACCAACTACGCGCCCGACGCCTCGGCCCGGTACCGCGACCCGTCCCTGGACCCCGAGCGCCTGGCCCGTACGAAGGTCGGCGCGGCTGCAGGCCATTCGGCGGACACCCTCCTGCGCACCCATGTGGCCGACCACCGGGCCCTGTTCGGGCAACTGGACATCTCGCTCGGTGTGTCCTCCGCCGCACAGCGCTCCCTGGACACCTGGGACCGGATCAGGGCACGCGCCCGGGACGACGTGCCCGATCCCGAACTGGAAGCCGCCTACCTGCAGTTCGGCCGCTACCTCATGATCTGTGGGTCGCGCGGCAGCCTCCCGCTGAACCTCCAGGGGCTGTGGCTGGACGGCAACGACCCGGACTGGATGGGCGACTACCACACGGACATCAACATCCAGATGAACTACTGGATGGCCGACCGGGCCGGTCTCTCCCAGTGCTTCGACGCGCTCACCGACTACTGCCTGGCCCAGCTCCCGTCCTGGACGAAGCTCACCCGCGACCTGTTCAACGACCCGCGCAACCGCTACCGCAACTCCACCGGGAGGATCGCCGGCTGGACGGTCGCCATCTCCACCAACATCCACGGCGGGAACGGCTGGTGGTGGCATCCGGCGGGCAACGCCTGGCTGTGCACCACCCTGTGGGAGCACTACGAGTTCACCGGCTCGCGCGCGCACCTGGCGAGGATCTACCCGCTCCTGAAGGGTGCCTGCGAGTTCTGGGAGGCGCGGCTGCTCACCACGACACTCCCCGGCACCTCGCGGGAGGTGCTCATCGCCGACAGCGACTGGTCGCCCGAGCACGGCCCGCTCGACGCCAAGGGCATCACCTACGCGCAGGAACTGGTGTGGGCGCTCTTCGACAACTACCGCAACGCCGCGGCGGAGTTGAAGAAGGACGCCGCCTACGCGAAGACGGTCGGCGGCCTCCAGGAGCGGCTGTACCTGCCGAAGGTGAGTGCCAGGACGGGCTGGCTGGAGGAATGGATGACGCCCGACAACCTCGGCGAGACCACCCACCGGCATCTGTCCCCGCTCGTCGGGCTCTTCCCCGGTGACCGCATCCGCCCCGACGGCTCCACCCCGCCCGAGATCGTCGAGGGCGCGACGGCCCTGCTCGCCGCACGCGGCATGGAGAGCTTCGGCTGGGCCAACGCATGGCGGAGCCTGTGCTGGGCCCGGCTGGGGCACGCGGAGAACGCCTACCGGCTCGTCGTCAACAACCTCCGCCCGTCGACCGGCGGAGGCAACGGCACCGCACCGAACCTCTTCGACATCTACGAGGTCGAGAAGGGCCGCGGCATCTTCCAGATCGACGCCAACTTCGGCACGCCCGCGGCGATGATCGAGATGCTCCTCTACTCCCGCCCGGGCCGTCTGGAACTGCTCCCGGCCCTCCCCGACGCATGGGCGAAGTCCGGTTCCGTCACGGGAGTCGGCGCCCGGGGAGGCTTCGTCGTCGACCTGCGCTGGCGTGACGGCAGGCCGACGGAGGTGCGGATCCGCAGCGTGGGCGGCCGGACCACCACGGTCGCCCACGGCGGTACGTCCCGCACGGTGACCCTGAAACCCGGCGCCTCCGTCACCCTGCGGGGCCTCGCATGACGGCCCGCCTCGCCCGGGCGGGCCTCCTTACGGCACTGCTGACGATCGCCGCCGCCCTTCCCGTCACCCCGGCGGCCGCCCGGGGCCCCGGGGACCGGCACGACGTGGTCACCTGGGGCGCGAGCGCGGACCGTCTGGGGGACGCGGTCCCGAACCGCAGCCACCGCCTGGTCGTGCGCACCAGCGTGGCGGGGGACAACACCCGTATCCGGCTCACCAACGCCTTCGGGGACCGGCCGGTGACCTTCGACAGCGTCTACGCCGGCATCCAGCGGTCGGGCGCCGAACTGGTCCGCGGCAGCAACCGGCGACTGACCTTCGGTGGCGCCCACGTGGTCACCCTCCCGGCGGGCGCCGTCGTGTACAGCGATCCGCTGCCCGGCGGACTGCCCGCCGGGGCCGACCTGGTCGTCAGCCTGCACACGCGGGCGGCGGGCGGTCCTGCGACCGGCCACGGCATGGCCATGCAGACGTCGTACACCGCTTCCGGCGACCACGCGGGGGAGGAGAGCGGGGCCAACTGGACCGAGCGCACCGGCTCCTGGTTGTACCTCGACGCGGTCACCGTACGGACGGCCGCCTCCGTGGGGGCGGTCGTCGCGCTCGGGGACTCCATCACGGACGGCTGGCAGTCGAGCGGCGACCTGAACCGCCGCTGGCCCGACTACCTGGCCCGCCGGCTGGAGGCGACGGGCAGTCCCGTCAGGGGAGTCGCCAACGAGGGGATCTCGGGCAACAAGGTCCTGGCGGACGGCGCCGGGCAGAGCGCCCTCAACCGGTTGGACCGAGACGTCCTGTCCCAGTCCGGCGTCCGTACGGTCTTTCTCTTCGAAGGTGTCAACGACATCAAGGCCCACACGGGCGTCACGGCTGCCGACCTCGTGGCGGGCTACCGGGACGTCGTCGCCCGCGCTCACCGGGCGGGGAAATGCGTCGTCGGCGCCACCGTCGCGCCCTTCAAGGGCTGGTACGAGTGGGACGCGGCCGCGGAGTCCGTACGCCAGGAGGTCAACCGGTTCATCAGGACCAGCGGGGAGTTCGACGCCGTCAGCGACTTCGACCGCCTCCTGCGCAGTCCCTACGACCACGAGCGCATTCTCCCCGCCTTCGACGGCGGCGACCATCTGCACCCCAACGGCAAGGGGATGCAGGCGATGGCCGATTCGGTCGACCTGGACAGTCTGCGATGCGGCCGGTCCGCCGCCCCGGACGGCAACCGCTGACGTGAACAACGTCCGGTGATCTGAACCCGACTTGGTTCAGGCCAAGTTGACGCATGGTCATGGACACCTGCCGGGGCGGGAGTTCAGGATGAGTTTCACATGGAGAGGAGTCGTTCACATGGATAGACGCCATCTACTGGTCGGCGGTGCCGCTCTCTCAGCCTCCGCCGCTCTGCTCCCCCTGCACAGCGCCGCCGCAGCTCCCGCGCGCTCCGCGGCCGCCCCGCCGTCCGGAGCAGCGATCATCCGGGACCTGCGCCGCGTCGCCGACCACTGGATCGGCGCCCACACGGACCCCGGCGACAACGGCTGGGCCAATGCCACGTTCTTCAGCGGACTGCTCGCCCTGCACCGGCTGACCGGCAGCCCCCGATACCTCGCCTATGCGCGCGGCTGGGCCGAGAAGCACGCGTACGGCCTGCGGGGCGGAGTGACGACCCGGCACGCCGACAACCACAACGCAGGCCAGGCCTACCTCGACCTCTACGAGATCGAACCGGAGGGACAGAAACTCGCCGCGATCGAGGAGTCCCTGCACCGCATGGTGTACACGGACCAGCCGACGAAGCACGACGACTGGTGGTGGGACGACGCCCTCCACATGGCCATGCCCCCGTTCGCCCGCATCGGCGCCCTGCGCAAGGACCCCCAGTACTGGCAGAAGCTGTACGCCCTCTACGACCACACCAAACGCACCGAGGGCGGGCCGGGACTGTACGACGCCGGCACGGGCCTCTGGTACCGCGACAAGCGATTCCTGCCCGGCGGCATCGTGTCCCCCACGGGCCGGCCCGTCATCTGGTCGCGCGGCAACGGCTGGGTGGCCGGCGGACACGTCAAGACACTCAAGGCGCTGCCCCGGAGCGAACGGCACACCGCCGAGTACCGGGAGACCCTGACACGGCTGGTCACCGCACTGGCAACGGTGCAGCGCACGGACGGCTTCTGGAACGTCAACCTCGCCGACCCCGGGCACCTGCCCGGCCCGGAGACGAGCGGCACGTCCTTCTTCCTCTACGGCACGGCCTACGCGATCCGCGCCCGCCTGGTGGAAAGGTCCGCGTTCCTCCCGGTGGCGGTCCGGGCCTGGCACGGCCTGGTCACCACGGCCGTCCATCCCGACGGCTTCCTCGGCTACGTCCAGAAGGTGGGCGACCGTCCGGAGTCCAACCAGCCCGTCACGTACGACAGCACCTCGGACTTCGGCGTCGGCGCCTTCCTGCTCGCGGGCACCGAACTCGCGCGTCTGGCCCGCTGACGGCACCGCCGCACGGGCGGGCCGGGCCGGTCGGTAGCGTGGGCACCTCGACCGACTCGACGGAGGCCATCACATGACCCGCCCGATCACCGTGGGAGCAGACGGTACTGCCGAATCCCTGGCCGCCGTGCACTGGGCGGCCAGGGAGGCGGTACGCCGTGCTCTTCCGCTGCGTGTCGTGCACGCCGGCGAGAAGTCCGACGACGAGGGCCGGGCGGCGGGCGTCCGGGAAGCGCTCGCGCAGACCGCACGGGAGATCACCGGACGCCACCCCGGTCTGCAGGTGACCACCGACGTCATCGACGGCGACCCGGTCGAGGCACTG
Organism: Streptomyces sp. BV286; assembly: GCF_019090165.1. Lineage (GTDB taxonomy): Bacteria > Actinomycetota > Actinomycetes > Streptomycetales > Streptomycetaceae > Streptomyces. Next base: position 357,806 of record NZ_JAHRIB010000152.1, read on the forward strand.
GTCGCCGCCGCCGACGAGGCCGAGACGCTGGTGCTCGGCTCGCGCGGCCACGGCGCGATCGTCGGCTTCCTGCTCGGCTCGGTCGGCCAGCAGGTGATCGCCGAGTCCACCCGGCCCGTCGTGCTCGTACGCGCCGAGGACCGGGCCGAGTCCGAGGCGGCCGGCCGCGAGATCGTCGTGGGACAGCAGGGCGGCCCGGAGGACAGCGCCGCCGCTCTGAAGTTCGCGTTCGAGACGGCGGCGGTACGCGGCGCCGCCGTGCGCGTCGTACGGGCCTGGAGCCTGCCCACCGTGTTCACCTACAGCCCCGGTTCCCTGAAGCTCCTCGACGAGGCCGGCGGCCTGGAACCGTACGAGCAGAAGGCACTGGCGGAAGCACTTCAGCCGTGGCTGGAGCGGTTCCCCGACGTGCCGGTGACCCGGCACGTCGAGATGGGCAGTGCGGGCGAGGTGCTGCTCTCGGTGGCGGCAGGGGCCCAGTTGATGGTGGTCGGCCGGCGCGTGCACCGCTCGGCCGTGGGCTCACGGATCGGGTCGGTCGCCCACGGGGTCGTCCATCACGCGCCGTCCCCGGTGGCGGTCGTCCCGCCCGCCTGACCGGCCGCCTCGGCGGCGTCCGCCGTCGGCGACAGCGAGTCCCGCACCGCCGGGAGGATGTTCTTGACGTAGTCCCCGACGACCGTGTCCAGATCGATGTCGTGCTGCGCCCGCTCCGACAGGTACCAGCGGTGCTCCAGAAGCTCGTGGTAGAGCTCGGCCGGATCCATCGAGCCGCGCAGCTCCAGCGGTATGGCACGCACCGTGGGCCGGAAGACGTCCCGTACCCAGCGGTGGGCCAGCACCTCGGGCCGGGCGGCGAGGGGATCGCCCGGCGCGTAGTCGTCCTGGGTGGCCATCCAGCTCTCCAGGTCGTTCAGCAGTCGCCGCGCCTGGTTCTCCTCGGCGTCCAGCCCGGTCAGGCGCAGCAACTGGCGCTGGTGGTGCCCGGCGTCGACGACCTTCGGCACGAACGTGACGGTGTCACCGTTCGAGGAGTGCGCGATCTGCATCTCGGCGACGTCGAAACCGAGCTCGTTCAGGCGCCGGATCCGGCGGTCGATGTAGTGGTGCTTGCCCGCCGGGTACACCGACGTCCGGGTCAGCTCCTGCCACAGCGCGGTGTAGCGCTTGCAGATCTCCATGCCGAACTCGATGGGGTCCACCGACGGGTGGAGCGCGCCGGAGGCCTCCAGGTCCAGCAGTTCCCCGCTGATGTTGACGCGCGCCAGGTCGAGGTCGTACTCCCGCTGGCCGGGGCTCAGCTGCGGGTGGACCTCTCCGGTCTCCGCGTCGACGAGATACGCGGCGTACGCCCCGGCGTCCCGCCGGAACAGCGTGTTGGACAGCGAGCAGTCCCCCCAGGCGAACCCCGCGAGATGCAGCCGGACCAGCAGCACGGCCAGCGCGTCCATGAGGCGGTGCATGGTGGCGGGCCGCATCGTCGTCTCGAACATCGACCGGTAGGGCATCGAACCACCCAGATGCCGGGTGATCAGCACCGACTCCAGCGGTCCGCCGTCCCCGTCGGTGCGGCCGGTGACCACGGCGAGGGGGTCCACCGAGGGGATGTTCATCCGGTCGAGCCCGCGCAGCAGCTCGTACTCGCGCAGGGCGGGCCGTTCCGCGAGTTCCTTGACCGCCACGACCTCCGCGCCGGCGCGCGCGTACCGCACCACGTGCCGTGAGATACCCCGGGGCAGCGGCACCAGGTAGTGCTCGGGCCACTCCTCCAGGGGCAGATGCCACGGCAGGTCGAGCAGGAGCGCGGGATGCTCCGGGTTGGTGGCGCTGATCTGCAATGCCATCGCTCGCTTGCCCTGCCTCACGGTCGGCCGTCATGTCGCAGGAGCATCTCCGCACCTGGACGGCCTCCTCGTCAACACGGGAGTCCGTTTCGTCACCAGGTGGGAGATGCGCCCCGTCGGTGTTCAGGCCGGCTGGTCGACGCCCAGTACCGCGCGGACCTCGAAGTTCTCGTACGTCTCGGTGTCCTGCGGTTCGCGGGACATGACCGTGCCGAGCCAGCCCAGCAGGAATCCGGCGGGGACGGAGACGATCCCCGGGTTCTGCAGCGGGAAGAAGGCGAAGTCGGCGTCGGGGTAGAACGAGGCGGCCCTCGAGGAGACGACGGGGGAGCAGACGACCAGCAGAACGGAGGTGACGAGGCCTCCGTAGAGGCTGAGCAGCGCCCCGCGCGCGTTGAAGCGGCGCCAGAACAGGCTGTAGACCATGGTCGGCAGGATCGCGGACGCGGCGATCGCGAAGGCGAGGAACGCCAGGGTCGCCGTGTTCGTCCCCCAGGAGACGAGCGCGAGCAGCATGCCGAGGACGCCGATGACGACGGCGGCCAGGCGGGCCACGGCCAGTTCCTCGCGCTGGCGCGCCTGCCCCTTGCGGATCACCTCTCCGTACAGGTCGTGCGCGAGCGAGGAGGCTGCCGCGAGGGTGAGCCCCGCGGCCACGGCCAGCAGCGTCACGAAGGCCAGGCAGGAGATGAGCGCGGTGAGTACGGCGCCGCCGATCTCCTGGGCGAGAAGGAGAACTGCCGCATCGCCCTTCGCGTCGATACCCGAGATCACGTCCCGGCCCACCAGCGCGGTGGCGCCCAGCCCGAGCACGCCCGCCGCCAGACAGACGAAGCCGACCAGGCCCATCGCCCACAGGATGGAGCGGCGAAGCACCCGGGTGGCGCTCGGCGCCAGCAGCCGCATCATCACGTGGGGGAGCGCGGCCAGTCCCAGCACGATGGCGATCTGCAGGCTGAAGAAGTCGAGTTTGCTGGTCGTACTGGCGCCGTAGCGCAGTCCGGGCTCCAGGAACCGCTGTCCGAGCCCGCTGCCCGAGGCGGCGGCGCCGAGCAGGCCGTCGATGTTCCACCGGTAGCGGTGCAGCACCATCACGGCGGTCACCGCGACTCCGACGACCAGCATGACGGCCTTGACGATCTGGAGGAAGGTCGCCCCGGGCATGCCTCCGAGCGCCACGTACAGCACGACGAGAGTGCCGATGGCCACCACGCACAGAGCGCGGGTGGTGCTGTCCGGCTGCCCGACGAACTGTGTCAGCAGGGCCACGCTGCCGACGAGTTGGGCGACGAGGTACAGCACGGTGATGATCAGCGTGCAGAACGCGAGGGCCAGACGGACCGAACGCCGGCTGCGCGGCAGACGCAGGGCCAGCGTGTCGCCGAGGGTGAATCTGCCGGAGTTGCGCAGGGGTTCGGCGATCAGCAGGAGCACCATCACCCAGGCCACGCTGGTGCCGACGAGGTACAGCAGGCCGTCGTAGCCGGTGAGCGCGACCAGGCCGGTACTGCCCAGCAAGGTGGCCGCGGACAGGTAGTCCCCGCACATCGCGAGGCCGTTGCGCAGCGGCGACATGGTCCGGTTGCCGAGATAGAACTCGGCGATCTCGTCGCCCTGTGGAGCGGTGATGAGTGCGGTGAACATGCTGACCACGACGACCGACACGAAGAGGATGAAGGTCAGCTTCAGACTGAAGCCGCCGACCACACCCGCGGAGAGGTGCGCCGTGCCGTCTTCAGAGGCGGCAGCCGTGAGGGCGGCGGCGGAGGTCACCACGTCCTGAACCGCCTCTGCGGCTGGGGGACTCGGGCCCGTTGTGCCGCGTGGCGGTGCAGTTCGGCTCGCAGGCGGTCGGCGGTCGGGTCGATCCGCCGGTCCATGTGCACGCAGTAACGCCAGGCGGTCACGGCCATCACGACGAACTGCCCCACACCGCCCGCGAGTCCCAGCGTCACATGGCCGAACAGCGGCTGGTTGAGCACGCCGGGCAGGAAACCCGACAGCAGCACGAACAGCAGGAACCCACCCACCGAAACCGACATCGCCACCGCTCCGAACCTGCGGTGAGCACCGCGTACGGCGCGGAAGTCGGGGTGCGAGCTGATCGTGGGCCGGGGAGGGGGTCCGGCCGGAGCCCCGTCCGGAGGGGAACCGTGGTGCGAGCTCAGGTGTGGTGGCATACCGTGCCTCATCAATAAAAGTGCAGCTCAAGATGCATTGCTGAACGCGGCTCAAGTTCTCGGATCGCGTAGATCGGGAATCGGCCCGAATTTCCGCTGAAATCCTCATCCGGCGCAGCCGGGCTGCCTCGCTGGTGGGGTATGTCAGCGCGGCTGAACGGATTCTGGCATTCAATCGATTCGATAATCAACAGTGGAAATGTGAGGGAAATGAAAGCGGTCTCATTTGGCCTGCGGACCGCTCCGTGCTGGCTCGAATGCACTGCACAGCATCCCTCGCCCCGGCCGCCGGGAGGCGCCTCGCCGGCCCGTGCCGCGGGACGTGATGTGCAGCACGCCCGGGTGATGGCCGTGACGCCTGGGATGAGGGTTCTGGCTGCGCACGGCTTGATCGGCGATCAAGCGGGGCAAAATCCCTGGCCACTGCCCATTCTGCTCGTTTGACACTCCGTCGCGCGCACAGATAGGAAGCACTCCTCTGAGGTCGAGAGGTGGACTGTGTACGAGCCGAATGTGGTCGGGGACTGGCAGGAGTACGACGACGAGCATGCCGGCCTGCGTGTCCGCGTCCATGGCCTGGAGAAATCCGAGCCGCCGCGCGGGCGTGACGACGCGGCCGAGGGTCTGGTCTACTTCCGATTCCGGGTGACCGTCGAAAACCGTACGACCGAACATTTCGGCATTCACCTCGAGGACGGTCAACTCGACATCCGTGTCGGAAGCGACGGCGAGAGCGCGTTTCTGGACTGGCGCAACTCCCAGTTCATCGAGGGCTTCGACGTCTACCCCCTGCGCCGGGTCACCTCCGTCCTGTACGCCGCGGCCCCCGAGAGCTGCCTGTCCCTCGTGGACATCCAGGTGCAGTTGAAGGTCGACGACGAGTGGACCGAGCGGTACCTCTGGTCGGGCGGCATCGGCGCGCACGACGCGGCCGTCGGAGTCGGCGCCCGCTCCGACTCCGCCCAGGACAGCCTCGCCGCCCAGGTGATCAGCTTCCTGGAGCGGGAAGCGGGGCCCGGCCCGGCTTCCTGAGGCGCCCGGCGAGCCCGCCCTCCGACGTCAGCGGACCGGGCCGCCGTCCAGAGCCTCGGCCGCCGCCGAGGTGACGGCCTCGGCCACGGCCGCCAGCGCCGGGAAGTCGAGCCGCCACTGCTGCCAGAACAGCGGGACGTCGATCTGCCGGTCAGGTGCGAGATTGACGAGCCGCCCCTCGCGCAGCAGGGGCGCCGCCTGCACCTCGGGAGCCATGCCCCAGCCCATCCCGGCGGCCACGGCGTCGACGAAGCCTTCGGACGTCGGCACCAGATGCCGCAACCGGCTCGCGCCGCGACGGCGGCCGCCTCCGAGCCTGCGGACGAACGCGTCCTGGAGATCGTCCCGTTGGTCGAAGGCCACCACGGGCGCGTCGGGGACCACGTCCCGCAGTGGGGTGTCCGGCCGGCCGCCGAGCCACCGCGCCACGAAGGCGGGGCTCGCCACCGGGACGTACCGCATGCTCCCCAGGCTGCGCACGGAACAGCCCGTCACCGCGTCCCGCGAGGAGGTGACGGCCGCCATCACCAGCCCTTCGCGCAGGAGCGCGGCCGTGTGGTCCTGGTCCTCGCGGCGCAGTTCGTAGCAGAGCCCCAGTTCCTCCGGCACGCGGGCGAGCGCCGGCAGGAACCAGGTGGCCAGCGAGTCGGAGTTGACCGCGATGGAGAGCCGGGCCGGATCTTCGGAGCCGGACATACCGAGCTCGGCGCGGGCGTCGCGTTCGAGCCGGGCGAGTTGACGCGCGAAGCGTACGACGGCCTCGCCGGCCTCGGTCGGCCGGACCGGCTTCGTACGCATCAACAGCACGCGTCCCGTGCGCTGTTCGAGTGCCTTGACGCGCTGGCTCACCGCGGACGGCGTCACGTGCAGCACGGCCGCGGCGGCATCGAAGGTGCCCTCGTCCACGACGGCCAGCAGGGTCCGCACCTGGTCGAGAGGAAGCTCTGTCATCACGCCTGCTAATGATACGTAAGAATCCTTAGCTGTACTTCTTCGCGGTCGGGTTCCTAGCCTGGGCGCCGTGACCAGCGCTCTGACCGCCGCGGCCGCCGGGTTCGGCACCGGCCTCTCCCTGATCGTCGCCATCGGCGCACAGAACGCCTTCGTCCTGCGTCAGGGCATCCGCCGGGAGGAGGTGCTCGCCGTGGTGGGCATCTGCGCCCTGTCCGACGCGGCGCTCATCGTGCTGGGCGTCGGCGGTGTCGGCGCGGTGGTGGTGGCCTGGCCCTCGGTACTGACCGCGGTCGCCCTGGTCGGCGGCCTGTTCCTGATCGGTTACGGCTGCCTCGCCGTGCGCCGTGTCCTTCGGCCCTCGGCCCTGACGGTGACGCCGGGGACCGAGGGCGGGACGGGTTCGCGACGCCGAGCCGTACTGACCTGCCTGGCGTTGACGTGGCTGAACCCGCACGTCTACCTGGACACGGTGTTCCTGCTCGGCTCCATCGCGGCCGACCGCGGGCCCCTGCGCTGGACCTTCGGCCTCGGTGCGGTGCTCGCCAGCCTGGTCTGGTTCGCCGCTCTCGGCTTCGGCGCCCGGCTGCTCAGCCGCTTCCTGGCCCGCCCGTCGGCGTGGCGGGTACTGGACGCTCTGGTCGCCGCGACGATGATCGCACTCGGTGCCACGCTGATCGCCGGGGCGTGAACGGGCCTGCTTCCGTCTCCCGCCGGCCCGAGTGGTCTTCGCCCCGGCCGCGCCGCTCGTCGCCGTCCCGGCGACGTCGGCGCTCCCCGCGGTGGACGACGGCGACGGCCAGCAGGCCGAGCGCGAGTCCCGCCCCTGTCTGTGTCCCGAAGGGCTCGCCGAACATCAGCGCACCCCACACGGCCGTGACGGGGGCCATCAGGAACATGAGGGTGTTGACCGCGGTCACCCCGGACCGTCGCAGGAGCAGCCAGTACAACCCGTATCCGCCGAACGTCGAGAGCACCACGAGCCACACCACGGCGGTCCAGAAGGAAGCGCTCGCCGGTGGCGTCACGCCTCCGGTGACGACGGCGAGCGCCGTGAAGATGACGGCACTGGTGACCGCGTGGACCGTCATGGACACCATCGGGCGGACGTCCCTGCGGCTCCGGCGGTCCAGGAAGGTCGCCGCGACCAGGCACAGCATGCCGAGGAACGGCACGAGATACGCCCACCACGCGACACCCGTCCCGGCGCCGGCGTCGGCCGCCGTGACGACGGCGACTCCGGCCACGCCCAGCCCCAGCCCGAGCCACTGCGTTCGCGACACGGCCACACCCAGCAGGGGTCCGGCCAGTACTCCGGCCACGAGCGGCTGCGTGCCGTCGATGAGGGCCGTCGTTCCGCTGGAGACGCCCAGTTCGATCGCGTAGTAGACGGTCAGGAGGTACCCGCTCTGCGACAGGGCCCCGACGACGGTCTGCCGGAACAGGTCGCGTGGCCGCAGCCCACGCCAGGACGCCCGGGCGACGGTCAGGGCGACGACGCCCAGGACGAGCGCCAACGGCAGGAAGCGCCACAGCAGGAGCGTCACGGCGGACGCGCTGCCCGACCCGAGCTTGGCCCCGATGAAACCGGAGCTCCAGGCCCCGACGAACGCGATCGACAGCAGGATGTTCACGGCACCGCACACCTCCAGAGGTGGATGGGCGACAGGACGGCCGACAGAAAGTAGACCGATCTGTATACATGGCTTGAGTATACAGATCGGTCTACTATGGGGAAATGAGCACCACGAGCACCCCCCGCCGCGTACCGATGACCCCCGCCGCCCGCCGCGCGCTGGAAGCGGCCGGGCGGCTCTTCTACGACCGGGGAATCCACGCCGTCGGCGTCGATCTGATCGCCGCGGAGGCCGGCGTCACGAAGAAGACGCTCTACGACCGCTTCGGCTCGAAGGACCAGATCGTCGTCGAGTACCTCGCGGACCGCGACGAGCGCTGGCGCGCCTTCCTCGCACCGCGGCTCGAAGCCGCCAAGTCACCGCGCGACGGGGTCCTGGCGGTCTTCGCCGCCTCACGGGACTGGATGGACACGACCAGCCCGAGGGGCTGCAGCATGGTCAACGCCCACGCGGAGATCGAGGATCCGTCCCACCCGGCGTACGCGGTCGTCACCGGCCAGAAGCAGTGGATGCTCGCACTGTTCACCGATCTCGTACGCCCGTCCGCTCCCAACACGGCCGAGTCCCTGGGCCGCACCCTGATGCTGCTCCATGAGGGAGCCCTCGTCGCCCACGGCCTGCGCATCTTCCCCGGTGCGTTGGACCAGGCCCGCGAGCAGGCGGTGCTCCTCCTGGCCGGGGCCGTCGACCCGCCCCCCGCGGACTGACCGCGGCTCCCCGAACCGGTCCCAGGAATCCGCTGATCCGCCCGGTGCGGACCGTCGTGAACTCTCACGCCTGTCCACGGACCGGCCCGCCCGGCGCAGGCCGCGCCGCATCCGCGATAGTGAACCTCGAACAGAAAGATGTATCGAGCAACCAGGATGGGCGTGGACACGAGCAAGGGCAGTGCGGACAACCCCGCGGAACCCCGGGCCACAACCGGGGAACCCGCGGACCCGGAGGACCGGAAGGGAAGCGGGTGGCGCCGCTGGGCCATGGACACCCGGCCGCTGCGCCGACCCGCGTACCGCCGCCTCTGGTCCTCGACCGTCGTCACCGCCGTGGGCAGCCAGCTCACCGCCGTCGCCGTACCCAAGCAGATCTACGACCTCACCGGATCCTCGGCCTGGGTCGGCTACGCGAGTGTCGCGGGGCTGCTGCCCCTCGTCGTCTTCGCCCTGTGGGGCGGCGCGATCGCGGACAGCGTGGACCGGCGCAAGCTTCTCCTCGTCACCAACACCGGTATCGCCGTCACCTCCCTGCTCTTCTGGATACAGGCCGTCACCGGGCTCGAATCGGTCGGCGCCCTGATGGTGCTGCTGGCGGTCCAACAGGCGTTCTTCGGCCTCAACTCCCCGGCCCGCCAGGCCTCCATCGCCCGGCTGGTCCCCAAGGAGGAACTCGCCGCGGCCAACGCACTCGGCTCGACCGTCATGCAGACCGGCCTGGTCGCGGGCCCGTTGCTCGCCGGAGCCCTTATTCCCGTCGTGGGCCTCGCCGAGCTCTACCTGATCGACGCGCTGGCCCTGTGCGCCACGGTCTGGGCCGTCCACCGGCTCCCCTCACTGCCACCCCTCGCCACCACCGCTGCGAGGGCCGGCCGGGCGGGGCTGCGGGGGATCGCGGAGGGCTTCCGGCACATCTCCCTCAACCAGGTGCTGCTGCTGTCCTTCCTCGCCGACATCATCGCCATGGTCCTCGGCATGCCCCGCGCGCTCTTCCCCCAGCTTGCCGCGCAGACGTACGCGCCGTACGGCGAAGGCCTGGCGCTCGGGCTGCTGTTCGCCGCGATTCCCATCGGCGCGGTGCTCGGCGGGCTCATGTCGGGCACCTTCTCCCGGGCCCGCCGGCACGGCCTCATGGTCATCGTCGCGGTGATCGCCTGGGGCGTGGCCGTGACCGGGTTCGGTCTGAGCGCCAACCTGTGGGTGGCGGTGGCGTTCCTCGCCGCCGCCGGAGTCGCCGACATGGTCTCCATGGTCTTCCGCGGAGCGATCCTGCTCTCGGCCGTCACCGACGAGCTCCGCGGCCGGATGCAGGGCGTGTTCACGGTCGTCGTCGCGGGCGGCCCCCGACTGGCCGACGTGCTGCACGGCACGGCCGGATCGGCACTGGGCCCTCGTACGGCCGTCGTGGGCGGCGGCCTGCTCGTCGTTTTCTCCATGCTCGTACTGGCGGTGACCATGCCCGCGTTGCGCCGCTACCGGGGGTCCGTCTGAAGGGCCGGAGCCGCCGTGGGGGCGGGACAGCTGAAGAGAGAGCCGAGGAGGGAGCCGAAGAGGGGGACGACCGAAGGCGCGGGAACACCCGCGCGATCGCCTGCCGAGTCGGTCGGTCCCGCCGCTTCAGCGCACACCGGCGCCCGATGCCCGCCCGTCGGCGGCCCGCGATCCGGACGCGCCCCGGCCAGGCCCTCATAAGGCCGGGCCCGGCACCGGCTTCGGGGGCGGTCCGCGTGGAGCGGGTTCAGCTCTCGACGGCCGCCGCGGCCTGCGCGATCAACTCCTGGAGGTAGAGGCCCCGCCGGGCGTCGAGCTCACCGGGGACACCCGTGCGTACCGCCGTGGCGAAGGCCTGGCGCAGCACCGGCCAGCACGCGTTGTGGTCGAGGTCCGCGCTGTCGTACACGAGCCCCGGCCGGGGCCCGAAGAGCTCGACGCGCATGATCCCGGGCTCTACGTCGACCGATCCGGACAGCGAGGCCTGGCTGACCGCACCGCTCTCGTGCTCGCAGGTCAGCTCGACCCATCGGCGGGGGTCGCCCGTGCCGCGGACCCGCACGATGGGCCCCACGGCGGCGTCCAGCAGGTCCAGGATGTGGGGCCCGAGATCCAGCAGCGCACCGTGCTCCAGCCGCCAGGGAGTCGCGAAGTCACCGCCGAGGAAGGCCCCGCTCAGACAGCACGAACGGGCTCCCGACACCTCGATGCCCTTCGCGGCCCGCAGGAACTCCTGGGCGGCGGGGTGATAGCGGTTGGTGAGGACGACCTGGGAGACGACCCCCGCCTCGTCCACCGTGTCCACGAGCCGCCTCGCGGACGGCACGTCCAGCCCGATCGGCTTCTCCAGCAACAGCGCCTTGCCCGCCTTCGCGGCACGGCCCGCGAGGTCCGCCTGAATGTTCGGGGGCACCGCGAAGGCCACCGCCTCACAGACGTCGAGCAGTTCCTCGAAACGCGACACCGCGACGGCTCCGTGCGGTGCGGCGGTCTCCTGCGCGGCCTCCGGGCGCCGCGCCCACACGGCCGTCAGCTCCGTCTCGGGTCCGGCGGCGAGCACGGGCGCGTGGACGCCGCGCGCCCAGGGGCCCGCTCCGACCAGGCCGACCTTGACGGGGGAATGGGGCCAGGGGGACACGATGTCGGCCACGGAAGTCCAATCTGAGCTGCGGCGCCAGTACGGCGCCAGTACCGGGAAGCGGCGACCGTAAAACGAACGGCCGGGACGGGACGTGCCCGACGGGACGCGAGGGGAAACGCGCCCTTCCTATGCCGGTCGCAGCCACACCGTCGCCAGCGGCGGCAACGTGAGTCGGGTACTGGCCGCCCACCCGTTCAGTCCCTCCCCGTCGGCCTTGACGGGGTGGGCGTGCGTGACACCGCCGCCTCCGAAGCACTCCGTGTCGGTGTTCAGGACCTCCTGCCAGGCAGGTACGTCGTCCGGGACCCCGAGCCGGTACCCGTGCCGCACGACCGGCGAGAAGTTGGAGACGGCCAGCAGCGGTTCCCCGTCCGCCGCGAACCGCAGGAAGGCGAAGACGTTGTCGTCTGCCGCGTCCCCGGCGACCCACGCGAACCCGGCAGGATCGGTGTCCCGCTCCCAGAGTGCGCCGGCCGCCCGGTACTGACGGTTGAGCTCGCGGACGAGGTCGCGCACTCCCCGGTGGTCCGCTTCGGCGCCGTACGCGGGATCGAGCAGCCCCCAGTCGGGCCCGTGCGCCTCCGACCACTCCGCGCCCTGGGCGAACTCCTGGCCCATGAAGAGGAGTTGCTTGCCGGGGTGGGCCCACATGAAGGCCAGGTAGGCGCGGTGGGTGGCCCGCTGCTGCCACCAGTCGCCGGGCATCTTCGACACCAGTGACTGCTTGCCGTGCACGACCTCGTCGTGCGAGATGGGGAGGACGTAGTTCTCGCTGTAGGCGTACACCATCGAGAACGTCATCTCGTTGTGGTGGTACTTGCGATGCACGGGTTCGTGCTGGATGTACTCCAGCGAGTCGTGCATCCAGCCCATGTTCCACTTCAGCCCGAAGCCGAGACCGCCGCTGTCGGTGGGACGGGTCACCCCGTCCCAGGCCGTCGACTCCTCCGCGATGGTCACGATCCCCGGCACCCGCCGGTACAGCGTCGCGTTCATCTCCTGGAGGAACGCCATCGCGTCGAGGTCCTCGCGGCCGCCGAAGGCGTTGGGGGTCCACTGGCCGGCCTCGCGCGAGTAGTCGAGGTAGAGCATGGAGGCGACGGCGTCGACGCGTAGCCCGTCGATGTGGAACTCCTCGCACCAGTAGACGGCGTTGGCGACGAGGAAGTTGCGCACTTCCACCCGGCCGAAGTCGAACTCGTAGGTCCCCCAGTCGGGATGCTCGGCGCGCCGGTCGTCCCCCGGTTCGTAGAGCGGCTCCCCGTCGAAGCGTGCCAGCGCCCAGTCGTCCTTCGGGAAGTGCGCGGGCACCCAGTCCATGATCACGCCGATGCCGGCCCGGTGCAGTGCGTCGACGAGGTACTTGAAGTCGTCGGGGCTGCCGAGCCGGGAGGTGGGCGCGTAGAAGCCGGTGACCTGGTAGCCCCAGGAGCCGCCGAAGGGGTGCTCGGCGACCGGCATCAGCTCGACATGGGTGAAGCCCAGGTCGGCGACGTACTCGGGCAGCACGTCCGCCAGTTGACGGTATGTCAGGCCGGGTCGCCAGGAGGGGAGATGGACCTCGTACACCGAGAACGGCGCCTCGTGCACCGGTGTGTCGGCGCGGTGCGCCAGCCACTGCGCGTCGTTCCACTCGTAGTGCGAGGCCGTGACGACGGACGCCGTGTCGGGCGGCACCTCGGCGCGGCGTGCCATCGGGTCGGCCTTGAGGAACCGGCCGCCGTGGCGGGACGTGATCTCGAACTTGTACCGCGCACCCTCGCCGACGCCGGGCAGGAACAGCTCCCACACACCGGCCGCGCCCAGCGAACGCATCGGGAACTGCGTACCGTCCCAGAAGGTGAAGTCCCCGGCGACCCGCACCCCGAGGGCGTTCGGCGCCCACACGGTGAAGCGGGTGCCCGCCACTGACTGGTGCGTCATCGGCTCGGCCCCGAGCGCCCGCCACAGCTGCTCGTGCCTGCCCTCACGGACGAGGTGCAGGTCGAGCTCGCCGAGCGCGGGCAGGAACCGGTACGGGTCCTCCACCTCCAGCTCGGTGCCGCCCGCGTACCTGACCAGCAACGTGTACTCGGGCACGACGTCGAGCGGCAGCACCCCCGAGAAGAGGCCGTCGCCCTCGCTGTCCAGCTTCATCCGCAGCCCGTCCGGCAACGACACGGACACGGCCTCGGCGAACGGCCGCAGCGTACGGAAGACGACACCCTCCGACACGGGATGCGCCCCGAGCAGCGCGTGCGGATCGTGATGGGTTCCCGACAGCAGCCGCTCCCGGTCCGCCGTGTCCATCGAGGACACCGGCCGCCGTTCTCCGGGCCCGTCCTGCCCCGGCGCGGACGAACCGGCCTCGGCGGGGCGGACGTCCTTGGACGGCGGCGGGGTCAGGGGTACGGAGATATTGCGGCCTGCCACGGTTTCAGCCTCCTTGAGCGCTGTGGAACGAAGGGATGGGTGTGTGCGGACTGCCGGACACGACAGGGGAGTTCTCGGCCAGCCGGGCGATCGCCGCCATCGGCACGGGCAGCCAGTCGGGCCGGTGCCGCGCCTCGTACAGTGCCTCGTACACGGCCCGGTCCGTCTCGTAGGCCCTCAGCAGCGCGGGCTGCGCGCGCGGGTCCCACCGCGCCTGGGCGGCGTACCCGGCGCAGTAGGCATCCCGGCAGCGACGTGCCCACTCCGGACGCCACGGACGGCGGCTGCGGGCGGCGTAATCGAAGGAGCGCAGCATGCCCGCGACATCGCGGACGGGGGACTGGAGCTGTCGGCGCTCGGCGATGGGGCGGGCGGGTTCGCCCTCGAAGTCGATGACGAACCACCGCTCCCCGGCCCGGAGCACCTGACCGAGGTGCAGATCGCCGTGGATCCGCTGAGCCGGACGGCCCGGGTCGAGCACGGCGAGCGCGTCGAAGGCGGCCCGCAGCCCGTCCACATGGGGCACGAGCTCCGGAACCGACCGGCTCGTCGTGTCCAGCCGTTCGATCATCGCGGCCGCGAGTCGCCTGTTCCCGCGCCCGGTCGGCGCGCCGAGGGCGAACGCGGCGGCCAGTGCGAGATGCACCTCGGCGGTCGCCCGCCCCAGTTCGTACGCCTCGTCCGCGAAGTCCCGTCCCGCGGTGAGCGATTCGAGGGCGAGGGTCCATCCGTCGACGGCGTCCGGCAGGAACGGCTGGAGCACACCGAGCGTCGCCACCTGAGGTTGCGAGGTCCGCATCCACGCCACGGGGGCCGGTACACGGGTGCATCCCTGGCGGGCCAGGGCCCAGGGCACCTCCAGGTCGGGGTTGATGCCGGGCTGCACCCGCCGGAACACCTTGAGGATGTACGAATTCCCGTACACCAGGGAGGAGTTGGACTGCTCGACGTCGAGAAGGCGGGGCGTCAGACCAGCGGGGACCGCCACCTTCGCGTCCCGCTCGAACCGCAGAGGACCCGCCGTCCCCGGGGTGCGCAGCCGCTCCAGCAGCAGGTCGGCCGACCGGGGTTCCTGCAGGGCGTCGTACACCGTGAGACCGGCCAACGGTCCCTCGCTCGCCCGGCCGATACGGGCGTGCGCCAGCCGGGGAGGGAGGACGTCCCCGACGCCGAGAAGCAACTGGTAGCAGTCCCCGGACTGGGACGGCGAAGTGCCGTGCCGGGTGCTGACCAGCAGGTGCAGGCATGCCGGATGCAGCTCGGTCACCGAGAGCAGGGACAGCTCGGTGATCTCCCGGCCCTTGCCCGCGAACCAGCGCTGCCGGGGCAGCCACGCCCGCAGCAGACCGGAGAGCGACGTCAGCAGAAGAGCCGGACTGTGGCCGCTGGGGCGGGGTGATACGACCTTGCGCATGACGACCCGTCCTTTCAGGAGCACACCGTCAATCGGCGTTTGGTGAGGGGAGTGGCCGCACACAGTCGGAACCAGTAGAAGCCGTGGCCTGCGAGGGTGAGGAGGTAGGGGAGGTCGCCGATGGCGGGGAAGCGGACGCCGCCGATGAGTTCGACGGGGTGGCGGCCGTTGAAGGTCTGGAGGTCGAGTTCGGTGGGTTGGGCGAAGCGGGAGAAGTTGTGGACGCACAGGACGAGGTCGTCGCCGTGTTCGCGGAGGAAGGCGATGACGGCGGGGTTGGAGGAGGGGAGTTCGGTGTAGGAGCCGAGGCCGAAGGCGGGGTTCTGTTTGCGGATTTCGATCATGCGTCGGGTCCAGTGGAGCAGTGAGCTGGGGTTGCTCATGGAGGCTTCGACGTTGGTGACCTGGTAGCCGTGGACGGGGTCCATGATCGTGGGGAGGAAGAGGCGTCCGGGGTCGCAGGAGGAGAAGCCGGCGTTGCGGTCGGGGGTCCATTGCATGGGGGTGCGCACCGCGTCGCGGTCGCCGAGCCAGATGTTGTCGCCCATGCCGATTTCGTCGCCGTAGTAGAGGATCGGCGATCCCGGCAGTGACAGCAGCAGGGCGGTGAAGAGTTCGATCTGGTTGCGGTCGTTGTCGAGGAGGGTGGCCAGCCGCCGCCTGATGCCGATGTTGGCGCGCATGCGGGGGTCTTTGGCGTATTCGGCGTACATGTAGTCGCGTTCTTCGTCGGTGACCATTTCGAGGGTGAGTTCGTCGTGGTTGCGGAGGAAGATGCCCCATTGGCAGCCGGAGGGGATGGCGGGGGTTTTCGCGAGGATTTCGGAGACGGGGTAGCGGGATTCGCGGCGGACGGCCATGAAGATGCGGGGCATGACGGGGAAGTGGAAGGCCATGTGGCATTCGTCGCCGCCGGTGGTGTAGTCGCCGAAGTAGTCGACGACGTCTTCGGGCCATTGGTTGGCTTCGGCGAGGAGGACGGTGTCGGGGTAGTGGGCGTCGATTTCGGCGCGGACGCGTTTGAGGATGTGGTGGGTGGCGGGGAGGTTTTCGCAGTCGGTGTTTTCTTCGGCGAAGAGGTAGGGGACGGCGTCGAGGCGGAAGCCGTCGATGCCGAGGTCGAGCCAGAAGCGGAGGGCGGAGATGATTTCTTCGACGACGGCGGGGTTTTCGAAGTTGAGGTCGGGTTGGTGGGAGAAGAAGCGGTGCCAGTAGTACTGCTTGCGGAGGGGGTCGAAGGTCCAGTTGGAGGCTTCGGTGTCGACGAAGATGATGCGGGCGTCGGGGTATTGCTTGTCGTCGTCGGCCCACATGTAGTAGTCGCCGTAGGGGCCTTGGGGGTCGTTGCGTGAGGCTTGGAACCAGGGGTGCTGGTCGCTGGTGTGGTTCATGACGAAGTCGATGATGACGCGCATGCCGCGTTGGTGGGCGGCGTCGACGAATTCGACGAAGTCGGCGAGGTCGCCGAATTCGGGGAGGACGGCGGTGTAGTCGGAGACGTCGTAGCCGCCGTCTTTGAGGGGGGATTTGAAGAAGGGGGGGAGCCAGAGGCAGTCGACGCCGAGCCATTGGAGGTAGTCGAGTTTGGCGGTGAGGCCTTTGAGGTCGCCGATGCCGTCGCCGTTGCTGTCCTGGAAGGAGCGGACGAGGACTTCGTAGAAGACGGCGCGTTTGAACCATTCGGGGTCCCGGTCTTTGGCGGGGGTGTCTTCGAATGTGTCCGGGACGGGCTCGTTGACGATCATGTGGGTGACCCTCCGGTGGGCGGTGAGGACGGTCGCAGGACGGTGGTGACGTGCGCGGGCCGCAGTCCGGGCGTGAGGCGTACGTAGTTGGTCCTGCCCCAGTGGTAGATCTCGCCGGTGAGCTCGTCGCGCACCGGCACCGACTCGTGCCAGTCGAGGCCGAGTCGTGGCATGTCCAACGAGATGGTGGCTTCCTGGGTGTGGTGAGGGTCGAGGTTCAC
>NZ_JAHRIB010000153.1 GCF_019090165.1 Streptomyces sp. BV286
GGCTGGTCGCGCCGTTCCTCGCGCCCCTGGAGGGTGCGCCTGTCGTGGGTGTGGTGGGGCGGGGCCGTGCCGGGGCATCCGATCGCAGCTGTGTCGTCCGGGGTTGTTCGGTTGCTCTGGAGAGGTCGTGCTGCGATCGGACGCCCCGTCCCGTCCCCTCGCGCCGGACCGCGACCGACGGGAGAGGGGGGTGGCAGACGGAGGGGGGCGCCCCCGTTTTTGGGGGCGCGGGGAACGGCGCGACCAGCCCTCACGCCGGTGCACATATCAACCAACCCAAGGCCGACCCACCTTGAAGGGGCGCGGGGAACTGCGCGACCAGCCCCCACCGGCCGGCAGCCGACAAACGACCGCGAGCCCGCCCCGGGGGCCCGCGTTCAAGATCGCTTGGGCGCCCCCGTGGAGCCCCGAACCATCAGCTCCCCCCGAATCGTGGCGATCCCCCCGGGCGGAACCTCCTCCCGCCCCATGGCGATCCGCCCGGCCCGGGCCCCCGCGTCCGCCAACGGCAACCGCACGGTCGTCAGCGCGGGCACCGCGTCGATGCTGAAGGGCAGGTCGTCGAAGCCGACGACGGACACGTCGTCCGGAATCCGCAGACCGGAGTCCCGCAGCGCGGCGCACGCGCCGAGAGCGACCGTGTCGTTGGCGGCCACGACAGCCGTCAGACCCGGTTCGCGGCGCAGGAGTTCGATCGTCGCCTCGTACCCCGCCCGGCGGTCGTAGCGGCCGTGGACCGTCAGGGCCGGGTCGTCCGGGATGTCGTGCGCGGCGAGCGCGTCCCGGTGGCCCTCCAGGCGGTGGCGGGTCGTGGTGCGCTCCTCCGGTCCCGCGATGTATCCCATGCGCCGATGACCGAGGCCGATCAGGTGCTCGGTGAGCTGCTGTCCGCCACCCCGGTTGTCGAAGGTGAGGGCCACCGCGTCGGTGTCCGCCGGCGCGGGCGGCCGCCCGCACAGGACCACGCGCGTCCCCGCCTCCACGAGCTTGCGCAGCTTCGTCGCCACGGCCGTCGCGTGCGCGGTGTTCTCCACGGCCCCGCCCGTCAGCACGACCGCCGCGGCGCGCTGGCGCTGGAGGAGCGTGAGGTAGGTGAGTTCGCGCTCCGGGGAGCCGCCGGTGTTGCACACGACGGCGAGTCGCTCCCCGCCCGCACGGCCGCCCGGTCCTCCGATCTCGGACTGGATCGCCCCGGCCATGATCCCGAAGAACGGGTCGGCGATGTCGTTGACCAGGATGCCGACCAGGTCGGAGGTGGCGGCCGCGAGCGCGCTCGCGGGGCCGTTCAGTACGTAGTCCAGTTCGTCCACTGCTCGCAGCACCCGCTCGCGGGTGGAAGCCGCCACGGGGTAGTTCCCGTTCAGCACGCGCGACACCGTCGCGGGCGAGACCTGTGCGCGGGCCGCCACGTCCGCCAGGGTCACCGTCATCTCGTCGTCCTCCGGTCGCGCATCTCGTCGTCGTCCTCAGAGCCGTACTACTCCGGAGCCGGCCCCGTGTCGCTGCCCGGCGTCGAAACCAGGTCGAAGCCGGGCGAAGCCGAGCCCGGACCACTGCTCACACCGGTGTCGCGTCCCCACCCGACTGGTTCAGACCTTACGGTCAGGGGGTGGCGCGGCCCACACGGCCCCGGGCTCGTGCAGACCCTACGGCCGCAAGCCCGCTCTGTTCGCCCCCTCGAACAAGTCGTAACCTCCCGCGGTCTTGTCCGATCCGCTGCGCAGAGGCTAGCTTCTCCTCGTATAGAAAGCGCTTGCTGTCACGCTCACCAGTTCAGCGGGGTTCGCCGGGCTCGCCGGAGTCCACCCGCGGGGCGTCTGCGGCGCAGGATGCGTACGAAGGGAATGACGTGACACGCAAGACGGTGCGTATCGCCATGAACGGTGTGACGGGGCGCATGGGGTACCGCCAGCACCTCGTCCGCTCGATCCTCGCCCTGCGCGAGCAGGGTGGCCTCGACCTCGGCGACGGCACCGTGCTGTGGCCCGAACCGGTCCTCGTCGGCCGCCGCGAGCACGCCCTGAAGGCACTCGCCGACCAGCACGGCATCGAGCACTGGTCCACCGACCTCGACGCCGTGCTCGCCGACCCGACGATCGACATCTACTTCGACGCCCAGGTCACCTCGGCGCGCGAGGAGGCGATCGGCAAGGCGATCGCGGCGGGCAAGCACATCTACACGGAGAAGCCGACCGCGACCGGCCTCGACGGGGCGCTGGAGCTGGCCCGGCTGGCGCAGGCCGCCGGGATCAAGCACGGCGTCGTCCAGGACAAGCTCTTCCTGCCCGGGCTGCTCAAGCTGAAGCGGCTCATCGACGGCGGTTTCTTCGGCCGGATCCTCTCGATCCGGGGCGAGTTCGGCTACTGGGTCTTCGAGGGCGACTGGCAGTCCGCCCAGCGCCCGTCGTGGAACTACCGGTCCGAGGACGGCGGTGGCATCGTTGTCGACATGTTCCCGCACTGGGAGTACGTCCTGCACGAGCTGTTCGGTCGTGTGAAGTCCGTGCAGGCCCTGACCGCCACCCACATCCCGCAGCGCTGGGACGAGGACGACAAGCCCTACGACGCCACCGCCGACGACGCCGCCTACGGCGTCTTCGAGCTGGAGGGCGGCGCGATCGCCCAGATCAACTCGTCCTGGGCCGTCCGCGTCAACCGCGACGAGCTCGTCGAGTTCCAGGTCGACGGGACTGAGGGATCGGCCGTCGCCGGCCTGCGCAACTGCCGTGTGCAGCACCGCAGTTCCACGCCCAAGCCGGTCTGGAACCCCGACATCCCGGCCACCTACTCCTTCCGTGACCAGTGGCAGGAGATCCCCGACAACGCCGAGTTCGACAACGGCTTCAAGGCCCAGTGGGAGCTCTTCCTCAAGCACGTCTACGCCGACGCGCCCTACCACTGGGACCTGCTGGCCGGTGCCCGCGGTGTCCAGCTCGCCGAGCTGGGCCTGAAGTCCTCGGCCGAGGGCCGCCGCTTCGACGTTCCGGAGATCTCGCTGTGACCATTCAACTGCCCGCTGAGGGCGGGGCGTTGCGGGTCTATTCGCCGCGCGTCGAGCCGCTCGCGGTCACCGCCGGTGCGCCCTTCTCCTCCCGTACGGTCTACTCGGCCGCCCATGTCGTCGCCGACCCCTACGCCGACGTCTCCCCGGACTCCCCGGCCGCCGTCGACTGGGACGCCACCCTCGCCTTCCGCCGCCACCTGTGGTCCCACGGGCTCGGCGTCGCGGAGGCCATGGACACGGCCCAGCGGGGGATGGGGCTCGACTGGGCGGGTGCGGCCGAGCTGATCAGGCGGTCGTCGGCGGAGGCCAAGGCGGTCGGCGGTCTGATCGCCTGCGGCGTCGGCACCGACCAGCTGCCGGTCACCGAGCTCGGCTACCCCTACAGCCTGGACGAGGTGCGGGCCGCGTACGAGGAGCAGCTCGCCCTCGTCGAGGAGTCCGGCTCGCGAGCCATCCTCATGGCCTCCCGTGCGCTGGCCGCCATCGCCAAGGGCCCCGAGGACTACCTGGAGGTCTACGGCCACCTGCTGCGCCAGGCCGCCGAGCCGGTGGTCCTGCACTGGCTGGGCCCCATGTTCGACCCGGCGCTCGAAGGCTACTGGGGCAGCACCGACCTGGACGCCGCCACCAGCACCTTCCTGGAGGTCATCGCCGCCCACCCCGACAAGGTCGACGGCATCAAGGTCTCCCTGCTGGACGCCCAGCGCGAGATCGACCTGCGCCGCAAGCTCCCCGAGGGAGTGCGCTGCTACACCGGCGACGACTTCAACTACCCCGAGCTGATCGCAGGCGACGACCAGGGCTTCAGCCATGCCCTCCTCGGCATCTTCGACCCGCTGGGGCCCCTCGCCGCCGAGGCCGTACGCGTCCTCGACACCGGGAACACGGGCGGCTTCCGTGAACTGCTCGACCCCACCGTCGAGTTGTCCCGCCACCTCTTCCAGAGGCCGACCCGCTTCTACAAGACGGGCGTGGTCTTCCTCGCCTGGCTCGCGGGCCACCAGGAGCACTTCACGATGGTCGGCGGCCTCCAGTCGTCCCGCTCGCTCCCGCACTTCGCCCGCGCGTACGAACTCGCCGACGGGCTGGGCCTGTTCCCCGACCCGGCGCTCGCCGAGGCCCGTATGAAGAACCTGCTCTCCCTGTACGGAGTGAACCAGTGAGCACGAGCCCTCTCGGCGACCTCTCCCGCTTCTCCATCAACCAGATGACGGTCAAGCAGCTTTCGATGCCCGAACTGGTGGAAAGCTGCCTGGAGTTGGGTGTCCCGGGCGTGGGCCTGTGGCGGGCGCCGGTCGAGACGTACGGCCTGGAGCGAACGGCCAAGCTGGTCCGCGACGCCGGGCTCGCCGTCACCACCCTGTGCCGCGGCGGCTTCTTCACGGCCATCGACCCCGCCGAGCGCGCCGAGGCCCTCGCCGACAACCGCCGCGCCATCGACGAGGCGGCCACCCTCGGCACGGACACGCTCGTCCTCGTGTCGGGGGGCCTCCCGGTGGGCTCGAAGGACCTCCACGGGGCGAGGGAGCGCATCGCCGACGCCCTGGGGGAACTGGGCCCGTACGCGGCTTCCAGTGGAGTGCGGCTGGCCATCGAGCCGCTCCACCCGATGTACGCCTCCGACCGCTGCGTGGTCTCCACGCTCACCCAGGCCCTCGACCTCGCGGAACGCTTCCCCGCGAACCAGGTCGGCGTCGCGGTCGACACGTACCACATCTGGTGGGACGACCAGGCGCCCGCACAGATCGCCCGCGCGGGCGCCCAGGGCCGCATCCACACCTTCCAACTCGCCGACTGGACCACGCCGTTGCCCGAGGGCGTCCTGAACGGCCGCGGGCAGATCGGCGACGGCTCGATCGACATGCGCGAGTGGAAGGCGTACGTCGAGGCGGCCGGCTACACCGGGCCCGTCGAAGTCGAGCTGTTCAACGACGGGTTGTGGGCGCGGGACGGGCGCGAGGTGCTCGCGGAGACGGCGGCGCGGTTCGTGGAACACGCCGCCTGAGACACGACCGCCGCTCGTGCGGCGAGGCCCGGAGAACGGGAACGCCGACGGGAAGCCCGGTGCGCCGCGTCCGTCCGCCTGTGGAGCCTCACAGGCGGACGGACGTCCGCGTCACACCCACCTCTTCGTCGTCGGTGAGGGCACCGGACGCCGTCGCCCCGGCGAGCAGCACGGTGACGAGCGCCGCCGCACCGGCGAGCGCCCACCGCGTCCGCGACGGCCTGACGCGCGCGGGCGCGGTGACCGCGGACACGGCGACCGCGGGTACGGCGATCACGGCTGGGGCCGCCGCGGGCGGGGCGAGTGCCGGGGCGGGCCCGCACGCGATGCCGGTACGGGCGTCCAGCCATGCCTGGGCCATGTCGCCCCGGACCCCGCACGCCGCGACGAACGCGGCGACCAGTTCTGCGCGAGGCAGCCGGTCCCGGCCGAGCATGGTCGCCGCCGTGGAGTACGGAAGGCAGTGGCCCGCGTCCGCCGCGCGGCGTTCCAGCCGGCGATAGCTCAGGCCCGACCAGGCCTTGAGGCGCCGCAACGCCGCCACGAAGGCGGCCGCGTCGGTATCCGGCGGAGTGGGCGGTGCGGTGGTCATGACGGTGATCCCCCCTGTTGAGCTGGACGTACACGGGTTCGCACAAGCTCGAACACCCTGACAGCTTGAGGAACGGCGACAGCGGCGGTCAACCTCATGGCGGATTCCCGACGTTGGAGGTCAAAGGTCCCATGGCTCTGTCCCACTGCCGCCGTACCGGTGCCGCCGTCACCGCCCTCGCGGCCCTGCTGACGCTGGGCGCGTGCGCCGACGAGCGCAATGCCGGCCGGCCGGACACCGGACCGGCCGCACGGTCCGGCACCGGACCCGCCGGGGCCGCGCCCAAGGCACGCGCCGCCGAGTCGGTCGGCGACTTCCTCCACCGGACGCTCCCCGCCGGCCCCGGCGGCACCGTCGTCGCCGCACGCGGCGACGAACTCGTGTACTGCGCGGGCTTCGGAGCCTCGGACCGGGCCGCCGGCACCCCCGCGAGCTGCCGGACCGTGTACGACGTCATGTCGATCACGAAGCAGTTCACCGCGGCCGCGATCCTGAAACTGGAGGTGATGGGGAAGCTGCGGGTCGGCGACCGGATCAGCCGGTTCCTCGGCCCGGTGCCCGAGGACAAGCGCGACATCACCGTGGAGCAGCTGCTCACGCACACGTCGGGCCTGGTCGAGGGGCTCGGCGAGGACTACGACCCCGTCTCGCGCGACGAGATGGTGGACAAGGCCCTGGCCTCGAAGCCGGAGTCGGCACCGGGGAAGAAGTTCCTCTACTCCAACGCCGGGTACAGCCTGCTCGCCGCGATCGTCGAGAAGGCGTCCGGGGAGGGCTACGAGCCGTTCCTGGCCCGGCACCTGTTCGCGCCTGCCGGGATGGAACGGACCGGCTATGTACTGCCCCGGTGGCCGCGGCATCTGATCGCCGTGGAGTACGACAGCAAGGGCCGGAGCCAGGGCAGGCCCGGCGACCACCCGTGGGCGGCCGACGGACCGTACTGGAACCTGCGCGGCAACGGCGGGATGCTCTCCACCGCCGAGGACATGTTCCGCTGGCACCGCGCGCTCTCCGGCGACGACGTACTGCCGGAGCAGGCCCGGAAGAAGCTGTTCGAGCCCCGCGTGCGGGTGCCCGACTCCGACGACGGCTGGTACGGCTACGGCTGGGCCGTCCGCGACAGCGCCGAGGGCCGGACCGTCTGGCACGACGGCGGCAACGACTGGTCGCTGGCGGTCCTCACGAGGTCGCTGCGCGACGACGTCCTCGTCTACTGGGTGAGCAACCACGCCTACCGCGACGGCAAGTGGAACCTGGAGGACCAGGCGGAGAAGCTGACCCTGGGCATCGCCGACCGGGTACGCGCCGAGGGCCGCTGACGCCTCGCCCCGAACCTCAAAAAAATCTCAGAACGCCGTGCAACCCTCCCCCCACCTTGTGGGTCGTACTTGGCATCAGGACTTCTGGAGGGGGATCCGGGGGGATCGCGGGGGTTCTGATCTGGGGGAGGGGACCGAAGGGGCCCGGTCGACGGACCGGGCCCCTTCGAAGATTTCCGGACGCCGCGAGAACCCGCTCCGTAGAGCCTCGGAATCGGAATCCGTAGAGCCTCAGAAGAAGACCCCGCACCGCAGCAGCACGTTCGCGTACGGGCGGGCCTCGCCGGTCCGCACGATCAGCCGGGCGTGCGCCGACAGGGCCTTCAGGTCGTCGTGGGAGACATGGGTGAGAGCGGCAGGGAACCGGCCGGCCAGCAGGGCCGCCGCCTCAGGGTTGGCCTCCCGCACCTCCTCCGCCGCCGTGGCGCTCTCCACGACCAGTTCCTCCAGCAGGCCGTCCAGAACCTCCGCGAAGGACGGCACACCCGCCCGGAAGGCGAGGTCCACGACCCGCGGCCCGGCCGGGATGGGCATGCCCGCGTCGCACACCAGTACGCCGTCGCCGTGGCCGAGTTCGGCTGTCGCACCGGCGAGGTGACGGTTCAGTATTCCGGACTTCTTCACAGTGCTGCGACCTCTTCGGCGGTGGGGAAGGAGGCCTGGGCGCCCTCCCGGGTGACGGCCACGGCGCCCACGCGGGCCGCGTACGCCGCCGCCTCCGCGAGGGACGCACCGGCGCCCAGACGCCAGGCCAGCGCGGCGGTGAAGGAGTCGCCCGCACCGGTCGTGTCCACGGCGTCCACCCGCACGGACGGCACACGGGCCGTCCCCGAGGCGTCGGCGACCAGCGCGCCCTCCTCGCCCAGGGTGACGACCACCGAGCGCGGACCGAGGGCGAGGAGCGCCTCGGCCCACTGCTCGGGCGTCCCGCCCGCGTCAGCGCCGAGCACGACCCGCGCCTCGTGCTCGTTGACGATCAACGGGTCGCAGGCCGCAAGGACCTTCTCGGGCAACTCCCGCGGCGGCGAGGGGTTCAGCACGAACCGGGTGCCGGGTGGCAGGCCCTGTACGACCTCCCCGACCGTCTCCAGGGGAATCTCCAACTGGGCCGAGACGACCCGGGAGGCGGCCAGGAGGGGCGCGGCCGTGCGGACGTCCTCGGGAGTCAGACGGCCGTTCGCGCCGGGCGACACGACGATGCTGTTGTCCCCGGACGGATCCACCGTGATGAGCGCGACCCCGGTGGGCGCGCCGCCGACGAGGACACCGGACGTGTCGACCCCGGCCGCCCGCTGCGAGTCGAGCAGCAGCCGGCCGTGCGCGTCGTCGCCGACCCGGGCCAGCAGCGCCGTACGCGCTCCGAGACGGGCGGCGGCGACCGCCTGGTTGGCGCCCTTGCCGCCCGGGTGGAGCGCCAGGTCGGAGCCGAGCACGGTCTCCCCGGCGCCCGGCCGGCGCTCGACACCGATGACCAGGTCGGCGTTGGCCGACCCCACGACCAGCAGGTCGTAGTCGAACATGAACTGTCTCCCTGTAAAGGTGAGGTGAGGGCGGGTGGACGGCGGCTGCCGTCCACCCGCCCCGCGACGTCGGTCGGGATCAGCCGGTGAACCCGGCCACGTTCTTCGCCGTGACCACCTTCACCGGGACCTTCACCGTCTGCTCGACCTCCTTGCCGTCGGCGGCCCGCAGCGCGTTCTCCACCGCGATCCTCCCGAGCTCCTTCGGCTGTTGTGCGACGGAGGCGTACATCGTGCCCTCCTTGACGGCCTTCAGCCCGTCGGGCGTGCCGTCGAAGCCGATGACCTGCACCGACTTGCCCGCCTTGGAGCCCAGCGCCTTGATCGCGCCGAGCGCCATCTCGTCGTTCTCGGCGAAGACGCCCTGGACGTCCGGGTGGGCCTGGAGCAGGTTCGTCATCACGTCCAGCCCCTTCGTACGGTCGAAGTCGGCGGGCTGCTCGGCGACCACGTCGATCCCCGGGTAGGCCTTCAGGCCCTCCTCGAAGCCCGCGCCCCGCTCACGGCTCGCGGACGTACCGGCCAGACCCTGCAGGATCACGATCTTGCCCTTGCCGCCCAGCTTCTCCGCCAGCGCCTTGGCGCCCAGCCTGCCGCCCTCGACGTTGTCGGAGGCCACGAGCGCGGCGGTCTTCGCCTTGTTGACGCCCCGGTCGACGCCGACCACGGGAATGTCGGCCTTGTTCGCGGACCGCACCGACGGGCCCGCCGCGTCCGAGTCCACCGGGTTGACGACGATCGAGTCGACGCCCTCGCTGGTGAAGTTCTGCAACTGGTTGGCCTGCTGCGAGGCGTCGTTCTGCGCGTCCGTGACGGTCAGGTCGGCGCCGAGCCTCTTCGCCTCGGCCTGCGCGCCCTCCTTGATCTGTACGAAGAAGGGGTTGTTCAGGGTGGACAGGGACAGGCCCACCTTCGGCGTCGTGGAGGACGAGCCGTTGTTGAAGAGCGACAGACCGCCCACGATCGCCGCCACGAGGACCACGGCGAGACCGTACTTGAGCGCCTGTGGACCCTTCAGGCCCGCCGCGCCCCCGGCACCCGCCGTGACCGGGGTCGCCCCGGCCTTGCGCCGCACGGTGTCGAGCAGCACCGCGAGCGCGATGACCACACCGATGACGACCTGCTGCCAGAACGCCGACACGGAAAGGAGGTTGAGGCCGTTGCGCAGCACCGCGAGGATCAGCGCGCCGATCAGCGTGCCGGACGCCTTGCCCGTACCGCCGGCGAGGGAGGCGCCGCCGATGACCACCGCGGCGATCGCGTCCAGCTCGTAACCCTGCGCGGCCTGCGGCTGCGCCGAGGACAGGCGGGAGGCGAGCACGATGCCCGCGGCCGCCGCGAAGAGACCCGACAGCGCGTAGATCGCGAGCTTCTGCCGCTTCACCCGGAGCCCGGAGAGACGGGCCGCCTCCTCGTTGCCGCCGATCGCGTACATGGAGCGCCCGATGTACGTACGGCCCAGGATCACAGCGGTGATGAGCCCCATGACGATCATCACGAGGACCGGCACGGGCAGCCAGCCGCCGAGCGTGTCACCGAGATGCGAGACGGAGTC
Source organism: Streptomyces sp. BV286 (assembly GCF_019090165.1). Taxonomy (GTDB): domain Bacteria; phylum Actinomycetota; class Actinomycetes; order Streptomycetales; family Streptomycetaceae; genus Streptomyces. The sequence continues at coordinate 9,996 of NZ_JAHRIB010000153.1, forward strand.
GGGGAAGGCGATCGGGCTGCCCTGCGAGATCACCAGCGACAGACCGCGGCCCACCGACAGCATGGCGAGCGTGGCGATGAACGGCGGCAGCTTCCCGTACGAGATCAGGACGCCGTTGACCAGGCCGCACACGATGCCGGTGGCGACCGCGAGGATCACCGCGATCCAGACCGGTACGCCTTCCGACGTGGCCGTCCAGGCGAGGACGGTGGCGGACAGCGCGGCGACCGAACCGACCGACAGGTCGATGCCCGCCGAGACGATCACGAAGGTCACACCGAAGGCGAGGATGGCGGTCACGGCCGCCTGGACGCCGATGTTGAGCAGGTTGTCCGTCGTCAGGAAGTCGCCGGACAGGGCCGACATCGCGATGACGAGGATGATCAGCGCGGTGAGCGCGCCGTTGTCGAGCAGGAGACGGCGTACGCCTCCCGAGGCGCCACTCGCGCCCGTCGTGCTCTTGAGCGTGTCAGTGGCCACGGGAGCCCTCCACAGCGGTAACGGAGTCGGTAGAAGTGGGTGTGCTGACGGCGAGTGCCATCACGGAGTCCTGCGTCGCCTCGTCGGCGGAGAGTTCGCCGGCGATCCGGCCCTGGGCCATCACCAGCACGCGGTCGCTCATGCCGAGCACCTCGGGCAGATCGCTGGAGATCATCAGGACGGCATGGCCGGCGGCGGTGAGTTCGTTGATCAGCTGGTAGATCTCGACCTTGGCACCGACGTCGATACCGCGCGTCGGCTCGTCGAGGATCAGCACCTTGGTCTCGGCGAGCAGCCACTTGCCGATGACGACCTTCTGCTGGTTGCCGCCGGACAGGGTGCGCACGTGCTGGCCGAGCCCGGCCATCCGCACGCCGAGCTGCCCGGCGATCCTCGCGGCGGCCGTCCGCTGCCCCTTGAGGTCGACGAGCCCGCCGCGGGTCGCCGCCCGCAGGGTGACGAGCCCGAGGTTCTCCTCGACGGAGGCGTCCAGGAGGAGCCCCTGACCCTTGCGGTCCTCGGGGACGAGCCCGATGCCGGCGGTCATCGCCGCACCGACGTCGTGCCGCGGCAGCCGCGTGCCCGCGACGGCCACGGACCCCCGGTCGTACGGGTCGGCCCCGAAGACCGCCCGGACGACCTCGGTACGGCCCGCTCCGACGAGCCCCGCGATGCCGACGACCTCACCGGCCCGCACCTCGAAACTCACGTCGTGGAACACACCGTCCCGGGTGAGCCCGTCCACGGTGAGCAACGCGGTCCCGGTGTCGGCCCGTTCACGCGGGTACTGCAGCTCGATGGAGCGGCCCACCATGAGGCGTACGAGGTCGTCCTCGGGCGTGGACGCGGGCACCTGGCCGATGCTCCTGCCGTCCCGGAGGACCGTGACCCGGTCGCCCAGGGCGGCGATCTCCTCCAGGTGATGCGTGATGAAGACGACGCCGACGCCGTCCTCGCGCAACTGCCGCACGATCCGGAAGAGCTTCTCGACCTCACCGGAGGTGAGCACCGCGGTCGGCTCGTCCATGATCAGGACGCGCGCGTCCAGGCTGAGCGCCTTCGCGATCTCCACCATCTGGAGTCGGGCGATGCCGAGTTCCCGTACCCGCGCGCGGGGGGACACGTCGACCCCGACCCGCTCCAGGAGCACGGCGGCGTCGGCCTCCATCGTCTTCCGGTCGATCATTCCGAAGCGGCGCGGCTGGCGGCCCAGGAAGATGTTCTCGGCGACCGTCAGATCGGGCACCAGGTTGAACTCCTGGTAGATGGTCGCGATCCCGAGGCGCTCCGCGTCCTGCGCGCCGTGGATGCGGACCTTCTTGCCGTCGACCAGGATCTTCCCGGCGTCGGGCCGGTAGGCACCGGACAGCATCTTGATCAGGGTGCTCTTGCCGGCGCCGTTCTCACCGAGCAGGACGTGCACCTCGCCGCGGCGCAGATCGAAGTCGACACTGTCGAGCGCGATCACACCGGGGAAGGTCTTGCGTATGCCTTCGATACGCAGCAACTCGTCGGGACTGCTCACGTGTTGCTCCTTTGCGGGGACGGGGGCTCGCCGCAGGAGCGGCGGACGACGAGACGGGCGGGGAGGGTGACGGACTGCGGGGGCCGCCCCTCGATGCGGTCGACGAGGGCCCGTACGGCGGCCCGGCCCAGCTCGGGGGTCGGCTGGGCGATCGCCGTGATGGGGGGATCGGTGTGCACGAACCACGGGATGTCGTCGAACGCCGCGAGCGCGATGTCGTCGGGGACCCGCAATCCACGCGCGCGGACCGCGTCCAGGGCGCCCAGCGCCATCAGGTTGTCGGCCGCGAAGACGACCTCGGGCGGCTCGGGAAGACTCAGGAACTCCTCGGTGACCCGACGGCCGCTGGCCGCCTGGAAGTCGCCCTGCCCCGTGTACGCCTCGGGCAGCGGGAGCCCGTACTCGCGCAGCGCGTCCCGGAAGGCGGCCACGCGCTCGCTGCCGGTGGTGGTGGCCGCCGGGCCCGCGATGATGGCGAGCCTGCGGTGGCCGAGGCCGTGCAGATGCGCGACCAGGTCCCGCACGGCGGCGCGACCGTCCGCCCGGACCACGGGCACCTCCACGCCCGGGATCCAGCGGTCCACGAAGACCATCGGGGTACCGGCGCGCGCGGCGTCCAGGATCAGCGGGGAGTCGCCGTCCGTGGGGGAGAGCAGGAGGCCGTCGATGCGTCGGTCGAGGAGCGTACGGACGTGGTGGTCCTGGAGCTCGGGACGCTCGTCGGCGTTTCCGATGATGACGCTGTAGCCGTGGGCGCGGGCCTCCTCCTCGACGGAGCGGGCCAGTTCGGTGAAGTACGGGTTGAGTACGTCGCTGATGACCAGGCCGAGGGTGTGGGTCTGGTCGGTGCGCAGGGAGCGGGCGACGGCGTTCGGACGGTAGCCCAGCGTCTCGACGGCGGCCAGGACGCGGGTGCGTGCCGTCGGGCTGACCGAGGGGTGGTCGTTCAGGACGCGCGAGACCGTGGCGACGGATACGCCCGCCTCGGCGGCGACGTCCTTGATGCTCGCCATCGTCGCTCCACCTCCTTGTGGAATCGATTACATGCGTCTACGGAGAGGATTGGAATCGATTACATGGAGGTTGACAAGACCCTGAGACCGGATCGTGATGAAGGGGGTGGGGTGTGCCGTGTGGGTTCGGGTGGGGGTTGTGTGTGGCTGGTCGCGCCGTTCCTCGCGCCCCTGGAGGGTGCGCCTGTCGTGGGTGTGGTGGGGCGGGGCCGTGCCGGGGCATCCGATCGCAGCTGTGTCGTCCGGGGTTGTTCGGTTGCTCTGGAGAGGTCGTGCTGCGATCGGACGCCCCGTCCCGTCCCCTCGCGCCGGACCGCGACCGACGGGAGAGGGGGGTGGGGACCGGTGGGGGTGCCCCCGCCGCTGGGGGCGCCCCCGTTTTTGGGGGCGCGGGGAACTGCGCGACCAGCCCTCACCGGCGGGCAGCCGACGCACCCGGCTGCAGGCC
>NZ_JAHRIB010000154.1 GCF_019090165.1 Streptomyces sp. BV286
GGCTGGTCGCGCCGTTCCTCGCGCCCCTGGAGGGTGCGCCTGTCGTGGGTGTGGTGGGGCGGGGCCGTGCCGGGGCATCCGATCGCAGCTGTGTCGTCCGGGGTTGTTCGGTTGCTCTGGAGAGGTCGTGCTGCGATCGGACGCCCCGTCCCGTCCCCTCGCGCCGGACCGCGACCGACGGGAGAGGGGGGTGGGGACCGGTGGGGGTGCCCCCGCCGCTGGGGGCGCCCCCGTTTTTGGGGGCGCGGGGAACTGCGCGACCAGCCCTCACCGGCGGGCAGCCGACGCACCCGGCTGCAGGCCTGTGTGGGCCCGGTGCAGCCGGTGCAGCCGGTGTGGGCCCTCGCTGTCGGACGTGGGCGGTAGCGTCGGATCATGTCCAATCACGGGGCGGGGAACGGGGCGGACCGGAACCTGGCGGTTCTGGAGGGTGTGCTGGAGCGGATCACGTACGCCAACGAGGAGAACGGATACACGGTCGCCCGGGTCGACACCGGGCGGGGCGGCGGTGATCTCCTCACGGTGGTCGGCGCGTTGCTCGGTGCCCAGGTGGGGGAGTCCCTGCGCATGGAGGGCCGCTGGGGCTCCCACTCGCAGTACGGCAAGCAGTTCACGGTGGAGAACTACACGACGGTCCTCCCGGCCACCGTCCAGGGCATCCGCCGCTATCTCGGTTCCGGTCTGGTCAAGGGCATCGGGCCGGTCTTCGCGGACCGCATCACGCAGCACTTCGGCCTGGACACCCTCCAGATCATCGAGGAGGAGCCGAAGCGGCTCATCGAGGTGCCCGGCCTCGGCCCCAAGCGCACCAGGAAGATCGCCGACGCCTGGGAGGAACAGAAGGCGATCAAGGAGGTCATGCTCTTCCTCCAGACCGTCGAGGTGTCCACCTCCATCGCGGTCCGCATCTACAAGAAATACGGCGACGCGTCGATCTCGGTCGTGAAGAACCAGCCGTACCGCCTCGCGTCGGACGTCTGGGGCATCGGCTTCCTCACCGCCGACAAGATCGCCCAGTCGGTGGGCATTCCGCACGACAGCCCGGAGCGCGTCAAGGCCGGTCTCCAGTACGCCCTTTCGCAGTCCACCGACCAGGGCCACTGCTTCCTGCCGGAGGAGCGGCTGATCGCGGACGCGGTGAAGCTGCTCCAGGTGGACACGGGTCTGGCCATCGAGTGCCTCGCGCAACTGGCGGCTCCTGCGGAGGAGGGCGAGGACCCGGGAGTGGTACGAGAACGGGTGCCGGGCCTCGACGGCGGCGAGCCGGTGACGGCCATCTACCTGGTCCCCTTCCACCGGGCCGAACTGTCCTTGTCCGCGCAGCTGTTGAGGCTGCTGCGCACCGAAGAGGACCGGATGCCCGCGTTCCGGGACGTGACCTGGGACAAGGCGCTGGCATGGCTCAGGGGGCGTACGGGGACGGAGCTGGCCCCCGAGCAGGAGGCGGCCGTCCGGCTCGCCCTCACCGAGAAGGTCGCGGTGCTGACGGGCGGGCCCGGCTGCGGCAAGTCGTTCACGGTCCGCTCGATCGTGGAGCTGGCCCGGGCGAAGAAGGCGAAGGTCGTACTGGCCGCCCCGACCGGCCGCGCGGCCAAGCGGCTCGCCGAGCTGACCGGGGCGGAGGCGTCGACCGTGCACCGGCTCCTGGAGCTGAAGCCGGGCGGTGACGCGGCCTACGACAAGGACCGGCCGCTGGACGCCGACCTGGTCGTCGTGGACGAGGCGTCGATGCTGGACCTGCTCCTCGCCAACAAGCTGGTGAAGGCGGTGCCACCGGGCGCGCATCTGCTCTTCGTCGGAGACGTCGACCAGCTTCCGAGTGTCGGCGCCGGCGAGGTGCTGCGCGACCTGCTCGACGAGCGCGGCCCGGTCCCGGCGGTCCGGCTCACCCGGGTGTTCCGTCAGGCCCAGCAGTCGGGCGTGGTGACGAACGCCCACCGGATCAACGCCGGGCAGCAACCGGTCACGGACGGTCTCAAGGACTTCTTCCTCTTCGTCGAGGACGACACGGAGGAGGCGGGCAGGCTCACGGTGGACGTGGCGGCGCGGCGTATTCCGGCCAGGTTCGGCCTGGACCCCCGCCGTGACGTCCAGGTCCTGGCCCCCATGCACCGGGGCCCGGCAGGCGCGGGCACGCTCAACGGCCTGCTCCAGCAGGCCATCACCCCGGCCCGCCCCGACCTCCCCGAGAAGCGCTTCGGCGGCCGGGTCTTCCGCGTCGGCGACAAGGTCACCCAGATCCGCAACAACTACGACAAGGGTGAGAACGGCGTCTTCAACGGCACGGTGGGAGTGGTGACTTCACTAAACCTCGACGACCAGCGCCTCACGGTCCGCACGGACGAGGACGAGGAGGTCCCGTACGAGTTCGACGAACTCGACGAGCTGGCGCACGCGTACGCGGTCACGATCCACCGCTCCCAGGGCAGCGAGTACCCGGCGGTCGTCATCCCGGTCACCACGGGCGCCTGGATGATGCTCCAGCGCAACCTCCTCTACACGGCGGTGACCCGGGCGAAGAAGCTCGTGGTCCTGGTCGGCTCCCGCAAGGCCCTGGGCCAGGCGGTCCGCACGGTGTCCGCCGGGAGGCGGTCCACGGCGCTGGACTTCCGGCTCTCCGGAGCCCGCCTCCCAGCCTGACCCGGGCCCCCACCGGCCTGCAGCCGGGTGCGTCGGCTGCCCGCCGGTGAGGGCTGGTCGCGCAGTTCCCCGCGCCCCCAAAAACGGGGGCGCCCCCAGCGGCGGGGGCACCCCCACCGGTCCCCACCCCCCTCTCCCGTCGGTCGCGGTCCGGCGCGAGGGGACGGGACGGGGCGTCCGATCGCAGCACGACCTCTCCAGAGCAACCGAACAACCCCGGACGACACAGCTGCGATCGGATGCCCCGGCACGGCCCCGCCCCACCACACCCACGACAGGCGCACCCTCCAGGGGCGCGAGGAACGGCGCGACCAGCC
>NZ_JAHRIB010000155.1 GCF_019090165.1 Streptomyces sp. BV286
GGCCCGCCCGCCTCCCCGCCCGCCGACGGCCCGCGCCGCTCGCGCGCCGCGCCCGAAGACGCCCGCTGTCACGCGGGCACCGCCGTCACGTGCGCACCGCTGTCACGTGAGTACCGCCGTCACCCGAGCACCGCGCTCACGAAGCCGTTGCGGAACGTGCCCGTCGGGTCCAGCTCCTCGGCCAGCGCCCTGAAGTCGCCCATCCGCGGATAGCGTTCGCGCAGCACCGGCGCCTCCACCGTGAACACCTTGCCCCAGTGCGGTCGCGGGTCGAAGGGCGCGAGCGCCGCCTCCACCCGCCGCACCACGGGCAGCACGGCCGCCGTGTCCTCGACCCAGGTGAAGTGGAGGGCCACGGTGTCCCGCCCGTACGCGGGACTCAGCCACTGAGCGTCGGCGGCGACCGTGCGCACCTCGCAGATCTGCAGCACCGGCGCGACCGTCCCCCGGATCGAATCGAGGGCACGCAGGGCGTCGACGGCGTACGGGCGCGGGAGCAGGTACTCCGACTGGAGCTCCGAGCCGCTGCTCGGCGTGAACTCGGGCCGGAAGTGCGGCAACCGCTCGTGCCAGGGCCCCGGCACCCCGAACTGCTGGGTGCAGTTCACGGCAGGCATCCCCGGCACCGGATGCATCGCCTCGGCGGCGGGCCCGGCCCACGGAAACCCGTCCCACGGCAGGTCGGTCCGCCGCTTGACCCACGCCTGCACGAAGCCCGACCGCCGCCAGTCGGTGAACAGACTCACGCTGTACGCGGACGACGACACCGCCTCGAAGTCCAGCCCGGCGAGCGGCAGTTGCCCGAACACGTGCTGGGCGACCTCGAAGCCGGGCTCCAGGTCGAGGGTGAGCGCCGTGACGACACCGAGCGCACCCAACGACGTCACCGCCCCCTCGAAGCGGGCGTCACCCCGGCCGATCGTCAGGGTCGACCCGTCGGCGAGGACCAGCTCCACCTCCCGTACGGACGAGGCCAGCGAGCCGTTCGTGTTGCCCGAGCCGTGCGTGCCGGTCGCCACCGAACCCGCCACCGAGATGTGCGGCAGCGAAGCCATGTTGGGCAGCGCGAATCCGCTCCCGTGCACCGCCCGCGCCAGCTCCGCGTACCGCACCCCGCCCGCCACCCGGACCGTACGGGCCGCCGCGTCCACCTCGACCGACGGCGGCAGCGCGGTCAGCGAGAGCAGCACACCCCCGATGCCAGGATCGGCGATCTCGTTGAACGAGTGCCCGCTGCCCAGTACGCGTACCGAGGCGCTCCGCGCGACCAGGGACCGGAGTGCGTCCAGCGAGTGCGGGCGCTGCAGTTCCTCGGCGGAGTACGTGATGTTCCCCGCCCAGTTGGTCAGGGGCTCTGCCATCCGACGTCCTTCCCGGAAGGGTCTCGTGGCCGGGCGGAAGAACCGGCCACAGCTGGAAACTACCCCGCCCGGGCCCCGCCGGGGACAGGGGCCCGGTCGTCCCGGGGATCCGGGGCGGCCACCGCCGAGCGGCGGCTCACCACCGCGGCCGGGACCGGTCCATTGACCCTCTCACTTCACCCCGCCTACCGTAGAGACCGGTTGCTACAGATACGTCACCCAGCCGGAAGGACACCCCCTTGCCCGAGCGCCCCGTGGCACTTTTCGCCATGACAGCCGAGAACGTGCCCCAGATCTTCCCGCCGGACATCCTGACCCGCCTGGGCAACGCGGTAGAAATCGATCCCACTCTGACCGTCGAGAACTTCTCCGACCCGCGCGCACTCGCGGCACTCGCCGACACGGAGATCCTGATCACCGGCTGGGGTTGCCCCCGTATCGACGAGAGGGTCCTGGACGCCGCACCGAAACTGCGGGCGATCCTGCACGCGGCGGGCTCGGTCAAGGGAATGACCTCCCCCGCGGTCTGGGAGCGCGGCATCACCGTCTCCTCCGCGGCCGGCGCGAACGCCCTCCCCGTCGCCGAGTACACGCTCGCCATGATCCTGCTCGCGGGCAAGGACCTCTTCGCCCACCGCGACCGCTTCCGCGCCCGACGCGCCTTCCCCTACGGGGCGATCGTGCCGGACATCGGCAACTTCGGGCGCCGCGTGGGCATCGTCGGAGCCTCCCGCATCGGCCGGCGGCTCATCGAACTGCTGACCCCCTTCGACCTGGAGGTGAGCCTCGCCGACCCGTACGTCGACGCGACGCGGGCCGCCGACCTCGGGGTGCCCCTGCTCCCGCTCGACGACCTGCTGCGCTCCAGCGACATCGTCACCGTCCACGCCCCGCAGACCCCCGAGACCCACCACCTGATCGGCCGCCGCGAACTCGCCCTGATGCCGGACGGATCCGTACTCATCAACACCGCGCGCGGCGCCCTCCTCGACCATGACGCCCTCATCGACGAGCTGCGCGCGAACCGGCTCAGCGCGGTCCTCGACGTCACCGACCCCGAACCGCTGCCCACCGACTCGCCGCTCTTCGACCTGCCGAACGCGTTCATCACCCCGCATCTCGCGGGCTCGCAGGGCAACGAGGTGGCCCGGCTCGGCCTCACCGTCACCCAGGAAGCCGAACGCCTCCTGGCGGGGCAGCAGTTGGCCCACGAGATCGACCACGCCGTCCTGGCGCGCACCGCATGACGCCGAGCCCGTCCCACCACGGACGGCAGGGACCGGAACACCCCATAAGGTGACCGGTACACAGCAGGGGAGGAGTGCCGACCGGTGGCCAAGAAGACGGAGTCCGTGATGAGCAACGACGCCTCCACGGTCCGGGACGTCGCCGCGCGGGCCGGTGTCTCCGCCTCCACCGTCTCCCGGGTTCTCGGCGGCACCTACCCGGTGGCCGCGAGCACCCGCGCCAGGGTGCTCAAGGCGATGCGCGAACTCGACTACGTGGTCAACGCGCACGCCCGCGCGCTCGGCGGCTCCACCAACAAGACGGTGGCGTTCGTCGTCGACGACGTCACCGGCCCCTTCTACGCGCACATCGCCCGCGGCGTCGAGGAGCAGGCGTCGGCCGAGGGCCGGCTCTGCATGCTCTGCACCACGCACGGTGATCCGCAGCGTGTCCTCGCCGTCGTCGAGACCATGCGCGAACAGCGGGCCGACGCCGTGATCGTCGTCGGCGGCGCCTGGGACGACAAGGCCTACCAGGACCGAATGACGCACTTCGCGCACGCCCTCGACCGGGTCGGTTCGCGGCTCGTGCTCGTCGGCAGGCCGCCGCTCGGCCCGGGGGTGCCCGCCACCGTCGTCGAGTACGACAACGAGGGCGGCGCCTTCGCGATGACCACCCACCTGCTCACCTCGGGCCACCAGCGCATCGCGTACCTGGGCCGGGTGGCCGGCCTGTCCACCAGCGGCCAGCGCCTCGCCGGCTTCCGGCGCGCCCACGAACTGCTCGGGCTCGCACCTGACCCGGACCTGATCCTCGACGGCGCGTTCAGCCGCTCGCACGGCTACCGGGGTACCCGTGAACTCCTCGCGTCGGGCGCCGAGTTCACCGCGGTGTTCGCGGCCACCGACATGGTCGCGGCTGGTGCGCTGCAGGCGCTGCGCGAGGCGGGCGTGAGCGTCCCCGGCGAGGTGTCCGTGGTCGGCTACGACGACGTGCCGCTGGCCCTGGACCTCTACCCGGCCCTCACCACCGTCAACGTCCCGCACGAGGAACTGGGGCGCGCGGCCGTCCGGCTGGCCCTGCACCGCGACGAACTCCCCGGAAGCCAGCACCTGGTGCTCGGCACCCACATCGTGCTGCGGGACTCGACACGGCGACCGGGCCGCTGACCCCCCGCCGCCGCCCCCTGCCCCACATCCCGCCGCCCTCTCCGGCACAGCGCGGACAACCGGTCTCTAAAGAGTCGGCTGTCCGGTAGGTACCCAATTCCTGGTTACCGGTTCGAAATACCGTGCAGATGTGGGTGAGTTGGCCTGATCTCCCAGTTTTCTCGGCCCGACGTCTTGCCGACGTCCGGGACCGGTTCTAGCTTCCATAGAGACCGATTTCTATCGCGCCCTCGGACGGTACGACCCGAGCGGCGGCCGGTCTCCCCTGCCTTCGTCCTTCAGGAGCCGCCATGCCCCACTCCCGTGCCCCGCGCCGCGCGGCAGCGTCCGCAGCCGCCCTCACGACCGTGCTCGCCCTCACCGCGACCGCCTGCGGAGGCGGCTCCGACGACTCCTCGGACCAGTCGAAGGGGCCGGTCACGATCGAGTACTGGAGCTGGACGGAGACGAAGAACATCGACCCGGTGGTCGCGAAGTTCAACGCCACGCACACCGACATCAAGCTCAAGTTCGTCAAGCAGGCCGACAACCCCGGAACGGCGCAGAACGTGCGCAACGCGGTCGCCGCCAAGAAGGACGTCCCCTGCCTGGTGCAGAACTTCGGCGAGGTGCCCAGCCTCGTGGGCGAGGGCCTGCTCAGCAGCGTCGACAAGGAACTGAAGCCGTACCTCGACCGGTTCAACCCGGCCGCGCTCCCCAGCGTGCAGGCAGGCGGCACGTACTACGCCGTACCGACCGGCTTCAACCCGACGTTCATGATGATCAACCGCTCGGTGTACGACAAGTACGGCGTCGAGGCCCCCAAGACCTGGGACGACGTGATCACCGCGGGCAAGGAACTGAAGAAGCACGGCGTCTACGTCATGAACCTGGCCGGCGAGGACCCGTCGACCCTGGTAAACCTGGTCCAGCAGGCGGGCGGCACCTGGTACGAGCAGAAGGGCGACAGCTGGCGGATCGACTTCCTGTCACCGGAGTCCCTCAAGGCCGCCGACATCGTCCAGCGGCTGGTGGACGGCGGTCTGGTCGCCAACCAGACCTACCAGGACCGGCCCGCCCTGATCAGCTACTTCGACTCCGGGAAGATGGTCTCGCTGCCCACCCAGACCTGGCAGCTGCAGAACTACGAGCTGAACTACAAGAAGTCCCTCGGCGACTGGCAGCCCATCGACCTGCCCCAGTTCTCCGACGCGAAGGAGTTCACCACCTCCTCGTACAGCGCCAACAACGGAGTGCTCGTCCCGAAGGGCTGCGAGCACGTCGAGGAGGCCGTCGAGGCGGCGGTGTGGATGAAGACCGACAAGGCCGGCATCGACTCCAGCTACCAGAAGGACACCAAGCAGTACGAGTGGCCGGGGGCCGTCAAGGACGTCACCCCCTGGGTCGACTCGGTGGTCACCGACAAGCTCTTCGGCAAGCACAAGTCCGAGGCCCGCGGCGTGATCCTCAAATCCGTCGAGCACGCGAGGAGCGACTGGACGGTAGGCCCCAACTACACGGGCGTCTTCGCCGAGTTGCAGGACCAGTGGGCGAAGATCGTCACCAAGAAGATCACGGTGAAGCAGGCGCTGGAACACCTTCAGGAGTTCACGGTCGACGACCTGAAGTCCAAGAACATCAACGTCGAGGGCTGATCCCGTGGCAGCCGTCACCGAGTCGCCACCGCGGGCCCCACGCCTCGGATGGCGACGGCTCATGGCCCTCAAGGGTGCCTCCTTCACGGTGCCCTTCTTCCTCGGGTTCGTCCTGTTCACCCTGACCCCGCTCGTCATGGCCCTCAAGGAGAGCCTCTACAGCGAGAAGGGCTCCGGGCTCGGATTCGGCGAGAAGACCGTCGAGTTCGTCGGTCTCGACAACTTCGTCGAGGGCTTCGGCGACGGCCGCTTCTGGTCCTCGATGCTGCGCGTCGGCCTCTTCGCGGTGATCAGCATCCCGGTCATCCAGGTCGCCAGTGTCGGGCTCGCACTGCTCCTCGACGCGGCCTCGCAGCGCGTCGCCGACCGCTTCCGTATCCCGCTGCTGATCCCGTACATGATCCCGGGCATCGTCGCCACCCTGATCTGGATCTACCTCTACAGCCCGGTGGTCGGACCGCTCACCCCGTTCTTCGACCTCTTCGGCATCGACGCGAACTTCTACGGCGGCGAACTCATCTGGGTGTCCATCGGCAACCTGATGGCGTGGAGCGGGATCGGCTTCAACATGCTGATCGTCTACTCGGCGCTGCGCTCGGTCGACGCGAACGTGTACGACGCGGCCCGCATCGACGGGGCGTCGGAGTGGCGGATCGCTTGGTCGATCAAGGTGCCGCTGGTCCGCCGCTCCCTGGTGCTCACCACCGTGCTCAGCATCATCGGCACCCTGCAGATCTTCAGCGACACGATGCTCTTCAAGTCCATGGCCCCGGAGACCGTCACCCGGGACTTCACCCCGATCATGGCGATCTACGACTGGGCCTTCCAGCAGGGCAACTTCAACTACGCCTCCGCCCTCTCGATCATCCTCGCCCTGGTCGTCGGCACCACGTCCGCGCTGTTCTACCGGCTCACGAACAAGGCGCCCACGTCATGACGGCCGCCGGCAGCAGCGCCATGACCGCCGTACCGGCCGCGCCGGGCCACGCCGAGCGGCGCGAGCCCGTCGCGGCGGGCGTGGGCGACGTCTCCGTTCCCCGGCCGACAAGCGAGGTCCTCCCCTCATGACCGCAACCATCGACCGGTCCACGACCACACCTCCGCGCCCGAAGCGGGGCGCGGCCGCACCCCGCGACAGCGCCGGCCCCGTCCGGCACAGCCGCCGGACCAAGGCCCTGGTCATCGGCGGCGTGGTGTTCTTCACGCTCTACTCGCTGGCCCCCGTGTGGTGGCTGATCGTCTCGGCGACCAAGAACCAGTCCGACCTCTACACGACCAACGGCCTGTGGTTCTCCGACCTGCACTTCACGGACAACCTGAAGGCGCTGTTCACCTACCAGGACGGCATCTTCCTCAAGTGGCTGTGGAACACGCTCTACTACGGCTTCCTCGGCACCGCCGGCATGACCCTGGTCTGCGTCGCCTGCGGCTACGGACTGGCGATGTACCAGTTCCGCGGCCGGGGTGTGCTGATGGGCTGCATCATCGGATCCTTCCTCGTCCCGCACGCGCTGCTCACCATCCCGTCCTTCCTGCTCTACACGGACCTCGGGATCGTCGACAGTCCGCTGGCGATCATCGTGCCGAGCCTGTTCAACGCCTTCTCCGTCTACCTCGCAAAGGTGTACGCGGAGGGCGCGATCCCGCCCGAACTCCTGGAGGCGGCCCGTATCGACGGGGCGGGTGAGTACCGCATCTTCTTCACGGTCGGCGCCCGGCTCATGTCCACGGGCGCGGCCACGATCTTCCTGCTCGGCTTCGTCGGGTCCTGGAACTCGTTCTTCGGACCCCTGGTGTTCCTGCGTACGCCGGAGAAGTGGACCGTGATGGTCGGTCTCTACTCCTGGCTGAAGGTCAAGGTCGACACATCCGCCGACCTGACCGGGATGGTTGTCGTGGGCTCGCTGCTCTCCCTCGTCCCGATGGTGATCCTGATGATCTCGATGCAGCGCTTCTGGCGCTCGGGCGTCACGCTCGGCTCCCTGAAGTAGCCCACGGCGCGCCCCGCGGCCGAGGCCCCGACGAACACCACCGCACCCTCCCTCCGTCTCCCCTCCTTCGCGCCGCTCCTCCGCGCCCTTCCTCCGTCTCCCCTCCCGCTCCTTCCGCCGCTGTGAGGATCCCGCATGTCCGTCACCAGAAGATCCGTCCTGGCCGGTGCGACCGCCGGCACCGGTGCCCTCGCGCTGACCGGTCTGTCCTGGACGGCCGCCGCGCACGCGTCCGCCGCCGGAGCACAGGACGCCGGGGGCGCGAGACGCCTCGACCTCGTCGACTTCGGCGACCTGGAATCCGAGGCCGCGCACGGTCTCGACGCCCCGGGCTCCGTGGTCGTCGACGGCAACGCGGGGGACCGGGCCCGTGTCGCCCAGCCCCTGCCCACCCCCGGAATCAGAACCGGCGACCTCCGCTTCACGGTGCGGGTCGACCCGCTCCACCAGAACTACCTCACCGTCAAGTTCTGGGGCGGTGACTCCTCCCCGTACAAGACGATCGCGTACATCAACGGGGAGCAGATCGGCTACCGGCGCTCCGGTGACTACGAGGCGCTGAACACCGGTACCGTCCGGCCGCTGCCCGGACGCTTCTTCTACGCCACGGTGATGCTCCCGCTGGAACACACGAAGGGCCGCGAGCGGGCCGAGATCACCCTGCGCACCTACGACGCGGCATTCAGCGCCAAGGTGACCGCCGGCTCCCGGGGCTACTACCGGGCCTACACCCACACCGGCGCGTACCTCGACCTGGGCGACGACCCGCAGGCCGACTTCACACCACCCACGGACACGGTCGCGGACATGTCCGAGGAACAGAAGCAGGCGCTCGTCGACGGCTACGTGGCCGGCCAGGTGAAACTCTTCGACGACTGCTCGGCGAAGGTGGACGCCGCGGCGACCGCCCGCCTCAGCATCGTCCGCTACCAGGACGAACTCCGCTTCTACGCCACCGCGTTGGCCCGGTCGAGCTGGTGCCCCGCACGGTCCGACGCCGACCGGAAGGCGGCTCTGCTCCGGGTCTTCAAGTGCGTCGACAACCACACCAGGGACTACTACGCCGACACCAGACTCCTGGCGCGCGGTGGCCACCAGGGCGACTGGGGCGGCTACTACGGGGCGCTCGGCGAGGCCCTGTACGTGGTCGAGAACCTGATCGCCGACAACGATGTCCTCGGCCGGGATGCCTTCGAGACGTTCCTGGACGAGCCCTTCACCACCGGCACCGACGAGGGGGAGACCTCGCTCGAAGACGTCGACTTCGACGGCTCACCGCTCACGCGCCGGGCCGCCTGGGGGCGCGTCCTCAAGGCCAACTTCGACTACGCCCGCTCGCGGCTCTCGTACATCTACAACCAGGTCATGTACACCTACGAAGGTGCCTGGGAGGCGCACGAGGGGCTGCGGGTCGTCGGCTCGGAGTTCTACGAGGGCAGGGCACGCAGCCACCGCATCGCGGGCGAGGCACTGGGCTGGCTGCCCTTCCTCGGCGAGGAGGTGCTCGTCGGTCCGGACGGACAGGACCTGGACCTCTTCCACTCGCTCTTCCAGCACGACACCACGGCCCGCTGGACGGACGACTACGTCAAGTACGTCATCAAGGGTCTCGCCAGGTCCAAGCGCGACAGGAACGGTGACGTGGTGCGCCGACTGCCGTTCGGCAGGCACTTCACCACGATCACCGAGGCGGGCCACACCCGTGAGAACGGCTATGTCGCCAACTACGGCGAGGCCACCAACTACCTGCCCGAATGGTTCCACCGCACCTGGGGACACCAGGGCGACGAGGCGCTGAACGACCGGATCCTGGAGATCGCGCTGCGCAACCTGCACGCCCGCTCCCTGGCCCGGACGACCGACCTCGACGACAACCTCAAGCGCACCATGCGCATGGAGATGGTGATCGACGAGCGCAACACCAACTACCCGGGCTTCCCCGGCTATGTGCTGCGGATCTCCGAGGGCCGCATCCTCAACTACGTCTCGCTGGCACGGCACATGGCCGAGCACGCCGACCGGTACACCTCGAACCGCTGGGCGACCACCCGCGCGTACGCCCGCGAGGCGGTCGGCTTCGCCCAGCAACAGCTTGCCGACCACCAGTACTTCAGCTCCTTCGCGTCCGTCACCGGCAAGAACAAGTACGACCTGACCCTCGGCGAGACGTACGCCTACCTGAAGGCGCAGAAGCCGACCGGGATCGTCCACCCGCACACGGACTTCGCCCACTACACGCCCGCGGAACTGGACGCGCTCGCGGTGGACCGGCGCGACTACGAGCGCTTCGCGTGGGTCGACGTGGACTGCATGTTCGTGTCGCTCAGGGACGGCGACCTCCACCTCTGGGGCCAGCTCAACGAACGCCAGCGGGGATTCGCCCGCAACGGACGCCTGCACGTCCGGCAGGCGGACCGCGACCACATCGTCCAGATCAACACCAACGGACGCTTCCGGTACGAGGACTACTGGGCCCGTATGGACAACATCGACGTCGACTTCATGGAGGACCAGCAGACCGGCGACTCCTCGGCGCCCCAGGCACTGGCGGGCGAACTGGCGCCGATCACCTTCCAGCCGGGGGTCGGCACGGTCCGCCGCGAGAACTTCGAGGCCGACCACGCCTATTCGGGCTACCCGGACCTGCTGACCGCCCGCTACGGCCGCTACCTCTTCGTCCTCAACACGACACGGAAGGCCTACGGCAACGAGCGGACGTACGAGGTGGAGGTGCCGTCCGCCACCGGTCCGAAGGGCTCGACCGTCCTCGACCTGGTGAGCGGAAGGGAACTCCCGGTCCGTGGCGGCACGGTACGGGTGCCGCCGAAGACCGGCCTGGTACTGAAACTCCCCACCACCCACGAGGCCGAACTGCCGCCCGCGCACGTCGACTTCGTGCACACCCTGCCCGGCGACGGAGCGGTCACGGTCACCTGGCAGACCACCGCGGGCGCGGCACGCTACGAGGTGCGGCGGGCCACGCGCCGCCGGGGCCCCTACGAGGTGCTCTCGGCGAAGGAGACCGGCCGCCACTTCACGGACACGTCCGCACGCCCCGGCGAGACGTACTACTACACGGTCACGGCGGTCAACGCCCGCGGCCCCGGCTGGACTTCACACACCATCCGGACCGAACTGCCGAAGCCCGCCACGCCCGGGACCCGCAACTCCGGCTGGCGCGACGACGCCCTGCGCGGCGCCCGGCCGGGCGGCACGACGGTACGCGGCTCGACGATCCGGGTGCTCGGCGCACGCGGCGACGGCCTGGGGGAGGGCGACGACTACCAGGTGCCGTCCCGTGACATCGAAGACCAACTGCACTATGTGAGCCGCCCGTTGACCGGAAGCTTCACCCTCACCGCACATGTCTCCGGAGTGCGGGGCCCCCTCGGCGGACTGATGCTCCGTGACCGCGTCACCGCGGACACCCGCCACCTGTTCTTCGGCGCGGACAAGGACGGACAGCTCGTCTTCCACAACCGCACCCGCGACAGCCGCCACGACTGGCAGGACGACCTGCGCTCACCCATCACCCGACGCCCGGACGGGCAGACCCTGGCCGCGACGCCGTACCTGCGAATCGTCCGAGACGCCGGAACACACCGCGTACACGGCCAGGTGTCGGCCGACGGCACCACCTGGGTGACCGTGGCGACACTCTTCACGCCCTTCCCGTACGCGGTCCACGCGGGCTTCGCGGCGACGGGCGACGCGCAGTTCGCGAAGGTGGCGGTGGACGGCCTCGGCGCGAACGCGGTCCTGCTCTCCGTCGCGCGCGACGGCGACACCGCGACCGTCCACTGGAACAAGCCGGACGACGCTCTGACGTTCACGCTCTCCCGCTCGACAGACGGCGGGGAGTGGGAGGTCCTGGAGAAGGACACCCGCGCGTACAGGTACGAGGACAAGGGCCTGCGCCACGGCACCCGCTCCTACAAGGTGACGGCGGCACTCGTCGACGGCGGCGCCCGCGAGTCCGCCGTGGCGGTGGCGGTCGCCGAGACCCTCACCCAGGTCCTCGCCCGGGCACGGAGGGCGAAGGCCTCCGACTGGACGAAGAAGTCGTACGCGGCCTTCCGCACGGAGCTCGACCGCATCGAGAAGGCGACCGGGGAGCCCGCGGACGAACGCGTGGACGCCGTGTACGCCGCCCACGAACTCCTGGTGTCCATCGACTCGTTGCTGCGCAGGTTCGAGGTGACGCAGTCCATGGTGGCCGCCTCCACGACCCAGTGGCCCGGCACGGGAACCAAGGCGGAAGCCGGCCGGCGGGCCTTCGACGGCAGCACCGCCACCTACACCGACACCACCGCGGCCGAGAGCTGGATCGACATCGACGCCGGCGCCGTAGGGCCGATCACCGTCGACCGCATCCGCCTGTACCCCCGAGCTGATCAGCTGAGCCGGGCCAACGGCACGGTCTTCCGCGGCTCCGACGACGCCGGGGCCACCTGGACCGACTTCCACACGATCAGTGGGGTCGACACGGCTCAGTGGTACGAGTTCCGGCTCGCCGAGCGGGTCTCGTACCGGAGGATCCGCGTGTACGACGGGCACAACGGCCGCTGCAACCTCGCCGAGGTGGAGTTCTGGCACCAGCTGCCCGACGAGGAATGAGAACGCGCACCGCACGAGGCGGCCGGCATGGCCCACTGGCGTGATCGACGCGTCACCCGGCGTGCGCGCCGACCCCGAACGCACGCGGGACCCGGCGGCGCCCGCCGGGGCCGCCCGCCCGGGAGGGCCCGTCCGGAAGGGCCCCGGCGCCACGTGCCCCGGAGCCGGGGCATACCGTGAGGAGTCGAACACCGCAGCTGGGAGCGAGGAGGACGGGATGGGCAGCCGTACCGCGCTGGTCGAGGACCTGATGGAAAGGTTCCCGCACGTACCGCGGGAGGCCGTCTTCAAGGAGGACCTCCTCCGCGGGGGCGTGGCCTTCGACGACTCCGCCCTCAGCGACAACGAGAGCGGCGACGTCAAGCCGAAGTCGTACTTCATCTTCTCCTTCGACCACGGCACCCTGCCCGAGCTGGGCGCCGCCGCGCTGCGCCGGCCGCCGGAGGAGATCATCCTCACCGGCGGCCCGTACGACCTGCGCCGCACCGTCGTGTCCGTCCGCGTCAACCCGTCCTCGCCCTACCGGGTGGCCGCCGGCGAGGACGGCCTGCTCGGGCTCTACCTCGACGGGAAGCGGATCTCCGACGTCGGGGTGCCGCCGATGCCGGAGTACTACCGGCACAAGCTCTCCAACGGGAAGTCCGTCATGGAGGTGGCCCCGACGATCCAGTGGGGCTACCTGATCTACCTCACGGTCTTCCGGGTCTGCCAGTACTTCGGCGCCAAGGAGGAGTGCCAGTACTGCGACATCAACCACAACTGGCGCCAGCACAAGGCGGCGGGCCGGCCCTACACCGGTGTGAAGGACGTCGACGAGGTCCTGGAAGCGCTGGAGATCATCGACCGGTACGACACGGCGAAGGCGTCCACCGCCTACACGCTCACCGGCGGCGCGATCACCTCCAAACTGCAGGGCCGCGACGAGGCCGACTTCTACGGCATGTACGCCAAGGCCATCGAGGAGCACTTCCCGGGCCGCTGGATCGGCAAGGTCGTCGCCCAGGCACTCCCGCGCGACGACGTGCAGCGCTTCAAGGACTACGGGGTGCAGATCTACCACCCCAACTACGAGGTGTGGGACGAGTACCTCTTCAAGATGTACTGCCCCGGCAAGGAGCGCTACGTGGGCCGCGACGAGTGGCACAAGCGCATCCTCGACTCCGCGGAGGTCTTCGGCGCGCGCAACGTGATCCCCAACTTCGTGGCGGGCGTGGAGATGGCCGAGCCCTTCGGCTTCACGACGGTCGACGAGGCCATCGCGTCCACCACGGAGGGCCTGCGCTTCTTCATGTCCCAGGGCATCACGCCCCGCTTCACCACCTGGTGCCCGGAGCCCACGACACCCCTCGGCAAGGCGAACCCGCACGGCGCCCCGCTGGAGTACCACATCCGCCTCCTTGAGGCGTACCGCGCGACGATGGAGGACTTCGGCCTCTCCTCTCCTCCCGGATACGGCCCGCCCGGACCGGGCAACGCGGTCTTCTCGGTGAGCTCGTTCATGGACAGCCTGCCGGCGGTCGAGGTGCCGGACGGGGACACGGACGACGTGCCCGTGAGTTGAGGGACGGGGCGGATGACGAGGCCAGAGGGGCCGATGGGAACATACGTCTGAGACGGCAGTGCCTGGTGGGGCGTGCGACCGGCGGTAAGCGGATTTGCCGATGCCGCTTGTCAGTTGTGCAGGACCCGTGAAAAGCTCGCCCCGTCGTGAGACGTCCCCTCCAACTCCCGTATTACCCAGGTGAGTTGACCCCCCTTGTGGATGCAGGTGAAGTCCCCACCCATGCCAGACCTGCCGACCCCTCAGGATGCCGCCGAGGCGACACTGTTCTCGGAGTGCTGGGACGCGGTCCTTTCCTACGCGGATCTCTGCACCGGCGGCTCCGCCGACGCCCGCCCGCTGGCCTCCGAGGCCTTCTCCCGCGGCATACGCGAAGCGCGTGCCGCGGAGGCCGAGACCGGCGGCAAGAGTTTCGGACGCCGGGCGCGCACGCCCCGGCTGCCCCGCATACCGCTCCTCCTGACCGCCGTACGCCAGACGACCGCCACCTGGGAGGCCCAGGGGCGCGGCGGTCGTCTGGACCCCGACCTACGTCTGTGGCTCAACTCCGAGAAGGCCGACCGCTTCTCGGGCCCACCCCTGTACCGGCCGCTGGCCCTGCGCGGACTGCGGGACATGCAGGAACCGGACGCGGCGCTGCTCTGGCTGGCGGAGGTCGAGGCGCTGCCGCCGACCGCCGTGGCCCGACGACTCGGCCTCGACCCGGAGGGCATCGCCGAGGAACTGCAGCAGGTCCGCGGCGTGTTCCGCGACCGCTGTCACCGCAACCACCTCGACACCCCGCTGGCCGAGGAGTGCCGCAGTTACGCACGGCTGCTCGACGCGGTCACCCGCTCGCCCGCCGCCGACGTACCGGACGACCTGTCACGCCATCTGGCGTGCTGCGTCGAGTGCGCGGAGGCCGCCGCCTGTCTGAAGCTCGCCGGGGGCGGACTGGCCGCGGCGCTCGCGGGCGGAGTGATCGGCTGGGGCGGGCTCGCCTACCTGGAACGGCGGCGCCGGGCCGTCGAGTCGGGACTCGCCCGGAGCGCCGCCGACGACGCGGACGAGCCGGCCGGCTGGGCGAGCGAGGACGGCAGGGCCCGGATCGGGCGGGCCGGACTGATGGTCGCCGCTGTGGGTGTCTCGTTGCTGGCGCTCGTCGTCACGCTGGTGCCCTTCGGCTCGGACGACGGTTCCGGGGAGCTGGAGCAGTCGGCGGGCAGGCAGCCGGTGGGACAGCAGGTGCCCTCGTACGACTCCCTGCCGTCGGGCTCGGGCCAGGTGAACGAATCCACGTCGTCCACCTCGTCCACGTCCTCCCCGCGGCCGACGGAGAAGTCGGATGCGGGTTCAGGGCGGGACAAGGAGGCCCAGGGGGACTCCTCACCCACCGCCGAAAAGGAGAAGGAGGCCGACCCCAATCCCAGTGAGCCCGCCGTCTGTCACGCCAGGTACGAGCTGGTCAACGAGTGGCCGGACGGCTTCCAGGCCACCATCACCGTCAAGTCCGACTACGCCCTCGACACCTGGCGCGTCGGCTGGACCTTCCGCGACGGCCAGAAGGTGACCCAGATGTGGGACGGCAGCTTCGACCAGGACGGCTCGCGGGTGATCGCGAGCGCTGCCGACTACAACAAGAAGGTCGTCTCGGGCGGATCGCTCGCTGTGGGCTTCCTGGGCTCGGGCGGCGACGGAGACTCCGCACCGGTCCACTTCACGCTGAACGGACGGAGCTGTACGCATTCGAGCTGAGCGGTGACGACCCGCCAGCCGCCCCCACCGCCGTCCCGACCGGAATTCCGGTCGGCCCGGACGACGGGCCGGAAAATTGGTTGGCCCGGACGGTGGGCCGGAAAATCGGTCGGCCCGGACGGTGGGCCGGAATTCCGGTTGGCCCGGACGGCGGGCCGGAGAATTGATTGGTGCCGCGGGCCGGAAAATCGGTTGGCGCGAACGGCGGGCCGGTCTAGGGTCGGGTTGTTCGTGCGGTGGAGGCTCTCCACCGCAGAGGTCGTGCTGGTGTGATCAAGGAGGTGCGAACGATGGCTGTCATGGCGATGGGCGCTGCCCACATCCGGAAGTTCATCGAATCCACCTCTGTGGTCGCCGGCTGACACTCTTTTTCTCCGCGCCCGAGTGCGCGCGGCCGGGGCCACCCTCTGAAGGGTCACCCCTTGTCTTCCTCTTTTCTTTCGTTCTCCTCCGCTTCCTCCCTCTCGACCCATCCGCTGGAGCCCTACGGCTGGGACGAGGAGTGGGCGGCTGAATTCGCCCCCCATCTCGAACGCGGACTCGTGCCGGGGCGGGTCGTAAGGGTCGACCGTGGCCAGTGCGACGTGATCACCGCCACCGGACCCGTGCGGGTCGACACAGAGTTCGTGACTCCGAACGACCCGCTCCGGGTCATCTGCACCGGGGACTGGGCCGCGGTCGACCCAGGCGGGGACCCCCGATACGTACAGGCGTACCTGCCGCGCCGTACCGCCTTCGTGCGGTCGACCTCGTCCAAGAGGTCGGAAGGGCAGATCCTCGCCGCCAACGTGGACTTCGCGATCATCGCGGTGTCCTTGGCGGTGGAGCTCGACCTCGGCCGGATCGAGCGGTTCCTGGCGCTGGCCTGGGAGTCCGGGGCACAGCCGCTGGTCGTGCTGACCAAGGCGGACCTGGTGCCGGACCCGGTGGGGCTGGCGTATCTCGTGCAGGACGTGGAGACCGCCGCGCCGGGCGTCCAGGTGCTGCCGGTCAGTTCCACGGACGGGGACGGCCTGGACGTGCTCGGCGCCCTCGTGGCCGGCGGCACGTCCGTGCTGCTCGGGGTGTCGGGCGCCGGCAAGTCGACGCTCGCGAACGCCCTGCTCGGGGACGACGTGATGGACGTCCAGGCAGCGCGTGACGTCGACGGCAAGGGACGGCACACGACGACGACCCGCAATCTGCTCGTACTGCCCGGCGGCGGTGTCCTGATCGACACTCCCGGCCTGCGAGGAGTGGGCCTGTTCGACGCCGGCAACGGGGTCGGCCAGGTGTTCTCGGAGATCGAGGAACTCGCTCAGGGGTGCCGGTTCCAGGACTGCGCGCATGTGGCCGAGCCGGGCTGCGCGGTGCTGGCCGCGCTGGACGCGGGGATCCTGCCCGAGAGGCGACTCGAGAGCTACCGCAAGCTCCTCAGGGAGAACCAGCGGATCGTGGCCAAGACAGATGCGCGCGTCCGGTCGGAACTCAGGAGGGAATGGAAGCGCAGGGGAGCCGAGGGCCGGGCAGCGATGGAGGCCAAGCGGGGCGGCCGGGGCCGCCACTGACCACCCCGCCCGCAGGCCCGCAGGGGTGAGGGCCCTCACCCCTGCGGGCGACATGCCGCAGACGGCGACGCACCGGGGCGGGGCCGTGCCGGTATGTCAACGTTCGCGACGTACGGCTCCCGCTGGAAACGCCCACCGATGACACTCAGGGCAGTATGCCCGGAGGTCGCGAACGTGACATACCGGCAC
>NZ_JAHRIB010000156.1 GCF_019090165.1 Streptomyces sp. BV286
GAGCGCCATGTCCGATATCCGCCAGCCGGACACCTGGCGGCGACGCACACTGGAGGGGTGATTGACGAGGAGACCGGATACGGAGCCGTACGCAGCCGGGACGCCCGGTTCGACGGCGCGTTCTTCTTCGCCGTGGAGACGACGGGGATCTACTGCCGGCCGAGCTGTCCCGCGGTGACGCCGAAGCGGGAGAACGTGCGCTACTACGCCACAGCGGCGGCCGCGCAGGGCTCGGGATTCCGGGCATGCCGCAGATGCCGCCCGGACGCCGCCCCCGGTTCCGCCGAGTGGAACGTACGCGCCGACGTCGTGGGACGCGCGATGCGGATGATCGGCGACGGCGTAGTGGACCGCGAGGGCGTCGCCGGTCTCGCCGTCCGGCTCGGGTACAGCGCCCGGCAGGTCCAGAGGCAGCTGACCACGGAACTGGGCGCGGGCCCGGTGGCCCTGGCACGGGCCCAGCGCGCCCACACCGCGCGGGTACTGCTGCAGACCACGGAACTACCGGTCACGGAGATCGCGTTCGCCGCCGGATTCGCGAGCGTGCGGCAGTTCAACGACACGATCCGGACGGTGTACGCGTCCACCCCGACCGAGCTGCGCGCCGCCGGAAACAGGGGCGGGACGCGCCGGACGGCGGCCACCCCCTCCGCCGGGATACCGCTGCGCCTCGCGCACCGGGGCCCGTACCAGGCAGCCGCCGCCTTCGACCTGCTGAGCGCCGAGGCCGTGCCGGGCATCGAAGAGGTGGCCGGCGCCCCCGGGGCCCGCACTTACCGACGGACACTGCGGCTGCCGTACGGCACGGGCATCGTCGCCGTGCGGGAGCGCCTGTCGGGCGCCTCCGCCCACAGCGGCGGCTGGCTCGACGCCCGGCTGCACCTCACCGACCTGCGGGATCTCACCACCGCCGTACAGCGGCTGCGCCGGCTCTTCGACCTCGACGCCGACCCGTACGCCGTGGACGAGCGTCTCGGCGCGGACAGCCGGCTGGCCCCGCTGGTGGCGGCCAGGCCGGGGCTGCGTTCGCCCGGCGCCGCCGATCCGGAGGAGCTGGCGGTGCGCGCGCTGGTCGGCCCGCACGAGGCCGAGAACCTGGTGCGGACCCACGGGAAGGCGCTGGACGCGCCCTGCGGGACGCTCACGCACGTCTTCCCCGAACCGGCAGCCCTCGCGGAGTCCGGCGGCACGCTGGGCGCCCTCGCCACCGCGCTCGCGGACGGCACCCTGCGGCTCGATCCCGGCGCCGACCGGGAGGCGGCGCAGGCCGCACTGCTCACCCTGCCCGGCCTGGACGAACACGTCGTGGCCGTCATCCGTACCCGCGCCCTCGGTGACCCCGACGTGGCCCCGCCCGGCGCACAGGTCCCCGAGACCTGGCGTCCGTGGCGTTCATACGCTCTGCGGCACCTGGCGGCCGCCGAGCCGGAAGGCGAAGAGAAGTGACCACGTACTACACGGCCCTGGCCAGTCCTGTCGGTGAACTCCTGCTCACCGCTGACGAGTCGGGCGCGCTGACCTCCCTCTCCGTGCCCGGCCAGAAGGGCGGCCGCACGGTCCAGGCCGACTGGCGGCGCGCACCGGAACCCTTCCAGGAGGCCGAGCGGCAACTGGCCGCCTACTTCGCCCGCGAACTCAAGGAGTTCCAGCTGGAGTTGAGGCCGAGCGGCACCGAGTTCCGGGAGCGGGTCTGGAGCACCCTCGACTCCGTGCCGTACGGGACGACCGTCACGTACGGGGAGATCGCCGCCCGGATCGGCGCGTCGCGCATCGCCGTGCGGGCCGTCGGCGGAGCGATCGGCGCCAACCCGCTGCTGATCGTCCGCCCGTGCCATCGTGTGATCGGCGCGGACGGATCGCTCACCGGGTACGCGGGAGGGCTGGAACGCAAGCTCCGACTCCTCACCCTCGAAGGCCGATGAGTCGTTCCTTCGGCCGCCCGGCTATTCCTCGAGACCCCAGCTGTGGATGCGCCGGGGGTGGACGCGGATCAGCTCCTCACTGAAGTGCGGTCCCAACTCGTGCGGCCCGGTCAGCAGTTCGGCGTCCCCACGGATGTCCACTCCGCGCACCTTCCAGGGGCGGAGGCTGACGATGTCGTCGATCACCAGGGCGACCTTGGGGTTCTTCTGCAGGTTGCGCCACTTCTTGGTGGTCCCCATGGCATAGCCGCCGATGAGGATGGTGCCGTCGTCCTGCGGATGGAAGCCGACGGGGTTCGCCTGCGGCTGGCCGTGCTGGTCGACGGTGGCGAGGCGGCCCAGCCGCTGGGATTTTAGGTACGCCCGTTCGGCTTCACTGAATGCGGTCATGTCAGCAGCCAAACACGGTTTTCGTGCTCTCCGCATCGGATCCTGACCCCGGATCCGGAGACCCGCACCCGTCGGGCTCCGTCGGCGGAAGGCAGGAACGCATGGTCGGGTTCGGACGAAGAGACGCGGCCCGGGCGGCGACCGCCCTGGCCGGCGCGCTGGCACTGACTCTGACGGGCACGGGGGTGGCCCACACGGGTTCCGTGGCGGCCCCCGACCGCACGGCCCCGCGAGCCACCCCCGCGTACTGGACCGGCACCTGGGAGGCCTCCGCCTCCGGCACCGCGCCACCGCTCCCCGGCGCCTCGATCCGTAACGTGATCCACACGAGCGTCGGCGGCACGGCCGTCCGCGTACGGATCTCCAACCGGCTCGGTTCCCGGTCGCTCGTCCTCGGCGGCGCCACCGTGGCCAGGCAGCAGCCGAAGGCGCCGAGGAGCCCGAACGCCCTGCGCGGCACGATGCGCACGCTCACCTTCGGCGGCAGGAAGAGGATCACCGTGCCGGCCGGCAAGGACGTCGTGAGCGACCCGGTCACGCTGACGGTACCGGCCGCCGCCAACCTTCTCGTCACCCTCCACACTCCCGGTGACCCGGGCCCGGCGACCTACCATCGCGACGCGCGGCAGACCAACTTCTACGCCAGGAACGGCAATCGGGTCGCTGAGGTGAGCGGCGCGGCGTACACGGCCACGACCGGGTCCTGGTACTACGTGACAGGTGTCGACGTGCGCCGTCCACAGGCGGCGGGGAGCGTCGTCGCGTTCGGTGACTCGCTCACCGACGGCTCCGGTTCGACGCCGAACACCAACCGCCGTTGGCCCGACCGGCTGGCCGAGCGCCTGCGCGCCCTGCCGTCCCACCGCCGGCAGGGCGTACTGAACGCGGGGGTCGCCGGCAACCGGCTGCTGCTCGAAGGCCGGGGGCCCAGCGCTCTGGCCCGGTTCGACGCCGACGTGCTCTCCCGCACGGGGGTGCGCACGGTGATCGTGATGGAGGGTGTCAACGACATCAAGAGCCCGCCGAACCAGACCGACCCGGCTGCCCTCGGCGCCGCGTACCGGGAGATCGTCCGGCGCGCCCATGCCCGCGGAATCCGCGTCGTCGGCGCCACTCTCACGCCGTTCGGCGGCCACGGCAGCCACACGGAGGCCCGCGAGCGCGTCCGCCGGTCGGTCAACCATCTCATCCGCACCGGCGGCCTGTTCGACGCGGTCGCGGACTTCGACGCCGTCGTCCGCGACCCGTCCCGGCCGCACCGCATGCTGCCCGCCTACGATCCCGGCGACCATCTCCACTTCAACGACGCCGGGATGCGGGCGCTGGCCGACAGCGTCGACCTGGCCGCTCTGGCCCGGTGACTCACGGGGTGGGCAGGCCCCAGCGCGGGGCCTCAGCGTTCGGTTCGACGGCCGTGACCCGCAGGTCGGGCCGCTCACCCCGGGCGGTGATCAGCGCCGACCCGCCCTTCCTCAGGGCGATCCGGATGCTCCCGTCACCCGCGTCCTCGTGGCGCAGCGGCCGCCCGCGTCCGTCACGTACGTCGATCGCTCCCGGCACGCCGTGCCGTACGACGCAGGGGGCGCCCGCCTCGCTGACGAGCCGGACCCACCGGGTCCGGCCGCCGCTGCGCACCGCGCTGAGCCGGAAAGCCCCCTGGGTGCGGAAGTCGTGCACGGTCAGGTCGGCCCAGGCGGCGGGCAGGGCCGGGAAGACCCGGACGATGCCGCCCCAGGACTGGCAGACCATGTCGTGCAGCGACTGGGCGGCGGAGAGCGGGGTCTCGATCACCGGCCCGGACTCCTTGTACATGGTGTTGGGCTGGATGAAGCGGGCCATGAGCTGGTCGAGGTAGGCGAGCGCTTCCTCTCCCTTGCCGAGCAGGGCCGACATGGAGGCCGCGCCCGTGAACGTGTAGCCCTGGAGCGCGCCTTCGAAGCCGACCCAGTGGGCCAACGACTTCTCGATCAGGGCCCGTTCGTCGGGAGTGCGGCCCGTCAGCTCGTACAGGGGGTAGACGGCGAGCAGGTGCGAGTAGTGGCGGTGCGACTTCGCGAAGGGGATGTCCGCGCCGATCATGAAGCCGTTCGCGTCGGTCGGGTACGCGGCGCGCCGCTTCAGCACCTCCCGCCAGTGGGGCGCCGACTCGTCCCGGACGCCGAGGAGTTCGGCCGACTCCAGGAGGGTGCGGCAGCCCCAGGTCAGCAGCATCAGGTCGTAGTTGCAGTCCCGCGAGTTGCCGCCGTACTCGGGCGAGAACGTCGCCGGCAGGTGCAGTCGGCCGTCCGGGCCGGGCTCCAGGAAGTGCAGGTAGTAGGAGACGGCCCTGCGCAGGAGCGGGAAGAGGACGTCCCGGAGGATCGACTCGTCCATGGTGTGGCGGTAACTGAGCCAGACGTTGTGCAGCGCCCACACGAGGTTTCCCACCTCGGGTGTCGGCGGGTCCTGGCCGGGGATGCCGACCCCGTAGCCCTCGGCGTTGCTCGTGGCGCCGCCGTTGACCAGGTACGCGTCCGTGGTGCGCGGTATGCCGAGCGAGTCGGCGCGGTACGCCGGTGCCATCTCGGCCTTGAGGTTGTCCCGGAACTCACTCAACGCCCGGGTGACGGCGTCGAGTTCGAGGTGGTTGGAGCCGTGGATCAGCCAGTACTCCAGTTGCACGTTCAGGTTCCACCAGGTCGCCGGCCACGGGGTGGACTCCAGCCAGGGGCCGCTGGTGGCCATCACGGGGGCGTCCCGCCGGGCCGCGGATGCCGTCTTGTACAGCTGGATCCAGTAGAAACGCTGGAGGCGGGCGTCGGGGAGCGACAGGAAGCTCTTGCGGTAGAAGGCATGCCACCAGGCCCGATGCGTCGAGGCCAGTCCGTCGTAGGGCAGTTGGGCGGCCTTGCGGACCGCTGCCAGGGCCCGCCCCCGTGCCGCCGTCCCCGGGAACGAGTGCGCGACATGGACGTACAGGGTCCGCCGTGACCCGCGGGCCCGCTCCCGCCACGCGGTGACGTGTCGGCCGCCGGCCAGGAGCGGTTGTACGGCAGCGAAGGCGCCGTCGTGCTCTTCGACCGTGGCGGGCGGGTTTCCGGCGTAGCCCTCCGGCAGCGGGCGGAACGCGGCACGCGGGCTGATCGCCTCGGCCGGATGGAACACCCACCGGTGGTCGCGTTCGCCGCTGCTCGGTGTCACCTCGACGACGAGCACCGAGCGGGTGGTGTGCACCAGTGCGCGGATCGTGAGGGTGCCGCGGTCCGTGGTGAGCGTTCCGGTCAGTTCGGCGTCGCGGAGTCCGAGCCGCCAGTCCAGTGAGGTGATCGTGCCGACCGGTTCCAGGGTGAAGTGGCCGATCGGCAGCCGCGCGAGCCCGAAGAGCGACCCGAACTGCGGGCGGTGGTCCTGCACTTCGGAGTGCTGCACGTTGAAGCGGACGGCCTCGGTCTCCCGGCCGGGCTCGGCGTAGATGCCGGAACCGAGGAAGCCGTTGCCCAGATACGGGCCCTCGTACCAGGTCTTCGGCATCCGCCGCCAGACGAGGTCGGCGTCGTCGAGGACGGTGCGCCAGGGGTCGGAACCGAGGTGGTCGGGCGGGGAGGACGGGGCGCTCCGGCGGTCGTCCGCTCCGGCCTGGGCCGGCAGCCCGCCGGCGAGCAGGGCGCCGCCGGCGGCGGATCCGGTGGTGAGCACGGTACGTCTGGACGGGCGGGGCATCGCGACTCCTGGCGGCTTGTGCGGCTGCGTGAGCGAAAACCGGGCGATTCATCGGAGCTATCCCGGAACGCAACGTAGAGAAGGTGCGCGATCCCGTCAACAACAAGGGAGAGATCCGATGTGTTGCCGCACGTAATGCGCCGTACCGCGACACACCACGGCCTCGCACCACACCACACAGCCCCGCCCCGCACGGCACCACACAGCCCCGCCCCGCATCGCACCGTGGTGGTCGGTGTTCAGCCGAAGAGCACGGCGCCCAGCCACGCCCCCGTGATCAGCAGGCAGGTGAACAGCTCCACCAGCACGCTCGTCCCGCCGCGGCGCATCACCGAGCGCACCGAGGCCATCGCCTCCCCGTGTCCGCCCAGCCGCAGCCGCTCGGCGAGGTAGCCGCCGCCGACATAGCCGGGGATCGCGCCGAGCACCGGCACGACGACGAAGCCGAGCAGGGCGCCGAGGCCCGCGTACACCGCCATTCGAGGGGTCGCGCCGCTCGAACGCAGCCTGCGCGGTGGCAGTCGCCAGCGGATCACCTGGGCGACGAAGAGGGCGGCGGTGGCGCCGGCGAGCACGCTCCAGGAGAGCGTCTTGGGGTCCTCGAACGCCCACCACAGGACCGCGGCCCACACGAGCCACGACCCCGGCGCGCCGGGTACCAGCACTCCGCTCAGGCCGAGCAGCATCACCACGCCGACCAGCAGGAGTTCCCACGCTCCCATCTGCCCAGAGTGCCCCACGACGGGCGAAACCGCAGGTCAGTCCTGTCGCTCCCGGGCGACCCAGCCCTTCTCGTACGTGTGCCAGCCGAGCTGGAGCCGGGTCGTCACGCCCGTCAGCTCCATCAGCCGCTTCACCCGGCGCTGCACGGTCCGCAGGCCCAGGTCGAGCTGTTTGGCGACGCTCGCGTCGGTCAGCCCGGCGAGGAGCAGCGAGAGGATCTCCAGATCGGTGCCGTCCGGGCCCTCCCGCTCCTCCTCGGTCACCGTTCCGGATGCCCCCAGGCGCAGTGGGAGCGCGTCCCGCCACACCGACTCGAACAGGCCCGACAGCGATTCGAGCAGACCGCTCGCGTGGACGACGAGCGCGGCGGGCTCCAGGGTCCGTGAGGTCAGCGGCACCATCGCGAGGGTCCGGTCGGCGATCACCAGTTTGGTCGGCACGGTGTCCACGACCCGGACCCGCTCGTCCCGGCCGAGTGCCGCGGACAGCTCCGTGATGCCGTCGGGCAGGTCAAGGACCGCCCGCTCGACGACGACGCGGTAGCGGACACCGCGGTCGGCGGCCTGCTTCTCCGCGTCGTTGTCCGTCCCGGCGACGACGACGGGATTGCCCGTGACCAGGGCGCACACCTCCTCGCTCGCACCGAGCTGGAGCTGCAGGAACCGCTGGGCGACCGCGGCCGCGCCGGTCACCACCTCGACCAGGTCGTGCGCGGCGGGCTCGGTGGAGCGCGCGCGGAAGTCCTCGGCGAGCAGCGTGGCCGCCAGCTCGGCCTGGTCCAGCTCGTGGCGCCGCTGGGTGAGCAGCGCGCCGAGCGCGACGCCGGGCGGCGCCGCGACCCATCGGCCGGGCCGGGCGGACGACTGGGCCGCGAGACCGTGGCGTTCCAGTCCGCGCAGCGCGCGCTCGGTGTCGTGCTCGCCGAGCGTGAGCCGCCGCGCGAGATCGGGCACGTCGGCGGCTCCCACGGACACCAGCGCCCGGTACGCCGACTCGTGTGTGTCGTCGAGCCCTATCGCTGCCAGCCCTGTCGCTCCGTGCATGCGGCTGTGCCCCTCCCCGAAGACCGGCCGTGGCGGAAAACGGCCACGGCGTAAACCCGCCTCGGCCCATCATCGCCGTACCGTCCGGGTCTCTGCCAAGGTGGCGGTACGGCAGCGTGACGCAGGGCCGGTTATGTCCGTCCCGGACGGTATCGGCCTGCGTGAACGCGTGGGACCGGTCGGGGGCGGGGGCGGCGGTGCGCTCGGCACGGGGCGAGTCGGAGCCACTGCCGGGTCCGCCTCGCCGACGGTGAGTCCGGAAGCGGCGACCGGCGAGGACCGGCCAATGATCGAAGGATCAGGGCCGGCGTGGATGAACAGGGCCGCAGGTGGAACCCGCCCCGGGATCACAGCTCGGCCCCAGGGAAGCGGGGCACACTCCGGACCGGACGGACCGCTCGCGCGGAAGCCGGTCCACCAGAGCGTGACGCGGGCCCCGGCGGTCACCGGGGTCCGGTCACACCGGCGCCGCCGGGCGGTTCTCCCGTGGGGGGTGGGACCGCCCGGCGGCCCCGTACCGTTGTGCGACCCCGACCTCCCGGCCGGTTTTTCCGGATGCACCGTTTTCATCCGGCCTCAACGGTGGACAATCAGGGACATGAGCCAGCAGGGGGAGAGGCCCACCGGTCAGCAGGACGACTGGTGGGGGCAGCTGTACGACGACTCCACGGGGGACACCGGGCCCGCGCCCGCGGCGGACTCGCTCGACGACCGGTTCGCCTCGGCGACGGACACCCTGGGGGCGCCTGCCGACGCGGCCCCGGTGCCCTCGGCAGAGGGGCCCGCCGTACCGCCGCCCCGCACGCCGACCGAGCGGCCCGGGCGTCTCCGCGGCGCGTCCGGCCCTGCGGCACCGGGCCACGGGGCGCGCGGCGACGACGGGTCCATGGAGTCGGACCCCCCGCCCTGGTGGCCGCCGAGCGGGCCGGCCTCGCGCGTACCGTCCGGCCCGGCCGTCGACGCACCCGGGGGAAACGCCCCATCGGCAGACGTGGCCGCAGCCGGTGCTTCTGGTCCCTCCGACCTGTTCGGGACCTCCGGCACCCCCGGGACCTCCGGGCCTCCCGGAACCTCCGGCACCTCCGGGGGCCGGGAGACGGGCACGCCCGGAGGTTCCGTGGCGCCCGGAGGGGCCGTGGCCTGGCGACCGGCCGGCGGAGGGTCCGGAGACGGCGAGGCCGCCGGAGACATCGACAGCGTGGAGGCCGGAGCGGGTTGGCAGGCCCGCGGGGCGTGGACAGGCGACCCGCGTGGGCCCGTGGCAGGCTCACCGGGCCCCGCGCGGGGTGGTGTCCGCCCAGGCGAAGGCCCCACGTCCTCCGGCGAGACGCACAACAGCGGGCTTCACCAGCGGCAGCGGGCTCCCTGGGAGGCCCCGCCCGCCGAAACCCCGGGTCCGGCCACCTTCCCACCCGGGCCCGGACCCACAGGGCCCCGCGCGCCGACACCGTCCCCGGGCATGCCCCCGGAAGCCCCCGGGGCAACGGCGCCCACCTCGTCGACCCCCGCCTCGTGGACGCCCACGGTCCCGCCCTCTCCGGATCCTGTTGACGCGGTCCCGCCGTCGGCAGACCTGGCAGACCCGGCAGGCCCGGCCGACGCGGTTCCGCCCCCGCCGGGCCCGGCTCCGAGGCATGCCGCCACCTCCGACGCGGCTCCCCGGTCCTCTGCCTCTTCCTCCTCCTCTTCCTCCTCGTCCTCCGACACGGCTCCCCGGCACGCCGCTCCCCCCGGTGCGGCCCCGGAGACCGGACCCGCGGCGTCCCGGTGGCCCCAGCCGCCGGGGGGACCGCCGACCATCGGCCCTCCGCCCACCGTGGGCACCCCCTCCATCGACGAGCGCGAGAGCCCGGCCCGTCCCGAGCCCTCAGCCCGTCCCGACGCCGCGGCCCGTGCCGAGGCCGGTCCCGACAGCTGGGCCCCGGCCGGTCCCGAGGTCCCCGCGGGCACGCCGTCCTCGGTGCCGCCCGGCGCCCTGCCTCCGATGCCGGCGGGCTCCCCGCCTCCGATGCCGTCCGGCGCACCCGCTACGGGCGGCGCCTCCACCGGACGGCCCGAAACGGCGGGCGGCGGCCCCTCCGTCCCGCCGGCCGAAGCCCCCGCCGGTGCCCCGGGCGTGCCGGACGCCCCTGACGCCCGGCACGGCACCCTGGTCGACGTCCCCTCGGGCGGCCCGTCCGACCAGCCCGACCTGCAGATCCCCGACATCCCCGCCCCCCTCGGCCACGTGGGCTCCGGCCCGCCCACCTACGAGCCCGAACCCACCGCACTGCCGCCCGCGGACCCGGACGACCTCGGCGACCTCGTGGCCGACACGGTGCTCGACGGGGCGTCCTACGGGACCTGCACCCTGCGGGCCGTGTCCGTGCGGGGGGACTCGGCGCGTTACCGGGGCGAGCCGCGCAGGGACTCCCTGCTCACCGCCCGCTTCGGCGTCGGCGACGCGGCGCTCGTCCTGGTGGCCATGGCGACCGGCGCCCGAGCCACCCCCGGCGCCCACCGGGCCGCGGCCGAGGCGTGCCAGTGGATCGGCAGGGCCGTGGGCCGCAGCCACGCGCGGCTCGCCGAGGACATCAGGGCCGCACGGCGCGGCGACCTGAAGTCGGGCCTGCACCGGCTCACCGACCGCAGCCTCGGCAAGCTGCGGGCCAGCGCCTCCGAACAGGGCGTGACTCCCGAGGAGTACACCGCGAGCCTGCGCTGCCTGCTGCTCCCCGCCGACCCCGAATGCCGTACACGCGTCTTCTTCGGGGTCGGAGCGGGGGGTCTCTTCCGGCTGCGCGACGGCGAGTGGCAGGACATCGAACCGCGCGTCGCGGACACCGCGGGCGAGGCGGTCGTCGGCTTCGGCTCACTGCCGCACGAGACGCCCGACGGCGACCGGCTCACCATGGACCTGGGCATCACCACGCCCCCGAGCCCGTACGAGCCCGCCCCCGAGCCGCCGCCCCGTGACCCCTTCCGCTTCCGGGCCTCCGTCGCCCGCCCCGGGGACGCGCTCCTGCTGTGCACCAGCGGGCTCGCCGAACCCCTGCGCGGCGAACCGCGCCTGGTCGAGCACCTGACCTCCCGCTGGTCGGGAGGCGACCCGCCCGGCCTCGCCGCGTTCCTCGCGGACAGCCTGGTCCGGGTCAAGGGATACGCCGACGACCGGACCGCTGCCGCCGTCTGGGAGGCGTAACCGCGACCGCTGTGAATTCATGGGACATGCGAGGGAAGGGAACCCGGGACAGCGAACGACACCAAGGGGCGCGTGACTCATGGCCAAGCAGAACGTTGCCGAGCAGTTCGTCGACATCCTTGTCCGGGCGGGGGTGAAGCGCCTGTACGGAGTCGTCGGCGACAGCCTCAACCCGGTGGTCGACGCCATCCGGCGCAACTCGGCCATCGACTGGATCCACGTCCGGCACGAGGAGACGGCCGCCTTCGCGGCGGGCGCCGAGGCCCAGGTCACCGGCGGGCTCGCCGCCTGCGCGGGCTCCTGCGGCCCCGGCAACCTCCACCTCATCAACGGCCTCTACGACGCCCACCGTTCCATGGCGCCGGTGCTCGCCCTCGCCTCGCACATCCCGTCCAGCGAGATCGGCCTCGGGTACTTCCAGGAGACCCACCCCGACCAGCTGTTCCGTGAGTGCAGCCACTACAGCGAGATGATCTCCAACCCGAAGCAGATGCCCCGCCTGCTTCAGACCGCCATCCAGCACGCGGTCGGACAGGGCGGAGTGAGTGTCGTGACGCTGCCGGGCGACATCGCCGACCAGCCCGCTCCGGACAAGGCCGCCGAGACCGCCCTCGTCACCTCACGGCCCAGCGTCCGGCCCGGTGACGCCGAGATCGACAAGCTCGCCGCGATGATCGACGAGGCCGACCGGGTCACCCTGTTCTGCGGCAGTGGCACCGCGGGCGCGCACGCCGAGGTCATGCAGTTCGCCGAGCGGATCAAGTCCCCGGTCGGGCACGCCCTGCGCGGCAAGGAATGGATCCAGTACGACAACCCGTACGACGTCGGCATGAGCGGGCTCCTCGGATACGGAGCCGCCTACGAGGCCACCCACGAGTGCGACCTGCTGATCCTGCTGGGCACCGACTTCCCGTACAACGCGTTCCTTCCGGACGACGTGAAGATCGCCCAGGTCGACGTGCGGCCCGAACGGCTCGGCCGTCGGTCGAAGCTGGACCTCGCGGTGTGGGGCGACGTGAAGGAGACGCTGCGCTGCCTCACCCCGAAGGTGAACCCCAAGAGCGATCGCCGCTTCCTCGACAAGATGCTCAAGAAGCACTCCGACGCGCTCGAAGGGGTCGTCAAGGCCTACACGCGCAAGGTCGACAAGCACGTCCCGATCCACCCCGAGTACGTCGCCTCCGTCCTCGACGAACTCGCCGACGACGACGCCGTGTTCACGGTCGACACCGGCATGTGCAACGTGTGGGCGGCCCGCTACCTCTCACCCAACGGCCGCCGCCGCATCATCGGGTCCTTCTCGCACGGCTCCATGGCGAACGCCCTGCCGCAGGCCATCGGCGCCCAGTTCACCGACCGCGGGCGCCAGGTCGTCTCGATGTCCGGCGACGGCGGATTCTCCATGCTGATGGGCGACTTCCTCACCCTGGTCCAGTACGACCTGCCGGTGAAGGTCGTCCTCTTCAACAACTCCTCCCTGGGCATGGTCGAGTTGGAGATGCTGGTCGCTGGGCTGCCCTCGTACGGGACCGCCAACAAGAACCCCGACTTCGCAGCCGTCGCGCGGGCCTGCGGTGCCTACGGCGTACGCGTCGAGAAGCCCAAGCAGCTGGCGGGCGCCCTCAAGGACGCCTTCCGGCACAAGGGCCCGGCCCTCGTCGACATCGTCACCGACCCGAACGCCCTGTCCATCCCGCCGAAGATCAGCAAGGAGATGGTCACGGGCTTCGCCCTGTCCGCCTCCAAGATCGTCCTCGAAGGGGGAGTGGGCCGCATGGCCCAGATGGCCCGCTCCAACCTCCGCAACGTGCCCCGGCCGTAGGGCGCGGGTGTCATTGGCCGTAGGGGACCCACTGTCGCTCCGAACCCTCCGTGCCGTACCAGTAGCGAGGCAGCCCCTTGATGCTGCTCGTGCGGAACGGACGGCCGTGGTCGTCGATGCGGACCGTGCCCGTGCGTCCCTCGGAGGACCAGTCGAGTTCGAGGTACCAGGAGCAGCCACAGGTCTGTGTCCGCGCGCTGACCAGGAGGACTTCCGGGTCCTCGGCGGACACCCGGTAGGGCATGCGCACCGCCGGGATCGGGTTTCCCTCGTCGCTGCCGGGGACCGCGCGGGCGATCGGGCGGTCCTTGTCCAGGTCGACGGCGAAGGAGCGGGGGGTGATCGAGCCGCCGCAGCCCTGGTCCATGGCGTAGACGGTGCCGGGCACGGGGGCCGTACGGGCGACCACCCGGACCCGCAGCGCCGTCAGGACGACGGCGGTGGAACTCCGGCCCTGCACCGAGATCTCCACGTTGGTCTCCCGGCCGTGCACGGCTTTCTGGGTCGCCGCCCAGGACCCTGCGTCCTGCGCGGCCGGCGGCGGCGGAACCTGCTGCGGCTCCTTGCGGATGACGTAGTCGTGGCCGCAGCCGAGCGCCCAGGCCTGCGAGTTCGCGGTCCAGGTGAGCGGCACGGCGACGGATCCGCCACCGTTCGGCTTCGCCTTGCCCGACGGCGTTCCGTTCTTGGCCGAGGGTTCGGAGGTCTTCGGGGGGGCGCTGACCGACGGGGACGGGCCGGTTCCGCTGGGGGAGGGGCTCGTGGACGGGCGGTGACGGGCGTCGGGAGCTGCCGTCGTCGGGGCCGGGCGGACGGCCCGGGAATCGTCGTCGTCGGAGGACCGGTCACCGGAGAGCGCCGACAGCCCGCCCAGGGAGGCGAGCAGCGCGGACACCACGGCCACGGTGACGGTGACCCGTCGCCGGTACCAGGCGCCCCGGGGGCGCGCACCGGAGGTGGACACGAGTCCGAGGGCGGTGGCCGGGACGGGTGAGCCCGGTGCCTTCGCGGCGGTGGCGCCGGAGGCCGGATCCCCGCTCGCGGACGTGCTCGCGGTGCTCGCACCCGCAGGGCTGGGCGCAGGCTCCGCGGGCCCGTCGTCCATGCCCGGCTCCGGGTCCACGTCCGGGTCAGGCTTCACGGCCGCGTCCGGCTCCGGGTCCGGCTTCAGGTCCGCGTCCGCGATCGGCTCCGGCTCCTCGTCCGCGTCCGGCTCCGGGTCCGGCGACGGACCGGGTGTACGAGGCCGTTGCCGCGCCGCCACCGCCAGGATCCACAGGCGGTGCAGTTCGAGGCGCTCGTCGGGTGTCGCCCCGCACAGCGTGGCGAACCGCTCCACCGGGGCGAAGTCCAGCGGCACCGCGTCACCGGCGCAGTAGCGGTGCAGCGTCGAGGTGTTCATGTTCACCCGGCGCGCCAGGGCGCCGTAACTGCGGTCCGTCCGCGCCTTCAGACGTCTCAGCAGTGCCGCGAACTCCTCGACGTCGTCGTCCCGAGTCGACACCGTTCCCCCGTACTCGTCGTCGCCCCCTGGTCGAAGGGGCGTGTCCCGGCCCGGGAGGTCATCCCAGGCACTCCATATACCTGCACGTCAGAAGGGATGGGATGGTTCCACCGTGGCGGATCCGGCGCCGTCTGTTGCGCAGAGCCCGAGTGACGGCTGATGCTTCTGGTGTCGCACCGACCGCCGCCGGACCGACCATCCGACGGCAGCCCGTGACGGGCCTTCGCGGCGGCACCCACCAACCAGGCACATACGCAGATCATGCATGCGTTCAGATCGACCATGCACTCATACACAGGGGGACGAAACAATGGCCAAGCGCACTCGAGCCGTGGCACTCACCGCACTCGCCGCCGCGAGCCTCGCCGTCGGTACGGCGCTCGCCGGCCCGGCCGGTGCCGCGCCGAACGCCTCGGCGCCCGTCAAGGTGGCCGCGAAGAGCACGCCCAAGTTCCTGTCGGCCTCCCAGCTGCCGCCGCACCCCTCGTCCGCCTGGACGGCGGGCAAGGTGACGCCCGGTGTGCCCGACGAGCTGTGGTTCTGCCTCCAGGACGCGATGCCCGGCTACGACTCCTCGTACCGCGACTTCCGGACCGACCTGGAGACCAGCGCTCAGCAGCTCACCATCGTCGTCGGCAGCAACGCCAAGGCCAAGGCCCTCGCCACGCGGCTGAACAAGGAGATCCGGTCCTGCGGCGCCCGGGCCGAGCAGGCGGACCCGGAGGTCGAGGTCACGACGAAGGACTACGGCACGCTGCCGGTCGAGGAGGGCGCCCACGTCCACGGGAGGCACACCAGCACCTCCTGGGGCGCCACCGACATCAACCTCGTCTCGGTCGGCCGCGACGGGCGGACCGTCACCGTCGTGAACTGGGGGCAGATGGGCGACTTCTCCGACGCACCGGTGAAGGCCTTCAAGAAGACGACGACCACCGCGGTGAACAAGCTCCACTGACCCACCGGGAAAAGCCGGAGCCGCCCTCCCGCCACGGGGGTCGAGAGGGCGGCTCCATCCGGTGCGACGGACCATCGCACCGGACGGGACCGACCAGCATCACGAAAACGGGGAGTACAGAACGATGAACAGCACCACCACCTCGCGCAGGCCGGGCCGTCGTGCCGCCCTGGTCGCCGGCCTCGTCGCCGCGACCGCCCTGCCGCTCGGACTCACCGCGTCGGCCGAAGCGACCGCCGGGGCTGCCGCGCCCCGGTCGGTCACCGGCAAGCCGTCGGACCCGGTGACCCGGATCGCCGACTTCTACGGCGCCTACATCGACGCGCAGAGCGGTCCGGGCAGCGGCGGCAAGCTGGTCACCGAGCTCCGGAAGTTCTACGTACACGCCGACTACCTCAAGGAGATCGAGGCCTGGGAGCGTCGCAACCACGCGGACGGTGTCCTGCGTGCCCAGAACGTGCCGGCGAAGTGGACGGTCACCGCCAAGGGCGCCGCGAGCCACAGGGAAGCGCTCGTGACGCTGACCTGGGGGGACGGGCCGGCGACCCGGCTGGTCGTCGGAATGAACCGCAACCACAAGATCATCCACATCGGCACCGAGGCCGCGGCCCGCAAGTAGGCGCCTCCGGCCCCCTCCACCGGCTCGCGTACGGCCGGTGCGGCAGGCGGGTGTCGGCCGACGGGCCGAGTGCCGTCGGCCCACCCGTCGGCAGGAATCGCCGGCCGACGGCGGCGCGGCGCTGCCGGCTTCGCCGTGGCCTTCCGCCGCAGATGGACCGTGTCGCCCCGTTCGCCCGCCTCCCGATCGTCGTATACGGGGCTTTCCGGCGGGTGCGCGGGGCGGACTCGTCCCTGGACCGCCCCAGCGCGGCGGGGACAACGGCCGGTGTTCGACAGGTCGTTCAAGATTCGACATGACTGCCGCGTTCCGGGCGGGGCATGCATTCCGTGAACGTGTTCGATCCGGAGGGGAATCGACAGCGGCGGCGGGGGTCATGAAGAGGCATGCACGAGGAGGCGGTCCCGTCATAGCCGGGGCCTCCTCGTCGAAGACGGTGAAGACGGCCACGACGATGGAGGACACCGCGGAGAGCACGCCCGACCAGCAGGGCTCTTCGCAACTCAGGCGCAGGCTCGGCCGCTGCGACCTGCGGGCGGTGCCCGAGGTCCGCAAGGCGCTGCGGGAACTGCTCGCCCACTGGGGGCGGCCCGGCGGGTCCGAGACGGCAGAACTGCTGACCAGCGAAATCGTGACCAACGCACTCATCCACACCGACCGGGAGGCACTGCTGACGGCCACCGTGGGCCCCCGCGGACTGCGGGTGGAGGTACGGGACTTCGCGGCATGCAGGCCGAGGCTCCGGGCACCGAACGCCGACGACGGCACGCACGGCAGAGGCCTGGTCCTGGTGCAGGCGCTCGCGGACGCCTGGGGTGTGCGCATGCACGGGGTGGGGAAGGCGGTGTGGTTCGAACTGGATGGGGGCGCGGCATGAAATGCCGCGCCCCCATCCAGAGTTGAGGCCGCAGGGCGGCCGGGTCACGCTCAGCCGAACTGCTGCTCCAGATCCTTCAGCTTGCGCTCGAGGGAGTCGAGCCGCGGCAGCGCCATCGTGTCGTCCTCCGCGGTGAGGTCGACCGTCGGCGACTCACCGGCGCGGCGGACGGGCTGCAACGAGGGCCGGGCGCGTACGGGTAGTTCCGGCGCTGATATGGCAGGCTCCGCGGCGACCTGGGCGGCCGCCTGGGCCGACTGGAGTTCCGCCTGACGGCCACCGCGTCCGATCATTCCGCGGTGGCCGCGGGTGATCGCCTTGATGCGGGCACGGTCCAGCTTCTCCTGGTCGCGACGGCGCAGACGGTTCTGCTCCTTCTCCCGCTTGTCCTCACGCACTTCCTCGACGGCCTCGTCCAGGCTGCGCACGTTCTCGAGGAGCATCAGCGACCAGGCGCCGTAGGTCTCACGAGGAGCACGCAGCCACCGTACGATCCGGATCTGCGGCAGCGGCCGGGGCACCAGGCCCTGCTCGCGCAGGGCGGCGCGGCGGGTCTGCTTCAGCGCGCGGTCGAAGAGGACGGCGGCCGACAGGGACATGCCGGCGAAGAAGTGCGGGGCGCCCGCGTGGCCGAGGCCCCTGGGGGCGTGCACCCAGTTGAACCAGGCGGCGGCGGCCGCGAACGTCCACACGAGTATCC
Source organism: Streptomyces sp. BV286 (assembly GCF_019090165.1). Lineage (GTDB taxonomy): Bacteria > Actinomycetota > Actinomycetes > Streptomycetales > Streptomycetaceae > Streptomyces. Next base: position 17,436 of record NZ_JAHRIB010000156.1, read on the forward strand.
GGGAGCCGAGCGCCGCGTCACCGTGGCTGGCCTCGCGCACCGCGAGTACGGAGCAGAACATGGCCGCGCCGTCCAGGCCGAACGGCACCAGGTACTGCCAGCCGCCGGAGAGGTTCAGGTTCTGCTCGCCGAAGCCGACCAGGCCGTGGAAGGAGAGTGCGGCGGCGACCGCGGCGCAGCAGAACAGGAGTACGTAGGAGGCGGTGCCGTATATGGCCTCCTTGCGCCTGCGGCGCTCTTCCGTGCGCTCCCACGAATCGTCGGCGTGGGTCTTCTCCCCGGCGCGCTTACCACGCGCGAGCACCGCAACCGCCGCCAGCAGGCCCAGGAGCAGCACGGCGCCGGGAAGCAGCCAGTTCAGCGATATGTCGGTCAGTCTCATCTGGGGTCCCTTGCATTGGGATAGGGCGTAACGCCCGTCATAGTGGCCCAATCCCGCGCGTCCTCAGGGGGTTTCGGGGCAAGAGGCCGCCAAGGGAGTGCAAGGGGATGCGCGAGGACGGCATTCTGCTCGAACTGCCGCTTGAGGAGCGGGAGTTGAGTTCGAGTTAGATTACCCGTACGAGTGGTTCCACGGAAAGTTCTTGCGCCAAGTGAGGATTTTGTGAAGCAGCTGTAACCCGGGCGGCCGTCTCCGCGGCCAAGACACCGGATTCCGCGCCGAGTTGATCTTACGTGACGCCGGGTGCGGGCCTGCGCACGGGGGCGCGGACGCGGGGCCGCACGGGGTGCGGCCGCGGGACCGCATGAGAGTGCGGGCGCGGCACCGCGCGGGGGTGCGGGCGCGGGAAATTCAGCCCGTCGGCCCGGCCGCCTGTGCCGTCAGCTTCGCGACGCGGACCGCCTCGGAGTTGCGCGGGCAGTTGGCGCAGGTGTCCTCGGGGTCGAGGGTGTAGTAGAAGCAGCAGCTGGCCCGGTCCCGGGTGGGCAGGCACTCGCCGTTCGGGCCCGCCGTCTCGCGGAAGCCGGCCGAGCCGACGTACGGCCGGGTGGTTCCGGGGAACAGCCGCTCCAGCTCCTCCGTCGCACGCCGCTGCTCGCCCAGGAGGCCGGCCACGTACCAGAGGCTCTCGACGACCTCGTCGGTCGCCATGGCCCACAGGGCGCGGTCGCGGCGCCGCATCCGCGGGCCGAATCCGCGCAGGACCGGCTCCAGGTGCTCGGCGACGGCGGAGCGCACCTCCGCCCGCAGGGCCTCCTCGTCCCGGACGACGCGCGCGCCGCTGAGCGCGGCGGCCGGGTCGTCCGGCAGACAGGCGAACTCGCCCACGCGGACCGCGATACGGCCGGGCATGCGCTGGAAGGTGACGTGCTCCACGGGGAAGCGGGGGACGCGGCGCAGCAGGAACCACGGCACCGTGATCAGCAGGCAGGCGGGCCAGGCGTACCGGTGCAGGCCGAAGCTCGCGATGACGTCCGGGCGGGCTTGCCGCCCGTGGTCGGCCAGCACCTGCGCGTCGTCCCACGCCAGGAAGGAGTCGAGGGCTGCGCCGCCCGCCGCGAGTCCGGCGACGGCGATCCGCCCGTCACCCGTCGGGGCCGGTTCGCCGGGAGCGAGCTCCGTCACTCCCAGGGCCGGGAATGCCTCGGTCATCCGCGCGTACGCCTCGGTGAGGACCGAGCGGGCCGGGTGCGTGTCGGCACCGGGTGCGGTCTCGGCGAGGGCGGGAGCGGACATGCAAGGACCCCGTTTCACGATCGTTCGCAGGTAAGGCTTACCTTACCCGATACGATCGAGGTTTACCCTGTTCTGTCGGGGTCGCTCCGGGCCCCGCCCGAAATACCCACCACACCGCCGACCCCGGAGGGGGACCCCGTGGAGAAGGCCGGTTCGCGCGAGGCGTACGGCCCTGCCGGAGACCCTTCGGACGCCCGCCTGGAGGAGGTCCGCCCGGAGGAGGTCCGCCCGGAGGAGGTCCGCCCCGGGACGGCCGCCGTGCGGGTGCCTCCCCAGGCGCGCCCGGCGGACGGCCCACGAGGACGCGGGGCGAGCCGGGAGGACGTTCCGCGGGGCGGCGCCTCTCCCGCAGACACGGAAACCACCGCGGCCCCGGCGGGCCCGTCGGCTCCGGCCGCCGCCCGGACGGCCCCCGCCGAGCACGGGGCCCGCGGCGAGCACACCCACAGCGAGACACCGATTCCCCGTCCGCGGCTGACGCGGGAGGACGGTCGCGAGCCGCGGACCTCCGGTGGAGCGGACCGAGCCGCAGGGCGCGCGGGGCTCCCCGGCACCGGCGGGCCCGCGACCCGCGTAGGGCTCCCGGGTGAGGGCGGGACCGAAGCGGGAGGCAACGCCGCGCGCGGGGCGTTCACGCACGTTCCCGGGATCTCGGCCCACGGCGCCGAGGACGGCGTCCGGGACACCGGCACCCACGACACGTCGACGGCCGTGCCCGGCGCGGCGGGCCGGCGGACCTCCGCTCCCGCCCCCGCCGCCGCTTCCGGCTCCGCCTTCGCCTCCGCGGCCCGTCGGCCCGTGGTGCAGCGGGCCTCCGTCCGCGGCCAGATCCTCGACGCCCTTCGCGCCGCCCTGGTCGGCGGCGACCTCGCCCCGGGCGAGGTCTACTCCGCCCCGGCGCTCGGCGAACGCTTCGGCGTCTCGGCGACCCCCGTGCGCGAGGCCATGCAGCAGCTCGCCAACGAGGGCGCGGTGGAGGTCGTCCCGAACCGCGGTTTCCGCGTCGTGCGGCGCGGGGCACGGGAACTGGCCGAGCTCGCCGAGATCCGGTCCCTCGTCGAGATGCCGGTGATGCTCCGGCTGACCCGTACGGTCTCCGCCTCCTGCTGGGCCGAGCTGCGCCCGCTGGCCGACGCCACCGTGGCGGCGGCGTGCACCGGTGACCGCGCGCGCTACGCCGAGTCCGACCGGGTCTTCCACGCAGCGGTCCTCGCCCTCTCGGGCAACCGCCAGCTGGTGCAGCTCGCGGACGACCTGCACCGCCGTGCCCAGTGGCCGATGGCCGGGGCGCCGGCCTGCCGCAGCCGCGCCGACCTGCTGGCCGACGCGACCCAGCACACGGCGATCCTCGACGCGCTGACCGCCCAGGACGTGCCAACCGCGCAGTCCCTGCTGCGAGAACACTTCGCCGGCGCGTAGCGGGCAGGCACCGGCCGCCGCGCCGCGCCACGACGCCACGCCGCGCCACGACGCCACGCAGCGAAGCGTCGCGACCGCGGTCCGGGTTCCGGTGGTCAGCCGCCCGGCCCCGGCCCGCCGCCTTCGGGCGAACGCCCCCGGCCCCGGCGGAGGGCGGCCGGAGGCGCCGACGGCCGAGCGCCAACCGGGCCTCTGGGTAAGGGCGTTCGGTCAGGGCGGGAGGCCGCCCCGACCCGGTGCGGACGCGGCCGACAGAGGCCGGTGCCGAGGCGTCAGGCCGTGGCGGCCGGTGGCGCCAACTGGCCGGCGAGCCAGGTGGGTACGCCCCCGAGCAGCCTGAACAGCCGCCCCGCCTCGGCCCGCAGCCGGGACGCCTCCGGTTCGGTCTCGGCATCGGCGAGGGAGGCCAGGGCCGGAGCCGTACCGACGAGGTAGCCCAACTCCTCGCGGATCCGCAGGGATTCGGCGAAACCGTGCCGAGCCTCCGCCAACTCGCCCTCGCGCAGGGCGAGTCCGGCGAGGTGACGCCAGGTGAAGGACAGGAGCAGCGGGTCGTCGTGCGCGGTGGCGCCGGCGTGGGCCCGCCGGTAGGCGGCGCGCGCGGACTGCGGGGAACGGGCGAGGTTCTCGGCGAGCAGGCCGCGCCGGAAGTCCAGCAGGGCCCGTCCCGGGGCGCCCGGCGCGATCAGGGCGGCCGCCCGGCCGAGCGCGGCCCGCGCCTCGTCGGCGCGGTCGCGCACCGCGAGCAGTGTCGACGCGTACGCGAGCTGTCCGCGCTCGCAGGCCGCCGCGCCCCGCTCGTCGTCGCTCTGGGCCAGCGCCTCCGCCGTCCGCAGCGCGTCCTCCGCCTCCGCCCAGCCCTGCTCGGTGTAGAGGCACCGCTCGACGAGGAGTGAGGCCCGCTGGAGCGCCGCCGAGGCCGTGCGTGGCTCGAGGAGCGCGGCCGCGTCGGCCCAGCAGGCGCGTGAGCGCAGCCGCCATACCGCGGTCTGGAGTGGATCGTCTCCGGCAGTCGTTCCGTAACCAGACATGGCGGGATACGCCACGTTGCCCTCCCCGAGCACGCCATTGAGCTGTTGAGTGGTGGCGGCATCTCAGCACGAATCGACGCGCCCGGCCAAGGGGGTGGGTGAAGGATTTCACAAAGTCGTGGGGCAGAGAAGGCACTTGGTGCCTCTTCCTGGCCGCCCGCCCCGCCCAGGCAACCACGGCTTCCTCGCCCACGGGCCTGTGACCTCAGCTCATGCGCAACGCCAGGAAGAAGTCCAGCTTGTCCTCGAGCCGGGAAAGATCTCGGCCCGTCAACTGCTCGATACGCCCCACCCGGTAGCGCAGCGTGTTGACGTGCAGGTGCAGGCGGGCCGCGCAGCGGGTCCAGGAGCCGTCGCAGTCGAGGAACGCCTCCAGGGTCGGGATCAGCTCGGCCCGGTGCCGGCGGTCGTAGTCCCGGAGCGGGTCGAGGAGCCTCGCCGTGAAGGCGCGGCGCACGTCGTCCGGCACGAAGGGCAGCAGCAGCACGTGGGAGGCCAGCTCCTGGTGCCCCGCCGCGCACACCCGTCCGGGGCGGGCCGCGGCCACCCGGCGCGCGTGCCGGGCCTCCTCCAGGGCGCCGCGCAGCCCCTCCGCCGAGTGCACGGCCGCGCTGACACCGAGGGTGAGCCGCCCGTCGCCGTCGAGGCCCGCCGACAGCGGGTCGCGCACGGCCTCAAGGAGCGTGTCGGCGAGCAGCCCGGCCTCCGAACCGTCGTGCTCCGAGGAAACGGCCGGAAGCGGTACGAGAGCGACGGCCTCGTCACCCGTGTGGGCGACCGCGATGCGGTCGGACGGCTCGGGACCCGACGACAGCGGGTCGACCAGGATCTCCTCCAGCAGCGCCTGCGCCACCGGACCACCCTCGACACCGCCCGCCGGGCGCCCGCCCTCGGCCGGGGACCCGGCGGGCCCGCCCCTCGCGTCGTCCCACTCCACCCGGGCGACCACGACCTGCCAGTGCGGGGCCGCGCCGAGCCCCGGCAGCAGCACCGGTGCGGCCACCCGCAGCCGTGCCGCGATCTCCGCGGGCGCGGCACCGGTCTGCACCAGCTCCAGGACCTCCTGCGCGAGCCTGCGCCGCACGGTCCGTGCCGCGTCCCGGCGGTCCCGCTCCACCGCGATCAGCTGGGTGACGCCCTCCAGCAGGTCGAGCCGCTCCTCCGGCCAGTCCCCGGCGTCCGCCTCGACCGCGAGCAGCCACTCCGACAGCACCGTCTCGCGTACGTCGCGCGCACCCGCCGCCCCGCGACCGCCGCTGCGGACCGGGAAGAGCGAGTACGTGGTGGGGCCCACCGTCACCCGGTGCGGCCCGCGCCGCCCCGTGCGGACCGCTGCCAGGTGCTCACCGGCCAGTGCCGCGCACACGCCCGTGGGCAGCCACTCCTGCGCGAGGTGGGAGCCCGCGATGAGGCGGCCCGCGGGGGAGAGTACCCAGGCCCGCAGGTCCAGGTCGGAACCGAGCAGGTCCAGGACCACGTCCGGGCCGCCGCCGGCGGGTCCCGAGGTCATCATCCGGCGGTGCCGGTCCACGACGGCCGCCAGGTCCCCGGCCCGCTCGCCCGACACCTGCCGTACGACGTGCTCGGTGATCGTCGCGAAGGCCACCGACTCGTTGACGGCGAACAGCGGCAGCCGGTGTCTCGCACAGGCCGCCACCAGGTCGTCCGGGATCGCGCCCAGCTCCGCCTCTCCCGCGGCCAGCGCCGTGACACCGGCGCCCGCGAGGATGCGTACGAAGGGTTCGGAGTCGGCGGCGCCGCGGCGCCAGGCGAGGCCCGTCAGCACCAGCTCGCCACCCGAGAGGTAGCGGCTCGGGTCCCGCAGGTCCGTGGTCATCACGCCACGCACGGTGCGGTCCAGCTCGTCGTCGCCGCCGAGCAGCCGCAGGCCCAGCGCGTCCGTGTCCAGCAGTGCGCGCAGCCGCATCTCGTCGCCGCCGTTCTGTCTCGAAATCTACGATGGAAGTGCGGGAGCCGGACCGGACCCGGGGCCGGAGGCCCGAGGCACCGGGTGTCCGGCCTCCGCCGGGTCGGGTCCGCGGACCCGGGCGGACGGTGGTTCCGGCCTCCGTGGGCCCTGTCCTGGGCTTTCGCGGACGGTGCTCGCTGTTTCCAGGTCCGCGTCGGCCGTCTCCGAAGGTCCGCGTCGGATGTTTCCAAAGGTCTGCGTCGGATGTTTCCAAAGGAAAACGAGGAGGCTACTGATGACCTCCGTTCATACGAATCTACAAGATGGGCGCCCTGGCCAGCCAACTCCTTCATGGTTTCGGTGACTGACCCCGGTGGAGGACAGCGCTGTGTACTGGCTGCGATCCACGTGAACACCTCATGAACGAGCCGGGCCCGCCGCACACGATCTGGCTTGAACAGCACGCTCCACGAGACGAAGAAGAGAGCCGGTCATGGACTTCCTTCGCCCCGCCAGCTGGGAGGAGGCGCTCGCCGCGAAGGCCGAGCACCCCACCGCTGTGCCGATTGCGGGTGGCACCGACGTGATGGTCGAGATCAACTTCGACCACCGCCGTCCCGAGTACCTGCTCGACCTGAACCGCATCGGCGAGCTGGGCGAGTGGGAGGTCGGCGAGGAGTCCGTCCGCCTGGGCGCCTCGGTCCCGTACACGGCGATCATGGACAACCTGCGCGGCGAACTGCCCGGCCTGGCCCTGGCCTCCCACACCGTGGCCTCCCCGCAGATCCGCAACCGCGGCGGCGTCGGCGGCAACCTCGGTACCGCCTCCCCGGCCGGTGACGCCCACCCCGCCCTCCTCGCGGCGGGCGCCGAGGTCGAGGCCGAGTCCGTACGCGGCTCCCGGCTCATCCCCATCGACGCGTTCTACACCGGCGTGAAGCGCAACGCGCTCGCCCCCGACGAGCTCATCCGGGCCGTCCACATCAAGAAGGCCGACGGACCCCAGCAGTACTCGAAGGTCGGCACCCGCAACGCGATGGTCATCGCGGTCTGCGCCTTCGGCCTGGCCCTGCACCCCGGCACCCGCACGGTGCGCACCGGCATCGGCTCGGCCGCGCCCACGCCCGTACGGGCCAAGGCCGCCGAGGAGTTCCTGAACGCGGCGCTCGACGAGGGCGGCTTCTGGGACAACGGGAAGATCATCACCCCGTCGGTCGCCAAGCAGTTCGCCGAGCTGTGCTCGGCCGCCTGCAACCCGATCGACGACGTCCGGGGCACGGCGAGCTACCGCCGCCACGCGGTGGGCATCATGGCCCGCCGCACGCTGACCTGGACCTGGGAGTCGTACCGCGGCACCGACGGCCGGACACATCAGAAGGGGAGTGTCGCGTAATGCGCGTCAATTTCACGGTCAACGGCCGCCCGCAGGAAGCCGACGACGTCTGGGAGGGCGAGAGCCTTCTCTACGTCCTGCGCGAGCGCATGGGCCTGCCCGGCTCCAAGAACGCCTGTGAGCAGGGCGAGTGCGGCTCCTGCACGGTCCGTCTCGACGGTGTGCCGGTGTGTTCGTGTCTGGTCGCGGCCGGGCAGGTGGAGGGCCGCGAGGTCGTCACGGTCGAGGGCCTCGCCGACTTCGCCAAACAGCGTGCGGAGCACGGCGGTTGTGCCACCGGTGCCTGCGGTCCGTCGGGCACGTCCGTCCAGGACGCCCGGCGCTGGGCCGCCGAGGGGCAGGACTCCCGGACCGGCGAGGGCACGGAACTCTCCCCGATCCAGCAGGCGTTCATCGACGCCGGCGCCGTCCAGTGCGGCTTCTGCACCCCCGGCCTGCTGGTCGCCGCCGACGAGATGCTCGAGCGCAACCCGACCCCGAGCGACGCGGACATCCGCGAGGCGCTGTCGGGCAACCTCTGCCGCTGCACCGGCTACGAGAAGATCATGGACGCGGTCCGCCTGGCGGCCGCCCGTCAGGGAGAGGCGGTCTGACGATGCCTTCGAAACCCACCATCGGGACGCCCACCAAGGTCACCCAGGGCACCCCCACCAAGGGTGGCATCGGCGAGTCCACACTCCGCCCGGACGGCACCCTGAAGGTCACCGGGGAGTTCGCGTACTCCTCCGACATGTGGCACGAGGACATGCTCTGGGGCCAGATCCTGCGCTCCACGGTCGCGCACGCCGAGATCCTCTCCATCGACACGGGCGAGGCCCTTGCGACACCGGGCGTGTACGCCGTCATGACCTACGACGACCTGCCGACCGAGGTGAAGAACTACGGCCTGGAGATCCAGGACACCCCCGTCCTGGCCCACGGCCGCGTACGCCACCACGGCGAGCCCGTCGCGATCGTGGCCGCCGACCACCCGGAGACCGCCCGCCGCGCCGCCGCCAAGATCAAGGTGGAGTACAGGGAGCTGCCCGTCGTCACGGACGAGGCCTCGGCCACCGCGCCGGACGCCCCGCTGATCCACGAGGGCCGCGACGACCACCACATCGGGCACGTCCCGCACCCGAACATCGTGCACCGCCAGCCGATCGTCCGCGGTGACGTCGAGGCGGCCCGGCGGCGCGCCGACTTCGTCGTCGAGGGCGAGTACACCTTCGGCATGCAGGACCAGGCGTTCCTCGGCCCGGAGTCCGGCCTCGCCGTGCCCGCCGAGGACGGGGGTGTCGACCTCTACGTCGCCACCCAGTGGCTCCACTCCGACCTGCGGCAGATCGCCCCGGTGCTCGGCCTGCCCGAGGACAAGGTCCGGATGACGCTCTCCGGCGTCGGCGGCGCGTTCGGCGGCCGCGAGGACCTGTCCATGCAGATCCACGCCTGCCTGCTGGCCCTGCGCACGGGCAAACCGGTCAAGATCGTCTACAACCGGTTCGAGTCTTTCTTCGGGCACGTCCACCGCCATCCCGCGAAGCTCCACTACGAGCACGGGGCGACGAAGGACGGCAGGCTGACCCACATGAAGTGCCGGATCGTCCTCGACGGCGGCGCCTACGCCTCCGCGTCCCCGGCGGTCGTCGGCAACGCGGCGTCCCTGTCGGTCGGCCCGTACGTGCTCGACGACGTCGACATCGAGGCGATCGCCCTCTACTCCAACAACCCGCCCTGCGGCGCCATGCGCGGCTTCGGCGCGGTCCAGGCGTGCTTCGCCTACGAGGCGCAGATGGACAAGCTCGCCGACAAGGTGGGCATGGACCGGGTCGAGTTCCGTCAGCTCAACGCGATGTCGCAGGGCACGATCATGCCGACCGGCCAGCCCGTCGACTCCCCGGCCCCCGTCGCCGAACTCCTGCGCCGCGTCAAGGCGATGCCGATGCCGCCGGAGCAGCAGTGGCTCGCGGCCGGCGAGGCGGCGGACGTCCGTCAGCTGCCCGGCGGCCTCTCCAACACCACCCACGGCGAAGGTGTCGTCCGCGGTGTCGGCTACGCGGTCGGCATCAAGAACGTCGGCTTCTCCGAGGGCTTCGACGACTACTCGACCGCCCGGGTCCGTATGGAGGTCGTCGGCGGTGAGCCCGTCGCGACCGTCCACACCGCGATGGCGGAGGTCGGCCAGGGCGGAGTCACGGTCCACGCGCAGATCGCCCGCACCGAGCTGGGCGTCACCCAGGTGACCATCCACCCGGCCGACACCCGGGTGGGGTCCGCCGGTTCGACCTCGGCGTCGCGCCAGACGTACGTCACCGGTGGCGCCGTCAAGAACTCCTGCGAGCTCGTCCGCGAGAAGGTCCTGGAGATCGGCCGCCGCAAGTTCGGTACGTACCACCCGGCCTGGGCCACCGCCGAGCTGCTGCTGGAGGGCGGCAAGGTCGTCACCGACGGCGGCGAGGTGCTGGCCGACCTGGCGGACGTGCTGGAGGACGAGTCCGTCGAGGTCGAGGCGGAGTGGCGGCACCGGCCGACCGAGGCCTTCGACCTCCGTACCGGCCAGGGCTTCGGTCACGTCCAGTACTCGTTCGCCGCGCACCGCGCCGTCGTCGAGGTGGACACCGAGCTCGGTCTGGTGAAGGTCATCGAGCTGGCCTGCGCACAGGACGTCGGCAAGGCGCTCAACCCGCTGTCCGTCGTCGGCCAGATCCAGGGCGGCACGGCCCAGGGCCTCGGCATCGCGGTCATGGAGGAGATCATCGTCGACCCCGTCACGGCGAAGGTCAAAAACCCCTCCTTCACCGATTACCTCATCCCCACGATTCTCGACACGCCGACCATCCCCGTCGACGTGCTCGAACTCGCCGACGACCACGCGCCGTACGGGCTGCGCGGCATCGGTGAGGCCCCGACCCTGTCGTCGACCCCGGCCGTCCTCGCGGCGATCCGGAACGCGACGGGTCTGGAGCTGGACCGGACGCCGGTACGACCGGAACACCTCACCGGGACGTAGCCCTCCGGGGGTTGGAAAGAAGAGTTTCTCCGGGGGCCGAGCCCCCCGGCCCCCCCCTTGTTCGCCTCGGGCCGTCCCCCGGGTCGTGCACATCCCAAAGCCCGCGTACGCCGAAGGCACAGCGTGGGTGCCCCTATGAACCTTGGGAGACGGCACCATGACCCAGCAGTCACTGGAGCCCAGGACCACCGCCGACGACGCGGGCGAAGGAACCCGCGTCCCGGCCGGCCGGTCCTGGCTCGACCGCTACTTTCACATATCCCTGAGAGGCAGCTCGGTCGCGCGTGAGACGCGCGGCGGCGTCACCACCTTCATGGCGATGGCGTACATCCTCCTCCTCAACCCCCTCATCCTCTCCGGCAAGGACGCGGCGGGGAACACGCTCGGCCAGCAGGCCCTGATCACCGCGACGGCGTTCGCGGCGGCCCTCACCACGCTCCTGATGGGCTTCTTCGGCAAGGTGCCGCTCGCCCTCGCCGCCGGGCTCTCCGTCTCGGGTGTCCTGGCCTCGCAGGTCGCGCCTCAGATGACCTGGCCGCAGGCCATGGGCATGTGCGTGATGTACGGCGTCGTGATCATGCTCCTGGTGGTCACCGGGCTACGCGAGATGATCATGAACGCGATCCCGCTGGCGCTGAAGCACGCGATCACCATGGGCATCGGACTGTTCGTCGCCCTCATCGGGCTGGTCAAGGCGGGCTTCGTCCACCCGGGCAAGGCGACCCCGGTCTCCCTCGGCCCCGCGGGCGAACTGGCCGGCTGGCCCGTGCTGCTCTTCGCCGTCACCCTGCTCGCCATCTTCATGCTCCAGGCGCGCGGCGTCCCCGGCGCGATCCTGGTCGGCATCGTCGGCGGCACCGTACTCGCCGTCGTCCTCAACGCCCTCGGCGTCATCGACCCGAAGCAGTGGGCGAGCGGCGCGCCCGAACTGCACGGCAGCGCGGTGTCGATGCCGGACTTCTCGCTCTTCGGCGACGTCGAGTTCGGCGGCTGGGGAGAGGTCGGCGCGATGACGGTCGGCATGATCGTCTTCACGCTCGTGCTGGCCGGCTTCTTCGACGCGATGGCCACCATCATCGGTGTCGGCACCGAGGCCGGACTGGCCGACGACAAGGGCCGGATGCCGGGCCTGTCCAAGGCACTGTTCATCGACGGCGCGGGCGGCGCGATCGGCGGCGTCTCGGGCGCCTCCGGCCAGACGGTGTTCGTCGAGTCCGCCACAGGGGTCGGCGAGGGCGCCCGGACAGGACTGTCCTCGGTCGTCACCGGCCTGTTCTTCGCGGCCTGTCTCTTCTTCACCCCGCTGACGGCGATCGTGCCCGGCGAGGTCGCGGCCGCCGCCCTGGTCGTCATCGGCGCCATGATGATGACGAACGCCCGCCATGTGGACTGGGCCGACCGCGCGACCGCGATCCCGGTGTTCCTGACCGTCGTGATCATGCCGTTCACGTACTCCATCACCGCCGGTGTGGCGGCCGGAGTCATCAGTTACGTCGCGATCAGGATCGCCCAGGGCAAGGCCCGGGAGATCGGGGCGTTCATGTGGGGCCTGACGGCGGTCTTCCTCGTCTTCTTCGCCCTGAACCCGATCGAGAGCTGGATGGGCGTCCACTAGGCGCTCCGCTGTGTGGGGTGCCTCGTCCACGGGTCCGCCCCGGCCGACGAGCCACCCCAACCACCGTGAGGAGAACGAGAGATGCTGGACATCGCCGAAGAACTGCACCGGTGGGTCGAGCAGGGGCGTGACTTCGCCGTGGCCACCGTCGTGGCCGTCGGCGGGAGCGCGCCCCGCCGGCCCGGCGCCGCCCTGGCGGTGGACTCCGACGGCACGGTGATCGGCTCGGTCTCCGGCGGCTGTGTGGAGGGCGCGGTCTACGAGCTGTGCCAACAGGCGTTGGAGAACGGGGAGTCGGTGCTCGAACGCTTCGGTTTCAGCGACGAGGACGCCTTCGCGGTGGGCCTGACATGCGGTGGGGTCATCGACATCCTGGTGACCCCGGTACGCGCCTGTGCCCCCGTCCGCGAGGTGTTCGCGTCGGCGCTCTCCGCAGCCGCGGCAGGGGAGACGGCGGCGCTGGCGCGGATCGTCTCCGGACCGCCGGAGCTGCTGGGCCGCGCCCTGCTGGTCCGCCCCGACGGATCGCCCGAGGGCGGCTTCGGCGCTCACCCCGAACTGGACCGCACCGTCACGGGGGAGGCCCGTGCCTTCCTGGACGCGGGGCGCACCGGCACCCTGGAGATCGGGGAGCGGGGCTCGCGCTGCGGAGCGCCGCTCACCGTGCTCGTCGAGTCGTCGGTTCCGCCGCCCCGGATGATCGTCTTCGGTGCGATCGACTTCGCCTCCGCCCTGGTCCGCATCGGCAGGTTCCTGAACTACCGCGTGACGGTCTGCGACGCGCGTCCCGTCTTCGCGACGGCCGCGCGCTTCCCGGAGGCGGACGAGATCGTCGTCGAGTGGCCGCACACGTACCTGGAGCGCACGGAGGTCGACGCCCGCACGGTGCTGTGCGTCCTGACCCACGACGCCAAGTTCGACGTACCGCTCCTGCGGCTCGCGCTGCGGCTCCCGGTCGCCTACGTCGGTGCGATGGGCTCGCGCCGCACCCATCTCGACCGCAACGAGCGCCTTCGTGAAGTGGGCGTCACCGAAATGGAGTTGGCGCGGCTGAGGTCGCCCATCGGGCTGGACCTCGGTGCCCGTACGCCGGAGGAGACCGCCCTGTCCATCGCGGCGGAGATCGTCGCGAACCGGCGGGGCGGAAGCGGGGTGTCCCTCACCGGGGCGCACACCCCGATCCACCACGACGTGTCGTCGGAGCCGCCGCGCCGCATCGGATCGGTCGCCTGACGCGTTCGGTTCGGGAGACCGGAGTCCCGGACCTGCGCGGCAGCGGCCCGGTCAGAGGTGGGCGAGGAGGCGTTCCAGCGGTCGCGGTGTCCGGTCGAGATCCAGGCTCGCGACGAGTTCCCGCGCGTACTGGGCCTTGCGGCCGCTGTGGGTGCCCATGAACCGGTGCAGATGCTGCTCCACGGTCCGATCCCGCTGCGCGGGCTGGTTCTGGAAGGTGCGGAACGCACGCAACTCGCCCTGCTCCTCGACGACTTGCTGAATCAGGTCGGCGCCCAGGGAACGGATCAGTTCGTCCTCCAGGTCCGCCTCGCACAGGTAGAACCCGAGCGATTGAAGCCCGTCGGGCGTGAGATCCGAGCCGATTCCGGCCCGCTCCAGCGCCCGCCGGAAGAACCTCTCCTCGGCGACGTCGCACAGACCCGCCAGCCGCACGTCGAGGCCTTCGGGCCCGCACAGGTCCACGAACCTTCCGATGCTGGTCGCGCCCCCGAGGGGGACGACCGAGACACCCTCCTTGTCGAGGTCCCGGCCGTGCCGGGCGGCCAGCGCCTCCACGGCGACCCGGTCGCTGCCCCCTTCGACGAGTACGACCGTGCGCAGCCCGGTGCCGGCCGCCAGTTCCCGCGCCGCCGCGGCCGCCCCCGATGCCCCCGCGCCGCCGGCGGCCCACTCGACGACCGCCTCACGGAACCGCCCCATGTCGTTCATGGGTCCCAGTCTCGCAACTCCGAGCGGACTCGTTCCATGGACTTCTGCCTCGGTGAACCTCATGAGCCCCAGGGACGAGCGGGTTGGAACGCGTCGACGAGCACGACCGGCGGTGGAGGCCGTCGACCGGGGAGCGCCGTGTCGCCTCAGGGGCGGGACAGCAGGCGGTCCACGGCCCGTCCGAACATCCGCCGGCCCGCCGCCCCCAGCACGGGGTCGAAGGCCCTCGGCAGCCCTCGCACCCCCAGCTCCTCCCGCCACACCACCCGCGCACCGCCTCCGGCGGCGGGGATCACCTCGATCTCGGCCCACCCGACGACGAGGCTGCCGCGCTTGACGAGCCGGCACAGACCGGGGCCGCCGTCCAGGGGCGGACGCCAGACGACGACCTCCATACGGTCGTCGAACGCCACCGGCCCCACCCCGGTCCGCGCCACGAACACGGTGCCCGCCCCGCGCGGCGGCACCGTGACGACCCGGACCCGCGTCAACGGCACCACCTCCGCATGCCGCTCCCACACGGTGAGCCGCCGCCACGCCTCATCGGCGCTCAGGGGGGTGTCCCGGGACACGAGAAAGAGAACCACCCCCGGATCGTAAGCACACACCGGCCGCGACGGCTCCACGGCTGCCGCGGCGGCGTCACACGTCCAGCAGATCCCGTGTCCGGACCGGCAGCCCCGTCTCGAACGACTCGTTGGCCGCGAGCCCGGTCACCAGGGACTTCGCTCCGTCGACCGCGTCCGCCGCCCTGCCCAGGGGATCCGCGTCGGTCCGGGGACCGAACAGGTCTTCCAGCATCCGCACGTCGCCACCGCCGTGGCCGCCCGCGCCGCTCGCGACCTTCACCTCACGGGCCGGCTCCCAGAACCGCCGCAGCAGCAGCTCCGTACGCCCGGCCTCGTCGTCGGCGGTGGAACCGTGCAGGACGGGACCGGCCCCTGCGGCCCCTGCCCCGGGCCGTACCCACGTCGACTCCTCGACGAGCAGTTCGAGCCGCCCCTCGCTTCCGTTGAACGCGACGCGATAGCCCTCCCACGGGGCGTACGCGGTGAGGTGGTAGGTCAGGGACGCCCCGGACGCGTACCGCACGAGGACGGCCATGTCGTCCTCGATGGTCACGCCCGGCCCGAACACGTTCTGGTCGCGGTGGTAGCCGTCCTGCGCCTCGGCGTCGAGGTACAGCGCGCTGAGCACCGGCGAGTCCGCCAGGCGTACGGCGAAGGGGTCGCCCTCGGCGGCGGGGGAGCCGTGGGCGCGGGCGTAGGGACGGGCGAGTCCCCGGCGCCGGCCGGCCTCGTCGCCGTAGAAGAAGAGGCCGCCCTGCGCGAAAACCGTCCGGGGTTCGGTGCCCAGCCACCAGTTGACCAGGTCGAAGTGGTGGGTCGACTTGTGGACCATCAGGCCGCCGGAGTCGGCCTTGTTGCGGTGCCAGCGCCGGAAGTAGTCCGCGCCGTGCCGCAGGTCGAGCAGCCACTCGAAGTGCACCGAGCCGACCTCACCGATCTCCCCGGCCGCGATCAGCTCCCGTACGGCCGAATGCACCGGGTTGTAGCGGTAGTTGAACGCCACCCGTACCTCGCGGCCGGAGCGGCGCCGGGCCTCCAGGATGCGGCGGGCCCGGTCGGCGTCGGTGGTCATCGGCTTCTCGGTGACCACGTCGCAGCCCGCCTCCAGCGCGCGCACGATGTAGTCGTCGTGGGTCCGGTCGACGCTGCACACCACGACCAGATCCACCCGCTCGCGCCGCAGCATCACCTCGAAGTCCTCGGCGGCGTACGCCGGTACGGGCTCCCGGCCGGGGTGGTCGTCCGCGATCCAGCCGTTGTGGACGGCCATCCGGTGCGCGTTGACGTCGCAGAACCCGACGAGGTCGACCCGGTCCGCGTACGGTCCGGCCAGCGCTTCGGTGAACAGCCGGGCACGGGCGCCCAGGCCCACCACGGCACAGCGGCGACGCGAACCGGAACCGGTGCAGGGGTCTTGTTCTGACATCAGGACCTTCCCTAGGGTCGTGCCGGGGGGTGGAAGCGCTTTCTAGCGAATGAGGTGACCCACTCATGCCCGGAAACGGGACGAGGAAGTCCTGGCGGCCCCACCTCGCGGCGGCCACGGCGATGCTGGTGTCCTGCTCGGTACTCGCCGGCTGCTCGGGGCCGGACGGGGCGAGCGGCACAGGCAAGGTGGTCCTGCGCTACACCTGGTGGGGCAACCCCGACAGGGCGGCCCGAACCCAGGAAGCCGTCGACCTCTTCGAGAAGAAGCACCCGGGCGTCGAGGTGCAGACGTCGTTCTCCGGCTACGACGCCTACAAGCAGAAGCTGGCCACCCAGGCGGCGGGCGGTGACGCCCCCGACGCGATGCAGCTCGACTACCGGATGATCGACCAGTACGCCTCCGGGGGAGTCCTGCTGGACTTCGCCGAGCAGCGCGCCACGCTGGACACCGGGGAGTTCGACGCGGGTCTCCTCGCCACCGGAAAGGTGGACGGCAAGCAGTACGCGATCCCCCAGGCCCGCGGCACCGAGACCGTGGTGTACGACGTCACCCGGTGGAAGAAGGCCGGGGTGGACCTCCCGCGCGAGGGCTGGACCTGGAGCGAATGGGCCGACACCATGCGGGAGTTGGCCGACCGGACCGGCATGCCCGGCGCCACCGACCCGGGACAGAGCGAGGACGCCTTCGAGGTCTGGCTGCGCGGCCGGGGCAAGGCCCTCTACACCGAGGACCGCCGGCTCGGCTTCACGGCCGACGACCTGACCCGCTGGTGGACCTTCACCGACGGGCTCCGCCGGGAAGGCGCCGTCTCGCCCGCCGAGCAGACCACCCAGCTCGACGGCACCGTCGAGAACACCCCGCTGGGGCGGGGCAAGGCGATCTCCGACAACAACTGGGACGCGCCGTCCAGTGGATACGTCGCTCTCGTGCCGGACGGGATCACCCTCGCGCCGATGCCCTCCGGCGAGGACGGCACACCGGGCCAGTACTTCAAGCCCTCGATGTTCATGGGGGTCGCCGCCGACACGAGTCACCCGAAGGAGTCCGTGCAGCTCGTCGACTTCATGCTGAACGACCCGCAGGCCGCGAAGATCCTCGGTGCCACCCGCGGCATCCCGGTCAACGAGACGCTCCGCGACGAGATCGCCCCCGGGCTCAAGGACTTCGACAGGACGGTCTTCGACTACCAGGCATCCCTGGAAGGAAAACTCAACGCCCCGCCCCAGGCGCCCCCTTCGGGGGACAGCGCACTGCAGACCACCTTCCAGCGCGACTACGACCAGGTGTCGTACGAGC
Organism: Streptomyces sp. BV286; assembly: GCF_019090165.1. Classification (GTDB taxonomy): domain Bacteria; phylum Actinomycetota; class Actinomycetes; order Streptomycetales; family Streptomycetaceae; genus Streptomyces. The sequence continues at coordinate 34,708 of NZ_JAHRIB010000156.1, forward strand.
GGATGTCGCCCCGTGAGGCGGCCGAGGACTACGTCACCGAGGCGAAGGCGGAGCTGAGGTCATGACCACCACCGAGATACCGGCACCCGCCCCCGCCACGAAGACCGCTCCCGGCAAGCGACGACCCGGCAAGCGCCGACGCGAGGGCGCCGCCTGGGTGTTCCTCTCCCCATGGGTGCTCGGCGCCGCCGTGCTCACCCTGCTCCCGATGGCCGTCTCGCTCTACCTGTCGTTCACCGACTACGACCTGTTCAACCCGCCCCGGTGGGTGGGCCTGCGCAACTACACGCAGATGTTCACCGAGGACCCGCGCTACTGGCGCTCGGTCGGCGCCACCCTCACGTACGTCGTCATCGCCGTGCCCCTCCAACTCGCCCTCGCCCTCGTCGTCGCGCTCGCTCTGAAGTCCATGCGCCACGGCCGGGGCTTCTACCGCTCGGCCTTCTACGCGCCCTCCCTGCTCGGCGCCTCCATGTCCATCGCGCTGGTGTGGCGGGCGGTCTTCAACGACGGCGGCACGGTCGACAACCTGCTGGGCACCGGCGGTTGGGTCAACCGGCCCGGCTGGGCGCTGTTCGCCGTCGCGCTGCTCACGGTCTGGCAGTTCGGCGCGCCCATGGTCATCTTCCTCGCCGGGCTCCAGCAGATCCCGGCAGAGCTCTACGAGGCGGCGTCGGTGGACGGGGCGAGCCGGTGGCGGCAGTTCCTGTCCATCACCGTCCCCATGCTCTCCCCGGTGATCTTCTTCAACCTGGTGCTCCAGACCATCCAGGCGTTCCAGGTCTTCACCCCGGCGTTCGCGGTCAGCGCGGGCAAGGGCGGGCCCGCCGACTCGACGCTCTTCTACACCCTCTACCTCTACGACCGCGGTTTCGTCGCCTCGCACATGGGCTACGCCTCCGCGATGGCCTGGGTCCTGCTCCTCGCCATCGGCGCCGTCACCGCGGTGCTGTTCCGCACGTCCCGCACCTGGGTCTTCTACGCGTCCGAGGGGGACCGATGACCATCTCGACCGCCGCCGAGGGCAAGCCGGTCGCCTGGCGCCGCGTCGCCCTGCACGTGGGCTGTCTCGCCGCGCTGCTCGTGATGCTGTACCCGCTGGCGTGGCTGCTCGCGACCTCGCTCAAGCCCGCCGACGAGGTGATCGCCAGCCTCGACCTGCTGCCCGGCAGCCTGGAGTGGTCCAACTACAGGACCGCGCTGGACGGCGTGAACGACGTCTCCGTGTGGCGGCTGCTCGGCAACTCGCTGTTCATCGCGGGCGGCGCGGTCGTCGGCAACGTACTGAGCTGCTCGCTGGCCGCGTACGCCTTCGCCCGCCTGCGGTTCCGCTTCCGCGGACCGCTGTTCGCCTTCATGATCGCGACGATCATGCTGCCGCACCACGCCGTGCTGATCCCGCAGTACATCATCTTCAACCAGCTCGGCATGGTGAACACCTACTGGCCGCTGATCCTGCCCAAGTTCCTCGCCACGGAGGCGTTCTTCGTCTTCCTCATCGTGCAGTTCATGCGAGGGCTGCCGCGCGAGCTGGAGGAGGCGGCGCGGATCGACGGCTGCGGGCCGTTCCGCAGCTTCTTCAGCGTCATCCTGCCGCTCACCCGGCCCGCCCTCATCACCACGGCCATCTTCACCTTCATCTGGACCTGGAACGACTTCTTCACCCAGCTGATCTACCTCTTCTCGCCGGAGAAGTTCACGCTCACCCTGGCGCTCAGGTCGTTCGTCGACGCGTCGAGCACGTCGGCCTTCGGCCCGATGTTCGCGATGTCGGTGATCGCCCTGCTGCCGATCGTGCTGTTCTTCCTCGCCTTCCAGCGGTTCCTGGTCGAGGGCATGGCGAACTCCGGGATCAAGGGGTGAGCGGCGGACAGGCCCGCGAGACGGGCGAGATCTTCGGGCCGCGCATGACACTGTTCGCGGACGTGCTGAGCGTGGGCGTGTGCACGGCGCTCGCCTCGCTGCCGGTCGTCACGTTGCCCGCGGCGCTGTCCACGGCGTGCGCGGTCCTGCGCGGCACGCGTGAGGACCGGCCGGCGACGGCCGGACGGTATCTGGCGGTACTGCGACGGCGCCTGCGCACCGGGGACATCGCTGCCGGAGTGCTGACCGCGGCCGGTGTCCTGCTCCTCTGGGCGGACCTGGCCCTCGCCCGCGCGGGACTGCCGGGCGCCCCGCTGTTCGCCGTCGTCGCGGCCGCCATCGGCACGTGCGCGGCCGTGGTGGGTCTTCGCGCCTGCGGGCGCCCCGAGTCGCTCACCGACTGGCGGGCCGCCGTGGCCGGCGCCGCCCGGGACTGCGCGAGGGACGTGGGCGGCAGCGGTCTCGTCCTGCTCGCGCTCGCGTCGGCCGTGCTGTGCGCGTGGATGCTGCTGCCGCTGGCGTTCCTGGCACCGGGACCGCTGGCCCTGGCGCTGACGGCGGTCGACGTCCGCCTGCGGGAGCGTGCGAACGCCCCCGAAGAGCCGACGGTCCGGTCAGGAGGGGGCCGCCGTCCGTGACCTGGCCCGGCCGGGCGCTCCGCGGCACGTGACCCCTGGCGGTCGCGGGGCCTGTGCGGTTCCCGTACCTCACCACGACGCGCGCGGCGCAGGCGAGGGGCGGACGGGTCACCGCCCGCCCCTCGCCGGTGAACCCCGCCGCCCTACCTGACGAGTTTCCACTCCTGCGAGCCGTCCGCGACCGCGTTCTGCAGGGTCAGCGGCGCCCCGGCGGAGGCACCGGTCAGATACAGGCTCGTGTTCCTGACCGCCTGCAACGTGTAGTGGCCGTCGGTGATCCTGACGAGGTTCCAGCTGCCCGTCGGGCTGTCGTCGACCCACTGGCCGATCCGCTGGCCGACCGTCGCGTTGCCCGTCCAGATCGCTGCCGCGCGGCCACCGGACTTGTTCAGCAGGGTCGTGCCGCCGTTCGGCCCGGTCACCACGTGCCAGTACTGGGTGTCCCGGTTCGCCGCCGACCCGGGAGCCTCCAGGCGTACGTCGGGAACGTCCCCGTTGCCGATGTTCGCGTCGTTGCTCCTGTTCCCGGTGCCGATCACCTGGCCGGTCCTCCGGTTCACCAGCCGGAAGTAGGCGCCCTCGGAGCGGCCCAGATCCACCTCGGCGTGGGCGATCGTCGACGTGCCCTGGTTGTTCAGGATCACGAGACGTCCGGTGCCCTCGACGTACTGCAGGTTGCGGCTGTAACCGGCCCGCGACGTCGTCTGGTACTCCTTCCACGGGCCGTCGCTGCGCCCGCTCTCGTTGACCCAGACGTTGCCGCTGCCCGCGGCGTTGTAGACGAGGCGTCCGTCGGGAAGCCGGATGACCACCGGGCTGCCGCCGGTGGCGAGGGGGCGGGAACCGGCGTCGAGCGGCAGCGACGTGACGGGGGCGCCCGCGGAGCCGGCGTGGAACTTCAGCGGGTCGTCGGCGATCACGTACCTGGTGTTGGCTCCGCCGCCCCAGTACTCGTACGGGAGAAGCCACTTGCCGTCGGTCGTCCGGACGACGTTCGTCATGCCCGGCCGCCCGCCGCCGATCTCCGTCTTGCCGCCGCCCATGTCCTGGGTCAGCCCCGCGACGTCGACGACGGGAGCGCTCCACCCGCCGTCGCGGCCGTCCCAGGTCTTGTGGACGAGGATCTGGCCGTGCGAGTCGGTGGCGGTGTCGTTCGCGGGATCCAGTTCCGGGACGCCGGTGACCGGGTCGAAACCGAGGTAGTCGTTCTCGTCGGAGTAGTAGCAGACCAGCTTGCCCTTGTGGACCATCAGGTACGGCTCCCAGAGGGGATCCACCTGCTTGTTCCTGTTCGCGGCGGCGATGTTCTGCCCGACCGCGCCCGCGCTGCCGCCCTGCCAGCCGCCCGTGGCGACGACGTTGAGGACCTTCCAGGTCGTGCCCCCGTCGGTGCTGGAGTACAGGGCGATCGCCATGTCCTTGCGGTCTCCGTCGTTGGACGGGGTCCAGCCCGGGTCGGCCGCCTTGTGTTCCCGGTAGTACTCGTCGTCGCCCGACACGACACTCGCGAGGAGCAGCGTGCCCTTCTTCAGCTTCCCGACGCTCTGCGGAAGCGTGTAGAGGTACGGGTTCGTCCAGTTGCTCGTGTACTTCGCGTACTTGGGGTTCTTGGACAGGTACGCGGGGGCCTCGACCTCGGACAGCGGCTGCCAGGACGTGCCGTGGTCGTCGCTCTTGTGGACGGGGAGCGTCTGGCGGTCCGCGCTTCCCGTCTCCGGCACGACCGTGGACTTCTCGAACGACGCGACCAGGCGTCCGCCCGGCAACTGGGCCGACTTCGGGTAGACCGCGCAGTTGCCCCGGCCCTTGAGGCACGGCTCGTTCCCGAGCTGGTAGACGGTTCCGCCCGTCGGGTTGTACGCCTGCGCGCTGCCCATGGGTACCGCCAGCATCGCGGACGCCGCCACGAACGTGCCCAGCGCCTTCGCTGCTCTTCTTCGCCGCACTTACTCCTCCAATGGGTAGGACCAACGCCGGTGTCGGCGTGCTAGACGCGGCTGTCCGCGTCGGGTGCCGGAGCGCCGGCCGCGTCGGCGTGGACGAGCACACGCACGTCCCAGGCGCCGAGTTCCAGGGGTGCGCCCGCCGGGACGGACGTGCCGTCGAGGACGTCGGACAGGCCCACCGGCGCGGGGACGCTCACGGGCTCCCAGCTCCAGTTGTGGACGACGTGGACACGGCGCCCGTCGGGGGAGGTGCCGGTCGTCGCCGTGACGGATGCCGGGAGGTTCTCCCACGCGCCGCGGGAGACCGGGGCCGCCCACGCGGCCAGCGCCCGGGCGAGGTCACGGCCGGGGACGGTGCCGACGGTGGTGACGCGCCCCGCGCCGTGCCGGCGGGTGGTGACCGCCGGCCAACGGCCGAAGTGCGGGTGCTCGTACGTGACGAGCACGTCGGCGTCGGTGACGGTGAGGCCGTCCGCCCACCGCGTCGCCGTCGCGCCCTCGGGCAGGTCGAGCGGCCCGCCGGACGCCGGGCGCACGGGAACCTCCTGTACGAGGTTGCTGAACTCGTCGTAGGTGACGCCCGCGGCGCCGGTGAGCCGCCCGGGGGCCGGCTCGTGGCGGGCCCGGGCCTCGTGGTCGGCGTAGCCGGTGCGCGGACCGAGGACCAGATGGCCGCCCGCCTCCGCGTAGGCTGCGAACCAGTCGAGCGCCGAGTCGGCCGCGACGTAGAACGCCGGGACGACGAGCACGGGGTGACGGCCGGCGGCCTCCTCGGGCGTCAGGCCCGCCCGTTCACCGCGAGGGTCGTGCAACTGGCGGGCGTGCACGATGCGCACCTGGCGGCCCGCGTCGAAGGCGCCCTGGTAGAACGGGTCGAAGATCCGGTGGTAGGCCTCCGGGTCCGGCTCCCCGTCCGGTGTCGCGAGCGGCGGGTACTTCTTCATGAGCCACTTGCTCGGCGTCGAGTACACCATCGTGATGTCCGCGTCCGGTTCGAGCCCGGCGACGAGCGTTCCGGCCGTCTCGAACTCGGCGCCCAGACGGGCGAGTTCGGCATAGGTGCGGCCGGGCTGCCCGGTGTGGGGCAGGATGCCGCCCCAGTAGGTCTCCGCACCGAAGTGCAGGGTGTGCCAGTGCCAGTACTCGATCATGCGGGCCCCGCGAGCGACCAGCGCCCAGGCCGCCTGGCGCCACTGACCGTCGTAGGCGGGGCGGTTGTCCCACGGGAAGCCGATCGAGCCGGCGTTGGTCTCGGTGACCAGGAACGGCTCCTGGCGCGAGGAGAACATCCAGTCGGCGGTCTGGTACAGCGACCACACCCCGGTCGTCTTCCAGGTCTGCTCGTGGTCGTCGGGCGTGGGATCGGGCAGCAGGAGGCCGTCCTGCATCGTGTAGTAGGGGTTGCCCGAGGCGATGTCGAGGCGGTCGGTCAGCTCGTCGTCCTCGACGGCGGGGCGCTTGTAGGAGATGCAGGTGGTGACGAACTGCCCGGGTACGGCGTACTCGCGCACGATGTCCGCCTGCCAGCCGATGAACTCGGTGACCTGGCGGGCCTGGAACTCCCGCCAGGCGACGTCGTACTGGGGCTGGACGTTGCCGTCCGGGGTCCACAGGTCGGCCCACGTCGACAGCCGGTGCGACCAGTAGACGAGGCCCCATTCGCGGTTGAGGGTCTCGACGTCGCCGTATCTGTCGCGCAGGTGGTCGGTGAAGCGCTGGAAGACGCCGTGGTTGTGGAGCAGTTCGTTGCCCGGCTCGTTGTCGACCTGGAAGCCGATGACCGCCGGGTGTCCGGCGTACCGTGCGACGATCCGGCGGATGACCCGCTCGGCGTGGAACCGGAACGCGGGGTGGGTGAAGTCGACCTCCTGGCGGGCGCCCCAGCCGATGCGCTCACCGGTGTGCCGCTCGCCGGTGATCTCCGGGTACTGGCGGGCCAGCCACGGCGGTACGGCGTACGTGGGTGTGCCGAGGACGACGGAGATGCCGCGCTCGTGGGCGCCGTCCAGCACCGGCTGGAGCCAGTCGAGGTCGAAGCGTCCGTTCTCCGGCTCCCAGGTCGACCACACCGACTCGCCGACCCGGATGACGGACAGACGGGCGTCGGCCATCAGGTCGAGGTCGGTCTTGAGACGCTCGTCGGACTGTTCGGCGCTGTAGGGCGGCCGGTACTCGTGGTAGTAAGCGGCGCCGAAGAGGACGCGGGCAGGCAGAGCCGCCATGAAGGAAACCTCCGGGAGAACGGTGAGTGGGACGAAGAGGCGGGCGCCGTGGGCCCTACTGCTTGACGCCGCCGGTGGCCAGGCCGCTCTGCCAGTACCGCTGGAGCACGAGGAAGGCCACCACCAGGGGCAGGATCGAGATCAGGGAGCCCGTCACGACGAGCGCGAGCATGTCGCTGCTGGCTCCCGCCCCGCCGTTCTGCGCCTGCGCGGCCCAGGAGGACAGACCCACCGTGATCGGGTACAGATCCGGGTCGTTGAGCATGATCAGCGGCAGGAAGTAGTTGTTCCAGGTGGCCACCAGGGTGAACAGCAGGACCGTCACCAGGCCGGGAGCCAGCAGCCGCAGTGCGATGCGGAAGAAGATCCGCGCCTCGCCCGCCCCGTCGATCCGGGCGGCCTCCAGGATGCTGTCCGGGATGGCGTCCTCCGCGTAGACGCGCATCAGATACAGGCCGAACGGGTTGACGAGGGAGGGCAGGATGATCGCCCAGGGTGTGTTGACCAGGCCCGCCTTCGCGAAGAGCAGGTAGGTCGGGATGGCCAGGGCGGTGGCCGGGACCATGACGGCGCCGAGGACCAGGTTGAAGGAGGCCCGGTCGCCGCGGAAGCGGAACTTGGCGAATCCGTATCCGGCCGCGGCAGCGAGCAGCGCGGCCCCGAGCGAGCTGGCGACGGCGTACATCAGTGTGTTGAGCAGCCAGCGCACGAACACCCCGTCGTCCTGGGTAAAGGTCGCCTTGATGTTCGCGAGCAGCTGCGGGGCGTCGGAGAACCACAGGCCGAAGCTGTTGAACAGGTCCTGGGTGCTCTTGGTCGAGGCGATCACCAGCCAGCACAGCGGCAGGAGGAAGTACGCCAGGGCCGCCAGCATGGCGATCGTCAGCGGGGTGCTGCGGCGACGTGGGGCGCGGGGCGCTCGTCGGCCGCGGGTCCCGGGCGCGGGCCCCTGGGCCGCCGGGGTGACGGCGGCCGGCGGGGTGGCGGTGGAGGTCATGGAGTCCTCCTGCGGTTCGCGGTGAGCAGGACGGCGTAGGACGCGATCACGATGACGAGGCCGAGGAGGAAGGACACCGTGGCCGCGTAGTTGACCTGCTGACCGGTGAAGGCGAGGGAGTAGGAGTAGAGGTTGGCGGTGTAGGAGCTGCTGATCACGTCCGGGGCGATCTTCATCAGCAGGTTCGGTTCGTTGAAGAGCTGGAAGCTGCCGATCACCGAGAACAGCAGGGTGAGCAGGAGCGCGGGCCGCAGCGCGGGCAGCTTGACCGACCAGGCGGTCCGCCAGGCGCCCGCGCCGTCCATCGCGGCCGCCTCGTACAGCTCCTGGGGGATGGTGCGCAGGGCGGCGTACAGGATGATTATGTTGTAGCCGACGAACTCCCAGGTCACGATGTTCGCCAGGCTGCCGAGCATCCAGCCCTCGCTGAGGAAGTCGGGCGCCGGCACGCCCAGGTTCCGGCCGAGCTGGGCGAACGGGCCGAAGTCCGGTCCGTACAGGTAGCCCCACATGAGCGCGGCGACCACGCTCGGGACGGCGTACGGGACGAAGATGCCCAGCCGGATCACCCGTGCCAGCCGCAGCAGGCCGCTGTCGAGCGCGAGGGCGAACAGCAGCGCCAGCAGCAGCATCACGGGGACCTGGATCACGAAGAACAGCGCGACCCGCGCGACGCCGTGCAGGAGGAGCGGATCCTTCAGGGCCTGGACGTAGTTGTCGAGCCCGACGAACGCCGTCCCGCCGATCAGGCGTTCCTGGAACAGGCTGAGGTAGGCGGCGTAGCCGAGCGGGGCGAGGAACAGCAGCAGGAAGAGCACCATGAACGGCGCGACGAACAGCGGTCCCGCGGTGCGGCGCCTGTCCCTGGTACGGCTCGGCGAGGGCGACCGCCGGCCGGGCGCGGCCGAGACCTCGGGGGCGGCCATCTCAGCTCCCCCTGACGGTGAAGCCCTGCTTCTTGGCGTACGTGGTCAGACGTGACTGCCAGGTGCCGAGCGCGCGGACCGTGTCGGTCTTGTCCGCGAGGGACTTTCCGACGGTCTCGGTCCAGTCGGTCGCCGCCTGGTCGAGGAACGGCGGCCACTGGAAGGAGGAGTTGACCGTGGAACTGACGTCGGCGAAGACCTGGTTGACCTTCTGGCCGCCGTAGAAGGCCGGGGCGTCCGCGACGAACTCGGCGTCTGCGAGCAGTGACTTGGTCGCCGGGAAGAAGAACTGCTCGGTGGCGAACATCTTCGCGCTGGCCGGGTCGCTGTTGAGGAACTGCGCGAACTGGGCCGCCGCGACAGGGTTCTTGGTCGAGCGGATGACCGCGGTGGTCGAGCCGCCCCAGTTGCCCGCGCTGGGCTTGGCGGCGTCCCACTGCGGCAGGGGGGCCGCCCGCCACTTGCCCGCGGTGGCCTTGGCCGAGCCGGAGAGGAAGGCCGGGCCCCAGGCGGCGGTGAGCCAGGTGGCGTACTTGCCCTTGTTGAGGGCGGCGTACCAGCCGTCGGTGAAGTCGGGCTCGACGCCGATGACGCCTTCCTTCGCGAGGCCGCCCCAGTACGCGCCGAGCTTCCGGGAGACCGCGTCGTCGACGCTGATGGTCATGTCGCTCTTGCCGGCGGTCGCGTAGGGCTTGCCGCCCGCCTGCCAGACGAGGCCGTGCCAGGCGGCGGGCTGGTTCGCGGCGAGGTTGGTGAGGTAGACGTCGGGGTCCGCCCTGTGGAGCTTTCGCGCCGCCTCGGCGAACTCGTCCCAGGTGCCCGGCACTTCGATGCCGTGCCGGTCGAAGATGTCCTTCCGGTACAGCATGCCCATCGGGCCGGTGTCCTGGGGGATCGCCCAGACCTCGCCGTCCGCGCCGCTGACCTGACCCCAGGTCCAGTCCACGAACCTGTCCTTGAGTGCGGAGGCGCCGTAGGGCCGCAGGTCCAGCAGGCTGTTGGTGATGGTGAAGGTCGGTATGGCCTGGTACTCCATCTGCACCATGTCCGGGGCGCCGCTGCCGGCCTTCAGGGCCGTCCGCAGCTTGGTGTACTGCGGGGTGCCCTGACCGGCGTTGACGACCTTGACCTTGATGGCCGGGTACTTCTTCTCGAAGAGCGCGATCTCCTTGGCGATGTTCGGGACCCACGTCCAGAACGTCAGCTCGGTCGGCGTCTTCATCGCCTTGTCGATGTCGGCCTGGGAGACCGGTTCCGCGGCGCCGGAGGAATCGCCGGAGTCACCGCCGCCGCAGGCCGTCAGGGCCGCTCCGAGGGAGACGGCACCCGTCGCGGTGAGGAACAGCCGACGGCTCATCGGCGAAGGGCTGGACGAGGAGAGGAACGTGGATCTGGGCATGGTGAACTCCCGCCGGAGGCGAAGGTGGCGGCACGCCTGGCGAGGGCGTGCACTGGCGTGTCGGGAAAGGCACGGACGCGACGACCGGGGCCGGAAGCCGGCCTGTACGGGTGTGCGTCCTCGTGGAGAGGTACCGGCGAGCGTTCCGCGCACTGCGGGGCGGAGATCGCGGCCGGAGCGGGTGGGGCGAAGAGGAGCGCCGGGGGCGGGTGCGGTGAACTCGGCCCGGGCGGTGCTCAGTTCGGTGAGGTGCTCGGTGTCGTCCGCGCGACGGGGTCGTTCGCGGGGGCGCGGGCACGGCCGGTGTCGCGGCTCGTCCCGGGTGAAGCGCCGGCCGTCGGTTCTGCCGACCGGGCCGGCCCGTGTACGTCAGTCATGGCTTAAGTCGGGGTGGGGCGGCCCTCCGTTCGGGAGTGGCGCAGTGCGGGCGCCCCCGCGGGAACGGGAGGCGGTACGCCGACCGTCGGCCGGGGTCGTCCGGTCCGGCGGAGGGGCGGTGGAGGCGCGGACGACGAGGTCGACGGGTGGGCCGCTCGCCGGCAGGGGGTCCGCTCCCGGGTTCTCGATGGCGTGCACGAGACGTTTGAGTCCCTCCTGTGCCACGGCGTCGAAGGGCTGGCGGACCGTGGTGAGGGGAGGAGTCACATAGGCGGCGACCGGGATGTCGTCGAAGCCGACGACGCTGACGTCCTCCGGCACCCGCCGCCCCGCCTCCGTCAGTGCGTGGATGAGACCGATCGCCATGTCGTCGTTGGCGGCGAAGACCGCGGTGACCTCGGGGTCCGCGGCCAGTTGGCATCCGGCGCGGTGCCCGGACGCGGCCGACCAGTCGCCCTCGACGACCGGCGGTACGTCCCTGCCCCGCGCGGTCAGCGTCGCCTGCCAGCCCTCCAGGCGGTCCCGGGCCGCGTACCACCGATGCGGGCCTGCCAGATGATGGACCGTCACATGGCCCAGGTCCAGCAGGTGTTCGGTGGCGGTGCGGGCCAGCAGGTCGGCGCCGTCCCCTGCGGTCAGCACCGAGGGCGCGGTGACGGCGGCCGGTGCGCCGAGGACGAGGACCGGTACGTCGAGGCGGAGGGAGAGGTCTCCTTCGGCGCCCTCCTCGTCGATCGGCTCGGAGATGACGATGCCGTCCACGCCCTGGTCGAGCAGTGACTCCACGGCGCCGGTGATGCCCGCCGGGTCGCCCTCCATCGTGTTGACCACGCGAAGCGCGTACCCCGTGTCCCGGACCACCCGCTCGACACCGATGAGCAGGGAGGCAGGTCCGTACAGGGCCGTGCCCAGCGACACCACGCCGATCGAGCGGGTTCGTCCCGAAGCCAGCGCCCGGGCGGCGTTGTTGCGCCGGTAGCCGAGCTGTTCGGCGGCCTCCAGGACGCGGGTGCGTACGTCGGCCGAGACGTACGGCTCGTCGTTGAAGACCCTGGACACCGTCTTCTGCGAGACGCCTGCCAGGCGGGCGACGTCCACACTGCGCGGCGCGGCGGAACTCCCGCCCCGCCCTGTTCCTCGCGTCATGGTGTCTCCCGGTGACCGCACGATCCAGCCCAATGATGCCAGACGCCGTCCGGATGACTGCGCTGTCATGTCTGCGCTGTCATGTCTACGCAGTCATAGGGCTGTCGTCAAGAGTTCGGTACGCATCCGTGGTTCGGTCGCCGCGCCGGAGGTGACTGCCGGTGAGGGGCCGGGGCCGGAGCCGGTGAGTGGCCGGGGCCCGAACCGGTGGTGGCCGGGGTTAGAGCCAGTCCCGCCGCTTGAAGATCACGTACAGGCTGGCGCAGACCACGCCCATCAGGCCGATCGCGAACGGGTACCCGAAGGTCCAGCCCAGCTCCGGCATGTGGTCGAAGTTCATGCCGTAGATCGTGCCGACGAGGGTCGGGGCGAAGAGGATGGCGGCCCACGAGGAGATCTTCTTGATCTCCTCGTTCTGTTCGAAGCCCGCCTCCGCCAGCGCCCGCATCTCCGCGTTCTGCTGCTGGGTGACCAGTGTGGCGTTGACCGTGAGGATGTCCGTGAGGGCCTGACGGAAGCCGTCCACGCGCTCGCTGGTGTGAGTGACGTGGTCGGCGACGTCGCGCAGATAGCGCTGGAGTTCGTCGTCGGTGCCGTACTTGGCGAAACCGGCCATCAGACCGTGCAGCATGCCGACCAGCGGGCGGGTGGCGCGCTGGAACTCGACCATCTCGCGGGAGAGTTCGTAGATGCGGCGCGAGACCCACGGGTCGCCGCCGAAGACCTCGGTCTCGATCTCGTCGATGTCGTTCTGGACACCGGCGACGACCGGGGCGTAACCGTCCACGACGGCGTCGAGGATGGCGTACAGGACCGCCTCGGGGCCGAGGCGCAGCAGCTCCGGGGTCTCCTCCATGCGGCGCCGGACCGCGGAGAGGTCGGGAGCGGCACCGTGCCGGACCGTGATCAGGAAGTCGGGACCGAGGAAGACGTGCAGCTCGCCGAAGTCGACCTCCTCCGACGCGTCGAGATAGCGGGCGGCGCGCAGGACCACGAAGAGCGTGTCGCCGTACCGTTCCAGCTTCGGCCGCTGATGGGCCTCCATCGCGTCCTCGACGGCGAGCGGGTGAAGGTCGAACTCGGCGGCCAGCGAGAGGATTTCCTCCTCCGTCGGACGGGCCAGGCCGATCCACGCCATGCCGTCCGGCTGCTCGCGCAGCTCACGGAAGGTGTCCGCCAGGGAGGCGGGGGTCGCGACGCGCACACCGTCGCGGTAGAGCGCCGCCTGTACGACACTGCCGGGCTCCACGGGCTTCACGTCGGCCGCAGCCGGCTCGGGCGCCGGGGGATCCGCCGGCGGTGGCGGGGCCGGGACCCCGGCGCGTCGCCACACCGGCTTCCTGCCGCCCTTCGCGGCGGGTACGGGGCGGGCTCGGCGCTCCGGCATCGCGGCTGCCTCCGTGTCGTACGAGTCGAACACGTGTCTCGCTGATCACGGAGCAGGATATACGGGTCAAATGGCCGGAGCACCCGGGTGGAGTAGGGGAACGGCAAGGATCGCGGACAGAAGGTGTCCGCAAGTCCCGGTAGCGTGCGGAGCATGACGAAGACCTCGACCGCCCCCGTGCTGAGTGCCCGTGAGCTGAACCGCGCGACCCTGGACCGGCAGCTGCTCCTGCGCCGGACCGCGATGTCCGCGACGGACGCCGTCGAGCACCTCGTCGGCCTCCAGGCCCAGAACGTGAAGCCCCCCTACTACGCGCTCGCCGCCCGCCTGGAGGGCTTCGACCCCGAGGAGCTGTCCACGGCGATGGACGCGCGGGAGGTCGTACGCATCGTCACCATGCGTTCCACCATCCACACCCACACCGCCGACGACTGCCTCACCCTGCGCCCGCTCGTGCAGGCCGCCCGCGAACGTGAGCTGCACGGCTTCCGCAAGGGCCTCGTCGGAGTGGACCTCGACCGGCTCGCCTCGATCAGCCGGGAGCTGGTCGAGGCCGAGCCGCGCACGATGAAGCAGTTGCGGGAGGCGCTGCTCGTCGAGTGGCCCGACGCCGATCCCCTGGCCCTCGCCGTCGCGGCCCGCTGCAGGCTGCCTCTCGTCCAGGTCACCCCGCGCGGGCTGTGGGGCCGCAGCGGACAGGTCGCGCTCACCACCGCCGAGCACTGGCTCGGCAGGCCGGCCGAACCGGTCCCGGCCCCCGACGCCACGGTCCTGCGCTATCTCGCCGCCTTCGGCCCCGCCTCCGTCATGGACATGCAGGCGTGGGCGGGCCTGACCCGGCTCCGCGAGGTCTTCGAACGGCTCCGGCCCCAGCTGGTCACCTTCGCCGACGAGCGCGGGGTCGAGCTCTTCGACCTGCCCGACGCGCCCCGGCCCGACGCGGACACCCCGGCGCCCGCGCGGCTGCTGCCCGAGTTCGACAACCTGCTCCTCTCGCACGCCGACCGCTCCCGCGTGGTGTCCCCCGAGTACAGGGGCCGTACCTGGCAGGGCAACCAGGCCCACTGCGCCCTGCTCGTCGACGGGTTCCTGGAGGGGGTGTGGCGGCTGGAGGAGACCGGCGACCGGGCCGTGCTCACCATCGAGCCCTTCGGCACGCTCACCCCGCGACAGCGCGAGGAGGCGGTCGAGGAGGCGGCACGGATGCTCACGGTGCTGCGTGGCTCGTCCTCGTACGACATCCGGTTCGGGACCGTCGTACGCGGCTGACGGCTGACGGCGGGGCCCGGGGTGGCGCCGGGCACGTGGAAAGGGGGCGTTGCGGGCCGCTCGTGGAGGCCCGCAACGCCCCCTGGCTCAACCTGAGTCGTGCTCAGGGAGTGTTCGGGACGGAAGCGATCAGATGGACGATCGCCTGTCGGTTGCTAGGAGTTGACCTGCGTCGTCACCAGACTGGAGAAGGTCGTCAGGCGGGTGTAGACGCCCGGGTAGGCGGCGTCCGCGCAGCCGTAGCCCCACGAGGTGATGCCGGCGAGCTTGCCGCCGATGACGAGGGGGCCGCCGCTGTCGCCCTGGCAGGTGTCGACGCCGCCGGAGGTGTAGCCGGCGCAGACCATGTCGGAGGCGATGTAGGACGAGCCGTACGCCGAGGAGCAGGTGGCGTTGGACACGGTCGGAACCGTGGCCGTGCGCAGCTGGTTGGAGGAGGAGCCGCCCGAACTGGTCGTGCCCCAGCCGAGGATGCGGGCGGTGGCGCCGGCCGCGTACACCCCGGTCTCGGAGGAGGAGACGTAGCTGATGGGCGTGTACGGCATGGACGTCGACAGGGTCAGGACGGCGACGTCGTCACCGCTCTCGGCGTCCGAGTAGCTGGGGTGGATCCATATCTTGCTGACCTGGGCGACGGTGCCGTTGGTGCCGTTGCGGTAGGTACGGCCGCCGACCACGCGGGTGTTGCTCGTGGTTCTGCCGACCATGCAGTGGGCCGCCGTGACGACCTTGGTGGCCGACACCAGGGTGCCGCCGCAGAACTGGCTCTGCGAGGCGTTGGTGATCTGCATGACGTACGGGTACGCGGACGCCGTGGTCGTCGAACCGCCGACGATTGGCTGGGGAGCGGCGCTCGCGGTGGTCGCGCCGAGCAGACAGGTCGTCGCGGCGGCGGCGACCGCCGCGGTGACAGCGGCGGCCTTCTTGGCAAAAGTGAGCCCGAACATGGATCTCCTCAGGAGTGCCGGTGGGGGGTGCACTGTGGGGGTGGAGCGACAGCCTGCGGGGCGGGTCCCACGCTAGAAGGGCACGGGGAGTACCCCCAATGAGGGAACTCCCTGCGGGAGTTGCCGAGGGATAACCCTCGGTCGCCGCCCGGTCGCTGCCTGGTGACCGCCCGGCCACCCGGCCTTCGGCGCATGCCCGGCCGTCCCGGCGCCCGGCCGCTCCCCGCCCTCACGTCCCGATACGAGGATGCTGCCGGGAGCCGGGAGCCGGGAGCCGGGAGCCGGGAGCCGGGAGCCGGGAGCCGGGAGTTCCGGGCCCGGAGCAGGGACGGCCCGGCATGTGATGGCGTCGCCCCGGGGCCGGGGGCCCAACGACCGCCGCGGCCGACGGCTTCGCCCCGGCGCCGGCCCGTGTCGGCCCAGGCCGTGGGTGCCCCCTCCCCGGCGGGCGGGAAAGCCGCCGCCCGGGCGAGCCTGGAAGGGCTCGGTGCCCGGCCGTGGACGGGCTTCAGTCGCCCCGCTGCTGCCCCGCGGCCAGTCGTACGATGTCGACCCGGGAGCGGATCCCCAGCTTCCGGTAGACGCGGGTGAGCGTCGCCTCGACCGTCTTCACGCTGATGTACAGGCGCGCGGCGATCTCGCGGTTCGTGGCGCCCTCCAGGACGAGCGCCGCGACCTGACGCTCCGTCGAGGCGAGCCGGTCCAGGTGCGGCAGCACGGACTCGGGAACGGCCGGAGCGGCGGTGGCCGGAGCGGCGGTGGCCAGGGCCACCGCGTCCAGCTGCCGAAGCCAGGGCACCGCCTTGCAGCGGCGGAACAGCCGCGCCGCCTCGTCGTACGAGCCCCGCCCCGACTGCTCGGCGCGCAGCCGGGCCAGCGCGAGGGCGGCCCGCGCCTCCTCCAGCCCGTAGCCGAGCTGCGCCAGCCGGTCCTGCGCCGAGGTCAACTGCTCCGCGGCCGCCTCGTGATGGCCTGCCGCGGCCTTCACGAGGGCCTCGGCCCGGTCCAGCACGGCCAGGACGCTCGCCCGCCGCAGCCGGACCGCATGCTCGCGCGTGGCGGTGATGACGTCCTGCGCCTCCGCGGGCTCGCCGATGAGGACGAGCGCCTCGGCGAGATCGCCGTGCCAGCGTCCGCGTGCGGGATCGAGGATGCCGATGCCCTGCTCCAACTCCCGTGCCCTGCGCAGGGACTCGACCGTCCCGGCGGCGTCCCCCGCCACCAGCCGGGCATGCCCCAGCGCGCCCAGGGCCCGGGAGAGGTAGATCAGGTCGCCGTCGTCCTCGGCACGGCGCACCGCGTCCGCGGCCAGCGCGAGCGCCCGGTGCACGTCGCCGCCCGCGGCCTCGGCGAACGAGGTGAACATGTTGCCCGCGGCCTCGCCGATGCCGGTGTCCCGGGCGAGCCGCAGACTCTCGTGGGCGAGGTCGAGCGCCCGGCCGCAGTGCCCGGAGCGCAGCTCGGTCTCGGCGAGCCCGCGCAGGAAGTGCACCTCGCTCTCGACGATGCCGCGTCGGCGCACCTCGCCGAGCAGCCGGGTGATCGTGGCCCGGGCGTCGGTGAGCTGGTCGCTCATGATGAGCCAGCGGAAGCGGGTGGCGCCCGCGCCGTTGTGGTCGCAGGCCACCCGCAGGTCCTGCGGTTCCGCGAGGGCCTTCACGAGTGTCGCCGGGGCCGCCGGATGGCCCATCAGGGTCTCCATCTGGGCCTGGAAGGACAGGGCGAGCAGCTCGGTGCTCCGGTCACCCGCGGTGGCGGCGAGCCGTGCCGCATGGGCGGCCTCCTCGCGGCCCTTGGCCATCTCTCCCTCCACCAGCAGTGCCCGCCAGGCCAGTTGGTAGCGGACCAGCGCGAGCAGCCGCGGATCGTCGCCCGCGTCCGCCAGAGCCTGCGGGAACACCGCCTCGACGTCGGCCATCGCCTGCCCGGCCGAGTCGATCACGACCATCCAGGCCCGTACCCGGACGGCCGCGTCCGTCGCCCGGTCCAGGACGTCCCGGGCCACCTCACGGGCCAGGTCGATCTGGCCCGAGGTCAGCGCGTCCTCGGCGGACCGCAGCCGGCGTTCGTCCGCGCCGGGCCGGCCGTCCGCCGGGGTGTGCCGGGCGGCGAGCAGCCCGAGCTGGGCCGCCACCGAGGGGGCGCCGCGGTCCCGGGCCAGTGCCGCCGCCTCGGAGAGACGGGCGGCGACCTCCTCGTCGGTTCCGGTGGTGGCCAGCGCGAGATGCCGGGCCCGCTCGATCGGATCGGAGGCGGCCGTGGACAGCGCCGCGTGCGCGGCCCGCCGCTCCTGGGGTGCCGCCTGCGCGTACAGCGCGGCGGAGACGAGCGGATGCGCGAAACGCACCGGCCCCTCCTGGCCGTCCGGCCCGTGGCCGTCCGGGCCCTGGGCCGCCACGAGTCCGAGCGAGGCCGCGAGGGCGATCTCCGACTCCACGTTCGTACGGCCGGCGGCCGCCAGCAGTGCCTGGGTGGGGCGGGCTCCCGCGCTCGCCACGAGAAGAGTCCGGCGGGCTTCGGCGGACAGCAGGTCCAGGCGGCTGAGCACGAGGGCGCGCAGCGAGGTGGGCACGGGCAGCGGCTCGCCGGGCCGGTGCGGCGTCGTGCTCTCGGCCAGCGCGCGGCCGAGCTCCAGCGCGAACAGCGGGTTGCCGCCGCTGGTGTGGTGGATGTCCCGCAGGGTCGAGCGGCGCAGGCCCGTGTGGCCGCGGGCGATGAGCAGCTCGGCGATCTGCGGACGGGACAGCGGGGTCAGCCGCAGGGCCAGCGTCTCCGGCGGATACGCGCGTAGATACGGGTCGTGCTCCTGTTCCTTCGGTTCGGTGCCGGTACGCACCGCGCCGAGCATCCGTACCGGCATTCCGCCGAGGCGACGGGCGGCGAACCCGAGCAGTTCGGCGCTGGGCGCGTCGAGCCACTGCAGGTCGTCGGCGACGAGGAGCACCGGCCCCTTGGCCGCCAGGGCGCGCAGCACCGACAGCACGGCGAGCCGCAGCGCCAGGCCGTCCTGGTGCAGGGACGATTCGGCGCGGCCGGTGAGGGCCGCTTCGAGAGCGGCCTGCTGCGGGGCGGGCAGGGCGTCGGCGACCTCGTCGGCGACCAGGCCGAGCAGATCGACCAGGGCCAGGAACGGGAGATGGGATTCCGACTCGGTGGCGGAGCAGCGCAACACAGTCCGGGCCGATTCGGCGTATTCCGCAGCCATTGCCCGCAGGACGGTCGACTTTCCTATTCCGGGCGGACCGTGCAAGAGGAGGCTGCCGCCTCGCGAGAGCTGCTCGCGTGCTCGTCCCAGCAGCTCGTCCCGCCCGACGACCTGCTCGGAAAGGGGTCTGACAGGCTCCTCGAAATCCCGTCGCACGCGCACCGCTCCCCTCATGTCGTGTTCGGATCAATATTATGCAAAGAGCTTCTGAATTTCGGGGGGTTGCGCCGTGAGGGAAATAACAGAGATTCGGCATACGGGATTTCAGGCTGCCTGTGCATGTATACCCGGCGCGGGGAGGTACGGACCTTCACGGCAGCAACCCCGCCGTCCGCGCCGCCACCACGGCCTCCAGCCGGGTGTGCGCGCCCAGCTTGCGCATCGCGGACCGTAGATAGGCCTTGACCGTCTCGGAACGCAGCCCGAGCCGTTCCCCGGCGCCCGCGTTGGTCGTACCGGCAGCCACGCAGGTGAGAACGTCCAGCTCACGAGGGGTGAGGCGGACCTCCGGGGCCGACGGCGTCCGACCGGGTGAGGCAGCCAGCGTCTCGCAGACCGAGAGAAGCTCGGCCCGCAGGACGGGGTCCACGAGGCGCGGGGCCAGCGCGCGCAGCGCCCCGTGCGCCTCCCGGAGCCGCTCCCACGCCGCGCCCTCCGCCCCTCGGGGCCCCACCGGCCCCCCGGCGACCCCGCCTTCCGGCATGCGCGCCGCCGCCAGCAGTCCGTACGCCTCGTCCCGCACGACCAGCGACTGCTCCACGTCCCGCGCCGCCTCCACCGCCGCGGCCAGCGTCCGGTCGCCCAGCGGCTGGGCCGTGCGCAGGGCGCCGTACAGGACACCGCGCACCCGGCGGCGCACGACGACCGGCACGGCGAGGACGGACCGCAGCCCCTCCGCGGCCACCGCGGAGTCGTACTCGTGGCTGATCCGACGCGAGGAGGAGTAGTCCGTGACGGCGCACGGCCGGGCCAGGGCGACCGCCTTGCCGCCCAGGCCGTTGCCCGAGGACACCGCGAGCGCGCTCAGGGCCGCCGTCGCCGTGCCGTTCAGCTCGCTGATCCGCACCTGCCCGCGGCCCGGCTCCACCAGGCCGCCGAAGGCGACGGGCAGCCCCGTCGCCCGGCGCAGGCGCATCAGCGCGCCGCGCAGTTCCACCGCTTCGGTCACGCCAGCCGCCACGTGCTCGTCCCTTCGCCGCTGCGCACCCCCCGTTCGGGGGTAGTGAGACCCGCATCACGGATTACACGATGTGAAGGAGCCGCCCGGCAATGGTCCGGGTCCGAGGAGGACAGATGACTACGCCGCCGACGACGCCGACGGAGCGCTTCCGCAGCGCGCGGGACTTCCTGCTGGAACACCGCGAGGACTACGCCACGGCCTGCGCGGGCTTCTCCTGGCCCCGCCCGGAACACTTCAACTGGGCACTCGAATGGTTCGACACCATCGCGGACGGCAACGGCCGGACCGCGCTGCACATCGTCGAGGAGGACGGCAGCGAGACCAGGCTGTCCTTCGAGGAGCTGTCCGCGCTCTCCGGCCGGGCCGCGGGATGGCTGCGCGGGCTGGGCGTGCGTGCCGGGGACCGGATCCTGGTCATGCTGGGGAACCAGGCCGAGCTGTGGGTGACGGCGCTCGCCGCGATGAAGCTGCGCGCCGTCGTCATCCCCGCCACGCCGCTGCTGGGCCCGGCCGACCTGCGTGACCGCGTCGAACGGGGCCGGGTCCGCCACGTGATCGTGCGCGCCGAGGACACCGGCAAGTTCGACGAGGTGCCCGGCGCCTACACGCGCGTCGTGGTCGGCGGCGAGCAGCCGGGCTGGCATCCCTACGAGGACGTCCACCGCCACGACCCCGGGCCCTTCAGGCCGGACGGCCCGACCCGCGCCGACGACCCCCTGATGCTCTACTTCACCTCGGGCACCACCGCCCGCCCCAAACTCGTCGAGCACACCCATGTGTCCTACCCCGTCGGCCATTTGGCGACCATGTACTGGATCGGCCTCAAGCCCGGGGACGTGCACCTGAACATCTCCTCGCCCGGCTGGGCCAAGCACGCCTGGTCGAACCTCTTCGCCCCCTGGAACGCGGAGGCGACCGTCTTCCTCCACAACTACACGCGCTTCGACCCGGGCCGGCTGATGGCGGAGATGGACCGCGCGGGCGTGACGACCTTCTGTGCTCCTCCCACCGTCTGGCGCATGCTCATCCAGTCCGACCTCGGCCGGCTGCGTACGCCGCCGCGGGAGGCCGTCGCCGCCGGTGAGCCGCTCAACCCCGAGGTCATCGAGCAGGTGCGCAGGGCGTGGGGCGTCACCGTCAGGGACGGCTTCGGGCAGACCGAGACGGCCGTGCAGGTCTCCAACAGCCCCGGCCAGCCACTGAAGACGGGGTCGATGGGACGGCCGAGCCCGGGCTTCGAGGTCGTGCTGCTCGACCCGGTGTCGGGCGCGCCGGGCGCCGCCGAGGGCGAGATCGCGCTCGACCTGTCCGCGCGGCCCGTGGGCGTGATGACCGGCTATCACGGCGACCCGGACCGCACGGCCGAGGCCATGGCGGGCGGCTACTACCGCACCGGGGACATCGGCTCGCGCGACGCGGACGGTTACCTCACGTACGTGGGGCGGGCCGACGACGTCTTCAAGGCCTCCGACTACAAGATCTCGCCGTTCGAGCTGGAGAGCGCGCTCCTGGAGCACGAGGCGGTCGCGGAGGCCGCCGTCGTGCCCGCGCCGGACGAGCTGCGGCTCGCGGTCCCGAAGGCGTACATCGTGCTGGCGGACGGCTGGGAGCCGGGACCCGACACCGCGAAGGTGCTCTTCGAGCACGCGCGCACGGTCCTCGCCCCGTACAAGCGGGTCCGCAGACTGGAGTTCGGCGAACTGCCCAAGACCGTGTCCGGGAAGATCCGGCGGATCGAGCTGCGCGAGGCCACGGCCGCAGGCTCGGACGCGGAGTACCGCGAGGAGGACTTCCGGTGAGTGACCTGTCGTACGCGCACGGAACGAGCGGCACGCCGCTGGCCGGCGCCACCATCGGCGCCGACCTGGACCGGGCGGTCGCGGCCTGGCCGGAACGGGAAGTACTCGTCGACGTGCCGTCCGGGCGCCGCTGGACGTACGCCCGCTTCTGCGCGGACGTCGACCGGCTGGCCCGCGCGCTGCTCGCGAGCGGAGTGGCCAAGGGCGACCGGGTGGGCATCTGGGCCGTCAACTGCCCCGAGTGGGTCCTCGTCCAGTACGCCACCGCCCGCATCGGCGCGATCATGGTGAACATCAACCCGGCGTACCGCACCCACGAGGTCCAGTACGTCCTCAGGCAGGCCGGGATCTCCCTGCTCTTCGCCTCCCTCCGTCACAAGTCGAGCGACTACCGGGCGATGGTCGGTCAAGTGCGGGGCAACTGCCCAGAGTTGCGGGAGGCCGTGTACTTCGAGGATCCGAGCTGGGACGCGCTGGTCGGGCGCGGGACACCCGAGCTGCAACAGGAACTCCTGGCGCGTGCCGGTGAACTGTCCTGCGACGACCCGATCAACATCCAGTACACGTCGGGCACGACGGGCTTCCCCAAGGGAGCGACGCTCTCCCACCACAACATCCTCAACAACGGGTATTTCGTGGGGGAGTCGATCGCCTACACCGAGCAGGACCGGATCTGTGTCCCCGTGCCCTTCTACCACTGCTTCGGCATGGTGATGGGCAACCTCGCCGCCACCTCGCACGGCGCGTGCATCGTCGTCCCGGCGCCGTCCTTCGATCCCACGGCCACGCTCCGCGCGGTCCAGGAGGAGGGCTGCACCTCGCTGTACGGCGTCCCGACGATGTTCATCGCGGAGCTGAACCTCCCGGACTTCGCGGCGTACGACCTGTCCTCCCTGCGGACCGGCATCATGGCGGGCTCGCCCTGCCCGGTCGAGGTGATGAAGCGGGTGGTCTCCGAGATGCACATGGCCGAGGTGTCCATCTGCTACGGCATGACCGAGACCTCGCCGGTGTCCCTCCAGACGCGCCGCGACGACGACCTGGAGCACCGCACCGGCACGGTCGGGCGCGTCCTGCCGCACATCGAGGTCAAGGTCGTCGACCCCGCGACCGGGGTGACCCTGCCGCGCGGCTCGGCGGGCGAACTGTGCACCCGGGGCTACAGCGTGATGCTCGGCTACTGGGACGAGCCCGCGAAGACCGCCGAGGCCGTCGACCCGGGGCGGTGGATGCACACCGGTGACCTGGCGGTGATGCTCGACGACGGATACGTACAGATCGTCGGCCGCATCAAGGACATGATCATCCGGGGTGGCGAGAACATCTACCCGCGCGAGATCGAGGAGTTCCTGTACGCGCATCCGAAGATCGCCGACGTGCAGGTGGTGGGCGTGGCGCATGAGCGGTACGGCGAGGAGGTCCTCGCCTGTGTCATCCCGCGCGACCCCGGTGACCCGCCGACGCTGGAGGAGCTGCGGGCCTTCTGCGAGGGCCGGCTGGCGCACTACAAGGTGCCCAGCCGGCTGCGGATCATGGAGTCCTTCCCGATGACGGTGTCCGGGAAGGTGCGGAAGATCGAACTGCGGGAGAAGTTCGCGGACGCGGACGTCCGCGGCACCCCCTAGGGAGCAGTCCGCTGTCCGGCCGGCTCCGTGGCCCGGTGCATGCACACCCGGGGCCAGCGGTCGAGACCGTGCCCGGCCTCCGCGGCCCGGATGCGCCGCAGTCCCGGCGTGAGTTCGGGTCCGGCCAGGACGCGGAAGCCGAGACGCTCGTAGTAGGGCGCGTTCCAGGGGACCTCCGCGAAGGTGGTCAGCGTGAGCGCGGCCAGGCCCTGTTCACGGGCGCGGTCGGCGGCGTACGCGATCAGGGTCCGGCCCACGCCCCGGTGTGCGGCGTCGGGGTGGACGGAGACCTGCTCGATGTGGAAGGCGCCGTCCACCGGTTCGCCGACCAGGTAGGCGACGGGCCCGCCGGTGGCGTCCTCGGCGACCCAGGCGTGGCCCGCCTTCGTGAAGCGCTCCAGGACGTCGAGCGAGGGCGGTTCGTCGTCGGCGACCTCCGGCATGCCGAAGAGGCGGAAGGGTTCGCCCGCGGCGCGTTCGATGTCCTGGAGCACTGGAAGGTCGGCGGTAGTGGCCACTCTGACGGTCATGGGACCAAGTATGTGGCTGGCCGGGGGAGTTGGAGTGGTCAGGCGCCGGTCTCGACGAGTTCGTCGGCGAGGCTGTTCGCCGCCTGCGGGGTGCCTGTGAGGTCCAGTACGAACAGGGGGATGCCCAGCGAGTCGGCGCACGCGCGGGCGGCGTCCTCGTATCCGGCCAGCGAGAAGTAGACACAGCCCGCCGATTCCGTCATCGCCGTCAGCCAGAGGCACTCCACGTCCCGCAGGGAGGCCGGGCGCACGGTCGGATCCACCTGGGCGACGATCCCGCGGGCCGCGAGACCGATCCCGGAGGGCGGCCGCTGGTCGGCCCGCCGGATGTCCCGGTAGCCGAGCCAGCGCAGGTACAGCGCGGCGGCCGTCACCGCGTCGCGGGCCGTGCGGATGGTCACCGGCTGGAACGCGGGGCGGGGGGCCGGTTCGGTGCGGGGGAGCGGGATGGCCGCGGGGAGACGCCTGGGCCGGGGCTTCGGGGACTGGTGGCCCGCGCCCTCCCGTGCGGTTTCCGGGGCGTCGCCGGTCTCCGTGCCGTCGCCTTCTGCCCCGCCGCTCCCGCGGTCCGGGCCGCCCGATCCGTCCGTGGTGGAGGAGCGCGGCGCGTCATGGGCGGCCGGGACGTCCGTACCGCGGGCGCGGGGTGCGTCGGGAGCGGCCGGTCGCGCAGCCGGGTCCGGCCCCTCGGAGTGCCCGCCGGGCCCGGCCTCCGTCACCGGCACCCGCAGGACCGTCCCGCACGGACAGCCGACCTCTGGGCGGGGCCACTGGTCCTCGCGCCCGCAGGACACGCAGCGGATCGTCACCCAGCCCTCGTCCCAGGTGTGGTGGGTGACGGACTCGGCGCGGGCCTGCCGGTCGAGGACGGGCGCGACCGGCGCACCGCACGCACACGGATACGTCGGCGCCGCATAGACGTGCTCGCGCCGGCAGGCCGGACACCTCACCGGCACGCTCTCGGACATGACCCTCTCCAGAACACCGTGACACCACATCGGGACAGCCCCTCCATCGTCCACCGGAACGCCACGCTCCGGCAGTGAATCGATCGGAAGTGCCGCAATCGCACCGCCTCCGGGTCCGTCGTCGACCCTTGACGCCCTCCCGCCTCCCACCTACATTGCTTCCAGATAGTAGAAGTTAGTTTCCGTAATACGGAATTTGAAGCTCTCCGCGGGGCGCGACGGGAGCCCGAATCCGACGGCCGAAGCAGGAGTACGCAATGGCTCGTATGACCGCTGCCCGCGCGGCAGTTGAGATCCTCAAGCGCGAGGGCGTCACCAGCGCGTTCGGTGTCCCGGGCGCGGCGATCAACCCCTTCTACGCGGCACTGCAGGCCTCCGGTGGCATCAGCCACACCCTCGCCCGGCACGTGGAGGGCGCCTCCCACATGGCGGAGGGCTACACCCGCACCGCCCCGGGCAACATCGGCGTCTGCATCGGTACGTCCGGCCCGGCGGGCACCGACATGATCACTGGCCTGTACTCCGCGACCGGCGACTCCGTCCCGATCCTGTGCATCACCGGCCAGGCCCCGACCGCCGTGATCCACAAGGAGGACTTCCAGGCCGTCGACATCGCGTCGATCGCCAGGCCGGTCGCCAAGATGGCGGTCACCGTCCTGGAGGCCGCGCAGGTCCCGGGCGTCTTCCAGCAGGCCTTCCACCTGATGCGCTCGGCACGCCCGGGCCCCGTCCTGATCGACCTCCCGATCGACGTCCAGCTCACGGAGATCGAGTTCGACCCAGGGACGTACGAGCCGCTGCCGGTCTACAAGCCGGCCGCGACCCGCCCCCAGGTCGAGAAGGCGCTCACGCTCCTCAACGAGTCCGAGCGTCCCCTGATCGTCGCCGGCGGCGGCATCATCAACGCGGACGCCTGCGAACTCCTTGTCGAGTTCGCCGAGTTGACCGGCGTCCCGGTCGTGCCGACCCTCATGGGCTGGGGCATCGTCCCCGACGACCACGAACTCAACGCCGGCATGGTGGGTCTGCAGACCTCGCACCGCTACGGCAACGCGACCTTCCTTGAGTCCGACTTCGTCCTCGGCATCGGAAACCGCTGGGCCAACCGCCACACCGGAAAACTGGACGTCTACACCGCCGGCCGGAAGTTCGTGCACGTCGACATCGAGCCGACCCAGATCGGCCGGATCTTCGCCCCGGACTACGGCATCGCCTCCGACGCCCGGGCCGCGCTCGAACTGTTCGTCGAGGTGGCCCGGGAGCTGAAGGCCGCGGGCAGGCTCCCCGACCGGTCCGCGTGGGCCCGCTCCACGCAGGAGAGGAAGGCGACCCTCCAGCGCCGTACGCACTTCGACGACATCCCGATCAAGCCGCAGCGCGTCTACGAGGAGATGAACAGGGCCTTCGGACCGGAGACGCGGTACGTCACCACGATCGGCCTCTCGCAGATCGCCGGCGCGCAGATGCTGCACGTCCACCGGCCGCGGCACTGGATCAACTGCGGTCAGGCGGGCCCGCTCGGCTGGACCGTCCCGGCCGCGCTCGGCGTCGCCAAGGCCGACCCCGAGGCGCAGGTGGTCGCGCTGTCCGGCGACTACGACTTCCAGTTCATGATCGAGGAACTGGCCGTCGGGGCGCAGCACCGGATCCCGTACGTCCACGTCCTGGTGAACAACTCGTACCTCGGCCTGATCCGCCAGGCCCAGCGGGCGTTCGACATCGACTTCCAGGTCAACCTGGAGTTCGAGAACGTCAACTCGCCCGAGCTGGGTGTGTACGGGGTCGATCACGTGAAGGTCGTCGAGGGGCTCGGCTGCAAGGCGATCCGCGTCACCGACCCGGGCGAGTTGGGCGCGGCCTTCGAGCAGGCGAAGAAGCTCGCCGTCGAATTCAGGGTCCCGGTGGTCGTCGAGGCCATCCTGGAGCGTGTCACCAACATCTCGATGTCCACCACCAACGACATCAGCAACGTCGTGGAGTTCGAGGAGATCGCGACCGAGCCGGGCCACGCACCCACGTCCATCAGGCCCCTGAAGGTGTGACCCCGGATCGACCTGACCGGAAGACCCGACCTGACCTGACCTGACCTGAAGACCGGACGGGTCGTCCGAGCGGACCGGCCCGTGCGAGGTGAACAGCCGTCCGACGTCAGCTCGTCGGGCCCGCGGGGAAGCCGAGGCCCCCGTCCTGTGAACCAGGACGGGGGCCTCGCGCCGTGTCCGGCCCGAGCGGCCCCCGCCGCCGCCCGTACCGAACCTGCCGCCCCCGTGTTCCCCCGTGGTCCCACCCCTGCGGTCCCGCCCCCGTGCCGGGCCCGGCCCGTGGTGGCCCCGGTGGGGCCCGCCGCCCCCGTGCCGGCGGGCCCCATGTGCTGAGAATGTGCCCTGGGACACAGTGAGTTGAAGCCCCTGGGCCATGTTCAGAGGTTCATTTGAGGGTTCCGTAGCCCGGGTACGCCCACCGGCGTACGTACGGGGTCTCGCGTGAGCGGGGCACCGGCGGCCCGGCCGGAGGGCCGTCCGGCTAGCGGGCCGGGAGGGCGGGGGAGCCGAGGGGCATCGCGGACCGCGAAGAGCGCCGAGTACGGGATGTCCGTACTCGGCGCTCTCGGTTCGGGCGCGGGGCCCGGGTTCTCGGTCTTCGTTCTCGGCCGGGACCGCGGCGGCCACGACGGTCCCGGGGTTTCCCTTCCCTCATGTCGAGAAGGGGGCCCCGGGGCCTTCACCACCGCACTGGCTCGCCCGCCGCCGCGGTCCTCGTCCTGCCCGCTCGTTCCGTGGACTACCCCTCATCCGGATCCACGGCTCTCGCGGGCGGTGCGCCCCGGGCCGGACCTCCCGTCAGGTCCGGGGCGCAGCTCGGGAGTTGATCGAGGCGACCGGTGCACGCGCGGGGCGCGGACCGTCTCCTCACGGACCGGGGCCGGTGGCCCGGGGGTCCGTGGTCCGGGCTCCCTGGCCGGGAGTCCGGGGCTCGATCTGGTGCCGGGCGGCGCCGCCGCTTGGGCGCGACAGGACAGGTGTCAGCGCCGGCGCCGCCCGGGGTCTGTGGGTGGGTCGTCAGACCTGCGCGCCGGAGAGGCGCTCGACCGCGCGCAGCAGCGCGGAGTGGTCCAGGCCGCCGTCGCCCTGTGCGCGCAGCGAGGCCACGAGCTGGGCCACCACGGCACCGACCGGCAGGGCGGCACCGACGTTGCGGGCGGCGTCCGTGACGATGCCCATGTCCTTGTGGTGCAGGTCGATACGGAAGCCCGGACCGAAGTCGCGCTGAAGGAAGTTGTCCTTCTTGCGCGTCAGCACGGTGGAGCCGGCGAGGCCGCCGTTCAGGACGTCGAGGGCCGCCTTCAGGTCGACGCCCGACTTCTCCAGGAAGACCACGGCCTCGGCGCACGCCTGGATGTTGACGGCGACGATCAGCTGGTTGGCGGCCTTGACGGTCTGGCCGGAACCGTGCGGCCCGCACAGCACGATGGTCCTGCCGAGCGCCTCGAAGATCGGCTCGGCCTGGTCGAAGTCGGCCTGCTCGCCACCGACCATGATGGACAGGACGGCCTCGACGGCCCCGGCCTCACCGCCGGACACCGGCGCGTCCAGGACCCGGATGCCCTTGTCCTTCGCAGCCTTGGCCAGGTCCACGGAGGTCTGCGGGGTGATGGAGGACATGTCGATCAGGAGCGCGCCGGACCGCGCGTTCTCGAGGATGCCGTCCGGCCCGTACGCGATGGCCTCGACCTGCGGGGAGGCGGGCACCATCGTGATCACGACGTCCGCGTTCCGCACGGCCTCGGCGATCGAGCCGGCCGCCGTGCCGCCCGCGGCGGTCAGCCGGTCCAGCTTGTCCTGCTCCAGGGTGAACCCGGTGACGTCGTATCCGGCCTTGATCAGGTTCTCCGACATGGGGGAGCCCATGATGCCGAGGCCGATCCAGGCGATCGTCGGGCGGGGCGGGCGGGAACCGCCGGCAAGGTTGCTCATGGTGAGGGTGCCTCTCTGACTGCTGTGCCGTGTCTTTGCCGTGTCTGTGCCGCGTCGTGGGGGCCGCTCAGCGGGCGGCGCGGGCCTCGCGCGGGAGCCACTCGAAGGCCGCCGCGCTCGGCAGGTCGCCCGGCTTGTACTCCAGGCCGACCCAGCCCTCGTACCCGTGCTTGCGCAGCAGGCCGAGCAGCTCTTCCAGCGGGAGCGAGCCGGTGCCGGGGGCGCCCCGGCCGGGGTTGTCGGCGATCTGGACGTGGCCGGTCCGGTCGGTGTACCGCTCGATCACCGACGGCAGGTCCTCGCCGTTCATGGACAGGTGGTAGAGGTCCATCAGGAACCTGGCGTTGCCCAGTCCCGTCGCCTCGTTGACCCTGTCGACCACGGCGACCGCCGCGGGGGCGCTCACCAGCGGATAGAGCGGCGACTCCGGCTCGTTGAGGGCCTCGATCAGCAGGACCGCGCCGATGCGGTCGGCGGCGCGGGCCGCCAGGACCAGGTTCTCCAGGGCGAGTTCGTCCTGCACGGCCGGGTCGACGCCCTCGACACGGTTGCCGTACAGGGCGTTGAGCGCCGTGCAGCCCAGCGACCGCGCGAAGTCCGCGGCCACGTCGATGTTCGTGCGGAAGCGCGCCGACTCCTCGCCGGGGACCGACAGCGCGCCCCGGTCCGGGCCCGGCAGCCGGCCCGCGTAGAAGTTCAGGCCCGTGAGCTGCACGCCCGCGTCCTCGATCGCCCTCCTGAGGGCGTCGAGCTCCGCGCGCCCGGGGTCGGGGGAGTCGGTCCAGGGCCACCAGAGCTCGACCGCGGTGAAGCCCGCCGCGGCGGCGGCCGCGGGGCGCTCCAGGAGCGGGAGCTCCGTGAAGAGGATCGACAGGTTGACGTTGAAGCGCTGCTCTGCGGCTGCATCCATCGAGATACCGGGCATGTGGGTTGGCGCTCCCTTCCGTGACGAGTAGTTCCGTATTGCGGAAGTTCTTTTCTGCTTGATGGAAAGGCTGCCTGGACGGGGAGGCCTTGTCAAGAGGGGTCGTAGACAAACGCGCCAGGACGCGAGGAGGGCCCCGGGCGGATTCGCCCGGGGCCCTCCATGGGGTGGCGCGGCTGTCAGCCCACGTTCACCGAGTAACTGCTGGAGCTCAGCTTGCCCTTGCCCGTGAACACTTCGGTGCCCGCCTCGACGCTGGTCAGGTAGTTGGTGTTCGCCATGAGCCGGCGCTGCACCAAGGTGTTCGCCAGGCCGGTGAGGTCGGTCGACGCCGCGTTGGTGTTGGCGGCCCGGACGAACGAGAAGACGTTCCAGCTGCTTGTCACCTTGCCGCTGCCGTCCTTGTTGATGATCTTCCCGACGTACAGGTCCCAGGCCGTGCCGCCGACCGTCAGGCGCTCACGCTTGGTGCCGAGCGGCCCCGCGCCGTTCTGCCGGTTGAGCCAGACCATCATTTCGTCGTGCGGCTGGTCCTTCCAGTCGGGATTGGGCTTCTGGTGGAACCAGACGTCGTACGAGACGTTCATGACCGTCGGTGTGTTCTGGGTGATGCTGAAGTTCCAGTCGGAGGTGACCTTGCGACCGCTGTTGAGCCGGACGGGGAGCCTGGTCTTCGTGTCCTTCCAGCCCCAGTGCCAGCCGAGCACGGCGCTGCCGTACGCCTTGACGCTGGTCCGGTCGCCGGTCCAGTCGAAGGACGTCTCCCAGTTGGCCTTGCCGTTCCGGTAGGAGTTGAGCCAGGTGCACTGCTTGCCGGTGGCGTTCTTCGCGCCCCAGACGTTGTTGTTGAGGTAGTACGGGGAGATGCTGACCGTGTTGAAGGCGGTGCAGGAGTCCGCGGCGCGAGCCGTGGCCGCCGGGGTGATGAGCAGGGGGACCGCAAGGGTGGCCGCACCCGCCAGCGCGACCAGGGGTGTGCGGTACCGGCGTTCGAATCCGATCACTGTCTCTCTCCCTTACCTGTAGGTGACGTCCGACGTCCGGTAGACGCAGTTCCTGCCGTCCGGCCCCGAGCCGGTCTTGGCGGGCTCCCCGGAGGTCACCCCGCGGAACTTCTGGCAGATCACGATCTTGCGCCCCGGGTCGCCCTGGACGGTGATCCGCGTGAGCCGGGCCGTGTCCCCGTACGGGGTGGGGTTGATGCCGACGACGTCCAGGCCGGGTCCCTTGACGGTGACGTTGTCCAGGACGACATGGCGCTGGTACTGCGTCTTGCAGTTGCCGCAGGAGCGGTACAGCTTGCCGAAGTTCTCGACCTCGAAGTTGCGGACGACGAACGTGCCGGGGCCGTTGTGCTGGAACACCTTGTCGGCCGCCCTGCGTGCGCCGCCCCCGTCGATCGTCATCGTCTGCGAACCCTTGGTGCCCTTGAAGGTGGCCGCGTCCTCGCCGACGTCCTCCCACCACACGTTCTTGAGCGTGCAGGTGCCCCGGCAGTGGATGCCGTCGGCGGCCGGGGTCCCGATGATGACGTTGGAGATCGTGGCCCCGTCGGCCAGTTCCAGGACGGGCGGCTGGTTCTCGGCCTGGTCGCCGCCGGCGAGCGCGCCGGCGCCCACGAAGCGTGTGAAGTCGTAGTTCTTGCTGCCGGCCGGGACCTTGATCGTGGCGGGCACCCGCTGGGTGCGCTTGGCGGTGGGCCAGTCGGCGGCAGCGGCCGGGGACGGCCCGGCGACCAGGGTGACGGTGTTCAGTGCGGCGGCCAGCGCGAGGGCGGCGCCGAGCAGCGGGCGGAGTCGTCCCATGGCGCCCGTCACCGTTCCTTCCGTGCGACGTGGTGCGGGTCGGTGGAGTGCGAGGATCCGGCGGGCACGCAGCCCAGACCGATCAGGCCCCACCGGCCGGCCTCGGCGTCGGACGCACACTCCAGGGCGATACCGCCGTGGCACTCGTCCTCGTGCTCCTCGGGGGTGAAGTTGTGCGGGTGGCAGCCGATGCCGACGGACACGTCCGCCGGAACGGTCAGTCCCGCGTGGTCGAGGACCGGCGCCACGTGGCTGTCGCCCGCGGGAGCGATCTCGTGACAGCAGTAGCCGGAAGGGAGCCTGACCATGGTCGTGGCGGGCGCGGTCCGCGCCGAAGAGGTGCCCGCCGAAGCGGTCGCCGGTGTCAGGGACACCAGAGCCGACGCCGTCAGGGCAGCCAGCGGCACCAGGGTGCATGTACGGAGGTTCATGGACGAATCGTTACGGTACGCCGGTCGTCCGCGCGCGATCAGAAGGCCGAACGTGTGTCTAACGGCCCGTCCGGACGTTCGACGGGATGTTCCGGGTGGACCGACTGCGGGTGGGCTAGGGTCGCTTGCGCGCCCACGCTGCCCCCGGATCAGGTGGGCCGGGGAAGCGTACAGGCCGGAGCCGATGCCATGGGGGCACAGTGCGACTGAGAGTGGAGTTCACGACCGAGCCCTTCGATCTCGACGAGGCGCCGCGGCACGCGCTGGTCGCCCGCGAGGTCATCGAGGCGGCCGAGCTGGACGCCGTGGACGTCGGCCCGTTCGGCAACACCGCGGAGGGTGGCGCGGACTCGGTGCTCACCGCGGTCGACGCGCTGCTGCGCAAGGCCCTGGAGGCGGGCGCCACCCGGGTCTCGCTCCAGGTCAACGTGGTCGGGGAGGCCGGCGAGTGACCGGTATCGGGGACGACCCCTTCGTCACGGCCGTGAAGCCCCTGGTCGACGCCATGGGCGGCGAGATGCTGCCGCCCGGCCAAGCGGAACCCGACGACGTCGTTCTCTCCTGGGAGGGCGTGGACGTGGTCGCCGTCCGTCTGCCGCAGCTCGCCGACTCGCTGGACCACATCCTGGCCGCCCTGGAGCGCAAGCGCGGCAAGCCCCTGGCCGAGCTGGACCGCAAGGCCAAGCAGGAGGTCGTGCGGATACTCGAGGCGCGCGGCGCCTTCTCCGTGCGGCACGGCGTGGAGACCGTCGCGGGCGCCCTCGGCGTCAGCCGGTTCACCGTCTACAACTACCTGAACCGCGAGAAGGACGCCTGACCCGTCGCCTGTCGCCCGACCGTGATGCCCGGCGGACAGGCCTCTGACCTGGTGTGACGCGCTCACGGGCGACCGGCCGGGATGGCCGTGGCGCAGATTCGTCAGCCCTCTGCCCGCCACCGTTGTCCGGCATGCGGGCAGCGGTTTCCGCTTCCCGGATTTGTTACCCGGATTTTTCAACAAAGTGTTGACGTGGTGTTTCCGAGGGCGTTAGCTAATCCGCAGCCCGTCCAGCACAAGGCCACGGAGGCTTCCCGTGACTTCGAGTACGACATCCGGCGGCCTCGCCCGATTCAACGCCCTGGAGGAGCACGCCGCCTACGCCGCCCTCCACGAGGTCTGCGCCTCGGCGGCCTGGGCGCACCGGCTGCTCGCCCGCCGCCCCTACGCCGGCACCGACGACCTCTTCACGGAGAGCGACACCGCCACGGCCGGCCTGACCGACACGGACCTCGACGAGGCGATGGCGGGCCACCCGCCGATCGGACGCCCGAAGCCCGGGGACCCGACCTCCTCGCGCGAACAGCGCGGCATGGCCGGCGCCTCCGAGGAACTGAAGGCGGAGATGCTCGAACTGAACCTGGCCTATCAGGAGAAGTTCGGCCACGTCTTCCTGATCTGCGCGACCGGCCTGACCGGCGAGCAGATGCGCGACGCCGTCAGGGAGCGGATCGACAACACACCAGGGGAGGAGCGCGAGATCGTGCGTACCGAACTGGGAAGGATCAACCGCATCCGGCTCGCCCGACTCGTCGAAGAGGACGCACCCGCATGAGCACCGAGACCACCGCTTCCGTGTCCACGCACATCCTGGACACCAGCGTCGGCCGCCCCGCCGAGGGGGTCGCCGTCCAACTCGCCGCCCGCGCCGGCCGCGAGGCGGACTGGCAGGCACTCGGCGGCTCCGCGACCGACGCGGACGGCCGGTGCAAGGACCTGCCGGCGCTGCCGGAGGGCACCACACACGTACGGCTCGACTTCGCGGTCGAGGCGTATTTGCTGAAGTTCGAGAAGAAGCAAGCCGATGCGCAGCAGGACGCCCCCGCGAACCGGGACAGCGGCCGCGTAGGAGCGTTCTTCCCGGAGGTGGCGATCACGTTCGCCGTCGTGCCGGGCGAGCACTTCCACGTACCGCTGCTGCTCAATCCGTTCGGCTACTCCGTTTACCGAGGGAGCTAGCAGGCAATGGCAGACAATTCCCGCCCGGCCCGCCCTGTGATGCTGGGACAGAACCAGTACGGCAAGGCCGAGAACCGAGTCGTCAAAATCACTCGCGACGGCGCCACCCACCACATCAAGGACCTGAACGTCTCCGTCGCGCTGAGCGGCGACATGGACGAGGTCCACTACTCCGGCTCCAACGCCAACGTGCTGCCGACGGACACCACCAAGAACACGGTGTACGCCTTCGCCAAGGAGCACGGCATCGAGTCCGCCGAGCAGTTCGGCATCCACCTCGCCCGGCACTTCGTGACGAGCCAGGAACCGATCAGGACCGCCCGGATCCGTATCGAGGAGTACGCCTGGGAGCGGATCGGGACCTCCGGCGCCAACGCCGGGTCCAGCGGCGCCGACGAGGTCAAGCACTCCTTCGTCCGCCAGGGCCAGGAGACCCGGGTCACCCAGGTCACGTACGACGGCTCGGCGTGGGAGGTCGTCTCCGGCCTCAAGGACCTCGTCGTGATGAACTCGACCGACTCCGAGTTCTGGGGCTACGTCAAGGACAAGTACACGACGCTCCCCGAGGCGTACGACCGCATCCTGGCCACGCAGGTCTCCGCCCGCTGGCGCTTCAACTGGACCGACGACCAGCAGCGGATGCCGCACTGGGAGCAGTCCTACGAGCAGGCGAAGAAGCACATGCTCCAGGCCTTCGCCGAGACGTACTCGCTGTCGCTCCAGCAGACCCTGTACCAGATGGGTTCGCGGATCATCGAGAACCGCGGTGAGATCGACGAGGTCCGCTTCTCGCTGCCGAACAAGCACCACTTCCTCGTCGACCTGGAGCCGTTCGGCCTCAAGAACGATACCGCCGAGGGAGCTGTGTACTTCGCCGCCGACCGCCCGTACGGCCTGATCGAGGCCACGATCCTGCGGGACGGCTGCGAGCAGAGGATCCCGGTGGACCTCACCAACCTCTGAACCAGTCTCTGGACCAACCTCTGACGTTCCCCATTTCGGCACCCGCGGCCCGCCCGCCAGGCCGGGCCGCGGCACTCAAAGCTCCCAGGGGTCCTGCCGTGCCCACTCCAACTCAGCGACTCCTCAGCGAAGAAGGACGAACCATGGCAGCAGACCCGCGCATCGTCATCGAGAACTGTTCGATCGCGACCGTGGACGCCGTCGACACCGAGTACCCGTCGGGCCACCTGGTCATCGCGGGGAACCGTATCGAGTCGCTCGGCGCGGGCAGGGCCCCCGAGGGCCTGGAGAACGTCGTACGCCGGATCGACGCGACCGGCCACCTCGTCACCCCCGGCCTGGTCAACACCCACCACCACTTCTACCAGTGGATCACCCGCGGCCTCGCCACGGACCACAACCTCTTCAACTGGCTCGTCGCCCTCTACCCGACCTGGGCGCGCATCGACGAGCGGATGACGTACGCGGCGGCCCAGGGCTCCCTCGGCATGATGGCCCGCGGCGGTGTCACCACCGCCATGGACCACCACTACGTCTTCCCGAAGGGCTCCGGCGACCTGTCCGCCTCGATCATCCGGGCCGCGCGTGAGACGGGCGTCCGCTTCACCCTCGCCCGCGGCTCGATGGACCGCAGCGAGAAGGACGGCGGACTGCCGCCGGACTTCGCCGTCGAGACCCTCGACGGGGCCCTCGCCGCCACCGAGGCGACCGTCGACGAACACCACGACGCGTCCTTCGGCGCGATGACCCAGGTGGCCGTCGCCCCCTGCTCGCCGTTCTCGGTGTCGACCGAACTGATGAAGCAGGGTGCGGAGTTGGCGCGAAGGAAGGGCGTCCGCCTGCACACGCACGGCTCGGAGACGGTGGAGGAGGAGCAGTTCTGCAAGGAACTGTTCGGCATGGGCCCGACCGACTACTTCGAATCGACCGGCTGGCTCGGCGAGGACGTGTGGATGGCCCACTGCGTCCACATGAACGACTCCGACATCGCCGCCTTCGCCCGCACGGGGACGGGCGTGGCCCACTGTCCCTCGTCCAACGCCCGTCTGGCGGCCGGGATCGCGCGCGTCCCCGACATGCTCGCGGCCGGCGTCCCCGTCGGCCTCGGCGTCGACGGCACGGCGTCCAACGAGTCGGGCGAACTGCACACCGAACTGCGCAACGCGCTGCTCATCAACCGCCTCGGCGCCCACCGCGAGGCCGCCCTGACCGCCCGTCAGGCGCTGCGGCTCGGCACGTACGGAGGCGCCCAAGTCCTCGGCAGGGCAGGGGAGATCGGTTCGCTGGAGGCCGGCAAGCTGGCCGACCTGGTGCTGTGGAAGCTGGACACCCTGGCCCACGCGTCGATCGCCGACCCCGTCACCGCGCTCGTCCTCGGCGCGGCGGCTCCGGTCACCGCCTCCTTCGTCAACGGCGAGCAGATCGTCGAGAACAGCCGCCTGCTGCACGTCGACGAGGACGCCGTCGCCCGCTCCACCCGGGACCAGGCCCAGCGCCTCGCGCGGATCGCCGCGCAGGCCTGACCGTCAAGAACTCCGGCTGAGGGGGACGGCCCTCGGCCGGTGGCCGCGGACTCCGCGAGGGGTCCACGGCGACCGTCTCCGGGGCGCGCGCACGAAGCTGCCCGCGCCCCGGAACGGTCCCCCGCCACGTCCCCTCCGTGACGGGCTTCGCCCCCACCTCCCTGACACCCACGTCGACGACGACGTGTACCCGACCGGAGGAGCCGCCGTGGCTGCCCAGCCCACGTCCAGCCGTACGGAAGCAAGCCCGACTGGCGAGAAGAAGCACCCAGTCGACGAGAAACTCCCCGCCCTGAAGATGGCGACCAGCGGTCTGCAGCACGTGGCCGCCATGTACGCGGGAGTGGTCGCCCCGCCCCTGATCGTCGGCGCGGCCGTCGGACTCTCCGCGACCGAACTGACCTTCCTCACCGGCGCCTGTCTGTTCACCGCCGGGCTCGCCACCTTCCTGCAGACCCTCGGTGTCTGGAAGATCGGCGCCCGCCTGCCGTTCGTCAACGGCGTCACCTTCGCCGGCGTCGCCCCGATGATCGCGGTCGTCAACTCCACCGACGACAAGCGGGACGCGCTGCCCGTCATCTTCGGCGCGGTCATCGTCGCGGGCGTCCTCGGCTTCCTCGCCGCCCCGTTCTTCAGCAAGGCGGTCCGCTTCTTCCCGCCCGTCGTCACCGGCACGGTCATCACGCTCATCGGGATATCGCTGATGCCGGTCGCCTTCGGCTGGGCGCAGGGCCCCGATCCGGCGGCCGGCGACTACGGTTCGACGACCAACCTCGGCCTGGCGGGCGCGACCCTGGTCATCGTGCTGCTCCTGCGCCGCTTCACCCACGGCTTCGTCAAGCAGATCGCCGTACTGCTCGGCCTGGTCGTCGGCACGCTCGTCGCCATCCCGTTCGGAGCCACCGACTTCGCCCCGGTGGCCGACGCGGCCGTCGTGGGATTCCCGACGCCGTTCCACTTCGGAGCCCCGCAGTTCCAGCTCGCCGCGATCCTGTCGCTGTGCGTGGTCATGGTCGTCTCGATGACCGAATCGACCGCGGACATGCTGGCGTTGGGGGAGATCGTCGAGCGGCCGGCGGACGAGAGGACCATCGCCGCGGGCCTGCGCGCCGACACCCTCGGCTCGGCCGTCAGCCCGCTCTTCAACGGCTTCATGTGCAGCGCCTTCGCCCAGAACATCGGCCTGGTGGCGATGACCCGGATCCGCAGCCGGTACGTCGTGGCCACGGGCGGCGGTTTCCTCGTCCTGATGGGCCTGTGCCCCATGGCCGCCTCGCTGATCGCCGTGGTGCCGCGCCCCGTGCTCGGCGGGGCGGGTGTGGTGCTGTTCGGCTCGGTGGCCGCGAGCGGCATCCAGACCCTCGTCAAGGCGGGCCTGGAGAAGGACAACAACGTCCTGATCGTGGCGGTCTCGCTGGCCGTCGGCATCATCCCGATCACAGCGCCGGAGTTCTACCACGCGTTCCCGGAGACCGCGAAGATCATCCTGGACTCGGGGATCTCGACCGGGTGCGTGGCGGCCGTCGTCCTGAACCTGGTCTTCAACCACCTCGGAAGTCAACGGGAGGCCGACGAGGTGACGGCCCCGATGGAGCCGGGCGACGAGATCGCCGTGCAGCACACCGGGGCCGGGCCCCAGCCGTCCCCGGGCCACTGACGAATTCGCTGCCGCGGTACCGGCAGTACCGGCAGTACCGGCAGGGTCAGCAGCGCCGGCCGTGACCGGCTGCGGGCCGGTGGCCACCCGCTTGTCGGCGAGTGGCCACCGGCCCGCTTCTCGGCCTGCCTCGGCTCAGGTCCGCGCTCGCCGGGCCGTGGACCGGGGCGCCCGTCTCACCGGACGGCCCGTGTCCGCGGTGGCGCGCGAGGAGGGCACCCTCAGCCGATGTGGTAACTGTCCCCGTACACCTGCCAGTTCAGCGGCGGATTCAGGTTCAGGTTCCGGTTCCTGAGGAAGACCCGCTGGGCGGTGTCCACGCGGCTCGTGTCCTCGTGGGCCTCCTCCTGCTTCATCGCCCACACCCGGGCGTCGAGGAAGGCGTGCAGGTACGTGACCTCGTCGCCGCCCTGGGCCGGGGGCCTCGCCCGGCCCAGGGCCCGCCTGCGGATGCTGCCGAAGCTCGCACTGTCGCCGCCGTCGCCGTGCATCACGATGGCGTCGTAGTACGCGAACTGGCCGAGCACACCGACGCCGTCGGCCTTGCCCTGCCGTACCGCGGGGTTGAAGTAGACGCGGTCCCGCTCGTCGTTCTGGGCCTGCCGGAACGCCGGGTCCTGGGCCGCCCGCCGCCAGGCGTCCGGGTAACCGGGGTCCAGCCCCTCGTGCGAGTCGGTGCCGTCGACACGGCGCAGCGCGGGCAGGTAGCCGGCCAGCGCGTTGCCGGGCCTGCGCTGTGCGTACAGCTTGACGAGGTCGAGCATGTCGCCCGTGCCCGAGCAGAATCCGATGATCCCGGCGGTGTAGCCACGGCCGTCGCGGATGTCCTCGATGTACTTGTACTGCGCCTTCCAGTCCAGCGAGGAGTTCTCCGCGCTGGAGACCAGCTTCATGGCGATCTCCTTCTTCGCCGGGTCGTCGAGGCCCGCCGGTGCGGCGCTCGCGGACTGGGTGGCAATGGCCGGGCCTGCCACCAGGGATGCTCCGATCAGCGCGAGGAGTGTGCGTCGCGAGGAGCGGATGTGGGGGGTGTGCACGGGACCTCCAGTGGGGTGGGAGTCGCTCTTCCGTACTGTTAGGAAAGTTTCCTACCAGAGATTCCGAGTGACGTATACCCGTCAAGAAGGAGTCGTGCCTCAAGTTCGTGGTGAGGGCCTGCCCGGAGAGGGCCTGGGGCTGGCCCGGAGAATCAGAGTCGGCTCAGGGCCTGACAGGGCCGCGCGTCCGGGAGGCGGCCGGTGAAGAAAGACGTGGGCGGCACGCCCATCAGCGTCCGGAAGTCGGACGTCATGTGGGACTGGTCGTAGTACCCGGCGGACACGGCGAGTTCCGCCCACGACGTGGTCGCGCCGTGCGTGAGCAGGTGCCGCACCCGCCCGATCCGGGCGAAGTGCTTCGGTGACACCCCCACCCCGTCGGCGAAGAGGCTGCGCAACTGGCGCTCGCTGACCGAGAGCCGGCGCGCCAGGTCCCGCACCCGCGAGGGGACGCGCCCGGAGTCCGTCGACAGCTCCTCGACGGCGGCCCGCAGCAGCTCACGCCGCGAGCGGCCGGAGGCGCCGGAGAGCCGTGCCGGCAGCACCTCCGCCAGATGCGTCACCGCGTCCTCACCCTCCAACCACCGCAACTCGCGCGCCAGTTGACGGGCCGGGGTGCCGGGCAGGTCGCCGAGCCGCACCACCCGCCCCACGAGGTCACCGGCCGCGACGCCGAGCAACGGCCGTGCCGTGCCAGGCCCGAGCTCGACCCGTACACAGGAGGCGAGCCGCTTGCTCGCGTGATACGTGGCCCGGGTACGCGGGCCGACGACGAGTGTGTCGCGACGTCCGCCCTCCTCGATCCGCAACACCAACTTCGTGGTGGCGTCCGGGACATGGGTGAACGGCTCGGGCACCTCGCCCCCACCGGTCGCGATGCCGGTCCCCGCGTCGACCCCGGTGATCCAGGGCCGCAGCGCGTCGGGGGTGGGAAGGGTTCGCGCGGCAGGAGCGTTCGTCACCGCTCCACCGTAGACGCGGTGCGCGGCCGCACGGCGGCCACAACCGTGCCGGAATTTCCTAGAGTCGCCGGACCGCGCCTCGGCACGGTGGTTCCCATGATTCTCGTAACCGGTGCCACGGGCACCATCGGCAGTGAAGTCGTACGGCTCCTCGCGCGGCGCGGCGAGAAGGTCCGCGCCCTGACCCGCGATCCCTCCCGGATGCGGCTGCCCGACGCGGCGGAGACGGAGGCGGGAGTGGAGGCGGGGGTGGAGGCGGGGGTGGAGGTGGAGGTGGTACGCGGGGACTACCTCGACCCCGCGTCCGTGGACGCCGCGATGTCTGGCGCCACGGCCGTCTTCCTCGTCGGGGTGCTCGGGCCCGACGACGTGGACCGCGACCGGGCCCTGGTCGAGCAGGCCCGCGCGGCCGGCGTGCACCGCGTCGTGAAGCTCTCCGCGATCGGCACCGGCGACCCCGCCGTCGGCAGGGTCGGCTCCTGGCACCTCCCGGGCGAACAGGCGGTCAGGGAGAGCGGGTTGGAGTGGACGGTCCTGCGACCCTCGTCGTTCGCCTCGAACACCCTGAGCTGGGCCGAGGCCGTCCGGGCGGGTGACCCCGTGCCGAACATGACCGGCGACGGCCTCCAGGGCGTCATCGACCCGCGTGACGTGGCCGAGGTGGCCGCCGAGTCCCTGCTCTCCGCGCGGCACGCGGGCCACACCTACACACTCACCGGCCCCGGGATGATCAGTGTCCCCGATCAGGCGGCCGTCCTCGCCGACGTGCTCGACCGCCCGGTCGGGACCCTGGACCTCACCCCGGACCAGGCCCGCGCGAAGATGACCGAGTGGGGCATGGCCGCGGCGTACGTGGAGGGCGTCATGGCCGGCAGCGCGTACGTGCGGGCGGGCGGCAACGCCGTTGTCACGGGTGCGGTGCGGCAGGTGCTGGGCAGGCCGCCGCGTACGTACCGGACGTGGGCGCAGGACCACAGGGCGGCCTTCGAGGAGGCCTGACGCGTGACGTGCGGGCGGGCGTGGACGGGGCCGGAACAGGGTCTGGACTGGGCGGGCGGACCTCACCCGCGTTCACGTCCGGCCCTGCTCACCGGCCCCGCTCGCCGGCTCGTCTCTCGCTGCCCGTCCGCCTGCCCGCCTGTTCGCCCGAGCACCGGCCGACCGTGGTGTCCGCCTCGGCCGCGCGCCGGCGCCAGCCCCCTCCCTGCGCCAGCCCCCTCCCTGCGCCGGTCCTCTTCCCGCTCCGGTCCGGATCGCTCGCGCCTGCCCCGCGCGGTCCGGCCGGAACGCGCGCACCCCGGTCAGAGGCCGAACAGCTGTGGATCGGTGGCCAGCGCGCGGAAGTACTCCCGCGGGTCCGCGACCAGCCTCCGCTCCTTCAGGTCCATCAGGCCGCCGACCGCCGTGATCTCGGCGGCGACGGCTCCGTCGGTCCTGCGGATCGTCTGCCGTATCCGGAAGGTCTTGCCCTCACCCCACTCGAACTCGCAGGTGACCTCGACCTCGTCGCCCGCCCGGAGTTCGCGCAGGTAGCGGACGGTCATCTCCAGCGACACCGGGCCCACGCCCTTGGCCACCAGGCCGGCCTGGGTGATCCCGGCGGCCTGCAGTAACGACCAGCGGGCGTGCTCCGCGTAGTTCACGTACACGGCCTGGTTCAGGTGCCCCTGGACATCGGTCTCGTACCCGCGCACGGTCACCGGGACGGCATACGGTTCGGCCACGACTTTCCCTTCAACGGCGAACAGAACGGGCGCCAGCCTACTGAGCAGTCGATCACGGGCCTCGATTTCGCGCGGTCGTCCACGGGCCGGCCCGAGCAGCGGCTCACGCGGCCGCCGTCTCGGGCGCCGCACGGCATTCCGGGGGCCGTCAGGACCGGCGGGGCGAGGCCAGCAGATAACGCGCCCCCGTGCGCGGCTCCGTGTGCTCGCTGACCTGCCAGCCCGCCTTCTCCAGCGTCGCCGCGCACTCTCGCAGGGCCGTCGCGTCCGGCTCGCGCACGGCCACGGCCTCCGGCTGTGGAGTCGCGCGCACCCGGTACCCCTCGGGGCCCGCCCCCGCCGGACGGAGTCCGGCCGCCTCCAGGGCGAGGGCGGCGGCCTGCACCAGATGCGTACGCTCCCAGGCGCACGGCCGGTCCACGGCGCCGCCCGTACCGGTCATCCGGCGCAGCTCCAGCAGCCCCTGCCAGGCGCTGTGCACTTCGCGCACGCGTGCTGGACCGGTCTCCGCGGCCTCCTCACCGCCGACGCGGGCGGTGAACACCCCGGAGGACTCGCGGGCGGGTGCGGGTGCGGGCGCGGGTGCGGGTGCGGGCGCCGCGGTCGTCCCCTCGCGTGTGCGGTGCCCGGCCGGTGTCAGGAAGTGGTCGTGCGGCGGACGCGGGTGCCGGAAGGCCAGACCGTGTCTGACCAGCGCCGCGAGCTGGCTCTCCGTACCTCTGAGCCGCCCGGTCACGGGATCGGCGGCATCGATGACGCGCCGCTGCGCGGCGGTCGGCGGTCGGGTCACGGGATGCTCCTTCCTCCTCGGCGCGACGAGCCGACCCGCTGCCGGACGACCGGCGAGCGGCGGGCCCGTTCGAAGAGTACGACCCGGGTCCGACATCCCACCGGGCTCTGCCGGGCACACCACGATCCGGGCTCCGCCGGGCACACCACGAGAAGCCCGGCGGCGGGCCGAGTACCACCGTCTCCACCGCCTACTGCCGGTAGCCGCTCAGGAACCGGCCGATCCGGCTGATCGCCGCGTCGAGGTCGTCGGCGTGCGGGAGGGTGAGGATGCGGAAGTGGTCGGGCCGGGGCCAGTTGAAGCCGGTGCCCTGGACGACCTGGATCTTCTCGCGCAGCAGCAGGTCCAGTACGAGCTTCTCGTCGTCGTGGATCTTGTGCACCGAGGGGTCGATGCGCGGGAACGCGTACAGCGCGCCCTTCGGCTTCACGCAGGAGACGCCGGGAATCTCGTTCAGCTTCTCCCACGCACGGTCCCGCTGCTCGCGCAACCGGCCGCCGGGGGCGGTGAGTTCGTGGATGGACTGGGTGCCGCCGAGCGCTGCCTGGATC
Source organism: Streptomyces sp. BV286 (assembly GCF_019090165.1). GTDB lineage: Bacteria > Actinomycetota > Actinomycetes > Streptomycetales > Streptomycetaceae > Streptomyces. The sequence goes on from NZ_JAHRIB010000156.1 coordinate 77,471, forward strand.
GCGTACTGGGCGGGGGCGTTGGCGCACAGCCGCATGGAGGCCAGCATGGTGAGGCCCTCCAGGTAGTTCTTGGCGTGCTGGCGCGGGCCCGTGACGACCAGCCAGCCGGAGCGGAAGCCCGCCACGCGGTAGGTCTTCGACAGGCCGCAGAAGGTGAGGACCACCAGGTCGGGGGCGAGGGCCGCGGCCGAGTGGTGCACGGCGTCGTCGTACAGGATCTGGTCGTAGATCTCGTCCGCGAACACCATCAGGCCGTGCCGGCGGGCCAGGTCGAGGATGCCCTCGATGATCTCCCGGGGGTAGACCGCGCCGGTGGGGTTGTTCGGGTTGATGATGACGACGGCCCTGGTGCGGTCCGTGATCTTCGACGCCATGTCGTCCAGGTCCGGGTACCACTCGGCCTGTTCGTCGCACAGGTAGTGCACGGCCTTGCCGCCCGCGAGCGTCGTCACCGCCGTCCAGAGCGGGAAGTCCGGGGCGGGGATGAGGACTTCGTCGCCGTCCTCGACGAGTGCCTGGACGGCCATGGACACGAGCTCGGAGACCCCGTTGCCCAGGAAGACGTCGTCCACGTCGACTTCCAGGCCCCGCTCCTGGTAGCGCTGCGCCACGGCCCGGCGGGCCGAGAGGATGCCCCGGGAGTCCGTGTAACCGTGCGCCTGGGGGAGCATCCGGATCATGTCCTGGAGGATCTCCGCCGGTGCCTCGAAGCCGAAGAGCGCGGGGTTGCCCGTGTTGAGGCGCAGCACGCTGTGGCCCGCCTCCTCCAGAGCGTTCGCCTGCTCGATGACCGGGCCCCGGATCTCGTAACAGACCTCGCTGAGCTTGCTCGACTGCCGGAACTCCATGCGGTGCGCACCTCCAGGTTGTGGTGTTGCTTGGTTTTACCAAGTAGGTGCTTGGAAAGTCCAACAAGTTGTCTAGACTGCGTCGCATGTCACCTCGCCGAAGCTACGACCAGTACTGTTCCGCTGCCCGGGCCCTCGACGCCGTCGGTGACCGCTGGACCCTTCTGATCGTCCGCGAGCTGCTCGCCGGTCCGCGCCGCTACACCGACCTGCACGCGGACCTGCCCGGTGTGAGTACCGACGTGCTCGCCTCCCGGCTCAAGGACATGGAGCGGGACGGCCTGGCGACCCGGCGCCGACTGCCTCCGCCGGCCGCGGCGTACGTGTACGAACTCAGCGGGCGTGGGCGCGCGTTGCTGCCCGTGCTGCAGGCCCTGGGGGAGTGGGGCGCGCCGCTGCTGGCGGAGCGGCGGCCCACCGATGCCGTGCGCGCGCACTGGTTCGCGCTGCCACTGATGCGGAGCCTGGCGGGACTTGGCGACGGCGTCGTCCATGTGCGCCTGGACGAGGGCGAGTTCCACGTGCGGCTCGGCTCCGTGGACGGCCCGGTGTACGGGGAGGGCCCCGCACCCGAGGAACCCGACGCCCGCCTCACGCTCGACACCGAGGCGTGCACGCTGCTCGGCCGGGGAGACCTGACACTGCCGGAGGCGGTCCGGGGCGGACGGATCACGGTGACGGGAGAGGGCCCCCTGGCCAAGGCGCTGCGGGAGGCCTGACCGTCCCTGGACGGTCGGCGGCCCGCCGCACCGCGGAACCGGCGCGACGGGCCGAACGCCCCGAAGGGGCACGGGGAACCGCGAACGAGCCATCACCGGTCCGCGGACGAGCGACGACCGGTCCGCGGACGCGAGCGGGCCGGTCCGCGGACGCGAAACGGCTGTGGAACGGGAGACTCAGGCGCCCGGCGGCACCCGTGAGGGCCGCCCGGGCCCCCGCGTCAGCGTGTACCCGCCGACGCCCGCGAGCGCGGCCAGCACACCCCCGATCCCGGTCCACACCCAACGGTCGGACCACCACCCGGAGGCCCACCCGTCATCGGGCTCGATGCTGGACAGCACGGCGGCAGGCGTGTCGGACTCCTCGTCCTCCTTCGCCGTCACCGCGATGCCCGGGACCAGCGGCTCGGCCAGCGAGCCGTCGACCGCGGCCGCCCCGCCCATGTCCTTCGAGTCGACCCGCACCTCGGCGTCCACCGGCAGTCCGAGGTCGGCGGCCTCCAGGCCGACGGTCGTCAGCCGGACGTAGTACGTGCCGGGCAGCGGGTCGTCGGCCCACGGCTCCGACCAGGCGCGGACCGTGCGCAGGGTGCAGGACAGGTCCACGGAGGCGGCCTCCTGGGCGGCCGTCCGCGTCTGCGCCCCGTACTGGCACGCCTGGCGACGCCGCAGCCCGTCGTACACGTCGATCTGCCAGGTCGCGGAGGCGTGCGCGTCCGGCAGCTTCACCTTCGCCTGCACGGTGGGCCGCTGCCCGGCGTCGGCGGGGAACGACCAGTAGAGGTAGTCGCCCGTGGAGGCGCTCGCGGTCGCCCGCTGCCCCTGGTCGACCTCGGCCGCCGTGCGGAAGGACGTTCCCGCCGAGGTGGGCGCGGAGTCGTCGTCCGAAGGGCTCGCGGAGGGGGAGGAGTCGGCGGTCGCGGGGGTCACCGAGACCCCGAGCAGCAGCAGCCCCGCACCGATCGCGCGGACGACACCTCTGGCGCCGACGGCGCTCGACATACGGTTGGCACGCATCAGTTGGTCCTCCAGACCGTGATCCGCCAGCGCGAGACCCAGCCCCACAGCACACCCGCGAGGAAGCCGGTGAGTACCAGGGCGCCCAGCAGCCACCAGCCGCGCCCGAGGCCGAAGGAGGCCACGTCGCTCGATGTGCCGGGCCCGTCCACGACGTCCACGGTCAGTTCGAGCGGCAGGCCGGGTGTGGTCTTCACTCCGGCGGCCGCCGAGAAGGAGTTGGCGACCTGGAGGCACACGGTCTCCGTGGCGGCCTCGTCACCGGAGTCGTCGTCGCTCTCGGCGCTGGGGTACCGCAGTCCGGCCGACATGACGTCGGTCCGTCCGTCGCCGGTCGACTCGCCGCGCACGATCTCACGCCCGTGCGAGGTCACCGCCCGCAGCGTCACGCCGTAGTCCCGGTCGACCCGGCGGTCGGCCGCGACGCTCACCGAGGCGCGCAGCTCGGAGCCTGCCGGGAGGTCCACGCGGTACCAGCGGTGCTGCCCGAACTCCTCACGGTCGGTGTAGAGCCCGGACTTGACCGCGGGAGCCTTCGCGCAGGCGTCGGCCCCTTCCACCGCGACCGGCGTCACCACCGGATCGGCGGCCCGGTCGACCAACTGGTTGACCTTGTCGGCCAGTTCGTCGGTGTGCTCGACCGACGTGTACGTTCCGCCGGTGGCCTCCGCGATGCAGCTGAGCTGCTGCCGCAGCTTGGTGTTCGGCACCAGTCCGAGGGTGTCGATGGTGAGGCCGATGCCCTTGGCGGCGATCTCGCGTGCCACCTCGCACGGGTCCAGCGGGGCGCAGGTGTCCTCGCCGTCGCTGATGAGGACGATACGGCGGGAGCCCTCACCGCCCTCCAGGTCGTCGGCCGCCTTGAGGAGCGCCGGGCCGATCGGGGTCCAGCCGGTGGGTGAGAGGGTCGCGACCGCCGTCTTCGCCTCGGTGCGGTCCAACGGCCCGACGGGGTAGAGCTGTTCGGTGTCCTTGCAGCCCGTCCTGCGGTCGTCGCCGCGGTAGTTGGCGCCGAGTGTCCGTATGCCCAGCTGGACCTCTTCGGGCGTCGCGTCGAGGACCTCGTTGAAGGCCTGCTTCGCCGCCGCCATCCGGGTCTGGCCGTCGATGTCCCGCGCCCGCATCGAACCGCTGACGTCGAGGACGAGGTTGACCTTGGGCGCGGCACCCGTGGGTTCGTCGGCGACGGCTCCGGCCGGCAGGGCGATCCCGGCCGTCAGGGCGGCGAGCAGGGCGCAGGCGCCCGCCGCCGGCCGTTTTCTTGTGATCATCGCCGGATCCTATGGAGCAAAGGCGCCACGCTTCAAAACGAGGGCGCCGGATCCTGCCGAACGCAGCTGCCACACGTCAGAGCGGCCGGCCCGAAGACCGGTCCGTGGACCGGTCCGAGGGCGGGTCGGTGAGCGGGTTGGGCAGGCGCGCCCAGATGTCGCCGGGCCGCTCGGGCGACAGCCGCATCAGGGTCAACGCCTTTGCGGGCAGGGCCTCTTCGAGGAGGGCCGTGAGGTCGGGGGTGCGCGGCAGGTCCCGTACCGCCTCGGACAGTGCCTCGCGCAGCGCGGGCGCCGAACCGGCTGTCGCCGCGAGGGTGCCCGCGACGAGCGAGCCGAAGAGCTTGCTGCGCAGGACGGACTCGTCGTCGGTGACGATACGGCCCGTCAGTTCGGGTGCCGGGATGCCGTGTCGGGCCAGCCGGGCCGGGCTGATCCGGATGTCCGCCAGATCGCGGTAGACCAGCCGCACCGGGGCGCCGGCGGGGGAGAGCACCACGAGCAGGTTCTGGCCGTGCGCCTCCAGGGCCACTCCCAGATCGAGCAGACGCAGCCCCACCGTGAGCGCGAGCCGGCTGAACTGCGCCAGCCAGCCCGTGGACCGGGGCCGGACGTCCGCGGCGAGCGACGCGACCGGGACGACCTGTTCGCCCGTCTGCGCGTACACCTCCGGCGACTCACGCGAAACCGCTGCCAGATCAGGTGTGTTGGCGGTGGCGGCCCCGAGAGTCCGGGTGATGTGGAGCAGGCCGTCCAAGCGCCCGGCCATCGATTCCATGAACGCCGAGACCGTCGCCGCCGACGTGATCGAGTACACCGAGATGTCCCGCACGGACGAGGTCAGCCGGGCGCTGAGCGCGGTCTTGAGGTGCGGCCCGCCCGGCACGGCCAGGGTGCGCAGGGACATCAGGGGGTGCGCGGCCATGCCTTCCCCGAGGGCCTTCTCCTTCAGCACATGCCGCGCCTGCCACGGATGGACGGGGATCAGCACGCGCCCCGCCTCCCGGTACGGCCACTCGCCCGTCACCCGGCAGTCCTCCTCCCGTACGGCGGCCGTCCGCAGCTCGACCACCGGCCGGTGCTCGGGCGCGTAGTCGAGCTGGTCGGCCACCGAGAATCCGGGCCTGGAACGGCAGTTGGGGTGAAAGGGGTGGCCGTCGACGACCCGCTGCTCCCACTCCCAGAGCGCACGGGGGTCCGCCGACGGCTGCTGGTTGGCGCGCGAGAGGGCCAACGAGGCGGCACTGTGGGCGAGTTCGGCGGCGAAGGGTCCGCCGTGCGGGAGCCCGAGCGCCGTCATCAGCGCGGCCGGGTGGTCGTACACGACCCCGTCCAGTTCGACCTGTGTGACGGTCGCGGCCGTCGCGTACGGGTCCGGTCGCGGGCCGCGCAGCCGACGGCCGTCGGCCAGCAGCAGCTCCACCCCGTCGAGGTCGCCCGCGCGGCGCGTGACCCACGGCAGCGGCTCGTGGGCGAGTCCACGCCACAGCCGGGACAGCACGGCGGCGCGCGCACCGGGGAGTTCGGCCGTGTACGGGGACACCAGGGCGGGGCGTACGGTGCGCAGCTCGGCGGCGAGAGAGGTCTCGGTCTCGGCCGGGGTGCGGGCAGGGTGCACAGGGGCTCCTAGAGTGAGGGACACATCGCGGCCGGGTACGACGCCGGACATACTGAGCGCCAGTGCACCGTATGCAACGAACGGATCGCGTGGATCTCATGCACCCCGTGCCACCCATGCACCCCGGTGACGGCGTCGCCGAAGCAGCCGACGCGTACGCGTCGGCGCCGCTGCTCAACTGTCTGCTGCGGGAGATCGGCGAACCCGTACCGGGGCCGCGGGAGCCGGGTGAACGACGGGTGTACCGGCTGCCCGGCGGACGGCTCCTGCGGGTGCGCGACGGGCGCAGGCCGCGCGACCCGGAGCTGTTCACCGACGGCGCCTGGCAGCGGCTCGGCCACGCCGCTCTGGTCGAGCTCACCGCCGAGGAACTGCGCCGCCACACCGGCCTGTCCAACCCCGGGCTGCCCGCCGAGATGACCGACAGCAGGGACGTGGTGGCCGCGATCCTGGCGGCCCGCGCGGGTACGGCTCCGCCCACCGACCCGTATCGGCGGTCCGAGCAGTCCCTGATCACGGGGCATCCCCACCACCCGGCCCCCAAGGCGCGCGGCGGCGGCCCGGTGACCGGCTGGCTCCCGTACGCCCCCGAGGCGTACGCCTCGTTTCCGCTGGTGCTGCTGGGCCTGCGGGAGGACGCCTGCGTGGAGGACGGCGACACGAGGGCCCTCGACGCCCTGGGCGAGGCCCCGCCCGGCTACCGCCTCCTGCCGGCCCACCCGTGGCAGCTCGACCTCGTCGGCGCCCGCCCGGAGATCCGCGCGGCCCTCGCCGACGGCCGCCTCGTACGCCTCGGCCCCTCCGCCCGGCCCGCCTGGCCGACGGCCGCGGTCCGCACCCTGTACGTCCCCGGCGCCGACCTCTTCGTGAAGTTCAGCCTCGACGTCCGCATCACCAACGACATCCGCCGCCTGTGGCGTCACGACCTGCTCGCACTGCGCCGTACGGACACCGCGGTGACGCAGGCCTTCACCGCCCTGGACGCCGGCCCGGCCTGGCTGAGCGACCGCGGCTACCGCACGGCGGACTTCGCCTTCGAGGAGCTGGCCGTCCTCGTACGTGACGGTCTGCGTGAGCATGTGACCCCCGGTTCGACTCCCCTGCTGGCGGCCGCGCTGACGGAGGGCGTACAGGGCACCCGCGACCCCCTCGGCCCGGACGGCGTGCGGGACCTGGCGGGCTTCGACGGCAACCCCCTGGACACCCTCGCCGATCCGGCCGCCTGGTGGACGGCGTATCTGCGCCAAGTCGTCCCGCCGGTACTGGAGTTGTTCGTCCGGCACGGCGTCGTGCTCGAAGCGCACCTGCAGAACACGGTGGTGGCCGTGGACGGCGACGGCGTACCGGTGCAGGCACTGTTCCGGGACGCCGAGGGCGTGAAGCTGCTGCCGGACGTGACGCGGAAGGCCGGCTGGGAGCGGCTGGTGTACTGCCTGGTCGTGAACAACCTGCTGGAGATCGCGGGCGCCCTGCGGGAGCGGCACCCGGAGCTGGATCCCTGGGAGCCCGTACGGCGGGAACTGGCGCGGTACGAGCCCCAGCTGCCCGAGGTGGCGGACCTCCTGCGGTCACCGGCCCTGCCCGGCAAGACGAACCTGCTGCTGCGCTGGACGGAGGCGGACGGCGCGGACGCACGCTACCGGCCCGTCCCGAACCCGCTGCGTGTGGCGGACGTCTGACGGGCGTGGTGTGCCGCGGTCGTCAGGACCGTGGCCCGGAAATGGCGATCAGTCGTGCGGGCGACTGAATTACAGTGGCTGATGTGCTGCGCGAAGTGACCGCCGATCGATACGTGACCCCGCTGCGGGCGGGCGGTTCCGTCCCCGGAATCGTCGAGGCCGACGACCTGGGCACCTACGTCGTGAAGTTCACCGGCTCGGCGCAGGGGCTGAAGGCGCTGGTCGCCGAGGTGATCGTGGGTGAGCTGGCGCGTGCCCTCGGACTGCGGTTCCCCGAGCTGGTGCTGGTGCACTTCGACCCGGCCGTCGCCGAGCACGAGCCGCACGCGGAGGTGCAGGACCTCCTGCGCTCCAGCGCCGGACTCAACCTCGGCATGGACTACCTGTCGGGCGCCCAGGACTTCACCCCGGAGGTCGCGGAGGCGTTCGACGTCGACCCCCTGGAAGCCGGCCGGATCATCTGGCTGGACGCCCTCACGGTCAACGTCGACCGCACGACGCACAGCTCGAACCTGATGGTCTGGCCCACGCTCGGTGTCGCGCCCCCGAAGCTGTGGCTGATCGACCACGGCGCCGCGCTGGTCTTCCACCACCGCTGGGACGCCTCGTCGCCGGAGAAGGCGTACGACTTCCGGCGGCACGCGCTCGGCGGCCACACCCCCGACACACGCGCGGCCGACGCCGAGCTGGCGCCCAGGGTGACGGAGGACCTGCTGCGCGCGATCACCGCGGAGGTGCCCGACGCCTGGCTCGCCGACGAGCCCGGCTTCACGACCCCCGACGACGTCCGCGAGGCGTACGTCGGATACCTCCTCGCCCGGGTGAGGGCCTCCGAGGCCTGGCTGCCCACCGGCTTCCCCACCCGTGAACAGCTCGCGGCCGAGGACGCCCACCGGGCGGCGAAGACCCAGCGGGGCCGTCCGGACTGGCTGAAGCGGGTCCCCGACCTGCACGGCAAACCGGCGGCGGAACAGGATTGGTCGGTACACCTCGGATGACACCGGAGAACACGCCCGCCGCGACGGTGCTGCCGCACCGCGTGCAGATCGAGTACTGCACCCAGTGCCGCTGGCTGCCCCGGGCCGCGTGGCTCGCCCAGGAGCTCCTCACCACCTTCGAGCAGGAGCTGACCGAGCTCGCGCTCAAGCCGGGCACCGGCGGTGTCTTCGTCGTACGGGTCGACGACGAGGTGGTCTGGGACCGCCGTGAGCAGGGTTTTCCCGAGCCGACGGCCGTGAAGCGCCTGGTACGCGACCGAGTGGCCCCGGGGAAGACCCTGGGCCACTCGGAGAGGTAGTACGCGCGGCGGGCCCGCTCAGCCGGCCAGCTGTTCGTAGGCCGGCAGGGTCAGGAAGTCCGCGTAGTCCTCGTCGAGCGCGACCGTCAGCAGCAGGTCGTGGGCCTGCTGCCAGCGACCGGCCGCGAAGGCCTCCTCGCCGATCTCGGCGCGGATGTCGGCCAGTTCACGGGCCGCGATCTCGCGGGCCAGCTCGGGCGTGGCCTTCACCATGTTCCCGTCGTGCTCGAACTCGACGCCCGCGTTGATCCACTGCCAGATCTGCGAGCGCGAGATCTCCGCGGTGGCCGCGTCCTCCATCAGGTTGAAGATCGCGACGGCGCCCATGCCCCGCAGCCAGGCCTCGATGTAGCGGATGCCGACCTGGACGGCGTTGACGAGTCCGTCGTACGTGGGCCTGGCCTCCAGGGAGTCGACGGCGATCAGGTCGGCCGCCTTGACGTCGACGTCCTCGCGCAGCCGGTCCTTCTGGTTCGGCCTGTCGCCGAGCACGGCGTCGAAGGACGCCATCGCGATCGGGACCAGGTCGGGGTGGGCCACCCACGATCCGTCGAAGCCGTCGCCCGCCTCGCGGTCCTTGTCGGCCTTGACCTTCTCGAAGGCGACCTTGTTGACCTCCTCGTCCCGCCGGGACGGGATGAACGCCGCCATGCCGCCGATCGCGTGCGCTCCCCGCTTGTGGCAGGTGCGGACGAGCAGTTCGGTGTACGCGCGCATGAACGGGGCCGTCATCGTCACCGCGTTGCGGTCCGGGAGGACGAACTTCTGCCCGCCGTCACGGAAGTTCTTGACGATGGAGAAGAGGTAGTCCCAGCGGCCCGCGTTCAACCCCGAGGCGTGGTCGCGGAGTTCGTAGAGGATCTCCTCCATCTCGTACGCCGCCGTGATCGTCTCGATCAGGACGGTCGCGCGGACGGTGCCCTGCGGGATGCCGACGTAGTCCTGTGCGAAGACGAACACCTCGTTCCAGAGGCGGGCCTCCAGGTGCGACTCCGTCTTCGGCAGGTAGAAGTACGGGCCCTTGCCGAGGTCCAGCAGCCGCTGGGCGTTGTGGAAGAAGTACAGGCCGAAGTCGACGAGGGCGCCGGGGACCGGGGTGCCGTCGGCGTCGACGAGGTGGCGCTCGTCCAGATGCCAGCCGCGCGGGCGCATCACGACCGTGGCCAGTTCCCCGGGTGCCTTCAGGGCGTACGACTTGCCGGTGCGCTCGTCCGTGAAGTCGATGTTCCGGGTGTACGCGTCGGCCATGTTCACCTGGCCGAGGACCACGTTCTCCCAGGTCGGCGCGGAGGCGTCCTCGAAGTCCGCCAGCCAGATCCTGGCGCCCGAGTTGAGGGCGTTGATGGTCATCTTGCGGTCGGTGGGGCCGGTGATCTCGACGCGGCGGTCGTTGAGGGCCTCGGGCGACGGGGCCACCCGCCAGGAGTCGTCCGCGCGGATCGCGGCGGTCTCCGGGAGGAAGTCGAGCGTGGAGGTGCGGGCGATCTCGGCGCGGCGCCCGGCGCGCAGGGCGAGAAGCTCGTCACGCCGGGGCGTGAACCGCCGGTGCAACTCGGCCACGAAGGCGAGGGCCTCGTCGGTGAGGACCTCCTCCTGCCGGGGCAGGGGCTCGGCGCCGACGATGGCCAGCGGGGACGGCGCTGGTGCGGACATGAGCGGTCACTTCCTTCAGCGAGCGTGGCACCGGGTGCCAGTCGACCGGGTACGGCGGTGGACGCCCGTGGAGGGGCCGGGCGCTTCTGAACAGTGGATACTAGTTTCCTCATGGTGGAAGTTCAATAATTTGTTGATGTCGAGATTCTCCGGGTCGAGGGAAGGTGGCGCTCGGTGCCACCCCGTTCACCCCGGGTGCTGTTCGAGGTGCGCGAGGTCCGCCACCGTGTCGATGTCGAACGGCTGTGCCACGTCCGCGCACTCGACGAGCGTGATCGCGTCCGCGTGCTCCTTCAGATAGGCGCGTGCCCCCCGGTCGCCCGTCGCAGTCGCGGCGATTCCCGCCCAGTGGTCGGCGCCGAGCAGGACGGGGTGTCCGCGCCTGCCGTCGTAGGAGGCGGAGGCGAGCGACGCGGGGGACCGGTGGGCGGCCAGGAGCCGGGCCACCGCCTCGGGGCCGATGCCGGGCTGGTCGACCAGTGACACGAGAGCGGCCCCCGCTCCGGTGCCCCGCAGGGACTCCAGCCCCGCCCGCAGCGAGGAACCCATGCCCTCCTCCCAGTCCGGGTTGTCCACCAGTACGCACCCGGGCAGCTCCGCCCGCTCCCGTACGGTCTCGGCCCGGGCCCCCACTACGACGTGGATCCGGGCGCAGCCGGCGGCGCGCAGCACTCCGGCCGCGTGCTCCACCAGCGGGCGCCCCCGGTGTTCGAGGAGGGCCTTGGGGCGTCCGCCGAGGCGCCGGCCGCCGCCCGCGGCGAGGAGCAGTCCGGCGACCCGGTCGTCGTTGTGCGTCATTCCTCCTGCATACCTGACCGCGGGGCGAGAAGAGGATGTCCGGGGTCTGAATTTCGGTCCTCGTGGTGGCGTCCACCGCACCGGGTGGCGTTTACTGGCCCGCGTCCCCGGCGCCCGACCAGCGCCACGGGACGGTCGGCGGGAGCGAGGGCGTCTCGCGCACGACGGCGTGGGAAGGGGAGAGCTGTGTTGCGGAGCTTGGGACAGAGGTCAGTGACCGGCAGCGACGAGGACCCGAGAGTGGCGGAGTTGCGGACCGCGGTGTCCAGACTGCGCCGTGAACTCGCCGCGCTTCCGGCCGAGTTCCCGGACCGCGGCATCGCCGAGGACGAACTGGCGGCGCTCGCCGCGATGGCCGTCAGCGGCATCCCCGAGGCTCCGCGCCTGCGCCGCTCGCTGCTCCTGGTCGCCGGTTCCATCGGCTCGGTCAGCGCGCTGGCCGCGGGGCTCGCGGGCGTACGCAGCGCGGTCGACCTCTTCGGAGAGCCGCCGCGCCGCTGAGCCCGACCGGGCGACGGCCTTCCCGGGCCGGTCGACTCCCTTGCCGGGCAGGCCCGTCGGGCGCGGCCCGGCGGGCGGGCCCGCTCAGGCCGCGGGGCCCGAACTCGCCAGCGCCGCCGACAGTTCCACCGCGACCTGCTGGAGCACGGGCACGATCCGCTCCGTGGCCGCCTCCGTGACGCGGCCGGCCGGTCCGGAGATCGAAATGGCCGCCGCGGTGGGCGAGTCGGGTACGGGGACGGCGAGGCAGCGGACCCCGATCTCCTGCTCGTTGTCGTCCACCGCGTAGCCGGCGCGCCGCACCTCCTCCAGGGCGTCGAGGAAGCCGTCCGGTGTCGTGATCGTCTTCTCGGTGGCGGCGGGCATGCCCGTACGGGACAGGAGGGCGCGCACCTCGTCGGCCGGTACGTGGGCGAGGAGGGCCTTGCCCACGCCGGTGGAGTGCGGCAGCACCCTGCGGCCCACCTCGGTGAACATCCGCATGGAGTGCTTGGACGGCACCTGGGCCACGTACACGATCTCGTCGCCGTCGAGCAGTGCCATGTTCGCCGTCTCGCCGGTCTCCTCGACCAGACGGGCCAGATAGGGGCGCGCCCACGTGCCGAGCAGCCTGGACGCCGACTCGCCGAGACGGATCAGGCGCGGGCCGAGCGCGTACCGCCGGTTGGTCTGCTGGCGCACGTAACCGCAGGCCACGAGGGTGCGCATGAGGCGGTGGATGGTGGGCAGCGGCAGACCGCTGCTCGCGGAGAGCTCGCTCAGCCCGACCTCGCCGCCCGCGTCCGCCATCCTCTCCAGCAGGTCGAAGGCGCGCTCGAGGGACTGGACGCCACCGCCGCCGGCGGCTGGCTTTGCGGCGACATCGGCAGGGGCGTCGCTGGACGTCGGCACGGGCGCGGTCCTTTCAGACGGGCAGGCAGGTGGGAAGCCTACCCGGCAGTTGGTTGACTGCACGGCTGCGTGTGGCTAAGTTCTGCTTTACGGAAGTGTATTTCCGCTTTGTGGAAACGTCTAGGGGTGGTCGCCCGCGGCGACGGCCGGAAGGCCGACCCTTGACGGCACGGGGTACGGAGTGAAGACTCCTTCAACAGAACGTTGAATTCCGTTACGTGGATGTGAACAGCGGAATGAGACGTCCGGCATGAAAGGGGTCCCGGTGTCCGACGACGCACTGGTCGAACTGGTCCTGCGCTCGACGCGCGTCATCACTCCCGAAGGGACGCGCGCCGCCTCGGTCGCCGTCGCCGCGGGAAAGATCACGGCGGTGCTCCCGCACGACGCCGAGGTGCCCGCCGGGGCCCGGCTGGAGGACTTCGGCGACGACGTCCTGCTGCCCGGACTCGTCGACACCCACGTGCACGTCAACGACCCGGGCCGCACGGAGTGGGAGGGCTTCTGGACCGCCACGCGCGCCGCGGCGGCCGGTGGCATCACGACGCTCGTCGACATGCCCCTCAATTCCCTGCCTCCCACCACCACGGTCGACCACCTCCGCACCAAGAAGGACGTCGCCCGGCCCAAGGCGCACATCGACCTCGGGTTCTGGGGCGGCGCCCTGCCCGGCAACGTGAAGGATCTGCGACCGCTGCACGACGCGGGCGTCTTCGGCTTCAAGGCGTTCCTGTCGCCCTCGGGGGTCGACGAGTTCCCCGAGCTGGACCAGGACCAACTCGCCCAGTCCCTCGCGGAGATCGCCGGATTCGACGGCCTGCTCATCGTGCACGCCGAGGACCCGCATCACCTGGCCGCCGCGCCCCAGCCGGGCCCGCGGGAGGCCGTCGCGTACGCGGCCTTCCTCGCCTCGCGGCCGCGCGACGCCGAGAACACCGCCGTCGCGAACCTCATCGCGCAGGCCCGGCGCCTCGACGCGCGCGTCCACGTACTGCACCTGTCGTCCAGCGACGCGCTGCCGCAGATCGCGGCCGCCAAGCGCGAGGGCGTACGCCTCACGGTGGAGACCTGTCCGCACTATCTGACACTCACCGCCGAGGAAGTCCCGGACGGGGCCAGCGAGTTCAAGTGCTGCCCGCCCATCCGTGAGGCCGCGAACCAGGACCTCCTGTGGCAGGCGCTGGCCGACGGCACCATCGACTGCGTGGTCACCGACCACTCGCCGTCGACGGCCGACCTCAAGACCGACGACTTCGCGACCGCGTGGGGCGGCATCTCCGGGCTCCAGCTCAGCCTGTCCGCCGTCTGGACCGAGGCCCGCAAGCGAGGACACGGTCTGGAGGACGTGGTCCGCTGGATGTCCTCGCGCACGGCCGAACTGGTCGGCCTCGACGACCGCAAGGGCGCCATCGAGGCCGGCCGTGACGCCGACTTCGCGGTGCTCGCCCCCGACGAGACCTTCACCGTCGATCCGGCGGCCCTCCAGCACCGCAACCGGATCACCGCGTACGCCGGCCGGACCCTGCACGGTGTCGTCCGGTCCACGTGGCTGCGCGGCGAACGCATCGTGTCCGACGGCGAGTTCACCGAACCGCGCGGGCAACTCCTGTCCCGGCGACCGTAGTCCGTACCCGAAGCCCGACCCCGCAGTCCACGAACGCCCCCGCACCCGCAGTCCACGAACGCCCCCGCACCCGCAGCGGCCGTCCCCGAAAGGAAGACCTGATCACCGTGACGGAGCAGCATCGACCCGCTTTGGCTCGATTCACCGGCGACGCGAGCCCCTACGGAGGCGGCGACCCGTACGCGGACCACCGCACCGCCGACTTCCCCTTCACCCGGTACGCCGACCTCGCCGACCGGCAGCTCGGCGCCGGGGTCGTCGCCGCCAACGACGAGTTCTTCGCCCAGCGCGAGAACCTGCTGCTGCCCGGGCGGGCGGAGTTCGACCCCGAGCACTTCGGGCACAAGGGCAAGATCATGGACGGCTGGGAGACCCGGCGCCGGCGCGGTACGTCCGACGGCCACCCGTGGCCCACCGCCGACGACCACGACTGGGCGCTCGTCCGCCTCGGCGCTCCCGGTGTCGTACGCGGCATCGTCGTCGACACCGCCCACTTCCGCGGCAACTACCCGCAGGCCGTGTCCGTCGAGGGGACGTCGGTACCCGGATCCCCGTCCCCCGAGGAACTCCTCGCGGACGACGTCAAGTGGACAACTCTCGTACCCCGTACGGAGGTCGGCGGCCACGCGGCCAACGGCTTCGCCGTCGACGTCGAGCAGCGCATCACCCATCTCCGCGTCAACCAGCATCCCGACGGCGGCATCGCGCGCCTTCGCGTGTACGGCGAGGTCGTACCGGACCCGCGCTGGCTTGCGGTCCTCGGCACCTTCGACGTGGTCGCCCTGGAGAACGGCGGCCAGGTCGAGGACGCGTCCGACCGCTTCTACTCGCCCGCCACGAACACCATCCAACCCGGGCGTAGCCGCAAGATGGACGACGGCTGGGAGACCCGGCGGCGCCGCGACCAGGGCAACGACTGGATCCGCTACCAGCTGGTCGCGCGGTCCGAGATCCGCGCGATCGAGATCGACACGGCCTATCTGAAGGGCAACTCGGCGGGCTGGGCGTCCGTTTCCGTGCGCGACGGCGCGGAGGGCGAGTGGACGGAGGTCCTGCCCCGGACCCGTCTCCAGCCCGACACGAACCACCGGTTCGTCCTCACCGCCCCGGCCGTCGGCACGCACGCCCGCGTGGACATCTTCCCCGACGGCGGCATCTCCCGCCTCAGGCTGTTCGGCGCCCTGACGGAGGACGGCGCGACCCGCCTGACGGCCCGCCACCAGGAACTCGGCGGCTGAGCCCCGGCCCGTCCCGCGGTTGTTCTACGTCCGTCCGGCCGGCGTCATGCCGCATGCCCCCCGTCCACCGAGAACTCCGCTCCCGTGACGTACGCGGCCTCGGCGCCGGCCAGGTAGGCCACGGCGGACGCGACCTCGTCGGCCGTCCCGAACCGTCCCACGGCGGTCAGCGCCACCTGCCCCGCCGCGTACGGGCCGTCGGCCGGATTCATGTCCGTGTCGATCGGCCCGGGATGGACGATGTTCGCCGTGATCCCGCGCTCGCCCAGCTCCCTCGCGAGGGACTTCGTCAAGCCGACGAGCGCCGACTTCCCGGTGGCGTACAGGGTGCCGCCGGGGCCCGGCACGCGCTGCGTCATGCACGTACCGATGGTGATGATCCGCCCGCCCGGTCCCATACGGGCCGCAGCCGCCCGGGACGCGAGGAACACCCCTCGTACGTTCACGGCCAGGACCCGGTCGATGTCGGCGAGCGAGAGGCTCTCGATGGGGCCGAGCAGTCCGACGCCCGCGTTGTTCACCAGCACGTCGAGTCCGCCGAGGCCCTCGGCGGCGCGCTCCACGGCGGCCGACGCCTCGTCCGCGTCGGCGGAGTCCGCGCGGAGGGCGAGCGCCCGCCGCCCCAGCGCCCGGATCCGCCCGGCGACGTCGTCCGCCGCGTCCTTGTCGCGCACATAGGTCAGGGCCACGTCGGCGCCCTCCCGGGCGAGCCGTACGGCCGTCGCCGCGCCGATCCCGCGGCTGCCGCCGGTCACCAGGGCCACTGTTCCGTTCATGCCTGCTTGTGTCGTCGTCCGTGTGTTCATGCGTCCATCCCAGCGGCCACGGACCCGGGACGCTGGCGGCGAACGGACACCGAGTTCACCGATGAGTTGCGGGCGCCCCGGCGGTCTGAGCTGATGACAGGACATCCGGCGCGAAAGAAGGCACCCGTCATGGGCAAGCTCGTTCTCACCTCGTTCGTCACCCTCGACGGCGTTTACCAGGCCCCCGGAGGCCCCACCGAGGACCCCGGCGGGGGCTTCACCCAGGGCGGCTGGAGCGTCCCCTACGGCGACGACGACTTCGGACGGTTCGTCACCGAGGTCTTCTCCGGCGTGGGCGCCTTCCTGCTCGGCCGCCGCACCTACGACATCTTCGCCGGGCACTGGCCGAGGATGACCGACCCTGCCGACCCGGTCGCCACGAAGCTCAACTCCCTGCCGAAGTACGTCGCCTCGTCGAGCCTCACGGACCCCGAGTGGGCCGGCACCACCGTGATCCGCGGCGACCTCGCCGAGGAGGTCACCGCCATCAAGGCGAGGACCCGGGGTGAGGTGCAGGTCCACGGCAGCGGAGCCCTCGCCCGGTCCCTCCTGGAACTCGACCTCGTCGACACCGTGCACCTGCTGTCGTTCCCCGTCGTCCTCGGCGCCGGACGCCGTCTCTTCGCCGACGGCGGTGTACCGACCGCGTTCAGGCACACCGCGGCGCGGGTCACGGGCGCGGGCGTGGCCATCCACACGTACGACCTGGCAGGACGCCCCGAGTACGGCACGTACGAACTCCCGGACGCGTCCGCGTGACCCGCGCGGCCGTGCCGGGCGGGACGGGCGCGGCGGAGTCGGTCAGAGGCGGATGACGACCAGGGCGGTGTCGTCGGTGTTGCCGGTGGGGGACAGGAGGTCGGTGAGCAGGGCGTCGGCCAGGGTCTCGGGGCCGGACCGCCGGTGCCGGGTCAGGGCGGCGGCGAGGCGGTCCAGCCCGGCGTCGATGTCCTCGTCACGGCGTTCGATGAGACCGTCGGTGTAGAGGACCAGGGTGGCGCCCTCGGTGAAGGGAACGCGGGCCTGGGGGCGCCGGTGGTGCTCGGGGCGGGCCGCGAGCGGGGGATCGGTGGCCTGGTCGAGGAAGGTGACGGTGCCGTCGGGGTGCAGCAGGGCGGGCGGGAGGTGGCCGGCGCAGCTGTAGGTGACGGTGTGGCTGTCCCAGTCGATGAAGGTGGTCACGACCGTGGTGGACTCGGCGCCCTCGACGAAGCGGGCGTACAGGCCGAGGGCCTCCAGCGCCCGGGCCGGGCCGCCGGCGACCCGGCAGGCGGCGCTGAGCGCGCTGCGCAGCTGTCCCATGGCGCAGGCTGCCGCCAGGCCGTGGCCGACGACGTCACCGACCGCGACCGCGAGGTTGTCGCCGGGCAGGTCGACCAGGTCGTACCAGTCGCCGCACACGTTCAGGGCGTCGATGGCCGGCTGGTAGCGCACGGCCGCCTCGTGCGGCCCGATCGGGACGGGTGCGGGCAGCATCGCCGACTGCAGGGCCAGAGCGACCTCGCGCTCCCGGGCGTGTGCCTGACGCAGCCGTTCGTTGACGTCCTGCAGTTCCCGGGCGCGGGTGTACAGCTCGGCCTCCAGGACGCGGGCGTCGCGGCTGTCGTGTCCGGGGCCGCCGCGGGCGCGGATGAGTTCGGTGACCTCCTCGACCCTGTGTACGACGAGCACCACCTTGCCGTCGGCGCCGAGGACGGGTGCGTTGACCGGGCTCCAGTAGTGCTCTCCCCAGTGGCCCGGGCGGGCGGGGTCCTCGATGTCGTAGCGGAGCAGCGCCATCGTGTCGCGCTCGCCCGTGGAGACGACCCGCAGCATCGACTCGCGGGTCTCCCGCATGCCCGCTGCGGCCGGATCGTTCGGGTTCTCGGGGAAGACGTCGAAAATGTAGCGCCCGAGCAGTTGTTCGCGGGTGCGGCCTGCCAGCCGCAGGAAGTCCTCGTTGGCGTCGATGTACACCAGCTCGGGGGTGAGCAGTGCCACCATGCCGGGCAGGGCCCGGAAGACCGCCGCGTAGTCGATCTGCGGTTTCCTCATGTGCTGTCCGCCTCGACACGGGTCGTCATTGCGTGATTTTCCACGATAGACGTAACGCGGCACGGGCGGAGCACTGATCGCCCCGAAGCCGGGCCGTCGGCCCAGGTCGGCATCGGGTACCTGTCCGGCCCGAGCCGGGGAGCGGCGAAGGGCTCGGCGTCGGGACGGGCGACAGGAACGACCGCTCCGGCGCCTTCCGCGAGGCAGCGGGACGGGCTGCGGCGCTTGAACGGGCCTCGCCCCGCGACAGGTGTGGGGGGTCGCGGGGCGAGGTCTTCGCGCATGCTGTGCGCCTCCCGGCGGAGACCGGCGGCCCGGCTGAACGCCTACCGGGCCGCCGGCGGTTCCGACGGACACAGCGGTGGTTCAGCAGCCGTAGTTGACCAGCCGGAACGAGGCGTAGTGGTCAGCCGTGTAGTAGTCCTCCTGGTGCTCCTCGCCGGTGACGATGCGGCGGGCGCCGCGCGTCGAGGAGCCGGGGGTCTTGACCGTGTACTCGTGGTAATACCCGGTGGACTGGCCGGGAAGGATGCCTTCCCGGTTCTGGAAGACGCTGCCGTCCTGCGAGTAGGGGTAGGGGCCGCCCTGCTCGATCAGGTCGAGCGTGTCGTGCGCCTGGGACGGCAGGCTGCCGTAACAGACGCTGCCGACCGCCGCGGCGGACGTCTCCGCGGCGTTGGCGGTGACGGTGCCGCCGATGAGGAGGGCGGACAGGACAGCGCCCGCGGCGCCGATGCGAGTGATCCGTGGGGGGAATCTCATGCCTTCATGATGACGCGCGTAGATGGTGGCATGTCAATGACAAGTCTGTGGAGTTTCCCGACAAGTCCCATGAGTTTTCCGGGAGTTAACCTCGGGAGCGGCGTCCCATGGAAGGCCTTGAGGCGGTGCCGGTGATGCCTGTCCAGACACCGCTGTCCGCACACCGCCCGTCCGGCCGTCTCCCGTCCGGCCGCCGCCCGTCCGTACTTCGCCTGTCCGGACTCCGTCTATCCGGTCTTGCGGCTCTCGGCCGCCGCGAACAGCGCGAACGACAGCACCACCAGCGCGACGCTCCCGTAGATCTCGCGGCCGTCGAGAAAACCGAGCCGCTGTACGAGACCCCAGTCGCGCATCCACCCGGTGAACTCGTGCACCAGGCCGACCCCGCCCTGCAGCAGAGCGATCACGCCGAGAAACTCCAGAACCTGCTTCATACGAGGATCCTCGCCCCGCCGTCCTCCCGCGTTCATCGGCCGCGGGGCGAGGCCCGGCCGACGGAAGTCCCCGGTGGCGCCGGGGGCCCGGCCGAAAGTCTGCCGCGCCTGCGACTTTGGTAGATGATCAGGCGTCCGGGGCGGTGCGAGCGGTCGCGGATGCGTAGATTTGTCGACCGTGAGTGATATCGCGCCGCTGCCGAAACCCCCGACCACCCCCGTGCGCCGGTGGTTCCTCCCGTCGGCCGTCACTTCGGAACTGGACCCGGACCTCACCGGTCGCAAGGGACGCCCGCGGCGCACCGCGCGGGACTGGGCCGTCGACTTCGCCTGTTTCCTGATCGCCGTCGTGGTGGGCCTCCTCGGCGCCGAGGAGGCGACGAAGGACCCCACCCTCCCGTACGCGGTGGAAGTCCTCGACCAGTCGCTCGGGGCGCTGGCCTGTGCGGCCGTCTGGCTCCGGCGGCGCTGGCCGGTCGGCCTGGCCGTGGCGATGGTGCCGGTCGGCTTCGTGTCGAACAGCGCGGGCGGCGCGGCGATGGTCGCCCTGTTCACACTCGCCGTGCACAGGCCCTTCAGGTACGTCGCGTGGATGGCGGGCGCCAGTCTCGCGCTGCTGCCCGTCTTCTACTGGCTGCGCCCCGACTCGGAGCTCCCGTTCATCGTGGTCGTCGGCCTCGGCGGGCTGCTGACCGTCGCGGTGGTGGGCTGGGGCATGCTCGCGCGGGCCAAGCGGCAGCTCATGATGAGTCTTCGCGACCGTGCGCGGCGGGCGGAGACCGAGGCGGAGCTGCGGGCCGAGCAGGCCCAGCGGCTGGCCCGGGAGGCCATCGCACGCGAGATGCACGACGTCCTCGCCCATCGGCTGACCCTGCTCAGCGTGCACGCCGGGGCGCTGGAGATCCGGCCGGACGCCCCCCGGGCGGAGGTGGCGCGGGCCGCCGGGGTGATCCGCGAGAGCGCGCACGAGGCCCTCCAGGACCTGCGGGAGATCATCGGGGTGCTCCGGGCCTCCGGTGACGACGGCGACGAGTCCGGGCGGCCGCAGCCGACGCTCGCCGCCCTGGAGGGGCTGGTCGCCGAGAGCCGCGAGGCAGGCATGAAGGTCACGCTCGACAGCAGGGTCGTGGACGCGGCCGACGTCCCCGCCTCGGTGGGCCGCACCACGTACCGCATCGCCCAGGAGTGCCTGACCAACGCCCGCAAGCACGCCCCGGGCGCGGAGGTCACGGTCACCGTGGCCGGTGCCCGGGGCGCCGGCGTCACCGTCTCCGTGCACAACCCGCCGCCGCCCGGCGACGTCCCCCACGTCCCGGGCTCCGGGCAGGGCCTCATCGGTCTCACCGAACGGGCCACGCTCGCGGGCGGACGCCTGGAGCATGGACCGGGCGAGGACGGCGGTTTCCTCGTGCACGCGTGGCTGCCCTGGCGTTGAGGACGCGGTGTGAGCCGGTGCGCGACCGGGCGTGCGAGCCGGAGCGTGCGTCGTGTGCCCGGTCGCGCAGGGGCACTGGAGGGGCCGCCGTCCCCGGACGAGCCCGGGAAAAGGGTGCGGTCCGGTGGGGCGGTGTCATTACGGTAGGCGCATGACTCCGATCCGTCTGCTCCTCGTCGACGACGACCCGCTGGTCAGAGCCGGCCTCTCCTTCATGCTGGGCGGCGCCGACGACCTCGAGATCGTGGGCGAGGCCGCCGACGGCGGCGAGGTCGAAGCGCTCGTCGACCGTACGCGCCCCGACGTCGTCCTCATGGACATCAGGATGCCGACGGTGGACGGCCTGGTCGCCACGGAACGGCTCCGCGGCCGCAAGGACGCCCCCCAGGTCATTGTTCTCACCACTTTCCACGCCGACGAGCAGGTGCTGCGCGCCCTGCGTGCGGGCGCCGCGGGCTTCGTTCTCAAGGACACCCCGCCCGCCGAGATCCTCCACGCCGTACGCCGGGTCGCGGCCGGTGATCCCGTGCTCTCGCCCACCGTCACCCGGCAGTTGATGGAGCACGCCGCGGGCGGCGCGCTCGACACCCGGCGCACGACGGCCCGTACGCGTGTCGCCGCCCTCAACGACCGTGAGCGCGAGGTCGCCGTGGCGGTCGGTCAGGGCTGCTCGAACGCCGAGATCGCGACCGGACTGTTCATGAGCGTGGCCACCGTGAAGACGCACGTCTCCCGCATCCTCGCCAAACTCGACCTCAACAACCGCGTGCAGATCGCCCTGTTGACGTACGACGCCGGACTTCTGGAGGAGGACGGGCGCTGAGGCCCGGGTGGCGCGGCCCGGGCGGTGTGAGCGGCGAGGCCCCGGCCCGGGCGCCCCGGCGGCGTCCGGCCCTCGCCGGTGGCGCCGGCCCGGCAGGGAGGTCAGTCCCGGCCGCCGGGGATCTCCGCAAGGTGGACCGCCCTGCGTCCGCGCCGGGACAGTTCGCACGCCTCGGCGATCCGCAGCGCGTGCAGCGCCTCGCGCCCGTCGCACGGGTTGGCCCGCTCGCCGCGCACCACCTCGACGAACGCGTGCAGCTCCGCCTCGTACGCCGGCCCGAACCGCTCCAGGAACCCCGTCCACGGCTTGGTCGCGGCCGGCGGCCCCGCCGCTTCCGTGGACGCGATGGGCGTGCGGTCGTCGAGCCCGACCCCGATCTGGTCCAGCTCTCCGGCCAGCTCCATCCGTACGTCGTAGCCGGCGCCGTTCAGGCGGGTCGCCGTCGCCGAGGCGAGCGTGCCGTCGTCCAGCGTGAGGACGGCCGCCGCCGTGTCGATGTCGCCCGCCTCGCGGAACATCGGGGGCCCGGTGTCCGACCCCATCGCGTACACCTCGGTGACCTCGTGCCCGGTCACCCACCGCAGCATGTCGAAGTCCTGCACCAGGGCGTCCCGGTACAGTCCGCCGGAGAGCGGCAGGTACGCGGGCGACGGCGGTGACTGGTCGGAGGTCATCGCCCGTACGGTGTGCAGCCGGCCGAGCCGGCCGGAGCGCACCGCCTCGCGCGCGGCCGTGTAGCCCAGGTCGAAGCGCCGCTGGAAGCCCATCTGCAGGATCGTTCCGGCTGCTTCGACCTCCGCGATGGCCGTCAGTGTGCCCGCCAGGTCGAGGGCTATGGGCTTCTCGCAGAAGACGGGAAGCCCGGCCCGTGCTGCCCGACCGATCAGTTCGCCGTGGGCCGATGTGGCCGCGGTGATGACCACGGCGTCCACGCCCCAGGTGAAGATCTCGTCCACGCCGGGCGCCGCCGTGGCGCCTAAGCGGTCCGCGAGCCGTCGTGCCCGTGCGGGGTCCGCGTCCGTGACGATGAGGGAGCCGCCCACCTCGCGGTGACGACTGAGGGCGGTCGCATGAAATGTACCGATACGACCCGTCCCGATGAGTCCGATGCGCATGGGACCAAACTGAGGGCGGACCCTACACCCTGTCAACGCTTTGTCCGGACAATCGAACTTCACAACTTCCCGTCATCATTCACCGGAGCTACGCTCGGGCCCGTGCCGAAACCAGATGTGGACCCGACCGCGCCGCTCCAGCTCAGCGTCGACCGGAACAGCCCGGTGCCGCTCTACTTCCAGCTGGCCCAGCAGCTCGAAGCGGCGATCGAGCACGGCGCCCTGACCCCTGGCAGCCTCCTGGGCAACGAGATCGAGCTCGCCGGACGCCTCGGCCTGTCCCGCCCCACGGTCCGCCAGGCGATCCAGTCCCTGGTCGACAAGGGCCTCCTCGTGCGCCGCCGGGGCGTCGGCACCCAGGTCGTGCACAGCCAGGTCAAACGCCCGCTGGAGCTCAGCAGCCTCTACGACGACCTGGAGGCGGCGGGACAGCGCCCGGCGACCCGCGTCCTCGTCAACACCGTCGTCCCGGCGTCGGCCGAGGTGGCGGCCGCCCTGGCGGTGGCGGAGGGCAGCGACGTGCACCGGGTGGAGCGGCTGCGCCTGGCCCACGGCGAGCCGATGGCGTACCTCGGCAACTACCTGCCCCCCGGCCTCCTCGACCTCGACAGCTCACAGCTGGAGGCCACCGGTCTGTACCGGATGATGCGCGGCGCGGGCATCACCCTGCACAGCGCCCGCCAGTCCGTCGGCGCCCGTGCCGCCACGCTCGTGGAGGCCGAGCGCCTCGACGAGTCCGAGGGCGCCCCGCTGCTCACCATGCAGCGCACCACCTTCGACGACACGGGCCGCGCCGTCGAGTTCGGCTCCCACACCTACCGCGCCTCGCGCTACTCCTTCGATTTCCAGCTGCTCGTACGCCCCTGACCTGGTACGACTCCGCTGCTGCGGCGGCGCCAGCGCATTTTCCGCCGGGTTCGTCACCGGTGTGGGCGGAGCGCGTCCAGGACGCCCGCGAGCCAGTGCCCGCCAGGGACAGGGCCGCGGCGGACCCACTTCGCCGAACCGGCGCCAGGATCACCCACTCGGGTGATGGAGACACCTCCCGGGGCATCACCCGGAACGGCTCCGAGCGGACGCGTCCGAGAAAAACATCTCCGCGGAGGACCCGATCCGCCGAATGGCGGATGGCGGCGAGCCGGACGTCTCGCTGACCCGCAGCAGCCGCCGGCCGACGACATCGACGAACAGGAACGACACATACCGCGCGCCAACCACCCCGGAGCCGGGAAGCCGCCTGCCCCGGCAGCGTGACGACCGGGGGCGCGGGCGACCGCGCGACCAGCCACGACGAACCCGCGCCCCACGGACGACCGCGGCCCACCGGGCCGCCCCGGGTGTTCCCGGTGCGGAGCGAGGGGGCGCCGCCGTGCGGTCCGGCCGCGGCGTGCGGCAGAATCGGCGCGATGAGCACCTACCGCGACCTCGCACTCCCCAAGGCGCTCGGCTCCGCCAGAGCCGCGGGCGCCCCCATCGGCTCCCGCCGGTCCACCGTCCTGCGCACCGTGGGCACGCGTGAGCGCCGTTCCCACCTGACGGCACCGCGCGTACCCACCGTCGGCATCGACATCGGCGGTACGAAGGTGATGGCGGGAGTCGTCGACGCGGACGGCAACATCCTGGAGAAGGTCCGCACCGAGACCCCCGACAAGTCCAAGAGCCCCAAGGTCGTCGAGGACACCATCGTCGAACTGGTCCTGGACCTCTCCGACCGGCACGACGTGCACGCGGTCGGCATCGGCGCGGCCGGCTGGGTCGACGCGGAACGCAACCGCGTCCTGTTCGCGCCCCACCTGTCGTGGCGCAACGAGCCCCTGCGGGACCGCATCGCCGGACGCCTCGCCGTGCCCGTACTGGTCGACAACGACGCCAACACGGCCGCCTGGGCGGAATGGCGCTTCGGCGCGGGCAGCGGCGAGGACCACCTCGTCATGATCACGCTCGGTACCGGAATCGGCGGCGCCATCCTGGAGGACGGGCAGGTCAAGCGCGGCAAGTTCGGTGTGGCCGGCGAGTTCGGCCACATGCAGGTCGTCCCCGGCGGCCACCGCTGCCCGTGCGGCAACCGCGGCTGCTGGGAGCAGTACAGCTCCGGCAACGCGCTGGTCCGCGAGGCCCGCGAACTCGCCGCCGCCGACTCCCCGGTGGCCTACGGGATCATCGAGCACGTCAAGGGCAACATCTCCGAGATCACCGGCCCGATGATCACCGAGCTGGCCCGCGAGGGCGACGCGATGTGCATCGAGTTGCTCCAGGACATCGGCCAGTGGCTCGGCGTCGGCATCGCGAACCTCGCGGCCGCGCTCGACCCGTCCTGCTTCGTCATCGGCGGGGGCGTCAGCGCCGCCGACGACCTGCTGATCGGCCCCGCGAGGGACGCCTTCCGGCGCCACCTGACCGGCCGCGGATACCGCCCCGAGGCCCGCATCGCCCGCGCCCAGCTCGGCCCCGAGGCCGGCATGGTCGGCGCCGCCGACCTCGCACGCCTGGTCGCCCGCCGCTTCCGGCGCGCCAACCGCCGCCGCGTCGAGCGCTACGAGCGGTACGAGCGGTTCGCCGAGTCCCGCCGCTCGGCGCAGGAGACGCTGTGACGGCCTCGCTGCCGCGCCAGGCCTCGCCCCCGGACGAGCCGTCGCGGCCGCCCGAGGACCGGGGCCGCACGATCCGCCGCCGCGCCCTGACACTTCTGATCATCGTGCTGCTCATCGGCGTCCCGGCCGGCTACCTGGTGATCTCCGCCAACCAGAGCCGCGACAGCGGCAAGGACAAGGAGGCGAAGTACTCGGCGACCGGCCTGACCCCGGGCTGGCCCTCCCGTGTCCAGCGCCGCCTGTACCAGGTGCCCATCCCGGGCTACTCGGCCGAGGTGGCGTACTACGAGACGAACAACTGGAAGACCAGCCGCCTCTACGTCCAGTTCCTCACCAGCGACGAGGCCCTCGACCACTTCCTCAAGACCATCGGCACCAGCCGTGCCGCCCTGAAGAAGGACGACATCGCCATCGGCGCCCGTGACCAGAGGGTCGTCGGCTGGGAGTTCACGGGACCCGGCCCCTGGTCGGGCCTCAGCCACGCCAGGAAGAACCCGACCCCCACGCAGGACATCGTCGTGAACTGGTCGAAGCCCGGCCACCCCATGGTCTACGTGGTCTCCAGAACGACGCCCTGACCGCCCCGCTCCGCCGCCGAGCCGCATTGTCGGACCCGGCCCGTAGAGTCGAGGACGAGTGATCCGTCCGGGGCGAGGGAGGTGGCCGGGAGCATGAACGCGGGGGAGACGCGTGCCGATTCCGGCACCGCGCCCGAGGTGTCCGTCCGGCTGGCCGCCGTGTTCCTGCCCGCCGCGCTGCCCCGCGACGGGCGGATGGCCTTCTGGGACCCGGGCGGCGACACACCGGTCCCCGCCCCGGACACCGAGCTGACGGTCGTACGGCGGCACGGGACCGGGGCCCGGCGATGGTCGGCCCCCGCACTGACACTGCCCGTCACCCAGGCGCTGCCCCTGCTCGTCCGGGCCAGGCGTGATCTTGCCGCGCACCCCGCCACGGCCTGCTGGGGCGCCGCCGCACTGCACGCGCTGCGGCTCGTCGCGCGCGGTCGACTGCTCCCGGGCCTGACAGCCGACGGATACGACGCCTGGCGGGCCGGCCCCCTGGACCCGGACGACATCGCCCACCTGCGGGCCGTCGCCGCGGCCCTCCCGTTCGAGGGGCACGCCGTCCCCCTGCCGGGCAGCGGCCCGCTCCGGCTGCCCGACCCGGAAGCACTGACACGTGCCTTCCTGGACGCGGTCGCCGACGCCCTGCCCCGTACCCCGGCCGCTCCGTACGCCGCCGGGAAGCCCTTCGCGGCGGCAGGCCCTCAGCGACTGCCGGGTGCCCAGGACTGGGCGGCGGAGGTCGCCGCGGGCATGGACGCGGGCGTCCGGATCTCCCTGCGCCTGGACCTGTCGGCGTACGAGCTGTTCGACGACAGCGAGGGCGCGCGGCGGGCGGGCGCGGCCGTCGTCCAGGTGCACAGCCTCGCCGACCCCACCCTCGTCGTCGACGCCGCGAGCCTGTGGGCGGGCGCCGCCGACACCACGTTCGGCCCGCGCGCCCGTGTCGACGCCGCCCTCGCCGTGCGGCGCGCCGCCCGTGTCTGGGCGCCCCTGGACCGGCTGTCCGCGCAGGACGTGCCGGACGTACTGGCACTGTCCGAGGGCGAGTTGTCGGACCTGCTGGGTGTCGCGGCGACTCGCCTCGGCGCGGCCGGGGTCGCCGTGCACTGGCCCCGTGACCTCGCCCAGGACCTGAGCGCGGCGGCGGTCGTCCGCACCGCGCCGGGCTCGGCCACGGACGGTACGGGCTTCTTCGAGAGCGAGGAACTGCTCCAGTTCCGCTGGCAGTTGGCGCTGGGTGGTGATCCGCTCAGCGAGGCGGAGATGGACGCCCTGGCCGAGGCACACCGCCCCGTCGTCCGGCTGCGCGACCAGTGGGTGCTCGTCGACCCGGCCCTGGTCCGCAAGGCCCGCAAGCGCGAACTGGGTCTGCTCGACCCGGTCGACGCCCTCTCCGTCGCGCTCACCGGCACCGCGGAGGTCGACGGCGAGACGGTCGAGGCGGTGCCGGTCGGCGCGATCGCCGCCCTGCGCGACCGTCTGACGGCGGGACTGCTGCCCGCCGAACCACCCGCCGCGCTCAAGGCGACCCTCCGGGACTACCAACTCCGCGGACTGGCCTGGCTCGACCTCATGACGTCGCTCGGTCTCGGCGGCTGCCTCGCCGACGACATGGGGCTCGGCAAGACCGTCACGGTCATCGCCCTCCACCTGAAGCGGGCACGCACCGAACCGACCCTCGTCGTGTGCCCCGCCTCACTGCTCGGCAACTGGCAGCGGGAGATCGAGCGGTTCGCCCCCGGAGTGCCCGTGCGCCGCTTCCACGGACCGGAGCGCTCCCTGGCCGACATGGACGGCGGTTTCGTCCTGACCACTTACGGCACGATGCGGTCGACGGCGCCGCGGCTCGCCCAGCAGGCATGGGGCATGGTCGTCGCGGACGAGGCCCAGCACGTCAAGAACCCGTACTCGGCGACGGCCAAGGCCCTGCGGACGATCCCCGCACCGGCCAGGGTCGCCCTGAGCGGCACACCGGTGGAGAACAACCTCTCCGAGCTGTGGGCCCTGCTCGACTGGACCACGCCGGGGCTTCTCGGCCCGCTGAAGTCCTTCCGCGCCCGGCACGCACGCGCAGTGGAGAACGGCGAGGACGAGGAGGCCGTGGCCCGCCTGTCCCGCCTGATCCGGCCCTTCCTCCTCCGGCGCAAGAAGTCCGACCCGGGCATCGTCCCCGAGCTGCCCCCCAAGACGGAGACGGACCATCCCGTCCCTCTCAGCCGTGAACAGGCCTCCCTGTACGAGGCCGTGGTCCGCGAATCGATGCTGGCCATCGAGTCGACGGAGGGCATCGCCCGGCGCGGCCTCGTCCTGAAGCTCCTCACCGCGCTCAAGCAGATCTGCGACCACCCCGCGCTGTACCTGAAGGAGGAACCGGACGGGCGTCCCAGCGGCTCGGGGGCGGCTCGGCAGGCCGCCCGTTCCGGGAAACTGGCCCTGCTCGACGAGCTGTTGGACACGTTGCTCGCGGAGGACGGTTCGGCGCTCGTCTTCACGCAGTACGTGGGGATGGCCCGGTTGATCACGAACCATCTGGCGGCGCGGGCGGTCCCTGTCGAGCTCCTTCACGGGGGCACGCCGGTGGCGGAGCGCGAACGGATGGTGGACCGTTTCCAGAGCGGAGCGACGCCGGTCCTGATCCTGTCTCTCAAGGCGGCCGGGACAGGCCTCAACCTCACGCGCGCGGGGCATGTCATCCACTTCGACCGCTGGTGGAACCCCGCCGTCGAGGAACAGGCCACCGACCGCGCCTACCGCATCGGCCAGACCCAGCCCGTCCAGGTGCACCGCCTCATCACCGAGGGCACCGTCGAGGACCGCATCGCCGACATGCTGGCTTCCAAGCGGGCTTTGGCGGACGCGATTCTCGGCTCGGGCGAGGCGTCCCTGACGGAGCTGACCGACCGTGACCTGTCCGACCTGGTGTCACTCCGGAGGTCGGCGTGATGACTCCGAGGGATAGACGGGACAAGGCGGACGGGCCGCACGAACATCCGCCGGGCGGACGGGACGTGCCGGCGGGCGAACGCTCACCGACCGTGGCGGGGGTGCCGACGGACGAGAGCCCGTCGACCGTGCCGGGTGCGTCGCGCGACGAGCCTTCGCCGGATGACGCGGGCGTGGCGCCGGGCGAGACGAGTCGGGAAGAGCCCCGCCTGGTGAGGCGGACCGGCTCGACCGCAGGGGCGGGCCGGATGCAGGAAGGCTTCGAGGCCGAGGAGGCGCCGCGGGGCGAGGGGGCGCTGCCGGGCGAGGGAGCGCTGCCGGACGAGGGGGCGCCCGAGGCCGACCGGGTGCTGCGGGAAGAGGGGATGTTCAAGGCTGCCGACACGGTGTCTCCGGCTGACGACTCCCGCCCCGCGGGCTGTCGCCCGGAAGAGGGGCCGCGGCCCGCCGACGCCGCCCGTCGTGCCCTG
Source organism: Streptomyces sp. BV286 (assembly GCF_019090165.1). Classification (GTDB taxonomy): domain Bacteria; phylum Actinomycetota; class Actinomycetes; order Streptomycetales; family Streptomycetaceae; genus Streptomyces. The sequence goes on from NZ_JAHRIB010000156.1 coordinate 106,607, forward strand.
CGTGCGGCCCGGCGGGGGGAAGCCGGTATCGCGGGTTCAGACCCGGCGGGGATGTCCTCCGCCACGTCGGGCGCGCGTCCCGCGTCGGGTTCAGCCCCGACGTCGGGTCCCGACGCGACGCCGGGTGAGAGCCCCGCGTCCGTGGCGCACCCTGCGTCGGGCAAGGGCAAGGGCAAGGACGAGGGCAAGGGCTTCGGGCCGGGCGCGCGCCCGGCGTCGGGCGAGCGCTCCGGGGCTGCCGGGCCGGGCAGGGGAGTCGCTGAAGGGGCCCCGGCGCCAGGGCCCAGGCCTGGCGATGTCGCGCGCGAGGCACTGCGGCGGGCCGTGGGCCGGACCGGTGGTGGCGCCGCTGCCGCGGGGACCGAGGGTGCACAGGGGACCCCGGATCCCGGACACACCACGGGACCGGATGCCGAGAGGCCGGGCGCCCCGGGCTCGCGTCCGGCGTCTCGGCATCCGGTCGCCGACTCGACGGCGACAGGCCGACCGGACACGGCCGTCGGACCGTGGGCGGGCGGCCGACGCAAGACGACTCCCGGGTCACAGGCCGTCAGTCGGGCCGACGCGGTCGCCGAGTCGCCGCCGAGCGGTCGGACCTCGGAGGCCTCCGAGTCACCGCGGACCGGCCGGCCCTCTGCGCGCTTCGGTTCGACGGCGGCCGGTCCCGCTGACGCCGCCGCCCCCGAGCCGTCGGGAGGCGGTCTCCCAGAAGCGGTCTCCGAGCCTGCGGTCTCCGAGCCTGCGGTTTCCAAGACTGCGCCGAGCGGTCGGCCCGATGAGGTGTCCGGGGCGCCGGAGAGTGGTCCGCCCGGCGCTGCTTCCGCCGCGGCGCGCCCTGGCGACGTGGCCCGCGAGGCCTTGCGTGCCGCGCGAGCAAAGGCAGAGCGGGAGCGAACGGCCGCGCAGGGCAAGGGAGTCGGGGCCCGAAGGCGACGGGGCGGCGCCGAGCCGACCGCTCCCGGACCGCGTCCCGCCACGCCGAACCGCGAGGCCGCGGCCAAGGTCCGGGAACTGGCCGAGAGGCTGGGGGACATCTTCGAGCTGTCGTCCCGGCTGGAGAGGGAGGACCGGACGGACGGGCCGGACACCGATCCGGGCAGCACGCATCGAGCGGTGACACCCGGCGCCGCCGGAGACGGCAGCCCGGCCGACACGGACACGGACACCGACCTCGGCTCCGGGCCTGGCGACGCCGACGCGCGCGGCCGGGACGACGATGCCGAGGCAGGGCCCCGATCTGTCGACGCCAGGCACCGGTTGGCCGGAGCCGGAGCCGGAGCCGGAGCCGGAGCCGGAACCCGGCCGGCCGACGCCGACGCCGACGCCGAGTCCGCCGCCGGCCGGAGGCCCGACCACACCTCGGCTCCGGGCTCCCGCACCACGCCCGCCGACGATGGCGCCTCGGCGCACCGTCGGGCGGGACGCGACGCCCTGTCCGAGTCGGTGTCCGACGACGACCTCTCGCATCTCGCCGGCAGTGCCGCCGGCACCGAGTCGGGCGCCGTGGGACCGGCCGACTCCGACGCGTCGTGGCCCGAGCCGCACTCCCGCCCCGCGCAGAGCCTCCCGGCGGCCGCTCGTTCCATGGCCGCCCCGGCCCGTGACGGTGAGCTGCGGCGTACCTTTCCCGCGCTGCCGCCGCGGCCGCCGGGCGCCGACGGGTTCGCCGGGACATGGTGGGGCAACGCGTGGGTCGCCGCGCTGGAGGAGATGGCGCTGGACGCGGCGCGACTCGGCCGGGGCAAGACGTACGCGGGACAGGGGCACGTGGATGCCATCACTGTCACACCCGGGCTCGTGCTCGCCTACGTGCACGGAAGCCGTCCGCGACCGTACCGCGTGCAGATCCGGATGCGTACGCTCCCGGACGACGACTGGGAGCGCTTCCTCGACACCGCTGCCGCACATCCGGGCCACATCGCGGCGTTGCTCGACAAGGACCTGCCCCAGTCGCTCGCGGACAGCGGAGTGGGCCTGCTCCCCGGCCCCGGTGACCTGGTACCGCGCTGCAGCTGCCCCGACTCCGGCCACCCCTGCAAGCACGCGGCCGCCCTCTGCTACCAGACCGCACGGCTGCTGGACGAAGACCCGTTCGTCCTCCTCCTGTTGCGTGGCCGGGGCGAGCGTGAACTGCTGGACGAGCTGTCCCGGCGCAACGCGACCCTGGCCGCCCGTTCGGCCCGTTCCACCCGGGAACCGGCACTCCCCGGAGTACTGGCCCGTGACGCCGTCGAGCCTCGTACGCCGTCACCCCTGCCGGTTCCGCTGCCGCCGCCTCCGCATCCGGAGCAGCCCCCGGCCTACCCGGCGTCCCCCGGCGGCCCCGACCCGTTCGCACTGGACCAGCTGGCCACCGACGCGGCCGCCCGCGCGCATGCCCTGCTCACCACGGGCCGCGACCCCCTCGCGGAGCTGACGCTGTGGCAGGACGCCGTCCGCCTTGCCGCCAACCGCCCGGGCTCCGGCCTCACCGCCACCACCCGGGCCCTCTACGCGTCCCTGGCCACCGCAGCGGGCCGTACCCCAGCCGATCTGGCGCGTGCGGTCGCCGCCTGGCGCCAGGGCGGACTGGAAGGGCTCGCCGTCCTGGAGGAACCCTGGGACCCTCCGGCGGGTCGATTCGACCGGGCCCGGCCACTGCTCCTCGCGGCGGACTTCCCCGCCTTCCGCCCCTGGCACAACCACCTCACGCACCCTCGTGGCCACATACAGCTCCGCCTCGGCCACGACGGCCTCTGGTACGCCTATGAGTCGGAGCCGGGCCACGACGACTGGTGGCCCCGGGGCACCCCCGACCTCGACCCGGTCGGCGCTCTCACCGGCCTGGGCTCACCCACCGACCTCTGAATCGTGCTGCCGCGAGTCAGCGGGACTCCGCGATGCCGAACGCGGTCAGGGCATTGTGGATGCCTTCTTCGAGGAGGGCGTCGGAGAGCCGGCGGTCGGTCAGTGCCCGGGAGAGCTGCAGGGTCCCGGGCATCATGGCGTAGACACTGAGGACCTTCGTGCGGGCCGAACGCGGATCGGAGGGCGCGAGCCGCTCGGCGGTACCGTCGACGACCATCAGCACGCCGTCGGTGTAGGCCTGCTTGCCGGACCCTGGCCACGACTTGGGCCCGCCCTCGGTCTTCGGGGTGGGTCAACCGTTCACGTCATCGTGACGACCACCTTGCCGGCCTTCGCCCGTCCCTCCTCGGCGTAGTCCAGTGCCTCCGGTGTCGACTCGAACCCGAAGACGCGGTCGACGACGGGACGGATCCGGCCCGCGTCGACGAGCGCGGCGATCTCCCGCAGCTGGTCCCCGCCGGCCCGCATGAACAGGAACGAATACGTCACCCGGCGCCTACGGGCGCGTCGTCGGATGCGGAAACTCAGCGCGCTCATCACCAGCCGGACGACCGGGTTCGCCCCGAGCTCCCTGGCGAAGGCCGCGTCCGGGGGGCCCGCGATGCTGATGGCCGTCCCGCCGGGCTTGAGCACCCGTAGCGACTTCTCGAGGTTCTCACCGCCGAGCGGGTCAAGGACGACGTCGTAGTCCCGCAGGACCGTCTCGAACGCCTCCTTCCTGTAGTCGACGACGACGTCCGCGCCCAGACTTCTCACCAAATCGGTGTTGGCCGTGCTCGTCGTCGTGGCCACGCTCGCACCCAGGTGCTTCGCGAGCTGGATGGCGACGGTGCCCACACCGCCGGAACCGGCATGGACGAGAACCTTCTGACCTGGTCGCACGTGCGCCCGCTCGACCAGCGCCTGCCATGCGGTCAGGGCGACCAGCGGAAGGGACGCGGCCTCTTCCATGGTCAGCGTGGCGGGCTTGAGCGCCACGTCGTCCTGGTGCACCGCGATGAGCTCGGCGAACGTGCCGATGCGGTCCTTGTCGGGCCGCGCGTAGACCTCGTCGCCCACGGCGAAGCGCGTGACGGCCTCGCCGACCCTGATCACGACCCCGGCCAGGTCGTTGCCCAGCACGAACGGAACCTTGTACGGCAGGATCGTCCTGAACTCCCCGTCCCGGATCTTGTGGTCGAGCGGGTTGACGCTCGCCGCGTGGACCTGGACCAGGACGTCGTCCGCGCCCACCCGTGGGTCCGGCATCTCACCGAGGCGCAGGCCGTCCTTGCTGCCGTAGCGCTCGACCCTGAAGGCCTTCATCGCCTTCCCCTTCTCTCTGTCTCGTCCCTCTTCGGTCTCGTCTCACAACATGCGTGACATGTGACGCCGCCGCTGTCCGGGCAAGCGGGCTTCACGCCGGGTCCGGGGCGGCAGCCAGGCCCTGCTTGACGTACCGGGTGGTGTCGTCGGCGAGGACTTCGAGCCGGCCCTCCTCGAGGCCCGCGAGTGCCTGGGCGGCGACATCGGCGGGGTCGGCCTTCTGGTCGGCGGGGATGCTCGCGGCCATCTCGGTGTCCATGTATCCGACGTGCAGCGCCGACACGCTGATGCCCCGGGGCGCCAGCTCCTCCCGGCTCGCGTTGGTCAGCGCCCATCCGGCGGCCTTCGCCGCCGCGTAGGCCCCGAGGCCGGCGGGGTGCAGCCAGGAGAGCACCGACAGGACGTTGAGGACGGCGCCGCCGCCGTTGCCCTCGATGACCGGGGCGAACGCCCGGGTCACGGCGAGCGGCCCGAAGAAGTTCGTCTCCATCTCCAGCCGCACCGCGTCAGGGTCGCCGGCGATCAGAGGGGTGGCGGTGGAGATGCCGGCGTTGTTCACCAGCAGCGTCGCGTCGGACGCGACGCTGACCGCGGCCCGGATCGACTCCTCGTCCGTTATGTCCAGGCGCAGCGGGATCACACCCGCCAGGTCGACGGTCTCGGGGCGCCGCGCCGCCCCGTACACCTTCGCGCCGCGCTCCAGGAGCTGGGCGGCCAGATGGCGGCCCAGTCCCCGGTTGGCGCCGGTGACCACCGCGACAGTGTTCTTCAGTTCCATGGCTGCTCCCCAGTGCTGCGGGGCCCGACAGGACGGCCCGCCCAAGTAGATTACGGTCGTAATCTAAAGCGAGCATAGAATAGATTGCGATCGACATTCAACTGGGAGGTGGCCGATGGGTCGTGCATCACAGGCGCAGGCGCAGGAGAACCGCGAGCGGGTCGTGCGGACCGCCTCCCGGCTGTTCCGCGAGCAGGGCACACACGTCAGCGTCGCCGACCTGATGAAGGCGGCCGGCCTGACCCACGGCGGCTTCTACAAGCAGTTCCCCTCCAAGGAGGCGCTGATCGACGAGGCCACCGCGCACGCCTTCGGCGAACTTGCCTCCCGCCGCGCAGCCGCACTGGAGCAGATCGCCGTCGAGCAGGCCGCCGTCGAGCAGGACGCCGGGCTTGAGCAGGGCGCCGGACCTGAGCAGCGCTCCGGTCGGCGTGCGGCCGCCCAGCAGGCGCTGATCGATGCCTACCTCTCCGTCGAGCACCGCGACAACCCGGCGGAGGGCTGCCCCGCGGCCGCGCTCGCCCACGACATGGCCCGCGAGCCGGGCAGCCGTGAGGCCCGCCGCGTCTACGCCGAGGGTGTGAGCGACTTCGCCGCGTTCCTCGCCACCGAGGACCAGGACGGCATCACCCGGCTCTGCACCATGCTCGGCGCACTCGTCCTGGCCCGCGCCACCAGGGAAGCCCCGCTCTCCGAGGACATCCTCACCGCCGCGCGCACGGCCTTGACGGAAACCGGCTGACATCGCGCGCGGTGGTGGCCGACGCCCTGCCGTCCTGCCATGTCGGCAGGAGACAGGAGGCAGGAAGCAGGCCGACGTGGCGACCACCGGGGGGTGGGGTGAAGCCCGGTGCGGAGGATCTTCGCGAGGTCACCACAAGAGGGGACGGACTGCACGGAGTTCCGACCCGGGTACGTGAGAAATCGTGAGATGTGGGAGTGTGAGCCGGGTGAGTGAGAGTACGCCCGGCATCCTGCAATACCGCTTCGACGGCCCTGAAGAGGCGCCCGTCCTGATCCTGGGCCCTTCGCTCGGTACCACCTGGCACAGGTAGGCGAAGCTGTCTTCTGGTGTCCATGTGGTCCAGGTCGGGAGCGTTTGACCGAGTTGGGATCTTGCCGTCCAGGCGCGTCAACGCTGTTGGTGACACGAACGTGACAGGTGTTGACCCCCCTCGGCTCGTTTCGGCGGGGGTTCTGCCAGTCAGGCCGATGGCGCGGCGCTGGTCGGTTGCCGCTTGGGGGTAGACGTTTCCGGTAGGTAGGGGCGGCCCCAATAATTCGAACAACTGTAGGCATCGCGGCGCGGGATGACTACGATCGCAGTCGCTCGTCTGTGACCTGTTGTGGGTGCGGATTGTGCAGTGAGAGGGGGCGGATGACCGATGCGGAGCTATCGGGGTAGTGGTCGTCGTTCGTACGAGTGTCCGTACTAGCCTTGCCGCTCGTATGGATGCGTTCCCGTGTCTAGGGCCGGTTGAGGTCTGTTGGCTTTGTTGTTGAGGCTGCTTCCGGTGGCGCGGGGCAAGCGGTAAGGATGAGCGTGTACGGCCCTGCTGGGGAGGGCGTCGGGTGCAGGACGAGAGCGGGTTGGTCGATGGCAATCGCGGCGCGGGAGCCCTTGGGCGTGGTTGCGGGGGCGCTGGCTCCCGGCGATCTCGTACCCCGCGATGCGAACCTGGCGGTTGTTGAAGCCGAGGGGGCGAAGGTCGTTGCGGCCTACCGAGTCGAGGCGCGAGAGCGGGAGCGACGGGCGGCTGCGGGTATGCCACCCCTGACGCGACCGGATGCCCTGAACCTCTTGATGGCGCTGCCGCTCGGCGAGCCTGTTCCTGACGGATCACTGAACGGCAGGGAACGCCGAGCGTTGAAGTGCCTGCCGAAGGGGGCGGTGGTCCGACGCCACGGATTGATTACCCGTCTGGCAACCCAGCCGGTCCACGTCGACATGGTGTTCGTGCCCGGACGCAGCTGGGAATCGGCGATGGAGCGGGCCGAGCGGTTCACGCCATTCACTGCTCGTTCTGTATTGATCGATGGCGCGTTGCGGCGCAAGAACGAGGCGGTGATGCGCGCTGACTTCTACGGCATCGGGTTGCTCCACGTCCAGGGTGATGCGGTCGAGGTTGTTGTGCCACCCAGCCCCTTCGTGCGCAAGCGCCATACGGTTTCTGGCTGGAAATTCCTGGAAGAGGTCCACCGTCAGCTTCCCTGAGGGGGTGCGTCCGGCTACTGAGTGGCGGGCAACGTCGCCCATGCTTTGAGCGGCGCGGGTACTTGGAACCCGGACTTGGGACTCGCACCCACTCCGATGCGCTGGTTTTCCAGTGCGTAGCGGTCGACGGCTGCAGCGCATTTGTTGCGCCACCACGTCTTACGCTCGGAGCCGGCTCGGTAGCTTGCCATGTCGCTGACCCATGCGCCCCAGGTGTGGATGTTGTGGTTCTCGGCCTCACGCCGCGTTTCGCCGTCGGAAAGGTAAAACCTGTCGAGGCTGCGCCCGTCGCACTCCTCGCAGTCGCAGGTTGCCGGATCGGAATTGCCGTAGACCTTGGACAAGAACTCGGCGCCCTTGAAGCACATCAACTGCGGCATCAGGATGTGCGGGTACGTGGGGCCGCCACCGCGCTTACCTACCTGGGCCTTCTCGTCGGGCGGTATCGCGTGGCGGAGCGAGCTCTGGACGCCGATTCCCGCGCACAGGGCGCCGTGCGCCATCACGTCGAGAGCTGCGAGGTCTGTGCGCAGCAGTGACATGTACTCGACCTCGGTGAACAGCCTGCGCAAGTTGGCCGGGATGTCCTTCGTCTGTCCCAGTGGGTCGAACTGGCGGAAGAGGATGACTGCCTTCGGGTGACGGATCTTGTCGCAGACCGCGATCAGTTGGCCGATGTTCTCCCGGCTCAGCCAGGTGACATCGATCGGAAGGGAGACCAGCGTGTCGGCTCGCTCGATCCGGTTGGCTTCCCGCATTACCCCTTTGAGGGCACGGGAGTTCGCCGGCGGTATGTAGCCGGTGGGTGTCAGTGCGGCGGTTGCCCCTCGAGCCTTCTGGAAGTTCAGCGAGGTGTCCACGGCGGCGAACAGTTCGTCGGGAGGAGCCATGAACGGCTCCTCCGCCGTTGCCGTGTACGTGGTGTACACGGCGCTGTCGATCAGCAGAGTGCCCTGGTAGCCGACGTCGGCGCGGAGCTGGAAGGCGCGTGCGTCGGCGTTGGCGCCGGTCATGACCACGCCGCTCAGGCTGTCATCGAGGGCCGGGCGAGGTCGGGGAGTGTGCTGGGCATGTTCGTGCAGTAGTACCCGGCCCTGCAGGAGCGGCACCGCGGCCACGGTGTGGTCGAGCGTCTTCACGGCGGGCGGTCGTGGCCTGGGATCGGGAGCGTTGCTCATGAATCACCTCGCAGAAGGGTCCGGCACGTCCTTGTGTCCGGGCGGAGAAGAAGCGCACAAGTAGATCTCGTGGAACTCCTCACGACCCAGGCCCGCCAGATGAGCGGTCTCGGTCGCACTGAGGTGGTGCTGTCCCTCAAGCCGGGTGACGGCCTGAGCGATATGGCGCGGGGTCTCGCGCCGGATGACGATTGGTTCGTTGGTGCGGTAGCCGAGTGCGGACAACTCGACCATGAGCGTGCGGTACTGCCATTCGCTGATCACGCCCAGGTCCGTGGCCCGCCGAATGAGGGCGGCCATGGAGACCCCCCAGCGGGCTTTGAGGTCCATGAGGCGGGCGACGTCGATGCCGGGCTTCAGCTCTCCCAGGATCACCTCGTGCGGCATGAGGAACTCGGCGGCGAACCGGTCGGCCTGGGCCTCTTGTGTACGTCCCTCGCCTGGTTCGCGGTGCATGATCAGATGGCCCAGCTCGTGAGCGAGGCTGAAGCGTGAACGGTCACCAGGAGCAGTGGAGTTGAGGAGTATCAGCGGCGCCCGGTCGTGCGGCCACTGACTGACGGCGTCGAGTTCGGTGGTGCCCAGATCGCGGACTACGACCAGGGCGCCGGCGTGTTCGAGCAGCGCAACCAGGTCGTCGATGGGGCCGACGGGAACGTTCCACTCTTCGTGCAGCGTCTCCGCTGCGTCCGCGGGTGTGTCGAAGTCGTTGACCTCAATGTGCCTGAACCGGTGAGGATGACGGAGGGCCGCCGCCCGCGTTACCGCTTCGACCTGGAGGCGGGTGAGCGCCAGCGTCGCATGGATTCGGCGCAGCGCGGGGGCGCCGAGTGAGGCCCGCTTGCGGTGGTGTATCAGCCCAATACCTGCCCCGGCCGTATCGGCGGCCTGGCACAGCATTTCGGGTGTGAAGCGAAGCGCGGCGGCGAACAGGAGGACCCGCTCGGCCCGGACCGGGATGCGTCCGGCTTCGGCCCGGCTTACGTACCCCTGCGTGATGCGGTCGCCCTCCACGCGCGACATCTGCTCGGCAAGTTCGGACTGGGTCCCGCCAGCAACTCCTCGTGATCACTCACGGTCCACCTCCAAACCTCGCAAGTCTCAACGCCCCTGAGGATACACGATTTTATCCCTCAAAATATTCCGGACATGATCCGTGAGGTGTCATGCCTTCAGGGATACCACGCACCACTGACAGTCCAACTGACTGTCTGTTGAGGGTTGTTGGGTGGGATAGGGCTTCACGTGCATCATCCGCTGGAGACGGTGGATCGCTGCGCAGATCAGGAGGTCGCTTCGCGGAGAGGCGCAGGGTTGCTGCATCGCGTTCGTCACGGCTGTTGCTCTGCTGATCGCGGTGGGGGACAACCCGGAACGGCTGGGCAGCGAGGCGTCGTTCGCCGGTTCGTGCGGAGTCAGTCCCGTCGAGCGTTCCTCGGGGCGCCGGCAGTTCCGCGCCTCAATCGCGGCGGTGACCATCAGGCAAACGCCGCCGTCCACTGGATCGTGTTCACCCGCCTGCGGGTCGGCCCGCGCACCCAGGACTACTACGAGCGCCGGATCAAGGAGGGCAAGACCGCCGCTCGGACCTTCGGGGCACAATGGCTTTCAGCTGTAGCCGCTGTGCTCTGGGGAGGGGCGTCGTGGAGTTCAGGAAGAGAACGCTGGAAAGACTTGGCGACCTCATCTGTGGAAACCTCGGTGCTGATGCCCCTCAGGGGGATGCTGAGCCCCCGTACTTTCCTTATCGGTCGAGCAAGTACATCACCGACTTCTTTGGCGAGCTCGACATGGACTGGGAACACGACGGCTCGACGCGACATCGCTGGGTCGCGGGCGTGCTTGCGCAGTTGCTGGGGGAGTCACACGATGGTCCCGCGCACCCGCCGGAGTCCTTCTGTCGGGTGATCGACCACTTGATGGACCCGGCGGATGCGCTCAATGAGGGACGCGACCGGACCAATGCCTTGCGTCAGCTGAACGACGCGCTCTTGCGGGAGGGCTTCGAAGCCTTCTACGCGGAAGACAAGCACTGCTACCTGCGGCACATCGGAACGAGCACCGTCTCGACGCTGGTCCAGAATCCGCACCGTCCCCTGAGCGTCGCCGAGATGCAGCGGCGTTCTGGTCTCGCTGCCTTCCTGGAAACCTGCAGCGAGGATGCGCTCATCGAGGAAGTGCTGCTACCACTGTTCCGGCAGCTGGGGTTCCATCGCATTACCGCGGCCGGACATCGGGACAAGGCGTTGGAGTACGGCAAGGACATCTGGATGCGCTACACCTTGCCGACGCAGCACTTCCTGTACTTCGGCATCCAGGTGAAGCGCGGCAAGCTGGATGCGACAGGGCGGTCCAGGTCAGGAAACGCCAATATCGCGGAGATCCATAACCAGGCGTTGATGATGCTGGCGCACGAGATTTTCGATCCCGAGACCAATCGTCGCGTTCTCGTGGACCACGCGTTCATCGTGGCCGGCGGGGAAATCACGAAGGCGGCGCGCAACTGGCTGGGGAACGCCTTGGACGCCGCGAAGCGGAGTCAGATCATGTTCATGGATCGCGACGACATTCTGAACCAGTTTGTTGTGAGCAACCTGCCGCTTCCGGTAGATGCTGCGCAGCCGGATGTTCCGTTCTCCGGTGGAGCACCGTTCTGATCTGAGTCACCGGCTGTGAACCGCCAGTGGTTCCGCCGCTCGGAGAGAGCGATGTGTGTAGACGTGGCTGGTGGCGGGGAATGGATATCGGTGAGCACCGCAGCAGCGCCGGGGACTGACTCTTGACATCTCTGGACCGAAGTGTCCTTACCATCCTGTGTCGTTTGCGGGGCGGCGCGGCAGCTCAAACGTGGGTTCGGGCAAGCGTGTCTGGAGCACTGTCTTGCGTGGTGCACCTGCAATGTCTCACTGGTGACCGCTTGTCCGGGCCGACGGAGCGTGGTGGCGCTGAGACCTTCGACGGGAGTGGAAGAGCGATCGATTCGCCAGACCGTGCCCCTGCTCCGAATGCTGATGAAGCGGTTCTCGGGGTGGACACGCACCGAGATTTTCACGTTGCGGCTGTGCTTTCGCTGAACGGGAGGACTCTGGGCATCGAACGCTTCCCAGCGACTTCGAGCGGCTACGGTCAACTTGTACGGTGGGCCCTTCAGTTGGGTGCCGTTCGGCGTGCCGGAGTGGAGTCTTCGGGAAATTACGGAGCGGCCCTGTCCCGGTATCTGCTGTCGCAAGGCATCGAGGTCTTTGAGGCGCCAGGACCTGGGCGTGCGGCTCGCCGCCGACGTGCTAAGAGGGCATCTGATCAATGTTCAGGTTGTTCTGTCTGATTCGCCGGTTTCGATTCGCCAGGTTGGTGTGGATTCTCCGGTGAGCTCGCGGCTGGTTTTGTTAGCCATCGCCCAGTGGACCATCGCGCGGGATCGCTGGGGCAGTGCTTCGTAGTCCCGGACGAGGCGCCGGTGCTGCATGAGCCAGCCGAAGGTTCGCTCGATCACCCAGCGTTTCGCCTGGGGTTGGAACCCCTTGCCGGTAGGCCGTTTCACGACCTCAACGTCGATTCCCCTCGCGGCTCCGTGCTGGAAGACGCTGTTCTGGTATCCGCCGTCGGCCCAGACCTTCGTCACGCTGGGATGGGAGGCGGCCAGCTCGTCGAGCAGGCGTTTCCCGCCGGTCGAGTCGTGCACCGAGGCGGCCGTGACAATGACGGCCAGGACCAGGCCGAGCGTGTCCGTGGCCACGTGGCGCTTACGCCCTTTGATTTTCTTGCCGGCGTCGATGCCCTGGCTGGTCTCAGCGACATTCGCCGAGGTCTTCACGCTCTGCGCGTCCACCACCGCCGCGGTCGGCTCCGCACGACGGCCATGAAATCGGCGGGCCTTGTCGCGTAACAGGTCGTGGACCTGCTGGGTGGTGCCGTCGGCTTCCCACTTCGCGAAGTAGTCATAGACGGTCTTGTACGGCGGGAAGTCGTGCGGCAGGTACTCCCACGGGATGCCAGTGCGGTTGACATAGAGGATGGCGTTCACGATCTCCCGCAGATCATGCACCCGAGCCGCGGTGCCTGGACCGGTGCGAGCGGCCCGCCATGCCACGAACACGGGCTCGATTAATGCCCAACGGGCATCGGAGACATCACTGCGATAAGGGCGTCGAGAACTCACGAGTCACGCAACGACTCACCGTTGCCGCAGTCACTTCGAACGCACCAAATCACCTGTAAACCAGATCAGTTGCCCTCTAACACCGGCAACCCGGCCACCGTTTCGCTTCGAGTCCCAACACACCTCGAAGTTGATCACGGTGGCCGTCTCACGTCACCACACCATCGACCAAGATCACGCCATGCGGCTGTAGTACTGATCAGCCGGTTTCTCCTGCGCTCGCGGACTGCGCGTACGCCGCGACGCGGCTGAGGTGGTGAGCGCCGTAGGCGTTGGCTTCGGATATCCGGCGGTGGCTCTGGTCGGAGGTGTCGTCGTGGGTGTCGAGGACGGCCTGGAGCGTTCGGACGTGGATCCAGCCTCCGAGGACCAAGCCCCACATCTTGAGATAGGGGACGCCGCCGGCATGGGCGTCACGTCGGCGGCCCTCGGCTGCGTGGTCCAGCAGAAGGGCGGTGACGTCTCGAATCGAGGCGAGGGACCGCGTCATTCGCTCGGCCGTCGCGACGGCTACCGGGTGCTCGGCTTCGGCCAGATGCCGGACATCGGTCTCGATCATGTCGAGCACGCGGGAGGCGGTGCCGGCTCGATCTCGCAGAATCTTGCGGCCGAGGAAGTCGTTGGCCTGGATCGCGGTGGTGCCTTCGTAGATCGCAGCGATGCGGACGTCGCGGTAGTACTGGGCGACGCCGGTGTCCTCGATGTAGCCGGCGCCGCCATGGACCTGGACGGCCTCGGAGGTGATCCCGATGGCTTCCTCGGTTAGCCAGCCCTTCACGACGGGGGTGAGGAAGTCGGTGAGCTCGAAGCTCTCGGCGTCGCCGGCGAATGCTCGGTCGAGGTGGATGCTGGTCTGCAGCATCAGCCCACGCATGGCGGTGATGATGCCGGCCGACGAGGACAACAGGCGCGCTACGTCGGGGTGGCGGGCGATGGGTGTGCCTTCGGGCTCGTCCATGACCCTGCCTTGGACTCGATGGTGGGCGTAGTGGTGAGCCGCCTGGTGGGCGCGGTCGGCGATGCCGAGTGCCCAGATGCCGGCGCCGAGGCGGCTGAGGTTCATCATCACGAACATCGCCGGGAGTCCCCGGTTCAGCTCCCCCAGGAGAAAGCCGGTTGCGTCCTCGTACTGCAGAACGCAGGTCGGGCTGCCTTTGATGCCCATCTTGTGCTCGAGTGCGATGGGGGTAACCCCGTTCGCGCGGCCCGGGCGGCCGTCGGCGTCGGGAAGAAACTTGGGGACGATGAACAGTGACAGTCCCCGTAGCCCTGCCGGTGCGTCCGGCGTTCGAGCGAGCACAAGGTGCACGATGTTCTCGGTCAGGTCGTGGTCGCCCCAGGAGACGTAGATCTTCTGACCGCTCACCCGCCATGTCTGATCGTCCTGAGGGGAAGCGAGGGTGCGGATTGCGGCGAGATCCGAGCCGGCCTGGGGCTCCGTCAGGTTCATCGTGCCGGTCCAGCGGCCTTCGACCATCGGCTCGAGGTAGACGGCTTTCTGCTCGGGTGTGCCGGACCAGGAGATTGCGGCGACGGCGCCTTGGCTCAGTCCGCCGCACATGGCGAATGCAGGGTTCGCAGCGCTCCACAGTTCGGTGAGAGCTGCCGAGACGATGCGGGGAGCGCCGCCGCCGCCAGCGTCGACCGGTGCACCTACGCTGCTCCAGCCCGCCCCGGTGAACTTCGCGTAGGCCTCGCGCATGCCGGGTGCGGTGACGACCTGCCCGTTCTCGATGCGCGCTGCGACCCGGTCGCCGGAGACGTTGGTGTCCTGCAGGACCTCGGCGGCCAGTTGGGCGGCCGGCCGCAGAATGGCCACGACGTCGTCGATGTCGTATTCGCCGTGGGTCACGTCCGCCAGGTGCTCGGCGCCGTTCATGACGTGGCGCAGGAAGAACTCGTACTCATCGACCGGTGGGTTGTAGCTCATGGCGGTTCTCACCATTCTCGACGTGTGGACAGGGGCGGTTCGGCGCAGCGCCGCACCGTTCGGGAGGTTTGTTCAGGGACCGTGCTGAACCGCGGGCCGCGGTCAGAGCCGGGCGGCGAGCTCGGTGGCCTGCCGGATGGCTCGCTTGGCGTCGAGTTCGGCGGCGACGTCGGCGCCGCCGATGACGTGGACCGGGCGGCCCAGCGCTTCGAGCGGTTCGATCAGGTCGCGGACCGACTCCTGGCCCGTGCACAGGACGATCGTGTCGACGTCGAGTACCCGTGACTCGGTGGTGTCCTCGCCGACGGCGACCGTGATGTGCAGGCCGTCGTCGTCGATCCGGTCGTAGGTGACCCCCTTGACCATCTCGACGCCGGAGTCCTTGAGTGTCTGGCGGTGGACCCAGCCGGTCGTCTTGCCCAAGCCCTTGCCGAGCTCGGTTGTTTTGCGTTGGAGCAGTGTGACCTGTCGGCGGGGCGGCGCCTTGACCTTCGTCGTCAGGCCACCGCGCTCCAGGGACGGGTCCGTCACTCCCCAGCGCTGGTTCCAGTGCTGCACCGACTCGCCGGCGTCGTGCAGCAGGAACTCCGACACGTCGAAGCCGATACCGCCTGCGCCCAGCACCGCGACCCGTTCCCCGACGGTGGCGGTGCCACGAATGACGTCCTGGTAGCCGACGACCGATGGGTGGTCGACGCCTGGGATGCTCGGCACGCGCGGCTCGACGCCCGTCGCGACGACAATCTCGTCGAAGCCGGTCAGGTTCTCGACGCTCGCGCGGACGCCGAGGTGGACTTTCACCCCGTTGATCTCCATCCGGCGCGCGAAGTAGCGAATCGTCTCGCGGAACTCCTCCTTGCCGGGTATTTCCATGGCCAGACGGAACTGTCCGCCGATTTCATCGCGCGCTTCGAAGAGCTCGACGGAGTGGCCGCGCCCGGACAACTCGGTCGCGGCGGCGAGACCGGCTGGACCTGCGCCGACGACCGCGACCCGCTTGATGGCCCGAGTCGGCGACAGGACCAGCGTGGTCTCGTGACCCGCGCGGGGGTTGACCAGACAGCTCACACGCTTGTTGACGAAGCCGTGGTCGAGACACGCTTGATTGCAGGCAATGCAGGTGTTGATCTGGTCGGCACGCCCATCGCCTGCCTTCTGGACGAAGAACGGGTCGGCCAGCAGCGGCCGGGCCATCGAGACCATGTCGGCTTGGCCCGAGGCGATGATCTTCTCGGCGACCTCGGGAGTGTTGATCCGGTTGGACGCGACGACAGGAACCGTGACCTCGGCCTTGAGTTTGGCCGTGACCCACGCGAACGCCGCGCGGGGCACGGACGTCACGATCGTGGGTATCCGGGCCTCGTGCCAGCCGATGCCGGTGTTGATGAGCGAGACGCCGGCGGCCTCGATTCTGTGGGCCAGCTCGACGGTCTCTTCCCAGTTCTGCGCGTCGTCGACCAGGTCGAGCAGGCTCATCCGGTACATCACGATGAAGTCGTCGCCGACAGCCTCGCGGACTCGCTCGACGATCTCGACCGGGAAGCGCATCCGGTTGGTGGCGCCGCCGCCCCAGCGGTCCGTGCGGTTGTTGGTGCGCGCGGTCAGCATCTGATTGATCAGGTAGCCCTCGGACCCCATGATCTCGACGCCGTCGTAGCCCGCGCGGCGGGCGAGGACCGCCGAGGCGGCGAAGTCGTCGATGGTCCGGTCGACTTCCCTGGTCGACATCGCCCTGGGGGCTCGGAACGGAGTGATGGGCGATTTGATATCCGACGCCGCCCGCTTGAACGGATGGTAGGCGTAACGCCCAGCGTGGAGGATCTGCATCACGATCTTGCCGTCGTGCTCGTGCACCGCGTCGGTCACGATGCGGTGCTTGTCGGCAGACCGCCTCGACGTCATCTGCGCTCCGAACGGGAGCAGCCAGCCGTGCCAGTTCGGTGCATAGCCACCGGTCACCGCCAGGGCGACGCCCCCCTTCGCGCGCTCGGCGAAGTAGGCCGCGAGTTCGGGCAGATGCTTGGCTCGGTCCTCCATGCCGGTGTGCATCGACCCCATGACGACGCGGTTGCGCAGCGTCGTGTGGCCCAGGTCGAGGGGTTCCAGCAAGTGCGGGTACGGGTTCACGGTGCTCACTCTCGGGCGGGTGTCGTGCTGTGGAGGCCGGCGATCGCTTCGGCCTGGATCTGAGGAAATTGGGCGCCCATGGCTGCAGCGAGGACGGTCGCCGCCGACAGAGGCCGCACCATGACGGTGAACTCGCCGATCAGTCCGGCGTCGTTCGTGCGGAACAGGTCGATGCGTTCAGGCTCGTCCCGTCCACAGACGTCTCGAAGAGCAGCGCCCCGCCGTGACCGTCGGAGTCCTTGAGTTAGCGGACATGGCGGAAGTCGGTGAAGACCCGGCCCACCCCACGCAGGATCGCCGCGCCGATCGGTCAGCTCTCATAAGGCTGGAACGCAACGAGGCTGCGGAAGGCGAAGTCCTCGACGGCGGCACGAAAGGTGCGCATCGGATAACCGGTGGTGGAACGGCCTCGGCTTGCCGGTTCGTGTCGTGCTGATCGCGCTGACGGTCCTGACCTGCCTGAGCGCCCTGGGCCGGGGCGTCAGGGCTCATCGGTCCGTCTCCTCGGGCGCCAGCCGCTGCAGAATCTCGTCGCACCAGGCCAGCGCGGTCTCCTCGGCCAGCATTCCTCCGCGCAGCACGAGCCAGGCGCCCATCTGGTCCGGGCGCAGGGCGTCGGGGTCGGGATAGAAGCGCGCGGCGCTCTCGGCGTAGTAGGCGAGGCGTTCTTCGTGCACCCGGCGGCGGGTGCGGACGTCTTCGACGATCGCCGTCGAGTTTCCGAAGGGCAGGGCGCGAAGTTTGACCGCGAACTCGCTGCGCAGGTACTCGACCGGCGTTGCCTTGGATGTCCACACCTTCAGCTCATCGCGACCAGCCGAGGTAAGAACGTAGACCTTCTTGTCGGGTCGCCCGTCCTGGGCCACGGTCTCGAACTCGATCCAGCCGGCGCGCTCCATCCGGCCCAGCACTTTGTAGATCTGCTGGTGGCTGGCCTTCCAGAAGTAACCGATCGATGCGTCGAACCGACGCGCCAGGTCGTATCCCGTGGCGGACTTTTCCGCCAAGGACACAAGAATCGCGTGCTCCAAAGCCATGAGCGCACCGTAGTATGCAAACCGATGCTGTGCAACTAGATGCATATGTGTGAGCTGGGGTGGGCCGCGCCGCGACTGCCCGGGGTGGCCCGTAGCGGCCGTGTTGCACCGGTCCGCGTCGGGATCTGGCTTCCTGACGTGACCGAGGATCGTCCTGCCGGTAGCTCAAGACGGGTGGGCGT
Source organism: Streptomyces sp. BV286 (assembly GCF_019090165.1). Taxonomy (GTDB): domain Bacteria; phylum Actinomycetota; class Actinomycetes; order Streptomycetales; family Streptomycetaceae; genus Streptomyces. The sequence continues at coordinate 124,365 of NZ_JAHRIB010000156.1, forward strand.
ATGACTCGTGTCGTCTGCGATGCTGCTGCGCTGGGGTCGTTGAGGGGTCTCGAGCTGCCATTCGATCATCTGTTCGTCACGCAATGCGGAACAGCCCTGCGCGGTCGCGTGCTGCATGCCGCCTGAGCCCGCCGCAACCGCGGGCGCCACCGGCGTCCGACCAAGCCGTGTATCGGCACCGCAACACCGCCGCGATGAGCAAGCCGCAGTGCTGTCATATGTGCGGTTCACCGTCATGGGTTTTGTGTCCTTTCTCGTTGCGGACTATCGCCAGGCGTTGGTGGTGGAACCAGGCTTCTCGGGCGCCGCGCCCGCGGGGCACCTCGTGGAGCTGTCGCAGCCGTTCGACCTCGGCCGCATCGGCGTGGATGATCCAGGAGTCGCGGGCGTCGTCGCGTTGGTGGGCGGTGAGCCAGCCTTTCTTGATCCAGCAGTGGAGGGTGCCCCGAGGCATGCCGAGTTCGCGGGCGAGTTCGGTGAGGCACCACGCGTCGGGGCCGAGCGGGGCTGCCCTTTGGCGTTGCGCGCGTTCCTGGCGGCTGATGCAGCCCAGTTCCCCTTACCGTCCCTGTCCCGGCAAGTGGTGGTGATGAGTGAAATCGCAGCCGACGGAGACCGCCTGGCGTATTCAGGCAGCTGTTGTGGCCCTTGCCGCCCGACTCCGACGTCTTGACCCCGGAGGTGTTGCCCGCGCTGGTGGGCTACTTCCCCAGTGCCCTTGTCCTTGTTGGCGTCGACCCACTTCTTGGGCCGCCGCGTCATCGAACAGCCCTGTAGGCGCCAAGACCTGACAGCACAAGGACAGGACGGCAAACGAGGCAGTCTTTTCAGGGCTGTGGCCACTCGCCCAGCGGATCACGCCGCGTACCGAATGCGCCCCACGCAGCATGGTTAGGCGACCAGCCGAGCAGGATCGGCCAGGCTGTGCATGAGCCGCCTACTGAGTTGAGTGCCGGGCTCCCGATGCCCGTTAGCGCCGCACCGGCGTTCTCAGAGGTCTTACGGTCGAACGCAGCTTCACGGCCTGATGGCGTCGGTCTATTCGGGAGGGGATGCGGTGGTCCGGCGCGGCACCAGTGTCGGCGAGAGCTTGACCTGGACGGACTTCTTCTGGCGGTCGGCGATTCGATCGAGGAGAACGCGCGCGGCGTTGCTGCCGATCTCGGTGCCTGCCTGGTCGACACTCGTGAGGGAGATCGGGCCGAAGGCGGCGAAGGTCGTGTTGTCGTAGCCGGCCACAGAGATGTCATCGGGTACGGACAGTCCGGCTTCGGCGAAGGCTTCCAGTACTCCCATGGCGACGATGTCCGCGCCGGCGAAGACGGCCGTGGGCCGGCGAGGGTGCTTGAGTAGTTCCTTGGCGCCCTCGTACCCGCCCTGCTGGGTGTAGCTGGTGGAGACGATGTCGATCTCGTCCGCGAGGCCGAGGGACCGCATGGCCTGCCGATAGCCGTCGGCCCGCTGGGCGTTGGGCATCTCGGCGATGCGCGTCGGGTCGGTTTCGTGGTGTTCGATGTGGGCGATCCGGCAGTGCCCGAGGTCGGCGAGGTGACGGACGATGAGGAACGCGCCTGCCACGTCGTCGTCCGTGACGGCGTCGTACACCGGGGAGTGCCCGTGGCGGCCGATGACCACGGTCGGAACGGCGGAGGCGATGCGTTCGAGATGGGCGCGCGGTGAGATGGGCGCGATCAGGATGAGCCCGTCCATCCCGCGGTCGATCATCGCTTCCGTGACGCGCGCCTCCTCCTTCTCGCTGTTGCAGCCCGGGCCGAGGAAGACCTGGTAGTCGGTGTCCGCGAGCCGGCCGGTGATCCCGTCAAGGATTTCGGGGAAGAAGGGGTTGCGGATGTCGGGCAGCATCACGCCGATGGTGTACGTCTGCCCGCGCAGCCCCCGGGCGGCCGCGAGCGGCCGGTAGCCCAGCTCGTCGATCGCCCGGCGTACCTTCGCGCGCATCTCGGGGCTGGCGCCGTAGGCGTTGCGCAGCACCTTGGAGACAGCGGTCGTCGACACCTGGGCGTGACGCGCGACGTCGATGATCGTGACGCGGCGCTGCGGTGTAGGCGGCTCCATCCGGGCGCCCTCCGGCGTAGTGGGGAACGTTGCCGCAGAGTGTACGGGCGAAGGCATGGATCAGTAAGGCGCTGGCGCAGGTCGGGCTGCACCCATTGCTGTAACGGAAGTGCAGCTTGCGCAGCATCTTGACGTCATGCAGGACGCTCTCTATGGTCTGGCAGCACGCTTTGGGAAACGTTACCCATAGCCAGGGATCGGGTCAGCCGCACCCGGTACCTGACCACATCACCAAGTAATGACACTCGGCTGGCTTGCCATACGGCGTTCGAGTCGGCCGACGCTTTGATGGCGCCAGCTTTGAAACGTTTCATGGAAGGGGTTCGCCTGTGACACCCGGTGGGCGGACCCACCCATGTCCAGGGCAGCTACCGCACGCCGCACGGACTGGTGTCCGCGGGGTGGACCGTAAGGACGGCAGGCTCCGGCTCGACGTGGAGATCCCGCCCAACACCACGGTGGACGTCCTGGTAGCCACCGGCGGGAGCGCGGCCCAAGTGGACGGATACAGCGAGCAGTTCCGTGGCGTGCGCGACGACCGCGCCATCTATGCCGTGGCCTCGGGACGGCACACGTTCACCGCTCGCGAAACCGAGAGGAAGGCACTTTGAACCATGAAGCAGACAACGCAGAAGGTGCCGACCGCGACGACAACACGGGAGTCCGGCGTCGTGTCGTGCTCGCCGCGACGGTCGGCGCCGTGTCGGTAGGGGTCGGCGCCATGGGAGGCGGAACGAGCGCGGCGGCACAAGCGCTGCGTCAGGCGGAGGGCGGCGCGGTGCTGGGGCTGACCGTGGAACACCGCACCGATCCCCTGGGCGTGGACGCCGTACGGCCGTGCTTCGGTTGGCGCATGCGGTCCGCCGGCCGGGGGCAGAGCCAGGGCGCGTACCAGATCCTCGTCGCCAGCTCTCCGGACAAGCTGACCGGGGCCCGTGCCGACGTCTGGAACAGCGGCCGTGTCAGCTCGTCCGACTCGGTGGCCGTCCGCTACACGGGTAAGGCCCTCCGGCCTTCAACCCGCTACCACTGGAGTGTCACCGTGTGGGACGCCGAAGGCCGCCCGGTCGGCACCGGATCCCCCGCCTCCTTCGAGACCGGACTGATGAGCACCGACGGCGTGGCCGGGTGGGACGGGGCACAGTGGATCGGGATGAAGGGCAAGACCCCCAACTCGGCCGGGGCACCCATGCTGCGGACCGAAGCAGCCCTCAAGAACAGGTCCCGGGTCCGCGAGGCCCGTCTGTACGTCTCCGCCCTCGGCGTCTACAACGCGTACATCAACGGCCACCACGTCACCGTTCCGCAGGATGGTGGCAGCACGATCGAACTGCTGTCCCCGGGCTGGACCAACTACGACGTGCGCGTCAACTACATGGCCTATGACGTCACGGATCTGGTGACCCGGGAGCGAGCCGTCACGCTCGCCGCCGTCCTCGGCAACGGCTGGTACAACAGCCGTGCCTCCGACGGCAGCACCTACTACTCCAGCCACGGCAACGCCCTGGCCCTCAAGGCCAAGTTGCTGATCCGGTACGCCGACGGCTCGTCGCAGACCGTCGTCACCGAGCCGGACGGAGGCTGGAAGGCCACGGATACCGGTCCCTACCGGGCCGACGACATCTACGACGGCCAGACCTACGACGCCCGCATGGAGCTGTCGGGCTGGACGGCATCCGGCTTCGACGTCTCCACCTGGTCTGACGTGACTCGGGTCGCCTTGGAGGACACGTACCCGGACGTGCAACTCCTCGCCTACCCTGGCGAGACCGCGCGTTTCATGCCCCGCTGGGACCGCCGACCGCAGGCGATCGTCGTCGCCACCGGAGTGACCGGACAGGACGGCAGCCCCAACGGCAGGGGCCGCATCGTCGTGGACCCGTCCCGGACGGTGGCCGACCCCGGGAAGGCAGCCTCCGCCTCGGTCGCGATCGGTACCGGCGAGACCGCCGTCTTCGACCTCGGCCAGAACATGGTCGGCGTGGCCCGCTACAGCCTGCGCGGCCCGGCCGGAGCCAAGGTCGAGTTCAGGTTCGGAGAGATGCTCAACGACGACAGCGCCGGCGCGGACGGCCCCGAGGGCTCCCTCTACCGGGCCAACCTCCGTAGCGCCAAGGCCACCAGCACGTACATCCTCAAGGGCGACCGGCACGGCGAAACCCACCAGGACTCCCTGACCTTCTACGGCTTCCGCTACGTCTCCGTCACCGCCACGGAGAGCGTCACCATCACCGGCCTGACGGGCAAGGTCGCCACGTCCGCGATCCGCGAGACCGGCACCATCACCACCAATGCCCCTGACGTCAACCAGCTGGCGAGCAACATCCGTTGGGGCCAGCGCGGCAACTACCTCTGGGTGCCCACCGACTGCCCACAACGCGACGAACGCCTCGGCTGGACCGGAGACACCCAGGTCTTCGCCACCACCGCCCTCTACAACGCGGACGCCGGTGTCTTCCTCAGCCACTTCCAGGACACCGTCGTCGACTCCGCGCTCATCTACGGCGCGGGCAAGGCGCAGTTCACCGGGGTAGCGCCTGGTGGACGGTACAACTTCCCTGGTGGGGGCAGTGGTTGGGCGGATGCTGGCGTCATCGTGCCGTGGACCGTGTGGCAGATGACCGGTGACGCGACCATCGTCGAAGACAACTGGCCGGCGATGACCCGCTACCTGGACTGGATCCAGGACCAGACCGGCGACACCTACGCCGGGCAGGGCTCCCTCACCGGCGACTGGTTGGGATTGCAGAAGACCAGCGCCCAGCTCATGAGCGATGTCTACTACGGCTATGTCGCCCGGTTGATGGCGCAGATGGCCCGCGCGACCGGGCGGACGGCGGAGGGAGAGGCGTACGAGCGGCTCTTCGGACGCATCAAGCAGGCGTTCATCACCAAGTACCTGAGCACCGAGGGCGGCACGGTCACGGTCAAGTCCAGCCTCGGCGACGCCTCCCCGATCGAACCGGGCTCCGACCCGAACCAGAAGACCGAGGACAACAGCCAGACGGCGCTGCTCTGGGTCCTCAAGCTCGGCTTCTACGAGACGCAGGCCCAACGCCGCGCACTGGTCGGCCATCTCGCCGACAACATCGGCAACGATGCGGCCTACAAGGCCGCGCACCCGAACAGCAGCCGGGTCCGGTACGCCGAGAACACCCTGTCCGTCGGCTTCCTCGGCGTGAACGTCCTCGCCCCGGTCCTCACCGATGAGGGCCGCGCGGATCTGGCGTACCAGCTGCTGCACCAGGATGCGATGCCGTCCTGGCTCTTTTCCGTCAAGAACGGTGCCACCACAGTCTGGGAGCGCTGGAACTCCTACGCCGAGGATGTCGGCTTCGGTCCGGTCGGTATGAACTCGTTCAACCATTACGCCTATGGCGCGATCATGGAGTGGATGTACGCGTACATGGCCGGCATCGCGCGCGATCCGGACAGCCCCGGCTTCAAGCGCTTCCTGCTCCAACCCCACATCGACCCGACCGGCGGGATCACGCAGGTGTCGGGCTCGTACGAGTCGCCGTACGGCGTGATCAAGAGTGAATGGAAGCTGGAGGACGGCGGCAGGGAGCTTGTGTACGACGTGGACGTGCCCGCGAACAGCGAGGCCGTACTGCGACTTCCGGCAGCGTCCGCCGATGTCGTCCGCGAGGGACGGAGACCGCTGGCACGAGCAGAGGGCGTGCGCTTCATCGACCACAGCGACGGCGAGTACGTCTGCCAGCTGACGTCCGGTCGATACCGCATCACTACCAAGCTCCGGTGAGGGCAGCCACTGAGAGGGCGTCAAGTTCCTTCCCCTCGGGTTCATGATCGCTCGTTCGTGTTACTGATCGCCGTGCGGGCCAGAGTAGATCAGCGCGTCACGTGGGGGACGAGGTCAAACAGCAAGCCAGGGTCACGAAGTGAAACGCATCAAGACACGTTTACGGACGTCCGGAGCGCAATCGCTGCGGTCTTCGTTGAGGGAGGTCTGATGGTCGACTCGGAAATGAATCGCAGGGCGATGATCGGCAGTTCGCTGTCGATGGTGGCTCGAACGCCGCGCGGATCGGACCGACCGCGTCGGCACCGTCCCTCCCCGCGCACGGCCATCGGCGCCGCGGGCAGGGACGTGCGGGGCGTATCCGTGTCGGCCTCGGGGCGTTCAGCACTCCGGCGCCCCCTCAGTCGGTATGCCCGACCCCCTTGTCCTGCGAGTCACTTGACGTTTGAGAGATTTCCTGACTAGTCAGGTACTCAAGGGAAACTTCGCCTAAGGTGTCGTGTTCATGACAGACACTTCAGGTGAGCACACCCCCATCGCGCGCCGCACGGTGCTTGCGGCCACTGGCGCCACCGCCGCGGCCCTGGCCGTGGGCGCCGCTGCCACGTACGAGGCCCCCACAACCGAGACGGCCGACACCGCACCTGTCGCCGCCGCGGCCGTCTGCACCCTCACCAGGGAAATGACCGAAGGTCCCTACTACCTCGACGGACAGTACGTCCGCTCCAACATCACCGAAGGTAAGCCGGGCGTCCCGCTCGAGCTCACACTGACGGTCGTCGACGACGACACCTGCGCACCGCTCTCCAACGCTCTCGTGGAGATCTGGCACGCCGACCACCTCGGCGAGTACTCCGGCTTCGTCGGCGCCAACGGCCACAGCGAACCGGACAACGGCACCTTCCTACGTGGCGGCGTGCTGACGAACTCCAGCGGAGTCGCGTCGATCACCACGATCTACCCCGGCTGGTACGTGGGCCGCTGCATCCACATCCACATCAAGGTCCACACGAACGTCAGGCTGACCCCCGACGGCTCGTTCACCGGCGGACAGGAACTTCACACCGGCCAGCTCTACTTCAGCGAGACGATCACGACGCGTGTCAGCAGGCTCTCGCCGTACACGGCGAACGGGGTCACCCGCACCACCCTCGCCCAGGACTCCATCTACGACGGCGGCGGCGCCGCGTCCGGTCTCCTGACCCTGACCGCACTGGGCAGCTCGACGTCCTCCGGGTACACGGGGACCCTGACGCTCGGGGTCGAACGCTGATCCCCACCGCTTGATCCCTTCCTGTCTGACTGGACATCACCGAATCCGGGGTGAAGCACCAGTCTGTACCTCGGAGGGCAGCGCCAAGGGGGGCCTTCACACTGAGGGCGCGGGCGGGCCGGGTGGGCCAGCTCCGCTTGACGCGCCGGCTCCACCCAGCCTCTCTGCTGTATCGGAAAGAACCGCAGAGCAGCACGTGAAGCGAGAAGTGAGGTCAAGCGGCATGCCAGGGCCACGAATTGAAACGTTACGAGACACGTTCACGGACGTCCGGAGCGCAATCGTTGCGCTCGCCGAAGGAGGAGGTCTGATGGTCTACTCGGAAATGAATCGCAGGGCGATGATCGGCAGTTCGCTGTCTATGGTTGCCGCGATGGGCATGCCCTTCCCGGCACATGCGCGGTCCGCTGGGAGCACGGTCGTGGCACCGACCCGCTACGGCAAGGTCCGAGGAAAGCGCGAGGACGGCATCGCCAAGTTTCTCGGCGTGCCCTACGCCACGCCGCCGCTCGGCGCACTCCGGTTCAAGGCCCCGAAGCCGCCCGCGAGGTGGTCTGGCGTACGCGACGCGGTGAGCTTTCCCAACCCGGCGTTCCAGGTGGCGGGCGGTGAGATGGGTCCAGGCGGTAACGGCCGGATGCCGGCTCCCTCCGAGGACTGCCTCTACCTCAACATCTGGACCCCGGCCGCCGACCGCCGACGGCGGCCGGTGATGTTCTACAACCACGGCGGCGGCTACATGATCGGCTCCGGCTCCGCCACCGGGCAGGACGGCACGCACCTGGCGCAGCTGTATGACGTGGTGGTGGTCGAGTCCAACCACCGTCTGGGCCTGCTGGGGTACCTGTTTCTGGGCGATCTCGCCGACGGCGACTACGCGGCCAACCAGGGGATGCTGGACATTCTCGCCGCGCTGCGCTGGACCAGGGAGAACATCGAGAACTTCGGCGGCGACCCCGACAACGTCATGGTCTGGGGCGAGAGCGGCGGTGGCGCCAAGACCGCGGCCGTCTACACCATGCCAGCCGCCTCGCGGCTGTTCCACAAGGCTTCGATCGAAAGCGCCGCGCCACTGCGCTTCCCCACCCGCGACGGTGCCACCGCCCGGGCCAGGCGCACGATGGCGTTGCTGGGACTGACCACGACGGACATTCCCCGGCTCCATGACATCCCGGCCGCGCGACTGCTGGAGATCCAGCAGTCCGAAGCCGCGAACGGCGCCCCTCCGTGGGGCGACCCGGGCCCGCTCCCTGGCTTCGGCGCCTTCGTCGACGGCACCGTCATCCCGCGGCACCCCTTCGCCGACGGCGCCGCGCCCTTCTCGGCCGGCAAGCCGCTGATGTGCGGAACGTGCCGCGACGAGACGGTGTTCTTCAGTCTTTTTGGGCCGCCCGACATCTTCCGCATCGATGAGGCCGGCCTGCGCAGCAGTCTGAGCGGCACCTATCAGGGCGCCGAGCTCGACGAGATCATCCGGACCTTCCGGGCGTCGCGACCCGGCGCGACGCCGGCGCAGCTCTACTTCGCGATCACCACGTCGCCCATCTGGCGCGACGCGATCAAGATCGCGGAGGCCAAACGCGCGCAGCACGCCGCGCCCGTGTTCATGTACCAGCTCGCCTACCCGAGCCCGACCCTGGTGCCCGGCACCGATTTCCCCATCGGCTCACCGCATGCGTCGGACATCAACCTCAAGTTCGCCAACACCGACAAGGACCTCGACTACATCCTCAACAAGGATCAGTCGCCGGGACGGCTGGCGACCGCACGGCACATGAGCGAACTGTGGGCGGGCTTCGCCCACACGGGCCGTCCCATGGCGGCGGGTGTGCCGCGATGGCCCGCCTACACTCTGACCGACCGTGCCACGATGTGGCTCGATGCCAGGTGCCGGATCGTCAACGACCCGGACCGGAGCGAAAGACTGTTCTGGGAGAACCAGGACTGAACTTGACGTCCAGCGTCACCGGTCGCTCGGTCTGCTGAGATCTCCGGGAGCCAGGGCGCGTGACGCGGCCGTTCTTCAGGCTTCGAGATGTGGAGTAACGAAGCATGAAAGAACGGCCGCTGAGTGTGAGCCTCCCGTCGATGCGCCCGCAGGCCCCTGGCACACTGACCTCCTTCACCTCGCAGGGTGGCAGGTCCTTCTCGTGATTTGCTGGGCTCGGATGCGGCTCATCGGCCCAGGGCCTCAGCCGATCTGGCTTGAGTCCTCCGGGACGCGCATCTCTCGCACGAGCCGTTGGCGGGCGCTGAGGAGGGAATCGCGGGTGATCGTGACGGCCTGTTCCGTGTCGCCGGCCGACAGCGCGTCGATCAGCGCGGGCTGGGGCGTCCACAGGGACGAGTCGTGAACTTCCAGGGCCGCACGAGCACCGATCACCTTGTAGGGCCGGCATTGGATCCACAAGGAGTCGATGGTCGATACCAGGACGTCGTTGCTGCCTGAGCGATACAGGTGCCGCAGGAGGTCCTCGTCCTCATCGAGAGCATCCGTGACGCGCCCTTGGACGACGGCCCGGTACATCCGTTCACAAGCGCCCCGCATCTTGTGCAGGTCGTCGCGGGTGACGGACGCCGCGCCCTTCCGGGTGGCCTCGACCTCGAGGATGGTCCGGACCTCATAGAGATCCAGTAGCTCGTGGACGGTGAATTCGCGGACCCGGGCGCCACGATGTGGGTGCGCCACGGCGAGGCCGTTCTTCACCAATAGCTGAATCGCCTCTCGAACCGGCATGACGCTCGTTCCCACTTGCTTGGCCAGGTCCCGGACGGGCAGTCGATCTCCTGCCGCGAGTTCGCCGTCGTAGATGCGTTTGGCGAGGACCTCGTAGACCTGGTCTGCGACGAGCGTCGGGTTGACGGTCTGGCTCCCGCGGCCAGTTCCTGTGACCACTGAGAACTCCATCGCGTCGGCTGCAGACAAGACAGGAATACGATAGCTGCGCGCTGGAGCGGGCTGCCCCGGCCGGCCGTACGCGATCCGGGGCCTTTAGGGTCGGCGAATCCTGGTGATCCGTCGCTCGGCGTGGGTCGGTGCTCGCCGGAGGCGGTGGTGCGGGCGCGGTCGCTCACGCCGACCTCGCCCACAGCCTGTGTGGCGGGCCGTTCACCGGTGGCCGAGAGGGACGGGGCTACGCGGACGCCAGATCCATCAGGATCAGGGCCAGCGCTTGTGCGCCGGCGTCCACATCGGCGTCCTCGGCGTACTCCTCGGGTGAGTGCGAGATTCCGCTGGGGTTGCGCACGAACAGCATCGCCGAGGGGGTGTACGGCGCCAGCACTCCCGCGTCGTGACCGGCACCCGTGTCGAGCAGTGGCGCGGACGGAAGGACCTTCGTGAAGCGCTGGATCAGGTCAGCATCGAAGGTTGCGGTCGGGCTGTAGGACTCGCGACTGACCAACGAGCGGCAGGCTGCCGCTCGCGCGAGTCCGCGTGCCTGGGCCGTGATCTCGTTGACGAGGGGCTGCAGGGCTGACTCGTCCGCGTGCCGTACGTCGAGCCAGACGTCCACGGCTGAGGCGATGACGTTGGAGCCGCCGGGTACCGGAATCAGCTTCCCGACGGTCGCACGGGCTCCGGTGACGGCCCGCGCGGCCTCTTGTACCGCGAGGATGGTCTGGGCCGCGGGGATCATCGGGTCGAGGCGGTCCGCCATCAATGTCGTTCCGGCATGGTTGCCCTGGCCTTCGAAGCGAAGCTTCCAGCGGCCGTGGCCGATGATGCTGCGGCCGATGGCCACAGGCTCGGACAGGTCGACGAGGCCTCGGCCCTGCTCGACGTGGAGCTCCACGAAGGCGCCGATGCGCTCCATGGCCTTCGGGTCGGGTCCGACCTGGTCGGGGTGGATCCCGTTGCGGCCGAAGAGGTCGGCGAGGGTGTCGCCGTTCTCGTCCTTGAGTACGAGGGCTCGGTCCGCGGAGACGGTGCCGGCCATGAGCCCTGAACCGAGGCAGGGCAGGCCGTACCTCGAGCCCTCCTCCTCCGGGAAGACGACGATGACGACAGGGCGGCTCGGGCGGAAACCGGATGCTTGCATCAGTTCGACCGCTGCGAGTGCCGACACGACCCCCAGCGGGCCGTCGAACGCGCCGCCTCCGGGCACCGAGTCGAGATGGCTTCCGGTCGCGACAGCATTTTCACGAGCTGCGCCTGGTACGTCCAACCATGCCCAGATAATGCCGTTCCGGTCCGTTTCCACGTCGAGCCTCAGACGCTGGGCTTCCCCGACGAACCACTCCCGCAACTCGAGCTCCGCAGGCGAGAACACGGGACGGCTGTAGCCCCCGCGCTTGGGATCGCGGCCGATTCCGGACAAGCCGGCCATCATCGACGAGGCCGTCATCGTCGTCCCCCGTCCTGGAGGGACGCGGCGCCCAGGCTGCCGCCGACCAGGAACTCCCGGGGGAGGGCGGCGCGGCCGGCGGCAGGAGTGCCGGCGCCGGTGAGATGGGCGGCGAGAACACCGATGAGTGGAGCGAACTTCGCGCCGTGCCCGGAGCACGGGGAGATCACTGTGAGGTTCTCGGTACGGTCGAGCACGAAGTCCTCGCTCGGGGTTGTGGTGAAGAGGCAGGTTGTCTCCGCGTACGGCTCGGGCACGAGGCCGGGGAGGTTGTCCTTGACATAGGCGATCAGCCGTTCGCGGTTCGCCGGATCGATCTGCCCGTCCTGCTCGTATGCCGAGGGCAGCGCCTTCCCCACGGCGTACTCCGCGAGCTTCTGGCCACGGAAATCCGCGTCACGGCCACCCGGAAGGCTGTACGTCTGGATCGCCGCCGTCTTGTGGATGAAGGTGGGCCAGCCCTCGGCACCGTCGCGGTAGGGAAAGTGGTAGGCCTGCTCCTGGGTGACCGTAAACCGCGGCATTGCGGCTGTGAACCGCTCGTCGGCACCGGTGTTCTGCAGGAGCCGAGGCAGGAAGCCGCCAGCGCAGAGGACCACTCGCTCGGCATCGAGAGTGTCACCCGCGGCCTCGTGCAGCCGATAGCCGGACCTCGTCCTGTCGATCCTCTGTACGTCCCACCCGGTTCGCAGTCGGGCACCGTGGGAGGTCGCGAGAGAGACCATGGCATTGACCGATCTCTCCGCGTCGATCACCCCGGCATCCGGATGCCACAGCACCGGCGAGTCGAACTCGATCTGCCAGCGCTCCGAGGCTGTTTCGGGGCTGAGTAGCTCGTGCTCGAAGCCGGCCTTCTCCAGGGAGTGCGCGAGTGCGCGTGGGTCGCGCCGCCCGCCCCAGTCCAGGCACCCGGTCCGGCTGATCAGTTGCTCCCCGACTGCTGCCTCCAGCTCTGACCAAAGGGGTCGCGAGCGGAGGACCAGATCGGTGTAGAGCGTCGACGGGTAGGCGTAACGCAAGATCCGTGCGGAGCCGTGTGAGCTGCCTTCGTGATCGGCCGGCAGGCCACGCTCGACGAGGGTGACGTCATGGCCGGCTTCTGCGAGGCGCCACGCCGTCGCGGCGCCGGCCAGCCCCGCGCCGACAACGGCAAAGGTGGACTGCTCAGTTGCCATGGGTGTGTTCCTGATGTGTTGGGTTCGTGACAGTGAAAGATCTCGGTACGTAGTAGGGGCGGAGACCTCGGCGGAGGTGTGGCTCGGGCACCGCTCGACGGCCGTAGTTGTGGCGGCATGGCGCGACGTCAGGCCTGGCAGCAGGGATGTGCGGAAGACCACCTGCCAGGAAGCCCGCCCGCAGGATGTCGGGTACCCACCACGTCGCTGTGGTCGCTGAGGATCTGGTCCGCCGCTGGTGGGACGTCGGCGGGGAGTACGCCTTCCACGGCCCGCGGGAACCAGGAAGGCACGGGCAGGGTCGTCGACGCGGCCGACGCGATCAGTTCGCCGTCTGCGAATCCGTCGACGTTGCCTGGCATCCGGGAGCGCCGGCGTGTCGGAGTCTCCGATCGACGGATGCTCTGGGGCGGCGCGCGTGGGGGAGAGGAATGCCGTCTCGACCTGGGTCACAGAGGTCTCAGCTCCAGTGAGGTTCTGGGGGTCCGCCTGGCTTTGACCGCCGTCGCGCCCAGTCGGTCCTGCACGCGATGACGGCACTGAGAGGGTTACATGTGATCACATCTGGCGTCCATAGTGTCTCGCCGATAACTTGAGGGGCGATTTGACTGCGGGTGCCCGGTGCAAGGTTCGCCAGGATTGGCTGCGCGGCAAATAGAGCTTTCGGTGGACTGGCACCTGTCTTGAACTGCGAAAATTAGAAGATGTGGGTCGACTGGGTCGAGCCGTGCGAGGTGCGGTCACACATCGTTTGAGTGGTGCGCAGCATTTTCGGAGGGCGAGGCCTTGCGTGATGTGTTATCACAAATTACGGTGAGCGGCGCGCACCTCCACTCGTGCGAGACCGACGCGGTTCACCCGACGAAGACCTCCTCGCGGAGAGCCCGGAGCCCCGCGCGTCCCCACGTTGCTCCAGACGCTCTACTCCGATCAGAAGGGCATCCCCGTGCCGAACAAACTCCTTCTTGTGGCGTCCGAGAACAAGAAGCTCGAACGGATCGCCACCAGGAGCAAGCTGACCCGGCCCATCGTGCAGCGCTACGTCGCGGGCACCACCCTCGCCGAGGCGCTCGACGTGACCGAGCAGCTCAACTCCGTCGGGATCGATGTGAGCCTGGACCTGCTCGGTGAGTCCGTCCACGACCTGAAGCAGTCGGAGGCCGCGACGGCGGAGTACATCCGCGTCATCGAGGGCATGGCGCCGCGGAGCGCGAGTGCGACCGTGTCGGTCAAGCTGTCCCAGCTCGGCATCGTCATTTCCGCGGAGAGCTGTGAGAAGAACCTGCGCCGGCTCCTCGAAGCCGCCCGTGCCCACGGCTGCGAGGTCGAGGTCGACATGGAGCACAGCTCCGTCGGCCGGGAGACGTTGGAGATCTTCCGGCGCTGCCACGCGGAGTACCCGGAGACTCGCGTGGCCATCCAGGCCTGTATGCGCAGCACCTTTCAGGACCTGTACGAGTTCGGTGCCAACCCGCCGAAGATCCGGCTCGTCAAGGGTGCCTTCGACGAGAAGGTGGACGTGGCCATCCTGGACCGCGACGACGTGACGGCGCAGTACCAGCACTTCGCCAAGTGGGCACTCGCCAACCTTCCCGACCCCGCTTTCGGTACCCATGACGACGCCTGCATCGAGACCGTGAAGCGGACGGCTCGCGAACTCGGCATCGACAAGCGCTCGTTCGAGTTCCAGATGCTCCAAGGCGTGCGTCGCGAACTGCAGGAGGAGCTGGTCCGTGAGGGCTACCGCGTCCGTGTGTACCTGCCCTACGGCACCGAGTGGTATCCGTATCTGACACGCCGTATGGCCGAGAAGCCCGCCAACCTCCTTCTCTTCCTCCGGTCCGTCGTCGGTTCATGATGCAGCTCACTCGGCGTCCTCAAGGGCGGGCGGACGATCGGCATCGACTCGCTTCCCTCGGCGCACGTGAACGGTTGGTGCGGACGACCATGGCCACCCATGCCGCCGAGATCTCGACTGGAGTCAGCCCCACGCTCGTGGCCGACCAGGTCTATGAGGTGCTCGCGGGCCGCATCTTCACCGGTGAGCTGCGCGCGGGCGCGCGGCTGCGGGTCCGTGACATCGCGGAGCAGGTGGGAACCAGTGTCATGCCGGTCCGGGAGGCGGTGCGTCTGCTCGTCGAGAACGGGCTGGCCGTCAGCCATCCGCATCGCGGGTCCAGGGTCCGTGAGTTCACCGCCCGCGAGCTCATCGAGATCTACGACGTCCGAGCCGTCCTGGAGGTCGAGGCCACGCGGCTCGGAGCGCCCCGGGTGACCAACTCGGATCTCGCGGTCATGCGTGAAGCGTGCGACCGGATGTTCCGCGCAGTGGTTCGCGAGGACGTCCACGACGCACTCGAGGCCGACGAGGTCCTGCTCCGGCAGCTCTACCTCGCCGGAGGCAATGACGTCCTCGTCCGGACGGTCGACTCACTGTGGACCCAGTGCCGCCCCTACAAGGTCATCGGTGCCCGCGCCGCGATCCAGTCGCGAGACGCAACGCTGTGGGAGCCCCAGCCGGCACTGATCGGTGCGCTCGAGGAACGAGACCTCGGCGCGGCGATCGCGATCACCCGACGTTCGGTCGCGAGCGCTCGCCGGCGCCTCGAGAACCAGATCGTCGCTCACTGACCTCAGCACCGTGGGCCGTACGCCAAGCAACCCATCTGAAAGGGAACTCCCCATGTCCGCCACACCCGTCAGCATCGCCGCGAACCCGCGGATGCCCGCGCCGAAGAACGAACCGTCGCGGGACTTCGTGCCCGGCTCGCCGGAGTCGCGCTCGGTATCGGCCGCGATCGAGAACATCCGCGTGAACCCGCGGGAGATCCCCCACGTCGTCAACGGCGAGCGGATCATGACTGCCGACACCACGCGCGTCGTCGAGCCGCACGCCCACCAGAGCGTCATCGGCACCCTGGCCGTGGCGGACGAGACCGTGACGAAGAAGGCGATCGCTGCCTCCCTCGCGACAGCACACGAGTGGTCCCGCACCCCCTGGTGGGAACGCGCGGCGATCATGCTGCGCGCGGGCGACCTGGCCGCGGGGAAGTACCGCGACGAGCTGGTCGCCGCGACCATGACGGGACAGTCCAAGACGTTCCACCAGGCGGAGATCGACGCCGCAAGCGAGTTCGCGGACTTCATGCGCTTCAACGCGCACCTCGCGCAGCAGATCTACGCCGACCAGCCGGCGTCCCTCCCCGGTGACATCAACATCCTCGACCAGCGTCCGCTGGAGGGATTCGTCCTGGCGATCACCCCGTTCAACTTCACCGCGATCGGCGTCAATCTGCCGACGACTCCCGCCCTCATGGGGAACACCGTCGTGTGGAAGCCCGCGGAGAAGGCGGCTCTCGCGGCCGAGGTCACGATGCGGGTACTCGAGGAGGCGGGACTGCCGGCGGGTGTCATCAACCTGGTCCACGGTTCAGGCGCCGCGGTGTCCGCCACCGCCATCGCGGACCCGGACTTCGCCGGCCTCACCTTCACGGGCTCCACGGCGGTCTTCCGGAGCCTGTGGCGCGCCGTGGGCGACAACATCGACACCTATCGTTCCTTCCCCCGGCTGGTCGGCGAGACCGGCGGCAAGAACGCCGTCCTTGTGCACCCGACGGCTGACATCGACGCTGTCCGCACCGCGCTGGTCCGTTCGGCCTTCGAGTACCAGGGCCAGAAGTGCTCCGCGGCCTCGCGCGCGTACATCGCGCGCTCGGTGTGGAACAAGCTCCGTGACGAGCTGGTCGACATCGTCCGCGAGCTGCCCGTCGGTGACCCGACCAAGCACGAGACGTACGTCGGTGCGGTGATCGACCGGACCGCTACGGACCGCCTCCAGTCGGCCTTCGACCGTGCGAACGCGCTCGACACCCACGAGCTCCTGGTGGGCGGCAGGACCGACACATCGACAGGCTGGTTTGTCGACCCGACGATCTACACCACGACCGACCCGACGGCGTTCACCTTGTCGGAGGAGTTCTTCGGTCCGCTGCTCACCGTGTACGTCTACGAGGACAGCGAGTGGGACACGGTCCTCCGCGAGGTCGACCGTGCCAGCGGCTACGCCTTGACGCTGTCCGTCTTCGCCTCCGACCGCCGGGCGATCTCGAGCGCCCTCGACGTGCTCCGCAACACGGCCGGCATGACCTACGTCAATGACAAGCCGACCGGGGCACTCATGGGCCAGGTCTCCTTCGGCGGCGGCCGGGCCTCGGGCACCAACGACCGGACAGGTTCGCGGCTTGCGCTGCAGCGCTGGATCTCGCCGCGGTTCATCAAGGAGAGCCTCACCCCCGCCACGGACTGGACCTACCCGTACCTCCAGCGATGACGTCATGGCCGCTCGACCATGACGTAACGCCATGGCGCCGGACTTGGCGGGGTGCGCACGGTTGGATGCCGACGTGCCCCGCCGCCTTGTCATCGCGGCACACCGGCGCTTCGTGTGCGCCGCGTTGCGGGGGTATCCGTACACCGCCGGCACCGAGCGCGAGACAACCGGGCGGGCGCCGGTTCCGGCCGTCAGCCCGCTGCGGCGATCCTGATCCCGGCCACCGCGCCCTCGCCCCGTAGAGTCAGCGCCGCCGGGCCTTCGTGACGCACGCAGTCGAGACGGCCGAGGGTGGTCTCCCGTCCGTCCGGTCCGTCAACGGCGATGCCCTCGGCGACGGCCATGACGAGCAGGGTCTCGTTTGCCGCGCAGGTCAACTCTGCTCCCTGTGCGGCGGCGACGGTGATGATCCGCACGTGTGCCGTCGCTCGGCTCCTGCGAGTCATCACATTCATGTTGCGGACCGCGCCCGCCTTCAGTTGACAGACCGTCGCCGCGTCACCGGGGAAGGCGAAGGGACT
The DNA here is from genome assembly GCF_019090165.1 of Streptomyces sp. BV286. Lineage (GTDB taxonomy): Bacteria > Actinomycetota > Actinomycetes > Streptomycetales > Streptomycetaceae > Streptomyces. The sequence goes on from NZ_JAHRIB010000156.1 coordinate 141,849, forward strand.
CAACGGCCGGACTGGGTGCGGTGTCCCGTCCACCGTCAGGACCATGCCCTCGCCCTCGACGAGGGTGATCACGCGGTCGATCCCGGGAAAGGCGGAGAAGGAGCCGCCCGCCTCCACGTCGGCGACGCTGACACGCCAGTCGAAGCCGTCCGTGATCTCCGCCGGGGCCATGGCTGCTTGCACGGTCCCCGACGCGACCTCGCGGGTGGTACCGCCGCGGTTCTTCCACGGCATGCTGCGGTATTCGCTCCAGCGCAGAGCGTCTCCGCCCATCCGACACCGCCTCCTTGCTCTCTCATCCGGCCGGCCGCCTTCACCGGCGAACCCGGGCCACCAGCCGCTCGGTTGTCGGATCGCAGGAGCGCCCAAGCACGTGATCATCGGGTCCGGGGCCAGCCTATGCGCCGACCGGACACGGGCGGCGGCCGTGCCCAGCCAACGGGTCGAGTCGCGAGGCTCGGCGCGATTCCGAGCGCCGGGCCGGGGTGTGACCTCGATCGTCATGCGCAGACGATTCTCCCCGAGGCTCGCGAGTCGGAGGCTCACCTCACGTTTTGGCGTGCTGGGCGTCGGCGGTGTGGTGGGAGACGAGAAGCGGCCATGTCAGTTCGGCCATCTCTGCCGGTGTCCGGGGGCTGCCGCGTTGGAGCCAGTCGGTGGCCACGCCGAGGAGGGCACCGGCGGTGAACGCGGCTGGTACGTCGTGGGGGAAGTCAGTCGACGAGACGCTGTCGGGCGCAGCGCCGGCGTTCAGGCGCACGGCGACGTGGACGCTGGCGGAGATACGGCTGCGGATGTGGTCGATGACGCGGGCACTGCCCTGTGGCCCCAGGAGGCTGCGGTAGAGGCCGGCATGCTCGGCAAGGTTCTCGAAGAACGCGACGAGTGACCGGGCGGGGTCTGCGTCCGGGTCCGCCGGCGCGGGGTCGAGGACGGGGAGCGACTCGATCAGGGTGTCGATCGTCGAGGTGCAGGCAGCCTCGGCCAGCTCGTGAACGTCCCGGTAGTGGTCGTAGAAGGTCGTGCGGTTCACCCCGGCCTGTTCGGCCACGTCCGCGACGCTGATCTGCCCCAGGTCCTGTTCCTCGACGAGCTTGATCAGCGCGCTCTGCAGGGCCGCGTGTGTACGCCGTACGCGCCGGTCACCTGCCGGTGGGTTCTGTCGGGTCGTGGGCATGACGTACATCCTATCTAACCGACGACTGTTGGTTTACCTACGAGTGTCGGCTAACGTGGTTCTCGGAACCAGCTCTGACCGGCCGAGAGAGGACCCCTCGTGAACATCACCGTCGACGAACCCAAGTGCGTGGCCGCCGGGCAGTGCGTCCTGATCGCACCCGACGTCTTCGACCAGCGGGAAGAGGACGGCGTGGTCGTGCTACTGACCGAGGCCCCCGGGGCGGACCAGCACCGGGCCGTGCGTGAGTCGGCCCTGTCCTGTCCCGCCGCCGCGATCCACGTGGCGGAGTAGTGAACCGAACAGCGCTGGTAGGCGCGTCGGCGGGCGGACTGGCCACGGTGGAGGCGCTGCGCAGGGCGGGACACGGGGGCGGGATCACGCTCGTCGGCGATGAGCCGTACCTGCCGTACGACCGGCCGCCGCTGTCCAAGCACTTCCTGAAAGGGGAGTGGGAGCTGGATCGGCTGCCCCCGCGCGCTCTCATCGCCTCTGGCGCCAACTGGGACACGGCCGTCACCGTCCTGGCCACCGCTTCACCGACCTCGTAGGCCGCCGTCGCGTGCGGCGATGACACCCCCTCTTTTTCGAATCTGCCAAGGAGTGATCCGTGAGTACGACGACCCACACGGCCGACCCGGTCGACCACACCGGTCTCCCCCCGTTCCCCGGCGTGCGGTCAGCGCGCTGCCCCTTCGATCCGCCGACCGACTACGCGCACTGGCGTGAGGGCGAGGGTCTGCGGAGGGCGCTGTGGCGTGGCGAACCCATGTGGGTGGTGAGCCGGTACGCCGACATCCGGGAGGCCCTCAGCGATCCCCGGATCAGCGCGGACGACCGTACACACGGCTTTCCCGTCCCGGCCTCCGCGGGGTCCGAGGTGGCCCAGTCCTTCGTACGGATGGACGACCCGGAACACATCCGGTTACGTCGGATGCTCACCGGCGAGTTCACCGTCAAGCGGATGGAGCGGCTGCGCCCCCTGATCCAGGAACAGGTCGATCACTTCCTGGAGCAGATGATCAGCCAGGGATCACCGGCGGATTTGGTGAGCGCCTACGCCTTCCCGATCCCGTCCATGGTCATCTCCCTGATGCTCGGAGTGCCCTACGAGGACCACGCGTACTTCCAGGAGCACAGCGCCACCATCGTCAGGGCCGACGCGACGGACGAGGAGAAGCAGGCGGCCGACATCGCGCTGGCCAGCTACATGTACGAGCTGGCGGCGCACAAGGAGCGTGAGTCGGCGGACGACCTGATCAGCCGACAACTCCAGCGGGTCGCCGCCGGGGAGATCAGCCGTGACACCGTCGTCGTCAACGGTATGGCGCTGCTGGTCGCCGGGCATGAGACGACGGCCAACATGATCGCCCTGGGGACTCTGGCCCTGCTGGAGCAGCCCGACCGGCTCGCCAGGCTCCGAGAAACCGACGACCCCGCTGTTGTGGCGAACGCCGTCGAGGAACTGCTGCGATACCTGACCATCGTCCAGGACGGGATCTTCCGCGTCGCCACCGAGGACGTCACCATCGGCGGGCAGCTCGTCCGGGCCGGCGAGGCCCTGCTCATGAATCTGCCCGCCGGCAACCGCGACGCTTCCTTCTCTGCCGCCCCCGACACCTTCGACCCGGACCGCAACACCCGTGGGCACCTCGCCTTCGGCTACGGCACCCACCAGTGCCTCGGCCAGCCCCTTGCCCGGGCGGAGCTGCAGATCGCGCTGCCCGCACTGCTGCGCCGACTGCCGAGTCTGCGGCTGGCAGTGCCGCTGGAGCAGATCGCGTTCCGGAACAACACCATCACCTACGGCCCGCACCGGCTGCCGGTCGCCTGGTGACCACCACGTCGGTCGACAGTCCGACGGCCTGACAGGAGAGGACGGGTACGCCGGCGCGAGTCTTGGCGGACGTGGTGCGGGTCCGGCAGGGCCGGACCCGCACGGCTGCCCAAACCTCTGAGCTCAGTGTCGACCTACCCCACCCGAAAAGAGGGCATGGAGATGAACGCAAGAGTCGAGAACCGTTTCGACGGCAAGGTGGCGATGGTCACCGGCGGAGTTTCCGGTATCGGTGCCGCGATCACCGAACGCCTGCTGGGCGAGGGCGCGGTCGTTGTCGCGGCGGACATCGACGCAGACGCTGTCGCGTCGTTCACGACGCCGCACGACCCGACTCGTCTGCAGCCCCGTGTGCTTGACGTTTCGGACGCCGACGCCACACGGACAGTGATCGAGGAAGTCGTCGCCGAGCACGGCCGGCTCGATCTCGTCGTTCCCAACGCCGGTATCGCCGCTCCCGGCAACGCCGCCGACGTCACCCTCGACGGGTGGAAAGCGGTGCTGAACGTAGACCTCAACGGGGTGTTCCACACCATTCGCTACGCCCTGCCGCACCTCGCGGCAACACGCGGCTCCGTCGTCAGCACCGCATCCATCTCAGGACTCGGTGGCGACTACAACCTCGCCGCCTACAACGCGGCCAAGGGCGCCGTCGTCAACCTCACCCGCAGCGCCGCCGTCGACTTCGGGAAACAGGGCGTTCGCGTCAACGCCATCGCCCCGGGGCCCGTCCTCACCCAGGGCTTGCGCCAGTGGTTGGACGCCCGCACCGATGTCCGCGACCTCTACGAAGACCACATCCCGCTGGGACGCGCTGCCGAACCATCCGAGATCGCGTCGGTGGTCGCGTTCCTCGCCTCCGACGACGCCTCGTATATCACCGGCATCACCCTCGCCGTCGACGGCGGACTCACCGCCTGGACCGGCCAACCCCACGTCATGGGCTGAGAGGGCAGCTGAGCTACTCCCGAACGCTCTCACTCCCGGAGCGGCAGAAAAGGTCGTCGTCACCTTCGACGAGATAAGAGCCATCGCCAACCCACCAGTTGGTCCGGCTGACCGGAAACCGCGCACCGCGCGAGGAGTCGACGGCCGGGCGTGCGGTCACAACCCGCACCACACCACGGAAGAACACAGGAACAGGAGCCATGCCATGAGGGGACTCACCAGACAGCGCATCGTCATCGCCGGAGGCGGCAAGGGGATCGGCGCCGGCACTGCCGAGCGCCTCGCCGCCGAGGGCGCCACGGTCGTGATCGGCGACATCAACGCGGACGCGGCGCAGGCCACCGCCAAGCGCATCACCGACGCCGGCGGAACCGCCCTCGCCGTCGAGTTCGATCTCGCCGACGAGCGGTCGGTACGCGCACTGTTCGACACCGCCGTCGACCAACTCGGCGGAGTCGACGGGCTCTACAACGTCGCCGCAGACGCCTCGGCGGACGTGCTGGGCCGTGACGGCGACCTGCTGGACATGGACCCGGCCGTATGGCGGCGCACCCTTGAGGTGAACCTAATCGGCTTCGCGCTCACCTGCCGCGCGGCCCTTCCCCTGCTGCTCGAACAGGGCCGCGGAGCGATCGTCAACACCTCCTCGCTGTCCGCCCACGTGGGCGACCACCAGCGTGCGGCCTACCAGACCAGCAAGGCCGGGATCAATGCCCTCACCCGTCACGTCGCCGCCCGCTGGGGCAAGCAGGGCATCCGGTGCAACTGCGTGTCCCCCGGGGTGGTGATGACGGAGTCCGCGGAGAAGATGGCCCTGACCCCGGAAGCGCTGGAATTCGCGCGGATGACCATCCCCAGCCCCCGGTTCGGCCAGCCCAGCGATCTGGCCGGAGTGGTGGCGTTCCTGCTCTCCGACGACGGGGAGTGGATCAATGGTCAGGTCTGGTCGATCAACGGCGGCGCACTTCTCCGCGAATGACGACCGGCTGTCCAAGGGCCCAGGAATACGATGGCACGGAGCAGCCACGGTGGTCGTCGCCCCCACCGCGTCGGGTCCGGTCGCTGAGCGCCCCACAGCGGATTACGCGGAAAGGTCTTGCCATAAAGGTTCTGAACTGGGCGATTCTGGCCGTGACCGGGTGGCCGGGTGTGCGGGGTGCGGAAGGCTTCGTCGCCATCGACACCTAAGCTCGTGCCGACCGGTTTGCCTCTAGCAACGCCGATGGAGCGAGACATGCTGCCCTCCCGCCTGCCGGAACCCGACCTCTACCTGCCCGGCACAGGAGAGCCTTCACTTCGGTGGGGCATCGTCGGGCCCGGCTGGATCGCCGACGAGTTCGCGAAGGCCGTCCGCAGCCACACCACTCAACGGATCGTGGCGGTCGCCTCCCGCTCCCTCGACCGTGCGACAGCGTTCGCCGCCACCCACGGCATCGACCTCGCTCTCGACTCCACGGAGCAACTCCTCGCCCGTCCCGACATCGACGTGGTCTACGTCGCCACCCCGCAGAATTCGCATCTCTCCATAGGCTTGGCGGCGATCGCCGCCGGCAAGCACGTGCTGATCGAAAAGCCGATCACCGTGAGCGCGGATGAGGCGCAGATCCTGGCCGATGCGGCGCGCGCCGCTGGCGTGCTGGTGATGGAGGCGATGTGGAGCCGCTATCTTCCCCAGACATCGGTGATCCGCAAGCTTCTCGCCGACGGCGTGCTCGGGAAGATCCGTGTGGTTCTCGCCGATCACGGACAGGCGATCCCGGCGAATCCTCAGCACCGCCTCCATCGCCCCGAGCTCGGTGGCGGGGCGCTGCTGGATCTGGGCATCTATCCGGTGCAGTTCGCCTCCATGGTGCTTGGGACTCCTACCCGGGTAACTGCCGTCGGGAGCATGACCAAGGCGGGCGTGGACGCCTACTCGACCGTGGTACTCAGCCACGAAGGCGACGCCCAGTCGACGCTCTATACCTCGATCCTGACACGTACGCCGATCGCGGCCGTGATCTCCGGAAGCGAGGCGACGCTCAGCATCGACAGCGTCTTCTTCAACCCGACCTCCTTCACGCTCTCCTCTCTCGGCGACCCCTCCGGCCCGGTGCTCACCTGGAGTGATCCGACCGGCCTCATGTCCTTCGACGGGCTGTCCTGGGAGGCCACGGCACTGGCGCGGTTCGTCGGCGAGGGGCGCACTGAATCCCCAGTCCACACGCTCAACGAGAACGTGTCGATCCTCGCCACCATCGACGAGGCGCGCAGCCAGATCGCCGCGTCCTGACCTGCGCGATCGTTGGAGAGACTCCACGTCCGACCTCATCACCAGTCTGGAACACCAGGAGCAAGGAGCCAGTCTTCGACTCGTTCGCCGGAGGCTCTTGCTCAGACCATTACCAGTCGGCGTGCTGCCGGGGCCGCACGAACGCCCGTTCCCCCGGCCTGGCAGTTGTCCGGCGTGGCACGAGAGTGGGGGGAAGCGTGACCTGAACCGACGGCCGACGACGATCGGTGATCCGTTCCAGGAGGAGCTGAACGGCGTGGCTGCCCATCTCGTGCCCGGCCTGGTCGACGCTGGTCAGCGAGATCGGGTCGAAGGCGGCGAAGGAGGTGTTGTCGTATCCGGCCAACGAGATGTCGCCCGGAACGGACAGCCCGGCCTCGGCGAACGCCTCGAGCACGCCCATGGCCACGATGTCCGCCCCGGCGAAGACGGCCGTGGGCCGGACGGACGCGGGACGGGCCAGCAACTCCTTCGCACCCTCGTAGCCGCCTTCCTGGGTGTAGTTGGCGGACACCACGTCGATCCACTCCGCCAACCCGTGCGCCCGCATACCCAGCCGGTATCCGTCGGCGCGCCGGGCGTTGGGCATCTCCACGAGGCGGGTCGGATTCGTTTCCTGATGCTCGATGTGGGTGATCCGGTGATGCCCGAGACCGGTGAGGTGGGCGACGACCAGGGCCGCGCCCTCGATGTCGTCGTCGGCGACCGTGTCATACACCAGCGAGGCCCCTTGTCGGCCGACGACGACTGTCGGCACCGAGAGGGCCACGTGCTCCAGGCGAGTTCGTGAGGACACGGGTGCGACCAGGATGATGCCGTCCATGCCGCGGTCGACCATCGCCTCGGTGACGCGGGCTTCCGCCTGCTCGCCGTTGCATCCCGGTCCCAGGAGCACCTGGTACTCGGTGTCCTCCAGCGAGTCGGTGATGCCGTCGAGGATCTCGGGGAAGAACGGGTTGCGGATGTCGGGCAGCATCACGCCGATCGTGTACGTCTGCCCGCGCAGCCCCCTGGCCCCCGCGTGCGGCCGGTAGCCCAGCTCGTCGATCGCACGGTGCACCTTGGCACGCATCTCCGGGCTGGCCCCGTACGCGTTGCGCAGCACCTTCGACACGGCGGTGGTGGACACCTGGGCGTGACGGGCGACGTCGACGATGGTGACCCTGCGGCGCGGTGCTGGCAGCTCCATTCGCTCCTTGCCTCTCCGGGGAACGTTGCCGGTGAGTGTAGGGCCGCCGGGCACGGGGGGATCCTGCAGCTCAGAGGGTGCTCCTAGTGCTTCGTTGTGACACAAACGCAACTTGCGCAGCATCTTGACGACACGCGGGGCGCTCTCTAAGGTCCGGCTACAGCCTTTGGGAAACGTTACCCATTCGCCTCGCGGATCGGCTCGGCCCGGCAGTGGATCGCGCCATTCCCAGACGAAGAGGTCGATCGGCGCCTTCCATGCAACGGCGGCCGAAGGAACTGATCAGCAAGCGCTTGAAACGTTTCAAGAAAGTTGGTTCGCCGGTGACCCTCGCTCCGCACGAGCAACTTCAGGGCCACGACCGGTCTCTGGTCGCGAAGCGTGTGCCGCGCATCCGGCGGGCGCGTACCGCCCCGCCATGGTGGTTCGCACTGCCTGCGCTGCTGCTGTTCGCCTTCGTGGTACTGGTCCCGAGCGCCCGCGGTCTCTACTACGCCTTCACCGACTGGGACGGCCTCGATCCCCACTTCTCCTTCATCGGCCTGGACAACTTCTCCGACATGCTGCGCGATCCCGACGCGACGCAGGCCATCTGGCACACCCTGCTGATCGCCGTCTCGATCACCGTGATTCAGAACGCGGTGGGGCTGATCCTGGCCCTGGGCGTCAACTCGGCCATCAAGTCGCGCAACGTGCTGCGGGTGTTTCTGTTCGCCCCGGCCGTGATCACCCCGATCGTCACCGCCTACCTCTGGCGCAACCTGCTCGGGCCGGACGGCGCGGTCAACAGCCTGCTGGGCGCGATCGGACTGACTGGCTGGGAGCAGGACTGGCTCGGTGATCCCGATCTCGCGCTCTGGGCGATCGTCGGAGTGATCGTGTGGCAGTTCGCCGGTTACTCCATGGTCATCTTCCTGGCCGGACTCCAGTCCGTGCCCAGGGAGGTCCACGAGGCCGCGGCGATCGACGGAGCCGGTCCCGTACGGCGGTTCTGGTCGGTGACCCGGCCGTTGCTGGCCCCGGCGTTCACCATCAACCTGATGCTGTCGATCATCGGCGGAATCAAACTCTTCGACCAGGTCTTCGCGCTGACCGGCGGCGGACCGGGGCACGCGACCGACACCCTCTCCACGCTCATCTACAAGGACGCCTTCACACTCGGTGAGTTCGGCTACAGCATCGCCCTCGCGGTCGTCCTCACGATCATCGTGGCGATCGCCTCCACCGGCCAGTACGTCATGCTCTCCCGCAACGAGAGGGCCGCCTCGTGAACCGCTACCGCCGCCGCACCCTCGCCCTTGAACTGGCCATGATCGCAGGCGCTCTGTTCGTCGCTTTCCCGGTGTACGTCCTGGTCAACCTCGCCGTACGTTCGACGTCCGACACCTCCTCACCGATCAGCCCGACCACCTCACCCACCCTCGACAACTTCACCCAGGCCTGGCAACAAGGCGGCCTGGGCGGCGCGTTGGCCAACAGCCTGCTGGTGACGGTGTGCAGCGTCGCGATCGTGCTGGCCGTCTCGTCGCTCGCCGCCTATCCGCTGGCCCGCGTGACGTCCCACTGGTCGCGAGGCACGTACCTGCTCGTTCTGCTGGGACTGGCACTGCCCTTTCAACTCGCCTCACTACCCCTCTACCAGACCATGCGCGACCTAGGCCTGCTCGGCACCCCCTGGGCCCTGATCCTCTTCTACTCCGGCCTCCAAGTGCCGTTCACCGTCTTCCTCTACGTCGGCTTCCTGCGCGCCCTGCCCCGAGACTTCGAGGACGCTGCCCTGATCGACGGCTGCACACCGCTGCAAGGCTTCCGCTACGTGGTCCTGCCGATGCTCAAACCCGTCACCGCCACCGCCCTGGTGCTCAACGCCGTCGCCATCTGGAACGACTTCTTCACCCCACTGCTGTATCTCAGCGGCAGCACCCAGCAGACCGTGCCGGTCGCGATCGCCGGCTTCGTCGGTCAGTACGTCACTGACTGGAACCTCATCTTCGCCGCACTGGTGATCAGCATCCTGCCCGTCCTGCTCGTCTACTTCCTGCTGCAGCGCAGCATCATCAACGGCTTCGCGGGAGGGCTCAAGGGATGACGCCCGACGCCTTCTTCTCAAGGGAGACACCATGAAAACACGCACACCAGTGGCGCTGATCGCCGCGACAACGGCCGCAGCCCTCCTCGCCGCCTGCAGCGGCGGGACCAACGCAGGCTCGGACAACGGCTCGGGCGGATCCAAGACCCTCACGCTCGCGTCGCAGGACCAGGGCTCCATCGACGCCGTCGTCAAAGCATTCGAGAAGGCCAACCCGGGCGTCAAGGTCCGCTACACCGTTACCGGAACCGACCAGTACCAGCAGCAGATCCGCACCCAGCTGAGCTCGGGCACCGCACCCGACGTGATGTCGGTCTGGCCGGGCAACGGAAACGCCGCGGCTACTCAAGTCCTGGCCAAACCCGGCTACCTGCTCGACCTCTCGGACCAGCCCTGGGTCGCGAAACTGCCCGACGCGGTCAGAGACATGACCAAGTACGAGGACAAGACCTACACCGCGCTCTTCGGGCTCAACGGCATCGGCGCCATCTACAACAACCAGGCGATGGAGAAGGCCGGCCTCACCCCGCCGGACACCTGGACCGATCTGCTGGCCTTCTGCCGGGCGGCGAAGGCCAAAGGCACCCCCGCTTTTGCGCTGGGCATCCAGGACGGCTGGGTCGACCAGATGGTCCAGTACGCGCTGGTCGCCACGACCGTCTACAGCGGCGACCGCGACTTCGACAAGAAGATGCAGGCCGGCCAGGCCACCTTCGCCAAATCGCCGTGGACCACCGCCCTCGACAAGTACCTGACGATGGAGAAGACCGGCTGCTTCCAGAAGAAGCCGCTGGGCACCAGCTACGAAGCCAGTCAAGGCCTCGCCGCCACCGGCAAGACCCTCGGCATCGTGCAGGGCAACTGGGTGGTCACCCTGCTCAAGGAGAAGAACCCGAAGGCCACCTTCACCCTGAAGGCACTACCCGCCGCCGACAACCCGTCCCAGACCATCATGCCGGCCGCCGCGGGCGCCGGTTACGCGATCAACGCGAAGGCGAAGAACAAGGAACTCGCCCTGAAGTTCGTGAACTTCGTGATGTCGCCCGAGGGCATGAACACGTTCGTCAAGAAGCAGGGCAGTCTGCCCACCCTGCCCGACACGGGCTTCGCGGCGGACCCGTCCCTGGCCGAGGTGACGAAATTCGTCCAAGCGGACCGGACCGTGCCGTTCATGGACCAGCTGTGGCCCAGCGCCAAGGTCGGACAGACCTTGGTCAGCGGCCTCCAGGAGGTCTTCAGCGGCCAGACCACCCCCGGGAAACTCCTCGACGAGATGGATGCCGACTACAAGGCCGAAAGCTGACCATGCCGGGCCCGGCCCAGCGCGTCGCCGGCGACGACGTCCTTGCGGCCGTTACGTAGGACGGCCGATGACATCGTGATGGAGCCGAGCATCCACTGCACGGAGGGCGGGACTTCGCACTCTGGCGGACGGCTCGGACCAGCAGACCGGGGCCGCACCTCCCCCGGCCCTGGCCGCTGCTCCGCCGGGAGTCCAACCTCCCGGCGGAGCCAGCGTCCGCGCGCCTGTACGTGACCTCACTCGGCGTCCACCACACCGTGATCTACAGCCGTCCCGTCTCCGGCGACCTGCTGGGACCAGGCTGGACGGGCTACCCCAACCGTCCCCAACCGCCCGCAAACGAACCTGACGTGAATCCCCTCAAGGCGCCTGGTCACTGTTGCGGCGCGGCCCACCTGCCAATGTCGCCTTCACCGACCACGACCCGAAGGACTCAGTAGTGCCGGCCGGTTCCGACCGCTGAGACCGGCTCAGACCACGCGTGCGGCTGCTGCGACTGACCGCCCATCGACATGAACGCGAGCACTGGATCACCCAGAGCCCGCCGCCGCGTAGTGATGAAGCCGAACGAAGCCCATGCCCAGGAGGCCACAGCGATGAACAGCCCACATGGCGAGAGCCGGATCGTGTTCCCCAGGAACTTCGTGTTCGGCACGGCCACCAGCGCCTTCCAGATCGAGGGTGCCTGGGACGAGGACGGGAAAGGCCCGTCGATCTGGGACACCTTCGGGCACACCCCGGGGAAGGTGCACCTGGACATCCCGGGTGACGTCACGGTCGACCACTATCACCGATTCCGCGAGGACGTCGCCCTGATGCGCGACCTGGGCGTCGACTCCTACCGATTCTCGCTGAGCTGGGCCCGGCTGTTCCCCGAGGGAACCGGTGCCGTGAACCGCGCCGGCATCGACTTCTACCACCGGCTCCTCGACGAACTCGACGCGGCCGGGATCTCCCCCAACGTCACGCTCTACCACTGGGACCTGCCCCAGGCACTCGAGGACCGCGGCGGCTGGGCCAACCGCGACGTGGCGAAGTGGTTCCGCGACTACGCTGCCCTGGCGTTCGAGGAGTTCGGCGACCGGGTGCCCCGTTGGGCGACGCTCAACGAGCCCATCGCCATCTGGGTCGGCTACGGCATGGGCATGTTCGCGCCCGGGCACGCGGACGCCCGGCTGGGCAAACAGGCCATGCACCACGCACTCCTCGCGCACGGTGAGGCGGTCCGCGCCTTCAGGGAACTCGGTGCACCCGGGTCCGAGATCGGGATCGTCGTGGACATCTGGAAGCAGCACCCCGCCACCACGGATCCCGCCGACGCGGCCGTCGCGGCGCGGAACGAGGACGACACCTTCCGGTTCTTCCTCGACCCGCTCCTGAAGAAGGGATACAGCGAGCGCAACATCGAACGCCTCACCCGCGAGGGCGCCATGCCCGAGGTCCGCGACGGGGACCTGGAGCTGATCGCCTCCCCAGTCGACTTCCTCGGCCTGAACGTGTACTCCCGCGTCCTCGCGAGCGCCGAGGACGCGGACAAGAAATGGTGGGAAGTCAATCGCGAGACCCACCCGGGCGGTAACTTCCTCGACAACGGCATGGAGTTCTACCCGAAGGCCGTCTACGACGCCATCAACCTGGTCCACGATGATTATGGCTGGACGGGGCCGGTGTACATCACCGAGAACGGCACGGTCGACGCCGACGGTGCCGACCCGTTCGACGACCAGGAGCGCATCCGCTACGTCCGCGGCTTCCTGGAGTGGACCGCACGGGCCATCAACGAAGGTGCCGACGTGCGCGGCTACTACTTGTGGTCGCTCCTGGACAACTACGAGTGGTCCGCGGGTTTCACCAAGCGCTTCGGCATCGTCCACGTCGACCCGGACACCCTCGACCGTAAGCCGAAAGCGTCATTCCAGTGGTACCGCGACGTCATCGCGCGCCGCGAACTCGACGTCTGATTCACAGCGGCTCGCAAAACGTCGCGGAATACAGTTCCTCGACCAGGTCAAGCGCCCTGTCATGCCCTGTTGCGTGCCTGTTCCAGGGCCCAACGAATCTCCTTGGTGCCGGCCCGCTTCCCCGGGTCCTGGAAGAAGGGCAGTCGGGGGTCGGACAGGTAGGGGAGGACGTAGACGGGGCTGCCCTCCTGGATGCGCCAGCTCTCTGTGGTGGCGCCGACGTCGACGGTGTCGTAGCCGAGGCGGTCGAGCAGGGCGGTGACGGACTTCTTCGCCGCGCCGTCGTCGCCGGCTATGGGAAGCGCGCTGCGGTCGGGGGACCCGGCGGGGCGGGCGAGGGAGACGAGGTGTTCGAAGAAGATGGTGTTGAACGTCTTGACCGTCCGTGCTCCCGGCACGAACCGCTGGAACAGTTCTCCCGCGGTCAGGGCGCCCGTCTCCAGTTCGGCGATGACGCCGTCCCGGAGCCGGTAGTAGTTGTTCGTGTCGATGACGGTCTTCCCGGCGAGGGCGTCCGTGGGCAGGTGGGGCACGGCGCTGAAGGGGACGGAGACGACGGTCCAGTCGCCGGCGGCGGCGGCTTCCGCGGGAGTGGCGGCGCGTGCCCGGGGGCCGAGGCGGTCGGTGAGGGTGCGCAGGGTTTCGGGACCGCGTGAGTTGCTGAGCACCACGTCGATTCCCGCGTTGACGGCCAGGCGTGCGACCGCGCCGCCGATGTTGCCGCTTCCGATGATGCCGAGCGTGTTGTTCATGGGTTTTCCTTGTGGTGATGGGTCTGTGCCTTTGGGTACACCCGTCGTCCGCGGACCGTGGTTCGTGGCGAGTTGCGGTCCGCGGGCGTGGTGTGGTGCGGGGATGGAGTGTCCAGAGATGTGGGCTGCGGGGACTGTCAGTGGCCGGCTTCGATTTGTTGTGCCAGGGCCCTGCCGTAGCTCGCGTAGCGCTCCTCTGTTTCGGACCTGCCGGGCCCCAGGAACTGAGCGGCGGCCGGGCCGGTGATCTCCTCGGATTCCGTGAGCCGTGTTCCGCTGCCATGTGGCTCGAGGACGAAGGAATGGAGTGCCATGAGAACGTCCGGGATACCGCCCTGCCAGACAAACCGTCGCGGTGCCTCGTAGTGGACGACCGTGAAAATGTGTTCCCCGCCGGCCTCGGAATCGCTGATCACCTGGACCCGCAGCTGGGTTCCGGGCCGAATTTCGTCGGGAACATCGACGAAATGCAGCCCAGGGTGCCACTGTGCGTATGCGGCGAAGTCGGTCAGTACCCTCCATACCTCCTCGGGGGGATGGGCGATGTCGGTGACCGCGGTGATGACTGAATCGTTGTCCATGGTCCTCAGGCCTCCCTGCGGTTCTCGAGGATGATCTTTCCGCGGGTGTGCCCGTCGGCCAGCTGCTGCTGGGCCTGCGCCGCCTGGGTGAGGGGGAAGGCCCGGTCGACGTGGACGGTGAGCTTGCCCTCCTCGGCGAGTTCCACCAGCCGGGTCAGGTCGTCGCCGTCGAGGTGGAGGAAGACGTCGATGGCCCCGGCGTACTCGGCGGCGGACTGTGTGATGGAGGCGACCCGCGCGCCGAGGGCGGCGATTTCCCGGGTTGTGGCCAGGGAGCCGCGTCCTGCGGTGTCGAGGATCGCGTCGACCCCGTCCGGGGCGATCTTGCGCACCTGTTCGACGAGCTCGTCGCCGTAGCGCACAGGTGTCGCTCCGAGGGACTCGATGAATGCGTGGCCAGCCTCGGATCCCGTGCCGATCACGCGTGCGCCCCGCGCGACGGCTATCTGTAGGGCGAGGTGTCCGACGCCGCCCGCCGCGCCGTGTACCAGGACGGTGTCGCCGGCGGTCACCTGGAGGCTGTGCACGATGGCCTGGTAGGCGGTGAGCCCGGCGGTCGGCAGTCCGGCGGCCTGGGCCCAGCTCAGGTTCCTCGGCTTGCGGACGAGCTGGCGCGGTTCCGCCGAGATCTTTTCCGCGTAGGTGCCGTAGTGCATGGCCTTGCCTTTGACGAAGCCGATCACCTCGTCGCCCGGCCTGAACCCCGTCGTCCCGGGCCCGGTCTGCTCGATGACCCCGGCCAGGTCCCACCCGGGTGTCACCGGGAAAAGGGAGTCCACGACAGGATCCGCGTATCCACCCTGGAACGCCAGATCCGCCGGGTTGAGCGCTGCCGCCTCGATTCTCACCAGAACGAGATCGGCGAACATCTTCGGATCCGGAACATCGACGACGTCAAGGACCTCGGGTCCACCGAAGCTCTGGTACTGAACAGCCTTCACAGCTCTGCCTCTCGTGATGCGTGCGGATCAGCACGGCCTGAGCACCTAACCGGCCGGGGGCCGGAGGCGCACCACCAAGCTGACCAGGCAGTGAACGGCGGAGCAATGACTGTCTGGGCAACAGGTAATACCTTGGAAGCATGAATCAACTGGAGACCCGGGAACTCGCCTATTTCGTGGCCGTGGCCGAGACGCTGCACTTCGGCCAGGCCGCGGAGGGCCTCGGCATCACCCAGCCACCCCTGTCCCGCGCCATCGCCCAGCTGGAGCGGCGCGTGGGCGTGCCCCTGCTGGAACGCACCACGCGGCAGGTGAGGCTGACGGCCGCGGGCGAGGTGTTCCTGGCCGAGTGCCGCACGATCCTGGCGGCGCTGGACACCGCCGTACGCAAGGCGCGCAAAGCCGCCGGGCAGCATCGGGTCACCATCGCGACACGCCCCGCCGCCGCCCCCGGCGTCCTGCCGGACCTCCTCGCCGCTGGAGCAAAGGGCCCGAGCGGCGTGCTCACCGACGTCGTTTTCACCTACGACGAGATCGGCGCCCTTCGGGACGGCACCGCCGACGTCGCCCTCATGTGCCAGTCGGTTGCCGTCCCCGGTCTCGAACTGATGGAACTCGGCCTGGAGGAGCCGGTTGTCCTGCTCCCGGCCGGTCACCCCCTGGCCGACCGCCCGTTCTTGACCCTCGCCGAGGTGGAGGCGCTGCCGGGCTACGAGGCACAACTGCCCAACGAGGCACTGGACACCATGGTCGACCGCGTCGCGCTAGGCCGGCTCGCGGTCGTCGTCGGCGACAGCGTCCGCGACCGCCTCGGCAGATCCGTACGGGCAGTGCCCGTTTACGGATACCCGGCCACCCAACTGGTGCTGGCCTGGCTCCCGGACGCGCGCTCGGCCGCGTCCCACCTCACCGCGATCGCCCACGCCGTGATGGAACGTCGCACGCCCCGACCGCCGGCGGTGGCGAGCACGGACACCATAGGAGTCAGTCGTTCACCTGCGGATGACGCCTCGCGGGCATGAAGATCGGTACGTGGGCTTTCCGCCGGCACCGCTTGATGTTCGGGCTTACTTGAGAGAAGACCAGGGCACGGAACGGTCGCCAGGGTCGCGGCGATCGATATCGCCAAGGCGTCCGGAAAGATCTGCCTGCGCGTCCCGCGCGATGCCATCGACGGCCGTTCCGGCGCGACCGCGGACCCGGCCGGCCAGGGCAATCTCTGGCTCAAGGGCGCCCTCGGCGAGGCCGCCAACGCCGCCGCCCGCACCGACACCTTCCTCGGCGCCCGCTACCGCCGCATCGTCAAACGCCGCGGCCACGCCAAGGCGCTCGTTGCCGTCGTCCGCTCGATACTCGTCATCGCCTGCCACCTGATCAACGCCTCGGCCGCCTCCTACCAGGAGCTGGGTGCTGACCGGCACCGGCGCCATCTCGATCCCGCCCGAAAAACCCGCGATCTCGTCCGTCAGCTCCAGGCACTCTGCCACCAGGTCGCCCTCACCTCGGCATCAGCCTGACCGCCCGGCCCACCGACATCCGGTCCGCAAACGCCCCGGATGCCACCGCCTGCCCTCTCGAAGGTCGATTTTCCGTTCAGCTTCAGAGTCAGCTGAGGTCTTGACTGCCACCTGTTCGCCAGAATGGCGCATCAAGCGGCTGCTGCCGGACCTCTCGGGCCACGGGATGGAACTCGTCGTCGATCAGCAGTGGGGGCTGGCGACCTACAGGACCCACAGCGGGGCCCAGGAAACATCCCGGCTCACCAGCGTGCCGACGGCGTAGGAATCCGGCGAAACGACTGTCCGGGGCTCACGTCCGCATCACGCTTCCGCAAAGCAGTGCGCATCTCCGGGCTTCTCGGCCCGGCGCGTGATTCTCGCCGGACCCCAGGAGCCGGACAACTGACCGCCTGGAGCGCGGCACAGACGTGGCTGTCCCGACGTCAGAGTCGACGACGTCAGGCGGGACCCGCGAGGTCGACGACCGCCTCGGCGCAGCCCCACGACAGAGTGACACCGGACCCACCGTGGCCGTAGCACGCTATGACCGGGACCGCATGCTCCTCGACGTGTTCCAGGCGGATCGTGTCCCGCGCCGGTCGCAGGCCGGCATCCCGCGACAGCACGGGCAGCCCTGCCAATGCGGGCATGAGCGCTGTCGCGCGTCGCAGAATCGCCCGCTCCGTCTCGGGATCCACTTCGGTGTCCCACGAGCCGACCCCCGCGACACCACCGCAGACGATGTCTTCGCGCCGGGGGACGACGTAGGTGAGGCCATCCGGGTTGTCGTCGTCGGTGACCCATGCGGTGATCCCGGGGTTGGCGAGCCGGACGACCTGCCCCCGGACGGGAAACATCGTGTCGTCGTCCAGAAGGTCTCCTGAACGCAGGCCGGCGGCCACCACTACAAGATCGGCCTCCCCTGCCAGGTCGTCGACACGGGCGACCGTGCGGCGGACGAACCTCACATCCAGATCCTCGCAGCGCTTGAGCAGCCAGGGCAGGTAGTGGGAGATGGAGATGACCGGCACTGTCGCTCTCACGCCCGCCACGGCGCCAAGGGGCAGGTCGCCCAGGTCCGCTTCACGGTGATCGGGAACCGCTGCGGTCCAGGTCCGGTCCGCACCGGGGTGACGCTCGACCACCACGCCCTGCCGGAGATCGACCCCGGTGGCGTGGTCGGCAGCGAGCTGCTCGAAACGCGTCCGGGACCGGACGAGCCAGGACATCAGCGACACAGACGCCCCGCTCCGATACGGGAACCACACGGCGGCCGCAACCCCGGACACGCTCTCCGCTGCGGACCGGTCAGCGATGACCGTGACAGTGTCGCCGGCCAGGGAAAACTCGTGGGCGATGCTCAGCCCGACAACGCCCGCTCCGACAACGGTGACCCGCCTGGAACTCATCGCACCACCGCCATGGCCTCGATCTCGATGCGGAACGGACCGGCCAGTCCCGCCTGCAGGGTGCTCCGCGCCGGCCTCGGCTGTGCGAACCGCTGCTCGTAGACGACATTGAACTCCGCCACGAGCGCCAGATCCGTGATGACGCACATGGTTTTGACCACCCGGTTCAGACTGCTCCCCGCCGCAGCGAGAACAGCTTCCAGGTTGTCGATCGCCTGATGTACCTCCGCGGCAAAGTCCACCGGGACTTCTCCGACGCCGGGAAGCAACCCGACCTGTCCCGAGGTGACGATCAGCGGCCCGACGGCCATCGCTTGCGAGAACATCGAGGGTGCCGGGACGAGGTCTGATACGACGGGAGTGATGGTGGTCAACGGGCCGGAGCCGGGCAGGCCGGCGCTTCCTGGCGAACCCCCGTCCGGCGTGCGGGCGCCCGGCTGCTGAGGCGCACCGTCGGGTTGGACCTCGCGTCGGGGATTCGGGGCGATCTCATTGCCGGACTGGGCCATCGTCTGCTTCCTCACTGCTCGGACCACTGTGCGGATGAAACGCCAGTAGACAACCAACCTTCACACTCCGACAATCACCTTCAGTCCAGCTGTGCAATCCGCATAGCTCACCGCAGGAAGAGGGTGCAGAGATGGCGCATGGACCAGCTGGACACCTTGCTGATCAGGGCATTGCGGGACCACCCCCGCGTTGGTTTCCTGGAACTCTCACGGCAAACAGGGGTCTCACGGGCCACAGTGCAGGCGCGCATCCAACGGCTGGAGACGGCCGAGGTGATCACCGGCTACGGTCCGGACGTGAACCTGGCCGCTGCCGGCTATCCCGTACTGGCCTTCGTGAACCTGCAGATCGCGCAGGGCGGCCTCCACGCGGCAGCGGACGAGCTCGCCCAGATCCCCGAGGTCCTCGATGCCTACGGCACCACCGGTGACGCCGACATCCACTGCCGCGTGGCCGCACGCTCCCACCAGCACCTGCAGGAAGCCCTGGTCAGGATCAACCACATCCCAGTCGTCGTCCGCTCCACCAGCGTCATGGCCCTGTCCGAGGTCGTCGCTCCCCGCATCCTCCCCCTCCTCGAATCGGAACAGCGACCCCGCCCCAGCCGCGTCCCGGCTTACCGCAGGCCAAGCTGACCACACTCAACTGCGTGTAGTGCCGGTACACGCGGTGCATGCCTGCGTGTACGGATTGCCCTTCCACACGGTCCGTTCCCGCGTCGTGGGCCCCGCCTCGTACGAGGGTTTCCAGCGTCGCCGCGCTGATAGGCATAGCGCCGGACCGGGAAACGCGATCCGGTCGGGGAGGAAGGCTCGCAGTCCCGCCAAGTGCGCCGGGCGCCCTTCTGGAACACGACAGTGGAGCGGGCGCTCGCCCCACATCTCGTCGGGCACGGCGTGCTCCAGCCGGGCCGAGCGGTGGGTCAGCCGGGGTGGGCATGGGCCCAAGCCCGGCTTGCGGCCTTGCCGTAGTTGGCGGTGTCGGTGGGCGTGACGACCGCCGGCTCGGGCCACGTCTCGGGCCTGGCGAAGCGGGACTCCGGCCTCTGATTGGGCGGCCAACCGCCCTTGTGGTCATGGACGCGGGGCGGCTTCGGCAGCCGCATCACCCAGTCTCTGCGGATCCGGCCCACCAGCTCGACGGACAGATCGGGCAGCACCCAGGCCAGGCGGGTGACGACGTAACCGGCGTCCATGACGATCGTGAAGTCCGGATCACCAGACTGCCACTGGCCAGCGGTCATGAGCCCCCCGAAGACACCGAGGAGCTGCTCGACAGTGACCGCGGTCGCATCGTCCTCAGGCCCGAGCCGGAGCGCGTCCACAATCCCGGTCCACGACGTGGCCCCGGGCTCGAGGACGGCGACAGGAAGCTGGGCGGCACGATCGCAGCCATCGTGTTCCCACATGCATAGCGATACGATCCTGGCCGCCCGGCTGGTCCTCGGACCAGCTCGTCGGCCTCCTTGGGCACGCTCCCCGCGTTCTTCAATGCTCCGGTGGGGTTGCCGGTCGATGGCCCTTCATCGTGCTGCGAGTGCGGCGAAGGCCTGGTCGATCAGGTCGTCCAGGGCGAGGCGGCCGTCGGAGGCGGCCCACTGGTCGACGGCGATTTCCAGGCAGTCCAGGGCGGCGGCAGCGCGCACGAGCAGGTCCAGGTCCGTGGGCAGCGACGGCGGGTCGGTGCGCTCGGCGAGAGCCTGGGCCAGCAGGGGGCGCCAGCCGCACTGCTTCTCCAGGCGCCGGGCACGCAAGGCTGGTGTCTCCTGGATGAGGCGGGCTGTTGCGAGGGTGCCGCCCGGGTCTCGGCGATAGTCCTCCACGATGGTGTCCAGCGCGTGGCGCAGCACTGTCCAGTCGTCCTCGCCCGCGGGCCGGGCGCGTAGGGCGTCGGCGACCCGTTGCCCCTGGGCATCGAAAGCGCCGAGGACGGCGTCCTCCTTGGTGCCGAAGTAGCGCAGGAAGGTGTTGCGCGAGACCCCGGCGGCCGCGGCCACATCGTTGATGGTCACCTTCGCGAAGCCCTCCCGCTGGAACAGTCCGATGGCCACCTGGCCCAGCTCGGCCCGGACAGCGGCCCGGGCGATGTCCCGCGTTCGTGTGCGTACGTCTCCACTCACCATGCGACCCTACCCTTCATCGGGTGCGTGTTCCAATATGCTAACTCGGCCCCTAAGCTGAGACTCAGTCTCTAAATAGGGAGTGTGTGCGCCACTGGCTCAGGGGTCTGTCGCCGGTGGGGCAAGCGGTGAACAGGGCTCGGAATCAATGAGGAGTGCAAGCGTGAGCGCGACAGAGACCAGGAACGTAGTGCTGGGTTTCTTCAAGGCCCTCTCGGCGGGGGATCTCGAAGCCGCCTCGGATCTGTTGGACGAGGAGTTCGTGTGGTGGGTGTCCGGAAAGCCGGAGTACCTCCCCATAGCCGGCACGTACAACAAGGCGCAGGTCGTCGCGTTGTCGAGCAAGGTGGGGGCGGCCATGCCGGACGGGATACAGATGACGATCACGGGGAGCACGGTGGAGGGTGACCGGGCCGCGGTCGAGGCCGAGGTGTACGGGGTGTCCCCCACCGGAAAGGTGTACGACAACCGGAACTTCTTCGCCGTCGAGGTGCGCGACGGCAGGATCCGGGCTGTGCGCGAGTACTTCGACACCATCCACACCAACGAGGTCTTGTTCAACAACGTCTACGCAGACGACGTTCTGAGGGAGGCGTGACCAACCTTCGGGTTCAAAGCGCGTAATCAGACGAAGACTGCCCGCGCGTCCGGTGAATCCCCATCCGAGCGAATCCGTTCGAGACGCCATTCGAAGGCCGTGGCACCCTGTACCGCATGACGACAAACCGAAGGGTCCATGCCGCGTAGTCGGCGCCAGGACGGATCCGTGCCGGCGTCGGCAGCCACCGGACAACGGGTGCGAGGACAGTCATCGACGGCCTGTGTTCGCGTGCGCTGTCCGAGATCATCCGTCTCGAGCGCAGCCGCACCTATCTGCAGCCAGGCGACGTCAGCGCGGCTGCGGGCCTGTGGAAGGACTACGTCCACCAGCCCGAACGTGATCTGTGGCACGACTACGAGTGGGGCAACCTGCACTGGTACTGCTGCGGCAACCCACTCAAAGCCCGATCCCTCCTCGACACCGTGATGCAGGCCATGTCGCCACGAAGCGCGCGCGAACTTCGATCGTCAGTCGGTTTGACGCCATCTGGGACCTTCAGTCGCCTTACGACGCGGACGGAGGATAAAGAACAGGCCGGGCGCCGGCGACGGGGGTGCGGTGCGGGCGCGCGGTGTAGCGGGCCGGCGGGGCGATCCACCCGGTCCGGCTCCGGCCTGGTGTCGTCGGCCGCCTGCCCATCCGCGCGACGGCGCAGAGACCGCTATGTGGCAGCGATGTCTGTCTCCTTGCGGAGTCTCACCCCGTAAGGACTTGCACCTGACGTTAGCGTGAGGTTTTAGCGTAGGTGCTGTAAGGGCTCTCCCGGGCGTCCCTGACGACGCATTCCTACGCGAAGGACTTTCCCCCACATGCAGATCGCCAATTCCGTCGCCCTCGTCACTGGTGCGAATCGCGGCCTCGGCCGTCACTTTGTCACACAACTGCTGGAGCGGGGAGCGACGAAGGTGTACGCCACCGCACGCAACCCTGAGAGCGTCGACCTGCCCGGCGCGGAGGTGCTCGGGCTCGACGTCACCGACCCGGCCTCCGTGGCGGCTGCGGCGGCAGCCGCCACGGACGTGACGCTGCTGGTGAACAATGCCGGCATCAACACCATGAACGATCTGGTCAACGGGGATCCGGACCAGATCGAACTGGAGATGAACACCGCCTTCTACGGACCGTTGCGCATGATCCGGGCCTTCGCTCCGATACTGAAGGCGGGTGGCGGCGGGGCGATCGTCAACGTCCTGTCGGCTGCCTCCTGGTTCCCCTCCGAGCAATGGGGCGCCTACCACGCGGCCAAAGCCGCTGCCTGGAGCCTGACCAACAGTGTCCGCCTCGAACTCTCCAGGCAGAGCACCTTGGTCACCGGTGTGTATCTGGGGCCGACCGACACCGACCTGGCCCGGGGACTGTCGTTCCCGTTCGAGCTGAACGACCCCGCCGACGTCATCAGGGCCACGCTCGACGGAGTTGAGGCACGGCAGTCCGAAGTTCTGGCCGACGCGCTCTCCGTTCAGTTCAAAGCGAACCTCGTCCTCGACCCCGCCACGATCTACACACCGAGCACCGCCACGCCCTGACCACCCACTGGCATACCCCGGGGTGCGGCGCCGCCAACCGGCGCCCGCCCCCTGCCCACAGAACAGAACGAGAGAAGGAATGTCATGGACACCTCCGCCACTCCGTCCAAGCCCAAAGCGCTGGTCGTCATCCCGTCGGCCGCAGTCCTGCCGCTCACCGAACCAGCGGGCCACCCCGGCGTGTCCACCGGGTTCTACCTGGTCGAGATGGCGCAGGTCCTCAAGGAATTCGGCGACGAGTACGAGTTCACCTTCGCCACCCCCGGCGGACTCGTTCCGCAGCTCGAGATCAACGGTCTGGGCCTGCCGATGCACGCCGGTGCCAAGTCCGGCGCCGCGATGGTCTCGGCCACCGCGGCACAGGCGTTCCGCTTCGATGTCGACACCTTCCGTGCCAAGCGGCCGGAACTCGTCGCCCGCCGGGACAGTGAACTCGCCCTCTCTCGCCGCTACCTGGGCCGCCTGCCCGTCTCCGAGGCGCTGCCCAACAGTGACAAGGAGGTCGTGGTAGTGCGTGACGAGCTGATCAAGTCGATGCAGGACCTACCGGAGCACACCTTTCCGTCCGTCGAGCAGCTCGTGCGCAGGCACCGTGACCCCGAGGACGCCTTCGACCTGGGCGCGTTCGACTTCGTGCACATGCCCGGCGGCCACGCTCCCATGGTCGACTTCGTCGACA
>NZ_JAHRIB010000157.1 GCF_019090165.1 Streptomyces sp. BV286
GGCCCCGACCGCGCCCGGGGGTGCGGCCCCGGGCGGGTGCGGTGCGCCGGGCGGCCTCGGACACCCGGTGTGGGGAACCTCCGGCGCGGAGCCGTAGCGGGCGGGGAGTCGTCGCTCGCACTTCGCTCCTGCCAGGGCGAAGCGGCTTTCCGCGCCGGAGGCGATCTGTGCCCGGGCGTCACGGGGGGCGTGCGCGAAGTCGGTGACTTCGGCGAACACGCGCTCCCTGCCCAGGAGTTCAAACACTTTGCCCTCTTTGTTCCCCTCCGCGCGCACCGTACAACCGCTTTCGGACGGTGGCACGGCCCGCTCGCCGCCGCCCGCCTCCGGCTCAACGACCCGAAGGCCGCCCCGGGTCCGCCCGCGGCGGGCGCACGGCAGGGACCGCGGGGCGGCGGTGCCTTCGGGGACGTACGGCTCATGGGTCATGGCGGCGGCCTCACAGAAGTCCGACGGCGGTGTCGACCGCCGCGCCGACGTCGCCGTCGGCCGGATAGAGCAGTGAGCGTCCCACCACCAGGCCCTGCACGGTGGGCAGTTGGAGTGCGCCGCGCCATTTCTCGTACGCGCCGTCCTGGTCGTCGCCGACGTCACCGCCGAGCAGGACGGCCGGGAGTGTGGAGGCCTCCATGACCCGGGCCATGTCGTCGGGGTTCTCGGTGACGGGGACCTTCAGCCAGGTGTAGGCCGAACTGCCGCCCAGGCCGCTCGCCACGGCGATCGACCTGGTGACGGCGTCGGCGCCCAGGTCGTTGCGGAGGGTTCCGGTGGTGGGGTCGCGGCGGCTGAGGAACGGCTCGACGAACACGGGGAGGCGGCGCTCGGCCATGTCGTCCACGGCACGGGCCGTCGACTCCAGGGTGGTGAGCGAGCCCGGGTCGTCGTAGTCGATGCGCAGGAGCAGCTTGCCCGCGTCGAAGCGCAGCCGCTGGATGTCGCGCGGGCGGTGCCCGGTGAACCGGTCGTCCGTCTCCCACACAGCGCCCGCGAGTCCGCCCCTGTTCATGGAGCCCATGACCACCTTGTGGTCCAGCGCGCCGAGGAGCAGCAGGTCGTCGAGGATGTCGGCGGTCGCGAGGACCCCGTCGACCCCCGGGCGGGAGAGTGCCAGGCACAGGCGTTCGAGCAGGTCGATCCGGTTGGCCATCGCCATCCGGCGGCCGCCGACGGAGAGGGACCCGCGGGCGGGGTGGTCGGCGGCGACGATCATCAGCCGGCCGGACGCGCCGAGCAGGGGCCGCCGGGGGCGCCGGGCGGCGGCCTCCTCGACGGCCTCGGGGTGCCGGGCCCGGATGCGGACGAGCTCCGAGAGGTCGATACGGGCCGGTGCGGCGCCCGCTTCGGTGCGCGCGCCCCCGGTGTCGTCCTCACGCCGCGGCGGTCCCGCGTGCCCGGCCCTCACAGCAGCGCACCCGCCTCTGCCGAACCCAGGGCCTGTTCGACCTCGGCGAGGGTCGGCATGGCGGAGGAACACTCCAGACGGGAGGCCACGAGAGCGCCGGCGGCGTTGGCGTGGCGCATGACGCGCTCCAGGTCCCAGCCGGCGAGGAGGCCGTGGCAGAGGGACCCGCCGAAGGCGTCACCGGCGCCGAGGCCGTTGAGGACCGTGACCGGGAGCGGGGGGACCTCCGCGAAGTCGCCGTCGCGGTGCACGGCCAGGACGCCCTTGGGGCCCTGCTTGACCACGGCCAGCTCCACGCCCGCGTCGAGAAGGGCGCGGGCGGCCGCGTGCGGCTCCCGCAGGCCCGTGGCGACCTCCACCTCGTCGAGGTTGCCGACGGCGATCGTGGTGTGGCGCAGGGCCTCGACGTAGAAGGGCCGGGCGGCCTCCGGTTCGCTCCCGGCTGCGTCCTGCCAGAAAGTGGGCCGCCAGTCCAGGTCGAAGACCGTCGCGCCGGACCTGGCGCGGTGGGCCAGTGCCGCGAGCGTCGCCGTACGGCTGGGCTCCTCACTCAGGCCCGTCCCGGTGACCCAGAACATCCTGGCCGCGCGGATGGCGTCCAGGTCCAGCTCGTGCGCGTCGATCTCCAGGTCGGGGGCCTTCGGCCGCCGGTAGAAGTACAGCGGGAAGTCGTCCGGCGGGAACACCTCGCAGAAGGTGACCGGCGTCTGCAGCCCGGGGACCGGGGTCACCCAGCGGTCGTCGACCCCGAAGTCCCGCAGCGCCTCGTGGAGGTACGTCCCGAAGGGGTCGTCGCCGGTCCGTGTCACCAGGGCCGTGCGCCGCCCGAGCCGCGCCGCCGCGACCGCCACGTTGGCGGCCGAGCCGCCGAGGAACTTCCCGAAGGACGTCACCTGCGGGAGCGGGACGCCGGTCTGCAGCGGGTAGAGGTCCACACCGATCCGCCCCATGGTGACGAGATCGTACGCACCGGGCACCGCTGACTCGGCCATCGAGTTCCCTTCGAAATCGGTTGCCCCCAGGTCTAGCGGCGCGCACAGAGCCCTGTCAATTGGTTGTCCGGACATTCGGACCAGCCCTTGACACCTCTCCCCGGCCGCCCCGAAGCTGACGCCCATGACGTCGTTGCCTCCTCAGTCACCGCCTCCGTCCTCCCTGTCGCGCATCCGGATCGGTTCGGCGCCCGACTCCTGGGGCGTGTGGTTCCCCGACGACCCGCAGCAGGTCCCCTGGCAGCGCTTCCTCGACGAGGTCGCCGACTCCGGGTACGAGTGGATCGAGCTGGGCCCCTACGGCTACCTGCCGAGCGAGCCGGCCGTCCTCGCGGACGAGACCGCCCGCCGGAACCTGCGGGTCTCGGCCGGCACGGTCTTCACCGGCCTGCACCACGGCCCCGACGTGTGGGACGCCACCTGGGCCCACGTCTCGGACATCGCCGCGCTCACCCAGGCGATGGGCGCCGAGCACCTCGTCGTCATCCCGTCGTTCTGGCGTGACGACAAGACGGGCCAGGTACTGGAGCCCGACACGCTCACCGCCGAGCAGTGGCGCCACCTCACCGGCCAGACCGAGCGGCTCGGACGCGAGGTGCGCGAGCGCTACGGGCTGAAAATCGTCGTTCACCCGCACGCCGACACGCACATCGACAGCGAGGAGAACGTGACGCGTTTCCTCGACGGCACCGACTCGTCCCTGGTCTCCCTGTGCCTCGACACGGGCCACTACGCCTACTGCGGCGGCGACAGCGTCAAGCTCATCGAGACGTACGGCGAGCGCATCGGATACCTGCACCTCAAGCAGGTGGACCCCGAGATCCTCGCCGACGTCCGGGCCAACGCGGTCCCGTTCGGCCCGGCCGTGGCGCGCGGCGTGATGTGCGAACCGCCGTCCGGCGTACCGGCACTGGAGCCGGTGCTGGCCGCCGCGCAGAAGCTGGACGTGGAGCTGTTCGCCATCGTCGAGCAGGACATGTACCCGTGCCCGCCGGACAAGCCGCTGCCGATCGCACAGCGCACGCGGGCGTTCCTCAGGTCCTGCGGGGCGTAGCGCTCCGCCGGTTCGCCGGGTGGGCTCGGTTGTTCCTCGGTTGTTTCTCGGTCGTTCCTCGGCTGCGGGTGCGCGGGGGCTGGTCGCGCAGTTCCCCGCGCCCCTGCAGGGGCGCAATGCGTCACCCGTGTCACAAAAGACCTCTTCCTGTCACACATGTCGCGTATACGCGGGTCTTGCGTCACACCCGGGCGACAGCGTCACCGGGCGGTCACACTGTGTCGTTCACCGGACGCAGGCTTTGTGATCGCCAGCGCAGCGCCCGGCTCCCCCGACGGCCGTCCCTCGGCCGCCGCCGCGGCGCGCGCAGGGAGGTGCTACGGATGACCGACCGAAGGCTCTGGTCGTACAAGGAGATCGCGGCGCACATCAAGGTGCAGCCGGACACGGTGAGGTCCTACCGCAAACACGGACTGCTGCCCCCGCCCGACCACGTGGAGAGCGGCAAGCCCTACTGGTACGCCGACACCGTCCGCGCCTGGGTCGCCTCCCGGCCCGGCAACAGAGGCCGTCGGGACGGCTGAGGGCACCGCCGTTCCGTGAGTGGGCCCCGCACGACCACCGTGCGGGGCCCACCGCCGTGTCCGCCCCGGTCCGATATGCGATTGCCCCGGGCGCCCGGACACCGGGACGCGGACCGGCGCCGAGGAGGCCGGCCCCGGCGGATCATGAGCTTCACGCCCAGGGTTCGACGACCGTGACGCCCGCTCCCGGCGCCGTGCCCATCGCCGCCAGTGCGGCGGGGGCCGCCGCCAGGGCGATCGTGGACGTCACCAGGAGGTCGGGGCGCAGCAGTCCCGCGCGGACGGACTCCAGCATCGGCGGATAGGCGTGGGCGGGCATCCCGTGGCTGCCGAGGATTTCGAGTTCGAGCCCGATCACCCGGGACATCGGCACAGCCGGGTCCTCGGGCAGCAGGCCCACCTGGACGTGCCGGCCGCGGCGGCGCAGGCCCCCGACCGACGCCGCGCAGGTGACCGGGGACCCCAGGGCGTCGAGTGAGAGGTGGGCGCCGCCACCGGTCAGTTCGCGGACCGCCTCCGCCGTGTCGGCGGTCCGGGACGCGTCCACGCAGTGCGCGGCGCCGAACCGCCGTGCCAGGTCCAGCGCCCGCGGCGAGAGGTCGACCGCGACGACGCGCGCCCCGGCGGCCGCGGCGATCATGACGGCGGACAGTCCGACCCCGCCGCACCCGTGCACGGCCACCCACTCCCCCGGCGCCACCCGCCCCTGCGCGACGACCGCGCGGAACGCCGTGGCGAACCGGCAGCCCAGCGAGGCAGCCGTCCCGAAGGACAGTTCCTCCGGCACGGCGACGAGGTTCACGTCGGCGTGGTCCAGGGCGACGTACTCGGCGAAGGACCCCCAGTGGGTGAAGCCGGGCTGGGTCTGCCGCTCGCACACCTGCTGGTCGCCCGCCGCACAGGAGGCGCAGCTTCCGCAGGCGCAGACGAAGGGCACCGTGACGCGGTCGCCGGGGTGATGGCGGGTCACCAGGGCGCCCACCGCCTCGACCGTTCCGGCGAGTTCGTGTCCGGGCACGTGCGGCAGCGTGATGCCCGGGTCGTGGCCCTGCCAGCCGTGCCAGTCGCTGCGGCACAGGCCGGTGGCCTCGACCCGCACCACCACCCCGTGCGGGGCGGGCGCCGGGTCCGGCACGTCCCGCACCTCGGCCGCTTCCCCGTACCGCTCGAACACCACTGCACGCATGCCTTCGTCCTTCCGCCGCGCATCACCGTCGCGGATCACCCTCGCGGACGGACGCCGGATGCGCGCGCTCCCCCCGCACATGCCGAAGGGCACATAAGGATCACTTGCCATAAAGTGCGGACAAATCTTCCGAGCCCGAGGACCTGCCGTGACCCAGCCCCCGCCGCCGGGCGCGCCCCGAGCCCGCATCCCCGGCCCGCAACAGCCCCCGCCGGCCCTGCCCCGGCCCGGTGCCGGGCTGTGGAGGCGGTGCCTGTGGGGCGGGTTCGCGCTCTGGGCGCTGACGGCGGCCGTCACGTACGCGACCGGCAGCACCACCCTGCTGCCGACCCTGATCCTGCTGGGCAGCTTCCTGATGCCGGTCGCCTTCGTGCTCTGGGCGTACGAGCACCACGGGCGCAGCCTGGGCGTGAGCATGATCCTGGGCTGCTTCCTGACCGGCGGCGTGCTGGGCGTGCTGGGCGCGTCGGTGATGGAGTACTACCTGCTGCGCCCCTCTCTCGGGATGTTCGTCGGGGTCGGGCTCATCGAGGAGGCGGCGAAACTGGCCGCGCTGGTGTTCGTGCTGCGCCGGCAGACCCGCGTCCGCGGTGTGCGGGCGGGGCTGGTGCTCGGCGCGTCGGTCGGCTTCGGCTTCGCCGCCCTGGAGAGCGCCGGGTACGCCTTCGACACCGCCGTCTCGACGCGGGGCATCGATCTGCGGGCGCTGCTGGAGACCGAGATCCTGCGGGGCGTGCTCATTCCCTTCGGGCACGGTCTGTGGACGGCGATCACGGGTGCCGTCCTGCTCTCGCGGCGCCGCCCGGACGGGCGCTTCCGCCTCACCGGGCCGGTCGTCGGCGCCTACCTCGGTGTCTCGCTCCTGCACACCCTGTGGGACTCGACCCACGGCATCGCGCTCTGGATGGTGGCGCGGCTGGCGGGTACCGGACTGGACAGGGCGCTCTTCGGACAGGCCTACCTGCCGGCCGCGACGGACGAGCAGCAGCACCTCTTCACGCTGCTGTCGGCAGGCGGCCTGGTCGCGGTGTCGCTCGCGGGCATCGCCTGGGTCCGCTCACTGGCGCATCGCGAACCCTCTTGGAGAAATACCCCCTAGGGGTATAGTGTGAGTAGGGTGAGGCCCCGGTGGGCCACGCACGCCCCACACATCTCGACGAGGAGCAACGACATGACCGCCCAGACCGACACCCCGGGCTCCGTCACCACCGTCTACCAGGTGAGCGGGATGAGCTGCGGACACTGCGAAGGCTCGGTCTCCAGTGAGATCTCCGAGATCGCCGGCGTCACCTCCGTGAAGGCCGTCGCCTCCACCGGAGAGGTGACCGTGGTCTCCACCGCCCCGCTCGACGAGGACGCCGTGCGCGCCGCCGTCGACGAGGCGGGCTTCGAGCTCGCCGGCAAGGCCTGACGCACGCCTTTCCTCTCACCGCACCGGGCCGTACCGACCAGCTGACACTGGCTCCGTACGGCCCGGTTCGTTCCCTGGAGCACGGACATGACCAGCACCACCGCAGCGACCCCCGGGACCGGCACCCCGTCGCGGATCGAGCTGACCATCGGCGGGATGACCTGCGCCTCCTGCGCGGCCCGGGTGGAGAAGAAGCTCAACCGCATGGACGGCGTCACCGCCACGGTGAACTACGCGACGGAGAAGGCGAGGGTCTTGTACGCGGACGGGGTGCAGGTCGCCGACCTGATCGCCACCGTGGTCAGGACGGGCTACACGGCCGAGGAGCCCCCGCCGCCACCGCCCCCGGCCGCCACCTCCGGCGAGGTCGCCGCCGGCACGGACGGGACCGGGAAGCACGACCCCGAACTGGCCTCGCTGCGCGAACGCCTCGTCGTCTGCGCACTCCTCGCCGCCCCCGTCGTCCTGCTGTCGATGGTTCCGGCGTTCCAGTTCGACAACTGGCAGTGGCTCGCGCTGACCCTCGCCGCACCGGCCGTCGTCTGGGGCGGGCTGCCCTTCCACCGGGCCGCGTTCACGAACGCCCGGCACGGCGCCGCGACCATGGACACCCTCGTCTCGATCGGCACACTGGCCGCGTTCGGCTGGTCCCTGTGGGCGCTGTTCTGGGGCGAGGCGGGCATGGAGGGCATGCGGGACGAGGGCTTCTCGCTCACCGTCTCCCGGGCCCAGGGCTCCTCGGCGATCTACCTCGAAGTCGCCGCCGGGGTCGTGACCCTCATCCTCCTCGGCCGCTATCTGGAGGCCCGCTCCAAGCGACAGGCGGGCGCCGCCCTGCGCGCCCTCATGGAACTGGGCGCGCAGGAGGTCTCCGTCGTACGCGGCGGCCGTGAGGTCCGCGTCCCGGCGGCCTCACTGACCGTGGGCGACCGCTTCGTCGTACGGCCCGGCGAGAAGGTCGCCACCGACGGCACCGTCGTCGAGGGGACCTCCGCGGTCGACGCGTCGATGCTGACGGGCGAGTCGGTGCCGGTGGACGTGACGGTGGGTTCGTCCGTCACGGGGGCGACCGTGAACGCCGGAGGGCGGCTCGTCGTCGAGGCGACCCGCGTCGGCGCCGACACGCAGCTCGCCCGGATGGCACGGCTCGTCGAGGACGCCCAGAACGGCAAGGCGCAGGTGCAGCGCCTCGCCGACCGGATCTCGGGGATCTTCGTATCCGCCGTGCTGCTGATCGCGGTCGGCACCTTCGGCGGCTGGCTCGGGGTCACCGGCGACACGGCCGCCTCGTTCACCGCGGCCGTCGCCGTGCTGATCATCGCCTGCCCGTGCGCCCTGGGACTCGCCACCCCGACCGCCCTCATGGTCGGCACCGGCCGCGGCGCCCAGCTCGGCATCCTCATCAAGGGCCCCGAGGTCCTGGAGTCCACCCGCCGCGTCGACACCGTCGTCCTGGACAAGACCGGCACCGTCACCACCGGCCGCATGACCCTCCAGGAGGTGTACGCGGCCGACGGCACCGACGAGGAGCGGGTACTGCGGCTCGCGGGCGCCCTGGAGCACGCCTCCGAGCATCCGATCGCCCGGGCCGTCGCGGCGGGCGCGGAGGAACGGACCGGGCCCCTGCCGGCCGTGGACGGCTTCGAGAACGTCCCCGGGCTCGGCGTCCGCGGCACTGTCGAGGGACACGCGGTGCTCGTGGGGCGGGCCCGCCTCCTCGAAGAGGCCGGTATCGCGCTGCCCGCCGAACTGGTCGCGTCCAGGACCCGGGCCGAGGAGGCCGGGCGGACCGCCGTGACCGTCGCCTGGGACGGAACGGCACGCGGTGTCGTCACCGTCGCCGACGCGGTCAAGGAGACGAGCGCCGAGGCGGTCCGCGCGCTGCGCGCCCTCGGGCTCACACCGATACTGCTGACGGGGGACAACCGGACCGTCGCCGAATCCGTGGCCCGCTCCGTCGGCATCGATCCCGCCGAGGTGATCGCCGAGGTGCTGCCCGAGGACAAGGCCGACGTGATCGGGCGGCTCCGGGCCGAGGGCCGGGCCGTGGCGATGGTCGGCGACGGCGTCAACGACGCGGCCGCACTCGCCACCGCCGACCTCGGCCTCGCGATGGGCACCGGGACGGACGCGGCGATCGAGGCGAGCGACCTGACGCTCGTACGGGGGGACCTGCGGGTGGCCGCCGACGCGATCCGGCTGTCGCGGAAGACCCTCTCCACGATCCGGGGAAATCTTGTGTGGGCGTTCGGCTACAACGTGGCGGCGCTGCCGCTCGCCGCGGCGGGGTTGCTCAACCCGATGATCGCGGGCGCCGCCATGGCGTTCTCCTCCGTGTTCGTGGTGACGAACAGCCTTCGGCTCAGGTCATTTTCATGACGAAGAGGCAGGAGTCCCCCCTAGAGTCCGGCACACGCCTTCACATAAGCTCTTCACAAGGCTCGCGCATCTTCCTTACGCTAGGGCTCCGATAGTCATATCGGGTCTCTTGTGCATCTTCAGGACATACACAAGAGACGCAGATCACAGTGATGCGAACGTAACCATTGAAGGGGTTCGTGAGTCTAGATTGACGATGTCAGAGGCGTCTTGGGGGGCGTTTCTGGCATCTGAGGACGTCTTGGGGGACGTTCTCGGAATTGCGTTGCCGGGGCACGTACGGCGGGGAGCTTTGAGCGGCCCTCCCGTACGTACGGGTCCCGGCAGACCGCACAGCAGTACGTAGAGCTATCGTCGTTTTTGCTCGTTTTGCTCGCAGCGATTCAGGCGCTGCCTTCAGACGCCCGGCCGGATCCCGTGGGGGGAATCCGCACCGGGACACGGGAAGGCGCCCCGACTCCGGCCCGTGGGGGGACCGGCAGCGGGGCGCCTTCCTACTTTCTTGGGAGCCCGACCTTGCGGAGACTCCGGTGCGGGGCGGTGGGGCGGAGGACCGCCCCTTCAGGGGCGCGGGGAACTGCGCGACCAGCCCCCACGCGCCCGCGGACGAAGAAGCCGCCCTCCGCGCGGAGCGCCTAGCGCTCCTCGACCGGGACGAAGTCCCGCTCGACGACGCCCGTGTAGATCTGGCGCGGACGACCGATGCGCGAACCGGGCTCCTTGATCATCTCGTGCCACTGGGCGATCCAGCCCGGCAGACGGCCGAGGGCGAACAGGACCGTGAACATCTCGGTCGGGAAGCCCATGGCCCGGTAGATCAGACCCGTGTAGAAGTCGACGTTCGGGTAGAGGTTGCGCGAGACGAAGTACTCGTCGGAGAGCGCGTGCTCCTCCAGCTTCAGCGCGATGTCCAGCAGCTCGTCGGACTTGCCGAGGGCCGAGAGGACGTCGTGCGCCGCAGCCTTGATGATCTTGGCGCGCGGGTCGAAGGACTTGTACACCCGGTGGCCGAAGCCCATCAGGCGGACGCCGTCCTCCTTGTTCTTCACCTTGCGGATGAAGGAGTCGACGTCGCCGCCGTTGGCCTTGATGCCTTCCAGCATCTCCAGGACGGACTGGTTGGCGCCGCCGTGCAGCGGGCCCCACAGGGCGCTGATGCCGGCGGAGATCGAGGCGAACATGTTCGCCTGCGACGAGCCCACCAGGCGCACGGTGGACGTCGAACAGTTCTGCTCGTGGTCCGCGTGCAGGATGAGCAGCTTGTCGAGCGCGGAGACGACGACCGGGTCGAGCTCGTACTCCTGCGCCGGGACCGAGAAGGTCATCCGCAGGAAGTTCTCGACGTAGCCCAGGTCGTTGCGCGGGTAGACGAAGGGGTGGCCGATCGACTTCTTGTACGCGTACGCGGCGATCGTCGGAAGCTTGGCGAGAAGCCGGATCGTCGAGAGGTGGCGCTGCTTCTCGTCGAACGGGTTGTGGCTGTCCTGGTAGAACGTCGACAGCGCGGAGACCACCGACGACAGCATGGCCATCGGGTGGGCGTCACGCGGGAAGCCCTGGAAGAACCGCTTGACGTCCTCGTGCAGCAGGGTGTGCTGCGTGATCTCGTTCTGGAAGGTGGAGAGCTCGTCGACCGTGGGCAGCTCGCCGTTGATCAGCAGGGAGGCCACCTCGAGGAAGGTGGAGCGCTCGGCCAGCTGCTCGATCGGGTAGCCGCGGTAGCGGAGGATGCCCTGCTCACCGTCGAGATAGGTGATGGCGGATTTATAGGCGGCGGTGTTCCCGTAACCGCTGTCCAGCGTCACCAGACCGGTCTGGGCGCGGAGCTTCCCGATGTCGAAGCCCTTGTCGCCGACGGTGCTGTCGATCACCGGGTAGGTGTACTCGCCGTCGCCGTACCGCAGTACTACAGAGTTGTCGCTCACGTCATCCCTCACCGACGTTGTGCCTCTTCTTCGAGGTGCCCTGACTGTCTCTACCATCCCCCATTTGGCGCAGGAGAGTGCACTCGGGGTCGACCATTGGGCCTATTGGCGGCACTCAGTGCCGCCAACCTGTTCATCCTGCCCCCTTCACCCCTCCTTCGGAAAGCGCTGTGTGACCTTTCCGACTCGTTTGATCGATCATTTTTTGGCTGCGGGGTGGGGTGGGGGTTTCGTCGTGGGGTCGGGGTGGGGTTTGCCGTGGTGCGGCTGCGGGTTTGTTTGGGCTGGTCGCGCCGTTCCTCGCGCCCCTGGAGGGTGCGCCTGTCGTGGGTGTGGTGGGGCGGGGCCGTGCCGGGGCATCCGATCGCAGCTG
>NZ_JAHRIB010000158.1 GCF_019090165.1 Streptomyces sp. BV286
CCGCACCGGGCCCGCCCGGGCGGCGGTCCGCCGCACGTGCGGCCGAACCCGGCCTGCCGCCCGTCGTGGACCGCGTCCCGACCCGCGACAAGGTCGTCTTCCTGACCTTCGACGACGGCGCCGAGAAGGATCCGCGGTTCGTCGACATGGTGCGTGAACTGCGGCTGCCGGTCAGCGTGTTCCTCACGGACAGTGTCGTCGGACCGGGGTACGCGCACTTCGGCCGGCTGCGCGCGGTCGGCGCGAGCGTGCAGAACCACACCCTCGACCATCCGTACCTGCCGAGCCTCCCGTACGCGGGCCAGCGGGCCGAGATCTGCGGCCAGCAGGAGAAGATCAAGCAGCGCTTCGGCATCCGCCCCACGCTCTTCCGCCCGCCCTACGGCGCCTACGACGACGACACCCTGCGCGCGGCGGCCGCCTGCGGAGTCGCCGCGATCGTCCTCTGGCGTGAGGCGGGTCCGCTCCGCCCGGGCGACATCCTCCACTGCCCCGAGGGCCGGGGCGGGGCGAGCCTGACGCGGGCGACGACCGACCTCCTGAAGCGCGTCCAGAGGGCGGGCTTCACCGTGGCGCGCCTGGAGGACTACCTGTAGAGGGCTGCCGGGAGAAGGGCCGGCGGCGCGGTTCTCAGGGGGTGCGCTCCCCGCGTTCCGACCCGCCGAGGACCCCCTGTCCGCCGACGTCGACTGGCACTCCGCTTGACCGAGTGCTAATCGCAGTCATAGTCTCGGCTCTGGCACTCACCACAGGAGAGTGCCAATAGCGACGGGCAGGTCCGGCACCCGCGACGACGGATCCACCTGGTCGCCACCTCAGACAGTTAACCCCGTGAGATCTCCGAAGGGGGAGGTCGGATCGTGACGACCACCAGCTCCAAGGTTGCCATCAAGCCGCTCGAGGACCGCATTGTGGTCCAGCCGCTGGATGCCGAGCAGACCACGGCCTCTGGCCTGGTCATCCCGGACACGGCGAAGGAGAAGCCCCAGGAGGGCGTCGTCCTTGCCGTTGGCCCGGGCCGCTTCGAGAACGGCGAGCGCCTGCCGCTCGACGTGAACACCGGCGACATCGTGCTGTACAGCAAGTACGGCGGCACCGAGGTGAAGTACAACGGCGAGGAGTACCTCGTCCTCTCGGCTCGCGACGTGCTCGCGATCATCGAGAAGTAATTCACCCGGTTTTACCAGCATTGCAGTGAACTGCGCCCCTGGCCCCAGCGAAGCATGAAGCCGGGCGTCGGGGGCGCAGTTCGTTTCACCCACGTTTTCCGAGAGGGCTGAACCGCTCCCATGGCGAAGATCCTGAAGTTCGACGAGGACGCCCGTCGCGCCCTCGAGCGCGGCGTCAACAAGCTTGCCGACACGGTCAAGGTGACGATCGGCCCCAAGGGCCGCAACGTCGTCATCGACAAGAAGTTCGGCGCCCCCACCATCACCAACGACGGTGTCACCATCGCCCGTGAGGTCGAGGTCGACGACCCGTACGAGAACCTCGGCGTCCAGCTGGTGAAGGAGGTGGCGACCAAGACCAACGACGTAGCGGGTGACGGTACGACCACCGCCACCGTGCTGGCCCAGGCGCTCGTACGCGAAGGCCTGAGGAACGTGGCCGCCGGTGCGTCCCCCGCCCTCCTGAAGCGCGGCATCGACGCCGCCGTCGCCGCGGTCTCCGAGGAGCTCCTCGCGACCGCGCGCCCGATCGACGAGAAGTCCGACATCGCCGCCGTCGCCGGTCTGTCCGCCCAGGACAGCCAGGTCGGCGAGCTCATCGCCGAGGCGATGGACAAGGTCGGCAAGGACGGTGTCATCACCGTCGAGGAGTCCAACACCTTCGGTCTGGAGCTGGACTTCACCGAGGGCATGGCCTTCGACAAGGGCTACCTGTCGCCCTACATGGTGTCCGACCAGGAGCGTATGGAGGCCGTCCTCGACGACCCGTACATCCTGATCCACCAGGGCAAGATCGGCTCGATCCAGGACCTGCTGCCTCTCCTCGAGAAGGTCATCCAGTCCAACGCCTCGAAGCCGCTGCTGATCATCGCCGAGGACGTCGAGGGCGAGGCCCTGTCGACCCTGGTCGTGAACAAGATCCGCGGCACGTTCAACGCGGTGGCCGTGAAGGCCCCCGGCTTCGGCGACCGCCGCAAGGCCATGCTCGGTGACATCGCCACCCTCACCGGCGCCACGGTCATCGCTGAGGAGGTCGGCCTCAAGCTCGACCAGGTCGGCCTGGACGTGCTGGGCTCCGCCCGCCGCGTGACGGTCACCAAGGACGACACGACGATCGTCGACGGCGGCGGCAACAGCGCCGACGTGGCCGGCCGTGTCAACCAGATCAAGGCCGAGATCGAGTCCACGGACTCCGACTGGGACCGCGAGAAGCTCCAGGAGCGCCTCGCGAAGCTGGCCGGCGGCGTGTGCGTGATCAAGGTCGGCGCCGCCACCGAGGTGGAGCTGAAGGAGAAGAAGCACCGTCTCGAGGACGCCATCTCCGCGACCCGCGCCGCGGTCGAGGAGGGCATCGTCTCCGGTGGTGGCTCCGCGCTCGTCCACGCCGTGAAGGTCCTCGAGGGCAACCTCGGCAAGACCGGCGACGAGGCCACCGGTGTCGCCGTCGTCCGCAAGGCCGCCGTCGAGCCGCTGCGCTGGATCGCCGAGAACGCCGGCCTGGAGGGTTACGTCATCACCTCCAAGGTCGCCGAGCTCGACAAGGGCCAGGGCTTCAACGCCGCGACCGGCGAGTACGGCGACCTGGTCAAGGCCGGCGTCATCGACCCGGTCAAGGTCACCCGCTCCGCCCTGGAGAACGCCGCCTCCATCGCCTCCCTGCTGCTCACGACCGAGACCCTGGTCGTCGAGAAGCCGGCCGAGGAGGAGCCCGACGCGGGCCACGGCGGCCACGGCCACTCCCACTAGGAGCATTCGCCCGGACGGTACGTCCGGGCAGGCGCCCCGCGAAGGCCCGGCACCCCGTCTCGGGGTGCCGGGCCCTCGTGCTTCCGGGACCCGCCCGCTCAGATCTCCAGCTGGTCCAGCACTCCGAGCTGGGCCATCAGCCCCAGCCGGTCGTACTGCCACCAGCCCTCGGCGATCCTGCCGCTCTCGTCGAACCGGTGGATGTTCGTGCCGGTCATGGTGACCTGTCTGCCGGTGGCCGGAATCCCCATGAAGTCGCCCTTGTGGGTGCCGCTCCAGGTCCAGCGCGTACAGACCCGGTCGCCGTCGGCGATCTGGTCCTCGATGGTGAACGCGAGGTCGAATCCGGCCTGCCACATCTCGACCTGGCGGCGCATGGCGTCCCTGCCGATCACGTCCTGCTCGCTGGACGGATCGTGGTCGTGGTAGTTCTCGGCGACGATCTCGTCCCACGACGGCAGCGCGCCCTTGCCGGAGATCAGCCCGTAGAGATTGCGTACACCGGCCCGGTAGAGCCGCTCGTCGCGTACCACGTCCAGATCGGTGAACGTCGGCATCTCGTCGCAGAGCGCCACCATGTCCCGGAAGATCCTGTCCGTCTCGGGAAGGTTCGAGTTCCGCATCGCGTCCTCGTACGAGGGGAACTCCACGATCTCGATGAAGTGCGACGCGTCCGAGCGGTCCTTGCCGATCACACTGTGCGTCGCGGTCCGCTTGCCCTTGGTCTGCTCGACCCAGGTGTCCATCAGCCGGTTCATCTCGTCGAACCGGCTGGTCTTGCAGTCGATCAGCTGTACGAATGTCATGGCGCCGCCCTCCGACCCCCCATGTCCGGTGGAATACGCCCATATTAGTGAAAATCCCCTCCGCCTGTCGGTCGAAGGGGATTCACCGGAGCCACCGCCGGACAGGGCCTAACGGCACCGCCGGGCTCACTTCGGCCCGTACTTGCGGCCCGTCCTCGAACTGATCCCGCCGAGCAGCCCCCGCGGGGTCACCTTCACCACGCCCATCATGACCTTGTAGCGCGGGTCCGGAACGGACAGCGTCCTGCCCCGCGCCAGGTCGGCGAGCGCGGACGTGACCAGCTTGTCGGCGTCCAGCCACATCCAGTTGGGGATGTTGTCCGTGCCCATCCCGGCCCGCTCGTGGAACTCCGTCCGGACGAACCCGGGGCACAGCGCCATCAGCCGCACACCACTGCCGGCCAGGTCCTTCGCCGCCCCCTGCGTGAACTGCACGACCCACGCCTTGGACGCCCCGTACGTGCCGCGGGGCAGGAACGCGGCCACCGACGCCACGTTGACGACGCCCCCGCGCCCGCGGGCCCGCATGGCATCGGTCGCCGCCGAGGTCAGCCGCAGCACCGCCTCGCAGTGCACCTTGAGCATCTTCAGCTCGTCCGCCATGGGGACGTCCAGATAGACGCCCTTGTTGGCGAAGCCCGCGTTGTTGATCAGCAGGTCGACCGCGTGCTTGCGGTCCGAGAGGCGGGCGGCCACCGCCTCGATGCCGTCGTCCGTCGCCAGATCCGCGGTCAGCACCTCCGCCTCGATGCCGTGCCGGTCGTGCAGTTCCGTCGCCTGCTCGCCGAGCCGCTTGGTGTCACGCGCCACCAGCACGAGGTTGTGGCCGTCGGAGGCCAGCCGCCGCGCGAAGGCGGCACCGATGCCCGCGGTCGATCCC
Organism: Streptomyces sp. BV286; assembly: GCF_019090165.1. Taxonomy (GTDB): domain Bacteria; phylum Actinomycetota; class Actinomycetes; order Streptomycetales; family Streptomycetaceae; genus Streptomyces. The sequence goes on from NZ_JAHRIB010000158.1 coordinate 4,602, forward strand.
GTAATCAGAGCCGTTGTCATGGCCCAAGGTTAGTGACCTGGCTCATGCTCTCCGTGCGGCGAGTGACCCGAAAGAGCACCCGTCCGTTGTCCCTTCCCCACAACCGCGAACTGCCCTGCGGTCCCCGGCTTTCGGGGCAGGGCACGGGACGGGCGCCGGGGCGAAGCGTCCGGACCGGCCTCGCCGCCGAGGCGGAACACCGGCGTCACCGCCGCCCGTTCACCCCATTCGCCCCGCCGTACTTCTCGACGTACTTCCGCGCCACCTCCCGCGCCTCCGGGTGCAGGGCGTCCCCCGCCGCCAACACCCTTGGCAGCAGCGTCCGTTCGAGTGTGACCGCGCGGAACTGGAAGGCGGCCGTCACCTCGTGGTCCGGCCGGTGCACGATCTCGACCGGATCGCCCGCCCGTATCTCCCCGGGCTCGATGACCCGCAGGTACGCGCCGGACGCGCCCTTCCGCGTGAACCGCCTGACCCACCCCTTCTCGCCCAGGTGGCCCTGGAAGGTGAGGCAGGGGATGCGCCCGGACGTGACTTCGAGCACGACGTCGGAGCCGACCCGCCAGCGCTCCCCGATCTTCGCGCCGGACACGTCGATGCCCTCCGTCGTGAGGTTCTCACCGAACATGCCGCTGGTCAGAGTCCGTCCCAGCTCGCGCTCCCAGTCGTCCAGGTCCTCGCGCGCGAAGGCGTAGACCGCCTGGTCGTTCCCGCCGTGGTGCCGCCGCTCGCACACGGAGTCCCCGGCGAGACCGCTCCCGCCGACGCCCTTGGGTCCGGGCGCCGCCACCCGCACCGGGCCGTCCACCGGCCGCTTGTCGATCCCGGTCACGCCCTCGGCCTGGTCCGTGTAGCCGACGGCCTTGGGTCGGCCCAGGTTCACAGAGAGAAGCTTCATGGCGGCACGCTAGGCGATGCGAGCCAAAGCGTCGATGCAATATTCATCGCCATATCCAAGAATCGCTTATGCTCGAAGGGTGATCGAGGCCCGCCATCTGCGCGTCCTGCGCGCCGTCGCCGCCACCGGCTCCTTCTCGGCGGCGGGGCGCGAACTGGGCTGCACCCAGCCCGCCGTCAGCCAGCAGATGAAGGCTCTCGAAGCCTCCGTCGGCACCCCGCTCCTGATCCGCACCGGCCGCGAGATGCGCCTGACCCAGGCCGGTGAAGCCCTGGTCCGGCATGCCGCGGGCATCATCGCCGGCCTCACCGCCGCGGAGGAGGAGGTCGCCGCGATCGCGGGCCTGCGCGCGGGCCGGGTGCGCCTGGTCTCGTTCCCCAGCGGAAGTTCCACGCTCGTACCGACCGCGCTCGCCGCCCTGCGCGCCGCGCACCCCGGCACGCGCGTCTCCCTGGAGGAGGCCGAGCCGCCGCGCTCCGTCGGGATGCTGCGTGAGGGCGACTGCGACGTGACGCTCGCCTTCCGGTACGAGGGCGCGGCGGGCGCCGAGGAATGGGACGACCTGGTGGTCCGCCCGCTGCTCACCGACCGGCTCGTCGGTCTGGTGCCGGAGGGGCACCGGCTGGCCCGGGCGGGATCGGTCGCCATCGGCGAGCTCGCCGACGAGCCGTGGATCGCCGGCTGCCCCCGCTGCCGGGGCCAGCTGGTGGAGGTCTGCGAGAGCGCGGGCTTCACACCACGCATCGACTTCGCGACCGACGACTATCCGGCGGTGGTCGGTCTGGTCGGCGCCGGTCTCGGGGTCGCCGTCCTGCCGGAGCTGGCCATCGAGTCCGTACGCCCCAAAGGTGCACGCACAGTGACGGTGGAGCCCGCGCTGCGGCGGGAGATCGTCGCGCTCACGCTGCCGGACCTGGCCCAGGTGCCCGCGGTGGCGGCCACTCTGGACCAGCTGGCCAGGGCCGCGGCCCGCTGAGCGCCGTACGGAACCGGCGCGCGGGCGATCGTGCTCCGTCGGGGCTTTCAGGGCCCCTGTGGGGCGAGAGGTATGCCGTGGGGGACGAAAAATAGGCGCACGCGTGCGCGTGCCTGTTCGCAGGAACGTTCCTTCAGTTGTGGGACGGGTCGCCTCCGCTCGACGCCGAGACCAGGCGGTTGCGCGCCCGTCCCATGAGTTCCTCGCGCTCGTCCTCGGTCAGCCCGCCCCACACTCCGTACGGCTCGCGCACCGCCAGGGCGTGGGCCGCGCACTCGGCTCGCACCGGGCACCTCATGCAGACCTCTTTGGCCGAGTTCTCACGAGCGCTCCGTGCCGCACCGCGCTCGCCCTCCGGGTGGAAGAAGAGCGAGCTGTCGACCCCGCGGCAGGCCGCGAGGAGCTGCCAGTCCCACAGATCCGCGTTCGGTCCGGGAAGGCGGGAGAAATCTGCCATTGCGTTGTCCCCTTGTAGCCGTTTTGGTCGGTTACGTGCCCATGACCGTACATCTACGATCTAAGGAGATGAAAATATGACTCATTGCGAATCTAGCCTCAGACACCAGGAAAGGGGAAGAAAAGCGGCTAAATGGGGCATGGCTTGTGATGAAAGCTTGAGGGTCTGTTGTGGGTGTCTGCACCGTGTCCGCCCCCTCACGTAGAGTGCCGAACGTGGCTCGCGGCCCCGTAACTCTTTCGAGTGACCGTCGTTGAGAGTGCGAGGCGGTTGAAAGAACAAGCGCTCGGGCAAACGTCCGAGGCGGTCGACCGCACAGGTGACGATTTCGTACCAGCCTGGAGGCTCAAGGTGACGCGCATCAGCTGCGGAGGACGGCCATGACATCCGTCCTCGTCTGCGACGACTCCCCGCTTGCCCGAGAGGCGCTCCGCCGCGCGGTGGCGACCGTGCCCGGCGTAGAGCGCGTGACCACGGCGGCCAACGGCGAGGAAGTCCTCCGCCGCTGGGGTGCCGACCGTTCGGACCTGATTCTGATGGACGTACGCATGCCCGGTCTGGGCGGCGTGGAGACGGTCCGGCGGCTGCTGTCCGCCGACCCTGGTGCGCGCATCATCATGCTCACCGTCGCCGAGGACCTGGACGGTGTCGCACTCGCGGTCGCCGCCGGTGCCCGCGGCTATCTCCACAAGGACGCCTCCCGCGCGGAGCTGCGTGCCACCGTCACCCAGGCCCTCGCCGACCCGACCTGGCGGCTCGCCCCGCGCAGACTGCGGTCGGCCGAGATGGGCGCGGCGCCGACGCTCACCGCGCGTGAGATCCAGGTCCTGGAGGGCATGAGCCACGGACGGTCGAACGCGGAGATCGGCCGTGAGCTGTTCCTCTCCGAGGACACCGTCAAGACGCACGCCCGGCGGCTCTTCAAGAAACTCGGCGCCTCGGACCGCGCGCACGCGGTGGCGCTCGGGTTCCGATGGGGCCTGGTCCGCTAGGTGAACCGCCGCGGGGGTACGGGTGTCCCCGCCCGCCGGAGGGCGGGCGGGGCCGGGCCCGACGGGAGATCGAACACGGCCTTTCGGGCGTCCGATCCCCGTTTCCCGGCGGATGCCGCATCCTTGAGGTGTGGAGTTCCTCGGGAACGAGTCGGTCGAGCGGGAGGGGAGGGCGCAGGAGATGAGTTCCGGCGCACCTGCTCATAACGCTTCGGTGCACAACTACGGACGCGGTGCCACGGACAGGACGACGCCAAGGCACCATGGACCGATGCGTGACGACGATGCGGCTCATGCCCACGGGGCGATCGGTTCGCTCGTTCATCGCGCGGTCGACGGAGACGAGCAGGCCACGCACGATCTGCTCGCGCATGTCCATCCCCTCGCGCTGCGCTACTGCCGCACCCGGCTGTCCCGACTTCCGGGTGACGCACGGCACTTCGTGGAGGACCTGGCGCAGGAGGTCTGCGTAGCGGTGCTGCTCGCGCTGCCGCGCTACAAGGACACCGGGCGTCCCTTCGAAGCCTTCGTCTTCGCCATCGCCGCACACAAGGTCGCCGATCTGCAGCGTGCCGCGATGCGCCATCCCGGCTCGACGGCCGTGCCGTCGGACGAGATGCCCGAGCGGCCGGACGACTCGCTCGGCCCCGAGGAGCGTGCCCTCCTCAGCAGCGACGCCGAGTGGGCGAAGAAACTCATGGCCAACCTCCCCGAGAACCAGCGGGAACTTCTCCTGCTGAGGATCGCGGTGGGGCTCACGGCCGAGGAGACCGGACAGATGTTGGGAATGTCACCCGGCGCGGTCCGGGTCGCCCAGCACCGGGCCCTCAGCCGTCTCAGGGCGCTGGCCGAGCAGTAGCCGGGTCTCCCTCGCGGATGCCGTTCCCTCGCGGGGCGGTGTTCCGCCGGGGCCCCGGACGAGGCGGCACCCGCCGGACGGCGACGAGCCCGCCGTGGCGCAGCAGTAGCGGCGTCGAAGTCAGCGGTCGCACCACGCCCTGTCGCCGCGCGCTCTCACCCCGCCCTCTCACCTCTGCCGGGACGGCGCGCGATGCACGGGCCGGAGCGTCGGCAGGACATCTTCCGTCAAAGTTTTCCTCACCCGCGGGCGACCTGCGAGAGGCTGGGGGAGGTGGCGGCGGCGGACGGAGAGCCGGTCGCGGCCCCGCCTCCCGGGGCTCGGCGCGGGATGAACGGCGAAGGCCGTCCGCCCGTACGAACCTACGAAGCCCAGGGGTGCCCGTAACCGTGGAATGAGAGAGCCATGCTTCCCGTTAGCATGGACATCCGCACCGATCAAGGCCATTTGGGGAAGGTGTCATGACTGCAAACGTCGACGGAGTGCCCGAGAAGTTCGCGACACTCGGGCTGACCTACGACGACGTGCTGCTGCTGCCGGGCGCATCGGAAGTGCTGCCGGGCGCGGTCGACACCTCGTCGCGCATCTCCCGCAACGTGCGGGTGAACATCCCGCTGCTCTCGGCGGCCATGGACAAGGTCACCGAGTCGCGCATGGCGATCGCCATGGCCCGGCAGGGCGGCGTCGGCGTGCTGCACCGGAACCTGTCCATCGAGGACCAGGTCAACCAGGTCGACCTCGTCAAGCGCTCCGAGTCCGGCATGGTCACCGACCCGATCACGGTCAATCCCGACGCCACGCTCGCGGACGCCGACGCGCTGTGCGCCAAGTTCCGCATCAGCGGCGTCCCCGTCACCGACGGCAACGGCAAGCTCCTCGGCATCGTCACCAACCGCGACATGGCCTTCGAGAGCGACCGCTCCCGCCAGGTGCGCGAGGTCATGACCCCGATGCCGCTGGTCACCGGCAAGGTCGGCATCTCCGGGAACGACGCCATGGAGCTGCTGCGCCGCCACAAGATCGAGAAGCTTCCGCTGGTCGACGACGCGGGCATCCTCAAGGGCCTCATCACGGTCAAGGACTTCGTCAAGGCCGAGAAGTACCCGAACGCGGCGAAGGACGCCGAGGGCCGTCTCCTCGTGGGTGCCGCCGTCGGCGCCAGTCCCGAGGCGCTGGAGCGGGCCCAGGCGCTCGCCGAGGCCGGTGCGGACTTCCTGATCGTCGACACCTCGCACGGGCACAACAGCAACGCCCTCAACTGGATGGCGAAGATCAAGTCGAGCGTCGGCGTCGACGTGATCGGCGGCAACGTGGCCACCCGGGACGGCGCCCAGGCGCTGATCGACGCCGGTGTCGACGGCGTCAAGGTGGGCGTGGGCCCCGGCTCCATCTGTACGACCCGCGTGGTCGCCGGCATCGGTGTCCCGCAGGTCACCGCGATCTACGAAGCCGCCCTCGCGGCTCGTGCCGCCGGCGTCCCGGTGATCGGCGACGGCGGTCTGCAGTACTCCGGGGACATCGGCAAGGCGCTGGCCGCCGGTGCCGACACGGTGATGCTGGGCAGCCTGCTCGCGGGCTGCGAGGAGTCGCCCGGAGAGCTGCTCTTCATCAACGGCAAGCAGTTCAAGTCGTACCGCGGCATGGGTTCCCTCGGGGCCATGCAGTCCCGCGGCCAGGGCCGGTCGTACTCGAAGGACCGCTACTTCCAGGCCGAGGTGGCCTCCGACGACAAGCTCGTGCCCGAGGGCATCGAGGGCCAGGTGCCCTACCGCGGCCCGCTGGGCAACGTGCTGCACCAGCTGGTCGGCGGCCTGCGCCAGACCATGGGCTATGTGGGCGCCGCCTCCATCGAGGAGATGGAGACCAAGGGCCGCTTCGTCCGGATCACCTCCGCGGGCCTCAAGGAGAGCCACCCGCACGACATCCAGATGACGGTCGAGGCACCGAACTACAGCCGAGGCCAGTAGCCGTAAGCGTGCTCCACGCGCGCGTGGAGCACGCCCGAGGGCGGTACCGGAGGCTCCGGGACCGCCCTTGTCGTATGCGTCGGGGATACTGGAACGCGCAGAACCGAAGAGGGAAAGGCCACACACGTGACTGAGATCGAGATCGGGCGCGGCAAGCGCGGCCGCCGGGCGTACGCCTTCGACGACATCGCCGTCGTCCCGAGCCGCCGTACGCGAGACCCGAAGGAGGTCTCGATCGCCTGGCAGATCGACGCCTACCGCTTCGAGCTGCCTTTCCTGGCCGCCCCGATGGACTCCATCGTCTCCCCGCAGACCGCCATCCGTATCGGCGAGCTCGGCGGCCTGGGCGTCCTGAACCTCGAAGGCCTGTGGACGAGGTACGAGGACCCGCAGCCGCTTCTCGACGAGATCGCGGAGCTGGACTCCGAGACCGCGACCCGCCGCCTCCAGGAGATCTACTCGGCTCCCATCAAGGAGGAGCTGATCGGGCAGCGCATCAAGGAGGTGCGCGACTCGGGCGTGGTCACCGCGGCCGCGCTCTCCCCGCAGCGCACCGCCCAGTTCTCCAAGGCCGTCGTGGACGCCGGTGTCGACATCTTCGTCATCCGCGGTACGACGGTCTCGGCGGAGCACGTCTCGGGAGCCTCCGAGCCGCTGAACCTGAAGCAGTTCATCTACGAGCTGGACGTGCCCGTCATCGTCGGCGGCTGCGCCACGTACACGGCCGCCCTGCACCTGATGCGTACGGGCGCGGCCGGTGTCCTGGTGGGCTTCGGCGGCGGCGCCGCCCACACCACGCGCAACGTCCTGGGCATCCAGGTCCCCATGGCCACCGCCGTCGCGGACGTGGCGGCGGCCCGCCGTGACTACATGGACGAGTCCGGCGGTCGGTACGTGCACGTGATCGCGGACGGCGGCGTCGGCTGGTCCGGCGACCTCCCCAAGGCCGTCGCCTGCGGTGCCGACGCCGTGATGATGGGCTCCCCGCTCGCGCGCGCCACCGACGCGCCCGGCAAGGGGCACCACTGGGGCATGGAGGCCGTCAACGACGAGCTGCCGCGCGGCAAGAAGGTCGACCTCGGCACGGTGGGCACCATCGAAGAGGTCCTCGCCGGCCCCTCGCACATCCCCGACGGCTCCATGAACTTCTTCGGCGCCCTGCGCCGCGCGATGGCCACGACCGGCTACAGCGAGCTCAAGGAGTTCCAGCGGGTCGAGGTCACGGTGGCGGACTCGCAGCACAAGCGCTGACACCGCGCTCCGCCCGAGCGGACGAAAAGGGGCCCGGCCACTGGGTGGCCGGGCCCCTTCGCGTGTGCGAGTGGCCCGGTGGGGCGCGCTTCTGGCTCCGTCAGCGGGCGGTGGGCCGCCGAAGGAGACGGCTGTCGCGGGCTCCGGACGGTGAGCGGCCGCCCCTTGTTCACAACCGGTGCGCCGCCCCCGTGGGAGTGACCCCACGTGTGTCCAGGAGGAGCTGGGCCTTCACCGACAGGCCCTGCAGGTCGTAGGTGCGGTGCTGCTGGAGCAGGATCGTCAGGTCCGCGTCGGCCGCCGCCTCGTACAGGGAGTCCACGCGCGGGACCGGGCGGTCGAGGATGCCCCAGGACGGGACGTGCGGGTCGTGGTAGCTGACGGCCGCGCCCAGTTCCATCAGGCGGGTCGCGATCTCCTGGGCGGGTGAGCCCTGTTGGTCGGCGTGGTCGGGCTTGTAGGTGATGCCGAGGAGCAGCACGCGCGCGCCGCGGGCCGACTTGCCGTGTTCGTTGAGGAGGGCGGCCGCGCGCTGGATGACGTACTGGGGCATGTGGCTGTTGACCTGCTGTGCCAGCTCGATCATGCGCAGCGAGCGGGTCCGCGGGCCCGCGAGGTCCCGGGGGACGGCGTGGCCGCCGACGCCCGGGCCGGGGCGGAAGGCCTGGAAGCCGAACGGTTTCGTCTCGGCGCAGCGGATGACGTCCCACAGGTCGACGCCCAGGTCGTGGCAGAGCACCGCCATCTCGTTGACCAGGGCGATGTTGACGTGCCGGTAGTTGGTCTCCAGGAGCTGCACGGTCTCCGCTTCTCGTGGTCCACGCGCGCGTACGACCTTGTCGGTGAGGCGGCCGTAGAAGGCGGCGGCCGACTCGGTGCAGGCGGGGGTGAGACCGCCGATGACCTTCGGGGTGTTGGCGGGACCGTGGTCGCGGTTGCCGGGGTCGACACGGCTGGGCGAGTACGCCAGATGGAAGTCGCGCCCCGCACGGAGCCCCGAACCCTCTTCGAGGAGCGGACGGAGGAATTCCTCGGTCGTACCCGGGTACACGGGGGACTCCAGGATCACCGTGGTGTGCGGGCGCAGGTGTGCGGCCAGGGTGCGGGCGGCCGCGGCCACCTGCCCCAGATCGAGCGCCCCGTCCGCGCCGCGCGGGGTCGGAGCGCAGATGACGGCGGTGCGTACGCGGCCGAGTTCGCCCGGGTCGGTGGCCGGCCGGAAGCCCGTGGAGAGCATCCGGCGCAGGTCGGCGGCGGCCAGTGGAGCGGGGTCGCCGCACTCGTAGCCGAGGGTGGGGATGCCGGTGGTGGCGGCGGCCTGGGCCAGGGGCAGGCCGAGCTGGCCGAGGCCGATGACGGCGAGATCTGCGGGCATGGCGGTGGGCCGTCCTTCCCTGTAGCCGGAGTGGGACGAGGGCGCAAGCCCTGTGGACAGAACGGGCGAGCGCAATGTCAGACTAGGAGTAAATATGACCGATATGCGGGATTGTTCGGTTGTGTTTCTCCGGAAGTCACCGAGAGATATCCACAGGCGGACGGCCGGTGGTGGCCGATGGCGGGCAACGCGGTCAGAATCTGGGCATGGGGGATGTGAGCAGGGCCTCGCCGGACGGGTGAGCCCAGCGCGACGGACAGCGGGAGGCAACGGTGAGGACAGCGACACTGGGACCGGCGGAGCGCGCCGAGTCACTCGCGGGCATGGCCGAGCGCGAGCTGGATGTGCTGGTCGTGGGAGCGGGCGTGGTCGGCGCGGGAACCGCCCTGGACGCCGTGACCCGCGGCCTGTCCACCGGCCTGGTCGAGGCGCGTGACTGGGCGTCGGGCACGTCGAGCCGGTCGAGCAAGCTGATCCACGGCGGCCTGCGCTATCTGGAGATGCTCGATTTCGCGCTCGTACGGGAAGCGCTGAAGGAGCGTGGGCTCCTGCTTGAGCGGCTCGCGCCACACCTCGTGAAGCCCGTCCCTTTCCTGTACCCCCTGCAGCACAAGGGGTGGGAGAGGCTGTACGCCGGCTCGGGCGTCGCGCTCTACGACGCGATGTCGATGGCGCGCGGGCACGGACGCGGCTTGCCCACGCACCGTCACCTGTCACGGCGTCACGCGCTGCGCGTCGCTCCCGCACTGAAGAAGGACGCCCTGGTCGGAGCGCTGCAGTACTACGACGCCCAGATGGACGACGCCCGCTTCGTGGCGACCCTGGTGCGCACGGCGTCGGCGTACGGCGCGAAGGTCGCCAACCGCGCGCGGGTGACCGGGTTCCTGCGCGAGGGCGAGCGTGTGGTCGGCACCAAGGTCCAGGACGCCGACGGAGGCGGGGAGTACGAGATCCGCGCCAGGCAGGTCGTCAACGCCACCGGCGTGTGGACGGACGACACCCAGGCGATGGTCGGTGAGAGGGGACAGTTCCACGTCAGGGCGTCCAAGGGCATCCATCTGGTCGTACCGAAGGACCGGATCCACTCCACGACGGGGCTGATCCTGCGCACCGAGAAGTCCGTGCTGTTCGTCATCCCGTGGGGGCGGCACTGGATCGTGGGCACGACGGACACCGACTGGGACCTCGACAAGGCGCATCCGGCGGCGTCCAGCGCCGACATCGACTACCTGCTGGAACATGTGAATGAAGTGCTCGCGGTGCCGTTGACACGCGACGACGTCCAGGGGGTGTACGCGGGACTGCGGCCGCTGCTCGCCGGGGAGTCGGACGCCACGAGCAAGCTGTCCCGCGAGCACACCGTGGCGCATCCGGTGCCGGGGCTCGTGGTCGTGGCGGGCGGCAAGTACACGACGTACCGGGTGATGGCCAAGGACGCGGTGGACGAGGCGGTGCACGCCCTCGACCAGCGGGTCGCGGAGTGCGTCACCGAGGACGTTCCGCTGATCGGCGCCGAGGGCTACCGGGCGCTGTGGAACGCGCGAGCGAGGATCGCCGCACGGACCGGACTGCACGTGGTGCGCGTGGAGCACCTGCTGAACCGGTACGGGGCACTCGCCGAGGAGGTGCTCGACCTCATCGCCGCGGACGCCTCGCTGGGCGAGCCGTTGCCGGCGGCCGAGGACTATCTGCGCGCCGAGATCGTCTACGCCGCCTCGCACGAGGGGGCGCGGCATCTGGACGACGTGCTGACGCGGCGCACGCGCATCTCGATCGAGACCTTCGACCGGGGCACCCGCAGCGCACGGGAGGCCGCCGAGCTGATGGCGCCGGTCCTGGGCTGGGACAAGGACCAGATCGAGCGCGAGGTCGAGCACTACGAGAAGCGGGTGGAGGCGGAGCGGGAGTCGCAGCGGCAGCCGGACGACCTGACGGCCGACGCCGCCCGGCTGGGCGCGCCGGACATCGTGCCGCTGTAGGGATTGCAGCCGTTGGAGGTGCTCCGGGCGCCGTGGGCGGTGCCGGAGGCAGGGAAGTGCGACAGGGCCCGAGTTCGTGCGAGCGCGACTCGGGCCCTGTCGGCTTCCCCCGGCGAGGGCCCGAGGGCGAGAGACGAGGGGCCAGCGGTGAGTGGTGAGTGGTGAGTGGTGAGGTGAGGGTGAGGGTGAGGGTGAGGGTGAGGGCCGAGGGTTCAGGGGCGACGGCCGGTGCAGACCGGCGGGTGTCACCCGAACGAGTGTCCTGACCTGGGATCTCTGCTCGGAACCCGCTCGTTCCAAGGGGTGCGGGGGCAGAACTCGGCGGCGAGCAGGGCGGGTTCGACGGAGGGGTCTGCAATCGCGTCCGTGTTCACGCGGAAGGTGAGGACGTGGCGGCCGTCGGATGTGGCGGCGGTCCGGACGTAGCTGCCGGTGATGCGGCCGTTGTGTCCCCACACCGTGGCGCCGCACGGAAGCTTCACGGAATAGAGGCCCATGCCGTACGAGCCGTGTGCGGTGCGGGTGTCGAGCATCTCGCGCAGTTGGCGGGGCGGCAGCAGATCGCCGCGGAGCAGGGCCGCGTAGAAGCGGTTCAGGTCGGCGAGCGTGGTGACCAGTTCGCCCGCCGCGCCGGCCACGCGGGGGTCCAGGTCGGTGACATCGGTTCCGTCGGCGGAGTAGGCGCGGCCGTGGGGTTCGGGCAGCGCGTGACGGCTGCCGGGGAAGGAGGTGCCCGTCAGTCGGAGCGGAGTGATGAGGCGCCGCTCGGCCTCGGCGGCGTATGAGCGGCCGGTGACCTGCTCGACGACCATGCCGAGCAGTACGTAGTTGGTGTTCGAGTACGCGAAGCGGCCGCGGTCGGCCGAGGGATGGGTGAGTGCGATGCGTACGGCCTGAGCAGGCGTGAGGGGGACGGCCCCCGCGGTGTCGGCGGTGAAGTCGGCGAGCCCGCTGGTGTGGGTGAGCAGGGCCCGCAGGGTCAGGACGCGACCGTCGTTGCCGGCGCCGCGCACCAGGCCCGGCAGGTGGGCGTCCACCGAGTCGGACAGCGACAGGCGGTGCTCGGCGGCCAGTTGCAGCACGACCGTCGCTATGAACGTCTTGGTGATGCTGCCGGCGCGAAAGTGGTCGGAGCGGTGGAGGGAGGTTGCGGTGGGGGAGCCGGAGACGGGGCGTCCGGTGCGGCGCGGACTCGCGGACGCCGGGCTGTCGGCGGGTGTGTTGCCCGCGGCGCCGTTCGTGCCGCCGTCCTCCACGCCCTCAGCGATGCCGTTCGTGGTGCGGGGTCCGGTGCCGGGGACGGTCCTCGGTGTTCCCGCGTTCGCGAGGGCTTCCGCGTGGGTGAAGCGGGAGTTGGCCCCCTCGTCGGCCAGCAGGGCCGCGGCGGGGACCTTGCCTTCGGTGACGAGCCGGGCGAGTGCGGTGTCCAGAGCAGAGGGCGCGGGCGCCGCCGAGGAGACGGAGTTCAGGCCGAGGAGGGCAAGGGACAGGGAAAGAGCCTGCAGCGTCCTCAGCGATGGCATCGAGATCCCCCTCGTCGCAGCTCATCATGGGGGACGGTCCGGGCCGGGCGGCGGTCGGGGGCCGGATGAAGGGCGGCTCGGGGAAGGAATGCCTCCGCGAAGGGCACCCGGGGCATCGGCCGGTGGCCGGGTGGGGGACAATGGAGGCTCTGTCAGGGCGGGTTGCATGAGGGGACGCATGTCGGAGGCGGAGCGGGCGGGAGCATCCCGTCAGGACGAGAGTGAACGTCTCCTCGCCGGGCGGTACCGGCTGGGAGGAGTCCTCGGCCGCGGCGGCATGGGCACCGTGTGGCGAGCCGAGGACGAGACACTGGGCCGTACGGTCGCCGTGAAGGAACTGCGGTTGCCGCCGCGCATCGACGAGGACGAGAAGCGGCGGCTGATCACCCGCACCTTCCGTGAGGCCAAGGCGATCGCGCGGATCCGGAACAACAGCGCGGTGACCGTCTTCGACGTGGTCGACGAGGACAACCGGCCGTGGATCGTGATGGAGCTCGTCGAGGGCAAGTCCCTCGCCGAGGTGATCCGCGAGGACGGGCTGCTCACGCCGAAGCGCGCGGCCGAAGTGGGGCTGGCCATCCTCGACGTGCTGCGTTCGGCGCACCGCGAGGGCATCCTGCACCGCGACGTGAAGCCGTCGAACGTGCTCATCGCCGAGGACGGCCGGGTCGTGCTCACCGACTTCGGTATCGCCCAGGTCGAGGGCGATCCGTCGATCACCTCGACCGGCATGCTCGTGGGCGCGCCCTCGTACATCTCGCCGGAGCGGGCGCGAGGCCACAAGCCGGGCCCCGCGGCCGACCTGTGGTCCCTGGGCGGCCTGCTGTACGCGTCGGTGGAGGGCGTGCCGCCGTACGACAAGGGGTCCGCCATCGCGACGCTCACCGCGGTGATGACGGAGCCGGTGGAGCAGCCGAAGAACGCGGGGCCGCTGGAGAAGGTCATCTACGGGCTCCTCGTCAAGGACCCCGAGCAGCGGCTCGACGACGCGGGCGCGCGGGCGATGCTCACCGAGGTGATCCACGCGCCCGAGCCCAAGGACGACGAGCCCGAGCCGGCGGACGCGACGAAGGTCGTGCCGTTGCCGGACCTCCCCGTGCCGAGCCCGTCCAAGAAGGCGGGTCCGGGCGGCAGGAAGAGTGAGGAGCCGGGAGACCGGCTGCGTGGGGCGCTGCGCTCCGTGCGGAAGGGGAAGGGCGCCGGGGCGGCCGGCGCTGCCGCGGCGGCCGGTACCGCGAAGGCCGTCGACGGACAGGCGGAGGCGAAGCCCGGCAAGGAGGCCCCGGCGGCGGACGCCTCCGTGGCTTCCGCGTCCCCGGCCGATTCCGGCTCCGGGGATGTCGCTCGGTCCGGTTCCGCCGCGGCCCCGGCGGGGGCCGATGTGCCGGGCTCCGCGAAGGGACGGGACACTGCTGCCTCCGGGGTGAACTCCAGTGCGGTGGTTGGTAGTTCGAGTGCTGGCGGTAGGCCGGGGGGTGCCGGGGAAACGCATCCGCGAACCGTCGCGCCGAGGGCACCGCTCACCGATGTCGTGTCCCGGCGGACGATGCTGATCGTCGCCGTCGTCGTGGCGCTTGCCGTGCTGGGCACGATTCTCACCGTCACGCTGAGTGGCGGTGGCGACTCGGGTACCAAGGACAACAAGGGCGGCGACGACAAGTCGACGTCCAGCGGGGCGGGCGCGGGAAGCGGCACCAAGCAGGACGAGAACAGCGGCACGGAGACGGACGGCGACGAGAAGCCGGACGCCTCCGGCGGGGGCACGGCCAAGGAGAACCCGCCCAGCGCGAGCGCTTCCGGGGAGTCGGACGGATCGGGTGGTTCGAGCGGGTCCGAGGGCGGCTCCGGTGGCGGTTCGGCCGACGGAGTCGTGTCGACGCACAAGGACGGGCAGGGGTTCTCGATCGGGTTGCCCAAGGGCTGGAAGTTCCAGTCGACGAGCGCTGCCGGTGCCCGGTTCTCCGGGCCCGACGGGCAGAAGCTGCTGGTCGGCTGGACCACGACGCCCAAGGACGACCCGGTGGCCGACTGGAAGAACCAGGAGCAGTTCATGCGGCGGCCGCAGTACCAGCGGATCCGAATAGAGAAGGTGGACTACCGCGGCTGGAACACGGCCGACTGGGAATTCACCTACGTGGAGGGCGGCACCAAGTACCGGTCCATAGACCGTGGTTTCGTCGTCGACGACAACCTCGGATATGGCCTCATGTACACCGCGAAGGCCTCGAAATGGGACACCGGTCTTCGTAAAGACACGTGGCGGACGCTGACGAAGTCGTTCGAACCGAAGTCCTGAGGGGCACGAGACAACTGAGATCTCGTATCTCCTCACTGTGGGTTGCCTCCGGCACGTATCGTGAGTGGTTGCGGACCGTACGCAGGCACAACTGCAGCCACAACGGGACGCATGGCGAACGGAATTGACCAACCGGGCGGCCGGGGGAGGCTTCGTGGACGACTATGCGGGACGGGTACTCGCCGACCGTTACCGCCTGCCGCTGCCTCCGTCCGACGAGTTCGAGCTCGCCGAGACGCGCGCCTTCGACACCTACAGCGGGCAGGAAGTCCTGGTCCGTCAAGTGCCGCTGCCCGAGGTCGTCGAGGCGGAGGTGCTCGACGCGGACGGGCTGCCCGACGGGTTCGTGGCGCGGGACGCCGGTGTGCGGCGGCCGGCCGCGCGGACCACACGGCGGCCCACCGAGCCCGCCGTGCGGCGGGCGATCGAGGCCGCGCAGGCCGCGGCGCGCATCCCCGACCACCCCCGGCTCGACCAGGTCTTCGACGTGTTCGCCGAGGGCGGGTCGTTGTGGATAGTGAGCGAGCTGGTGCCCTCGCGGCCGCTCGCGGCGCTGCTCGCCGAGCGCCCGCTGAGCCCGTACCGGGCCGCCGAGGTTGCCTCCGACGTGCTGACGGCCCTGCGCGTGCTGCACGCGCACGGGTGGGTGCACCGGAACATCACCGCGCGCACGGTGCTCGTCTGCGACGACGGGCGGGTGATGCTCACGGGGCTCGCCTCGGGAGCCGCGGAGGAGGCGCTGTGCGGGTACGACCCCGTGCCGGCCGCCGACGGCGAAGGTGACACGGACGGCCCCGGAGCGGCCGGCGGTCCGCCGGACCCGGCAGGGCCAGCAGGTGCGGCAGGCGCGTCCGGGCAGATCGGACGGCATGCCCCGGCCGGCCACTTCGGTCAGGCCGGTGCCGCCGGGCGGTCCGGTGCGCAGGCGGTGCCCGGCGCGCGTGGGCCGGAGGGCGGCGGCCGTGCCGCGGTCGAGGCCGTGCGCGGTGGCGGCGCGTTGCCTGTCACGCAGGCACAGTCGCAGGCCTCGGACATGGCGCAGCGGGCGATGGACGCGGGCGGGGACGTACGGGCCGCGCGGGCCGGTGCCATCGCCGCCTACCGCGCGGGCGCACGGGCGGCGGCCCGCGTACAGGAGGAGCAGCGGGGCGGCCGGAGCCCCGCGCTGCCCGCTCCGCGGTCCGCCGGGAGCGATACGGAGGCCGGGCCGATCACCGGGCAGATCTCCGGACAGGGGATGGAGCACACGTCGCCGCCGGGGCAGATCGCCGACCCGTACAGGGTGGGCCTGCCGGGCGCCTGGCACGGAGCGGCGCCGCGCGGCGGTGCACCCGGGGCCGGAGGCAACGGGCAGGACCGCTCGCCCGCGCTGCCGGGCGGCCGCACCAGCGGCACCGGCGGCACCGGCGGCAACGGAAACGACGTACCGGGCCGCGGCGACACGGGGTTCCAGGGGCGCGGGACGGGCCTGGTCCACGAGGGGAACGGCAACACGACCGGAGGCTGGGCGACGGAGACCGCCGCGCACGGTGCCGGGTACGGGTCGCCGGCCGACGGCACGTCCGCGGACCCGGGCACGGGCACGGGCGAGGCTCCCACCGGGTGGAGCCGGCTCACGCCCGCCCATGCCCCCGCGGCCCGACGAGGACCGGCCACGGCGCTGGCGGCGGAGCGGGCCCGGCAGGCGCGGATGGCCGTCGTGGGGCCCGTCACCGAGCGCTGGGCGCCCGAGCAGGCCGGCCCCGTGCACGAGAACTGGCAGCTGGCGGCACCGATCGGTCCCGCGACCGACCTCTGGGCGTTGGGCGCGCTGCTCTTCCGCGCCGTCCAGGGCCACGCGCCCTACCCCGAGGAGAACACCGCGGAGCTGGTCCAGCTGGTGTGCGCGGAGCCGCCCGCGTTCGCGGAGGAGTGCGGTCCGCTCCGGCCGGTCGTCGAGTCGCTGCTGCGCCAGGACCCCACCGATCGGCTGGACTTCGAGGAGCTCCGGGGCTGGCTGCGTTCGCTGGTGCGGTCGGCGCCCGAGCCGGAGGCCGGCACGTACGTCGTCGCCGCGCCGCCCATGGACCCGACCCGGCTGCCCGTCGTACGCCGTCGGGGCGAGCTCGTCCGCAGGCGCCGCGCCGGGCTGCCGGACACCAGTCCGCACGGCCGTCACAAGCGGGCCAAGCAGGGCAAGGAGGTCAAGCCCCGCCGGCTCGGCCGCACCCTGCTTCTGCTGATCCTGCTCGCCATGGCCGCCGCCGTGGCGTACGCCGTGGCCTTCATGCCCAAGAGCGACTCCGGCGGTGAGCGCACCGGTTCCGCGGGAGACGTCGCCGGCCCCACCCCCGGTCACTCCGCGGACACCGGCACCGGCACGGACGGGAACAAGGGCAAGGACCCGCAGGACGAGAAGTCGCCGAGCAAGGACAGCAGCCCGTCACGCTCGTCCAGTTCGACGACCCAGACGACCGGACCGGAGCTCCCGCAGGGCTTCACGCTGCGCAAGGACACCGAGGGCTTCCGCGTGGCGGTCGCCAACGGCTGGGAGCGCACCGGGAAGAACGGACGCGGTCAGGTCGTCTACTCGCACGGCGACTTCGAGCTGCTGGTCGTACCAGGACGGGACACGACCGGGGAGTACGGCACCGATCCGATGGCCTACCAGCGCGAGGAGGAGCGCGAGTTGCAGCCGTTCCGCGACTCGACGTGGGCCACCTCCAGCGGGATGCGGCGGATCGACGTGGGCGGACGGGCCATGGCCGAGGGGCAGTTCACCTGGCAGGACTCCGCGGGCCGCGAGGTCTTCGTACGGAACCTCGCGATGATCGTCGACGGGCGGTACCACGTCGTGCAGGTGCGCGGCCCGGAGGCCGAGCGGGACGAGGTGACGCGCCTGTACGAGCAGGCGTCGTCGACGTACCAGGCCACCGGCTGACGTGCCGTTCGGGTGCGGCCAGTGACTGACGCGTCCGGCTGATGGGTGTCTCTGATGTGACGTCATGACACTGTCCGGCCCTGAAGCTTGTGCCGCCATCACGTCGACTCGGCAGAAGGCACGCAGTGGTCGGGACGCCAGGTCGGCGGTCGACGCCTGATCACCGGGCGGCAACGGCCCGTTCACGTACGCGGCAACCGTCACAGTGCTGTCCCCGTCGGACCCCGCCGGTTCCCTGCGCGTGGACCGGTCCTTAGTCTGACCCTGTCAAGAGCATTGCGGGGAAACGTGAATCAGATGCAGGGCCTGCTTCTGGCGGGCCGCTACCGGCTCGCCGACTCCATCGGCAGTGGCGGCATGGGCCGGGTGTGGCGAGCGCGGGACGAGGTACTGCACCGTGCCGTCGCGATCAAGGAACTGACGGCCGCGCTGTACGTGTCCGAGAGCGAGCGGGCCGTTCTCCTCGCCCGTACCAGGGCCGAGGCCCGGGCGGCGGCACGCATCAACCACTCGGCCGTCGTCACCGTGCACGACGTGCTGGAGCACGACGGCCGGCCGTGGATCGTGATGGAGCTGATCGAGGGGCACTCGCTCGCCGACGCCGTCAAGGAGTCCGGGCGCGTCGAACCGCGGGAGGCGGCGAGGGTCGGGCTGTGGGTGCTGCGGGCGTTGCGGGCCGCGCACTCCGCCGGCGTGCTGCACCGCGACGTCAAGCCGGGCAACGTACTGCTCTGCGAGGACCGGCGCGTGCTCCTCACCGACTTCGGGATCGCGCAGGTCGAGGGGGACACGACCATCACGCGCACCGGTGAGATCGTCGGCTCGGTCGACTATCTGGCGCCGGAGCGTATCCGGGGCCAGGACCCGGGCCCGTCCGCCGACCTGTGGGCGCTGGGCGCGACGCTCTACACGGCGGTGGAGGGGAGGTCGCCGTTCCGGCGGACGACACCCCTGACCACCATGCAGGCCGTGGTCGGCGAGGAGCCCGACGAACTGGAGCACGCCGGCCCGCTCGCCTCCGTCATCACCGCGCTGCTGCGCAAGGATCCCGCCCGGCGGCCCGGCCCGGAGGAGGCCGAGCAGATGCTCGCCGAGGCCGCGGAGGGACGCACGCCGAACTCGGCACAGGCGTATGTGCCGACGCAGCACGTGATCAACCCGCAGGAGCCCTCGGGCGGGCACGGGCAGCAGCCCTCGGGCCAGTTCGGGCAGGAGTCTCCGGGCACGCGCGGGCCGGAGCCCGCGGGCACGTACGGGCAGGGAGTCGGTGCGTACGGGCCGAGTCCCCAGGGTGCCTACGGGCCCGGGCAGGGCGTCGCTTCCGGGCCGCAGGGGGCCGTCCACCCCGGCGCTCATGGTCACCCCGGCGGCTACGGGACCCAGGGAAGCCAGGTTCCGCAGGGTGGCTACGGTGGGCCGGGCGCCCACGACACCTACGGCAGCCATGGCCGGCCCGCCGCCGACCCGGCCGTCGCCACCGCGAGTCAGCCGGCGGCGGTGGGGCAGCCCGCCCGCCGCCGGCTGAACACCCTCGCCGTGGTCGTGCTGCTGGCCGCGCTCGTGGGAGGCGGTGGCGCCGCGGCGATGCTGTACGCGAACGGGTGGGGTGCCGGCACGTCGGCTTCCTCGGACCCCTCCTCGTCCCCCACGACCGGGTCCTCCACGAAACCGACCTCCTCGGCGGAGGGGGACGGGAAGCAGACCGGGGAGGCCCAGGCCGGTGGCGTGCCCGACGGCTGGGAGCGGGTCAACGACGTCAAGGGCTTCAGCCTCGTCCTGCCCAAGGGCTGGAAGCGGCAGGTAGACAACGACCAGATCGACTACTCGCCCGACGGCGGGGAGCACTTCCTGCGCATCGCCGTCGACGACGCCCCGGACTTCGACAGCCCGTACCGGCATCTCGTCGACCTGGAACAGCAGTTGCAGCGGCTGACCGACTACCGGCGGGTCGGCCTGGAGGCCAACACCTTCCGGGACCGGCCGGGGGCGCTGTGGGACTTCACCTGGACCGCGCTGTCCAAGGACACGGAGTTCCCCGGCCCGCGCCGGGCCATCGAGCAGGCGTATCTCGGCCGTGACGGGGTCGAGTACGTGATCTACATGTCCGCGCCCGCCGCGGACTGGGACACCGCGAAGGAACAGTTCGACGCGATCCTGCGCGGGTGGCGGCCGCCGGCCGGGGAGTGACGCCGGGGCCGGCATGACGCCCCGGCCGTTCGGGCTCGACTCCGGCAGGGCGGAGGCAGTTCCCCGCCGACCGCCGACCGCCGACCGCCGACCGCCGACCGCCGACCGCCGACCGCCGACCGCCGACCGCCGACCGCCGACCGCCGACCGCCGACCCGTTCCCGGGGCCCGGGGCCCGGGAGGGGGCGGGTACGTCGCTTGTCGGCCACCCCGGACACGTGGCCCCGGAAGGGTCCCGTCCGGTGCGGCATGATGGGGCGCATGGGGACCGAGGGGGAGAGACCGGAGGACAACGCCCGTGTCATCGCGGGCCGTTACCGCCTGGAGGCCAGACTCGGCCGGGGCGGCATGGGCGTCGTGTGGCGGGCCACGGACCAGTTGCTCGCCCGGCAGGTGGCCGTCAAGGAACTCGCCCTCGACACCTCGCTCTCGGCGGAGGAGTCCCGGTTGCAGCGCGAGCGCACACTGCGCGAGGCACGCGCCATCGCGCAACTGCGGCATCCGCACATCGTCGTCGTGCACGACGTCGTCGAGCAGGACGAACGCCCGTACATCGTCATGGATCTGCTCGAAGGGGGCTCGCTCGCCGAGCGGATCTCCCGGTACGGACCCGTCGGCGCCGTCGAGGCGGCCCGGATGGGGATCGACCTCCTCGGAGCGCTGCGCAAGGCCCACGGCGCGGGGGTCCTGCACCGCGATCTGAAGCCCGCCAACGTACTCCTCACCGAGGAGGGCCGGGTCGTCCTCACCGACTTCGGGATCGCGCAGGTCGCAGGCGCGACGACACTCACCGAGAGCGGGTCGTTCGTGGGCTCGCCCGAGTACACCGCACCCGAGCGGATGTCGGGGGTCCGGACCGGGCCCGAGTCGGACCTGTGGTCGCTCGGCGCACTGCTCTGCACGGCACTGAGCGGTGAATCGCCGTTCCGCCGCGACTCGTTGGGCGGAATCCTGCACGCGGTGGTGGTCGACGAGATACGCCCGCCCGCCGCGGCCGCGCCCCTGCTCCCCGTCGTACGGGGCCTGCTGGAGCGCGATCCCGAACAGCGGCTCGACGCGGTGGAGGCCGAGAGGCTGTTGCGGGCGTTCCTCGACACGGGCCGCACACCGGCCGTCCCGCCCGGATACACGCCGACACAGCGGGACGTACCCCGGCGGGAGCCCGGCGCCCCGGCTCCGACGCCACCGCCCGAACCGGCCGGGACACCTCCGCTGAGGCCCGCCGCGGCCGTGTCCACGTCGATGCGCAACGTGCTGATCGCGGCCGCCCTCGTCGCGGCGATGGCCGGAGCGGGAGTGTCCGCGGCCGCGTTGCTGATGCGGGACGACGAGGGCGACGGGCCTGCTCCGCCGTCGAGTTCGGCCTCCTCACCCCGTACGGCGGCCACGACCACGAGTCCCGCCGCGAGCCCCGCGCCCACGGTCACCGTCACGCGTACCCGGCCCTCGACCTCCACAGGCCGCACCGCGCCCGCGGGATACCGCCTCGCCAAGGACACGGCGGGCTTCTCGCTCGCCGTCCCCGAGGGCTTCACCCGCGAGGAACAGGGCGAGCGGATCTTCTACCTGTCGGCGGGCGAGGTCTTCCGCATCGGCGTCAAGACGTCCGACCCGGAACCGGGCGGCCCGCTCGCGGTGATGGGGCGCGCGGACGCCAGGGGTCCGGACACGAACCCCGGATACCGCGAGGGCCGTGTCACCGAGACCACCCGCTCCGGACGCCCCGCCGCGCTCTGGCAGTTCACCTGGAACGGCTTCAGCGAGGTGGAGGGTGCTCGGCACACGTTCGATCTGTGCTGGGAGGAGGACGGCCGGATGTACGACGTGTGGGTGTCGGCCCCGGTCGGCAGCGCGCGGGAGGCGCGGGAGTACTTCGACGTCGCGGTCGACACGTTCGCCCGCACGGACTCCTGAGGCGTTCGGGTAAAAGGAACATGTCGTAAAAGCCGCATAAGGAACGCCGTGCGTCACGGGTCTGTGACCGGAAAGCGCCCAGGGTGGAGCAGAAGCGCTTGCCACGATAAGGATGGATCCCATGAGCAGCAACGGGGGAGCCCCTTACGGTCCCGACGAACCAACGAGTTTCGGTCTGCAACCGCCGCGCCCGCCGGCCGCCGTGCCGTACCCCGGGAATCCGTACGCCGCACCTGCCCAGGTCGTGCCCGAACAGCAGGCGCCCCAGGAATTCCAGGCACCCCAGGAACGCCAGGAACCCCAAGAGCGCCAGACGCCCCGGGCACCCCGAGAAGGCCAGACACCCCAAGAAGGCCAGACGCCCCAGGAGCCCGGCGGCGGCCGGCTCATCGCTGGGCGGTACCGGCTGCTCGACAAGCTCGGCCACGGCGGCATGGGCACCGTGTGGCGGGCCAAGGACGAGACGGTGGACCGGGAGGTCGCCGTCAAGGAACCCCGCGTACCCGACCATCTTCCCGAACGTGAACGAGCCAATGTCTACGAGCGGATGCGGCGCGAGGCGCGCGCCGCGGCGCGGCTCGACCACCCGGCCGTCGTCAACGTCCACGACGTCGCGGTCGTGGACGGCCGGCCGTGGATCGTGATGGAGCTGGTCCGGGGCCGTTCGCTCGGAGCCGCCCTCCAGGAGGGCACGCTCGGCGCGCGCGAAGCGGCGAGAATCGGCCTCGAGGTGCTCGGCGCGCTGGAGGCCGCGCACACGGCGGGCATCCTGCACCGCGACGTCAAGCCGGACAACGTGCTGCTCGGCACGGGCGACCGGGTCGTCCTCACCGACTTCGGCATCGCCCAGATCGAGGGCGAGACGAATCTGACGGACACGGGCGGTTTCGTCGGCTCGCCCGAGTTCATCGCGCCCGAGCGGGTGTTGGGGCAGCGCCCGGGCCCGGCGTCGGACCTCTGGTCGCTCGGCGTGGTCCTGTACGCGGCCACGGAGGGCGTCTCGCCGTTCCGCCGCAGCAACACGCCCGCGACGCTCCAGTCCGTCCTCAACGCCACGCCGGCGCCGCCCAGCACGGCCACGGGGCCGCTCGCCGAGGCGGTCAACGGTCTCCTCGACAAGGATCCGGCCCGCCGCCCGGACGCCGCGCGGGTACGCGCGCTCCTGGAGCAGACGGCACGGCCGCCGGAGCCCGAGGTCACGCGGGTCGTCCGGTCGGAGCCGCCCGCCAGGAGACAGCTGCGGGTCGGCCGCAAGGGCTGGGCCGGCATCGGCGCCGTGGTCGTCGCGGCGGTGGTGGCAGCGTACGTGGTGCTCGCGGACCCGTTCGCCGGGCCGCTGCCGGACGGCTGGAAGAAGGAGGACGTGAAGGCCCTGGGGGCGACGGTGGCGGTCCCGGCCGGCTACCAGAAGACGGTGCCCAAGGCCGATGCGCCGGCGGAGGAACACTGGGTCACGTTCACCGATCAGAGCGGCACCCTCTGGGTCAGTCTGTCGCTGGCCAGGAAGAGCGAGGACGCCTCGGGCGAGATCGCCGCCTCGGCGCCGGCCGAGATGTACGACGACGATGCCACCTACAAGAAGAGCGGCGCCTACGCCCTCGGCATGGACGCCGATCCGACGCCGAAGAGCACGCCCGACAACGCCACGTACAAGGACCGCAAGGCCGCCCGGAACACCATCGTCTACTCCAGCCTGGACTCCGACGCCCCGCGGCCGCGCGAGATCCAGCTGCTGTACTACAAGACCAGGTCGGGCGACATGTACAAGCTCATGATCGGCTACCCGGGCAGGGGCGACTTCACCGAGCGGGGACGCGAGGTCGCGAGGACGGCCATCGCGAACCTGGACATCGACAAGCTGTGAACCGACGGTGAGGGAACCGGCGCGGGGGCGGGCCGGTGCGCCCGGACCCGCCCCCGCGTCGGTCTCCCGCTGCCGTCAACCGGCGTCCGGTCAGCCGAGCTTGGCCGTCTGGGCCTTGATCAGGGCGGCCGGCACCGCGTAGTCGGAGACCTTCGCGTCGTCGGCGAAGGCAGCCAGGCTGAACGTGAAGTACGTGGCGACCGTGCTCCCGTGCCGCGCGACCTCCGCGTGCACGACCGGGTCACCGTCGGTGTCCGCGGTCGCCGCGAACGCGAGTGACTCGTCGCCGCTGCCGGACGCCTTCTCGCTCGCGATCTTCTTGAACTTCTGGGGCTCGCCCTTCGCCGTCGCCGTGAAGCCGCCGCCACAGCCGTCGATCGCGGCGGAGACCGATGCCATGGTCTCCTTCGCGCCGTCCCCCTCGTACGAGGAGAGCGAGACGATGCTCACCGTCGAACCGAGGGCGTCGGTGATCGAGTTCATCGCTTCGTCGAGCTCCTCCTCGGTCATGTCCTCCATGTCCTTGGTGGGGGACGCGCTCGGCTTGGCCGTGGGGTCCTCCTGGGCCATGCGGTTGACGTAGGAGGCCGAATCGCCCGGCGCGAAACCGGTGAGGACGTACACGAGAGGCGCGCACTTCTCGTCGACGACCTTGATGTCCTTCTTGGAGGAGGCGAACTGCTCGGCCCCGTCGGCCGGACCGACCTTGAAGCCCTTGACGTCCGCCGTGGCGATGATGAGCTTCTCCAGCTCACTGTCGCTCAGGACCTTCGCTGCCGCGGCCGGTTCCTTGGTCCCGGCCTTGTCGCCGGAGCCCGAACCCGAGTCCGACGCGCCGTCGGAGCCGCTGTCGGAGCACCCGGTCACCAGGGCGAGCGAGAGGACCGACACGACGGCGGCGGCGCCGGTACGCGGCAGCGCGAATCTCTTCATTATTCGAATATTCCTTCGGAGTTATCGGGGTGGAGCTGGAGTCTGTGCGGCGGTCAAGGAAACGTCAAGTCGGGTCAGGGAGGGCATACTGCTGCCCCTGACGTGGAGAGAGGCGGCGGGCGTGGGCCTGGATCTTGACGGGCGGGCGCATGCCCGGCAGCGGTGGGCGGCGCGCGGCGCACTGGGCGCCACCGGTCTCGCCGTGCTGCTGCCGCTCGGGTACGCGAGGGCCGCGAGCCTGCTGCTCGTCGCGGTCGGGGTGTTCGGCACGGCGGTCACCGTGGCCGCGCTGTGGTGGGTGCTGACCCTGCGGGGCACGGCCCGGGCGGCGGCCGCGGTCCTCGCCCTCGCGACACCCGCGGCCGTCGTCTGGATCTTCGCCGCCGCGAACCTGCTGTGGGTCGTCGTCGTGTCACTGACGCTGTGGTGTTTCGCCCTCTGGGCCGGGAAGTTCGCGCTCAGCAGCACCAAGTCGCACGCCGTGAGCGTGGCGGAGTACCGGACTCCCGCCCCCACCAGGGCCTTCCTCATCATGAATCCGCGGTCCGGAGGCGGAAAGGTCGAGCGGTTCGGGCTGAAGGAGAAGGCGGAGAGGCTCGGGGCGCGTGTCCATCTCCTCGACGCCGAACGGCAGGAGGACGTGACCGAACTCGCCCGGCGGGCCGTCGCGGACGGGGCCGACCTGCTCGGCGTCGCGGGCGGGGACGGTACGCAGGCGCTCGTCGCCGCCGTCGCCGCGGAGCACGACGTGCCGTTCCTCGTGGTCTGTGCCGGGACGCGGAACCACTTCGCCATGGACCTCGGGCTCGACCGCGACGACCCGGCCGCCTCCCTCGACGCGCTCACCGACGCGGGGGTCGAACTCCGCGTCGACCTCGGCTTCGCCGACACGTACCCCTTCGTCAACAACGCCTCGTTCGGGGCGTACGCCGTCGTCGTGCAGAGCCCCGCGTACCGGGACGACAAGGTCCGTACGACGCTGGAGCTGCTGCCCGAGCTGCTGACGCACGAGCGGGGGCCCCGGCTGACCGCCCGGGTGGAGGAGACGGACGGCGCCGCGGCGGCCGTCGTCGACGCGCCCCAGGCACTCCTCGTGAGCAACAACCCCTACCGCATGGACGATCCGGCGGGGCTCGGCTACCGCGAACGGCTGGAGTCCGGTGTGCTGGGCGTCCTCGGCATCCGGGTCGAGAACGCCGCCGAGGCCGCCGGCCTGCTCCTGGGGCGCCACTCCACCGGGCTCACGGTGCTGACGGCCCGTGAGGTGGTCGTGGACGCCGACCGCCCCGGGATCGAGGTCGGCGTGGACGGCGAGGCCCTCGTCCTGCCCACGCCGGTACGGTGCCGGATCGAGCCCGGGGCTCTGCGTGTGCGCGTGCCCGGGAACCGCCCCGGCGTGCCGGAGGCCAGGCCGCCCATGGACTGGCGCCGGCTGCGCAAGCTCGCGGCGGCGGTGGGACGCACGGCCCTCCCCAAGCACCGGTCGCCGCACGGGAAGGGCCCCCTGCCCGGCGGCCGGACCCCTCCCACGGCCTGACATCGACGGGCCCGGCTCGGGCGGCATGGGATCGCACTGGGGTCGTACGGCGGGCCGCCGACGGACTCGTGGGGGGACGTGGCGGGCAAGGGGCGCGGCTGCCAGGGGACCTGGGGGACGGCCCGTGACCGTCTGCGGATCGTGCCGTGACGATTCGCACCGATTCGTCGGCCCGGCCCTGATCATCGCCGGACAACGCCCTGATCAGGCCATTTGTTGCCAGTGATCACTGGCGCCGTGTGTGTACTCCGTGAATCCCTATTACCGCCGGGTACCCAAAGAGGCCGGGCGGGCATACCCTGCGGCTCATGACGGACTCGCAGGCCCCGGTACAGGCCCCGGCAAAGACCGGCACCAACCCCCTCGCGCCCGCCCCCGAGGGCGCCCGCACGGCAGCTGACGTGGTCACGCCGGAGCTGATCGCACAGCTCACGCGTGGCGTCGCCGGTTCGGGCCGGACCGCCAACCACACGCCGTTCACCGGCGAGAAGCTGGCCGACCTGCCCGAGTCCACCCCGGAGGACGTCGAGAAGGCCTACGAGCGGGCCCGCGCGGCCCAGGCGGTCTGGGCCCAGGTGCCGGTCAGGCAGCGCGCGGCCGTCCTCCTCCGCTTCCACGACCTCGTGCTCGCCCGCCAGGCCGAGGTGCTGGACCTGATCCAGCTGGAGACCGGCAAGGCCCGGCTGCACGCCCACGAGGAGGTCCAGGCGGTCGCCGTCGCGGCCCGCCACTACGGCCGCCGGGCACCCTTCTACCTGCGCCCCAAGCGCCACGCGGGCGCCATGCCGACCCTCACCAAGGTCACCGAGCTGCGCCACCCGCGAGGCGTCGTCGGCCAGATCGCCCCCTGGAACTACCCGCTGGAACTCTCCGTCGGTGACGCGCTGCCCGCCTTCGTCGCGGGCAACGCCGTCGTGATGAAGCCCGACACCGAGACCTGCCTCACCGCCCTGTGGGCCCGTGACCTGCTGATCGAGGCGGGCCTGCCGGCCGACGTCTTCCAGGTCGTCCTCGGCGAGGGCCCCGTCGTCGGCCCGGAGGTCGTCAAGCACGCCGACTACGTCTCCTTCACCGGCTCCACCCGCACGGGCCGCCAGGTCGCCCAGGGCGCGGCCGCCCGGCTGGTCGGCGTCTCCCTCGAACTCGGCGGCAAGAACGCCATGCTGGTCCTGGCGGACGCCGACATCGACAAGGCCGCGGCCGGCGCGGTCCGCGCCTGCTTCTCGTCGGCCGGCCAACTCTGCATCTCCATCGAGCGGTTGTACGTCCACGAGTCGATCGCGGACACCTTCGTGGAGCGGTTCGCCGCGCGGACCAGGGCGATGCGACTCGGCAGGTCCCTCGCGTACGGCGCCGAGATGGGCTCGCTGGTCGGCGAGCGCCAGCTGGAGACCGTGACCCGGCACGTCGAGGAGGCGGTCGCCAAGGGGGCCACGGTCGTCGCGGGCGGTGTCGCGCGCCCCGACATCGGCCCGTACTTCTTCGAGCCCACCATCCTCGACGGCGTCGAGGCGCCGATGGCGGTCTGCGGCGAGGAGACCTTCGGCCCGGTCGTGTCCATCTACCGGTTCAAGGACGAGGACGAGGTGATCGAGGCCGCCAACTCCACGGCGTACGGCCTCAACTCGTCGGTCTGGACGAAGGACGGCCGCCGCGGTGCCAAGGTCGCGGCCCGGCTGCGCACCGGGACGGTCAACGTCAACGAGGGCTACGCGCCCGCGTACGGCAGCGTCCAGTCGCCGATGGGCGGCATGAAGGACTCCGGCCTCGGCCGCCGGCACGGCTCCGAGGGCATCCTCAAGTACACCGAGGCCCAGACGGTCGCCCAGCAGCGCCTGCTGCCGATGGCCCCGTCCCTCGGCATGGACGACGAGAAGTACGCCCAGTTCATGAGCCGCAGCCTGAGGCTGATGAAGGCATTCCGGTTCAGGTAGGCCGGCCCTCGCAGGGCGCGCGGGGAACCGCGCGCCCTGCCACATGACCCGCACGGACACTCGACGAGGAGCACACGTGCCCAAGGACGCTTACGACTACGACGTCATCGTGGTCGGATCGGGCTTCGGCGGCTCGGTGACCGCCCTGCGCCTCACGGAGAAGGGCTACCGCGTGGGCGTCCTGGAGGCGGGCCGCCGCTTCACCCGCGACACGCTGCCCAAGAACTCCTGGGACCTCAGGAACTACCTCTGGGCGCCGAAGCTCGGCATGTACGGCCTCCAGCGCATCCATCTGCTGGGCAACGTCATGGTGCTCGCGGGCGCGGGTGTGGGCGGCGGTTCCCTGAACTACGCCAACACCCTCTACGTACCCCCGAAGCCGTTCTTCGAGGACCCGCAGTGGAAGGACATCACCGACTGGCAGGCGGAGCTGAAGCCGTACTACGACCAGGCGCAGCGCATGCTCGGCGTACGGCTCAACCCGACCATGACCCCCTCGGACGTCCATCTCAAGGCGGCCGCCCAGCGGATGGGCGTGGGCGACACCTTCCACATGGCGCCGGTCGGTGTCTTCTTCGGTGACGGCGAGGACGCCGACGGGACCGCGAAGGCGCGGCCGGGACAGCAGGTCGACGACCCGTACTTCGGCGGCGCGGGCCCGGCCCGCAGCGCGTGCGCCGAGTGCGGCGAGTGCATGACCGGCTGCCGGCACGGCGCGAAGAACACCCTCAACGAGAACTACCTGTACCTCGCCGAGAAAGCGGGCGCGGTCGTCCACCCCCTGACGACCGCCGTGTCCGTCACGGACGACTCGCAGGGCGGGTACGCCGTCGCGACGCTCCCGACGGACCGCGGGCGCAAGGGCGAAGGGCGCGTCTTCACGGCACGACGGGTCGTCCTCGCGGCCGGTACGTACGGCACGCAGACCCTGCTGCACCGCATGAAGGCGGGCGGCCAGCTGCCGTACCTCTCCAAGAGGCTGGGCGAGCTGACCCGTACGAACTCCGAGGCGCTGGTCGGCGCGCAGACCAGCGACCGCCGCTACCGCAAGGTGACCGGCGAGGCGAAGGTCGACTTCACCCGCGGGGTCGCGATCACGTCCTCGATCCATCCGGACGCCAACACCCACATCGAGCCCGTCCGTTACGGCCGGGGGTCGAACTCGATGGGCGGCCTGTCGATCCTCCAGGTCCCCTACACGGAAGGCTCGTCGAGGGTTCTCGGCTGGCTGCTCAACGCGGTGCGGCACCCCGCCCTGGTGGCGCGCTCGCTCTCCAACCGCCGCTGGTCCGAGCGCACGATCATCGGCCTGGTGATGCAGTCCCTCGACAACTCCCTGACGACGTACCTGAAGCCGAAGGGCGCGGGCAAGGGCCTGCTCACGTCACGCCAGGGCCACGGGGCGCCCAACCCGAAGCAGATCAGGGCGGCTTCGGAGGGCGCCTCCGCGATCGCCGCGGAGATCAACGGCTTCGCCGGTTCGAACGTCGGCGAGCTGATGGGCACCCCGCTGACCGCCCACTTCCTGGGCGGCTGCCCGATCGGCGCGTCCGCGGACGAGGGTGTCATCGACCCCTACCACCGGCTGTACGGGCATCCGGGTATCTCCGTGGTCGACGGTGCCGCGATCACGGCGAACCTGGGTGTGAACCCGTCCCTGACCATCACCGCACAGGCCGAGCGCGCGATGTCGTACTGGCCCAACAAGGGCGAGACCGACCCGCGTCCGGCGTCCGGAGCCGCCTACGAGCGGCTGAAGCCGGTCGAGCCGCTCTCGCCCGCCGTGCCCGCGGACGCCTTCGGCGCGCTGCGGCTGCCGTTCCTCGGCATGCCCGCGATGCCCCCGAAGAAGTAACGGCGACGCACCCCGTACCGCCGGGAAACGACGAAGGACCTGCGCCCCCCTCCGAGCGCAGGTCCTTCGTTTCTTGCGTGAAGCGCATTACGCCTTACGCGTCCGCGCCCCAAGGGGCGCGGGGAACTGCGTGACCGGCCCCCCACCGGCCCGCAGACGCATCACACGCTCCGAGCGGAGCGCTTACGCGTCGGCGCCGGACTTGCGGCGACGGGCGACGAACACCGCGCCCGCACCGGCGACGAGGGCGACACCGCCGACGAGACCGATGGTCGGCAGGGCGGAGTTGGAGCCCGTCTCGGCGAGGTTGCCGGTCGGCAGCTCGGAGACGTTGCCCTGCGGCTTCTTCACCGGGTCCTTGTCGCCGTCGCTCGGCTTGGCGGTACCCGGCTTCGGGTTGGTGGAGCCGGCCTTCAGGACCTCGAAGTCGTACTGCGCCCAGCCCTCGGCGATGCAGTCCTGGTCCTTGACGTTGTCCAGGTAGGCACCGGAGCCGAAGGAGTACGAGTCACCGGCCGGAGCACCCTTGTCGACGCTGAAGCGCAGGCCGACCTTCTCGCTCGCCTTCGCCTTCAGGGACTCGACATAGAAGAAGTAGTCACCGGCCCAGTTCTCGTCGCCGATCCGCTCCCACTTGCCGGACTCGGTGTTCTTGAACTCCAGCGTGACGTACGGGCTCAGGAACTTCGCCTCGTCGAGCTCGTAGTTCTCGATCTCGGCGTAGAAGGCGACACCCTTGATGTCGGCCTTCGACTCGTTGGTGACGACCAGGTTGAAGTTGTGGAAGCCGTCGCCCGCGACGATCTTGCCGGGCAGACCCTTGATGTCCGCGGAGACCTTGGCGTCGCCGTAGTTCTCGTCGAGGTCCTCGCAGTACGGGACGTCCGGGTCGGTCGGCTCCTCGCTCGGCCCGGGCGTCGTCGACGGCGTCGTGGTGGCCGTCGTGCTGGTGCTCGGGGTCGGCGTGCCCGAGGGGATCTCGGTGCTCGGCGGCGTCGTGGTGGGCGTCGCGCTGGGCGTCGTGGTCTCGGTGCTGGTCGCCGTCACGGTCGGCGTCGTGGACGCGGTCGACGTCTCGGTGGGCGTGGTCCCGTCGGCGAACGCGGCCGGAGCCGACAGCAGCGCGAGCGGGGCTATGACAGCCGTCGTGGCCGCAGCGGCCATGACACGGCGAAGCTTCATGAAGACCTCGGAAAGTCAGGTGCGCCGCAACGTCGCGGCACGAGATTCGGGAGGCCTCCGCGTGCCGGGCACGGGTATGGCCGTTGGTTCCGCAAGTGAGACCTGTGACTCCTGTGAAGGGTTGTCCTCGTACTCACAGAATTCTTATGTGGGCTGGGTCACACCCGGGATCGACTTGTGAACTGCCCCGCCCACGCCTTAGAACTGACCCTCGTTTGGCTGTCGATCAGGCCGGACAGCAAGTCGTCAGCAAGCCGGCCCCCGGGCCGACGATGGGGGAGAGGCGCGAGCGCCGTGGCCGAGAAGCCGTCCGAGAAGTCACCCGGGGAGCCCGAGGAGTCCGGGGAGTCCATACCGGACGAGATGTGGGAGCGGTTCGTCCAGGACAGCGAGCGGGACATCCGGACCTCCGAGGCACCCAAGGAGCCCTCCGCGCGCGCCCGCATGGTGACCGAGCGGCTGCGTCAGCAGGAGGCGCGCGGCGAGCTGCCCCCGGGCTGGCGTACGGGTCCTGCCTGGCAGGAGATGAACGGGCGTGCCGCCCGGCGCCGCAGGATGTGGGCGATCATCGGCATCCCGCTCGCCGTCGTGGTGGCCGTGGTGGCCATGAAGCCGTCCCTGCTGCCGGGCGACCCCTTCGGCACGGACTCGGACTCGGGCTCGCGGTCCGCGCCCTCGCTGCCCGAGGAGACCGCGCCGGAGACCACCGCCCCGGGTTCCACGCCCGGCACCCCCACCCTGGACAGGCCCTTCGCGGGCTCCCCGGCCCTGCGCTACGCCGACGGCGCCGCCGGGATCGTCCTGCCGGACGCGAAGCCGGTCGGTTCCTTCTCGAAGGACCAGGTCGCCCAGGCCCTGGAGCGGACCAAGTCCCTGCTCGTCGACGCGAACCTGGACCGTAAGACGCTGCTCGGCGGCCGGCCCGAGACCGTGCTCGACAAGGTTCTCGACCCCCAGCAGCCCGAGATGCTCGACGACGCGAAGTCGTGGCTGCGCGAGCCCGGCAAGGACAACGACCCGCTCTGGCTCTTCAGCCGTTTCGACCCGGACGAGGTGCGGCTCGTCGGTGACGTGGTCAAGACCCGCGGCCGGACGACCTTCAAGGCGGCCCGGGACGGATCCGTCGCCATCCACGCCGACTACACCTTCGTCTACGCGCTGGCCCCGGCCGACCCGGACTCCACCGAGGTCACCCGCACCATCGTCCGCCGGGTCCTCGACCTGGAACTCGCGGACCCGGCGAAGTACCGGGCGACCCCGGGCAGGCTCATGGTCATCCGCCACGACCAGGACCTCTCCAACTCCGCCTGCGACATCTACGACGGCTTCCTGCACCCGCAGTTCGACTCGGACTCCACTCCCACGGGCGCCCCGCCGAGCGGGCCCACCACCGACCCGTACGACCGCAGCCGGGACATCGGCGGGTCCGACTCGGAGACGTGTGGGACCGTGTCGCGGACATGATGAACAGGATCGGGATCAGGATCAGGATGCGGACAAGGATCGCGCGGCCCCTGGTGGCCGCTTCGGTCGTGGCCGCCCTCGGCGGCACCGCGGCGTGCGGCGCGGGCGGTACGGCGGGAGACGGGAAGGCCTCGCCCTCGGCGGCGGGCTCACGGACGGCGGACGCGGGCGAGAAGAAGACACCCACCCGGCGCGCCGAGGCCACCCCGGAGGCGGGCGGAGCGGACGGGCCCCTGAGCGAGGCGCAGTTGAAGAAGGCCGCACTCGTGACGGGTGACGTCAAGGACTTCGAGGTCAAGGCGTCGGAGGGCGCGGACCTGCTGGGACAGTCCGTCCCGGCGAAACCGGCGACGTGCCAGGCGGTCGCCGACATGTTCCTCTTCACCACCGACCCCCCGTCGGCCGCCGGAGTCAGCCGCGGCATCATCCCGAAGGACGAGACGAACGCCTCGGTGACCACGCTCACCCTCCTGTCGTACGAGCCCGGCGAGGCCGACGAGGTGATCGCGGGGCTGCGTTCGGCGACCGGGAACTGCACCGCGTACCGGCACACCGGCTACGACTACAAGGACGTGAAGGCGCTGGCGGGCCCGGACCTGGGCGACGAGTCCGTCGCGTTCAGGCTGGTCGCCTCGATCGAGGGGGCTGAGGTGCCCGCCGCGTACACGGTCGTCCGGGACGGGACGACGCTGGTGGCCTTCAGCTCGATGAACATGCTGGACGCGGACGAGGTCGAGGTGCCGGACGAACTCGTCGAGGCGCAACTCGCCAAGCTGGGGAAAGCGGCGGACTGACGGCCCGCCGGGACGGGCGAAGGGCCCCGCGGGACGATCCGCGGGGCCCTTCGTGGTCAGCACCGACGTCAGGGCAGCGCCGGTGCCTTGGAGGCGGCGCCGGGGGGTAGCGCCGCTTGGTCGGCTCGTCCGCCGGTCGGCGCCCCGGCGCACGCGGGGCGCGCACGTGGTGTCGACCAATGGCGGTGGGGCGGTGCGATGCGGTGGGGCGCAGGGACTCGGGTTTGTTCCAGGCATCGTGCTCGACGGGCCGCGGCCTCCGCAACCGTTTCGGCCGCCCTTGTGCAGATTCCGCCGGCCGGCTCCGGGCGTCCCCGGAGCCGGCCGTCTCTTGGGTGACCGGGCTGCTGTCCCCTGCCGACCGGTCACTTCTCTGGGACGAGGTCCCACGGCGTACGTCCGTACGCCTCATCGTCCCAGCGGAGCCACGCGTGGTTCTTCGGGCCCGCCCCTGGCTGACACGGACACCGGACCAACGAAGCCCCGCGCGGGACGGTCACGCGTCGTACGGGTGAGAGGGCATGGGCACGTGCGTGCACCGGACGTCCGTCGTACGCGGATGTCGTACCCGGGTGTCGTACGCGCTGCCGTACGCGGCCTCAGACCCGGCCCCGGCACAGCTCCAGCAGGGTCATCGCGAGCGAGGTGCCGGGCTTGCCCAGGGCGTCCCTGTAGTGGCCGAGCACCTCCATCTCGCGCGACAGGTTCACCCGGCGGCCGCCCGACGTCATCCGGGCCTCCTGGATGACGGCCGAGACGGCCATGCGTTCCTGGACCAGGCCGATGATCCGGTCGTCGAGCGCGTCGATGCGTTCGCGGGCGCCGGTGATCACGCCGGCGGCCTCCTCGGTACGGGCGCCGGTCCTGTCCGTCGCGCCGGCCGGGTCCGTGGTGACTGTGCTCATCTCGTGGGCTCCTCTTCGAGTGGGGTGCCCCGGAGCGGCAAGGTCCGGAAAACGCAGGCGCCCCGGGCCTTGTCGGCCCGGGGCGCCTGGGAAGTCGCTTGTCAGTTGCTCAAGCAGCACGACCATGGCAGCCGGTGGGCCGGTTGCCATAGGTAAAGACGAAGGTCTGGTGCGTGAGCATGGGAGCAGTATGCCCGGGCGGACGGCGCGCTCCAACCCGGTTCGGATACTGAGACGCCCTTTTTCACCCGTGGGCGCCCGCCCCGCGACCCCCGTTAGACTCGGAACCACAGCCCGTTGAACCGCCGGAAGGCAGACCGTGCCAGAAGTGTCCCCCGTCGCCCCCGACACCGTGCTGGTCGTCGACTTCGGCGCGCAGTACGCCCAGCTCATCGCCCGCCGAGTCCGTGAGGCCCGGGTCTACAGCGAGATCGTCCCGAGCACCATGCCGGTCGACGAGATCCTCGCCAAGAACCCGGCGGCGATCATCCTCTCCGGCGGCCCCTCGTCGGTGTACGCGGAAGGCGCGCCCCGCCTGGACCGCGCGCTCTTCGAGGCCGGCATCCCCGTCTTCGGCATGTGCTACGGCTTCCAGCTCATGGCGACCACCCTCGGCGGCACGGTCGACAACACGGGCGCCCGCGAGTACGGCCGTACGCCGCTGCACGTCTCCAAGCCGGGCTCGACCCTCTTCGAGGGCACCCCGGACGAGCAGCCCGTCTGGATGTCGCACGGCGACGCGTGCAGCGCCGCCCCCGAGGGCTTCTCGGTGACGGCGTCCACGGACGTCGTCCCGGTCGCCGCCTTCGAGAACGACGAGAAGAAGCTGTACGGGGTCCAGTACCACCCCGAGGTCATGCACTCCACGCACGGCCAGCAGGTGCTCGAACACTTCCTGTACCGGGGCGCGGGCCTGACCCCGTCCTGGACCACCGGGAGCGTCATCGACGAGCAGGTGGCACTGATCCGCGAGCAGGTCGGCGACCGGCGCGCCATCTGCGGCCTGTCCGGCGGAGTGGACTCGGCGGTCGCCGCGGCCCTCGTGCAGAAGGCCATCGGCACCCAGCTGACCTGCGTGTACGTCGACCACGGTCTGATGCGCCAGGGCGAGACCGAGCAGGTCGAGAAGGACTTCGTCGCGGCCACCGGCGTACAGCTGAAGGTCGTCGACGCCGAGGAGCGCTTCCTCACCGCCCTCAAGGGAGTCAGCGACCCCGAGGAGAAGCGGAAGATCATCGGCCGAGAGTTCATCCGGGTCTTCGAGCAGGCCCAGGCGGAGATCATCGCGGACGAGGGCCCGGAGGTGGCGTTCCTCGTCCAGGGCACGCTCTACCCGGACGTCGTCGAGTCCGGTGGCGGCACCGGCACCGCCAACATCAAGTCCCACCACAATGTGGGCGGGCTGCCGGAGGACCTCGAGTTCGAGCTGATCGAGCCGCTCCGCAAGCTCTTCAAGGACGAGGTGCGGATGGTCGGCCAGGAGCTCGGCCTGCCCGAGGAGATCGTCCAGCGCCAGCCGTTCCCCGGTCCGGGTCTCGGCATCCGGATCGTCGGCGAGGTCACCAAGGAGCGGCTCGACCTGCTCCGCGAAGCGGACGCCATCGCCCGCGAGGAGCTGACGGCCGCCGGCCTCGACCGTGACATCTGGCAGTGCCCGGTCGTGCTGCTCGCCGACGTGCGCTCCGTCGGCGTCCAGGGCGACGGCCGCACCTACGGCCACCCGATCGTGCTGCGGCCCGTGTCCTCCGAGGACGCGATGACCGCCGACTGGTCGCGCCTGCCGTACGACGTCCTCGCGAAGATCTCGACGCGCATCACCAACGAGGTCGCGGACGTCAACCGGGTGGTCCTCGACGTGACGTCGAAGCCGCCGGGCACCATCGAGTGGGAGTAGCCCCACCCCATGGCCCGGGGGGCTCAGGTCCGCTTGAGCGTGCGCACCGGCACTCCGGGTTTCCAGATCTCGACGACCAGATACGTGTCGTCCTCGACGTAGGTCCGTACGACCTCCGTCAGCTCGGTGCGGAAGAGGTGGAACGGCTCCGGCGGTTCCGCCTCTTCGGCGTACCGGGCCCGGTCCGCCGGGTCGTGGACCTCGACGGCCCGGCCCGCGATCCGTACGTCGCCGCCACCCATCTCCGTGCCGGGACCCGGGTTCGCCTGCAGGGCGAAGCGCGGGTCGCGGCGCAGGTCCAGCGCCTTGAGGGAGTCCGGCATCATGCCGAGCCACAGCTCCCCCCGCGCGAAACGCACCTCCAGACCGCAGGTGCGGGGCGACCCGTCCTTGCGCAGGGTCGCCACGACGTGGTGGGTGAAGGCCGCGAACCGTTCCTCGACCGTCCTCGCGAGGTCCGGTTCCGCGGTGATGAAGGCTGCCCAGTTCGGCGTCGTCCGAGTCATACGAGGAGTCTGGCGCCGATACCCGACATCCGCTGTCGCCCTTCCGGCGGGAAAGAGCCTCAGATCAGCCCCGCCGACCGCAGGCGCCGGGCGAGCCGGTCCCTCCGTAACACCTCCAGGCGCAGGACGACCGTGAACGCCGCAGCCATGGTGGCGCTCGCGGCTAGAGACGCCCTCCAGCCCGCCGGGATCAGCAACAGAGCCATCAGGGCCGCGCTGGCGGTCATGAAGACGGCCTTGCGACGCCAGTCGAGGTCGTCGGCCAGGGCGTCGAACTCGATACGGGTCCTGAGCAGTCCCACCGCCGGTGCCACGTCCGGCAGGGGCTTGAGCGTGCCCGGCCGCATGCCCGGGGCGCGGCCCGCGGCGAGCCGGCCGAGAGCCGCCGTACTGCGCTCGCGGGCCTCGGGGCGCGGGTCACGGACCAGCCGGACCTGAAGTGTCTGGCCGAGTCTGCTCGTCTCCTCGTACCGGAAGCCGTACTGGACGGCGATGTAGGTGAGTGAGGCGAGGCGGCGGGGGGACCCGCCGGGGTCGTCCAGGACGACCACGTCGCGTGTGGCGACCTGTCGGAGCATGTCCGCGATGAGGCGCTCGGTTCTCTTCATGGGCGGGCGGGGCATGCGGTCGCGGGGCGCGGTCCGCGCAGCGTGTGGGGGTTACTGCGCAAGGGGGTCCTCCAGGGGGCGTCGGTGCAGGTGCCCGACCGATCGGTGTTCCAGTCAGGCAGACCAGTAACCCCGTACAACGGTTGTGCACTCTCTTCTCCTGCATCTCTGTTTTCCTGCGCGGACCGCCGGTAACTTCCCGCCCGTAACCACGTACGGAGTCCGTTCCTCAGGGCTGGAGGACATATGCACGGGCCCACCCCGCCCCTGCCCCTTCCCACCGACCGGCTGCGGTTCGCCATGCCGCCCATGCACGAGTCGCTCGACGACGAGCGCCGGCACCGCAAGGAACGGCTGGCGGGCGCGCTCAGGCTCTTCGGCCGGCTCGGTTTCGAGGACGGGGTCTCCGGCCACATCACCGCACGCGACCCGGAGTACAGCGACTGCTTCTGGGTCAACCCGTTCGGGATGCCGTTCAAGCACGTCACCGTCGGTGATCTCGTGATGGCCAACGGCGAGGGGCAGGTGCTCGAAGGCCGCTACCACGTGAACCAGGCCGCGTTCACCGTGCACGCCCAGGTGCACGCGGCCCGTCCCGACGTCGTCGCGGTCGCCCACTGCCACTCGGTCAACGGGCGCGCGCTGTCCGCGCTCGGCGACCTGCTCGACCCGATCACCCAGGAGAGCTGCGCGTTCTACGAGGACCACGCGCTCTACGACGCGTACTCGGGCGTCGCCGTGGACGCCGAGGAGGGACGGCGGATCGCCGCCGCGCTCGGCTCGTGCAAGGCGCTCGTGCTGCGCAACCACGGGCTGCTGACGGTCGGCGACTCGGTGGACGCGGCGGCCTGGTGGTTCCTGTCGATGGAGCGGTCCTGCCAGGTGCAGCTGACCGCGTGCGCGGCGGGGCGCCCCGTGCTGATCGACCACAAGCAGGCGGTCGCCACCCGGGAGCAGCTCGGCGGGGACCTGGTCGCGTGGATCAACTACCAGCCGCTGTGGCAGGACATCAGCCGCAGCGAGCCGGACCTGCTGTCCTGACGATGCCGTGAACCGCCCCGAGCGAGTGACCGTCCCGGTCCTAGAACCCGCGCAGCACGGCCGCCTTCGTCGTAGCGAACTCCTCGTCGGTGAGCACGCCGTCGCGGTGCAGTTCGCCCAGCTCCCGCAGCCGGCGCAGCAGGACGTCGTGGTCGTCCCGCGGGGACGGCCGGGACCGAGCGGCGTCGCCGGGGGCGGACGGCAGGCGCGGCGGATCACCCTGTGTCTGGTCGCCGGCCCGGGTGGACGGGTGCGGGAGACGGGCCATGACCGCGGTGGCGACGAGGGCGGTGAGCAGGTCGCGCCGCGTGCTGCCCCACAGGTCGAGGGCGAACGGGTCCTTCTCCGGCGGCAGTTTGGAGAACACCGAGTCGTGGGTCACGAACCGCAGGAAACCGTCCTCGTAACCGGAGTTGGGCAGCCACTCCACCCGCACGAGATCCGGCAGGCCGATGATGCGAGGGCCCGTCGCCCGCTTCACCCGGTCCGAGGTGTCGCTCCAGTCGATACGGACCTGGGCGCCGTCGAAGGACACCGTGCCGTCGCTGGAGCGGACCGAGACGGGCACGGGCGGGCCGGGCAGGAGGTACGTCCCGGTGGCTTCCTCGGGGACCTGTTCGAGGAGCAGCGCGTGGCGGATCTCCTCGGCGACGTACTCGGCGACGCCCGAGCGGTCGATGTCCACCGCCAGCCGGTACGGATCGGCCGCGTCGGGCAGCCGGCCTCCGGTCGCCTGGAGCAGCGGGTCGGCGCCCTCGCGCAGCCTCAGACGCAGGCGGCCGCGCTTGCGCTCGGGCTCGTAGACGACCCCCGAGACCGCTTCGAGGGGCACGGCGACCTCCCCGTACGTCTGCCGGAACAGCGGCACGGAACGGTGCAGTCCCGGGGTGATCCGGACCGTGCTGCCGTCGAAGGCCCAGGTCCCGTCGCGCTGGATGATCTCGGCCATGCGGAAATTCTCGCAGCCGGGTCAACACGGGGGTGGGCGGTTCACCCGCGCTGACCAGACCTGGCGGTTGCGGGGGGTGTGGGGTACGGCACAATGCGCTGTCGTCGCAAGGCAGTTGTGCGGCTGCGCAGATGTGCGGTGGGCGGTTGTACGCCCGATCAGGTTTTCGACGGAGCGGTGCGGAAGGCGGCAACGGGCGTGGCGGTGCAGGAGGCTGGACAGGGCATGGGGCGTGACCCCGGCCGGGGAGCCGGTCGGGGCGCGCACGAGGGCGGCTGCACCTGCGGGGGCTGTCCGCACGGGGCGCGCGAGGGCCATCGGCGGGCCGTCGCCGCGTTCCTCTCCAAGCGCGACGAACTGGCGTCGGGCCACGGGCTGCCCGCCGCGGTCGCGCACTCGGCCGGGGCGTCCCGGCAGTGGGTGTCCGACGCGCTGACCCAGTCCGCGGACCTCGTCGCCGAACGCGGACGGGCCGAGGGAGAGGTGTGGCTCGGCCTCGTGTGGCGGCGGACCGTCATGGCCGTGTGGGGCTTCGTGGGAATCCTGCTGCTCGTGCAGGCACTCACCGCGATCGGGGCGGGCTGGACGTCCGCGCGCACCGCCGGGCTGCTCGCCGCGGTCGTCGTGGGCGGGCTGCTGACCGCGGCCTCGTGGCTGCACCGGGCGCGCGGCGGGGTGCTGGCGCCGGTCATCGGTGAGGACAACCGGCTGTCCACCTCCCGTGTGATGGCCGCGGGCTGGGTCCTGTTCGTCGTCTACGCGGTGCTGGTGCTGGCGGGACGGCTGGCCGGAGCGTCCTCGCACACGGAGCGGGACGCCCTGATCGAAGGGCTCGAACTGGCCCGGGGCGCGGGCATCGTGACCGTCCTCGCCGTCGTGTGCGGGATCGCCGTCCTGGTGCGGCGGGTGGTGGGGCTGAGGGTTCTCGGACAGCGGCTGCAGAAGGTACGGGCCGACCGGCCCCGGGCCGCCGACCTGCTGACCGACGACTCCGGCCGCGGAAGCTTCGCGGACACGCAGTACGTCGTACTGGGCTCCGTCGCGCTGGTGTTCGCGGCGGTACGGCTGGCGCGGCGGCCCGACCAGCTGCCGGACCTCCCGTGGGGTCTCGCGGTGGTGGTACTGGTGTCGGCCGCCACCTATGTCGCCGGGAAGTACGCCGAGGGCGGGCGGCCGGTGATCCTCTCGGTCGTGCGGGCGCGCGAGGCCGGGGACCTGGACGCGCCGATCCGGACCGGGGACGACATCGAGATCAGGGGCGCCGGGTTCGTGCCGCCCGGGGCGCAGAGCGCGGACCGGCTGTCCCGGATGGTGGTGCGGATCGGCGCGGTGCACGTGCATGTACCGCTGGTGCCGGTGCCCGGAGGGTTCAGCAACCCGTCCGACGCGGTGCTCACCGTGCCGGTGCCCGCGGACGTGGAACCGGGGCGGGTCGAGGTGCAGGTCGTCACCGCGGCCGGGGTGGAGACGAACCGGGTGGAGATCGACGTGACGGACTGAGGGCATCTCCCCCGGGCCGCCCGGGACACCCGGTCGGCCCCTCGCCGGGCGACCGGCCGCGTCGGCGGAACCCCCACCGGGCCACCGGGCCATCGAGGCTCAAAAGGGACGTTCGGGCGGACGTGGTGAAAATTTGTGCGTCCCGTCTTGAGCGGGGACTCGCAGTCGTACGTATTGTCTGTTGAGGGGTGAACCGTTCGGCGCGCTCGAGAGGTGGCGGAGGGCTATGGCTCACGGCATGCGGATGGACACACACTCCGGGTACACGGACGACGGCGGCGGCGACTGGCGGGGAACCGCCACCCGGTACGCGCTGCTTCCCCTGCGGGTCTTCCTCGGTGTCACCTTCATCTACGCGGGGCTGGACAAGCTCACCGACAGTGCCTTCATGTCCGACGCCGGGGCGGGCTCGATCGGCGACATGATGCGCGCGGTCCGTGACTCGTCGGCCATTCCCGCCCTCGTCGACCTGTCCCTCAAGAACCCCGTCGGCTTCGGCTACGCCATCGCCCTGGGCGAACTCGCCGTGGGGATCGGCACCCTGATCGGCCTCCTGACCCGCCTCGCCGCGTTCGGCGGGGCGCTGATCTCGCTCAGCCTCTGGCTGACGGTGAGCTGGGCCTCGGACCCGTACTACTACGGCAACGACCTCCCCTACCTGATGGCGTGGCTGCCCCTCGTACTGGCCGGTGCGTCGGTGTTCTCCGTGGACGCCATGATCCGCTCCCGGCGCAGGCACCGGACGGGCGCCTACTAGCCACCCGCCCCCGCCGGGGTACGGCATTCCGCGCGTCCGGGGCTCAGCTCCGGACGCGCTTGTCGTCCCGCCCGGGCAGCTCACGGCGGTCGCCGCGCTGACGCCGC
This sequence comes from Streptomyces sp. BV286, assembly GCF_019090165.1. Classification (GTDB taxonomy): domain Bacteria; phylum Actinomycetota; class Actinomycetes; order Streptomycetales; family Streptomycetaceae; genus Streptomyces. The sequence goes on from NZ_JAHRIB010000158.1 coordinate 46,026, forward strand.
AGTCCGTGCGCAGCGCTGCCCGCCAGGGCCGCCAGGCACAGCCCCGCACTGGTGAGCGGGATCACCGCGAACCACGGGGTCTCCCAGAGGCCGCCCGCGTCGCCGGCGTAGACGACCCCCGTGAGGGTGAGGAAGAGGCCCGCGACGAGCCGGCCGGGCTGGAACTCATGACGTAGCACGGGCCACCTCCGCCTGTCCGATTCCGACTTCGAGCGTGAGGTCGAGCGTGCCGCCGTCCTTGCTCCCGTCCGCGGGCGCGAGGGTCAGCTCCTTGTGCTTGCCGGGAGCCACGTCCACGTCCTGCTTGTCGTCGCCCGGCAACTGGATGTCACCGACACCCACCTCGATGAGCAGCTTCACCGTCGCGTCCTTCGGGACGACCACCTTGAGCTGCCCCATGCCCACCTCGGCGTTCGTCGTCACCGTCTGGCCCTTCTTGAGGTCGATCCGACTGAGATCGAGTGTGCCGACGCCCGTGCCGACGTTGTAGTCGTCCAGCACGGCGGACGCCGTGGCCGGCGCCCAGTCCGTGCGCACCCAATGGGTGCTGATGTCCTTCGGCAGTGCCGCCGAACAGGCCAGCAGGGCCGCCGTGACGATCGCGAGGAAGACCGACCCCGCTCCCGTGCGCCCGAGGAACGCGCTCACCGCTATGCCCAGGCCGATCACGACGAGCGCACAGGCCAGACCGGTCTGCAGGCTGGTGCCGAGCGCGTGGTCCTCCCAGGTCAGGCCCGTACCGAGCCCGCCCGCGACGAGGGCCAGCAGGAACACCCAGCCGCCGATCCAGCGGGAGCCGCGCGGGGTGGCCTCCCGCGACCGCGGATCCCTGCCGGAACCGCCGCCGCGCGCGATGGTGACCGCCGCCGCGATGTCCCGCTCCCGCGCGCCCCGGGGGCCCCACAGATAGCCCGTGCCGCCCTCGTACGTGCCGTCCTTGACGATGGGCTCCCGCCACCAGGAGGGGAAGGAGGCGGGCACGGGCGGGGCCTGGGCCTCCGGCGGGGCGTCGGCGACGGCCTGGGCCGCGAGCGGGTCGGGGTCGTGCGCGCCGCGCTGCCGCGACCAGTAGCCGGCGCCCGCGAGCAGCAGCGCGAGCGTCGCCGCGAAGGTCAGCACGCCGCTGTTGTTCAGCATGGACAGGAACACCCCGCACCCGACCAGGGCGAACAGCACGGCGGCCAGCGCATGGCCGTCCACGCGGCCGGTGAGGAGCTTGCGCACCTCGTTCTCCTCCTCGTCGTCGTACGCGACGAAGAGCCAGGCGAAGCCGTAGAAGATGAGGCCGAGGCCGCCGGTCGCCGAGAGCACCGCGAGCGCGATCCGGAAGATCACCGGGTCCATGTCGCACTGCCGCCCGAGCCCCGCGCACACACCGCCCAGCATCTTGTGCCGCCGGTCGCGCCGGAACCCGCGCGAGACCCCGGGCACCTCCGGGTCCCCGTGCGC
>NZ_JAHRIB010000159.1 GCF_019090165.1 Streptomyces sp. BV286
CTGCGGGGTGAGTTGCCCCGCCTGCTCTTGCCGGCATGACCGTATGCGTCGCGGCGAGGGCGGCGATCACACCTTTCGAAAGGCTCGAGGTGCGCTGCCGGAGCACTGATTCCAGGGGCACAACCCTGGGGAGCAGTGTGCCGGGCCCCGGGATGGTACGGAGAAGTTCAGGCGGTCAGGGCCTGTTCGACGCTGGGATGGAAGGAGATGACTGTGTCCAGGCCGACGACCCGCAGAATCCGCAGGACGGCTCCCTGGGCGCCGGCGATGCGCAGCCATCCCTGCGCTTCACTTGCAGCCTGATGGGCGGCGAGGAAGACGTTGATGCCGCTGGAGTCCATGAATGTCACACCGCTGAGGTCCGCCACCATCCGCGGTGATGCCGTGCTCTCGGAGGGCAGCAGAGCTTCGGTGAGTATGTCCTTGACGGTGCGGTCGATCTCGCCGTGCAGAGTGATCACCCGGACGCCGTCGGCGGTGGTGTGGCCGATCGCCAACTGGCCGGACTGGCCTGCTCCGTGGGTCTCTGTCACCGTTTCCTCGATTGCGCTTGCTGAAGGGTGTCTCGGGCTCCGACACGGCAGGCACCGGAGTGCCCCGATAGTACGGCGGATATCCGTTCGTACGTGGCTGCTGCTCAGGGGACTCGTGGGGATGGTGCGGGGTACCCGCAGCGTGGAGAGGCGGGAAGAGGCGGAGCCGGTGGAATCAGTTCCCGAAGGCGACGGCGAGGGCGAGGGCGAAGGCGGGGACAACGGGGCGGGCGGTGGCGGTCCGGTGCAGGATGCTGTTGCCCTGGAGGGGGAGGGGCCGGTCATCGCCCGGGCGCGCCACGGTGCGGTGGGTTTCCTCAGCCGCGTCCGGGCCGGGTACGGCCTGCCGGTGTCCGCACGTGCGAAGGACCTGACCCAGTGGGTGGTCAGCGAGCTGGTCACCAATGCCCGCAGGCATGCTCCCGGCCCGGTGTACATGGAGCTGCGTATCTGCGGCTTTGCGGTGGAAGTCGTCGTGCGGGACGGCGATCCCGTTCTGCCGGTGGCCCGGACTGCTGATGCGGGGCGGGTCGGGCAGCAGGGTCTGGAGATCGTCACGGCCGTCGCGGAAAGTCTGGGGATCCGGCGGGAGCCGGCCGGTAAACGCGTCACCGCCCGCATCGTCCTGCAGGAGTGATCCCGGCGGGAAACGGCGGTGGATGCCGCCCTCAGCAGCGGCCCGCGCAGCGGCTCGGGCCGCAGGCTGCGGGTGTGGTCGTCCTTGTCATCTCACCGGCCGGGCACGCGCAGTTGGCTGCGGTGTCCTGCGGCCGGGGTTTGTTCAGTGACTGAAGCCACCCGGATACAGACGTTGGCCGTGTCGTCCGCGCGGGGCCGCGGCGGTCCGGATCGTGCCGGGAAAGAGCCGCGTCCGGGCCGGTGTGCGGAGCGGTGCGTGGCCGGCTCGTGCCGGGAAGCCGGACCGTGCCGGCGGCAGATATCCGCGTGAGGTCCCGTGGCGGGCGTGGAGAGGCGGCGTCCCGGCCGGGAGCCGGCGAGGCCGGTGGGAGGTGCGGCTGGTCCCTGGCCGTGTCTGCGGGCCGGGACGGGCCGCGCACGGGACCTGACGCCGCTTCAGCGGGCAGCGGCCGGCCGGAAGCGCGGCAGATCGGAATTTTGTGGCGAGCATGCCGTCCCCCCGGGGCGTGCTGGATCTGCTGCGCAGTCGGCGCTGAGCTCACAGGGCGTGCTTGGCAGGCGGAAGAGTTCTGTGGCCCGGCTGCGGTGTCCTGGTGTGGTCTGGTTCTCACCGCGAGTAGAAAATAACGCCTACCCGTTTTGTTTGTCGAGCAAGCATGGCATCTGCCTTGTCAAAGAAACGTCAAGAAGGCTGGGACGGCAAGGCATGTGAGGGTGCGGTGCGGCGGTGGCGAGGGGTGGTTGCGCTCGGCCGCGTGGTGGTGCCGCTGCTGCGGGCGCGGCTCTCAGGGCGGATGCCGTGGGTGTCTGCCGGTAAGCGGCGGAGCGGTCTGTTGTCCGCCCGGGGCCGGGTGGTGGTCTCGTGCTCCCGGCCGGACCGCGCGGGCGGTGTCTGCCGGAGCGGCGCGAGGGGCGGAGGCGGGGCCCGGCACCGCCCGGGCCCCGCGCGGGAAGCCTTCTCCGCCGTGGGGCTGCTCGGAGGGCAGACGGGCCGGCCGGCACCGTTCACGGCCGTGGCGGCCCTGATGCCCGGTACCGGGGATCTCGCGGCACCCGCACGCGTGGGGGTGTGCGCTGTCCGCTTCGCCGGGCGGCGTGCCACTGTCCGGGGCCGGGCCCGGGGCGTGCTGGTGGGCCGCTGGTGCGACGGCGCGAGTGGAGAATGTAATTCCACTTCCCGTCCCGCGTACCGGCCGGTAACGCCTAGAAATGAAACCGGTTGGTATGTATCTTCGGTGGGGCGGAGATGCAGACCGTCCCGTGCACGTTCAGACGCGATCCTGGGGGATACATGTCAGCGTTGGACACGTTCCGGTACGAAGCACCGACCGTCCGGTCTTCGGGTCAGGGCGGGGAAACCGCGCCCGCCCTGACCCGCTACGGCTCTCTCACCTCCACCGTTCCCAAGGAGCTGGTGCACCGGGCGGCCGTCGCGGAGGTCCTGCTCACCGGCTGGGAGCGGCGCGGGGATGCCCGTTTCGCGGTCACCGCCCAGTGGCCGCGGGCGCACAGCTTCTTCACTCTGGCCAATGGCACCCATTACGACCCGCTCATGGTCACAGAAACAATCCGCCAGGTTGGTTCTCTATTGGCGCATGCGGAGTTCGATGTTCCTCTCGGTCATCAGTTCCTGATGCGCGACCTGCAGGTGGCCGTGGAGCCGCAGCATCTCGGCCTGGAGGGCGTTCCGGCCTCCCTGGAGCTCGAAGTCGATTTCACCGACGTCAAGCAGCGCCGCCAGGGTCACGCGGGTGCCTCCTACGAGGTGGTCGTCCGCCGTGACGGTCATGTCGTGGCCACGGGCGGGGCCGCCTACACCTGTGTCAGTCCCGAGGTCTACCAGCGGGTGAGGGCGGGGCGGCTGTCCGCCGGGCGTCCCGCGCTGCGGCTCACCGCACCGGTCTCGCCGCAGAGCGTGGGCCGCATGTCGCCCATGGACGTCGTGCTGTCCCCGCTGGGCGAGACGCACCGCTGGCAGCTGAGGGTGGACAGCCGCCACCCCATACTGTTCGACCACCCGGTGGACCACGTGCCCGGCATGGTGCTCATCGAGGCCGCCCGGCAGGCCACCATCGCCGTGCTCACGCCGATGGCGCCGGCCGGGGCCTTCCTGCTGCCCACCCGGATCGTCAGCGGGTTCCAGCGTTACGCCGAGCTCGACAGCCCCTGCTTCATCGAGGCGCAGGCCGTGCCCGCCGGCCCGGACGAGGGCCTGGTGCTGGTGACCGGCCGGCAGAACGGCGAACCTCTCTTCAGCACCACCGTCACGGCCCGCAGTATCCGCGCCTGACCGGTGCGGGGCCGCCTCCTTTACGGTGCTGCGGCTCCCGGTCCGAAGGACTGTGCGTGGTCCCGCGCCCACACGCGGAACGGCCTGGGCGCCCGGCCCGTCACCGTCTGCACGGTGTCCAGTACCTGCGCCTTGGCCCCGGCCCGCTGCCGCAGCGCACTGTCCAGCAGGGCCTGGGCCACCGTCTCGGGGTGGCGCCGCAGCAGCGCTTCGCGTGCCTGCTGCGGCGTCAGTTCCTCGAACCGCAGCGGCCGTCCGAGTGCCTCGGCCAGCTGCCGGGTCTGCTGCGCGGCGGTGAGCGGATGCGGCCCGGTCAGGGTGTAGGCCCGGCCGCTGTGGCCGTCCCCGGTGAGTGCGCGCACGGCCACCTCGGCGATGTCCCGGGGGTCGACACAGGCGTTGGGGCTGTGGCCGTACAGCGCGCGCACCAGGTTTTCCCCGCGGACCGAGGGGGCCCACGACAGGGCGTTGGACATGAAGGAGCGGGGGCGCAGCAGTGTCCAGCCGAGGGGTGAGGAGGTCAGCGCTGATTCGCAGGCGCGCTGCCAGCGGGTGATGGCGTCCTGTGCGCCGGGGTCGGTGACGGCGGCGGCCGAGAGCTTGACCACGTGCTGCACGCCGGCTTCGCGTGCCGCGTCGAGGAAGGCGGCGTCGTCCTCGCCTGCCACCCGGCTGGTCACCAGCAGGGCGCGGCGCACACCGGTGAGCGCCCGGCGCAGGCCGGCCGGGTCGCCGTAGTGTCCGCGTACCGTCTCCAGGCCCGCACGCGCGACGCTGATCCGGGAAGGATCCCTGGCCAGGGCGCGCACGGTGCAGTGGGCGGGCAGCTGCTCGAGCACCAGGCGTCCTACCGTGCCGGTGGGTCCCGTCACCAGGATCATCTGTCCCCCTTCGGCGTGGACTGCCGGGAGTCCGGTGCCGTGGTCGTCGGAGAAAAGTCGTCGATTGACCGGGCTGCGGCCCCCGTCCCGGTGTAAGATACATACTCGACGGTTTTTTTGTGTTGGGTCTCATGGCCCAGTGACTCTGAGAATGGAGGGAAACAGTGGTCAAGCAGGACCGGGCGATTCGCACCCGCCAGACCATCCTGGCGGCAGCAGCGACGGTGTTCGAGAAGCGGGGATACCAGGCCGCCACCATCACTGAGATCCTCGCCACCGCCAACGTGACGAAGGGGGCCCTGTACTTCCACTTCCAGTCCAAGGATCACCTGGCACAGGGCGTGCTCGAGGAGCAGGACCAGCGTCTTGTGGTCCCCGCCCGCAACACCAAGGTGCAGGAGATCGTCGACACGGTCGCGCTGCAGGCCTACCGCCTGCAGACGGACCCGATGGTCAGGGCAGGCGTGCGCCTGTCCCTGGACCAGCAGGCGACCGAACTCGACCGCAGCGGCCCCTTCCTGCGCTGGAGCGAGATCGTCCTCGGCCTCCTGCAGGAGGCCGACGGGGAGCTGCTGCCCCATGTGGTCGCCACCGAGACGGCCGACGTCCTGGTGGGTTCCTTCGCGGGCGTCCAGGCCATGTCGCAGACGATCAGCGGCTACCAGGACCTGAACCACCGGATCTCCGGACTGCTGCGGCACATCCTGCCCAACGTCGTGCTGTCGTCCGTGCTCGCCACCCTGGATCTTTCCCCCGGCCGGGGAGCCCAGGTGTACCGGGAGGCGGGAGGCACCCCGACGGTGGAGGAGCCCCCCGCGATAGTCGCTGCCGCGAGCTGATGACGGACGTCGCCCCGGCCGGCCCGCTCCCGCGGCGGGCAGGTCACCCCACGGGGCGTACGTCACTCCCGTCGCTCAGGTACAGGGCCAGGGTCGCTTCCAGGCCCGCGCCGTCGGAAGCCCAGGCGATGTAGCCGTCGGGGCGTACGAGCAGCGCGGCGCACGGAACCACCGCCACCGGCTCGGCCCGTACGATCCGCACCGACCGGCCCCACGCCTGCGCGGCCTTCTCGTGCTGTTCGCAGGTGTCGGTGCCGAAGAGCAGGAGCAGCATCCGCCCCTCGCGCAGCAGGCGGATCACATCGGCCGGCCCCGACTGCGTGGTCAGGGCGATGTTCTGCAGGAACTTGCCCTCCCACGCCGAGGGAACGGCCGAACGGGCGGGCAGCACGGTGTCCTGGGCGCTGATCATCGCGCCGAGGTGGGAACCGCCGGGGTCCGTGGCGAGCAGCCCGCTGAACAGGTTCCGCAGCGAATCGAGCCGGACCTCCGGGTGCATCAGGGAGACCTGCGCCCGGACGTTCTCGATGACGCGCTCGGCCGCGGGCCGGCGTTCGGTGTCGTAGGAGTCCAGCAGGCTCCCGCCGGCCGTGCCGCGCACGGTGGCCGCCAGTTTCCAGCCCAGGTTCAGGGCGTCGAGGATCCCGGTGCTCAGCCCCTGCCCCCCGATGGGGAAATGCAGGTGCGCCGCGTCTCCGGCCAGCAGGACGCGGTCCTTGCGGTAGGTGTGGGCCAGCCGCGCGTAGTCGCTGAACCGGCTCAGCCACCTCGGCGCGCTCATCCCGATCTCCCGGCCCATGATCTGCGACGTCTCCTCGCGCAGTTCGTCCAGGGACAGGGGCTTGCCCCGGTCGGCGTGGGTCCGGGTGAAGTTGACCGTCCGCAGGTGCATCCCGCCGTCCGCGGCCTCCTTGGCCACGACCCATCCGCGCGCGGTGCGGTGCCATCCGCCGCTGAGGGAGTCCGCCTCGTCCAGCCGTACGAGGCCCATCATCGCGGAGACGGTGGGGGCGTACGTGTCGCAGCCGATGCCGGCCAGCTCGCGCACCGTGCCCCGCGCGCCGTCGGCGCCCACCACGAACGCCGCACCGAACTCCGCGTGGCCCTGCGGCCCTTCGGCCACCACCCGCACCCCGTCCGGCCGCTGTGCCAGCCCGGTCATGCGGTGCCCGCGCAGCACCTGCGCACCGCAGGCGCGGGCCCGCTCCTCGAAGAGCCGCTCGAGATCGGCTTGGGCCCGCTTGAGGACCGGCTCGGGTTCGGCCGCGGGCGCGGTGATGTGCAGCCCCGCAAGGCCCGCGAAATGGAACGGACTGCTGACAGTGCCCGCCGCGGGGGAGAACTCGGGGGCGGGCAGGTATCCCCGTCGCGCGAGTGTCTGCGTCGTTCGGGCGTGCAGGGTGGTGGCCTTGGGCCGCGTCGACGTACCGGCCTCGCCCTCCAGGACCACCACGCTCACGTCGTAGTACGCCAGTTCGGCAGCGAGCAGCATGCCGACCGGCCCTCCGCCGACCACGACCACGTCCGTAGGTATCGGACGTACCATCCGGGACTCCTCGTCTCCCCTGACCTGCGCTGTCACGGATCCGCCCCGCAGGCACACCCGTCCGCCCGGTCAGCGGCACGACCGGCGGCCGTTCGAAACATACCCGAACACAACGGACTTCGTGGGGGAGTTGTGAAGCCTTGGCGGCTCTCCCGCGACCGGCGCCCCGTGACGCAGCACAAGATGCCGCGAGGGCCGGGAGACGCAGGAAACCGTGCGTGCGGTTTGTTATTCTGGGGGAGGGACGCACGGCAGTGCCGGCCGCGCCCCCTTCGTCCTGCCCCGCACATCCGCAAACAGTGGAGTTGAGATGGCCCAGCAGGACCGCGCGCTGCGCACGCGAGCCGCTCTGATCGCCTCCGCCGCCGAGGTCTTCGACCAGCACGGCTACCCGCTCGCGTCCCTGGCCACGATCAGTTCACGGGCCGGAGTGAGCAACGGGGCCCTTCACTTCCACTTCCCCAGCAAGGCGTCACTGGCCGACGCCGTCGGGACGTCGGCCGGCCACCGGCTCGCCAAGATCACCGGGCGCAACGCGGGCCCGCTTCCCGGCGGTTCTCTGCAGCTCCTCATCGACGCCACCCACGAACTGGTCCGGGGCTTCGGTGACGATCCGGTACTGCGGGTCGGCTTCCGCGTGGCCCGCAGTGTCCAGGCGAGCAGCCCCCCGGCCGCCGGCCCGCGCCGCCACTGGAAGACGTGGGTGGAGCAGACACTTCACCAGGCCGCCGGGGAGGGCACGGTGGCCCCGGGAGTTCCCGCACAGGCAGTGGCGGGCACGGTGGTGGCCACCACGCTGGGCCTCGGCGCCCTGGGAGGACGGAACGGGTCCTGGCGTTCGCCCGGCACCGTCACCCGCCTGTGGGAGCTGCTGCTGCCCGGCCTCGTGACGGGCGGCGTCAGGGGCAAGCTGGTGACCACCGGGACCACCGGGACGACCGGGACGACCGGGACGACCGCCGGGCACCGCTGAGGCGTGCGCCCGGCAGCCGCGGCCCGCGGTGAGGGCCGGAACACCGGCCGGGCCTGGCCTGGCCCTCCCCTGAGCAGGCACGAAGCCCCAGGCCCCCTCCAGGCAAGGGCCTGGGGCTTCGTGTCGACGCGGTGGCTCTCCCGCCCGGCCGGCTGTTCAGCCGGTCGTGACCGGCCGGAGCCGCCGCGCCTTCACACGGCGTCCTGGCGCCGCCGGGTCGGCCACGGTGCCGGCTGTCTGGGCCCGGAACTCCCGGTGCCTGCTGGTGTCCAGCTTCTCGGCGACCCTGGCCAGGGCCCTGTCTCCGGGGCGGACCGCGATGTGGAAGTGCGACGCCTTCGCCGGTTTCAGGTCGCCACCCCAAGCGACCGTGCCCTCGCAGTCGACGAGGATGTCCCTCACGATCGCCTCATGATGCGGCCACAGCCGCTCGCTGCCCGCCAGGGGATAGGCCCGGGGGTGAAGGGCGATGGCGGTGCCGGAGAGGTAGTTCGACTCGAAGGCGGCGCTGACGGTACGGCGGGTGGTGTGGGCGGTGATGCCGCCGCCCTCTCCCGTGTCGATGCCGGCGATCTCGTAGTGCCAGCGGCGCGCGATGTGCAGGAGGATCACGGCGGCGTCCCCCTGGTGCAGGGACACGGACCGGGTGGTGCCTTCGATGTGGTGGACCGCGACGGCGACGGGGTCGATCCGCCAGCCGTTGGAGGAGGACTTGCGGGTCCACTCGGCCGGGCCCGTGGGGTCGTCGGCGGCGTTCGCGGCGGCGGCTGGGAGCACGGTGCCCTGGGCGACGACCAGAACCCCGGCGCCCGCGGCGGCGTTCAGAAGACTGCGTCTGGAGATCATGGGGGATTCCTCACTCACCGGTCACGAGGGCGGACACGCCGGGGTCGCTGTTCAGACGCCATATGTTGTGGTCAAGTCCCCAGCCCGGCTGGAAGTCGTACTCCTTGATCTGGTTGAACGACCAGTTCTCCGGCAGCGGGTAGCCGAGGTTCCCGGAGAATCCCCAGGACATGCCCGAGACGAACGACCAGGTCGCCCCGACCTCCTTGGAGACGCGGATGCACACGTTCCGGGAGCCGTAGACGCCGAAGGTGTACCGTTTTTCGAAGTCGGCGAGGCCGTCCCGGACGCCCCTGAAGTACCCCAGCACGTGGCTGTCGATCTCCTCGTCCGTGGCGTCGTAGTCGATCGCGAAATAGATGCAGGTGCGGGGGCCGATGCGATGCTCGACGGCCTTCCGGTGGGCCCTCGCTCCCTGGTCCCGTCCCTTGACGTAGGTGAAGTTCTCAAGCTGCGTGCCGTTGTACTGGAAGATCGGGAAGAACCGCAGGCCGGCGTTGAGGATCGTCTGCGGCTCACCCGGCTTGAGCGCCTTGCCCAGGTAGTACGGGTCGCCCGGGCTGAGATGCTCGTCGAGGAACCGGCCGACGATCTCGTAGCCGTTCGCCTTGAGCAGCCGGCCGCGCTCCGCGGTGATCTCGGTGATGCCGTCGCAGCCGGCCGCGTCCCGCGAGGTGTCGCCGGACGACACGAGGAGCTGGGCCCACGTCGTGTAGTCGTTGTGGCCCGTGACGGGGAGCTGAGAGAAACGCTGGAAGTTCTGTACCCACCCCAGATGGGTGCCGGTCTGGGTGTCGATACCGATATCCGCCGCCAGATACTTTGTCGCACCCTGCGGTGTATAGGTGGGTGAGTTGAAGTAGCACGCGGCGCGGAAGAGATAGCGCAGGTCGCCGGTGAGAGTGGTGGAGCCCCTGCCCTTCAGAGCGGTTTGGGTGCCGGGCCCGAAGTACCCGTTGATGGAGCTGAGGGCGATGCCGGTCTCGTACTGGATGGCCATCATCAGACCCTGCTGGACATCGCGCGAGTAGACGCCGTCACAGGGCACGAGGCCCATCGCGGGAATGCCGACGCTTGCGACATAACGGGAGTTGAGCCGCTGCTGGATGCTGCGGATGACATCGTCCCCGCCCTGCACCTTGCGGAACTGGTCCATGCGCATCAGGGCTCTGACGACGTGCGGCCACAAGGCCCGGCGCTTTGCCAGATCGGCGTACGGCAGGCCCATGTCACCGTAGAGCTGGGCGAGGGCGTCCTCAGAGTCTCCTGTCCAGCGGTCGAGGTCCGTCGACGTCCAGTAACCCTTGGCCCACAGCGCGCCGTTGTAGATCCTGATCAGGTTCTTGTTGCCGTCCTCGCCCGGGAGCAGCCCGCGGTTCTTGACGGCGTTGAAGGTCCCGGGACCGAAGTTCTGAACGGTGGGCGATATGCCGAGTTCATGCTGGAGTCCCTGCGTGAGCGACAGCACCGTGGGCCATCCGGTGTACCCGGTGTCCGAACAGGCGACGTATCCGGACGCCGTGGCGTAGGCCTCATTGACCCATTTCTGCGTCCGGTACACATAGATATCGGCCGGGCCCCGCCACGATGCCGAAGGGTCGATCGTCGATCCCGGCCGCGCGTACATGTGAAGGTTTCCGGGGCATTCCGTGTCCCACCCGAAGGAATGCGGAAGGATTTTCTCGCCGGCCGGCCGGGTGCTCAGTCCTCGCAGATGCTGGATGAGATCCCTGATCGAGCGCAGCATGGCCTCGCTGGCCAGATTGCCGGAGCGGATCAATCCCAGGATCGAGTAGAACCCTGCGTTGCGGCCCACTTTCTCGTTGTCGTACTCGAGTTCCCCGCCACCATTGGCCTCACCGCGCTCGTACCCCCGCCCCATGTAGATGTGGCCGTGCTGGCAGACGACGAAGTTGTAGGCGATGTCGCCGAAATCCTCCAAAAGGTGGCCCACGTAGACGTTGGCGATTTCATTGCGGCAGTCCTCTTCCGTCACCAGGTTGCCGGCGTTCCCTGAACCGAGGTAGTGAATGAACACCCCCATCCTGCCCGACCAGGGATCAGTGGTGTTCGCGATGGGCTCTGACGAGGCATGTGCTCTTGATACGAGGGGTGCGTACTGTCCCCAGGTGGCGCGGTTGTTGACGGTGACGGACATCGTTCCTCATCTCGCGGCGGTTGGTCAGTCCTACGCTTGCTGTGCGGAACGGACGCGTCAGTCCCGGCAATGCGGCACGCCGTCAATCCAGTTGGTCTGGTTCTTGATGTAGTAGCTGGCCATCCAGCCGCGCGTGCCGTTCTCGGTCATGACCCACACCCAGTACGGGTTGCCGCCGACGGTCAGTCCGCCCTCCTGCTGGCAGTACACCCACACCACCTTGGGTGCGCTCACCGTCGCCACGATCCGGTCGCAGTAGTACGGCCCCGGGTACAGCTGGCAAAACTCGCCGCCGTTACGGACATTGACGCCCGAGGCCCAGACGCCGTAGTGGTCGATGCCATGTCCGTCCGCCTGCGCGGTGCCCGGCGCGGCAAGCAGGGCCGCGGCCGTCAGGACCGCGGTACCGGCGACGGTGGCAAGTCTCCTGAGGAAAGCGGCTGTCCGGCCGCGGGCGGACGTGGGCAGGACGGAGCCCGGCTTCAACATGGTGATTCCCTTCAGTGACGAGCAATACGGGAGGCCCGCCTGCTGGACGCCGCACACACTTCGGCGCCACTGCGGGACCTTGGAACCCACATGCGGCGGCTCGCCCCTGACGGATGTCAGGGTTGAGCGGGCGACTCCCGGGGCCACGATGGCGAAGCCCCGGGGGCACCCCCGGGGTGCCGCGTCGAAGAGGACGCGGCACACACGTGCACCTCATGTGGTCGCCCTCAGGGTGTCCCGGGTCCTGGCCGCCCGGCATCCACTTTCGGTCTCGTCCGAACGACCCTGGCGCGGCAGGACCTCGTTGCCTCCGTCGCCGCCGTGCGCCGCACGGGCGAGTGGAGGCGATGACAGCCGTCACAACAGAGGGCTTCGTCCGTGCTGCACCTGCACTTCGCCGCGGAGGACCCGAGTCGTGCCCGGCTCGCCGCGGAGAGCGATCCCTCGACCCGCCCGCTGCTCCAACTCGCCCCGCCGCGCGGATATCCGCCCGACTTCCTCACCCCGTCCGCAGGGCCGGAGCAACCGATGCAGAGCCCGTCGTGGAGGCCGTGATGAGCACCGATCGCACCCCCCCCCGGCTGCGCCGCGAACTCAAGTTGCCGGCTGCCCGGGGCGCCACGCCGCCGTGGACGCACGGGCCGGCCGAGGAAGACGCGGAGACCATGCGCCGGCGCGGCGCTGAACCGCACGTATCGCTTCCGGCAGGTCAGCGGTTGTAAGGACAGCAGACGCAGCAGAGTTACTCATTTCCGGAACCATGAGACGGCACTCACAGCCCAGTCCGGGCGGGTTCTGAGCTGCCAGGTCCGCCCGTGCGCCGGCAGCCGCCGCCGTACCGGCGGTGGCCGACGCGCCGCGCACCGCAGGCGGGCCGGAGCGGCGGCCGGGAGCGCCGGCTGGCCCTGGGGAGCCCCGGTGGATCCGGGCCGCGGACGGCACGGGCACCGGGGCAGGCTCACCCGATGGGGGAGCGGGCTTCGCCGGTGCGTGCCGCCGAACCGGCCGGCTCGAGTGCCGCGAGGGCCTCGGGGCGGGCGATGCACGGCAGGATGAGCGCCCAGAAGGCGGTCAGTGCCTCGGCGGAGAACCAGGCGGGGTCCTCGCGCCCGAGGAGCTCGAAGCCGGTGGTCGCCGCGACGACGGTGTTGGCCACCTCGGGGTGCTCGGCCCCTTCGGCCAACAGCGCCTCCTCGAAGGCCTCCGCCAGCAGCTGCCGCACGCACACACGCCACTCCTGATGGAGGGTCGGGCTGATGTGGTGCGGGGCCTCGTAACTCAGTTTGAAGCCGGCGCGCGCCACGACGTCCCGTCTCATCCGGCCGGCCAGGGCGTGCGAGGTGTCCGTCAGACGCTGCAGCGCGTTCATGCCGGGGCGCTGGGCGAGCCAGGCCTCCCGGCGCAGACTCACCCCGGCCGAGGCCTCGACGGTGGAGGCCATCGCCGCCTTGTTCTCGAAGTGGAAGTGCAGTGCGCCCGGGCTGACCCCGGCGCTGGCACTGATGTCGGCCAGCTTCGCCTGAACGTATCCGTGCCGCTCGAACGCCTCAGCCGCGGAGCGGATGAGTGAGTCGCGTGTGCGAACGGCACGTTCCTGTTTGGTCACTGGTGCTCCTTGAGTAGGAGGGCTGCACCTTGAGCTTAATGAAACCAGCATAGCGGTTTCTATTGGCTTCGGCGGTCCGCGTGCGCCCCTCCCGCCCGCGGGCAAGCAGGGCGGGCGGGTGCGGCGAACGGATGAAGTGCGCATATGGGGCGGGAGACTCGCGGCGGTCCTGGCGTCAGGGAGATGTCGACCAAGGTATTGAAACCGACGCAGCGGTATGATTTTCTAGGGTCATCCCGGTTGAAGGGGTCGGCGAACGCGTCGGCTCCGGCAGCTCCCAGCCTGCGCAGGCAGCGGCTCGGAGAGGCTTCCTTTCGTGGCAGGCAGGCAGCCTGAGCAGGTGTTTCATCTGTTCTGACCGACCGGGACGGGCTCCCGCACTTGCGTCGTACATCCCCCGAGGTGCAAGTGCGGGAGCGTTCTGTTTCATCCCCCGTCGCAGCCGGACATCTTCAAGGCTGCGCTAGGGGTCGATAAAAAACCCGCACACTGGTATTTTTCAATCCAAGGTTGTTGCGACCGTCGAGGGGAGCCGCGGTGCACCTGCAGCAGTTGCGTGTCAAGTGGCACGCGATGAACGGATCGGCGCCGGCACAAGCGTCCGGGCACCCGCACCGGACCCGCACCCCGCCGTACCGATGCACCGGCGCCACCGCCCGCACCCGTGCACCCGGTGAGGAGAACTCCCCGGGCACACCGCCTTGTTCAGCGCTCCCGTGCCGCACCGGACGCACCTCGGTCCGTCCGTGCGCCGCCCGGCGCGGCGAGCACACCCGGCACCCACAGGGACCCGCGCAATCACGGGGGAGGAACCAGCACGCCATGAAGGACCTGGACACCCGCACCGCCGCCCTCGCGGGCCGGCCCGCCACCGGGGGACCGGCCCGCCCCTGCCGGTGCGCCGTGCGGACCGCCGCCGCCGGTCGCACGCCGACGCCGCGGGAGGGATGGCTGTGAGCACGCAGCTCGCTGTCGTCGCCGGCAGCGCCCAGAGCCCCGCGACCGCGGTCGAACCCGCCGGGCGTCCCTCCGGCCCGCGGGCCACCGTCGCCGTCAGTGAGCTGTTGCCCTCGGACTCGCCGCGGGTCAACGGCGAGGACGACGAGCATGTGCGGCTGCTCTCCGAGCTGGACGCCCCGCTGCCGCCGATCCTCGTGCACCGGCCCACGATGCGCGTCATCGACGGCATGCACCGCCTGCGCGGAGCCCAGCTGCGCGGGGACACGGAAGTCGAGGTGGAGTTCTTCGACGGAGAGCCGGCGGACGTCTTCGCCCTGGCCGTCAAGCTGAACGTCTCCCACGGCCTTCCCCTGACCCTGGCCGACCGCACGGCCGCAGCGGCACGGATCGTCACCGACCGGCCGCAGTGGTCGGACCGCCGCATCGCCGCCAACACCGGCCTCGCCGCCGGCACCGTCGCGGCCATCCGGCGCCGTTCAACCCCCCAAGGCGAACAGTCGAACACCAGAATGGGGCGCGACGGCCGGGTCAGGCCGCTGCACGCCGCCGAAGGGCGGCTGCGGGCCAGCCGGATCATCGCCGAGCACCCCGAGGCCTCCCTGCGCGAGATCGCCCAGCGCGCCGGTATCGCCACCGCCACCGCCAAGGACGTACGCGACCGCATCCGGCTGGGACAGGACCCGGTGGCTCCCCGGCCCCGGACCGTCCCCTCCCAGGCCTCGCCGGCCACCACGTCCCGGCCGGCCGGCAGCCGTGCCGCCATCCGGACCTCCGCCGCGGCCCTCAGCCTGATGCTGCCCAACATGAGCAAGGACCCCTCGCTGCGCACGGAGTCCGGCCGGACCCTCCTGCACCTGCTGAGCCTGCACGCCATCGGTGACGAGGCGAAGTGGAGCCGCCTGGCCCAGAGCGTCCCCGGACACCGCGCCGGAACGCTGGCCCAGGCCGCCCGCCGCTGCGCCGAGCACTGGCTGCGCCTGGCTCACGAACTCGAGATGCGGTGCCCGTGACACCACCGCTGCCTCTCCTTCCCTCCACGGGCGCAGCCGCCCCGGCCCGCCTGCCCCCGGCGAAGACCCGGACGACGGCCGGCCAGGTCAAGAAAGCCGCAGCACACGAAAGCGGCCCGCCTCACGCACCGCCCCGCAATTACGGCCCGCCCGGCCCAGGGACAAGCATCCTCGGGCTCTGCCGGAAAAGGCTCACCAGATGGTCGATCCGGTTACGGAGAAAACCCCGGTGAACTTTGCACAGCACATCGCCGGCACAAAAATTTCTGAATTCATGACCGACATTATTGGAGGAGCAGTGCGAACCCATTCGCGTTGCACGCCGGACCTGACTTTCCCGGCGCAGACCCGCACGCACACCGACGGCGGGGTGTGAGCCATGACCGGAATTCCCGAACTCATCGCCGAGACCCCCTACATCTGGCGCGCCAGGCGGGGCGACCACCGCCACCGCCTGATCTGCTTCCCGCACGCAGGCGCCGGAGCGGGGGCCTACGCCGAGTGGGCCGCCCTGCTCCCCCCGGAGATCGAACTCGCCGCCGTGCAGCTTCCCGGGCGCCAGAACCGCATCGCCGAAGCCCCCGTCACGGCGGTGGGACCGCTGGTCAAACTGCTGACCCAGGCCCTGCGCCCCGTCATGGACGGGCCGTTCTCCTTCTTCGGCCACTCCGGAGGCGCCGTTCTCGCCTTCGAACTCGCACGGGCCCTGCAGGCGAAAGGAGGCCCCCAACCCAGCGGGCTCTTCCTCTCCGCCCAGTCCGCCCCGGGAACCGCCGGCCGCATCAAGCAGCTGCGCGACCTCACCGACGACGACCTGGCCGCCGAAGTGGTCCGCCTGGGCGGCATCGAACCCGAGATCGCCGAGGACCAGGACGTCATGGACGCCCTCCTGCCCACCCTGCGAGCCGACTTCGACCTGTGGGAGCAGCACCGCATCGAATCCGGCCCCCGGCTGAAGAGCCCCATCACCGTCCTGAGCGGAGCCACCGACCCCCGCGCACCGCTCGACACCCTCGACGGCTGGCGCGAGCAGACCGAGGGCGCCTTCACCACACGGCTCTACCCCGGAGGCCACTTCTACTTCCTCCACGACCCGGCCGAGCTGATCCACGACATCAGCCAGGCACTGCTGCAGCCCGAGAAGGCAGGGAGCGTTTCATGAGCACCTCAGGACCCCTGGAGCCGCACCTCATCGAGGAGATAGCAGCCGCCGTACGGGCGGTGCCCGGCGTCCAGCAGGCCGTCGCCGTAATCCGGCAGGGCGCACGGGCCATCACCGCGGAACTCGACCCGGCCGCCCCCGCCCCCGCCCNGGCCGGCCCCCGCCGCACCCCGCGCCCACCAGGCCACCTCCCAGCTCTACGGCGGTGACCTCCACATCCCCCAGGGCGGCGCCCGCACCCTCCAGGAGGCACTGCGCCAGGCGGCGGCGCAGGCACCCGACAAGGGCACCGTCTACGTCCGGGCCGGCCGCGAGCCGCAGTTCCAGAGCTACGCCGAACTCCTCACGGAAGCCGAGCACGTCCTGGCGGGCCTGCGGGCCGCCGGACTGGAGCCGGGCGACGCGGCCCTGTTCCAGTTCGAGGACCACCGCGCCTACATGACCGCGTTCTGGGCCTGCGTGCTCGGCGGGTTCGTCCCCACCCCGGTCGCCGTGGCCACGACCTACACCGCGCACAACGAGACCAACCGCAAGCTGCGCAACGCCTGGGACCTGCTGGAGCGGCCCACCCTGCTCACCGACGCCGCCACCGCACCCGCCCTGCGGGAGGTGCGCAGCCTGTGGAACGAGTCGACCGTGCGCGTCCTGGAGGTCGAGACACTGGCCCGGCACACCCCCGACACCCACTGGTACGCCTGCGGGCCCGACACCCCCGTGATCAACCTGCTCACCTCCGGCAGCACGGGCGTCCCCAAGTGCGTCCAGCACACCAACGCCTCCGTCGCCGCCCGCAGCTGGTCGGCCATCCAGGGCCGCGGATACACCAGCGACGACGTCAGCGTCATCTGGATGCCGCTGGACCACGTGACGATGGTCTTCTACAACATCCGGGACGTGTTCCTGCGCAGCCTCCACGTCAACGGGAGGATCGACGACTTCCTCGGCAACCCCCTGATGTGGCTGGACCTGCTGGACCGCTACAAGGCGACCAACACCTGGGCCCCCAACTTCGCCTTCAACCTCTTCCACGAGTACGCCGGCCAGGTCGCCCAGGGACAGTGGGACCTCTCCCGCGTCCGTGAACTCGCCAACGGCGGCGAGCCCGTCATCGCCGCGAACAGCCATCGCTTCCTCGAATTGCTCAAGCCGCACGGCCTGCCCGCCGACGCCATGGCGCCCGCCTGGGGCATGTCGGAGACCTGCTCCGGCGTCACCTACTCCACCCAGAGCCGCGAGGACCGCACCGCCGGCACCGTCGTCGTCGCCCCCTCCTCCTTCGACGGGGACCTGCACTTCCCCGACGGGGCCGGCGGCAAGGACGCGGTGTCCTTCTCCACGGTCGGAGCACCCCTTCCGGGCGTGACGGTCCGCACCGTCGACGCCACCGGAGCCGTCCTGCCCGAGGACCGGATCGGCGAACTGCAGATCCGCGGCGTGACGATGATGCGCGGCTACCACGGCAACGCCGAGGCCAACCAGGCCGCCTTCGACCCCGAGGGCTGGTTCCGCACCGGCGACCTCGCCTTCGTCCACGACGGCCAGCTCGTGATCGCCGGACGCAAGAAGGACCAGATCGTGGTCCGCGGCGCCAACTACGTGGCCCACGAGCTGGAAAGCATCGTCGAAGAGGCCGAGGGCGTACGGGTCACCTACTCGGCGGCGGCAGGCGTCCGCGAGCCGGGGGAGGGCTCGGACCGCCTCGTCGTCTTCTTCGTCCCCACCCGGTGGGACACCGACTCGCTCACCCGCACCCTCCAGAACATCCGGACCGGGCTCGGCCGCGAGGCCGGCCTGGCACCCGACCTCCTGGTCCCCGTCACCTCGGCCGAATTCCCCAAGACCGCCAGCGGGAAGATCCAGCGCGGCGCGCTCGTCGCCGACCTGAAGGCAGGCCGCTTCGCCGACCGGATCGCCCAGGAGGAAGAGGACGGCACCCGGCCGGACACCGCCTTCTTCCGCCGCCAGTGGTCCCGCCTGGAGGAGGCCGCCGGCCACAGCGGCACCGACGGCGTCCGGCTCGTCTTCGCCGAGCCCGGCGACCTCCCCCTCCTGGGACTCGACCGGGGCCGCACGGTCCTGGTCCGCCAGGGGGAGGACTACGCCCAGGAAAGCCCCGTCACCTTCCGCGCCGCACCAAACGACAGCTCCCAGATCAGCCGGGTACTGGCCGAGGTCACCGCCCGGTACGGCCCCATCTCCACGGTCGTCCTCGCCGGATTCCCCACCGAAGGCGGCGAACGGCCCGACCACAGCGCCCGGCTCCACGAGATCACCAGCCGGCTGACCTCCCTGACGGCGGCCCTGGACGGCGCGACCTGGCCAGGCGCCGCCGCCCGCCCGCTGCTGCTCCTGCTCACCACCGGCGCCGTGCACGTACGCCCCTGGGACAGGATCGACCTCGGCGTCTGCGCACTGCCCGGAATGGTGCGCACCGCCGCCACCGAGCTCTCCCACCTCACCGTCCGCCAGCTCGACCTGCCGGCGGACCGGGACAAGTGGCCGGCCGCCGTCGCCGCCGAACTGGCCGACCGCTCCCACACCGGAGTGGTGGCCGCCCGCGAGGGCCTGCGCTGGCAGCCCCGCCTGCGCCCGGTGCCCGAGGCCGAGACGGGCGGCCCCTCCGCGATCGTCCCCGGCGGCCTCTACCTGGTCACCGGCGGGCTCGGCGGCATCGCCCACGACATCGCCGGATACCTCCTGGCCGCCTACGGCGCCCGCCTGGTCCTCGTGGGACGGTCGGCGGCCACCGGACACAAGGCGGACGCCCTGGCCGAACTGGCCGCCCTGGGTGAACTGGCCTACGTGCAGGCGGACGTCGCCGACCGCACCGCCCTGGCCGCGGCGGTGACCGAGGCCGAGACCCGCTGGGGCCGCACCCTCGACGGGGTGCTGCACCTGGCGGCGGCCGATGTCAGCGGCCAGTGGAAGGACCTGGAACGGCACACCCTGGCCAGGGAGTCCAAGGACACCTTCACCGCGCAGTACACGGCGAAGGTGGCCGGCACCCTGGCCATCGCCTCCGTCCTGGAGAGCCGGCCCAAGGCCTCCCTCGTGCTCTTCGGGTCGGTCAACGGCGAGTTCGGCGGCCGCTCCTTCGGCGCCTACTCCGCCGCCAACACCTTCCTGGTGGGCTTCGCCGACCACTGGCGCCACGAGCGCGGACGCGATGTGCAGTGCCTGGCCTGGAGCATGTGGAACGACGTCGGCATGAACCAGGGACAGTCGGCGGCCCTCGCCGGACAGCGCGGATTCCGCGCCATCGACCCCGACGACGGACTGCGGGCCTTCCTGGCCGCCACCTCCATGCCCCAGCACTACCTCCTGATCGGCCTGGACCTGGAGAACCCGGCGATCCTCGCCGAACTCGCCACCGACGAACTGAGCGCCCGCGAGGTCCTGGTGGCCTTCACCGCCGGCAGCACCACCGCGGAGGCCGTGCACGCCGCCATCGAGCCCGTCCTGCGTGACTTCCCCGTCCCGGTGCGTCTGATCGAGGTCACCCGCATCCCGGTGGACGCCGCCGGCGCCGTGGACACCACCCAGCTGCTCCTGGACGCGGCACCCAAACGGCCCGGCACCCGCCGGACCTACCAGGCGCCCGCCTCGGACACGGAGCGCCGGATCGCCGCGATCTGGGAGGACGTCCTCGGCCAGAGCACCGTCGGCCGCGACGACTCGTTCTTCGACCTGGGCGGCAACTCCCTGCGGGCCACCCGGCTGCTCGCCCGCATCGACGAGGAACTGGGCATCCGGCTGACGGCCAACCAGCTGTACGAGAACCCCACGGTCGCGGGCCTGGCCCACGCACTCGACCTCGTCGGCCCGGCCGAACCCGTGGCCGCCGGCTGACCGCAACAAGGCCGCCCGGGCGGACACCCTCCCCGCACGCCCCTATTCATGACGGTGCAATTCCCTTTTCCGCGCCGGAATGAATTCCTCCAGGAAAGCGCCCTCCCCTTTACGCCGCCGGCGGGGGAGGGCGCTTTTCGTGGTGTTCGACTGCTCAAGTTCGAACGCCATTGTCCCGGCGCGGGGGGCGAAGTTAAGGTCATTCCTAATTCCGCTGTTCCTGCCGGGATCGGACAAAGACTCGCTCGGCGGCAAAGTTCCGAAAAACGAATTCCCACCTTCCGGGCAGTACCGAACGAGAGACGAGGCAAAGGAAATGGCCGGTCAGTGGCACGCAGGGCGGGCACCGTCCCCCCGGCAGGACGCCCAGCGCGTAGGCGGAGAGCAGGCCAGGCACCTGTCGGCCGGCATGGAGTCGCTGCACCGCGCCGACCCCGAGCTCGCCGGGCTGCTGGACGCCGAGGTGCGTCACCAGGACACCACGCTGGCGATGATCGCCTCGGCGAGTGTCGCCGCCCCCTCCGTCCTGGCCGCCGGCGGCGCGGCCCTGTCCAACGTCACCGCCGAGGGCTACCCGGCCGCCCGCTACCACCCCGGCGCCGCCCGGTTCGACGAGGTCGAGCTGCTGGCCATCGAGCGGGCCAAGGACCTGTTCCAGGCCCGCTACGCGAACGTCCAGCCGCACTCCTGCTCCTCGGCCAACCTGGCCGTGCTCACCGCGCTCATCCCGCCGGGCGGCACCCTCCTGGGCCTGGGCCTCGACGCCGGCGGGCACCTCACCCACGGGTCGCCGGCCTCGGTGACCGGGCGTCACTTCACCGCCGTGCACTACGGCCTGGACCGCACCGGCCGCATCGACTACGCGCAGGTCGCCGAACTCGCCCGGCGCCACCGGCCGGGCGTCCTCATCGCCGGGGCCAGCGCCTACCCCCGCACGGTCGACTTCGACCGGTTCCGGGCCATCGCCGATTCCGTGGGCGCCTACCTGCTCGCCGACATCTCCCACATCGCGGGCCTGGTCGCCACCGGAGAACACCCCAGCCCCATCGACGCCGCCCACATCACCACGACCAGCACCTACAAGCAGCTCGGCGGCCCCCGCGGCGGCCTCATCCTCAGCGGCAAGGACCACCGGGCGCCGGGACCCGACGGCCGCACACCGCTGTCCCGCCTCATGCAGCGGGCGGTCTTCCCGCAGTCACAGGGCACACCCAGCCCCGCCACCATCGCGGCCAAGGCACGGGCCTTCTCCATCGCCGCCGCCCCGGAGTTCAAGGACACCACCCGCCTGATCGTGGAGAACGCCGCCGCCCTCGCCGCGGAACTGGCCGCGCTCGGCTACCGCATCCTGACCGGCGGCACCGACAACCACATGGTCCTGCTGGACATCATCGACCGCGGACTGACCGGAGTCGTCGCCGAACGCGCCCTGGAGGACTGCGGGATCCTCGCCAACCGCAACCGCATCCCCGGCGACACCAAGCCGCCCCTTGTCACCAGCGGCCTGCGGCTCGGCAGCAACATCCTCGCCCAGCGGGGGATGGGCCCCGACCAGATGCGGGAGTGCGCCCACCTCATGCACACCGTGATCGCCTCCACCACCCCCCTGAGCGACACCGAGTACCTGATCGACCCCGCCCGGGTCCTGCACATCCGCGAGCAGGTCACGGACCTGTGCGCCCGGTACCCGCTGGTCCTCGAAGCCGGAAACCGCACCCCCGCCGCCCTGATCGGAGCCGGACAGTGAACCACGCCGCACACGATGCCGGCCCGGCCCACCCGCCGGTCCTGCTGCCCACGGACCGCCCACGACGCCCGGGCGTCGCAGCCCGGTGCTCCGCCGTCGAGACCACCGGCCTCGACGCGTACGCCACGGTCCCCGGACTCGACCGGCAGGCCGCGCAGGCAGCCGCCTTCGCCGCCCTCCTGAACCGCTACACCGGCCAGGACGGCATCGGATACGACCGCACCGACGACACCGGCACCACGCACGTACAGCTGCGGATCAACGGCACCCGCACCCTGCGGGAAGTGGCCGGCGCCCTGACCACCGGACCCCGGCCCGCGGCGGACACCGTCCCCCTGGCGCTCGTCTTCGCCGACCCCGCGCAGCCCGCGCAGAGCCCGGCCCTGTACGAACTGCGGCTCGTCGTGCGCGACGGCCTCGCCGAAATCCACTACGACCCCGCCCTCTTCGACGCGGCGACCGCACGCCGGATCCTCACCCACTACCGCACCCTCCTCCTGGACGCGCTGTCCCGGCCGGATGTGCCGCTCGCCCACCTGCGCCTGCTCACCGACGGCGAACTGCAGCAGATGCTCGTCGACTGGAACCGGACCGAAACCCCGCTGACGGACCACGGCTTCCTCCACGAGGCGTTCGAAGGCCACGCCGAGCGCCGGCCCGAGGCGACCGCGGCCGTTCACGAGGGCGCACGGTTCACCTACGGCGAGGTCAACACCGCGGCCAACCGCCTCGCCCACCACCTGCGCTCCCTGGGCATCGGGCCGGACGCCCGCGTCGGACTGTGCCTGGAGCGTTCGCCCGAACTGCTCATCGCGATGCTCGGCATCCTCAAGGCGGGCGGCGCGTACGTGCCGCTCGACCCCGACTACCCGGCCCAGCGGATCGCCGCCATGGTCGAGGGCACCACCTGCGCCGTCACCGTGAGCCGCGCCGAACTCGCCGCACGGCTGCCCGCGACCGCCGGCAGCGGGACGCCCCTGGTCCTGCTCGGCCCCGGCGGCACCGACCTGTCGCAGCACCCCGCGCACAACCCGGCCCCGGTCACGACGCCCGATCACCTCTGCTACGTCATCCACACCTCCGGCTCCACCGGGGCACCCAAGCCGATCGCGCTGCACCACCGCGGCGTCGTCAACAACATCGCCGACCTCAACTCCCGCTTCAAGGCAGGACCGGGCGACAGCGTCCTGTCGCTGTCGTCCCCCAGCTTCGACCTGTCCGTCTACGAGTACCTCGGCATCACCGCCGCCGGCGGCGCCGTCGTCATCCCCTCCGCGGCACGCGCCAAGGACCCCGCCTACTGGACCGAGCTCCTGACCGAACACGGCGTCACCGTCTGGAACTCCGCCCCGGCGCTCCTCGATCTGCTCGTCGACCACCTGGAGCAGAGCGGCGCGGAGCCGCTGCACCAGCTGCGGGCGGCGATGCTGGGCGGCGACTGGATCCCCGTGCCCCTGCCCGGCCGGGCCCGCGAAGTCGCTCCGGGAATGCGCCTGATCACCATGGGCGGCGCCACCGAGGCGTCCATCCACTCCACGATCTACGAGGTCGTCGAGGCGGACCCCGACTGGGCGAGCATCCCCTACGGCCGCCCGATGGCCAATCAGCGCACGTACATCCTCGACGACGCCTTCCAGCCCGTCCCGCCGGGCGTGCCGGGGGAGCTGTACCTGGCCGGCACGGGCGTCGCCCGCGGATACCTCGACCAGCCCGAGCGGACCGCCGAGCGGTTCCTTCAGTGGTCGCACGCCGGAGTGTCCGACCGCATCTACCGCACCGGCGACCTGGCCCGGTTCGGCGAGGACGGCCTGATCGAGCTGCTGGGCCGCAAGGACTTCCAGGTCAAGCTCAACGGGCTGCGGGTGGAACTCGGCGAGATCGAGGCGGTGCTGCGCTCGCACCCGGCGGTTCAGCAGAGCGCCGTCGTGGCCCACCGCAGTCAGCTCGTCGCCTACGTCGTCGTGGAGGACAGCGAGGGCGCCGACCTTCAGGCACTGCACCGGCTCGCCGCGGACCGGCTCCCCGAGTACATGGTCCCCAAGGTGATCGTGCCCCTGGACCGGCTGCCCCTGACCCCCAACGGCAAGGTCGACCGCAAGGCCCTGCCGGAGCCCGACCTGTCCGGCGCCGACTACCGGGCGCCGCGCACCCCCAGGGAAAAGGCCCTGGCCGAGGTCTTCGCCGACGTACTGGGCGTCGAGCGGGTCGGGATCGACGACGACTTCGTCGCCCTGGGCGGCGACAGCATCCGCGCCATCCAGGCCGTCACCCGGGCCAGGACCCGGGGCCTCGCGGTCACCCCCCGCCTCATCCTGCAGCTGCGCACCGTCACCCTCGTCGCGGAAGCCGCCCAGGACGCCGCGGACACCGAGGAGGACACCCCGTCGGCGCCGCTGCTCGTCCTCGGCGCCGACGACACCGAGAGCCTGCGCCGGCGCTACCCGCGGATGAGCGACGTATGGCCGCTGACCCCCATGCAGTCCGGCATGCTTTTCGAGTCGATGCTGGCCGACGCCGGCTCCGACACCTACCACCTGCAGACCGTCTACCACCTGAGCGGACCGGTCGACGCCGCCCGGATGCGGGCCGTGGGCCAGTCGTTCCTGGACCGGTACGCCAACCTCACGGCAGCCTTCGTCCCCGACGCCTCCGGCGACCTCGTCCAGGTGGTGTCGGACGGTGTCGCACTGCCCTGGCGGGAGATCGACCTCAGCGACCTCGCCGACGCCGACCAGGACGAGGCGTTCGCCCGGTTCCTGGCCGAGGACCAGGGCGCCCGCTTCGACCTCGCCACCCCGCCGCTGCTGCGCCTGACCCTGATCAGGTTCAGCCCCGAGAGGCACGAGCTGGTCCTCACCGCCCATCACGTCCTGATCGACGGCTGGTCGGAGCAGCTCATCGCCGAGGACCTGCTGCGTCTCTACGCCGCCGGCGAGGACGCCAACACGCTGGCCCCGGTGCGCAGTTACCGGGACTTCCTGGCCTGGCTGGCACGGCAGGACGGAAAGGAGAGCGCCCGGGCCTGGGCCGACGAACTCGACGGCCTGGACGGCGCGACGATCGTCGCACCCGAAGCCGGCGCCGGCGCCGGCGAGCCGCTCGGCGCCGTCGGCGAAGTGGCGCTCACCCTGACGCCGCAGGAGTCACAGGCACTCGCCGGACGCGGAGCCGAGCTCGGCATCACGGTCAACACCCTGGTCCAGGGCGCCTGGGCGATCCTGCTCTCCGCACTGACCGGCCGCCAGGACGTGGTCTTCGGCGCCGCCGTATCGGGACGGCCCGGCACGCTCCCCGGCGTGGAGACGATGGTCGGACTGTTCATCAACACCCTGCCGGTACGGGCCCGGTGCCTGCCGGGCAGCACGCTCCCGGCGTTCCTGACCGACCTCCAGAGCCGGCAGACCGCGCTCCTGGACCACCACCACCACAGCCTGACCGACATCCACCAGGCCGCGGGCCTGGACGCCCTCTTCGACACCATCGTGGCCTTCCAGTCCTACCCGTCGGATCCCGCGGGCCACCGGGAGGCAGCCGCGGCGGCCGGATTCGAGATCACCGGCCTCCGCTCGGTCGGCGGCGCGAACTACCCCCTGGCGCTGATCGTCGAGGACAGCCGGCTCACCCTCCAGTACCAGCCGCACCTGTTCGACGAGGACGCCGCCCGGGACATCGCCGGCCGCTTCAGGTCGGTCCTGGGCCAACTGGCCACCGGCGCCGGCCTGGTCGGCGGCATCGATCTGCTGGTGGGCACCGAGCGCGCGCACCTGCTCGCCGCCGGGGCCCCGGCCCGCGACGGGACGCAGGACAGTTTGGGCGGCCCGCACGAACAGCAGACGGCTGCCGCCCAGTTCGAGCAGCACGCGGCCGCCACTCCCGGCCAGGCCGCGGTGACCTTCGGCGACACGTTGCTGACCTTCGGGGAACTGAACGCGCACGCCAACCGCCTGGCCCACCACCTGATCCGCCTGGGGGCGGGACCGGAGACCGTGGTGGGGCTGGCCCTGCCGCGCTCCGCGGACCTGGCGATCGCCCTGCTCGCCACCCTCAAAACAGGCGCCGGCTACGCCCTGCTGAGCCCCGATCAGAGTCCCGCACGGCGGGACACGGTCCTCGCCCAGGCGGCCCCCGAGCTGATCCTCGCCTCGCCCGACGCCGCACCGGAACTCGCCCTCACCGACATCCCCCTCGTGCACCTGGAGGACATGGACCGCACCCGGGGCCCGGACACCGACCCCGTCGACGGGGACCGCAACGCCCCCGTGCGGCACGGCAACCTCGCGTGTGTGCGCTACGGGCCCCTGGCACCGGGCGGAGCGGCTCTCAGCCACCGGGCCCTGGCCGACGGGGTGCGGCGGTTCGCCACCGCGGCGGGCATCACGCCCGGCGCGAGCGTCCTGGCGACCTCGCACCACGCCGACACCGCCGTCTTCGAACTCCTGGGCGCGGTGTGCTCGGGGGCCGGCGTCGAGCTGGCCCAGGACCTCGGCGCCCTCGCCGCGAAGGGCTGGACCGGCGATGTGATCAGCACGGCCGCCCCGCTCCTGGCCTCGGCGCTCAACCGGTCCACCGCGGCGATCCAGGCCCGAACAGTTGTCTTCACCGGCGATGTGCTGCTTGGATCGTTCGTACAGCGGGTCCGCAAGCGGATCCCGGGAGTACGGGTCGTCAACGCCTACGGGCCGACCGAGACCGTCCGGGCCACCGCGCTCGCCGCCGCCGAGGGATGGCACGGCGAAGGGGCCGCCCCGCTCGGCTCCGTCCTCGGTGCCATGCGCGCCTACGTCCTCAGTCCCGCGCTGCAGCTGCTGCCGCCGGGCGTCACCGGCGAGCTGTATGTCGCCGGCGAGGTCGCCCGGGGCTACCAGGGCCAGGCCGGACTGACCTCCCAGCACTTCGTCGCCGACCCCTTCGGGCCGCCCGGCTCGCGGATGTACCGCACCGGGGACCTGGCCCGCTGGAACAGCCAGGGCGCCCTGGAGTACGTGGGCCGAAGCGGCCCGCCGGCCCGGATCAGGGGTCACCAGTTCCGTACCGAGGACGTCGAAGCGGCCCTGGCCGCCCACCCCTCGGTGTCCCAGGCGGCGGTGATCACCGCCGGAGACGGCGACGACCAGCAGCTCCTGGGCTACGTCGTCCCGCTGCGGAACGAGAGCACCGACGCCGCACAGCTGCGGGAGTTCCTCGGCGGGCGCCTGCCGGACCACATGGTGCCGACCACCTTCGTCCTCCTCGCGGAACTTCCCTCGACAGCCGAGGGCGGCGTGGACCACCAGGCACTTCCCGAGCCCGGCGACCAGGCCGCGGGCGAGGGCTACCGGGCCGGCCGCACCCCGCAGGAAGAGGCCCTGTGCGCGCTGTTCGCCGAGGTCCTCGGCGTCGAGCGGGTCGGGATCGACGACAGCTTCTTCAGCCTCGGCGGCAACTCGCTGAAGGCGACCCGGCTGATCGGCCGGATGCGCAGGTCCCTCGGAATCGAGACATCGATCCGGACGATTTTCCAGTATTCGACAATTGCGGAGCTTTCGGGTCAAGTCCAGGCCATCAGTGCCACCAAGAGCCGGCCCCGTCTACGCAAGATGACCAAGGAGTAGACCCAAAGTGATCCCCTTGTCCTATGCACAGCGCCGCCTGTGGTTCCTCGACCGCTTCGAGGGGGCCTCGGCGACCTACAACGTGCCCCTGGCCCTGCACCTCACCGGCGACCTGGACACCCACGCACTGACAGCGGCGATCCGCGACGTGATCGCCCGGCACGAGGTCCTGCGAACCGTCCTCTTCGAGGAAGCAGGAGTCCCCTACCAGCGGATCCTGCCCCTCGACGAGGTGGTCCTCGACGTACCGGTCGTGCCGGTGTCACCGGACGAGGTGGACCACACCATCGAGGAAGCGATCTCCTACGCGTTCGACCTGTACGCGGAGATCCCCATCCGGGCCCGCCTCCTGCGGCACGCCCCCGACGCCCACGTACTGGTCCTGCTGTTCCACCACATCGCGGCGGACGGGGAGTCGGCGGTCCCGCTGCTGCGCGACCTGTCGGCCGCCTACACCGCCCGCCGCGCCGGCCACACGCCCGGCTGGGACGAACTGCAGGTCCAGTACTCCGACTACACGCTGTGGCAGCGCGACCTGCTCGGCGACGAGAAGGACCCCGAGTCCATCCTGTACGGACAGCTCGCCCACTGGCGCGAGCAGCTGGCCGGCATGGACCAGCCGCTGAGCCTGCCCCTGGACCGGCCCCGCCCCGCGGTGGCCAGCCGTGAGGGCGGCCACGCGGAGTTCCGCATCGAGCCCGAGCTCCAGGCCGCCGTGGAACGGCTGGCCCAGGAGCGCGGCCTGAGCGTCTCGATGGTCCTGCAGTCGGTGCTCGCCGTGCTGCTGCACCACCTCGGCGGCGGCGACGACATCCCGATCGGCGCCCCGATCGCCGGCCGGGTGGACGAGGACCTCAACGACCTCATCGGGTTCTTCGTCAACACCTGGGTGCTGCGGGTCCAGCTGCCCGGCAACCCCACCTTCGGCGACGTCCTGGACCAGGTGAAGGACAAGGCCCTGGGCGCGTACGACAACCAGGACGCCCCCTTCGAGATGCTCGTCGACGAGCTCAGCCCGGAGCGCTCCACCGCCTACAACCCGCTCTTCCAGGTCTTCTTCGCCTGGCAGAACATCACCCGCGCCGAGGTCGACCTGCCGGGACTGACGACCCGCCTCGACTTCGAACAACTGGGCACCAACACCTCCAAGTTCGACCTGGAGTTCAACGTCGCCCCCGACGAGCACGACGGAGCGCGCGGCACCATCGAATACGCCACCGACCTCTTCGACCAGGAGACCGTCGACTCCATCGGAGCCCGCTTCGTAGGTGTCCTGCGCGCCCTGGTGGCCGACCCCTCGGCGCCGGTCAGACACCTCGACCTTCTGGAGCCGGCCGAGCGCCGGAACCTCACGGAGGCCAACGCCACCGCCACCGACGTACCCGACGCCACGATCAACGAACTGTTCGAGCGTCAGGCCGCCCAGAGCCCCGACGCGGTGGCCGTGGTGTTCGAGGGCCAGGAGCTGACGTACGCCCAGGTGAACGCCCGGGCGAACCGTCTGGCCCGGGTGCTGGTGGAGCGGGGGGCGGGTCCGGAGTCGGTGGTGGCGCTGTCGCTGCCGCGGTCCGCGGACCTGGTGGTGGGCATGCTGGCGGTCCTCAAGTCGGGAGCGGCATACCTGCCGATCGACCCGAAGTACCCCAGCCACCGCCTGGCCCACATCCTCACCGAGGCCGAGCCGCAGCTCATCCTCACGGACACCGCAACCGAGTCCGTCCTCCCGGACACCGCCACACCCCGGGTCCGTCTGGACGGCATCGACCTGGACACCGGCGACGACCACAGCACCGGCACCGGCAGTGCGCCGCACCCC
Organism: Streptomyces sp. BV286; assembly: GCF_019090165.1. Classification (GTDB taxonomy): domain Bacteria; phylum Actinomycetota; class Actinomycetes; order Streptomycetales; family Streptomycetaceae; genus Streptomyces. The sequence continues at coordinate 28,936 of NZ_JAHRIB010000159.1, forward strand.
GGCCGGCTGGCGTACGTCATGTACACCTCGGGCTCCAGCGGCACCCCCAAGGGCGTCGCCATCACCCACCGCAACGTCGTCAACGGCATCACCCACCTGGCAGAGCGCATCGACGCCGGCCCGGGACGCACCGCGCTCGCCGGTACATCGGTCAACTTCGACGTGTCGGTCTTCGAGATCTTCACCAACCTCTGCCACGGCGGGACGATCGAGATCGTCCGTGACGTCCTGGTCCTCGGCGAACGCGACACCTGGCCCGGCCACATCGTCTCCACCGTGCCCTCCGCCTTCGCCGAACTCCTCGACACCATCACCGGCCGCACCGCCATCGACACCCTGGTCTTCGCCGGCGAGGCCCTGCCCGCCGCCCTCGTCACCCGGGTGCGCGAGGCCTTCCCCGGGGTCCGCGTCGTCAACGCCTACGGCCAGACCGAATCCTTCTACGCCACCACGTACACCATCGCCGCCGACCACGCCTGGCAAGGCACCGGCAACGTCCCCATCGGGCGGCCGCTGGGCAACATGCGCGCCTACGTGCTCAGCCCGGGCCTGCGCCCCGTCGTACCCGGCGTCGCGGGAGAGCTCTACATCGCGGGAGACGTGGCCCGCGGCTACCGCGGCCGCCCCGACCTGACCGCCGAACGCTTCCACCCCGACTTCTTCGGCCCGCCCGGATCGCGGATGTACCGCACCGGGGACCTGGCCCGCTGGAACAGCGCGGGCGAGCTGGAGTACGTCGGCCGCGCCGACACCCAGGTCAAGGTCCGCGGCTTCCGCATCGAACCCG
>NZ_JAHRIB010000160.1 GCF_019090165.1 Streptomyces sp. BV286
CGTAGCCGACGAGCACGTTCCCCGAGCTTTCGCCGCCGGAGCCGGCCGCGTCGAAGCCGGGCGCTCCGGAAGCCGGCGCTCCCACGGCGACCGTCAGCAGCGGGGCGCCCACCGGAAGTTCCGTTCCCTCGTCGCCGTAGCGGGCCGTGACCACGCCCCCGTACGGGCAGGGGACCTCGACCATCGCCTTGGCCGTCTCGACCTCGACGACGGGCTGGTCGACGGCGACGACGTCACCGACCTGGACGAGCCAGCGGACGATCTCGGCCTCGGTGAGCCCCTCGCCGAGGTCGGGCAGCTTGAATTCGAGGACCTGTGCCATCAGCTCTGCGCCTCCCACTGCAACCGCGCCACCGCGTCCAGGATCCGGTCGACGCCGGGCAGGTGGTGCCGCTCCAGCATCGGCGGCGGATACGGGATGTCGAAGCCGGCCACGCGCAGCACCGGCGCCTCCAGATGGTGGAAGCAGCGCTCCGTGACGCGCGCGGCAATCTCCCCGCCGGGCCCGCCGAAGCCTCCCGACTCGTGCACCACGACGGCCCGGCCGGTACGGCGCACTGACGCGGCGACCGTCTCGTCGTCGAACGGCACCAGGGAGCGCAGGTCGACGACTTCGAGGTCCCAGCCCTCGGCCCCGGCCGCTTCCGCGGCCTCCAGGCAGACGGGCACGGACGGCCCGTACGTGATGAGCGTGGCGCTGCGGCCCGGCCTGCGGACCACCGCACGGCCGATGGGCTCTACGGCCTGCGGCTCGTCGGGATTCCAGGAGTCCTTCGACCAGTACAGGCGCTTGGGCTCCAGGAAGACGACCGGGTCGTCGGAGGCGATGGCCTGGCGCAACAGGCCGTAGGCGTCGGCGACCGTCGCGGGCGTGACGACATGCAGCCCCGGAGTCGCCATGTAGTACGCCTCGGAGGAGTCGCTGTGGTGCTCGACGCCGCCGATGCCGCCGCCGTAGGGCACGCGCACGGTGATGGGCAGCGGCATCGCCCCGCGCGTGCGGTTGCGCATGCGGGCCACGTGCGAGATCAGCTGCTCGAAGGCGGGGTACGCGAAGGCGTCGAACTGCATCTCCACGACCGGCCTGAGCCCGTACATGGCCATGCCGACCGCCGTGCCGAGGATGCCCGCCTCGGCCAGCGGCGTGTCCGTGACCCGGTCCTCGCCGAACTCCTTCGCGAGCCCGTCGGTGACACGGAAGACACCGCCGAGGGCGCCGACGTCCTCGCCCATCACGTGGACGGTCGGGTCGTCGGTCAGTGCGTCGCGCAGGGCCCGTCCGAGGGCCTGCGCCATGGTGGCCGGCTTCACCGCGACGGTGGTCATCGCGTGTTTCCTTCCGGCTCGTCCTCGTCCTCGTGCTGACGCGCCTCGGCGTCCAGCTCGGCCCGCAAAAGGGCCTCCTGCTCCAGGAGTTGCGTCGTCGGCTGGGCGTAGACCTCCGCGAAGAGGTCCATGGGGTCGAGCGCCGGGTCCTGGTTCATGCGCTCGCGCAGGTCCGCGGCCATCGCCTCGGCGTCCTCGCGCGCGGCCCGCATCCCGTCCTCGTCCAGCAGTCCACGATCGGTCAGCTCGCGCTCCAGGAGGGCGATCGGGTCGTGCGCGCGCCAGGCCTCGACCTCCGCGTCCTCGCGGTATCGCTTGTCGTCGTCGGCGTTCGTGTGGGCCTCCATGCGATACGTCACCGCCTCCACGAGCGTGGGACCGCCGCCCGCGCGCGCGTGGGCGATCGCCTCGCTGAGGACCTCGTGCACGGCGGCGGCGTCGTTCCCGTCGACCAGCCTGCCGGGCATTCCGTACCCCACGGCCTTGTGGGCCAGGGAAGGGGCGGCGGTCTGCTTGGCGAGCGGGACGGAGATCGCGAAGCCGTTGTTCTGCACCAGGAAGACCACCGGGGCCTGCCACACGGCGGCGAAGTTCAGCGCCTCGTGGAAGTCGCCCTCGCTGGTGCCGCCGTCGCCCACCAGCGCGAGCGCGACCACGTCGTCGCCCTTGAGGCGGGCCGCGTGAGCGAGGCCCACGGCATGCGGCAACTGGGTGGCGAGCGGAGTGCACAGGGGGGCGATGCGGTGCTCGTGGGGGTTGTAGCCGGTGTGCCAGTCGCCGCGCAGGAGGGTCAGCGCCTGTACGGGGTCGAGGCCCCGGGCGACGGCGGCGAGGGTGTCCCGGTAGCTCGGGAAGAGCCAGTCCCGCTCCTCGAGGACGAGCGCGGCGGCTACCTCGCAGGCCTCCTGGCCCGTGGAGGAGGGGTAGACGGCGAGGCGGCCCTGCTTGGTGAGGGCGGTGGCCTGCGCGTTGTACCGACGGCCGCGCACCAGCTCCGCGTACAGACGGCGCAGCAGCCCCGGATCGACCCGCTCGGCCGCCTCGGTGCCGAGGACGCGGTGGGGTGACGCGTCGGGCAGCAGCGGCGCTGGGTCGGCGCGGGGCTGCCAGGCGGGCGGCGGCGTGGGCCGGTATGCGCCTCGCTGCTCCAGGACCGTCATGTCGGCACCTCCTCGTGGGAGCGACTTCGAGAGGCCTGCCGTGAGTGACACGCCTCACCTACCGATTGTTCGGTCGTCGGCACATTTTGGCTACAGGCACCTTCAGGCTGTGGACAAACGGTTCTCCACAGCCTGAGATGGATGCAGTACGTCCATGGTAGGGAGGCGGGGGGACATGGCACCTGAACAAATGGCCGAGGGGCCGGAGGCCGGGGCCACCCTGCCGCCGCCGCGCCCGCTCGACTCCACCGACCAGGACATCCTGCAGATGCTCCAGGCGGACGGCCGTGCCTCGATACGGTCCGTGGCCGAGCGGGTCCACGTCTCCCGTGCCAACGCCTACGCGCGCATCAACCGCCTCGTCGAGGACGGCGTGATCCGCGGTTTCGGTGCCCGCGTCGACCATGAACGGGCGGGGCACGGCACCTCGGCGTACATCACTCTCAAGATCGTTCAGAACACCTGGCGCACCGTGCGCGAGCAGCTCAGGCTGCTCCCCGGGGCCTCGCACATCGCGCTGGTGGGCGGCGACTTCGACGTCCTGCTCCTGGTGCACACGCCGGACAACAGGGCGCTGCGCGAGCTGGTGCTCACCCGGCTCCAGGCCATCCCCGAGGTGCTCAGCACGAGGACGCTCCTGGTGTTCGAGGAGGAGGACCTGGAACCGCAGGGGTGACCGGTGGCGCGCCCCGAGGGCGGTCCTGGAGTGGCCGGGGGCGGGCTTCGTGGAGCCGCAGGGAGAGCGCTGGGCCCGGCGGTGGGGCAAGGAACCGCAGAGAACGGCCAGGGGCCCCGAAAGGGCGGCCAGGGGGCCGCAGGACTGCCAGGTGGCCCCGCAGGGTGGCCGTGGGCCGCCCGCCCGTCCACGCGGCCGAGCCCTCCGGACGCCCGCCACGCCGTCCCGCGGGCCCTCCAGGTACCGGCTCAGCCCGGCTGCCGGAGTCCCCCGAAGACCATCAGCACCACCGCGTCGGCGACCTCGCGCTCGCCCATGCCCCGCCCGTCCGGGCGGTACCACTCGACGATCGAGTTGATCATCCCGAAGACCAGCCGGGTCGCGAGCCGGACCTCCACGTCACCGCGTACGTCCCCGTCGGCGGCGGCCGCCTTCAGGAGGGCGGCCACCTCGTGGTCGAAGTCCCGGCGCCGTTCCAGGGCCCACCGCTCGGTGTCGGTGTTGCCGCGCACCCGCAGCAGCAGCGTCACGTACGGCAGCTCGGCGGTGAGCACCTCGACCATGCGCCGGGTGACGTACTCCAGGCGCTCCACGGCACGCCCCACGCGCGCGTGCTCCTCGTCGAGGATCCCGAAGAGGCCGTCGAGCGCCCGGCTGACGGCCCGGCGCAGCAGTTCCTCCTTGCCCGTGACGTGGTGGTAGATCGACGACTTGGAGATGCCGGCCGCCTTGGACAGGTGCTCCATGGAGGTGCCGTCGTAACCCCGCTCGTTGAAGACCCGCACCGCCACGGAGAGCAGCGTCTCCGGGGTGTAGGTGTCGCGTTTGGCGGTGGTCATGAGGTGCCCTCCCGCTTGTCGGCGGCGTGCCCGTGGCGGTAGAGGGCGAGAGAGGGTGCGTAGCGGCCCGAGGGTTCCCGCAGGTGCAGTTCCTCCAGGAGGTCGTGCGCCCAGGTCTTGCCGAGCCTGCGGCACCATTCGAAGGGGCCCAGCGGGTAGTTGACGCCCAGCCTCATCGCCGTGTCGACGTCCTCCTCGGTGGCCACGCCCTTGGAGACGGCGTCGTGCGCCAGGTCCACGATCCGCGCGACGGTACGGGCGACGATCATGCCGGGGGCGTCCCCGATGACGCTGACGTCCTTGCCGAGCGCCTGGAAGAGCCCGGTCGCCTCGGCGAGGGTCTGCGGCTGGGTGTCCTGCGATCCGGACAGGGCGATCCGAGTGGCCCTCCGGTAGTCGAGCGCCAGGTCGAAGTAGACGACGTCACGGAACTCGACCGCGGTCTGGCCGTCCGCGAGGGCCAGCTGGCCGCCGCTGGGGAGCACCAGGCGCGTGCCGTGGTCCTCCTCGTCCTCGCGGACCTGAATGCCCGCCTCACGGATCAGCGCGAGCAGCTCGGAGGCGGGGCCCAGGTCGCCCTCGGCGACGACGTACGCGGGCGGCTGGGCCTTGTCCGCGGTGTGCGGCTCGGGACGCTCGGCCCCGGCCCCGTGGTCGTACCAGCCCTGTCCCGTCTTGCGGCCGTGCCGGCCCGACTCGACGAGCCTGCGCTGGGCCAGCGAGGGAGTGAAGCGCACGTCCTGGAAGAAGGCCTCCCACACGGAGCGCGTCACGGACTCGTTGACGTCCTGGCCGATCAGGTCGGTCAGTTCGAAGGCGCCCATCCGGAAGCCGCCCGACTCACGCAGGATCGCGTCGATCGTCGCGGGGTCGGCGGCCTGCGACTCGTAGACCGCGAACGCCTCGGCGTAGAAGGGCCGCGCGATGCGGTTGACGATGAAGCCGGGGGTGTCGGCGCAGGCGACCGGGGTCTTCCCCCAGGCGCGGGCCAGCTCGTACGCGCGCGTGGCCGACGTGACGTCGGTCGCGAACCCGGAGACGACCTCGACGAGGGGCAGCAGCGGCGCGGGGTTGAAGAAGTGCAGCCCCACGAATCGGCCGGGGTTGCGCAGGGCGCCGCCGATCGCGGTCACCGCCAGGGAGGAGGTGTTGGTGGCGAGCAGGCAGTCGTCCGCGACGATGTCCTCCAGCTCGCGCAACAGCTGCTGCTTGACGTCCAGCCGCTCCAGGACGGCCTCGACGACCAGCCCGGAGTCCGCGAGGTCGGCGAGGCTCTCGGCGGGGCGCAGCCGGGCGCGGGCGGCATCCCGCTCGGCGCCGGTCAGCCGGTCCTTCTCGACGAGCCGGTCGAGGCGGACGCCGATCGCTTCGGCCGCCGCCCGGGCACGGCCGGGCGCGGTGTCGTACAGCCGCACGGGGTGGCCCGCGACGAGCGCGACCTGGGCGATGCCCTGGCCCATGGTGCCGGTGCCGACGACGGCCACGGGGCCGGCGAGGTCGAGTGCTGTCATGCTCGCGATCCTCCCGCACGGGGTTTTCCACAGGTTCAGCGGACCCCCTTGTCCCGACCGATCGTTCGGTTACTCTAACTCTGTCCGGCTGTTTCTGCCCAGGTCATGAGCTCGACGAAGAGTTCGTGAAACGAGGAGTTGGTCCCGCATGGCCGCCGCACCGACCGCGCACGAGCTCATCGCCAAGCACCGGCCCACCCTCGACCAGGCGCTGGAAGCGATGCGCACGCGCGCGTACTGGTCGCCGCACCCCGAGCACCCCAAGGCCTACGGGGAGAACGGCAGCCTGGGGATGGCCGAGGGCAAGGCCGCCTTCGACGCCCTGCTCGGGAGCCGCCTCGACCTCGGACAGCCCGGCACGGACGACTGGGTGGGCGGCGAGGTCTCGCCGTACGGGATCGAGCTGGGGGTCACCTACCCGCACGCGGACGTGGACACTCTGCTGCCCGCCATGCGCGCCGGGCAGCGCGCGTGGCGCGACGCGGGCGCTGAGGCGCGCGCGGTGGTGTGCCTGGAGATCCTCAAGCGGATCAGCGACCGTACGCACGAGTTCGCGCTCGCGGTCATGCACACCAGCGGCCAGGCCTTCATGATGGCGTTCCAGGCCGGCGGCCCGCACGCCCAGGACCGCGGCATGGAGGCGGTGGCGTACGCGTACGCGGAGCAGGTCCGCACCCCCGACAACGCCGAGTGGACCAAGCCGCAGGGCAAGCGGGACCCGCTCGCGCTGACCAAGCAGTTCACGCCGGTGCCGCGCGGCACCGCGCTGCTGATCGGCTGCAACACCTTCCCCACGTGGAACGGCTATCCGGGCCTGTTCGCCTCGCTGGCCACGGGCAACGCCGTACTGGTGAAGCCCCACCCGCGCGCGGTGCTGCCGCTGGCGCTCACCGTCCAGGTGGCCCGCGAGGTGCTCGCCGAGACGGGCTTCGACCCGAACCTGGTGGCGCTGGCCGCCGAGCGGCCCGGCGAGGGCATCGCCAAGACCCTGGCCACCCGCCCCGAGATCCGGATCATCGACTACACCGGTTCGACGGAGTTCGGCGACTGGCTCGAGGCCAACGCCCGCCAGGCGCAGGTCTACACGGAGAAGGCCGGCGTCAACACGGTGATCGTGGAGTCGACCGGCGACTACAAGGGAATGCTGTCGAACCTCGCCTTCTCCCTGTCCCTCTACAGCGGCCAGATGTGCACGACCCCGCAGAACCTCCTCGTCCCGCGCGCCGGCATCCGTACGGAGGAGGGCCCCAAGTCGTACGACGAGGTGGTCGCCGACCTCGCGAGGGCCGTCGACGGGCTCCTCGGGGACGACGCCCGGGCGAACGCCCTGCTGGGCGCGCTCGTGAATCCGGACGTGAAGGCCCGTCTGGAGGCCGCGGCCGGTCTCGGCGAGGTCGCCCTCGCCTCCCGGGAGATCGACAACCCGGAGTTCCCGGACGCGGTGGTCCGTACGCCGGTGATCGTGAAGCTCGACGGCGGCAAGCCGGACGACCAGGCCGCCTACATGAGCGAGTGCTTCGGGCCGGTGTCCTTCGCCGTCGCGGTCGACTCGGCGGCCGACGCCGTGCAACTGCTGCGGCGGACCGTCCGTGAGAAGGGCGCGATGACCGTCGGCGCGTACACGACCTCGGAGGAGGTCGAGGAGGCCGTGCGGGAGGCGTGCCTGGACGAGGCGGCCCAGCTCTCGCTGAACCTGACCGGCGGGGTGTACGTCAACCAGACGGCCGCCTTCTCGGACTTCCACGGCTCGGGCGGCAACCCGGCCGCGAACTCCGCGCTGTGCGACGGGGCGTTCGTGGCCAACCGCTTCCGCGTGGTGGAGGTCCGCAAGGAGGCGTGAGCGCCCCCACGCGCGCGGGGAACCGCGCGTACGGCCACGGACGACCCGCGACCGTGGCCGTGGCCGTACCCCTACGAGGCACTCCAGTGGAAGAGAGTCATCGCCACACTGGTGGCCAGGTTGTAGCTGGACACCTGGGGCTTCATCGGCAGGGACACCAGGTGGTCGGTGCGGGCACGCAGTTCGGCGGACAGGCCACTGCGTTCCGAACCGAAGGCGAGGACGGCGTCGTCCGGGAGCTTCAGCTCCCGGATGTCCGCACCCTCCGGGTCCAGGGCGAACACCGGCCCGGCCGGCAGCTCTGCCACGGCCAGTCGCTCGACGGCCGTGGCGAAGTGCAGGCCCGCCCCGCCGCGCACGACCGTGGGATGCCACGGATCGAGCGTGCCGGTGGTGACGACCCCGGTCGCGCCGAAGCCCGCCGCGAGGCGGATCACCGCTCCGGCGTTCCCGAGGTTGCGCGGCTGGTCGAGGACGACCACGGGCGCGGTGCGCGGGGTGCGGGCCAGCGCCCCCAGGTTGGCCTCACGCGAGGGACGTACCGCGAGGGCGGCCACCGCGGTGGGGTGCGGGCGCGGGACGAGCGCCCGGTACGTGGCCTCCGGCACCTCCGTCAGGAGGGCGTCCAGCGTGTCCCGTACGTCCGGAGCCAGCTCGTCGGCGAGGGCGAGCGCGGCCTGCCGGTCGGTGGTGACCGCCACCGGGACGTCGGCCCGGAAACGCACCGCGTGCTTGAGGGTGTGGAAGCCGTCGAGCAGTACGGCGGTGTCGGCGAGCCGGTGCCAGGGGCCGACGGGCTCGGGGTCGCGGGGGTCCCTCATGCCGTGAAGCCTACGTGCGGGTGCTCGGCCGCCTCCGGGGAGCGCGGGGCTTGTTCCTCGTCCTCCTCCCGCCTCCCGCGGTCCTTGCGCGGGCGCGGAAGCGCGCGGCGGATGCGGGACGACAGGCCGCCACACGCCCGTGCCATCCAGCCGCCCAGGCGGCGCAGGAAGGACGTCGGCAGGAAGACCGCGTCGGCGGCGATCATCGCGAGCGAGAAGAACGGCAGGCCCAGCACGACGGCGATCACGGCGTGCTCGGTCATCATGGCCGCGAGCAGGATGTTCTTCACCCGCCGGTTGAACAGCGTGAACGGGAAGGCGACCTGCACGGCCACCGTCCCGTACGTGACGAGCATGACCAGCGTGCCGTGTGCGGACAGGAGGTCGGACAGGGCCGGCCAGGGGGAGAAGTAGTCCAGGTGCAGCGGGTAGTAGACGGCTGTGCCGTCCTGCCAGCGCGATCCCTGGATCTTGTACCAGCCGGCGGTCGCGTAGATCAGACACGCCTCGGCCATGATCACGAAGAGCGCGGCATTGTGCACGAGGTTGGCGACGACGTCGAGGAAGACGCGCGGCTGGACGCTCCTGCGGGTGTACCGGCCCGCAAGCCACCACAGGGCCTGGGCGGCCCACAGGCCCCAGTAGACCGTCCGCCAGCCGCCGAACAGACCGCCGTCGATCTTCCCGGCGAGCGTGGCGGCCGCCAGGACGAGACCGAGCACGGCCCACAGGGCGGGACCGACCCGGTCCGGGGGGAATCGTCCTTCACGCGCGCGTGCCCCCGCCGCCCGGCGCTCGCGCCGCGCGTCCAGTGACCACACCTGACCGCAGCGCGTGAACACCAGGTAGATCGCCATCAGGTGGATGACGTTGTCGCCGCCGTCCCCCATGAAGATGCTGCGGTTCTGGAGGGAGAGCACGCCGACCAGGAAGAGCACGGACATGGTGCGGGTGCGCCAGCCGAGCAGCAGCAGGGCGCTCGACAGCACGGCGAGCATGAAGACGATCTCGAACCAGACCTGGCTGCTGGACCACATCAGCGCCGTGAAGGCGTGGTTGCTCGCGGTGAGCTGCTGGGCGAGGTCCCAGCTCCAGGGGCCGTCGGGCCCGTACATCTCCTGTCGGTGCGGGAACTCCCGCAGCAGGAAGAGCAGCCAGGTCGCGGCGAAGCCGATCCTGATCACCGCGGTCTGGTACGGCCCGAGCGCCCGGCCGGTGAGGCGGGAGACGACCTGCGCCAGCGTCCGGTCGAGCCGGTGCTTGCGGTCGAAACGGCTGATCCGCGCGGCCAGCCGCTCCCGTCCGAGGCTGCGCATCCGGTGGGGGTCGCGGGTGCCTGTCGGGGCGCCGACGGGGGCGGGGGCATGGGCGGGGGCGCCGAACGGGGTGCGGCCGGGGGTGCCCGAGGGAGCGGTCACGGGGAGTCGTCCAGGGGCACCCACGGAGTACCCCTGTCCGGGGGCGCCCGCCGGGGCGGAGACGGCCGGCGGGCTCGGCGGGGCGGAGGCGTCCGGCGGGCCTGCGGGCCTGCTCTCAGGCGGGGTGTTCTCCGGCGGGCTCGGCGGGCTCGGCGGATCGGTCTCGTCCGGCGTACCCGGTGGAGTGCTGTCGTGGTTGCTCATCGGGCGTTCGCCGCCGTCTCCGTGGAGTCCGCGGGCCGCGTCCCGGCCGCCCGGTCGGTCTTCGACACCGGCCACCAGGGCAGCTGCCGCAGGACGGGCTTGTCGGACACCTGCTCCCGGCTCCACTTCGGCGGCGGCACGTTGGTCGTACGCGAGCGGACCTGGACCTGCTGGATGACCGCCCCTCGGCCGCCCGCCTCCTCACGGTCCAGGCGCAGGACCACGATCCGGCGCAGATAGCGCTCGGAGAGGTCGCCGCGCAGGCCGTTCGGGCGGTTCGCGGTGTCGTGCGTGGCCACGAAGAAGTCCCAGGCCCGGCGCAGTTCGTTCTGCTGGGTGTGGGAGGGCAGCAGATTGCCGTCGATGGCCCGGCCGTCCAGCGCGGAGAGGTCGTACCAGCGGGTGGTCCTGATGGAGCCGTCCACGGCCCGTACATCGGCACGGACCTGGACCGCGATGTTCTGCTGCAGCGGATTGGGAGCGAAGAGCTTCCAGTTCTGCTCGAACTCCGGGTAGACCCATTCGTCGATCGCCTGCCCGTGCTGCTTGGTGACCGTGTTCGACGGCGCCACATGCAGGAACACCATGCCGATGTGCACACAGGCGACCACCGCGACGAACGCGAGCGCGAGCGCCGCGGCGATCTGGAAGGGAAGGGAGAGAGCGGCGATGCCACCGGAGGGAGGAGCGTCCACGGAGGGAGGGGTGTCCGCGGAGGGAGACGTTCCGGCCGGGCGGAGGACAGGGGCGGGCGGCCCTTGGGCGTAAGCCGACGAGTCATGCACCACCGGGTCGCGCACCACCGAATCGTGCGCCGCGTGGCCGTACGCAGGCGGCTCGGGCGCCTCACGATCGTACGCAACCGGCTCGTGCACCTCTTGATCATGCGCAGCCGACTCGCGCACCGGGTCACCGAGCTGATGCGGGACCCCGGCGGAACCGTCCCCCGGGGCCGCCGGGGCCCCCGGGGCCGCCGGGCCGTCCGGCGGAGGGGTGCCTGGGGTGGTGGCCGCGGGCTCGCCCGGCACGGGCCGGGCGTTCGAGCCCTCGTCGTACGCGTCCATCGCCACCCGTTTCCCCATGTCTGCCCGACTGTCGGCGCCCGTCCCGCGACGGCCGCACCGGAACGGTACTCAGACCCACCCGTCCGGCACAGCCCCAGGGGGCACAGCGGCCACCCCGGCCGTCCACAGCGGTGGACACCTTACGGCTCCGCCCTGCCCTCGAATCGAACGTACCGAACGATCGGTCGGCAACCTCTGCCCTTGCAGGTGAAGGGCGCTCCTTGCCGACAGGGACGACGGCCGGCCCGTCCCCGTTCCCTTCTTCTAGAACCTGTTCTATCTTGACGCTCCGCCAGGTCGACTCAACGGATCAAGCGATCGAACCGATCATTCGGATCAGCCGGGAGGACGGGACCGTGGACTTCACCTTCACCGAGGAACAGCAGGCGGCCGTGGAGGCGGCGAAGGCGGTCTTCGCGGGGGTCGCGCCGGACGGCGTGCCCAGTCCCGCGCTCACCGCGGGCGCCGTCGCGGACGACTTCGACCGCGTCCTGTGGGCCCGGCTCGCCGACGCGGACCTGCTGAGCCTGCTGCTCGACCCCCGCCACGGCGGCGCCGGTCTGGACGCCATCGCGCTGTGCCTGGTGCTGCGGGAGTCGGCGAGGGTGCTCGCCCGGGTGCCGCTGCTGGAGAACACGGCGGCCGCCGTCGTCGTACAGGCGTACGGCGGCGAGGAGTTGAAAGCCGATCTCCTCGCACGGACCGGCCGGGGCGAGCTGGTCCTGACGGTCGCGGCGAACGGGCGCACCGGCCACGACAGCGCCGAACTCGCCGTGACCGCACGGCAGGAGGGCACCACATGGGTACTGGACGGAGTACAGACGGCGGTGCCCTGGGCGCAGAACGCCGACTTCGTCCTCGTCCCCGCCCTGAGCAGCAGCTCGGGCCGCTCGGTGCTCGCCCTCGTCCCCCGCGTCCACGAGGGCGCGACGCTCGCCGAACAGATCTCGACGTCGGGAGAGCGGCTCGGCGAACTCCGCCTGGATTCCGTACGCGTCCCCGTCCGGGACGTCATCGAAGCCGACGGCGCCTGGGAACGGCTGCGGGACCTCCTCGCCACCGGGACGTGCGCGCTGGCGCTCGGCCTGGGCGAGGGCGTACTCAGGATGACGAGCGAATACACCAGCAAGCGGGAGCAGTTCGGGTTCCCGGTCGCCACGTTCCAGGCCGTGGCCGTGCAGGCGGCCGACCGCTACATCGATCTGCGCGCGATGGAGGCCACCCTCTGGCAGGCCGCGTGGCGGATCAGCACGGCGGCCGGCGGGGCCCTGCCCGCGTCCGGTGACGTGGCCGTCGCCAAGATCTGGGCCTCCGAGGGCGTACGCCGAGTCGTACAGACCGCACAGCATCTGCACGGGGGATTCGGTGCGGACACCGACTACCCGCTGCACCGGTACCACGCCTGGGCCAAGCAGCTGGAACTCTCGCTCGGCCCGGCGGCAGCACACGAGGAGGCCCTGGGCGACCTTCTGGCGGCGCACACGCTGGGGTGAGCCGAACGCCGACGGGTGCAGCGGGACGGGTTCCGGTGGCCCGAGAGGCGCGAAACGGCGCCTCTGTGACCGGCCACCGGCCACCCATCATCGGCCACCGGTCCCCGGTCACCCAGGAGTTCGCAACAGCACGAACCCCGGCTCGCCTCTGTGGCCGGCCACCGGTCGCCCCGGAGTCCGCTACAGCACGAACCCCGGCTGTCCCTCCGCGTTCACCACCGGGCGGCCCGTGGCCGCCCAGACCTGCATGCCGCCGTCGACGTTCACCGCGTCGACGCCCTGCTGGCTCAGGTACATCGCGACCTGTGCCGACCGGCCACCCGAGCGGCAGATCACGTTGACCCTGCCGTCCTGCGGCGCCGCTTCGGTCAACTCGCCGTAACGCGCCACGAATTCACTGATGGGGATGTGCAGTGCCCCCTGGGCGTGACCCGCCTGCCACTCGTCGTCCTCCCGGACGTCCAGCAGGAAGTCTCCGTCCGTGAGATCCCCGACCTCGACCGTGGGCACACCAGCTCCGAAACTCATGCCCCCGACGCTACCCGACCGACCCGTTCGCCAGATCCGCAGATCCGCCCGGCAGCAATCCCATCCGCCAGGGGCCCCGACCACCACCACGTCCCGGAAGCAGGAACGCATCCGGAGACAGGAACGCATCCGAAAGCCGACCACGACCGACCCCGGCCAACCGCGGCCGACCGCGGCCGACGACTCAGACGCCTGCGCCTTGCCGTCCGCCCCCGCCGCGTCCGGCCTGCCGTCCGCGCCCGCCGTATGCCGCCGCTGCCGCTGCCGAAGTCGGCCACGCGCGGCGAACCCTTCTCAGGCACCGCTGCCGAGCAGCCCCGCCAGCTCCGCCTCCCGCTCGCCGACCTGTGTGAGCAGTTGTTCGGCGATCTCCTCCAACAGCCGGTCGGGGTCGTCCGGCGCGATCTTGAGCATCGCGCCGATCGCGCTCTCCTCCAGGTCGCGGGCGACGAGCGCCAGCAGTTCCTTGCGCTGGGCGAGCCACTCCAGACGGGCGTAGAGCTCCTCGCTGCGACTCGGCCGCCACTCCTCAGGCACAGGACCGGCCGCCCACTCCTCGGACAGCTCCCGGAGCAGGGCCTCGTCCCCTCGGCCGTAGGCGGCGTTGACACGAGCGATGAACTCGTCGCGCCGCGCACGCTCCGTGTCGTCCTGCGCCAGGTCGGGATGCGCCTTGCGGACGAGCTCCCGGTAGAGCTTGCGGGCCTCGTCGCTCGGCCGCACCCGCTGCGGTGGACGCACGGGCTGCTCGGTGAGCATCGCCGATGCTTCCGCGGACAGCCCGTCCGAGTCGAGCCAGTCGTGGAACAGCTCCTCGATCCCCGGCATCGGCATGACCCGGGCCCGGGCCTCCTGCGCCTTGCGCACGTCCTCCGGGTCGCCGGTGCTCGCGGCACGCGCTTCGGCGATCTGTGCCTCCAGCTCGTCGAGCCGCGAATACATCGGGCCGAGCCGCTGATGGTGCAGCCGGGAGAAATTCTCCACCTCGACCCGGAACGTCTCCACGGCGATCTCGAACTCGATCAATGCCTGCTCGGCCGCACGCACGGCCCGCTCCAGGCGCGCCTCAGGCCGCTCAGCCTCATCGCCCCCGGCACCGGCACCGCTTACGGGCTCGTCCTCCGCCGGTCCGCCCTCGGCTGGTTCGTGGCCCCTGCCTGCCCCCGCCGACGCGGAGGTGCTCGATTCCGCGCCGCCGGTCCTCACGGACGCCTCGGCATCCGCTTCGACGCGCGCCTCCTCGGCGGCCGCCTCCTCAGCGCTCGGCTCACCGGCGACCGGCTCCGCAGAGGGCTCGGACGGCGGCTCGGACGGGGACTGATCAGCTTCCGGGGTCGTCACCCGACCAGCCTAGGCCACGGCCCCACCGGCTCGCCGATGCACGAGCGCGCCGCCCGTGTGCCGATGCCCAAACGCGCCCGTCGCCTTTCAGACCCCCAGCTCGCCCGCGATCCGCCCCGCGCGCACGGCGGCCACCAGCTCCGCGTGGTCGGCCTCGGTACGGTCCGCGTACGCCATCGAGAAGGAGGCGACCGCCTCGTCCAGCTCCTCGCTCTTGCCGCAGTAGCCCGCGACCAGCCGCGGATCGGCGCTGTGGGCGTGTGCCCGCGCCAGCAGCGCCCCGGTCATCCGCGCGTAGTCGTCCACCTGGTCCGCCGCCAGCGCCGCGGGATCGACGCTGCCCTTGCGGTTGCGGAACTGCCGCACCTGGAACGGGCGGCCCTCGACGGAAGTCCAGCCGAGGAGGTTGTCACTGACGACCTGCATGCGCTTCTGGCCGATGACGACCCGGCGGCCCTCGTGCGCGACCTCCGGCACCGCGAAGCCGGCCGTCTCCAGATGCGGCACCAGGACGGACGTACGGGCCTCCTTCACCTGGAGGACGAGCGGCTCTTCGCGGTGGTCCAGCAGCAGCACCACGTACGAACGCGTGCCCACGCTGCCCGTGCCGACCACGCGGAAGGCGACATCGTGCACCGCGTACCTCGCCAGGAGAGGGAGTCGGTCCTCGGAGAGTGTGCCCAGGTATTCCTCCAGCGACAGCGCGACCGCGGCGGCCTCGGCGTCCGGGACGCGACGCAGCACGGGCGAGGCGTCGACGAACCGGCGCCCGCCGCCCTCCACCTCCTCGGTGGACTTCGCCGCGAACCGCCCGCTGGTGTTGCCCCGCGCCTTCTCCGAGACCCGCTCCAGCGTGCCGAGCAGGTCGTGTGCGTCGGCGTGCGAGACCAGCTCCTCGTCCGCGATGGCGTTCCACGCGTCCAGGGCCGGAAGCTTGGCGAGCAGCCGCATCGTGCGCCGGTAGGAGCCGGCCGCGAAGTGGGCGGCCTTGCGGCACGTGTCCTCGTCCGCTCCCGCCTCACGTGCGGCGAGCACCAGCGAGGTCGCGAGACGCTTGAGGTCCCACTCCCACGGCCCGTGCGCCGTCTCGTCGAAGTCGTTCAGGTCGATGACGAGGCCGCCCCGCGCGTCCCCGTACAGGCCGAAGTTGGCCGCGTGGGCGTCGCCGCAGATCTGCGCGCCGATGCCCGTCACCGGCGTACGCGCCAGGTCGTACGCCATGAGGCCGGCCGAACCGCGCAGGAAGGCGAAGGGTGTGGCCGCCATCCTGCCCACCCTTATCGGGGTGAGCTCGGCGAGGCGGCCGCGGCTGGACTCCTCCACCGCCGTCACCGCGTCCGGGCGGTCGCCGTCCGCGTAGAACGACGCGTGCGCGCTGCGCGGGACGCGTGCCCGAAGGTCCTTGCCGTCTTTCTTGGACGAGTCCTCCGCGGGCCATTCCGCGAACCCGTCCACCTTCGGAATCCTCGTGGTCACCGCGCCACCGGTCTCGCTCACCCGAATCGCCTCCCCCGCACACGAACATCAACTCGTGACGACGGTACCGCCGGGCGCCGATTCGCGTGAGCCCCTGTGGACAACTCCACTCGTGTGAAAACACCCAGCCCAGAGCGCCGTCGGGCGTCAGGCGCCAGGCAGAACGACCACCTGGTCGAACGACTTGGTATCACTGCAGCCTGAACAACCCGCGGATCCACAACTCTTGACACTCACTCGTCTGCCTCCGGGCGAAGTCGGAAGAGGGCCGACGGCGCCTGAACCGAGAGTGGTCTCGTCGACACCCCGCCTGCCGAGAGGGAATACATCCGCGACGGTTCCAGCAGAGGCTGCCCAGTCATCACGGCAGGTCCTCGTGAATAGGCCGCTAGCGAATATCCAGCGCAAATTACCGGGACGTCTGCAGGGCCGGGAGTGTGGAGACCGTGGCGTAGGCGGTTTCGGCGCGGCGTGCTTTAGAGGTCTCGTGCGGGGCATGAGTGAGGAAGTCACGGGTGGGGCCGGTGAAAGCGATCTGTCCCTTCTGGAGGACGGTGACGTGGTCGGCCTCCTCCGCGAGGTCGGCGACATCGTGGGTGGACATCAGCACGCGGACCTCAGCAGTGGCGAGGCCGAGGATAAGGTCGCGGAACGCACGACGTTGGGTGGGGTCCATGCCGGCGGTCGGCTCGTCAAGGAGCAAGATGCCCGCTCCGTGGACGAGGGCAGAAGCGACGCCGACGCGGCGGAGTTGGCCGCCTGACAATTGCTTCGTCTTGATGTCGGCTCGGTCCATCATGTTGACCCGCTCCAGGGCGGTCCGCGCGGCGTCCCAGGCGTCGGACTTGGCCATGCCCTTCAGCCAGCCGGTATAGGCAACCTGCTCGCGGGCGGTCAGGCCGGTCATGGGGGTGATGACCTGCGGCATCCAGGCGACCTGCCCGGCAAACGCAAAGTCACGAGATGTCAGACTTCCCATGGAAACGCTTCCGGAGTGCGGCTTGTGAAGGCCGCTGCCAAGCTTCAGCAGGGTGGACTTTCCGGCCCCGTTGGGGCCGAGTAGGACGGTGAATCCGTCGGGGACGGTGTAGGTGAGGTCTTTGAGGATCGGGGGCTTCCTGCGTCCATAGCCGAAGGTGCAGGATTTGAAGTGGATCGACATGACAGAACCCTTCAGAAGCGGCGCGTGCGGGCGTGGACGGCGAGCCCGGCGACGAAGACGAGCAGGCAGAGCCCGAGCGTGGGCAGGAAGCTGGAGGGATGGAGGGTGACCGCCCACGGCCACGGGCGATGGAAGTCTCGGTAGCCGATGAACATGACAGCGAACACCCATCCCACAGGAAGGGCGGAGGCGGCCTGTTCGTGAACCGCGCGGGCCAACAGCATGAGCCCGGCGAGGAACAGGGTGTTACGGCCCGCCATGGTTGCCTCCTGCGAACCTGCCAGACTTCCGGCGACGACACTCGTCAGGGCGACAATCGCGACCGAGGCGGTGACCAAGCCCGCGTCCATGACACGTATTTTGCGTTGCCCTGTCGCCTCGATTTCGGGTACTCCCTGAGCGAGGCTATGGGCGAGCGCGGAGGTGATGATCAGAGGTGTCAGCTGCATGAGAAACACCCGGTTTCCCCCTGCGCTGAGCAGA
This sequence comes from Streptomyces sp. BV286, assembly GCF_019090165.1. Taxonomy (GTDB): domain Bacteria; phylum Actinomycetota; class Actinomycetes; order Streptomycetales; family Streptomycetaceae; genus Streptomyces. The sequence continues at coordinate 17,343 of NZ_JAHRIB010000160.1, forward strand.
CCCGGCAGCCGGACGTACTGGTCATGCGCGACCGCGACGATCACCACGAAGAAGACCACGGCCGGGACGAGTAAGCCCTGAACGCGGCGGACCTTGAACCACAGGGTCACCGCGTGATCCCTTGCACGAGGCTGCATGCCTTCGTTTGCTCCGCGTGGAACCAGTCCGCCTGCTTGTCCTGCGAGAGCCGTCGGGCGTTGCGGGCCCGCTGCTCGACTTTCGCCAGCACCTGGCCGGCGTTCTGGAAGGTGCTGCCGTACTCACCGCGGCGCCACGCCAGGTAGGGCTTGTCGGCCTCAACGAGCAGCGCGGTCCACAGCATCGCGGCATCATGGTTGACAACCCAGTCCGCCGACTGGCCTGACTCGAACGATGTAGGGAAGGCGCAGGGGAACCTCACCGAGGTGAGGAGAACACCGTATCGGACTCCGGTCATGCCCAGGCCGCTTTTCCCTGCCTGCTCTGACAGCGGCAGCCACCAATTGGTCTGAGTCGAGTGCTGCCTGTTACGTCCGTTGAGAAGGCTGTCCGAGACCGTCTCCGGCATGGCGACGTTCACCCCGGCCTCGCGGAGGCGTGTGACGGTTCGGAGGATCTCACCGCGCACCCGTTTCAGCTGCTCTGCGGATCCTCCTGTCTCGGCGATGCATACCCGGGGAGCGGTACCTGTGCAGCGGACAGGCGCGTGGCCCACGCTGACCGGGCCGTCGCCGTAACCCCACCCGGAGGCGGCGTTCGCGCACAGGATCATCACCCCCAAGGCGCCGATTCCTGCCGCGCCACGGGCTCCGCGCTGTATCGCACGTGCGGCGGGCAGCCACCACACGGCCACGGCCGCCGCGACGGACATCGTGAACAGGAAGGGGACGAGCAAGGTTAGTGCCTTGTACTGCTCACCGAAGGCCAAAGACGTGTCAAGGGAGCCGGAAACGTGGCGCAACCACACAGGTTCCACCTGCCCCGTCTTGGTGATCAAGTAATAGACGAAGACGGCGGACAGTGGCGCGGAGACCAGCCGTGGGGTGACGTGACCGAGGGCGCAGCCCATCACCGCCCACGCCACCACGAGGCCCATGCCGAACAGGAGAGGTGCGAGAGCCCACGGCGTGGGAAGAAGCCGAGTTTCGATCAGGCGCATCACGACCGGCAGACCGAGGATGAGCCAGCCAGCAAGTACCACGGGGGCGAGGGCGTCGGCGGCGACCCGGAATCGGGTTCGTCCGGGAGCCAGGGTCCACACGCCGTCACGCTTGAGCCGCCCGCCTTCCCACACGGCGAGGCCACAGGTGATGGCGTAGGCGAACGCGTAGAAGTAGAAGAGGGACTGCGCGACCTGCTGTGCCGCCCACAGGGGGCCCGAGATGACCTCGTCGTAGGGGTCTTCGAGATGAAGAGCGTAGAAGAAATAGAAGGCGACGATGCCAATCCAAATGGGGGCGGTCCACACCGCCGAGGTGGTTCGCAGGCGGGCTCGAAGGTTCAAGAGGCGACACCGTTCTCAAAACAGGGCGGGGACGGGAGGCACCAGTTGATGCCTCCCGTCCTCAATAGCGTTGTGATACTGCGGCGTTAGTCGGCCTTCGAGGTGTCCACGTAGACGGTCCTCACACTGACCTTCGCGTGGGTGAAGTCAGCACCGTTGAGCTCGGGAATGGTGAAGTACCGGTTGTCACCGTCGTTGTAGTGGCCGCTCCACTCACCCTTGGACGTCTCGTTCGAACCGGTGAAGCAGTTCGTGAACGTCTTCATGCCCATGTCCTTGTCCCGGCCCAGCGGGATCGCCTGCCAAAGCTTCACTCCGACGGAACGCCCCGTGGCTCCGTCCATGGTGCAGCCGGTGAACTGGATCTCGGTGTAGTCGTTGTCCGCCCAGTGACGCGACTCCTTCGAGCCCGGGGCCCAGCCGGAGAGAGAACTGGTGAAGTTCATCGGCTGGACCATGCCGCTGTCAGGAGCGGGAGCCTGCAGCTCGAACAGGCCCGCTTCGTTGGGATTGAACGTGTGCGCGTCATCACTGGCCGACGCGGTAGCGTCGGCGCTGGCTACGGTCACAGTGCCGGTGAGTGCCGCAGTGACAACGGCGGCGGTCAGGGCGGCACGTATCGTGTTTCTGTGCTTCAAGACGTGGTCTCCTGCAGTCGATGATCGTGGCTTCTGCCTCACGGTCGAAGCCGGGGCTCGCAGCTCCTGAAGGGGCACGCGCAGTAAAGGTCGACGTACGTATGGCCGGTACCACGGCATAGCGAAGCACTCCCCCATAACGACGGTGTCCCCCCGGTCGCTAGCTGCTGTACGCGACGGCGGAGTGGTCAAAATCCGCCAAGCGCGGCGATCACCATAGGCATAAACCATCAATGCCGAACAAGAGACAGCTCGGGCATGGCTTGAAAGAGTCCAGCGAGAGTCGTGCATCGATTTGCGCGACTTCTGTGTTCACGTCACGGAGGTGCCTGTGTGCCGTCCGTGAAGAAGAGAGATGGGTTGGGCATCCCATTGGGGCGAAAAGTGGCCGAAAAACCTCGCCGCTACCTCACCTCCAGTTAGGTACTGCTCCAGCCATTGAGCGTGATCCTCATGTCTGGGATGTCGCGTGTCACCGGTAATGGCTGGTGTGGAACCGGGCTTGCCGGCGCGTCGCCTGTCGACTAGCAGAGCCAGTGGGCTGCGTGTGGACCGGCCGGACAACAAGCGGATTGAACAGGCGTTGGATCTCGTCACGGTACGGCTGGGCCAGGTCAGCCGACCCGGGACGACGGGAGTGTTCGTCGGCACGGACGGCGGTGAAGAAAACGTGGGCGAGCCTGCTCAGCAGGACCAGGAGGGGTAGCGGAACTGAGTGCGGCCGTCCGGGGCGAACCCGTCGAGGGGGCGTCGGGCGAAGGTGCCCGCGGAGCCGCCCACGCCACTGGAGCTGAGACCGCGGCCCTGCGTAAGACGGTCCGCGAGCTCCTGCGAGTACTTCGCCGGGGGACGCTCTGGTGCGCCGCTTCCAGTTCGTTGCCGACCACCAGCGCCTCTTCGGCGTAAGGCGGTTGTGCACCATCCTCGGCATCGCCCGCTCGCGCTTCTACTACTGGCGCAAGACCGAGGCCGCGCGGGCTGCCCGCCAGGCAGCCGACGCCCACTCACCGCGCGGATACGCACAGTCCACAACAGTCGGACGGCATCTACGGCGTTCCGAGGGTCACCGCCGAGCTCCGCCAGGACGGCCAGCGGATCAATCACAAGCGTGCCGCCCGCGCCATGCAGGCCATCCAACAGGCTGGCTGCGGCTGCGCAGGGTGCACCGCACCACGATCGCGGACCCGGCCGCCGTGAAGGCAGCCGACCTCATCGGCCGCGACTTCACCGCAAGCGAGGCGAACACTAACTGATCGTTTCAGAATGAGATTCGGAGTCGTCTCAAGCAGATGATGCTGCAGGCGAGTTGGAGGAGTCCGAGGTGGAGGTCGGCGCGTATCTCGTAGCGGATCCGGAGTCGCTTGAACTGGTGGAGCCAGGCAAAGGTCCGCTCGACGACCCAGCGGGTCTTCCCCAGCCCGGAGCCGTGAGGGGTGCCTTTCCGGGCGAACTTCGGGGTGATGCCGCGGGCCCGGACAAGACGACGGTACTTGTCGTAGTCGTAGCCGCGGTCGGCGAACAGCCGGCTTGGTCGGTGACGTGGCCGACCTCGAACACCGCGGATGCGGGGTATCGCATCCAGCAGGGGCATCAGCTGAGTGACATCGTGACGATTCCCGCTGGTCAGCGCGACGACCAGCGGGGTGCCGTGCCGGTCGACGATCAAGTGGTGCTTGCTGCCGGGCCGGGCCCGGTCGACCGGCGAAGGTCCGGTGTGAGCCCCCCTTTGAGCGCCCGGACGTGCGAGCCGTCAATCGCAGCGTCGTCCATGTCCAGCAGACCCGCGGCCCGCAGCTCCGCCAGCAGCACCTCATGCAGCTGCGGCCAGACGCCGGCCTCGGTCCAGTCCCGCAGACGCCGCCAGGCCGTCACCCCGCTGCAGCCGACCTGTTCCGCCGGAACGTCCCGCCAGCTCACGCTCTTGCACAGCACGTAGACGATGCCCCGCAGGGCAGCCCGGTCATCTGCAGGCAACCGCCCGGGATACCGGCGCCGCCTGGGCGGACGAGCAGGCAACAACGGGGCCACACGTTCCCACAGGTCATCAGGCACAAGATCAGCAGACACCCAACAAATCGTGCCGACACAACACCCAACTGCCAAGCCCCACAACGAACTTCATTCTGAAA
>NZ_JAHRIB010000016.1 GCF_019090165.1 Streptomyces sp. BV286
CGTTGGTGAGTGGTCGTTCGGTGTTCCGGCATCGGGCGGTTGTGGTGGGCCAGGACGTGGATGGGTTGTTGGCTGGGGTGCGTGGGCTGGCTGCCGGGCAGCCGGATGCGGATGTGTCCGGTCTGGTGTCTGGTGTGGCTGATGTGTCGGGTCGTCGGGTGTTTGTGTTTCCTGGTCAGGGTTCGCAGTGGGTGGGGATGGCGGTGGCTCTGCTGGAGTCGTCGCCGGTGT
>NZ_JAHRIB010000161.1 GCF_019090165.1 Streptomyces sp. BV286
GAGCCACGGCGCAACCCGCGCCGAGCGACCCGGCGACCGGCGGACGGGTCCAGAAACGGACGGGTCCAGAAACGGACGGGTCCAGAAACAGACAGGTCCGGGAAGCGGGCAGGTCCGGGGAGCAGACGCGCCCAAGGAGCAGACAGGCCCAAGGCGCAGACAGGGCCAGGAGGCAGACGGTCTAAGAAGCGGTCAGCGTCAGCGTGGCCACCGCGCCGCCGTCCGGTGCGTTCGTGAAGACGAGGCGTGCGCCCAGGACCTCCGACTGGCCCAGTGCGATCGTCAGACCGAGCCCGTGCCCCTTGGAGCCGCCCTCCGTGCGGAACCGCTGCGGCCCGTGCTCCAGGAGGTAGGGCGGATAGCCGTCGCCGTGGTCCCGCACTGTGATGACGGGCCCGTCGACCGTCAGGGTCATCGGCGCCCGCCCGTGCTTGTGCGCGTTGGCCACGAGATTGCCCAGCACGCGCTCCAGACGGCGCCGGTCGGTCTCCACGACCGCGTCCCGCAGGACCCTGACCTCGGTGCCGGTGCCGGTGCCGGTGCCGGTGCCGGTGCCCGCGTCCGTGGCCGGGCCGGCGCCCGCCGCCCGGACCACCCGCTCGGCCACCGGCCCGAGCCGTACGGCGTCCACCTCCAGCCGCTCGCTGCGCGCGTCGAGCCGGGAGATCTCCAGCAGGTCCTCGGTGAGCGTGCGCAGGGCGGCGACCCGGTCCCGCACCAGCTCGGTGGGGCGGCCCGGCGGCAGCAGTTCGGCGGCCGCGTGCAGCCCCGTCAGCGGGGTCCGCAGCTCGTGCGCCACGTCCGCGGTGAAGCGCTGCTCGCTCAGCAGTTTGCCCTGCAGCGAGGACGCCATCGTGTCCAGCGCGCCCGCGACCGCGGCCACCTCGTCCTGCGGGCTCGTCGGGTCCCCGGCCCGCGGATCCCGTACCCGCGCGTCCAGGTCGCCGGCGCTGATCCGCCGTGCCACCTGGGCCGTCCCGTGCAGTCGCCGCGTCACGCGCGTCACCGCGAACGCGCCCACCAGCAGCGTCACCCCGATGGCCAGCGCCGAGGAGCCGAGGATCGCCCGGTCCAGGCCGTCGATCGTGCGGGCGCCCTGCGCGTAGTCGACCCGCACGGCGAGCGTCCGGCCGTCGCTCGCGGGGCCCGCCGCCCACATCGTCGGCCGCGGGTCGTCGCCGCCGACCATCGTGCCGCGGTCCCCGGCCTCGGCGAGCGTCCGCAGTTCGGCGGGCAGCCCCGGCAGGTCGACACCCGCGCCCGGCGGCAGCCGGTCACCCGCCTCGAACGCCTCCGCGGTCTCGGTCAGCCGGTCGAGCGCCTGCGTGCGGGCCTCGCCGACGGTCTGGTCGGTCACCGAGACGTGCACGAGGATGCCGAGGAGCGCGGCGAGGCCGCAGCACATCACCGTGATGAACACGGCGGCCTTCCAGGTGAGGCTGGCGGTCCTGTGCCGCAGCCGCCGCGTGCGGTCCGGCCGGGGGCGCGGACCGGCCTGAGGGCGGCTCACCGGGCGTCGGCCGAAGGGCTCGCGGACGGGGTGCGCGCGGGTGCGCGGCCGGACGGAGGGGCCGTCGCCCCCACCCGCAGGATCTCGTCCTTGGCCGCGAGCATCGCCTTCTGGCGGCGGTCCCACGACCAGACCGTGCGGTACTCGTAGCCCGCCAGCTTCGACGGCGACCGGATGATCACGTCACGGCCGGCGATCTCGACACCGAGCGTGCTGTCCGTCGTCGCCATGACCTCCGTCAGCGTGTGACCGATGACGGTGTACGTGCGCACGCCCAGCTGGTCGTCCGGCATCCGCACCCCGAGCACCATGTCGTCCCGGCCGTCGCCGGTGAGATCGCGGTAGTACGCCCGCAGGAGAGGGCACGCCCGGCCGCGCTCGCCCTTCCTGCCGCAGGCCGCGACCCGCCGGGCCGTCTGCGCGTAGGGCGCCTTGGCGCCGGTGTAGAGATCCGGATGAGCGGCGATCTCCGCACGGAAGACGGCGACCGGGTCGGCCTTGCGGATGTCGTCGCCCGGAGCCGTGACGCCCTTGACCGTCTCCGTGTCCGCCTCGCCGTAGTCGAGGGCGGGCGAGGTGGCGGGCGGGACCTCCGGCCACAGCCGTGCCGGGCCCACGGCGGTGGACGTCGGGCCCGCGCCGCGCAGACCGCCGGTGTCGCCGCAGCCCGTCAGCAGCAGACCGGCCAGAGGCAGCACGAGGGTGGCGCGCGCGAGACCGCGGACGCCCGCGGGGCGGTTGTGGATCACTGCGCTCCTGTCGGGGCCGGCCCGCAGGGGCGAGATCGGCGTTGATGTCCCGGACACCTTATTCGTACGGAAGTCCTTTTTGTTCGCGGGGCGGACGGGCACCCGGCGCTATTCGGCGAGTTCCTCCAGGAGCCGGGCCGTGGCCAGCCCCGTCCGCAGGTACTCCACGAAGAGCTCGTTGTGCAGGGCCCACGGTGAGCGGCGCGAGCGGATCAGACGGATCGCCTCGTCGGCCGTGCGCCCCGCGCCGACCAGGGCGTGGGCGACCAGCAGCCCCGAGCGGTTGTAGCCGTGGTAGCAGCGCACCAGGACGCGCCGGCCGTCGTCGAGCGCCTCCTCCGCCGTCCGGGCGAGCCGGATCACGCCCGCCAGCTGGGTGCCGTCCAGCGGGCCGTCCGGGATGGGCCACACATGGTGTTCCACACCGGGGTCGGGGCCGTGGCCGGGTAGTCGCAGCAGGGTCAGAACCAGGTCGAACTCGTCACGTACGACGGCGAACTCCGGCGATCCCGTCCGGCCCGTGTACGCGTGACCGCCCATCCACAGGCCGGGCACGATCTCGCTCCACGGGCTGTCCGGGGCCGGCGCGTCGGGTCGCTTCCTGCTGTCCCGCAACGGCGCCTCCCCCTCAACTCCTCCCAAAGGTAGCCGCCTTCTTGCCCCTGGAGCACCCCGCCTGTTCCCATGGTCGTGGGGTGATGGTGCATGAACGGACTGCGCGTCATACCGGCCTGGCGGCACGGCCAGGAGCGGCTGTACGTCCGCCTCGCGGACGGCAGGAACATCGCCTGGTACGACAGGGAGGCGGGCCGGGTCAACCTGCTCGGCGAGGAGCGGCGCGACGACGTGCTCGAAGCGCTCGGACCCTTCCTGACCGGCGAGGTGACGGTCGGGCCGCCCCCCGTGCCGACCCCGGCGGAGCTCGCGCGGCTGTCCCTGCACCCGGACGACGACCTCGCGCCGAACCGGCCCGGGGAGGCGCTGCAGATCGCGCTCGACCGTGAGCCGGCCGCCCCACGGCGTCTGCGGCCCGATCCGCGGAGGCGGGCTCTGATGGCGGAGCAGGCGGTGGGAGAGGCCCTGGACCGGCTGGAGGGGGCGGGCTGGCACGCCCTGCATTCGGTGCCGCTCCCGGGAGGTGACCGCATCCACCATCTCGTCATCGGCCCCGGCGGACTCTTCTGCGTCCGCACCCTCTACGCCCGCAAGCAGCGCGTCCTCGTGGCCGACCCGATCGTCACGGTCGGCCGCCGGGAGCCGTACCCACTGCTGCGCGCGGTCCGCGCCGACGCAGGCCGGGCCTCGTACGCCCTGACCGCGGAGGTCCGCCCGGTCCTGGCGGTCTTCGGCCCGTCCGCCCTCGAGGTCACCACCCCGCTGCGGGAGGCCCGTGCCCTGACCGACACGGACCTCCCGACCCTGGCCCGCCTCGGCGGGACCCTGAAGCCCGCGGACGTCGAGGCACTGCACGCGATGGCACGCGACCGGAACACGTGGGCGAGGGTGTGAGCCCCGCGGTCGCCCGCGGGGCGTGATCAGCGCAGCGGCTTGAAGTAGTGGTCGAGTGCGAAGTCGCCGATGCGGTGGCCGACACGGCTGCCGACGACGTCCGCGGTGCGGAAGTGGATTCCGCTCCAGACCCGGGCGTTGATCACGTCACGGTCGAAGTCGGCCGACCTCGTGTACGTCCGGGTGGTGCCCGTCACCGCGGACGAGACACGCAGATCGATGTCACCGCCGGTCAGCCGGTCCAGTACGGCCATGACGGCCCCGTCGTTGGCGCAGTGGCCGCCCATGTACTCCGGGTACGGGGGAGTGCTGAGCAGGGGCTCCCAGGACCGGTCGGCCCGGGTGGCGGGGTTGCCGTCCGTGTCGGCGAGCCGGATCGCGTGGATCGGCCGCCACAGGGCGTGGGTGAACTTGGAGTTCCAGGTGGTGATCGTCGCGTCGGCCGACGCCGTGTTGGCGGCGGCGAACAGCCTGGCCGCCTCGACGATGTCCAGTCCGTTGCGCGCGGTGTGGTCGCGGTAGGCCGCCTGGAACTGCTGGGGCAGCGGGTCGGAGAAGAAGCGCGCGGTCTCGGTCTGCCAGGCCGTCCGCCGCGTGCTGTTCTTCGAGCCCGTCGCCTTCACCTCGGCGAGGTCCCGGGCGTACTGCTTCGACGTCAGCGCGGGCGGCGGCCCGGGCATGAACCGGTCCGGCGAGTCGAAGAGCATCGGCCGCAGCTTGCCGAGCCACGGGTTCGTGAAGGGCCGGAAGCCGGGCGGGGCCGGGCGCCAGACACCCGGGGCGGGCTTCCTGTCGTACGTCACCCGGGCGTCGCGCCCGTCGTTCTCGCGCAACTCGATGAGCCGGGCGGCCGCGCGCTCCCCGAAGCGGACGCCCCGGTGCTCGGCCCTTCCGTCCGGGACCTTCGCCAGTGAGGAGCTGAAGGCGGTCTCGATCCGCTGCTTCGAGGCCGGGAAGTACGTCAGCAGGACCCGGCGCGCGGCGGCCGCGGCGGCCGCCTCGGAGGAGGCGTCACGGGGACCGCGTTCGCCCCACTTGTACGGGGTGTAGCGGCCTTCGATGCCGACGACCGCGTTGTAGACGGCGGCCGAGACGAAGCCGTACCAGAGGAACGGCTCGGCCGTCGGGCGTCCGGCGTCCACGCTGACCACGGCGGCGGCGGTCTCGCTCCAGTCGTTGATCACCTGAGCGTTCGGGACGTGGCCCGAGGCCCGGTCGGGGGCGACCGTGGAGGCCGGGGCGGCCGTGGGCAGCGCGCCGAGCGCGAGAGCCGTCAGCCCGACGACGAGGGTGCGGCGCACGGCACGGGAGGGTGGTGCTGCTTGCATGGTGCTCCTTTGTGATGAGGTGCCCCCCCTCGTCTGTGGTGAGGCCCCCGCGTCCGTCGCGAGGTGCCCCTGGTCCGGTCGGCCGGACGCGCCCGGGGAATCGTCCGGTCGCGCTCAGGGCAGCGAACCGGCCCGGCGGGCGTCGAACAGCGGGGCCAGCAGGTCGCCGTGGTCCCGCAGCCGGGGCGCGATGTCCGGGGCCAGGAAGGTCAGTTCGCGAGCGGTCCGGCACTGCTCGACCTCGGCCCATGTCACCGGCGCCGACACCGTCGGCTCCGCCCGTGCCCGCAGGGTGTAGGGGGCCGCGGTCGTCTTCCGTGCCGCGTTCTGGCTCCAGTCGACGAAGACCTTGCCCGGTCGCAGGCTGCGCGTCATCCGGTGCACGACGAGCCGCGGCATCGCCCTCTCCGCCTCCACCGCGAGCTTCTTGGCGTACTCCGTCGCCTGGTCGGAGGGCGTCGGACGCAGCGCCGCCAGCAGATGCAGCCCCTTCGACCCCGAGGTCTTGGCGTACGCCTCGATCCCGTCGGACGCCAGCCGGCTCCGTAGCCACAGCGCGGCCTCGCAGCACTCGACGACCGTCGCGGGCGGCCCGGGGTCGAGGTCGAAGACCAGCCGGTCGGCGTCGCCCGGTGCGTCGATCAGCCACTGGGGCGTGTGGAACTCGGTGACGAGGTTCGTCGCCCAGACGAGGCTCGCGAGGTCCTGGACCAGGACCATACGGGCGGGGCCCTCCGACCGTGGCACCTCCGCCGTGGTGACCCACTCGGGCGTACCTGGCGGCACGTTCTTGGTGAAGAAGACCTGGCCGTCGGGCCCGTCCGGGTAGCGCAGGAAGGAGACCGGCCGGTCACGCAGATGGGGGAGCAGGGCGTCGGCGGCCGTCGCGTAGTAGTGCAGCACCTCGCCCTTGGTGAAGCCGGTCGCGGGATGGATGACCTTCTCCAGATTGCTCAGCGAGAGCCTTCGCCCCTCCACCTCGGTGATCGGCGTCATACGATGACAATTCCACACAATCCGAGAAAAGCGTCGGAAAACGTCAGCAGCCATCAATGATGGCCGGCAACCGAGTGGAAGGTGCTGCACGTGCGATCCATCTGGAACGGCGCCATCTCCTTCGGGCTGGTCAGCATCCCGATCAAACTGGTGAACGCCACGGAGAACCACTCGATCTCCTTCCGTCAGATCCACACCGAGGACGGCGGCCGCATCCGCTACCGCAAGGTGTGCGAGATGGAGGAGCGCGAGGTGACGGCGTCGGAGATCGGCAAGGGTTACGAGGACGCGGACGGCACGATCATCCCGATCACGGACGAGGACCTGGCCTCCCTGCCGATCCCGACCGCCCGGACGATCGAGATCGTGGCCTTCGTGCCGGCCGACCGGATCGACCCGCTCCAGATGGACACGGCGTACTACCTGGCGGCGAACGGGGTGCCGGCGGCGAAGCCGTACACCCTGCTGCGGGAGGCGTTGAAACGCAGCCGGAAGGTCGCCATCGCGAAGTTCGCCCTGCGCGGGCGGGAGCGGCTCGGCATGCTGCGGGTCGTCGACGACGTCATCGCCATGCACGGCCTGCTGTGGCCGGACGAGATCCGGACGCCCGAAAGCGTCGCCCCGGACGCGAGCGTCACGGTCCGAGACAAGGAACTCGACCTGGCCGACGCCCTGATGGACACCCTCGGCGAGGTCGACCTCGACGAACTCCACGACGACTACCGCGAGGCGGTGGAGGAGATGATCGCCGCGAAGGCCTCCGGCGGGACGGCGCCCTCCGCGCCCTCCGCCGAGAAGTCCGGCGGCAAGGTCATCGACCTGATGTCGGCCCTGGAGAACAGCGTGCGGCAGGCGCGCGTCGCGCGGGGCGAGGACTCCGCCGACTCCGGACCGGACTCCGGATCCGGCTCCGACGCCGAGGTGAAGCCCCTCCGCAAGGGAACGGCCCGGAAGTCCTCGCAGGCCGCCCCGAAGCCGCCCTCGGGGAAGAAGCCGGCGTCCGCTGCGAAGAAGGCGGCCGCCAAGAAGACCACCGCGGGGGCACCGGCGAAGAAGGCCTCGGCCAAGAAGACGTCGGCCAAGTCGGCGGCCGGGGCCGACGCGAAGAAGGCCGCGGCGAAGAAGACGACGGGCGGGGCGAAGAAGACGGCGGCGCGGAAGCGGGCATCTGCCTGAACCTGGGCCCCGCCCCCGGTCCCGGTTCGGGCCGACGGCCGCGCTTTGGGGGTGTCGTCCGTCGGCTGCGGGTCTCGTGTGGCGGGGCTCGCAGTTCCCCGCGCCCCTTCGGGGCGCGCCCTTCTCGCTCGCGGGGCCGTAGCCGTCCGGCGGCTCCGGTGGGCGTCAGCGTGTCCCGTGCCGCATCTCCCGGGGGCTCACCCCGAAGCGCTGCTTGAACGCCGTGCTGAGCGCGCTCGCGGAGGAGAAGCCCGAGGCGTACGCGAGGTCGGTGATCGTCATGTGCTCGCACTCGCCGCACCGGAGCCGGTCCCGGACGACCCGCAGCCTCTCCTCGCGGATCAGCTCGCGAGGAGTGGTGCCCGCGCGCTGGAGCGCCAGCTGGATCTGGCGCAGGGACCAGCCGAGGGACCGCGCCATGGAGGTGCCGGTCAGACCCGGGTCCGCCGCGTGCTCGCGCACATGGCGGCGCACCACCGCCTCGACCTCCGTCAGATGGCCGGGCGCGTCCGGCCGGTCGTCGCCGACGGCGAGCATGCACAGCAACTCGACCACCCGCTCGGAGACCGCGTTGAACTGCGGGTCGGTGAGCGCCTCGCGCTCCTCGTGCAGGTCGTTCAGCATGGAACCGACCACGCGCCCCAGCCCCCTGCCCAGGTCCAGCGCGGCGCCCAGCGGGGACTTCCGGTGCAGCGGGCCGTCCAGTTCACGGGCCGGGATGGTGAAGATGAACGCCCGGGTGGAGGCGTCCTGCGCGCACTCGAAGGGCGCTCCGAAGGTCAGCAGCGTGCCGTGCCCCGGTGTCAGCCGCGCCTCTTGGCCGTCCTGCCGCAGGACGATCTCCCCGGTGAGGGGGAGCAGCAGCCGGTAGTCCTCGTCGGGGGCCTGGCGCACCTGGTGCGGTGTCCTGCTGTACTCGATCTCGTCCGACCGGAACTTGACCAGCTGGTAGACGTCGGTGCACTGACGGACCGTCTCACCGCGGAAGTTGTCCGTACGCGGGTATCTGTAGCCCATCCGGGACTGCACCGACGCGATGTGCTCGCTCCAGAAGTCGGTCCGCTCCGGCGGATCCACCTCACCGGTCGTCTGCGACTCCACGACGTAGGTTCCCGCGGGCAATGTGCTTCCTCCGCCCAGAGTGCCCCGGCCGTTCCCGGCGGCCCTGCTCAACCAGCTTTTCGGACACGGCAGTTACGGGCGGTAAGCGTAGTACAGACGTTCCGTTTCCGTGGCCCGGAGCGAAAGGTGAGGCGGACCGCACACAGGCGTGTGCCCGAAGGGGCGGGTACGGCGGTCGGCGCGCCGGGTCGCGCGTGGTGCGCCTGAGGGCAACTTCCTTGCGCGCGCGGGCAAGAACGCGCGCCGGCTCGCGGGTACCGTCGGGCGCCGCGCCCCCCTGCGCCCCACCCCGCCCTTTCGCCCCACCCGCTCCCGATCCGTGCCCGCCGACCCTTCCCCGCCGACCCTCCCCGCACTTGAGGACCTCATGAAGGAACAGATACCGGAGGCGGTGTTCTGGTGCGTGGCCGTCGGGCTGCTCGCCGCCACCGTGCTGCTGGTGCGCCAGCGCGGCATCACCGCGCGGCTGCGCCGCCGCAACGCCGAGCTGGCGGAAGACCTGCGGACCCGGGAGGAGGAGGTGCGGCACCTGGTCGCCGTACGCCTCCCGGCGCTGGAGGACCACGGACCCCAGCAGCAGACCCCACCGGGCATCGGGCTCCTCGACGCGCGGCTGGCCGGAAGCGGCTTCGCGAAGTGCCTCGACCACGTCCTGGAGCGCTTCGCGGGCGCCGTGGAGCACGCGCAGGCCCGCGCCGACCAGTCCGCGAAGGCCGCCCTGAAGTCGTCGATGCGCTCGATCCAGGCACTGGCCAACGAACAGCAGGTCGCCATCTCCGACATGCAGGACCGGCACGACCGCCCCGACGTGCTGCGCGACCTGCTGGAGATCGACCACACCAACGCCCAGTTCGGCCGCCGCGCCCAGGCCATCGCCGTGCTGTGCGGATCCTGGCCCGGTCGCCAGCGCTCCACCTCCGCGGTCATCGAGGTCGTCCGCGGCGCCACCTCCCGCATCCGCGACTACCGGCGCGTCCAGATCCACGGACAGGCCGACATCGCCGTCGAGAGCCGGGCCGTGGAGCCGGTCGTCCTCACCATCGCCGAACTGCTCGACAACGCGGCCCGCCACTCGCAGCCCAACACCAAGGTCGAGGTCAACGTCCAGTCCGTGCACAACGGCGCCTGCGTGATCATCGACGACGCGGGCGTCGGCATGGACGCCCACGCGACCGACCGCGCCGAGGCCCTGCTGTCCGGCCGGCACGCGGTGGACGTCACCCGGCTCGACGACCCGCCCCAGTTCGGCTTCGCCGTCATCGGCGTCCTCGCCGCGCGGTACGGGTTCAGCGTCTCAGCCGACACCCGCTCCCCGTACGGCGGCGTCCGTGCCGTCGTGTTCCTGCCGTCCGCCCTGCTCACGCACCGGGACCCCGCGGAGGAGCTGCCACCCGTGACCGTGCCTCCCGCCCGTGGCTCCGCCCGCACGCCGGCCGCGTCCGCGCCCGTGACGGCCCCCACCTCCGTGGCCGGGGCCGCGCCCGCCGGTACGGCCGAAGCGGCGCCCGAGCCGTCCCCGGCCGTCGAGTCGGCGCCGGGCCCGGCTGCGGTTACGCCGCTCCCCGCCGAGCCGGCCACCACCACTGCGGGCGGGCTGCCCAAGCGGCGGCGCCGGAGCCCGGCACAGGCACCGGACGAGCCCGTCGGCGGCGCGCAGGCCGCGCAGGCCGCGCCGGAACCCGTCGAGGAACCCGGTGTCCGGTCGGCCGAGGAAGCCGCCCGTCGCATGGGCGCGTTCGCCCGCGGCACCCTCCAAGGCCGCGCGGACCAGGCCGCGGAACCGGACTTTCCAGGCACCCCCCACGAAGACGAAGGGAACATCCAAGGATGATCGAGCCCGCGAACAACGAGCTGGGCTGGATGCTCGACGAGGTCCTGAAGGTCCCCGAGGCGCGGCACGCGATCCTGCTCTCGGCCGACGGCATGCTCCGGGCCCACTCCGCGGACATCGGCCGGGACGACGCCGAGCGGCTCGCCGCGGGACTCTCCGGCGTCCAGTCGATCAGCCGCAGCACGGCCGAGTTCTGCGGCAGCGCGCAGACTCCCTGGCGGCAGACCCTGATCGAGTTCGCGCACGGATACGTCTTCCTCGTGGCCGCGGGAGAGGGCGCCTACCTTGCCGTGTCGACCACCGAACACGTCGACATGGAGGCCGTCACGTACCGCATGCACAAACTCGTCGACCGGCTCGGCAGGGAACTGACCAGCCCGGCGCGGCGGGACGCCGGCCACCCGGTATGACACCGCCGAGGCGTCCCGGAGGGAGGCTGGTGCGGCCCTACGTCGTCACGGAGGGCCGCTCCCACCCGACCCGCAACACCCTGGACCTGGTCACGCTGCTGATCGCCGCCGACGATCTGCCGCTGACCGGACTGAGCCCGGAGAAGCGGGCGTTGATGGAGCTGTGCCGGCCCGGCGCGCTGTCGGTCGCCGAGGTGGCCGGACATCTTTCGCTGCCGGTCAGCGTCACCAAGGTGCTGGTCGCCGACCTCATGGACAGCGGCCATGTCGTCACCCGCGCCCCCATCCCGTCCGCCCGGCCTTCCGAGACCCGCATCCTCCAGGAGGTCCTCGATGGGCTTCGCGCCCGCCTCTGAAGACAGCCCCGCCGACGACCGCCCTGCGGGGCACGACCACCCTGCCGGGCACGGGCGGGGGTACGGGCACGCCGCAGACGGCTCTCCCGGTACCGGCCGCCGTCACACGGGAGGCGTCCACCTCGCGAGCGGTGTGCAGACCGCCGTGAAGGTCCTCGTCGTGGGGCACTTCGCCGTCGGCAAGACCACCTTCGTCGGCGCGCTGTCCGAGATCCGGCCGCTGCGCACCGAGGAGGTCATGACCCAGGCCGGCGCGCTCGTCGACGACCTCGCGGGCACGAAGGACAAGACGACCACCACGGTCGCCCTCGACTTCGGCCGGCTCACCCTCAACGACTCCCTGGTGCTCTACCTCTTCGGCACCCCCGGACAGCAGCGCTTCACCGAGCTGTGGCAGGACATGACACGCGGTGCGCTCGGCGCGCTCGTCCTCGCCGACACCCGGCGCCTCGGCCAGTCCTTCGACGTCATGGGCGTCCTGGAGGACCTGGGCCTGCCGTACGCCGTCGCCCTCAACGACTTCGACGACTCCCGCGAACACGACCTGGCCGAGGTCCGCGAGGCCCTCGACCTGCTCCCCGAAACCCCCCTCGTACGCTGCGACGCCCGCGACCGGGTCTCCTCCACCCACGCGCTGATCGCCCTTGTCGAGTACCTCCTCACCCGCGACGGCAGCAGCGCCGGCGACAGCGAACTGGAGCACGCGTGACCTCCTCCGAAGCATCGGCCGCCGGTTCGGCTTCTGTTGGTTCTGCCTCAGCCGGTTCGGCTTCTGCCGGTTCGGCCCCCGTCGATTCCGCTCCCGTCGGTTCGGCTTCTGTTGGTTCTGGCTCTCCCGGTTCGGCCTCCGCCGGTTCGGCTTCTGCCGGTTCCGTCGCCTCCGCTCCGCCTGAGGGCTGTCCGTACCACCACCCCATGCACGGACCCGAGTTCGCCGCCGACCCCGGTGCCCTCTACGACAGGCTGCGGGCGGACGGCAGCACCGCGCCCGTCGAACTCGCGCCCGGCGTCCGCGCCACCCTCGTCACCGGGTACGAGGCCGCGCTGCACGTCCTGCGCAGCCCCGAGACCTTCTCCAAGGACCCCCGCCGCTGGCGCGACCTCGCCGACGGCACCGTCGCGCCGGACAGCCCCGTCGTGCCGATGATGATGTACCGGCCCAACGCGCTGTTCACCGACGGCGAGGAGCACCGCAGGCTGCGCGGCGCCATCACCGACAGCCTGGCCGCCGTCGAGCCCAGCACCCTGCGCGGATACGTCGAACGCAGCGCCGACACGCTCATCGACCTGATTGCCCCGCGCGGCCGGGCGGACCTGCTGGCCGAGTACGCCCAGGTGCTGCCGTTGCTCGTGTTCAACCGCCTCTTCGGCTGCCCGACCGACCTCGGCGAGCGGCTCGTCGAGGGCATGTCCGGGATCTTCGACGGCGTGGACGCGGAGAAGGCCAACGAACTGCTCACGGTGACCCTGCTCGACCTCGTCGCGCTGAAGCGCGCGCGGCCGGGGCAGGACATGACGTCGTGGCTCATGGCCCACCCCGCCGCCCTCACCGACGAGGAGATGATCCACGAGCTCGTCGTCCTGATGGGCGCGGGCACCGAGCCCCAGCAGAACCTGATCGCGAACAGCCTGCGGCTGCTGCTGTCGGACGACCGGTTCGCGGGCAGCCTCGGCGGCGGCAGCCTGCCCGTCGAGGACGCCCTCGACGAGGTCCTGTGGACCGACCCGCCGATGGCCAACTACGCGGTGCACTACCCGGTCCGGGACGTCGTCTACGAGGGCACGCTTCTGCGCGAGGGCGATCCCGTGGTCGTCAGTCTCGCCGCCGCGAACACCGACCCGGCGCTGAGGAACGACCAGCGGGCCGGGAACCGGGCCCACCTGGCGTGGAGCGCCGGCCCGCACAACTGTCCGGCGCAGAGCCCGGCCCGGCTGATCGCCGCGGTGGCGGTCGAGAAGCTGCTCGACCGGCTGCCGGACGTGCGGCTCGCGGTACCGGTGGACGAGCTGGAGTGGCGGCCGGGGCCGTTCCACCGGGCGCTCGCCGCACTGCCGGTGCGGTTTCCGGCGGCGCCGGTCAGCGGGGAGGAGCAGCGGGTGGACGCCGTGCGCCGGCCCGTGCTGCCGGCCGGCGCCGGGCCCGAACCGGCGGGGCCGGTGCCGGGGCCGGGGCCGGTGCCGGTGCGCCCGACGGGCGGTTGGGCTCGGCTGAGGGCCTGGTGGCGCGGGGAGTAGGCGCCGGGGGAGTGGGTGGGTGCGGGTCGTGTGTGGTCGGGCGCGCAGTTCCCCGCGCCCCTGGGTGGGTGGGGGTGGCGGTCGGTTCGTCCGTTCGGGGACGCGCCGGGATGCCCGTCCGCAGCGGAGACGTAAAGCGCGGTTGCCGCCCGGTGACCCTGTCCGGGTGTCGTCGTAGCTGCGGCCGGACATCCCACCACGCCCCCTAGGCGCAGACGAGGGCCGCCCCCCGACGCCGGGAGCCCTTCGTCAGGAGGGGCGCCCCTTCCAGGGGCGCGGGGAACGGCGCGAGCAACCCACGGCGACGGGCAGCCAAAGACGGCCGGGTGCGCCCCGTTGAGGGGCGCGGGGAACGGCGCGAGCAACCCACGGCGGCGGGCGGCCGAGGACGGATGGTGACGCCCCGTCGGCGGAGGCGGCGCCTCTTCAGGGGCGCGGGGAACGGCGCGAGCAACCCCCACCGACCGCCCCCCCAACATCCGGCGGAAGCCGTCAGTCGGCCTCGTGCAGCCGCACAGGAAGCGCACGGTGCCCGTTCGAGATGAACGACGCCACCGGACTCAACTCGGCGTCGGAGACGGCGAGCCGAATCCCGGGGAACCGCTCGAAAAGCGCCGGCAGCGCAACCCGCGCCTCCATCCGCCCCAACGGAGCGCCGAGACAGAAGTGCACCCCGTGCCCGAACGCCAGATGCTCCTTGCCGAGCCGCGTGACGTCGAACCGGTCGGCGTCGGCCCCGTGATCCTCGGGGCTGCGCCCGGCGGCGGCGTACGCGGCGAGGATCGCCTCGCCCTTGCCGATCACCACCCCCCGCGGCCCGCCCAGTTCGCCCAGCGCCAGGTCCTCGACGGCGTACCGCAGCGGCAGGCTGGCGACCGGCGCCCGGACCCGCAGCGTCTCCTCGATCACGTCGTCCCAGGTGGCGCGGCCCGCGCGGACATGCGCGAGCTGCTCGGGATGGGTGAGCAGGGCATGGATGGCGTTGTCGATGAGGTTGACCGTGGTCTCGTGACCCGCGCTGATCATCAGCACCAGCGTGTCGAGCAGTTCCTGTTCGCTCAACCGGCTGCCGCCCTCGTCGTCCCGCGCGGCGATCAGCCCGGAGGTGAGGTCGTCACCCGGTGACTCCCGCTTGGCGGCGACGAGTTCGCCGAGGACCGCGTACATCCTCGTGTAGATGTCCGTGACCTCCTCCGGCGTGGCGGCGGTGTTGAAGACGCCGTCCACCACGGCCCGCAGCTCCGCGCCCTTCTCCTCGGGCAGCCCGAACAGGTCGCTGATGACCTGGATCGGCAGCGGGTAGCAGTACTCCTCGCGCAGGTCGACGACCCCGCTCCGGCGTCCGGCCTCGTCGATGCGGTCGAGCAGTTGCTTGGTGATCTCCTCGACGCGCGGCTGCAGCGCGGCCGTCCGGCGGGCGGTGAACGCCTTCGCCACGAGGGTCCGCAGACGTTTGTGCTCCCCGCCGTACGCCGTGAACATGTTCTGCACGGCGACCCAGGTGAACAGCGGCCACTCGGGGGAGATCTCCCCGTTGATCCACAGCGGCCAGTGCCGCCGCGGGTCCTTCGACACCCGCGGGTCGGTGAGCAGCCTCTTCAGCAGTTCCGTACTGCTGACCGCCCAGGCCTCCACGCCGCCGGGGAGCTCCACCCGTGTCACCGGGCCGCGCCCGCGTATCCGTGCCGCCTCGCCGTGGATGTCGCGACCGGACGGGTCGATGACGATGGAGCCCTGCTCTGACATGGGAGCCTCCCGGTACCCGAAATCGAACTCGAACCGTGCGAACGTCGATACGGTGCGTGACGTTACGCGGCGGCGGTGCGCGCCAACGAGGCCGTGAAAGGCCCGCTGCGCACGTCGGCAAGTTCCCTACGCGTACCGGCAAGTCGGCGGCCACCGGCCACCGGCTCTCACCGCCGCCATCGCCGCACGTACTCCGCCTGCACCGGCTGCACCGACACATCCGCCGAAAGCCCCGAAGGCCCTGGAAACGCCGATCAAGGCTGGACGCGCCCTGCCCCCTGCGGCTCCGGATCCGCGCGCCCGGGGCGTCCCCGTCCGGACCCTCCACCGACCTGGTGCGGGGATCTTGACGGCTTTGAGTTACCGGTAACATCATGGTTCTCGTAGCGCTGCCGCCGGCGTCCGGGCGGCTCGTCGCCCGCGGGAGCGTGGGCCGTCAACTGGAGCCCGCGTGCGTGACCACGTCACAGACCCGCCGACCGCGCAGCCGGTCACGAGCGTCCCGGAACCTGCCCGTGCGGCCCCCGAGCCGAAGGGAAGCAGCATCAACATGTCAGCCCTGACGACGTCCTCCGACGGTTTCCAGCTCCACGGAGAGCCCTTCCGGATCATCTCCGGAGCGATGCACTACTTCCGCATCCACCCCGACCAGTGGTCCGACCGGCTCCGCAAGGCCCGTCTGATGGGCCTCAACACGGTGGAGACGTACGTCCCGTGGAACCTCCACCAGCCCGAGCCCGGCACGCTCGTCCTCGACGGCTTCCTCGACCTGCCGCGCTATCTGAGCCTCGCCCGCTCCGAGGGCCTGCACGTCCTCCTGCGGCCCGGCCCGTACATCTGCGCCGAGTGGGACGGCGGCGGTCTGCCCTCCTGGCTCACCACGGACACCGACATCCGGCTGCGCACCAGCGACCCCCGCTTCACGGACGCCCTCGACCGCTACCTCGACCTGCTGCTGCCGCCGCTCCTGCCGCACATGGCCCAGTCGGGCGGCCCGGTGATCGCTGTACAGGTGGAGAACGAGTACGGGGCGTACGGCACCGACACCGCGTACCTCGAACACCTCGCCCAGTCCCTGCGCACCCGGGGCGTCGAGGAACTCCTCTTCACCTGCGACCAGGCCAATCCCGAGCACCTGGCGGCCGGCAGCCTGCCCGGTGTCCTCACCACCGGCACCTTCGGCAGCAAGGTGGCCCAGTCCCTGGAGCAGTTGCGCGCCCATCAGCCCGAAGGGCCCCTGATGTGCTCGGAGTTCTGGATCGGCTGGTTCGACCACTGGGGCGAGCCGCACCACGTGCGCGACGCGGCCGACGCCGCCGCCGACCTCGACCGGCTGCTCTCCGCGGGTGCCTCGGTCAACATCTACATGTTCCACGGCGGCACCAACTTCGCCTTCACCAACGGCGCCAACCACGACCACGCGTACGAGCCGATCGTGACGTCGTACGACTACGACGCCGCGCTCACCGAGAGCGGCGACCCCGGCCCCAAGTACCACGCCTTCCGCGAGGTCATCGCCCGCCACGCCCCGGTCCCCGACGAGCCCGCCCCGGCACCCGCCCCCAAACTCCCGCACACACCCGTCGAACTGGACCGCCGCGCCCCGCTGCTGGCGCACGCGACCGTCCTGGCCAAGCCGGTACGCGTCGACGCCGACCCGGTGACGATGGAGGAACTGGGCCTGCGGGCCGGCTACGTCCTGTACCGCACGACGGTCCCGGTGCCCGGCGACGGCGTGCTGCACTTCGCGGGCGGTGTCGGCGACCGCGCCCAGGTCTTCGTCGACGGCGCCCCCGTCGGCGTACTCGAACGCGAACGCCACGAGGAGGCCCTGCCCGTCCGCGTCCCACGGGCCGGCGCCACGCTGGACGTGCTCGTCGAGAACATGGGCGGCGTCAACTACGGACCCCGCATCGGCGCCCCCAAGGGCCTGCTCGGCCCGGTCACCTTCGAGGGCACGCCCCTGCAGGGCTGGGACTGCCATCCGCTGTCCCTGGACAACGTGGGCTCCGTGCCCTTCGCCCCGGCGGCGTCCCCGGAGGAAGGGGCGCCCGCGGACGCCGGACCTGCCTTCCACCACGGCACCTTCGAGGTCCGCGTGCCCGCCGACACCTTCCTGTCCCTGCCCGGCTGGACCAAGGGCCAGGCCTGGATCAACGGCTTCCACCTCGGCCGCTACTGGAACCGCGGCCCGCAGCGCACGCTGTACGTCCCGGCGCCCGTCCTGCGCCGCGGCACCAACGAGCTGGTCCTCCTGGAACTGCAGGCCACGACCGGGCCGCACGCCCAGCTCACCGACACGCCCGACCTCGGCCCGGTGAAACCCTGATGCCCCTGCGCCTGCGGGTGTCCGCACCCGCCGCACCCCCGCTCACCGGCCACCTCCCCTTCACCGACGCCCCCGGCGTCCCCGACCCGATCGAGGTCACCAGCCGTTTCCTCACCAGGGGCGGCCGCCCCTGGTTCCCGGTCTCCGGCGAGTTCCACTACACCCGCTACCCGGCCGGGGAATGGGAGGAGGAGCTCCTGAAGATGAAGGCGGGCGGGGTGACCGCCGTCGCGAGCTACGTCATCTGGATCCACCACGAGGAGACCGAGGGACGGATCCGCTTCGACGGCGACCGCGACCTGCGGCATTTCGCCAAACTCTGTGCCCGGCACGGCCTGGACTTCGTCCCGCGCATCGGCCCCTGGTCCCACGCGGAGACACGCAACGGCGGCCTGCCCGACTGGCTCCTCGCCCGCGCCTGCACCCCACGCACCGACGATCCGGCCTACCTGGCGCCCGTACGCACCTGGTACGAGGCGATCGCCGGGCAGTTACGCGGCCTCGACCGCGCGCACGGCGGCCCGATCGTCGCCCTCCAGATCGAGAACGAGCTCTACGACCAACCCGGTCACCTGCTCACACTGAAGCGCATGGCCCAGGAGGCCGGCCTGAGCGCCCCGCTGTGGACGTCGACGGCCTGGGGCGGGGTGCGGCTGCCGCCCGACGAACTGCTCCCCCTCTACGGCGGCTACCCCGAGACCTTCTGGACGGAGGCGGACGGCGGCTGGCCCGACACCTGCCGCAAGCACTTCTTCTTCACCCACCAGCGCGACGACGAGGGCATCGGCGCCGACCTGCGCCCGACGACGGTACGCGGCGGCGACCCGGCCGCCCTCACGGACCGCTTCCCCTGGGCCACCTGCGAGCTGGGCGGCGGCATGGCCGTGTCCTACCACCGCCGCCCGCGCGTCGACGCGGCCGACGTCGGCGCCCTCGGCCTCACGAAGATCGGCTGCGGTTCCGTGTGGCAGGGCTACTACATGTTCCACGGCGGTACGAACCCGCCGGGCGAGCAAACGACCCTCCAGGAGTCCCACGCCACCGACTACCCCAACGACCTCCCCGTCCTCACGTACGACTTCCAGGCCCCGCTCGGGGAGTACGGCCAGTACCGGCCCTCGTACGACGAACTCCGGCTCCAGCACCTGCTGTTGGCGGACTTCGGGCATCTCCTCGCACCGATGGCGTCCTTCCTGCCCGAGCGGCGGCCGGCCGGCCAGGACGACCGGGACACCCTGCGCTGGGCGGTGCGGGGCTCGGACACCTCGGGCTTCCTCTTCGTCAACAACCACCAGCCGCACGAGCCGCTGCCGCCCCACCCGGACACCTCGTTCACGGTCGACCTCCCCGGGGCGCCCGCGCTCACGTTCCCGAGCACACCGGTCACGGTCCCGGCGGGCGCGTACTTCTGCTGGCCGCTCCGCCTCGACGTCGGCGGACTGCGCCTGGACTGGGCCACCGCCCAGCCCGTGTGCACGGTCGACGACGACGGACGTACGGTCCTGGTGCTGGCGGCCACGGACGGCATTCCGGTCGAACTCGCCCTGGACTCACGCATGGTGACGTCGGTGAGCACACCCTCCGGGGAATGCGCCACGCTCGACGGCCGCGTCCTGGTCACGGGGCTGCGCCCCGGCACCGACGCCCTGGTCGAGGTGGACACGGCGGACGGCACCCGGGTCGGCCTCCTCGTCCTGGACGCCACGACGGCCCGTACCGCCTACCGGGGTCCCGCGTGGGGAGCCGAACGGCTGGTGCTGTGCGACGCGGGCGTCGTCTTCGACGAGCACGCCGATCAGGGGCGGGGCGAGGTCCGGATCCACACCTCGGCCGCCGACGAACCGTCGTTCGCCGTGCTGCCCGCACCGCGACGGCCTCCGGTGGTGAAGGGGGCCGGCATGCGCAAGGCGCAGCATGCGCGGCCGGAGACTGCGGACGTGTGGGATCCGGCGGTCGTGCGGGAGGCGGCGGACGGGGTGTTCACGAGGTACACCGTGCCGGGTGACGACCAGGAGTCGCGGTTCGCGGGGGCCGGGGAGGCGCTGCGGGTCCGGGACGCGGGCCCGCCACCCGAACCCGTGACCGGCGTCCAGGGCCGGGCGAGCGCCCCCGCGGACAAGTACTACGACACGGCCGCCGCCGAGTACGCCGTCACCGTCCCGGACGGACTGCCCCTGACCGGAACCCTCCTGCGCGTCCACTGGACCGGGGACGTGGCACGGGCGTACGTGGACGACAGGCTCGTGGCGGACCAGTTCCACTCGGGCCGGGTCTGGGACATCGCCCTGGAACGGCTCCCGGCGTTCGCTCTGCGCGGGGAGGGACTGCGGCTGAAGGTGCTGCCCCGGGCGCCGGGCGCCCGGGTGTACGTGGCCTCGGAGGCGACCGGTGCCGACGCCGCAGCGGCCACGGGGGCGACCTGTGCCGACGCAGGTGCGGCCGTGGCGTCGGTCGGGCACGTCGAGTGGGTGAGGACCCGCACGTGCGTGGTCGGGGCGGGCTGAGCGCGCCACGCCGTCCTCCCGCCCGGCGGCCTATCCTGTGGGCCAGCCGGGCGGGGCACGACCGCCGAGGACGAACCCGAAGGACATCACCCGTCATGACCCGAAGTGCCGGTGACGGCGCGCCGCCCCAAGGACCTCCTCCCAAGGACCTCCCCAAGGGCCGCAGCCGACGCAACTTCGCGGGAGCGCGCCCGGTGATGGACGACGTGGCGCGGCTGGCCGGTGTCTCCAAGCAGACGGTCTCCCGCGTACTGAACGACAACCCGGCCGTCCGCCCCGAGACCCGGGAAGCGGTGCGGACCGCCATGCGCACGCTCGGCTACCGCCCCAGCCGCAGCGCACGCTCCCTGGCCAGCGGCCGGACCCGCATGCTCGGCGTGATCTCCTTCGACGCGGCCCGCTTCGGCCCCGCCTCCATCCTGACCGCCATCAACACCGCGGCCCAGGACGCCGGGTACCTGGTGAGCTCCATCGCGCTCGACACGGCCGACCGGGCCACCGTCGTACGGGCCGTGGACACGCTGTCCGCCGAGGGCGCGGACGGCGTGATCGCCATCGCCCCGCAGCGCTGGGTGGGCCGGGCGCTGGCGGAGGCGCAGCTCGACACCCCGCTGATGGTCCTGGAGAACGACCTGGGCAAGGACGCGTCGTTCGTCACCGCGGACAACAGGGCCGGCGCCCGCAAAGCCACGGAACACCTGCTGGCTCTCGGCCACGCGACTGTCTGGCACATCGCGGGCCCCACGGGCTGGCTGTCGGCCGACCGCAGGGTGGACGCGTGGCGGGCCACGCTGCGAGCTGCGGGAGCCGAGATCCCGGAGCCCCTCGTCGGCGACTGGAGCGCCGACTCGGGATACGAACTCGGCCGTCAGCTGGCCGACCGCCCCGACGTCACCGCGATCTTCGCCTCCAACGACCAGATGGCCCTGGGCGTCCTGCGCGCCCTCAACGAGGCCGGCCGCCGAGTCCCCGACGACGTCAGCGTCGTCGGCTACGACGACATCCCCGAGGCCGCGCACCTGCTTCCCCCGCTGACGACGGTCCGCACCGACTTCCCCGAGATCGGCACCCGCTCCCTGCGGCTGCTCCTGTCCCAGCTGGACGGCCCGCCGGAACCGGCGGTGGACCGGGTGGTGCCGGTCGAGCTGATCGTGCGCAGGAGTACGGGCCCCGCGCCGGGACGCTGATCGCGCACCCGGGTCATGGAGAAGGAAAATCTGTGCGGATCAGGTGAGTGGGCAGGCACTTCGGCGAGATAGAAAGGACACATGCCGGAGAGCGAGACCCCTGTCGGACCCATGAGCGACGTCGAAAAAGACGTAGCAACAGATGTCGATGCCGACACCAATACCAATACCAGTACGAGTACGAGTGCCGCTGCCGCTGCTGCCGCCGCCGATGTCGACGACGTGGACGCGGTGACCCGTGCGGTGCTGACCGCGTCACGCGTGCTCGTGGCGGTCTCGGCCCGCTCGCTCGCCGAGGTCGAGGAGCGGGTGACACTGCCGCAGGTCCGGATGCTGGTCGTCCTGTCCACGCGTGGCGCCACCAAGCTGGTCACCCTCGCCGACCTGCTCCAGGTCGCGCCGTCCACGGCCATGCGTATGGTCGACCGCCTCATCGCTGCCGGTCTCGCCGACCGGCAGACCAACCCCGGAAACCGCCGCGAGACCCTGCTCCAGCTCACGGAGGAGGGGCGGCGCACCGTCGAGGACGTCACCGCCCGCCGGCGCGCCGAGATCGCCACGATCGTCGAACGGCTCACCCCGACACAGCGGACGGCGATCGTCGAGGCGCTGACGGCCTTCAACGAGGCGGGCGGAGAGCCCCCGGTCCCGGCCGTGCACGACGCGGAGCCGCACCCCCTGGGCTGGGGAGACGCGACAACGACCTGACCCGGCCGCCGGTGGCCGCGCGGATCACCCGGCGCTCGGGCTGGGCGTCGGGGAGGTCGTGTTGACGTCCAGCCCGGGCGGCTCGTTGAGGACGAGGACGGGCGAGCCCGGCTGCGGCGGGGGCGGGGTCATCTCGACCTTGGGGAGCTTCGGCGGTGTCGTCTGCTGGAAGTTGACCTGGTCGTAGTTGACCAGGTCGGTCTTCTCCAACACCGTGATGTGGTCGAGGACGGTGTCGTTGGCCAGGTCGGCCAACTGCCGGATCATGGTGTTCTTGGTGCTCGCGCGGATCTTGGCGATGGTCGGGAAGATCTGCCCGTGCGTCACGCGCATGATGTTCACGGCGGTCGTGTCGAACTGCTTGCCGGTGTTCCCGTCCACGGTCGCCACGAACTGCTGCTGCTGCGGACTGGCCTGGTTGGGCAGGGTGATGCCCAGCTCAGGAGCGATCTTGCGGCACAGCTCGTCGAGCCCGGAGTGCCCCGCGACCAGGTGCTCCCCGGCCTCCTTCATCTCCGGGGTCGTCCCCCGCTCCATGGCCATCAGACCGAGCGGATGCTCCCACAGCCCGGCCGCACGCACCTTGATCACGAAGTCCCGGTCGGCCTCGGTCAACGGTCCGTACTGGGTGTTGGCGATGATCCGTTCCTGGTTGGTCGCCGTCTTCTCCACGCCGACCAGGGCCGGATACGCAAGCGCGGCAAGGGTCACCACCAGCCCACCGACCACGAATACGGTTCCTGCCGTGCGCTGCGAGATACCCATGCTGCCTCCTGAGAAGAACGGCCGTCCCCCAGGGGTACGTACGAGAAGCACAAGGCAATCATTGCGCAGGGTAAATTTTGCACCCTGCGGATCATGAAGGCGCGGTAGCAGTGCCCAGGAGGCCACGGCACCTGCCATGACTGCCGCGCCACCACTGCACCCGCCCCACCCGGGGGCCGGGCTCCGGACGGTCGGTCGGACAGCGACCGAGGGCCGGTCGGGCAGAGGCCGAGGGGCGGCCGGGCGGCGGCCGAGTGGCGGCCGAGGGGCGGCTGGGCAGTGGCCGAAGGGCGAGCGGCCGGAAGGTGCCCGCCGAGTCGGAGTCAGAAGACGGGCGGCCTCGCATCCCGCTTCCACCTGCGGAGCAACGCCTTGTGCTCGCTCAGGCTCGAAATCCCGTACTTCCGCATGACGTTCATCCGCTGCTCCTCGGCATCCATGATCTGTTCGGCCAGCGAGCGAACCAGGTAGGAGATCGCGAGGAGCCCCATCGACAGGCCGGCGATCTGAAACGACCGGCGGGCCAGCCCCGGAGGTGTGATCCACTCCGGCAGGGCGCCACCCGCGGACCACTTGACGACCAGTGCGAGCGCGGCGAGAAGGATGAGCATCGTCACCGCGATCAGGATCATGTGCAGCCGGGCCAGCGTGACCACCGCACGCGTGCAGCGCCCGCAATGCTCCAACAGCGGCTTGAGCTTCTGTGCCGTGGCCGACTCCACGTCCCGGCCCTCCTGCAACGCCTGCATGTACTCGTCGATTTCGACGCAGTACATTTCACGGAACCTGTTTTTCGCGCTCTGAGGACCCAGTCCCGTCGTCGCCAACTCGACGATCGAGACGACGAAGAGAGCCGCCAAGGTGGCGGAGATAATGGCCGCATAATCCTGGGACATCAGCCATTTGTCGGCTGCCGACATGGTCACGTATTACCTCGCAGTCAAGCGGGTGGAAGAAGGATGGACCGACAGGAGATCGCCGGAAGCCGACAGTCCGGATGAATCCCGGCGAAGGGTGCCGACATTTCTCCGCGGCAGGTTCGCGACAGATGGGCGAGGGAATCTCGCCCCCCTCCAAACCTGCGAGACTTCCGCCCTCGGCATCCCGACCGAACGACGAGCACCATCATCCTCGTGGTTTCAACGAGCCCCGCCCACCGAGCCGTTGAAGCCGACGGTCCATACCCTTCAGACGTCGTTTCACTTGGTGAGTCGGCGGTGGTTGATGAGGCTGGTGGCGATGGCGGTGAAGGCCAG
This sequence comes from Streptomyces sp. BV286, assembly GCF_019090165.1. Classification (GTDB taxonomy): domain Bacteria; phylum Actinomycetota; class Actinomycetes; order Streptomycetales; family Streptomycetaceae; genus Streptomyces. The sequence continues at coordinate 23,718 of NZ_JAHRIB010000161.1, forward strand.
GAAGTGTTCGGGCTTGCGTTCGTAGCGTCGGTGGAGGCGGCGGCATCCGCTGAGCCAGGACATGGTGCGCTCGACCACCCAGCGGTGTCGGCCCAGGCGTTGTGAGTTCTCGACACCGCGGCGGGCGATGCGAGGAACGATGTTCCGCTCACGGAGCCATCGACGCAGGTAGGGATAGTCGTAGCCCTTGTCGCCGTGGAGCTTTGCCGGCCGGCGACGCCGCGGACCGCGAGGACTGCGGACCGGCGGGATCCCCATGACCAGCGGTTGCAGGGCCAGGCTGTCGTGGGTGTTGGCGGCCGAGATCGCGACAGAGACGGGCAGGCCGGCACGGTCGACGACAAGATGGATTTTCGATCCCAACTTGCCGCGGTCGGTCGGATTCGGTCCCGTCAACTGCCCCCTTTGAGGGCGCGGACACTGACCGAGTCCACGGCGAATCGTGACCAGTCCAATCCCCCCTGAGCACCGAGTTCATCGAGGATGACGCGGTGCAGGCGAGCCCACACACGCTGCTGAGTCCACCGCGCGAAACGTCGGTAGACGGTGGGCCAGACTGGCCCGAACACCGGCGGCAACTGCCGCCAGGAACAGCCCGACGTGGCCACGAACACGATCGCGGTCAGGCATTCACGGTCCCCGGCCCGCCGACGGCCCCCGCCCTGCGGACGCACCACCACCGTCTCCGGCACCACCCGCCGAAACAGCTCCCACAACTCATCCGAGACCAGATGCTCAGCAAGACTTGTCATACCAACACAACGACTCTCCTCGCCAAAGGAAACGTCGTCT
>NZ_JAHRIB010000162.1 GCF_019090165.1 Streptomyces sp. BV286
TAACGAGCTCGTGCACGACAAGCGGTGTGACGTCGAGAGCCTCGGTGGGGCCCGTGCTCACGTCTGCCGTGTCGAGTGCAGGTCCGCGGTCTGCTGGTGGGACAGCAGGCCGGCGATGGCCTGGACGTTGTCGCTCATGTGCTCGCGGCGGCCGAGGTGGCGGGCCAGGGCCCGCCAGTTCTTCAGGTGGGCGATGCCGTGCTCGACCCGGATACGGCGCGAGGAGTGTGCCTTGCGCTGGCGCTCGTACATCTCCTCGTACCAGTCCGGGGCGTTCTTCTTGAACTTACGGTGCGGGGGCGTCACCACCCGGCCGCCGGTCTGCGCGCCCAGGCCCTGGTAGCCGGCGTCGGCGAGGATCTCGAGCGCGGGCGCGTCGGCCAGGAGCGTGACCAGCCCCAACTGGCGGGCGTGGGTGATGTCCGCGCAGCTCGCGGGACGAGCGGGGCTGCACCACAGCACGCGGCCAACGCCGTCCGTGACCACCATGGATTTGACGGCGTTCTGCTTGTTCTTGCCAGAGATGAACTTGTCCCGGTCCTTGCGCCCTGCGGCGGGTCGCCGGACGCGGATCTCGGTGCCGTCGATGATGCCGGTCGTCCCGCTCGAGCCGAGGTGGTCGACGACCTCGGCCAGGGTTCGCAGCCGCACGTCGGGGCTGACGGTGCAGCCTCGCTCGGCGAGCAGAGGCCGCACCTCGTTGACAGCTCGTGTGATGGTCGAGCGGTCAACGCCGAACCAGCAGGCCAGTACGTCGTGGGTGGCGCCGTGCCGAAGATGGACGAGGGTGGCCAGCAAGCGGTCGACGAACACCAGGCGGTGTTTCGGCCCGCCGCCCACGGCCCGCCTCCGCAGCCGGGAGGCCAGCTTGGCCTGGTGACGCTCATGCCACAACGGACCTATCTCGGCTACGAGTTCAGCGATCACATCGCCCGTCAGGCCCGTGATGCGACGGTTGCTGATGATCACTGCACGAATCTTGTTCCCCGCCACCCGACCATGATCAACCATCGCGGGCCCGACGTCGTCTCACCGCTTGTCGTGCACGAGCTCGTAAGGGTTGTCCCGTAAGCGATCTTCGGTCGGTTGCGGTCAGAGCCCCGCACATGGGCGACCGAGCCCTGATGGCAGGATGATTGTCCCGACGATCCTGAGGGGCCATGGCCGTGCACACCCCTGCCGACTACCTCGAACTGGCGCACGCTGAGAACGACACCGCCGTCCTGCATCGACTCGCGCGTTGTCCATACCCCTTCGTCTGGCAGGCGCTGGCCGCCAATCCCTCAACCGCGCCCGGCACGCTGCTGGAACTGAGCACGGCCCATGACAGTGCATGGAACGACAACAGGCTCCTTCGCCTGCTGGCGGAGCATCCGAGCGCCGACCACGCAGTGCTGCGAGCCGTCCGTGACGCCGTGGCGGCGAAGCTCGCCGAAGGCGAACGACCCTATGCCGCTGTGCTCGCGCTGGCAGGACGGACAGAACTTCAGACGGCGGAAGTGAGAGAACTCGGGACTCTGTGTGGGGCTTCTGCGCGTCTGCGCAGTCAGCTGGACCGGCACCTCGGGCTCCGTATTTGATCCGTGCACATCCCGGTCAGCTTCAGATGGAACGATCTTGGTGTGACTGCAGTGATCACGGCGTCGGTGCCGTCCTGGATAGGCCCCTTCACCGGGCTGAGCCCGCGCTGCTTCGGCAAGCTGGTGACCGCCGTGCGGCGCGAGACCGCTGCCGAGCCTCAGCGTGGGCGGCCCTGAGGGCTCCCACTTGAGGATCGCATTCTCCTTGTCACGGCGTACTGGTGCACAAACTTGACGATGCGCCAGATTGCTCCGCTGTTCATCATCTCGAAGTCCGCAGCGGAACGGATCATCGGCCGCCTCGGGCCGTTGCTCGCGCTGCAACCTCGCCAGCGATTCCGCAAAGACAGCGTCTTTTCCGGCACACCGATCTTTCCGTCGTCTCCGATCGGCACCCGGACGAGGGACGGGCGGAAACTGTCGGTCAGCCAAGCCGCGGCCCGGGTCACCGTCACGTCGTTGAGGTAAGCGGCGTCGGGGACGGTGACGTCGGCCAGCAGCGCGCCCGACTTCGTGTCGTACACCCGGAAACTGGTGATGACGCCGGGGACGACGCTGCCGCCACCGCCGGTCACCCACAGTCGGCCGAAGCGGTCGATCTCCATGTCGGAGGCCATCTTTGTGCGGGCCGGGCGAGGGAGCGAGCGGCTTGATCATCCCGCTCTTCAAGTCGATGCGCTCGATCGAGCCGTCGACCAGCGACCCGGTGTAGGCCAGCCCTTTCTTCTGGTCGATAGCAAGGTTCTCGGGCGAGAACCCGTTCGGCAGCCGCACCTCCTGGGGGAACGGCTTGGCCGCGTACGCGGCCGGGACCGGCGCGGCGGAAGCCGGAACGGCGGACAGGCCGGCGACCACCATCAAGCCGTAGCGCCGACCGGGGGACGGCCGGAGTACGCCTGTCGCCGCGCCCGTCGCACCTCCACCATGAAGGAACTGTCCGGTACCGGACCACCGATGACCCCGGGAGGGGCCGTGAGACGTCTGCACACCTGCTTGGCGATGCTGACCACAGCCGTGATGGCCGTGGTCACCCTGCTCTTCGGCACCGTTCCGTCCGCCACCGCCCTGCAACTGACGACGATCCGGGGCGGCACCATGCTCTACGCGGCCACCGGCGCACAGTGCGTCGTCGGCTTCAACGCGAGGGGCAACGGCGTCTTCTACGGCGTGATGGTCGGCCACTGCTCCGGCACCCACACCACCACCTGGTACGCCGACGCCGCCCGCACCGTGCAGGTCGGGGTCACCGCCGGCGCCGCTTTCCCCATCGACGACTACGGGGTGGTCCGTTACACCTCGAACACGCTGAACCTGCCCGGTGACATTGCGCTGGGAGGGGGCGTCTACCAGGACATCACCGGGGTGGCGAACCCGGCGGTCGGGCAGTCGCTCTGCCACGTCGGTCGGACCAGCGGGGTCCACTGCGGGAGGGTGACCGCGGTCAATGCCACGGTCAACTACTCCGAGGGCGCCGTCCATGGCCTGATCCGGTCCACCACGTGTTCGGAGGCCGGTGACACGGGGGCCCCGGCGTACTCAGGCACCCTGGCCGTCGGCTTTCTGGTCGGAGTCAGCGGCAACTGCACCTCCGGCGGGGTCTCCTACCACCAGCCCGTCGCGGAAGTCCTTTCGAACTTCGGCCTCACCGTGTACTGAGCTTGTCCTACGTTTCTAGCACGGGCTCACGCCGGCCGTTCGTAGGATCGGTGAGCCCGAGGACTCCGGTATGGGAGTGAACTTGTCGCCGCTCGATGGCTGAAGAGACTTGGCCGCCGGAGTCCGCGACGGTCGAACCCGCTCATTGGGATACGCAACTTGATCGCTGTGTAGGGCAACGTCGGCGCGGCCGTCCGCGGGACCGCAGAACTGAACAGCTGGCGGAGGCGATCATGTTAAAGATCTGGGCCGGGGTCGACATCGGCAAGGAGCATCACCACTGCGTGGCACTCGACGCCCGGGGTGAACAGCTGCTGTCGCGCCGTGTCAGCAACAACGAGCCCGAGCTGCTGGAACTCATCCAAGAAGTACTCGCCCTCGCCGGACAGGGAGAGGTCCTGTGGGCGGTGGACACGAACCACGGCAGCGCCGCCCTGCTCATCGGGCTTCTGCTCGACGCCGGACAGCCGATGGTCTACCTCACCGGTCTGGCGGTCCACCGGGCCCCGGCCTGCTACCGCGGGCAGGGCAAGACCGATGCCAAGGACGCCCACGTCATCGCCGACCAGGCCCGCATGTGCCAGGACCTCGGACTGCTGCGGCCCGGCGACGAAAACGCCGTCGACCTGCGTATCCTCACCGGGCGCCGCCTCGACCTCGTCCATGACCGCACCCGTCAGATCAACCGGCTTCGTGATTCGCACCGAAGGCATCATCCTCACGGTCGCGGCGCTCACCCCTCGGCGCGACGGGAGTGTTCCGGAGCAGACGCCGAACCGTGACCACAGGGCTCGTACGCTTCCGCCGAACCGCCCTCATCGCCCTGTTGATCGCCACACCCCTGCTCGCCGCATGCGGCGCCGTGGTCCGGGCCCGCGAAGCGCACAGTCGAACAGCCGCCGTGACAGAGGTGGCATACAGGACCAGCTCCGCGGTGTCGGGCGCGGATCCGACCACCGGTTCCTGGCGACCTGTCAGAAACACGTAGGCGAGACCGCCCACCACCTCACGACGGATTACGGAACTCCTTCTATCAAATTCCATCGCATTGCGATCAAAGATGCCAAATTATGTCACGTCAGGAATACATCAGAAGAATATGTTAGTTGATTTTGCTGCCGCGGTATTATCTCCGCCATAGAACCCTCGACATGTGCACCGCGTACCCGTCCGCGCGTGCGACTGCAGGGGCATTGGGGGGCAAGAGGTGTCGTTCAGACGTCTTCTATTCAGTGGCCTATCCGGCTTCTTCTTCCTATCTGCGGCAGTCGGTTGCGGCAGTCCGCAGACGTCCGATTCGGGCACCCCAGACAGGTATGGCATCCCTCTCTCCTCTCGATCGGTGGAGACCAGCCCTGTAGAGGAGACCGATCCCGTAGGGACGGACTCCCCGGCGACCGGGCCACCGGAGACGGAGACGGAGACGAAGGAGACGAAGGCATGGCCATCGGCTCCCCCGCAGGTGGTGGGAGAGTGGTGCGGTGGCAGCGACGCAGCACGCGAGGGGCACTGGACCTATGTCTTCTCCAGCGACGGGCGCTTCTCCAGGCACAACGCGCAGCGCGGAGGCGTCACCGGCCATGCACTATTCGACGCCGGGCAGATGACGCTCTACGCCGACGGCCGTCAACTGATCGCCTATCCCTGGTCGACAACCGTGGACGCGGTACTGGGAGACCTGCTCTTCATCGACGGGTTCAGCTATGTGCGCGGAAGTTGTTCCTGACTCGCCCCGAATTCCTTCCACAACCGGTCTTCACGCGAAAGCAGGCTGAGATGTCCCGGGGATCTCCCGTGCGGCCGCGGGCACCGGCAGCGAGTTTGCTCGTGCTCTCGGCCTTGATGCTGCTCACGTTTACGACTTCCTGCTCGCCGGCCCCAAAGCCACAACCCCCCAACAAGACACAAACCACCGTCACTTCCTCTCCAACAGCATCAGTTCCCTGCTCGTCCGCCCCGCAGCCGCCCAACAAGACGTCACCCGCCGCCTATTACTCCTCAGCAATACTGGCCGCGAAGGAGAATCCTGTCCCCGATCCTCTTGTCGGGGTTTGGGAGAGCGCACGGCAGAATTCCAACACCACGCTCGCATACCGGTTCGCCACGGACGGCACGTACAAGTACGCCGGTCTGCTCTCGTACTGCATGGGACCAGGAAGGCTCTACGAGCTCACCCAGATCGTCCAGGGCACCGTGCAGGTCGAAGGGGACCGGATCACGCTGAGGCCCACCACCGACACGGTCACCAGGAAGAACCCGGAGAATCCTCAGGAAGATTACGAGAACCGGCCCGGGCCCCGGACGGTACAGAGTTTCAACTGGCAGGCCGGGGACCGGACCCTGACACTCACTGACCCCGACGGCCTTCAGTTCGTCTTCAGACAGGTGTCGGCATGACGAGCCCTGTGCCGGGTCCCCCGGTACCTCCTTCACCTCCGGATCCCCCAGCGCCTCCCGATCCCCCGCCCCCACCTCGCCCGCGGTTCAGCCTCCGCACACGCGTTCAGATCGGGCTAATCAGCGCTGTCGTCCTGGCGACGCTCCTGGCCACTTGGCAGTTCAAGAACGCCGGCGACGCCTATCAGGACGCGATCGCCCAGGAGATCACGCTGCAGACAGCCCTGCAGAGGGACGTACAACATGTCTACGCCGACGAAGGCCAGTTGCCTTTCAGCGTGGCGGCTGCTTCGGCGCGCGCCAAAGCCCTCAAGGGACTCAAGAGCCAGGGCCGCCTCGCCGCGTCCGAGCATTACCAGGCCGAACAGCAGGAGTTCATCCTGCGCAGTTCCGCACACCCCGAGAGCATCATCGGCAGCAACCAGTACCTGACGGGCAAACAGGGGTACGATCTTCCTCGCCGCCTTGCCGATCAGCAGGAGCGTCAACCGGCCCTCTACCACCTCAAACCCGACGCCACCGTGCAACAGGGCGACAGGTGGGCCGACTGGGGGCGCGGCACGACCGCGGCAGCTGGCGCTGCGGTTCTCGCGGCAATCGTGGCCGCCAGCATTCTCAGGCCCGCACCTTGGCGTCACCCGCCCCCCGTCCCTCCTGCCCGGCCCATTCTCAGGGGCGTCGACCCCATCCCGCAGCCCGCCACCGCGCCACCCGACCGCCGACGCGCCATTCAGATCCATCTGCTCATCGCCGCTCTGCTGTTCCTGCTTCCGCTCGGGCAGCTGGTGGCCACGGTGAGCGAACAGCGGTCCCAGGCGGAAGCGGCGCGGCATGCGGTCCGGCTTACCGCCAGCATCGTGGTGAGTGGCCAGAGGGCGGCCTTCCTCAACCAAATGGTCGGTTCGGCCAACCTCGCTGAAATCGAGGCTCTCGCCCGCGAGGCCGCGGCCCTCTATCTCGAAGACTCCGCAGCCACTCGGCACGAACGGTCCGTGGCGACAGCCGAGCTTCGCCTATCCGGGCGGCTGCGTCAGATGGCCGAGTTCATGGGACGCGCGCCCCGCGTCGCCGACGGCGTGACCCGGGGCACGGTCACCGCCATTGGCGTAAAGCCCGAGGACTGGCCCGCCATGGTTGGGGAGCAGAGCCGGTACAAGAAGCTCGCGGACGCTGCCGGGAGCCGCGCACTGTATCTGGCGGCCGCCACTGCCCTCGCCGTCGTGGCGGAGGTGCTGGCCGCCGCCTTCCTCGAAGCCAGGAGACTGTCGTGGATGAAGTGGCCGGTGGGATTCGCAGCACTGTCCCTGGCGATCACAGCCGTGGCCTTCATCCAGTGAGCCATCCGGAGCGTCATGAGGCTGTGGCGTGGTTCTCAGGTTGATGCAGCTCAGCACCTGTGCGATGGGGGGTATCCATCGCACAGAATTGGCGCGATCACTGGATTGGTGAGTGCTTTGAGGGTTTCAGAGACCACAGATACCCCTTCCTGAAACATGCGCTCGGCCGTACTGTCGAGGGCGATGCCGTTGAGGTCGAGATGTCTCGCGAATCTTAATGAGCTGCTGCTCGTGCTCGAGTTCGGTGCGCATCGCGTTGAGTAGTCGTCGGGCCGTGTCGCTCTGCCTGTCGTAGCAGTGCGATGTCGTTACCCTTGACCGTGATGTCCACTTCGCGTGTTCCGTCGGTCGGCGGGCTGGGGGCTCCTCTCCGTGGACAACCAGTCCTACGGCCTGCTGCCCCGTCAGGTCGAGGGCAGCCCGATTGTCCCGTCCACGCTGCTGACCGGCTCCAGGAACGCGGAGAAGATCGGGGCCGAGACGGTCGGCGGCGCCCGCACCACGCACTACCGGGGAACGGTCACCTTCGAGGGGTTGAAGGCCGCTCAGCAGGCTGCCACCGACAAGGCGAGCCGCGAGCGCCAGACCAACAGCCTCGACCAGTTCATAGCGCTGGGGTGTCGCTTTCCCAGGATCAACGAGCCGGTCACCGTCAGAACCCCGTCCGCCAGGAACACCGCGGACCTGGGCACGCTGCTGGACACACAGACCGGCTGAGCTTGTCCTACCTTCCAGGCGAAGATCCGATGCCGACCTGACCCGTTCGCTGGAAGCTGCCGAGCGCCGTCAGCGGTTGTACTGAGAGCCGGCGCAGCCGCGGGCATCGCCGTAACGACCGCACCAGGGCACGTATCGAGTCGTGATCATCGGGTGGTCCTGGTGAGGTCTTTGACCCAGCTCATCGAGGCGTGCAGGTGGAGACTGGCGAGGTAGCTGACGAAGGTCTTGCCGTATCGGGTGTCTCACCATCCCGGTTCCGGCCTCCTGGTACGTCGCGCTCTGGGGCGGGTGAGGCACGTGGAGCCGGCGTGAGCCGACCGGTGCACTGCTGGCCGGGTGGGGCTCATGGGACATGGCCCGGCACCCCCGGCTCAGGTTCCGGGGAGGATACGGCGCGTTTCGTACGCCCACATCGCGATCTCGACCCGGTTGCGGGCGCCGAGTTTGGCCATCAGGCTGGCCAGATGCGTCTTCACCGTGCTGAGGCTGATGTGCAGTGCATCGGCGATCTCGGTGTTGGTCAGCCCGCGAGCGACGGCGAGGAGCACCTGCTCCTCGCGGGCGGTGACGGCGGAGACCGGCTGGGCCACGGGCCGCCCGGCGGGCAGGTCCGCGAATGCCTGGAGCAGACGGACGGTGACGCTGGGCGCGATGAGCGCCTCACCGTCGGACGCCGACCGTACGGCCTGCGCCAGAAGGTCCGGTCCCGTGTCCTTGAGGAGGAATCCGCGGGCGCCCGCACGCAGTGAGCCGTAGACGTACTCGTCGAGGTCGAACGTGGTGATGACGACCACGACCAGCGGGTCTGCGACGCCCGGGCCGGCGACCAGCCGGGTGGCCTCGAGCCCGTCGAGTACGGGCATGCGGATGTCGAACAGGCAGACGTCGGGGCGCAGTTCGCGGGCCAGACGTACCGCTTCCCGCCCGTCGGCGGCCTCGCCGACCACCTCGATGCCGAGCTGAGCGTTCAGCATGATCCGCAACCCGGTGCGGATGATCGCCTGGTCGTCAGCGACGAGGACGCGAATGGACACCGCTCTCGCTCCTCGCTCTCGGCAGTTCGGCTTCGACATGCCACCCCCGGTCGGTACCCGGGCCGGCTCGTAGTGTGCCGCCAAGCAGGGTCGCGCGCTCGCGCAATCCGGTAAGTCCGTATCCGTCGCGACCCCGGCCGGTGCGCCGGCCGTTGTCGCGCACGCTCACCCGTACCGTGTGCCGTTCCGCGGCGACCCGAACGACGAGCTCGGTCGCGTCGACCGCATGGCGCATCGCGTTGGTCACCGACTCCTGCACGATCCGGTAGACGGCCGCGTCCACGGCCGGGGGCAGCGCGTCCAGTTCGCCGTCGAGCCCCAGGTCGACCCTGAGGCGACCACCCGGCGTACGCACCAGGCGCTCCAGATCCGCGACCCCGGCAGGGGGCGCCAGTTCGGGGCCGACCCCGCGGTCGCGCAGCGCGGCGACCATGGCGCGCATTTCCTCCAGCGTGCGTGCCCCTTCCTCCTCGACCTCCTCCAGCGCCTCGACGGCGGCGGACGGGTCGGTGCCCGCGAGTACCCGGCCCGCCTGGGCGATGATCACCATGGCCGACACGTGGTGGGCCACCGTGTCGTGCAGTTCCCGGGCGAGCTGCTCACGCTCGCGGGAGCGCACCTGCTCCACCTGCCGCTCGCGAGCGGTCACACGGAACCGCACGGCAGCCCCGACCACGCCGGGCAGCAGCAGGAAGACGAAGCCCACGACCTTTTCGACGACCGGGGTCTCGTACGTGACGACACACAGCGCGCCGACCGCGACGATCACCGCGCCGCCCAGCACGATCTCGCGTCCCGATCCCCACCGGAGCAGCGCGTACACCAGCACGAGCACGACCGCGCCGGTGTCCAGGCCGACGGGCTCGCGCTGTTCGGCGACGAGCCAGGCCACCTGGAGCAGCATCACCGAGCCGAACGCCAGCGTCACCATCGCCAGCGGGCGGGTCCGGCGCCACAGGGGCAGCAGCCACAGCGATACGGCGAACAGCACCGCCACCGGCCGCCACACGACGTTCTCACGCAGGGTGGCCTCCAGCGCCACACCGGCGAGGCCCGCGGCGAGCAGCGCCCAGTCCCGCCGCATCCGGGCGGGCGCGTCGGGCGGCCGGGGTTCGGTCCACAGGGTTCGCAGGTCGTCTCGGAGCACGGTTCTCAGCCTAGGGACCGCGGCGTGCCGCGCATCGGCCGAAAGGACGGGGCCGCACTCCGACTTGGGGCCGACGGATCCGCGGCCCGCGGGCCGATGCCTCGGAGCGCCGTGGCGACGAGCCTCTGCATCGGCGGCCGTACAAGGACGGCCGACGAAGTGGTTGGAGGACCCGATGCTCTCGAAAGCCCTGTTGCGCCTGGGCGCAAGCGCCGCCCGCCATCCCTGGCGGGTGATCGCGGCATGGCTGGTCGCCGTCACGCTCGCAGTCCTCGCCGCCGTCGCCTTCGGCGGGCGGAATGCGGATGCGATGACCGCTCCGGGACTGGACTCCCAGCGGGCCGCGGAACTGATCGAGCGGGCCGGCACCGGCCAGGAGGGGATGACCGCCCAAGTGGTCGTCACCCCCCTCGACGGCGCTGCGACGTTCTTCGACCACGACAGCGCGCGCACCGCTCTCACGCGGCTGCAGACCGAGGTGAAACGGCTGCCGCACGTGCTCGCCACGAGCGACCCGGCGGGCGCACTCGACGCGGGCGGGGACACCGCCGTGCGCGGCGGCCTCGTCTCGGCCGACGGACGGATCGCGGTCGTCCGGGTGCAGTACCCCGACCAGAGCCGGCTGTCGGCCGAAGACCTCGACGCCCTCGTCGATCTCGGCGACCGGCTGCGCGCCGAGATGCCCCTGCGCATCGAGATGGGCGGGGACCTCTTCTACGCCTTCTCCGGCTCCGACGGCGGCGTGAGCGAGTTGATCGGTCTCCTCGCCGCGGCCGCGATCCTGTTCCTGGCGTTCGGTTCGCTCGTCGCCACCGCGCTGCCGATCGGCATGGCGGTCTTCGGGCTGACCGTCGGGGTCGCCACGATGACGGTACTGGCGGGAGTCACGGACGTCCCCACCTTCGCACCGGTCCTGGGCAGCATGGTCGGGCTCGGCGTGGGCATCGACTACGCGCTGTTCGTGCTCGCCAGGCATCGGGAGTACCTCGCGCGCGGGCTCGATCCGCACGAGGCGGCCGGACGAGCGGTGGCCACGGCGGGGCGGCCGGTGGTCTTCGCCGGCGGCACCGTCGTCGTGTCGATCCTCGGCCTGGCGGTCGCGAACGTGCCGTTCATGACGGTGGGCGGGCTCGCCGTCTCGATCGTCGTCCTGACCATGGTGGTCGCGTCGGTGACGCTGCTGCCGGCCTTCCTCGGCGCCGCCGGCCCGCGCCTGGCCCGGGCCGGCCGGATCAGCCGGGCTCTGCAGACCAGGAAGCTGGGGCGACTCGCACGGCGGCGGGACCCGGCGGCAGGCGCCGCTCACGCCGCCGGGTGGCGCCGCTGGATCGGGCACGTCAGCCGGCACCCGGTGCCGTACGCGGTCGGCGCGGCAGGGCTGCTGCTGACCGCGACGCTGCCCGTGCTCGGCCTGCGCGTCGGCCTGCCCGACGACGGCTCACTGCCCCACAACCGTACCGAGCGCCGGGCCTACGACCTCGTCGCCGAGGGCTTCGGCCCGGGCACCAACGGTCCCCTCGTCATCGCCGCGGACCCCACCGGTGACCCGGAAGTGCTGGACCGACTCGTCGGGGCGGTCGCGGCGGATCCGGGCATCGCATCCGTCGCACCGACGCGCACCGATCGCGCCACCGGCATCGCGACCCTCGTGGTGTTCCCGACCACCAGCCCTCAGGACAAGGCCACGGCAGACACCATCGCCCGGCTGCGCACCGACGTGCTGCCCACGGCGATCGCGCACGGCCCGGCCAGGGCCCACGTCGGCGGCGCCGCCGCGAGCCTGTCCGACGTAGGCCAACGCACCAGCCAACGCCTGCCGGTGTTCGTCGCCGTCGTGCTGGCGATGTCGTTCCTGCTGCTGATGCTGGTGTTCCGCTCGATACTCGTACCGCTCAAAGCGGTACTGCTGAATCTGCTGAGCATCGGCGCGGCCTACGGCGTCATGGTCGCGGTCTTCCAATGGGGTTGGGGAGGCACACTCATCGGGCTGGAAGCGACGGTTCCGATCGTGTCGTTCATCCCGATGTTCCTCTTCGCCATCCTGTTCGGCCTGTCGATGGACTACGAGGTGTTCCTCCTCTCCCGCGTACGCGAGGAGTACCTGCGCACCGGCGACAACGGCACGGCGATTGTTGAGGGCGTCTCACGCACCGCCCGAATCATCACCTCGGCCGCTCTCATCATGGTGGCGGTCTTCCTGTCCTTCGCCGTCGCCGAGGACCCCTCCACCAAAATGTTCGGGCTCGGCCTGGCCACCGCGATCTTCATCGACGCCACGGTCGTACGCATGGTGCTGGTCCCGGCGACGATGACACTCCTCGGCCGGGCCAACTGGTGGCTGCCAAAGTGGCTGGACTGGATACTTCCCCGCGGCCCGGTCGGCACCGACGACACCGACGACACCGATGCGGAATCCACGGGCGAGGCCCCGCGCCCACGGCTAATCAACCGTTGACTCAACTCCTGCCCGCCCTTGGCGTCCGGCACCTCGGCGATGTGAAGGCCGCGAGCAAACTGGTGACCCAGGCCGCAGGTAGTCGTGGGTGCGGCGTTCGGGCATGCCTGCTCGGCTGCTGGGGCCGGTGGTGGAACGCTCCCGGCGACGTTCCGAGGAGCGGGATGCTCAGCGCATGCGGGACATCCAGGAGGCGCAGCGCGGTCGGCACTCACAGCAAGGCCAGCAGAAAGCCTCTGAGCAAGAGTGACGGCAAGTACTCCACGTAGATCATGATCTCGATGGTGAAGGGCGCCGAGGCCGGCGTGGATCATCTCGCCCGAGATCGCCCACGCCGTCACGGGCGTCGGCTCCTTCTTCGTCTACCCGAGTTCACCGAGCCGGAGGGTGTCCCGCATCTCGCTGAGCTTCGCGGTCGTCGCCGGGGTCTGCTCCTGCCCTTGTTCAGCGAGTCGGAGGGCGTCGTCGATCTCGCTGAGCTTCGCTGAGGACAGGACGGCCTCGCGCTCTATCAGGTCGTCCCGGGACACAGTGGTCAGCCACGTGCACGGAGTGAAGCCTGGACGCGGGAACGCGAGCCGCAGCACGCCTTCGAACGGCAGTCCTTCACCGGCACCCACCATCACTTCGACGCCCAGAGCGCTGATGTCAACACCCGCCGGAGAAACGACCTGCATCACCCGGATCCCGGACGTTTCCTCTCCCGACAGCAGTACGACCAGCCTCCGCTCGTCGAACTGAACCCACCAGACTTCGCCACGTTGCACAAGTCCTCCAGATACAGGACGGCAGGCAGACGCTGCGCGACCCTGACGCGCTGTGGAGACGGGCGCGGCCACCGTTGGTCATCGGTGTGTGAACACAAACAATCATGCGGCGGCCGCAGGTCACAGCGTAGACCCTGCCCGCCGGCAGGAAGCGTTCGAGGGCCTGATGAGCCGGATGGCGGGACGGTTCACGCAGGTGGAATCCCGGCGCCGGGCCCGGAAGTTGGTACTCGGACTGCTGTCCGACCTGCCGCGCAGAACTGCTGGACCATCGCCAAGTGGGCCGGGGACAAACCCGGGACGGCACGCAGCACCTCCTCGGGCGGGCCAAGTGCGACGCCGACCACGTCCGCGACGACGTGCGCGCCTACGTGGCCGAGCATGTGCACGACGCCGAGGCAGTCCTGGTTGTCGACGAGACCGGCGACGTGAAGAAGGGCACCGACACTGTCGGTGCCCAGCGGCAGTACACCGGCACCCCGGGCAGAATCGAGAACCCCCTGGTCGCCGTCTATCCGGTCTCGCCGGCCGCCGCGGGCCGCCGCCGCGGCGAACCGGGAATCTTACGTTCCGCGTTCCTGGACCACCGACCCCGACTGCTGCCGCGCCGCCGGACTCAGTGAGGAGACCGCCTTCGCCGCCAAACCCGAGCTGGCCGTGTGCATGCTTGCTCGGTTCCTGGTCGCCGGCCACCGGGCCGCGTGGGTCGCGGGCGACGAGGTCTACGACGGCGCCCCAAGCTGCGCAGCGCGCTGGAGGAACGCGGCACCGGCTACGTCCTCGCGGTGGCCCGCTCGCACGAAGCCACCACCAGCGCGGGGAAGTTCCGCGCGGACACTCTGGCAAAAGAGCGTGCCCAAACGGGCCTGGCAGAACCTCTCCGCCGGAACCGGAGCCAAGGGTCACCGCTTCGACGACTGGGCCGTCATCGACCTCGCCAACCTCGATTCCAGCAACCGTCAGCGGCTGATCCGACGCAGCCGCGGCACCGGCGAACGGGCCGACTACCGCTGCTACTCGCCCACCCCTGTGCCACTGACCGAGCTGGTGCGCGTCACTGGACCAAGATGGCGGGCCGAGGGGTTCTTCCAGTCCGGAAAGAGCCTGGCTGACTGGACGAGCAGGTCCGACTTCTCATCGAAGGGCTCCCGCTTCTGGAGGCAGTGGTAAGAGGCAGCTTCTTACGGCGTGATCGCTCGCTGAACAGTGTCGGACGGCTCCCGCTGAGGTTCCGTTGGTGGTGGTGCTGGCGAGCAGGGGTACCCGAGGGCTCAGCATGCTGCGCCTGATTCCGGTCACGAGCGCACGTACCCCGTTGCGGGCAGGTCCCCTGCCCCAAACCGGTGTTACTCAGACCGCTCGGGGGAATAGCTGCTCGACTGCGGTCACCACTGCGGCACGGCGGGCGGCGGTGGTGGGGTCCGCGGCGTGTGCGGCGGCGGCCTTGCTGAGTTCGGGTTGCGACGCCCAGGTCATGGCGATCTGGTTGACCAGGGCGAGGACGTCGGCCGGATCCCAGGCGGGGTCGAGTTGTCCAGCCTGCTGAACCTGGCGGAGCTGGTCGATTTTGCGGGTGATCACTGCCTGGTCGGGATCGTCGGCACCGGCTGTGGTGCCCTGCAGTTCGAGGCGGCCCCAGGTGATCAGGCGGTGGTGGTCTGGACGGGCGACGAAGTAGTCGAACAGCCGGCCCGCGTAGCCAGGGAGGTCGGACGGGTCCATCTGGGTGGCCTCGGCGATGACGACATACTCCCGTGCAGCAACAGCGGCATAAAGCGCGTCTTTGCTGCGGAAGTAGGCGTAGACGCGTTCCTTGCTGGTTTTGGCCAGCTTGGCGATGCGGTCCACGCGGGCGCCGGCGATGCCGTGGCCGGCGAACTCCTCCATGGCAGCGGCAAGGATGCGCTCGCGCGTGGTGTCGCCGCCGGTGGTGGGCGCTGCGGTCTGGCCGGAGTCGCGGGACT
Organism: Streptomyces sp. BV286; assembly: GCF_019090165.1. Taxonomy (GTDB): domain Bacteria; phylum Actinomycetota; class Actinomycetes; order Streptomycetales; family Streptomycetaceae; genus Streptomyces. The sequence continues at coordinate 15,058 of NZ_JAHRIB010000162.1, forward strand.
GGGACATAGGCCCAGGATAGAGCACCGAACCGTTCGGTTTGGCAGTCGGGGTGGTCGGCACGTACAGTCAAACGGAACAGTTCGGTTTGGCCTCCGTGGGTGAAGCCGACGAAATACCGAGGGAGTGAACTCATGCAGCATCGCAATCTGGGCTCTCAGGGTCTGCGCGTCTCGGCGCTCGGCCTGGGGACCATGGGCATGTCCATGGCCTACGGCGCCTCGAACGACGCCGAGAGCATCGCCACCATCCGCCGCGCCCACGAACTTGGCATCGACTTCTTCGACACCGCCGAGCTGTACGGCGCCGGTACCGGCAGTAACGAAATCCTCCTGGGCAAGGCAGTCCGTGACTTCCGCGACGAGGTGGTCCTCGCCACCAAGTTCGGCTTCGACATGACGACCCAGCCGCTGGGCTCCGGCTTCAACAGCCGCCCCGAGAACATCCGCAAGGTCGCCGAGAACAGCCTGCGCTACCTGCAGAGCGACCACATCGACCTCTTCTACCAGCACATCTCCGACCCCACCATTCCGGTCGAGGAGGTCGCGGGCGTGGTCGGCGATCTGATCACCGAAGGCAAGGTGAAGTACTTCGGCCTGAGCAACGTCGGACCCCAGTACATCCGACGCGCCCACGCCGTTACCCCGCTCTCGGTGCTCCAGTACGAGTACTCGCTCTTCGAGCGGGAGGTGGAGGAGGAGATCCTTCCCGTCCTGCAGGAGCTCGGCATCGGCCTGGTGCCCTACTCCCCGCTCGGCCGCGGCTTCCTTACCGGGGCGGTCAAGCCCGCGAGTGAATACCCCGCGGACGACATGCGCAGCTGGGACGAGCGCTGGCAGGGCGAGAACTACACCTACAACCTCCGCGCCACCGAACAGCTCAAGGAACTCGCCGCGGCCAAGGGCATCACCACCGCCCAACTCGCGCTGGCCTGGCTCCTCGCCCAGGGCCAGGACGTCGTGCCCATCCCCGGCACCCGCAGTGCCAAGCGTCTCGAGGAGAACGCCGGCGCGGACAGTGTCCAGCTCACTGACGCCGACCTGGCCCACATCACCGAGATCCTCCCCCACGGCTCGGCGGGCAGCCGCCTCCCGGCCGCGATGCTGTCCAGCTTCACCACCGACTGATCCCGCCGACGCCACAACGCCTCTTCACCGTTCATGTGGTGAGGCGCCGGTGGCAGATGAGAGCGGCGGCTGTGCCGACGAAGGCAAGGACGTGCTCGGGCTTGCGTTCATAGCGGCGGTGTGGGCGACGGCATCCGCCAAGCCAGGAAACCGTACATTCGACGACCCATCGATGACGGCCGAGCCGCTGCAGGGGCTCGATGCCCTTGCGGGCGGTGCCGTGGCGTATGCCGCGGCTGCGGAGCCATCGTCATGGACGCTTCACCTCGGCGGGCGGCACCACCCGCCGGAACAGAGCCCACAACTCGTCCGGTACCAACCGCTCAACAGGAATCGTTACGCCTCGTTTCAACGCGCGATCGGGCCATAAGAATCGATGTCTGAGGCTACGGATTCTGCCGCCGCCGACCATCCCCTGCCAAAGCGGGGCACCCGAGGAGAAACTGTCGAGATCCCGCTGTCCAGTGGCCCCGACAGCGCCTGCGCCCGTTACTCTGTCCGCGCCGCTGGTGCCGGGCGCCGGTGTCAGCCGTGTTCGGGGCGGCGTAGAGACTGCGGGCCGTCACCGTTCAGCAGCCGTGTCGGCTGCTTGAGCCAGTCGGCCGTGGGGAGTGGGTGGTGATGAGAGCCGACGACCTCGTACTGCTGGGCCGCACGGGGCTGAGGGTCAGCCGTCTTGGGCTGGGGCTGGCCTCCCTGGGCGGACTGTTCGAGCCGGTGTCGCAGCAACAGGCGGCCGCCACGCTCGACACCGCCTGGGAACTGGGCGTACGGCTTTACGACACTGCTCCCGTGTACGGGTACGGGCGCTCGGAGACGCGTACGGGCGCGGCCCTCTCCCGGAGGCCCCGTGACGCGTATGTGTTGTGCACCAAGGTGGGGCGGATCATCGAGCCGGGTGGCCCGGACACGCAGCCGATCTGGGCGGATCCGCCGGCTGGGGTCGGGCCGCGGCTCGACTACTCGTACGCCGGAGTGCTGCGTTCGGTCGAGGAGAGCCTGGGGCGGCTGGGGCTCGACCGGATCGACGTCCTCCATGTGCATGACCCCGACGAGGATTTCGGGGCCGCGGTGGCAGATGCCTATCGGGCGCTGGCAAAGCTGCGGGACGAGGGGGTCATCGGCGCGGTCTCGCTCGGCGTCAACCACGCGCCCGTGGCCGCCCGTTTCCTGCGGGAAGCAGCCTCCCCCGGGCCCGACTGCGTGCTGCTGGCCGGGCGATACAACCTCCTCGACCAATCGGGGCTCGAGGAGTTGCTGCCGCTGTGCGTCGAGCGGGAGGTCGCTGTCATGGCCGCAGGTGTCTACCAGTCGGGATTGCTGGCAGACCTGCGGCCAGGCGCTCCGCACGGATACACGACGATTCCTGCTGAACTGGGCGCGCGCATCAGGGCGTTGAGGAAGCTCTGCGCTGCCTTCGACGTGCCGCCTCTCACGGTGGCTGCGCGGTTTCCTCTCGGGCACCCCGCCGTCGTGAGCGTGGTCGTCGGCGCCCGTTCTCCCGAGGAGGTCGCCGAGAACGTGACCCTCTTCAACCGCCCTGTCCCCGGCGACCTCTGGGCCGCCCTGAAATCCACTGGCCTACTGCCGGAAGGCACTCCGACACCCTCCGCGTAACCCCGCGAGTGACACTACTTCTCACGAACAAATTCCCAGCTGACCACCCGGTGACATCCACTCAGACGGACAACTGACAACCCACAAACACCGTCAGAGCCATCCTTGCGAAAACCATTGGTGCCCGGCTTGCTCCGCTGATGGACTGACGTCCTACCGTGAGTCTGCCGCGTGACGGAGGTAGTGGTGGTGACGGGCTATGACGTGCTTGCCGAAGTGTACGAATGGCTCATCTCGGATGCAAAGTTGCCACCAGCCGAGTTCGCTGCGTCGTTCGACGACGTCCTCAAGCCCCTGCCGTCGAACGCTCACATCCTCGACTGTTCGTGCGGAACCGGACAGTTGGCGGTTGGCCTCGCCGGTCGTGGCATGCAGGTTGTCGCAACTGACGCCAGCGAGGCGATGGTTCGTCGGACTGCGGAGTTGTCCGAGGAGTACGGGGCATCCGTCCGGGCCGTACGGGCGAACTGGGAAGAGTTGCCCGACCATTTCCAGGACAACACGTTCGACATGGTGTTCTGCGTTGGCAACTCGCTTCACCATGCCGCGGGCGCGACAGGCAGGGGTGCCGCTCTGAAGTCGATGTCACGGCTTCTGCGCCCCGGCGGGCGCTTGGTACTCACATCCCGCACTTGGGAACTCGTGAGGGCCAGAGGTTCCCGGCTGGAGATCAGTGACCGACTCGTCCGCCGGAACGGTCGCGATGCCGTCGTGGTCTACCGCTGGGAGATTGCGCCGCATTGGGAGGAGGAGCACCACATCGAGATTGCGATCGCGCAAGTTGATGCGACCGGGTTGGTTCTCGTCCGCTCGGAGCTGCTGTCCTGCTGGCCCTACCGGTACGAGGAACTCGAAGTCGACCTGCACCGGGTCGGACTCCGAGCGGAACTGAGCACGTTCGCTCTTGAGACCGAGAACTACATGGTGGTCGCGAGCAAGGTATGAACACCGGACTCTCAGTCCCTGTCGCGTCCAGATCAATGAGCAGGATCTCGTCGATCAGCAGCGTGAACGGATCCAGCTTCGACGGCCGCGCCGAAGCGGTTGTCGTGCGCGGCTGCGGCCCAGCCGAGGTCAGGACCTTGTTGACCGTGCTCCAGGTGACGCCGTACTTGCCGGCCAGGAGAAGTACGGCTACCTCACCCGGGATCTGCCGGGCATCCAGCGGCAGGCCCTGTCCCGGCTCCAGCGCACGCACCGAATCCGTGGGCCGGATCGGCCCGCTCGCCCGGTCGGCCGCGTACGGATCAGATGCGGCCGCAATGTCCCAGGGATCCGGCGTGCTTCATCGCATTGCGCGTCTGCGGGCCGTAAATACCGTCTGCACCCAGTCCGTACTTCTTCTGGACAGCCTCCACCGCCAGGAAGGTCTGACGCCCGTAAGCGCCGTCGACAGCCAGGTGTGACTGCCCCTCACACGTCTTGAGGCTCGTCTGGAGAATCTCGACGGCCGTGTCATCACCTGTGTAGTTGGGGTTCAGCACCAGGTTGCAGGTGGTGGTGCCGCTGGGGGCCGCCGTGGACGGCACCTTGATGTTCAGGCCGCCATGGGCAATGGTCTTGTAAGAGGTGCAGGTGGGGTAACCACCGGCCGCGGAAGAGGTGGGAGCGGTGGCCGTGAGGACGCCAACAGCCGCGGCGAAGGCACCCACGGCGGCAAGAGCCCGATTTCGGACAGAGCGGTAAGTCATGGATTTTCTCTTTCTCTTGAATATTAATTATGATCTTGAGTCCGGAAAGTGCCGCCACAAGGCCCGTCCGCTCTGCGGATGAGCAATGAGGCAGTCGTACTGTCCTGACGAGAACGCCTGCAGGCACGATGCGGCGGGAGGCAGGACTCGTACTCCGCTGACCGTCCTCTCCCTGATGAGAGACACGTCCGCCAGTGCGTGTGCGGTCGTCGGGTCGGCTCAGCAGAGGTGCGAGAACCTATCGGCGTAATGCGCGAACGCGTCCTTGGTGCGCTTTCCGGCGATCCCGTCGACAGCAAGGTTGTAGCCCAGGTTGCGGGAGTTCAGGTAGCGCTGGAGCGCCTGGATCGTGTTGGGTCCGACGATTCCGTCGATGTCATCGTTGTAGAAGCCCTGGGGGGTGAAGAATTCCTGCGCCGCCTTCCAACTGTTGGTGCCCAACTGCCCGTCGATCGTGCCGGGCTTGTAACCCAATGCGCGCAGCCAGCACTGCCAGTCCCTCGCCTGGGCGGTGTTCAGCCCGAGGTTGACCACCGCGAGCGGGCCGACCTCACCCGTCACTGCCTGCTGCTGGGTCGGCGCGGGGGCCGCCACGGCTGTGCCCGTGGTGGCCAGGCCGCCGGCGGCGATTCCGACGGCGGCGGTGACACCGACGAGTGCCTTGGTGAGTGCGCGCATGCTTTTCCCTCCGTTGACGTGCGATGAGCTGAACCGACTACACGGGCCGACTCCGCGACATGACCGGGATTTCGGCGCGGTGTCCGGCCACACGATGACGCGGAAGAGGCGTCATCCTGGGACGTCCCACGCGCGAACGTCAGGTCGTGCGCGTTCGTTGCAGTCGGTGGCACCTCCGTACGACGGGCACAGTAGCCCGGTCCGGTCGCCGAGTGTGCCGGTCGTTTGCCCCACAAGCCCATGAGCCGTAGAGCGGTTGGATTGCTGTAGTTCGGGTGGCCGGGGCCGCGTGGCGGCGGGTTCGATGTCGGGCGCGGCGCCGGCCTGGTGGAGCGTCGCCGACTGGAGATGTGTAAACGCTGTTGGATCCGGTCGGGGCGGGTTGGGCGGCGTTGGGGATGCAGGATGAGGAGCAGACGGCGGATCTCGTGGGCGGTGAATACGCGGGGCGGGACGGTACCGGCGGGGGCAGCCTCGTCCCTGGTCCGCAGGCTGTGCTGCCTCCTGACGGTCGCGCTTCGAGGCGAGAGGCCCTGTTCGCGCAGGGCGACCGCGTCTTGGAGGCAGGAAACGATGCGGCCGACTGGGCGAGGGTGATGTGCCGGTATCAGTCGTGGTCGGGGATGCACGCACCCCGGCAGCTCTCCGGTCGCCGGTCCCCTGCTTCGGCAGCTACAGGCCGGCTGATGAGTCGCCACCGTCGCTGGTGACCTTGACAGCGGCGCCGAGGTCCGGTGCTGCCCTCCTGGCGAGCTCGTCGGCATGGTCCCGATCCGCGCTCTCCGCCACGACGATGCTCACTGCCGATCCAGACACAGCGTCGCGTCGCACACCCGCGCCGACGACCGGGTACTGGGCGAGCACCGCCTCGTACGCGGCGATCGCCTCGGCAGGGAAGGCGTCGTTGAAGTCGGTCTCCACAAAGAGTCCCGGCCCCCTGACCTTGAGGACCATCACGCCGGCGAGTGGCCGGTGCCGGTCGCCCTCGGCGAGCATGTCCTTGAACACCGCCAATGCGCTGGTGGCATCGACCGCGGTGACCTCGATCCGCCAGCGGTCGGTTGCTTCTTTCCAGGGCTCGTCGTCGATGTCGGCGTTCACCACCTGCTCGTCGGCTGTCAGTGACCGCCACAGCGCCAGCGCTTCGTGGGTGCGCCTTTTGTCCGCGACAACGGTGAAGGTGATGCCGTCCGCCGTAATCCGTCCGGTGATCTTGTCGTGACGGGCGACGTACTGCCTCATCTCGCCGGCCAGCTTGGTCACGCGGTCGGCGGAAGTGCCGTCCTTGAGGATCAGAGTGCCGTCGGACGTCCCCTTGAAGGGCAGCGTGTTGTTCTTGGTGGTGCGGATCTTTGCCACGTCCGGCGTGCCGGCCCAGTTTTCTTCGAAATCCGCAGCGAGTGCCGTGCCCTTGTCGATGGCGCAGCCGGTCAACAAGGGCAGGCCCAGCACGAACGCGATGATCGGCATCGGCCACCGTAGGGCGCTTCTTCTCAGTGTCTTCTCCTTGGAAGAGGGTGAGCACGTCGGGGCCGGTCAGCCCTGGGCCTGGCCCACGGCGAGCGTGACCAGCTCATCAGCGAGTGAGGCGGCCGCCCTTGACGAAGATCATTCGGGACCGTCAGTTGCTGGCCGGTCGTGGCCGGCCGTTGTGGCGCAGCCGTAGCCGACGCCGGGGGTGCGAGTGCAGCACCGGATGGAGGTTCCAGCCCTGCTCCGAGGCGACGCGTAGAACGTGACCGGCGCCGGCACCACGGAAGTAGTGTGCTCCGAGTTCCAGGTCTCGGTGATACTCGCGACGGTACTGGGAGGTCTCCACTCGCCGGGTCTGCTTCTCGATGCGCCGGTTCACCCGCGCCTGGTAGTACCCCGTGTCGTCCTCCCGCACCAGCGCCACCGGGGTCACGCACCAGAGCGGGAGGAACGGCACCCGGCCCAGCGTGGCGTCCACCATCCGTGTCGCACCGTTCTCGGCACGCGGCACCATGTAGACGATCAGCTCGGCACACGGCGCCACGCAGTAGACGCAGACCGCGATGAAGACCCACACCACCCACCACAGCGGCAGGAACACCAGGGTCAGAGGGAGAAGCAGCAGCCAGCGCAGTGCGGCCGGGCGGACGGGAAGCGGCCCCCAGGCGGGGTCGTCGCAGTCATGCACGGACAGTGCCTTCCGATCACGAACGGCTAGAAGCTGTACCTGGCACAGCCGTTGCGCGTCCCGTCCTGCGTGTACCTCGCCCACTTCAGATTGTTGAACCCCTGCTCGCCGTACTGCCCGTCAACGGTGATTCCTTCTTGGCTCTGGGCGTACTCGAGGGCATCTCGCGTGGCCGGCCCGAAGTCTCCGTCGACGGCGATGGAGCGGCCGTAACACGACTTGAGGGCGAGCTGAAGGGTCTCCACGCCGTTTCCAGTGCTGCCGTAGTCCATCCAGCAGCGCACGTTGTTGAGCCCGTTGTACCGGACCACCGGCACCTTGATCAACTGAGTTGAGGTACCCGTGTAACTGACGTTTGAACCGCCTGAGCAATGCCCGAGGTATGGCCACGCCGCTGCCGAAGGAGCGACGGCGACGGCGCCGCCGAGGAGGCCGGCGGTAAGGACACCGGCCGTCAGAAGGGATTTGAACCGCTTGCCGGGACGAATGGACATAGTTGTATCCCTCATGTTGGGAGGTGCTCGGACGGCGACACGGCAGGGGCTTCCTGAGTCACAGCCCTGCGGTCAACGGATCCGGGCACGAGTGAAAGAGTTCATTGGCGCACAAAGGACTGCCGGGCTGCATCGAATTCCCTCTCGGCCCTGCAGGACAGCCGGTACGTTTCCCAGCTCGCAGTGGCCCAGAAGTCAGCCTGTTCCGTAGGCTTGCGCCGGGGCCCGGGCGGTGCATCGGCTGTTCGTCAGTTGCAGCTGATCCGTGCTCCGGTTTCCATGCTGTAGTTCGCCCACGCCATCGCATCCCGCGTATTGGGGCCGTAGTCGCCGTCCGCCCTGACACCCACCTTCTTCTGAACGGCGACGAGCGCAGACTCGGTGAGGTCTCCGAAGTCCCCATCCGTTGCCAGCCGGTATCCGTAGCAGGAGTTGAGGTTCTTCTGGAGGGCGCGGACTGCCGTGTTGCTCATTCCCCAGTCCAGCCAGCAATTGGACCCATCGCCGGTGACGTAGGGGACGTATTTGTACGAGGTGGGGTTGGTGACCTTGTTGTAGAGGTAAGCCCCGTAGCTGCAAGGGCGGTCAGCCGCAGCGGCGGTCGCGGACGGCGCGCCGGCGAGCACGCCGCCGAGGAGGCCGGCCAGAAGGGCCCCCGCGGCTGTAGCCGACTTGGCGCGCCTGCTTCGGATCTTGATCAATTCTGCTCCACCTTCCGATTGTCGGGCGGACAGCCCGAGTTCCTGCAGGACGGGAGTGCGGGTGCGACGAAGCAGCGTGAACTCATGACATCAGTGGCTTGATGCGGGGTGCCCCGCCGGTGTCGGCCCCGTACGACGGGCACAGTAGCCCGGCGCGGTCGCTGAGTGTGCCGGTCGTTCGCCCCACAAGGAACGGCCGCCGCGCACACCGGAATTGGCGCAGGGAAGCGGGCGAGACCGCCCGTCGTGCACAGCCGTGAGCTTTGAGCACGGCCGCCGCTACTATCCTTACTGCTATGCGGCATGGGGGGAACGGGGGGAACGGGGCGGCTGAGCCGATGGACGGCCCCGGGTCCAGTGAGCGCCTGTTGATCCTCACCCTCGAGCGGTACGGGGTGTGGCTCCGGTCCAGCGTGGTCTGCCTGTGCGGTGCGCTGGGCGTCGTGTTGGCGGACGGGGCGGAGATTCCACTGGCGATGTCTCTGCTGGTGCCCGCTGTCCTGGCCTGCGGTGTGCGCCTCTACTCGCTGCGCCATCCACTCCCCCTAGCCCTGCTGTGGACGTTGGACGCGGCCGTGGTGGTGCTGACGGGGCTGCTCCAGCCGGTGCTCGGCGGCGAGGGCGCGGATGTGATGGTCGAGGCGATCGTCGGCATCTGCGTCGTCGCCTTCCAATACGAGTGGGCGACGCGCCCCGTGGCCGGGTTCGGCCTGGCCGCGCTGGGGACCGTGGTCTGCGTGCTGGGGGACGTCCTCACCTCGCCTGGGCACAGCCCCGACGTGGTACCTCTGGGGCGCATGTTCGTCCAGGCGGGCCTGTCGAGGGCTGCTTTCCTCATGGTTCGCGCGCGGGCCAGGGCGGCCGACCGGTCGGCCGCGGCCAGGGCGGCGTCGCGCCGGGAGGCCGCTGTCGCCGCCGCGCGGAGGGCGGCGGAGCGCGAGTACTTGGCGACCCTGCACGATACGGCGAGCGCGACGCTGCTGATGGTCTCTCAGGGCGACGGCCGGGACTGGTCGTGGCTGCCGCCGCGGGCCAGACAGGATCTGGAGGCGTTGTCCGCCATGCCCGGATTCGAGAAGGGACGCGTCGACCTCGCGGCGCTCCTCAGCTGCGTGCCCGAGGGTGATGGGCCGGCCAGGGTGCAGCTCAAGACGCACATCGAGGGCCCGCTCGTGACTCCGTCCGGCCCTGGGCTCGCGATATTCAACGGGGTCCGGGAGGCCGTCACCAATGTGGCACGCCATGCCGGGGTGCGGGAAGCGGAGCTCAGGGCGTGGGCAGAGGCGGACGGCGTCGTCGTCGAACTGTCCGACGCGGGACGGGGTTTCGACCCGCAGTCCGTCCCCGCACGGCGCCGCGGTATCTCCGGTTCCATCATCGGCAGGATGCACACGGTCGGAGGCTCGGCTCGCGTTACCTCCCATCCGGGTACCGGGACCCGCGTGCAGTGGCGCTGGCACGGCCGGGCCCGGGAGTCACCGGCAGCGGACGGAGCGCAGGTGGCGGGTGGCATACCGCGCCCGCCCCGCGTCCATTCACAGCACAGCACTGCCGTCCGACTCATCCGCGGACAGCTCCTTTCCGGGGCTCAACTGGCCGTACTGCTGATCAGCCTGGTGTGGCAGTTCACCGTCTCGCTGCGCCGGCTCATGGTCCACCAGGACGTGTACCGACCTGCGTGGGCACAGACAGCCGCCTTCGTCTGCCTCGCCGCCGTCGCGGTGGCCGGGGGCGCCTATCTGCTGCGTGGTCGGCAGATCCCGCCGAGGGTGCGGGGTTGGAGCCTGGGCTCGGTGCTGGCAGCTTCGGCGGTATGTGCGTTCACGCTCCCGCCGGGGCAGTCGACAGGTCCGGCGGACTGGGCGTTCGGAGTGGTCGGCTGGCATGCGCTGTTCCTGCTGGCGGACCTGCGGGTCAGGGTGTACGCGGCGTTTCTCGGGGCGCACATGGGACTCAACGCGACCGCTGTGTTCTTGTCGGGGGCGCCCACCGCCGCCGAGTCGGCCGTCATGGGGATCTCCACGATATCCGCCTGCGGCTTCCAGTTCTCCGTCGGTGTGCTGGTGACGCGCCTGCTCCACGGTACGGCGCCGGCAGCGGGGACCGCGGCCGCACAGGAGGAAGAACTGCGTACCCGGGAACGCATCCACGAGGACATGCAGCGTGGGCACAAGGAGCGCTACCGGGCCCTGACGGCGACGACGGTACCGCTGCTGGTGGGCCTTGGCCACGGTGTGCTGAGCCCGCACGACGAGGAGGTCAGGCTGCGGTGCGGTGTGGAAGCCACCCGCATGCGCCGCCTGTTCGCCGAGGGCGATGCCGTCGTGGATCCGCTGCTGAACGAGTTGCGGGCATGCGTCGAGGTGGCCGAGCACCAGGGGGTGACGGTGAGCCTGGCCGTACGAGGCCGGCCGGGTGAGGTGCCTTTGGAGGTACGCAGGGAGTTGGTCGACCCGGTGGCGGTGATTCTGGGTCGTACCCGGTCGACCGCGCGGGTCACCGTCGTATGGACCCCCCACGCGGTACGTGTGAGCGCAATCAGCCAGGACGGCGCCGACGTCCAAGGCGACGGGGATGCCTTGCGAGCCCACAACCGTGCGACGGACGCGAAGGTGACCGTGGTGCGAACGACGCGGGGCGAAAGTGTGTGGGTAGACGCCGGCTGGAGAAGACCGGCGGCCTCCGGAGTTGATCTGGCATGAGTGACAACGCACCGGTCAGCGTGGTCGTCGTCGACGATCATCCCGCCATCCTCGCGGGCGTAGAGGCGTGGTACGCCGCATCGCTGCGGCCCATCACCGTGGTCGCGGCCGGCGGCGCCGTACAGGAAGCCTGGACCCCGCCGGGCAGCACGGCCGATGTCGTCATCCTGGACCTGCAACTCGGCGAGGGCGGTCCCGCCTTCGGCAGTCTGCGAAGACTCGTCGACGCCGGACGGCAGGTCGTCGTCTACTCGATGCGGGATGACGAGCAGACAGCGCTCAGCTGTCTGGACCTGGGAGCCGCGACGTTTCTGACCAAGAGCGAGGGCCGACAGCACCTGGTCGACGCGACGCTGGCGGCAGCCGATGACCGGCCCTACATGCCGCCCGCTCTGGCCGGGGCGCTGGGAACGAACACCCGCGCCGACCGCCCCCAGCTGTCCGCACGCGAGGAGGACGTGCTCATCGAGTGGTTCCAGTCGGAGTCGAAGGAGTTGGTCGCTCAGCGTCTCGGCATCTCCGTACGGACGGTCAACTCGTACCTGGACCGGGTACGGATCAAGTACGCGAACGTCGGCCGCCCCGCGCGGACCAAGGCAAGCCTGGTGGCCCGCGCCATCCAGGACGGGCTGGTCGACGTGGGCGACCTCTGAGCGGGGCAAGGGGACGGACAACCTGACCTCTCGCCGCTCCCTGCCGATCGCCTCCGTCCCTGTTTCACCGCCCTCTGTCCTGTTCCTCTCTCGGGCCTGCACTTCGCCATGTCGGGCGCCCCGAGGTACCGCGCAACTCGCCGTGCCTGCCGTCTGGTTGGAACGAGCTCACGAGTCGGAGTCCACCCGGAGCGGGTACCTCGCCGCGATGGAGCAGCCGGAACTGAACGAACCCATCCACGCCCTCCATCGTGGTCGAACTTGGCGGATGAGGTGATGCCGGTCAGGACCTCGTACGCGGCTGCCCGGCCGAGATGCACACCGTGCAAGGCGAAGAGGAGCCCCCACCCGGCGAGTGGAGTTTCGCCGGACGGAGTCTCTTTGGCCGGTTGTCTGTCGCCCGCCACCTGGACAGGGGGCGGGCGACACTGTTGTCGACGGGCGCTGTGGAGGCGTCCGTCGTGGGGGTCAGCTGTAGGGGACGGCGTCGGCGGGGTCGGCGTGCCAGTTGGTGGCGAGGGGGCGGTCGACCTGGACGGTGTGGGGGAGGTTGAGGGTGACGAAGTTGTCCACGTCACCTGCGACGGAGAGGTGGAGCTTGTCGAACAGCCTGCCGTTGTCGTTGTTGGTGGACTTGGGGTTGATGCCGGCGTAGGCGGCGGTGGAGCCGGAGAGGACGACGTCGTCGCTGACGCTGTGTTCGGCGGGCCGCAGCTCTGTGTCTGCGGCGGAGCCGAAGGACGCGGAGGGGAAGACGCCCTGCAGGGAGCAGGTGATGCCGGACTTGGCCTTGGCGGTGACGAGGAGGTAGCCGCCCGCCTGTGTCTTCGAGGTGATCTTGAAGGTCAGGTCGTTGGTGGCACAGGCCCGCGTGGCGGTGTTTGCGCTGTCGGCGGTGGCGGCCGGGGTTGCGGTGGCGGCCAGGGCGGCCGCGGCGGCCACGGCCAGGGCGAGGCGGGTGGAGCGGGCGGC